>CBDFKY010000007.1:0-9072 GCA_965248995.1 Rickettsiales bacterium | reverse complement strand
AGCGCGGATGCGCTTGGAATCTTTCATATCCAGCGGATAAACCAGATACGCGTCCAGCGGGTCGCCCTGCACGTCCTCCAATACCCGGCTGACGTGACGGGCCCGCTCCACGAGGTAGTCCGGCAGCACGGCGATGCCCATGCCGCCTTTCACCGCCCGCAGGATAGCCATCAGGTTGTTGACGTTGAATGCGACGTTGAGCGCGATATTCTCCCGCTCCGCCCGGCGTGTCAGCCAGCCGTAATGGTCGTGGGAAGTTTGGCCGTTTTCCATCAGCGTGATGATGCGATGCTGCTCGAGGTCCTGGAAATTCTTCGGCACACCGTGAATCCTTAAGTAATCGTTCGAGGCATAAAGCGAGCTGTGAATCGCCACCAGGGAACGCTGCACCAGATCGGGGCTGCGGGTAGGATACATGCGTATGGCCACGTTCGCTTCGCCGAGGCTCAGATTCAGTTCCTCATCGCTCAAAATCAGGTCGATACGGATATCCGGAAACAGCTCGGTAAACTCCTTGATCTGCGAAGTGAGCCATGTGGCACCGAAAGAGTAACTCGCGGTGACTTTCAATATCCCCTTGGGGCGGTCCGCCACTTCCATCAACGCGTTTTCGGTGAGCGCCAGTTTCTGGAAAAACTCACTCACGGTTTTGAGCAGGATTTCCCCCTGTTCGGTCAGCAGCAACCCGCGGGCACGGCGGTGAAACAGTTGCGTTTTCAAGCTGGCTTCCAGCCCGGTGATCTGGCGGGAAATAGCGGACTGGCTGACGTTCAGCCGTTCGCCCGCTTTCGTGATGTTTTTGGTTTGCGCCACCACGTAAAACACCCGCAATTTATCCCAGTCCAGCATCCCTTTATCCCTGCGTCAAAAAAGGAATATCACAGATAATGACGCACTGCAATATGCAGCATCTTGAATATAGGACTTATTAGGCTTTTTTAATTCAGGCGTCGATATGTCACCATAAGATGACGTGAAACGATGAAAACCCCTAATTCATCGCCGGTACGTTGCCCTGCTGCATGGCCGCCAGTTGTCGCTGATGGTCCAGCATTTCCGCACGGCTTGCCGAGGAACCTGGCGTCATTGGCTGAAGGCCGCCTTGGTTGATACCCTGCCCTTCCGCGCTGGCTTCGCTTACCATGGCGCTCGGTATCACCGCGGAAGGCATGTTGATGACCGGGGTCCGCATCGCCGGTTGGTTGAGCACCGCCGCCATGTCGCTGGCCTGATTATAGAGATGGGCGTAATCCTCACGCGTTCCCGCCGTGGTCGCCTGCAAGGCTGCGTGGCTCTTCTTCGCCTCCTCGGCACTGTTACAGCCCCTGTAGCCGGCATACACCACCCCGGCCGCCACGGCGACACCGAGAAGAGTTTTCATCCCCGGCGTAATTTCCACCCGCACTTTATTGGCCGTACCGGTCCGGTTGGTCACGACATGAATCACCTTATCCACTTCTTCGGAAAGATTGAGGTGGCCAAGGGTGGAAGCGGCTTTCTGCTCCGCCCCGTCGATAAAACCTTTCACATTCTCCGCATGGGCCAGATCCATCTGCAGTCCGTGAGCATTTCCCTGAACGCGCTGAAACGCTGATTCGACCGATTGTTTAACCTGATCCGCCACTGAGCCGATCACGTTTCCGTTACCGTCTTGCAGCAGGGTAGCCGGCTGATCGATAGCCTTCAACGCATTGCTCAAATAAATAGAGGCCGCCGTTTCCGCTTTATATGTCGCACGGATGCCGTCCTCAACGGCTTTTAGCGGTATATCAGCTTCACGCAGATGCGACGAAGCGGAACCGATTCCTTCTTTCGCGGACTCGATCAATGAATCCTTAAGGCTGGTAAGTTCAGCCAGAACCTCCGGCCCTTTGGTACGCGTCCCGCGCGCGCCGCTTAAAAATTTCTGGGCTTTCTTGATCGATTCCTGCTCGCCCGCTTTCAGTCCCGCCAAATCCTCGGGCTTGATAGCCATCACTTCGTTGTGCAGGGCATCCACCACTTCGGGATTCATCGATTTGGTGAACATCAGTTTCGGCAGCAGGCTCTCGATCCCCAGTTTTGCGCCAAGTCCGATGGCGGTCGCTTTCAATGCTTCACCGACCGCACCGCCGAAACCGTCCGGTCCTTGATAAGGCGTACCGATCACCGTATCCAGCGAAGGGGCCAGCGCCCGTGGGATGGAAGGAGGCGCCATACGGGCCTGCTCGGCCTGCATGATGAGTTGCTGCGCCGCGCCGATCGCTTCCGTTTCGCTTATCACTCCGGCCTGCGCCGCCTGGCCCAGACTTTGTAATTCTTCCTCTAATGACGTGACTGCCGGCATGATATTCCCTTGTTCGCAAAAGCGTTACCTGCATGAACGTAACACTTTGCTGTTACAAAATCATGACACTGAGGACGTTTGACAAAGTATTTTCGTGCTGGTCACTTTACGAGGCGTTCATATCCCGCACGATTTTTGCAAGATATTTCAGCCGGAGCGCGGTATCGGTCGCCTCCTTCATATTTTCCACGGCCAGGGCTTCCTTGCACTGACGCTGCAATTCCCGCAAGCTGTTAGCAAACCGTTCCTGCAGTGTGAGGCGTTCCGCTGCCGAAACCGCGGCTTCGCTTTGCTCCCGCCATTCCATGACTTCCATCAAAAGGGTACTGGGAACGGCGAAACCCGGCGTATCCGCCGTCAAATCCACTCCTTTTAACGCCAGCAGATGGAACAGGCGGCTGTCTTCATCCCTTAAGGCATAATAAGCCCGGTTGATATCCGCGGAGTGTTGCATGAAACGCAACCGTTCTTCCGGCCCGGTAGCCTTGTCGGGATGAAAAATGCGCTGCGCCTCGAAATAACGTTCCCTTAAAGCGCGCTGGTCCATCTCCGCTGTTTCCGGCAATCCCAGCACATGAAAATGGTTTCCCGTTTTTTCCGTACTTCCCATCCTTTTTAGAAGCCCGTGATGAACACGAGGGTACAGTCGCTCGCAGTGTTGTTCGTGAGCTGGTAAGTAGCCGATGCCGCCACGTTGCTGGAAGCGCAGGTGCTCTGCGTGGTGTTGTTCAACGTGACGACCTTACCCGTTCCGGGTTTCGCGTCGTCCACCTTCAAATCCACGCTATAAGCGTCCGCGGCGGAAATGGCAGCGGCGGTGGCAGCGTTATTTCCGGCGACGGCGGAACCGTAATGCAGGACGTGACGGTAAGTCGGGCCGGTAAAATACGCCGCCGGAAGCGTGGCGTCCTCCAGATAGGCGATGTCATAACTGTTCTGCGCGATTTCCCCCTTGGGGATATTCACCCCGGGCAGTTCCTGCGCGGTTCCCGCCGCCCCCGCGACGCCCGTGTAATTGCCAGTGATGAATTCGGCGTTCTTCAAATGCTGCCAGACGCGGAACACTTCGTAATTCTGTGCCGCCACCCGACCGATGGTCTGGTCCCCGTCGCCGTTACAGGTGGCGGTCGGCGACGTAGCGCTTGCGTCCGTGTCGGGAGCGGCGCAGTTGCTGGCCAGTGGCGTCCCCCCGTCGGCACGGCCCCAGATCGGCGTGGCACCGGCCATGTCTCCCGGCAGGGCGTTATATTTCTGGCGGAACCCGTCGATCGCGGTGATATATTGTTCCGCGCGCACGGGAATGTTACGGATTTCGGACGCGTTCATCAGCGACTGGCCGCCGACGATGCCGGCCGCGATCAATCCCACGATGATAAGCACGATACAGATTTCCAGCATTGAGAACGCGGCGTGGGTACCGGATGCGCTATCGTAACGGGGAGATAATAAATTATTTCGCATGAGTCTCGCAAATGATATAATCTGTTCCTATATCTGGTTACTATCGCTACATTACATTCAGACAATACTCTGCCAGTAATTCATGCTAACCTGTTAGACCCCGGATGTCCATCTTATGAACGATTCCACCCACATCATCATTCCCGTCCTTCCTTTACGTGACATTGTTGTCTTTCCCGGCATGGTGGTGCCCCTGTTCGTAGGGCGTGACAAATCGGTACGGGCGCTGGACCATGTCGTCACCAAGGAGGAGAGCCAGATCCTGCTGGTGACGCAGAAGGACGGCACGGTCGATAATCCCGGTCTGGAGGATGTGTATAAAGTGGGGACGATCGCCAGCGTCCTGCAACTGCTACGTCTGCCGGACGGTACGGTGAAAGTGCTGGTGGAGGGTCAGACCCGGGCGCGTATCGTCGAGACGCTCTCTGAAACGGATTACTATCAAGTGACCGCCGAAATGTTGAAGGAACAGGCGGGCACCCCTAACGACCTGAAAGCGATTTTCCGCCAGACGTTATCGCATTTCGAAGAATACGTGAAGCTGAACAAGAAAATTCAGCCGGAAACGCTCAGCGCCATCAGCAAGATTACCGATCCTTCGGCGCTGGCCGATACGGTCGCCGCCCATATCCAGATCGATATCAACGCGAAACAGCGCATGCTGGAGATGCTGGACGTGACGGAACGCCTGGAATGCGTCTACGGCCTCATGGAAAGCGAGATCAGCGTCCTTAATACCGAAAAACGCATCCGCAGCCGCGTCAAGCGCCAGATGGAAAAAACCCAGCGGGAATATTACCTGAACGAGCAGATGAAGGCGATCCAGAAGGAACTTGGGGAAATCGAAGAAGGCAAGGATGAGCTCGGCGAACTGGAAGAGCGGCTGAGCAAGGCGAAAATGAGCAAGGAGGCTCAGGAAAAAGCGAAAGGCGAGCTCAAAAAACTGCGCTCGATGAGCGCCATGAGCGCGGAGGCGTCCGTCATCCGCAATTACCTCGACTGGCTGGCCTCCCTGCCCTGGAAACGGCGCTCCCCGCCTGACGCATGATATCGTCGGCGCGGAAAAAATCCTCGACGAGGATCATTACGGGCTGGAAAAAGTCAAGGAACGGATTCTGGAATATCTCGCCGTGCAACAGCGTACCAAAGTGCTGAAAGGCCCGATTCTCTGCTTGGTCGGCCCTCCCGGGGTCGGTAAAACGTCGCTGGCGCGTTCCATCGCGCGGGCTACGGGGAGGCAATATATCAAGATTTCGCTCGGCGGCGTACGCGACGAAGCGGATATCCGCGGCCACCGCCGGACCTATATCGGTTCCATGCCCGGGCGTATCATCCAGTCATTGAAAAAAGCGAAATCCTCCAATCCGTTGATGCTGCTCGACGAAATCGACAAAATCGGCCACGACCATCGTGGTGATCCCTCCGCCGCGTTATTGGAGGTGCTCGATCCGGAACAGAACAAAAACTTCAACGACCATTACATGGAAGTGGATTACGACCTCTCCGACGTGATGTTCATCGCCACCGCCAACTCCACGGCAAACATGCCCCGGCCACTGCTCGACCGCATGGAAATCATCCGCATTCCCGGATATACGGAGGAGGAAAAAATCCATATCGCCCAGAATTACATGGTGAATAAGAAAGCGAAAGATCATGGGCTGAAACCCGGCGAATGGTCACTCTCCACCGATGCGCTGCGCGATATCATCCGCTACTATACCCGTGAAGCGGGCGTACGGAGCTTGGAGCGCGAAATCGCCGCGCTGGCCCGCAAATGCGTACGCAAAATCCTGGTCGGCAAAGGGGCGGCGGTCAAGAAGATCAACGTCACCTCCAAAAACATCGACAAGTTCCTAGGTGTCAAAAAGTTCTCTTTCGGCCAGGCGGAAAAAGAGGATCTGGTCGGGATGGTGACAGGTCTCGCCTACACGGAATCCGGCGGTGACCTGTTGATTATCGAGGCGGTGACGATCAGCGGTAAAAGCAAGATATCCTACACGGGCAAGCTGGGAGACGTCATGCAGGAATCCGTCCAGGCGGCGTACAGCTATGTCCGCTCCCGCGCGCCGGTGTTCGGCATTACGCAGGACATGCTGAGGGATAAGGAAATCCATATCCACGTGCCGGAAGGCGCCACGCCTAAGGACGGCCCTTCGGCGGGCATCGCCATGTGCACCACGATCGTATCCACGCTTACCGGCATTCCCGTCAAGCGTTCGGTGGCGATGACGGGGGAAGTGACGCTGCGCGGGCGGGTACTGCCCATCGGCGGACTCAAGGAAAAATTGCTGGCGGCGCTTCGCGGCGGCATAGAAACCGTGCTGATCCCGCAGGAAAACATGAAAGATTTGGAAGATATCCCCGACAACGTCAAAAAGGGACTCAAGATCATTCCGGTCGGCCATGTGGACGAAGTCCTGCGCCATGCGCTTTCCGAGCCCATCATTCCCGTGGAATGGGAGGCGTTGCCGAAACCGCTTCCGTCGAAACCTTCCCCGGAAGGCGACGTGATCGTGACGCATTGATTTCCCTCTCCCGACAGCAGAAATGGCACAGAAATACGGCAAAAGAAACAGGATGCGCTGAGAATTCATCATTTCATTTGAAACGAAATGACAGATGCTCTACATGGTTGGGTCAACTTATTTGCGAACAAGGAGTATGAGTGATGAAATATATGTATGCCGCCGCCACGGTGTTAGCGTTGGGCTTTGCCGGAGTAAGCGCGAACGCGCAAGGAATCGACAAGGAAACCGCCTTCGATTCCGGTAAGAACATCGTGACCAACACGTTTGGTAACTGCGTACGGACGAAATGGGATGCGAACGGTGATCCCTGCGCTCCAGAAGTAAAACCAGTACCGCACGTGGCCGTCGCTCCACCGCCAGCGCCTGCTCCCGTCCCGGGAAGTGAAGCGCGCACCGTGTATTTTGATTTCAACAAAGCGACGCTGACGCCGGATTCCACCGCGAAACTCAATGACCTGATTAATTATGTAGTACGCTCCAAAGAAATAAACGGCGTGGGCATCGCCGGATTCGCCGATCGTATCGGTGGGAACGACTATAACCTGGAGCTTTCTAAAAAACGCGCCAAAGTGGTGTATGATTATTTGAGCACACGCATCAAAATCAACACGCAGATTCTGGATATCCGCGCCCTCGGCAAAACCGCTCCGACGGCTCAATGCCCTGAGGAAAGCGAAACGCAGTGAGAAAATCGCCTGCCTGGCGAAAGACCGCCGCGTGGAAGTGGTATTCCAATACCAGAAATAAGCTTAGCTTTTTTCGGAAAATCCCCGTATGGCCTTGCCGTACGGGGATTTTTTTTAGTAACAACTATTTCTCCCAATGCCGGGGAGCGCTCCGTATCCTAAGGCGCTATCATATCCTGCAAACAAAAAAAAATTGCCTTCCGAAGAAGGCAATTTACCGCATGAGCCGTTGACCGATAAGCCTCTCGAGGCTCCTGTGAATAAGTGGGCACCATATATCCAAAACCAGGGTAAAGGACAGAGACAGCTCCCAAATCGTGATTATCAGCCCAGGGGACAGTATGGCCTGACGTACTCCGCAGTAATTTCATTGTACGCCTTAATTACAGGCGGCGCAACGTTTAGCGCAAGATGTAAACCGTTTTTTCAAAAACGGTTTACATCTTGACTGCGCCCCTCTCCATCCTCTAAAAACCCACAGATACCATATTTATCGTCTTTTTTCCAATTTGTAGGATGATTTTCCAATGACAGATACTACGTACGATCTCACCGCCATCGGCAATGCCATCGTCGATATCCTTGCATTCGTGCCGGATGATTTCCTGCATACGCACCAAATGGCCAAAAGCGCGATGCAGCTGGTGGATGCGGAAGCAATCGCCGCGTTGCAGGGGGAATTGCCGGATAGCCGCAAATGCTCGGGCGGATCAGCGGCCAATACCGTGGCGGAACTCAGCCAGCTCGGATCGCGGACCTGTTTCCTGGGCCGCGTGGCGAACGATCCGCTCGGGGACATTTTTACCCACGATATCCGTTCGGTTGGGGTGCGGTTCGATGTGGCGCGCGCCACCACGGGCAAACCCACCGCCGCCTGCGTGGTATGCGTCACACCGGACGGTGAACGCACCATGAACACCTATATCGGCGCCTGCGGAGAATTTACGGTTGACGATTTGGACGAGGGCGCGATCCGCGCCAGCCGGCTGCTGTATGTGGAAGGCTATTTATGGGACGCCGAGCCTGCAAAAGCGGCAATCATGCATGCCCTCGACATTGCTCGCGAGAATGGTGTGAAAATCGCTTTCTCAGCGTCCGATTTGTTTTGCGTAGAACGTCACCGGGATGATTTCCTGCGTCTGCTGGATAACCATGTGAATGTTCTGTTCGCCAACGAGCAGGAAGCGCTGGCGTTGTTTCCCGGGCTGACACTGGACGAATGTGCGGCGCGACTCGGTGGAATGGTAGAGATTGCCGCCATTACACGCGGCAGCCAGCCCGCCATCATTATAAAAAACGAAAAAATCCATCACAGCCAGCCGAAAATGGTCACACATGTCGTGGACGCTACCGGGGCGGGCGACCTGTTCGCGGCTGGCTTTTTGCATGGATGGCTGCAAAGCGACGACGTGGAAACATGCGCGGAGCAAGGGCATATACTGGCTGGCGATATTATCGCCCAGCTAGGCGCGCGCCGTACGCTTTCCGCCTCCGTTCCGCCCCTTCGGCGCAACAGCTCCTCCTGATGAAACAGCGTTTCGTCACCGGGGAAATGATCCTGCGTGAAGGGGAGGAGAGCAGCGTCGCTTACATGATTGTCAGCGGCAGGGTAGAGATTTTCCGGGAACTGCCGGACCATTCCCGCGAGCGGCTTGCTGTTTTAGAGTCAGGCCAGATGTTCGGTGAAATAGGTGTGCTGGACCGGGCGCCGCGGAATGCCAGCGCCCGCGCCTTGACCGATACCGTGCTGCGGGCGATTACGATCGAAGAGGAATAGAGGAAAGGGTCCAGCCGTGATGCATGGGTCCATGACCGCTGCCGTAAGCGGGCGCATTTAAAATCGCTCCATGGACATATGCTTCCGCGCCTTTCAGCGCTTCGCGTAACGGCAATCCCGTGGCAAGCAATACCGCGATGGCTGAAGCGAGGGTGCAGCCTGTTCCGTGAGTATGCATGGAATCGATGCGCGTGGAATGGAAAATTTCCACCGTGCCGCTTTCATAAAGCACGTTGGCCAGTTCCGCATGTTCCAGATGCCCTCCTTTGACCAGCACCGCCGCCTTTGACT
>CBDFKY010000006.1:0-511259 GCA_965248995.1 Rickettsiales bacterium | reverse complement strand
GTCGCGTCCGCCGATCGAGGTGCTGCCGTTCTTTAATCTGGTGATGGTGTGGAACCACGGCGTAAGTTTCGGCATGTTCGCCCATATGGACGCCCGCTGGCCGCTGACGGCCCTCGCGCTCGGCGTTTCCGCCGCCCTGCTGTACCGGCATCATCGCATGATGAAACTGAGCGTACCGCCTCCCTTGATCCAGTCCGTCGCCACTGGGATGATCGCCGGTGGCGCGATCGGCAACGTGGTCGACCGGCTGCGCTTCGGCGCGGTGGCGGATTTCCTGGATTTTCATGCCGGCCTCCATCACTGGCCATCTTTCAACGTTGCGGACGCCTGTATCTGTACGGGCGTGATGCTGCTTTTGTGGTGTGAATTCAACCATCCGAAAGCGGAGTCATGATTACACTTGATTACATTGGTAAATTTTTGTTAAAGTAGTCCTGTTTTTCTTGCCACTGTCCTGAACCCGTGCGCTTCAAGTGTATATCATTGTCTCACGCTGTCATTCACATGGCAACTTATATTCCCGGCAAGGAATGGATGGATACGATGACACGGTTTTTCTGATCAAGTGAAAAATACATGCCCTATGTTATTGGTATCGTAATAATACTGCTGGTAGTTCAGACGCTGTTGCCTCCTGTCCTTTTCATTATCGTGTTGATAACAGTCTGGGGACAACTGGCCTGGGTCGGCGCCCGTACTCGTGATCGCATAGACTGCAGGACATCCTTTGCATATCTGCTGATATCCTTCTGCGCCGGCACTTTTCTGATGTATAAATTTCCTGCATTGGGAGGTTACAGCAGAGTTTTTCTCTACTTGACGGCTGGGGTAGTGATTGGTTTTCTGCTTAAAAAAGCAAATACGTCCATAGGTATCTATGGCGACTGAGCCCGTCTCCCGTTCGATCTTAACCCCTCAAAAACCCGTAGCCATTCATTCCGCTACGGGCTTTTTGTTTTATGAATCCGTTTGCGCTTTACCTCCGCCGGGCGTATGGTTGCGTCCATGCTGTATTTATCGCGTAAAGTCGGGGAATCCATCGTCATCAACAATAATATCGTGATGACGGTCGTGGAAGTGAAAGGGAAAGTCGCCAAGCTCGGTTTTTCTTTTCCGGCCAGTGCCAGCATCCTGCGCAAGGAGATCTACGACCGCATTACGGAAGAAAACGCGTCGGCGATGACTTCTTCCGCCGAGGATTTCTTCGGAGACGATTTCGCCGGTTTTATCGAGGATGAAAAGCAGCCATGAACGGCGAACAGCCTCCGCATGTCGACATGATGGAAGGGGCTGCGGAATCCTCCCCCAAAGGAATGAATAAAGCCGTTGCGCTGCATTATGACCGCGAGATCGATGAAGCGCCGCGCATCGTGGCGAGCGGCAGGGGGTATGTCGCCGACCAGATTCTGGCGCTGGCGTTCGCACACGGCGTGCGGGTACGGGAAGATGCCGATCTGGTGGAAATCCTCTCCCTGCTGGAAGTGGATTCGGTCATTCCGCTCGAAGCGTTTACGGCGGTAGCGGAAATTCTGAATTACGTGTACCGCGCCAACGCGATCTACGGAAAAAACAAGGAGTAAAACAGGGTATGGAACAGGAAGAAGCCGCCGTATTGATCGAAGAGGCCTACCATTATCTGAGCGATCTGGAAGCGTGTTTAAGCGCCAAGCAGTTCGCCCACCTGCCGCATCTGGAGGAAACATACCACGAAACCGTCGCCGCGTTGCAGGCCTTGACGCCTAAAGAAGCCGCACCTTTTACTACGGATATCGCGCATCTGTCAGAACGCCTGCACCTGCTGCGGGACGTGATGGTCGCCCACGCCGGGGCGATCCACACGCAGCTCGGCAGCATGGGGCAGACCAGCAAGGCGGCCAAGGCATACGTGAAGTCCGGGCTTGCTTCACCCGACGAAACCCGTTAGCACTTAAGATATGGGATGGCCTCAACTCATACAAATAGTGCTTTCATTCGGCTTCGTCATCGCGCTGATGCTGTTTCTGAGTTTCCTGGTGCGGCGTTTCGGGCTGGAAAAGCGCTGGCAGACGTCCCGCAGCGCCGGAGGGAGCATTACGATGGTGGACTCGATGTTCCTGGATGCGAAACGGCGCGTCGTCATCATCGGCATGGCGAACAAACATTATGCGCTGCTGCTGGACGCGGAACGCGCCCAGGTGATGGATATCCTGCCGCAAAGCGGGACGGAAGAATGAAACGCTTTTTCTGGATCGTCCCTCTGCTGCTCACGATACTCATGCCGGCGTTCGCGGGCGCCGACGACCTGAACATCAATCTCGGCGGGCTGGAAGGAAGCTCCGCCTCGGCGCGGATGATCCAGATCATCCTGCTGCTGACCGTCCTGTCCCTCGCCCCTTCCATTCTGGTGATGACCACCTGTTTCACCCGTGTCATCGTCGTACTCTCGTTTCTACGTACCGCGATCGGCACGCAGACCACGCCGCCGAACCAGGTCATCATGTCGCTCGCTTTGTTCCTTACCCTGTTCATCATGGCGCCGACCTTTGAAAAAGCGTATAATGACGGCATACTCCCTCTGATCGATGAGGAAATCACCGAAGAACAGGCACTGGAGCGCACCGCAGAGCCGTTCCGCGTATTCATGCTCCAGCACGTACGCGACAAGGATCTGGAACTGTTTCTCAATATGTCGCCGAAAATCAAGCTGGAAAAACGCGCCGAGACGCCTTACCAGATCCTGATCCCGGCCTTCATGATCAGCGAACTGAAACGCGCTTTTGAAATCGGTTTCCTGTTGTTCATCACCGTTTTTGATCATCGACCTGCTGGTCGCCTCCATCCTGATGGCGATGGGGATGATGATGGTGCCGCCTGTGATTATTTCCCTGCCGTTCAAGCTGATTTTCTTTGTACTGGTGGACGGGTGGTA
Source organism: Rickettsiales bacterium (assembly GCA_965248995.1). Classification (GTDB taxonomy): domain Bacteria; phylum Pseudomonadota; class Alphaproteobacteria; order Rickettsiales; family UBA998; genus CBDFKY01. The sequence goes on along the minus strand of CBDFKY010000006.1, from coordinate 508,351 downwards.
TATGGTGACGGGCAGCATCGCCCGCAGTTATGGACTTTGATATCGCCACGCCATGAAACGCTTCTCCCGCATTCTCAGACTGATCGCCGCCCTGATGATACTCGGCGCCATGCTCGCTTTCGGGATGGTGATCTTCGCCCTGCTCCTGTGCATCGCCGCCCTCGCCAGCATCGTGTTTTCCTTCCGCCGCCGCCGAAACGTCGGAGCTGCGCCGCACTTCGATGGGAGCCCGGAAACGATCACGATCATCGAAGGCGAAGCGGAAGAAATCACGATCCCTTCGACAAAGCCGGCCGCAGCTGGGCCGGCCGCACCTGAGCCGGCCGCACCTGAGCCGGCCGCACCTGAGCCGGCCGCACCTGAGCCGGCCGCACCTGAGCCGGCCGCACCTGAGCCGGCCGCACCTGAGCCGGCCGCACCTGAGCCGGCCGCACCTGAGCCGGCCGCACCTGAGCCGGCCGCACCTGAGCCGGCCGCACCTGAGCCGGCCGCACCTGAGCCGGCCGCACCTGAGCCGGCCGCACCTGAGCCGGCCGCACCTGAGCCGGCCGCACCTGAGCCGGCCGCACCTGAGCCGGCCGCACCTGAGCCGGCCGCACCTGAGCCGGCCGCACCTGAGCCGGCCGCACCTGAGCCGGCCGCACCTGAGCCGGCCGCACCTGAGCCGGCCGCACCTGAGCCGGCCGCACCTGAGCCGGCCGCACCTGAGCCGGCCGCACCTGAGCCGGCCGCACCTGAGCCGGCCGCACCTGAGCCGGCCGCACCTGAGCCGGCCGCACCTGAGCCGGCCGCACCTGAGCCGGCCGCACCTGAGCCGGCCGCACCTGAGCCGGCCGCACCTGAGCCGGCCGCTACCGCCCCATCAGCTTAGCGGGAACCGCTGAAGGCGAGCGGGTATTGTTGGTGCTGTAATTCGGTATGGGCGCAGGTTCCCTGCCATTGCCGTAAGGATCCGGAATCACGGAAGCGTCACCGCGCGTAAACGGTGTCGGCCGGGGCCCCGCCGCATAGGCAGGTCCACCGAGGTCCGATACGGCGATATGCCCTCCGTGAAGATTTTCCGCGGGCACCGTCGGCAGTGCTACCGCGTTTGCAGGTATATCGTCCATCTGTGCGTTTTCGGACTGCCCGGCTCCACCTCCCCGCAATGTTGCCGGCAGATAATCGTCATAGCCGTAGGAAGCCGCGGCGTCGCCCTGCACCCCGACCAGTTTCATATGCAGCTGCGGCTGTGGCCGGTCGTAACAGACCACGTCCATCATCACCTGATAACAGAAATCGGACGCATGGGGAACGAACAGCGGCGCCTGGTTCTGCGGTTCATGATGATAAATGGCATCCGATACGCGGTAGCGCATGTTGTCGTAACTGGTGCGGAGCCCGTTTCCAGCCTTGGCGGCGGTATGGTCGGCAGCGTCGCAGGCATTCAGACAAAGAGCCGCAAGCATGGCGGATGCAAACCCTTTGATGGTGACGTGTCGATGCCTGTGGCCCATGGATAGTCTCCTGAAGATGTCTGATATTTTGCAAAAATCATGCCAATACAAACTATCGCGATATACCGATGATAAAGCGGAAAAAGACACAAAACGCTTCTTCCTTCTTGAAAGAGTCATTTCATAGTCTACATAACACGTCATATTTCACCGCTCGACAGGAAAGCATACTTATGAAAAACGCTGATTTCTCCGACCATATCGTTTTTGTCAGCGGCGCGAACCGCGGCATCGGCAAATCCCTGGTGGAAGCATTGCTGAAACATAAGGTGAAAAAAGTCTATGCGGGAATGCGCAGCGTTGGGGCACATTCCTTCCAGGATCCCCGCGTCGTAGCGGTACCTCTCGACATTACTGATCGCCGTGCGATCGCACATGCCGCCGCAACCGCGGGGGACGTGCAGATTCTCATCAATAATGCCGGCGCCCTCGTCTTTTCCTCGGTAGTAACCGGCGCGCCCGATGCCCTGATGAGCGATATGCAGGTGAATTATTTCGGCACGCTCAGCATGGTCAGCGCGTTCGCTCCGGTGATCGAGAAAAACGGCGGCGGCGGCATCGCCAACGTCATTTCCATTCTCGGACTGGCGCCGATGGCAGGCGTCGGCGGATATTCCGCTTCCAAAGCGGCCCTGTTCTCCGCCACACAAGCCATGCGTACCGAATTGAAGCCGAAGAATATTCAGGTACACGGCATCTTCCCCGGCCCGATCGACACGGACATGGCGAAGGACCTCGATATGCCGAAAACCAGCCCGCAGGACACGGCTGAAAATATTCTCGCCGGTATTCTGGCAGGCCACGAAGATATTTTCCCCGATCCCATGTCTACCAGCATGAGTCAGGCATGGGCCAAGAACCCAAAAAGCCTCGAGCAACAGTTCGCCTCGATGGGATGAGCGAGGACCTGAGCGCTCTGGCCGAAGAAGCCCGCGCCTGCACCCTTTGCGCCCCTTACCTGCCGCTCGGCCCGCGCCCGGTCTTTCAGCTGGGCGCCACCGCACGCATCCTGGTGGCGAGCCAGGCACCGGGGGTCCGCGCTCATAACACCGGCACGCCGTTCAACGATCCGAGCGGTAACAGGCTGCGTACGTGGATGGGGGTCTCGCGGGAGGTATTTTACGACGCGGCGCATATCGCCATCCTGCCGATGGGGTTCTGCTACCCCGGAACGGGAGCGGCGGGGGATTTCCCGCCCCGCCCGGAATGCGCCTCGACCTGGCGCAGCCGCCTGCTGACGCAACTTCCCGACCTGCAACTGATCCTTGCCATCGGGCAGTACGCGCAGGTCTGGCATCTGGGCACGCGCCGCAAATCCACCCTGACCGCGACTGTCGCCGCCTGGGAGGAATACTGGCCGCACATGCTGGTGCTCCCGCATCCGAGTCCTCGCAATAACCGCTGGCTGCAAAGAAATCCGTGGTTCGAGGAAAATATCGTTCCCATGGTGCAGCAGCGTATCGCCGGTATTTTAGCGGAATAATCATTCCATGCTGCAACGCATCCAGGGCTGATGCGCTTTTTCCAGACAGGAATACCACAGCTGCGGCGTTTTCTCTTCAAGCCATACGGCATGGGAACCACGCTGCTGCAGGCTGTTACGGTCTATACGGGTGGCATGTTTCGCGCCGCATTGCCAGCGATCGGAATAAAACGTGGTGAGCACGACGTCGGTATCGTCCAGGCACAAGGGCGCGGTCGTATGGTAATCGAACCCGACACGCACCGTCCTGCCCTGCACTTTTCCGTCACACCACTGATCGGCACATTGCCACGTTCCCGCCTCCCCTTTTTTCAAAGCGCTCGCGTAAGGAATGAAAAGATCGGTCGTCGCCTGCTGCCACTGGCTGACATGAAAATTGCGCGCCGTTCCTTTCAAGAGCAGCCATTGATGCGGTCGCTGCTTCACGGCCACCGCGCTCCCGTCTTCCGCTATCAGCAGGTCGGGACTGGCATACAGATAGCCGCTGATCCCCAGCAGGAAAAGACCTGTCAGGCATAAGCCGAAATGCCATGACCGGCGAGCCGCCAGCATCGCGGCGAGGCATATCAGCATCAGAAAAAGCGTGGGCGTCGAAATACTCGGCAGCAGGACGTTGGCATGGGGGATCGCGGCCGTCATCTCCGCCACCCGGATCATCATCGTCACCCCGAACGCCGCCACCCGCATCGGAATATCCGCCAGTCCGAACGGTGCCGCCACCAGTGCGACGATCAGCGCCGGTGAGGTGAGAAACGTGATGGGAGGTTCGGCCAGCACGTTCGCCAGCACGCCGTACGGCGTGAACTGGTTGAAATGATAGATCATCAACGGCGCGGTCGCCAGTCCCGCCACCAGCGACATGAACCCCATCTGTCCCACGTACGCCCCCATCCGCCACGCATAATTCCTCTCACGCGCCCGCATCCCCTCGTTCATCCGCCGCACCTGCCGGTACACCAGAATCAGCGCGAGGGTCGCGATATAGGAAAGCTGGAAACTGATTTCCGTCACGCTTTCCGGATTCGCCAGCATGATGATCCATGCGGAGAGCACTAGGGAACGCAGCGAATCCGCTTCCCGGTCGAACAGGATGGCGACGAAAAAGCAGGCGACCATGACGTAAGCGCGGGCGGCGGAAACGGGCGTGTCGGCCAGCAGCAGGTACATCGCCCCACTGATCAGGGCGGAAAACGCGGCGATCTGCTTGATCGGCAAGCGCGCGGCAAAGGGGAAAAGCGCCGTCAGACATAGACGTATCAGGAAAAATACCATCCCGCAGGCGATGACCAGGTTCATTCCCGAAATCGCCAGCATATGCGCCAGGCTGGAGACCTGCATCACGCGCTTCACTTCCGGCGTGATGAGTTCCTGCTGTCCGGTGATGAGCGCCAGCGTGATACCCGCTTCCGGCTGAGGGAGGATGCGCATCACGTAGCGCTGGATGCCGTCCCGCCATGCGGCGAACGTTTGATCTATACCGTCAACGAAAGAAGTTAAAAAAGGCCGCGGGCTATCCGCGGAAACATCCTGCGTCATAACGACAGGTTTACCGAGAACGTAGCCGACCCCGCCGATACTGCGCATGGCGAAGTATCTTCCGAAATCGAACCCGTCCGGATAGGAAGGACGCGAGGGTGGGAAAATCGTCGCGAGAAAACGGATATGGTCTCCCACCTTCAGCTCAACAGGGGTATTGCGCGCACTCAATCGCAGCTTTACGCGGCTATCGTTCGCCTCCAGACGCTCCCCTTCCAGATGATCCAGTACCAGCTTCTGCCTTTCCTCACCGGCGATGACCTCCCGAACGTTCGCGGTGAGGCGCACCGCATTGTAACCCCGGCTGAGCATGATCGCTTCCGTATGATCGAGATGCCACTGGGAAAACGCCATTCCTGCGAGCAGGGTAACGCAGGAAAGACCGGCTTGAAAGCGAAAGAGGCCGGCGCGCCGTGCGGCGAGGAATGTGATCAGCACCGCTATGAGGAAAACGATCGCGGAACAGGGAATCGCCGCGGACAGCCCGTAAGGGATAAGCAACCCTGTGCCGAACAGTAACGGACTGAGATCGCACCAGCGTTGCCAAGGTAACGGCCTATAATCTTTCCAGGAAAAATTGAGACTTTTTTTCCTGGATAAAATGACTATGACTTTATGAATTATAGTGTTTTTATCCAAAGAATTTTCAAGAGATACCGTCTTGAAGATTTTTGGACGCGCTGTCAATGTCAGTTTGAACATGCTCCGTGTGCCTTGAGCGGTTCGGCAAATTCGATCAGCAGTTGCGCGTAGAGCGCTTTTTTGAACGGAACGACGAGAGAGGGGAGATCTTTCGCCTCCACCCATGCGATGGCGCGGAACTCCGGATGATCGGTATGGATGTTGACGGAAGCGCCCTTTTGCAACCGCATCAGAAACCAGCGCTGCTTCTGGCCACGGAACTTTCCTTCCCACAATGTGGGGATCAACTCTTCCGGCAGATCATACGTCAGCCAGTCGGCGCTCTCAGCTAAAATGGCGACGTCGTCCGTTCCGACTTCCTCCCGCAATTCACGTCTGGCCGCGGTGTGCGGGTTTTCTTCCGGGTCGATCCCGCCTTGTGGCATCTGCCATGCTTCCGCCCTGTTGTCGATGCGCTGGCCGACCAGCACACGGCCTTCTGCGTTCAACACCATCATCCCGACGCATTCGCGGTACGCGGTGGGCAACGGGATGCTATTCATGGGCTTTCCCGGCAGGTTGTGACACAGGCACTGTTTGCGACCTCGGCGTTTCTTCCACCTGCATGGAAAGCGGCACCAGCGCGATTCCCCTGGCGGGCAAGGTTGCTATCCAGCCGTTCAGCTGCTGCATCACCGCTGGCATGGGAGCCAGCGTCAGAATGGTATGCGGCGTGCTGCTCGCCAGCGTCTCGTTCTGATGGAAAAACGCTTGAATCGTCGCGGGCATCGTGGCGCTATAGATATGCGGACGGGCATGGAGGAGCATGGCCTGATTCGCCAGCGGCGTGAATGAAGGATTATAGAGGGTCAGCAACAGGCCGCGCTTCGTCAGTTCCGCGAAGACCGGCGCCATCTGCGCGGAACCGGAGAACTGCTCGTCCGGCATGGCGATCATCCCCACCACCCCGTCCGCACCCGCCATCACCTGCCTCAGTGATGCCAGATTCTGCTCCGGCGTCTGCTGGGCAATCAGGGTCAGCGCGCCGTAATCATGCACCGGATAATGTTCATGCTGCAGCGGCAGATTCACCCAGGTTTCAAATCCCGCCGCGCGTGCCGCTTTCACGTTGTCCCGCAGCGATGGGGCATAAGGAGAAAACGCCAGCGTGATCCGTTCGTCCAGACCACGGGTCAGGGAAAACAATTCCGCGTTCATGCCGAGATTGGTGATCACCAGCGATAAAAGATGGGGTTCTCTCGGTAACGGATACGGCTTGGCATATTCCTGCCACGGCTTCAGCGACCCGTCGGCACTGATGATGGGAAGCGTCTGGCCATTCGTAAGCCGGTCAATCAGGGCCGCGTTCGGTGCGGGCTTGAGAGGAAAAGTTACCTTGCGAGGAGGGAGAGAAATAGTTTTCCCGGTCGTTTCCGCGTTTTTTATTTCAGGAGTTGAAGCTTCCGTTTTCATTCCTTCGGCAATCGATTCTTTTACGGGGGGCGCATCCGACATATGCACCGTCAGCTGCTTGAGCCGCTGTTCTTTATAACTATCCCTATTCATCGCTGCGGGAGCCGCGTTATCATGGGAAGAAGGAACCTTGCTTTCCATTTCTCCCGTCGCCACCACCACCTTGACGAAACGGCCCGTGGCAAAAGCGGTTGCGGCGTTCTCGGTGCGCCGTTCCACCAGCAGGAAGGCGAACAGCAATAGCAGACCGAGAAGCACGGCCAGTACACAACCCAGAAACCATATCGTTGGAGGATAGCGCACGGAGCCTTGTTTCATGGCAGCTACATCCATAGTCGTTCGGCTTAAAAATTTCCAATTTTTATAGCCGATAAAACGACTATAGTCCTATGTTTTAAAGTGCAAAGCACTTTAATGCTCAACCACGGCGGCTTTGATATCGACCCCACGTGATCCCTTGAAAATCGCCAGCCCGCGTATCAGATCGAGCGCCCGGCCCAGCTGATAATCCTCCTCAGCGGTCACCCCGTTCAGCGGCAGGTCGTCCGTACCCTTACCTTTCACTTTCTTCCCGTCTTTGACGGCATTTTTAGCGTTTTTCGCATCGATCGCTTTCGCTACCTGCTGCTTGATCTGCTCATTCAGCAGACGACCGCGCAGATCCGCTTCCGTGCTCGCGATGCCCAGATCGATCGCCTGAACCTTCGCGGTTTTGACTTCGATATCCGGCTCGATTCCTTTCGCCTGGATAGACGTGCCCGAAGGCGTGTAATAACGCGACGTCGTCAGGCGCATCGCCCCATGGTTTTTCAACGGAATCACCGTCTGGACAGAGCCTTTTCCGAACGAGCGCGTTCCCATGATGACGGCGCGATTATGATCTTTGAGAGCACCCGCCACGATCTCCGAAGCCGATGCCGACCCCTGGTTGATCAGTACCACTATCGGCAGGCCGTTCAGCAGGTCGCCCGGTTTAGCGGTATAGCGTTGCGTATCCTCCGGCTTGCGGTCACGCGTGGAGACGATTTCCCCCTTATCCAGAAACGCGTCGGACACGGCGATAGCCTGATCCAGCAATCCACCCGGATTGTTACGCAGATCCAGCACCAGCCCTTTCATATCCTTGATTTCGGATTGAAGGGTTCTGATAGCAAGCGCCAGGTTTTCCGCGGTCGCTTCCGAAAAAGACGTGATACGCACGTAGCCCACGTCCTTTTCGGCATGGAAACGGATCGATTTGATCTTGATGACATCCCGCTTGATGGTAATCTTGAGCGGCGCTTTCTGGCCTTCTCGCAGCACGGTAAGCACGATATCCGTCCCGACAGGTCCGCGCATCATGTCCACCGCGTCGGAAAGCGACAGGCCGAACACCTGTTCCTTGTCGATCTGGCTGATATAGTCTCCCGGCTGGATACCCGCTTTATAAGCCGGCGTGTCGTCGATCGGGGAAACCACTTTCACCAGCCCGTTTTCCATCGTCACCTCGATGCCGAGCCCGCCGAATTCCCCTTTGGTCTGCACCTGCATCTCGGCGAAATTCTTGGCGCTCAGATAGCCCGAATGCGGATCGAGCGAGGTCAGCATTCCGTTGATCGCCGCCTCGATCAAGTCGCTGTCCTTCACTTTTTCCACGTAATCGCTGCGCACCCGGTCGAACACGTCGCCGAACAGATTGAGCATCTCATAGGTATCGTTCTCGGACTGGCTCACCACTTCCGTCTTCACGTCCTTCGCTTCCGCGGGCGCAAGCGGGGCGAAGAGCGTCCCGCCGGCGACCAGCGCCAGCATGAAAGCGTTGCGGGAAAAAGAAGAAAAATACGTCATGGCGTCAGCGCTTCGCATAAGAATGTTTTTGTAAAGAGAACCACGGTTCCGGGTCGATCGCCTGCGACGATTTCCGGAGTTCGAGGTACAGGTTACGTTGATCACTACCTTCTCCCATAGCACCAATCGGCTCGCCGTCCAATAAAAACTGGCCGACCGAGACATCAATCCGTGACAATCCCGCCACGAGTGTGTGATATTCCCGACTGTGGCGTAAAATCACCATCTTGCCGTAATCCAGGAACGTTCCGGTGTAGAGCACCTCCCCTTCGTAAGGGGCGGTGACCAGCCCGCCTTTGATCGTGCGGATCTCAAGCCCTTTCAGCCGGTCATTATTACCGCGTCGTTCTCCGAAATGGCCTGAAACCGTTCCTTCCGCCGGCAGCGGCAGCCTGCCCCGCGCCAGGGCGAAGGACGCCGCCTTGCCTGATTCATGCCCTTCATGATGTTTTTCAGGGATATGCGGTGGCGACGGCTTGTGGCTCAGGCGGTTTCTTTCTTCCGTCTTTTCGGCCTCTCGCTGCTCGTCCCGCTCCGCTCTGGCTTTCTCCAGGGTGTTTATCAGCCCTTCCAGTGATTCCGACTCTCTGGTGAGTGAGGCGATTTTCCGGCCGTATCCTTCTTCGTTATGCTGCAGTTGCGCCAGCAATGCCTGCTGATGCACCGTGCTTTCCTGCAACGTCTTGCGCTCCGCCTGCAACCGTTGTTCCGTCGCTTCGCTGTCATGCTGCTTCTGCACGATCGCCTGCCGCAGCTGCTGCACTTCCAGCATGGACTGGTTGGCGCCGTCCATCTGCTTTTTAAGCGATACCGTCGTCATATGCACGGCCCGGGAAGCCAGCGCCCGCTGCCGCGTCTCTTCCGGAAGCAGCCAGGCCGCCAGCTGCGGGCGGTACTGAATGCTCCACGCGGCGGACACCATCCGGCTTATCCGGTTGCGGATGCCGGCGAGTTCGCGCGATTTTTTCGCTTCCTTGTCGAACATATCGCGCACTTCGTCCTGCTGGCGCACCAGATCCTGCTCGACTTTGCCGATCGCGGCCGCTTTGTTCAAGATATCTTCCTGCGCCGATGCGATGTCGCGTTTCAGATGCTCCATCTGATCCTGCGTCAGCACGTGCTCGGACCGCGTAGATTTAAGAGTTTTCTTCAGCGCTTCCAGCCGCTCTTTCTGCTGTTCCAGCGTGGAAGTCGCACTGTAACATACTGTTGGTACTATCGCGCACACCAGCCATAACCCTATACAACGGAAGGCCCACGTTCGCTTGAGCGGCTCCGTCACCTACCGCCTCGCATGCGCGGCGCAGCAGACCGTCCCGTCTTCCATATCCTCTTCATCTTCGGTCATATGGATCAGCAGCGGTCTGCCCGTCATGGCGGCGGGAACGGGAATTCCCATGCATTGCAGAAGCGTGGGAGCGATGTCACACAGCGCGCCGCCTTCACGGATGGCGCAGGCGGAACTATCCATATCGGCGGCGATGAACGGGACCAGGTTCGTGGTATGCTGGGTATGCGGCTGCCCCTTTTCATCTTTCGTGATCTCGGCATTGCCGTGATCCGCCGTGATGAACCATACACCGCCCGCCTTTTTCATGGCTTCGCGGATGCGGCCCAGACAGCCGTCCACCACTTCGATGGCTTTGACCACCGCCGGATGGTTGCCGGTATGGCCGACCATGTCCGGATTGGCGTAGTTCACGACGATAAAATCATAGTTCCCGCCAAGAATCGCCTCCACCAGCTTGTCCGTCACTTCGGGCGCCGACATTTCCGGCTGCAGGTCATAGGTGGCGACGGAGGGGGAGGGCACAAATGAGCGCTCCTCGCCCGCGAACTGCGGATGACCGCCGCTGAAGAAATACGTTACGTGATTGAATTTTTCACTCTCCGCGATACGTAGCTGCGTTTTACCGTGGGTAGAGAGCACTTCCCCAAGCGATTCCGTCACCTGTTCCAAGGGAAAAACAGCGGGAACGGTGAGCGGGCAATCCTCCGACCAGTAATCGGCGATGCCGAGCGCTGCAGGCAGAAAAGATAAATTACGCGGAAATCCGTCGAACGTTTCCATCGTGAACGCCTGCATGATCTGGCGGGCGCGGTCGGGACGGAAATTCGCCATCAGGATACCGTCTCCCTTCAGGATTCCTTCATACCCTGCCAGCACGGTCGGTTTGATGAATTCATCTGTTTCACCGCGTTCGTAAGCGGCCTGCAAGGCGCTGAGCGCGTCTTTTCCTTCCAGCCCGATGCCCTCCGCCATCGCCTCGTAGGCGTACTGTACCCGCTCCCAGTGATGATCCCTGTCCATCGCGTAATACCGCCCGCCGAGCGTGGCGATACGGATCCGCTTCTGTTCGCTGCAGAGCCTGGCGAGCGTGTCGATAAACCCCTGGTCGTGTGCCGATGTCGGCGGCGTGTCGCGCCCGTCCGTGATCGCATGAATCCATACCGGAATTCCTTCCGCTACCACGATGCGGGCGAGTGCGACGATGTGATCCAGATGCGCATGCACCCCTCCGTTCGAGCAAAGGCCGAGCAGGTGGCATGCGCCGCCGGAGGTTTTCAAGGTGCCGATAAAATTTTGCAGGGTTTCGTTTTTCTCCAGCGTTCCGGCGGCGACCGCTTCGTTGATTCGTGGCAGAAGCTGGCGTACCGGGCGGCCCGAGCCGATATTCATATGCCCGACTTCGGAATTGCCCATCTGCCCCTTGGGAAGGCCGACATAATGTTCCGAGGCATTGATCAGGCCGGACGGTGAAACGCTTTTCAAAGTGTTGTAGACCGGTGTGCGCGCCTGCGCGATGGCGTTGTCCGCGTTCACCTCACGCTGTCCCCAGCCGTCGAGGATACATAACAGCACGGGGCGGGCGGCAGAAATCATAGCGGAACCATCGGGGTAAAAATCACCGGCATAATATACGCCGCCGATTCCGCCGCCGTCAAGCCTTGACGCCGCTGAGCGCGTCGTTATTCGTGGCCGAAAATCCAGTTGGGGCCGCTGCTTTGCGACGGAGGGGAAACGTCCGCCCCCCGGGTATCCTCCGGCTCGGTATCGACGATACGCTGCGATGTCGGCGTGATGGTCACGATGGCGGCGTCACGGCTGTTCGCATCTTCCGCGGCGACGGTAATCACTTTCATCGTCCCGAAACGTTGCGCGCTCGTCTTACGTACCATCGGTTTCGCACCGCCGTGGGTGACGACCCTGGCGTAAGCGGGAGCGGCGTCCGTGTCGCCGTCACGCATGGCAAGGTTGAACTCCGAATCCGGCGTGTGGGCCAGAGGATTGCCGGCCACCGGAATGCCGGCCACCGGGCTGTCGGCCACCGGGCTGCCGGCCACCGCGTCCGCCGTAGCTATGCTTACCGGCAGGCGGGTGACCTTTACGCCCGCCACCATATATTCACTGTTCTCGAGCATCGTCCCGCCGGCATTGCTGCGGATATCCTGCCAGCGCTGGCGCACCATCGCGTAATACGGATTGCCGCGCGACGGCGTGCGGGAATGATAGGCGGCGATCGCTTCCGGCCATGATTTCAGGTCGTCATAATTCTGGCGCAGGAACTTTGCCGCGTAGGTGACGTTTTCCGCGGGGTTCAGGGCATCCAGCAACGTGGCGAACGCGTCCGGGTGATGTTTGAGGCTGATCTGCATGCAGCCGACGTCGATACTGTCCTTGCCCGACTGCCGCGCTCGCTTGACCGCCGTCATCGCGTCATGCATATTTTCGAAATAGGCGCCCTGCCCTTCGACATTGAGCGTCCAGGGCCACGGCACCACCTTGCCCACCTGCGGATTGAAACGGCCCGATTCCGTATTGGCGATCGCCATCAGCAGATGTTTCGGAATACCGTACTGCCGTTCCGCGGCGGAAAATTCCTGTACGCACAGGTTGGAACTGGCCAATGCGTAGGCGCTTTCATCCGCCATCACAGAAGCGGCGTGGGCAGCCGGTCCGTGCAGCATTTCCATCACCGTGATCATTACCAGCGTCCAGACTATACGTTTCATATGACCCTTCTGTCTTTACACATTGTTTCATTATGCAATGTCTGTGCCTACATGACAACCCTTAATAAATCACTAAAGCAAACTTTCCGCAGTTCGCGGCATGTTTACGAGTTGCTAAGTTTTTAAGGGTATGGTTGTTCACATATGAACCGCAAGATTCCCACCTTCACCGCCCTGCCGCCAAGCCCGCGTGAGCGCGCCTATCCGGAATCGGAATTCGTGGCATGGATCTACGAAGCGCGGGAAGCCGCCTATCTCGGCGCCGACCGGTTTGAGCGCTATTTTATTATCGCCGGTGAGAAAATGCTCTGCCGGATCGGGTTTTACTGGACGGACAAGGCCGACCAGACCCCGCGTATCGGAAAGCTGGAATGTATTCCCGCCTGGTTCAATGAAGAGCGCAAAAATACGGACGAAGCGCCGTTTTACTGAAAAGGCTGATGTTCCCGCTCCCCGGTTTTCGCTTTGGCTTCGACCATATGCTGTAATGCCCGCAGCGTCGAAGCGGATTTTGCTACGAAAACAAAAGGCTCGCCCGCGATCGTCACTGGCGGATCCGTCACGAAACCACCGGCCTGCTTGACGATATGCAGGGCCGCGTCCACATCCCATGCATTCAGGGAATCACCGCCGAGGATCACGCCGTCCGGACGTTGTAAATACGTCATCGTCGAGAGTACCAGGGCCGTGGAATAGCTGCGCTTCAACTGTCCATTTTCGGCCAGATCCGTGCGAACCGCTTCCCCCAGCCGGTTGATGTCTTTCGCATGTTGCGCCACTTCCGCGTCTCCCCTACCCGATTTATATACCGCGACCTCGATGGCCTTTCCCTTCAGTCGCTGCTGCCATCCTCCGGCAAACGGTTCCGCTTCCGTTTCTTTATGAACCTGTAATGCTGAAATACTTCCCTGCAACAACGTATTTCCCACGGGATCGCAAAGAGCGGTAAAAGAATGCCGTTCATCCGCGAAATATATGCGGTTGGTCACAGGATCATGCACGACCCCGGCCCGCGTTTTCCATTTCCCCTCCTCAAAAGACTGATACGCCACGGTAACGGAATAGTCGAAGGATCCCTTGGTGAAGTTCGAAGTGCCGTCGAGCGGATCGACCAGAAAGCGTACGCCCCCTTCTTTTGCCCGCTCCTGCGCTTCCGATTCCTCCGAAACATAACGGACGGCAGGATCGTACTCGTCCAATATCCCACGGATGGCGCTGTCAGAAGCTCTGTCCGCCGCGGTGAGCGCGTCGGTATACTCAGAGGTGGTAAGAGTGCCGTCCTTTACTTCATCCGCACCGGCGGCTTCATGGTGCTGGCGCAGGGAAAAATGCCGGTTGATCTCCCTCCCCCCTTCCAAGGCCGCCTCCATCATCGCATTCAGAAAGTCATGACGAGAAGAGTGATGAAAGGTTTCCTCTGCAATGTCGTCGGCAGGTGTATTTTCCATGATGTTACCACGTCGTGGTGCCGTCGGGATGATCCTTCAACGTAATCCCCATCGCCTGAAGTTCGCCCCGGATCCTGTCCGCTTCCGTCCAGTCCTTCGCCTGTTTTGCGGCAGTGCGGGCCACCACCCGGGCCGCGATATCCACGCCGTCGATTTCCGACGGTTTCGCCGTACGTTTATCCGACCATGCGCCTGTATCCGATTGCAATATTCCGAGCAGCGCGCCGCTCGCCTTTAATTGGTCGGCGGGCATTCCGTGCAGTAGCGACAATGCTTTCGGGACGTTCATGTCATCCGCCAGGGCGTCGACCAGTTCTGAAGAAACCTCCGGCCGCTGAGGCACGCCGCCCATAGTACGGTAGAACTTTTCCAGCTGTTTGGCGGAATCTTCCAGTAGCTTCTCCGTCCAGTCGAGCGGCTTGGCATACTGCGTGCTCATCAGGGCGAAGCGGATCACCTCGCCGCGCACCCCGCGCTCCAGCAGGTCATGCACGGTGATGAAATTGCCGAGCGATTTGGACATTTTCTCACCGTTCACCGTCAGGAAACCGTTATGCACCCACAGGCGGGCGTAACTGCTCGCCGGATGCGCACAGCAGGACTGGGCGATTTCGTTTTCATGGTGCGGGAACATCAGGTCGGCGCCGCCGCCGTGAATATCGAAATCCGCGCCCAGATAACGCGTCGCCATCGCCGAACATTCGATATGCCAGCCGGGCCTCCCTCTTCCCCAGGGGCTTTCGAACACGGAGGAGGCGTCATCCTGCGCGTCCGCCGGTTTCCACAGGACGAAATCGCCCGGATGACGCTTGTAACTCTCCACCGCCACCCTCGCGCCGGCTTCCTGTTCTTCGGCGTTGCGGCGAGAGAGGATGCCGTACCGCCAGTTCCCGTGCGAAGGGCTGGTGACGTTGAACAGGACATGCCCCGCATCGACGTAAGCATATCCTCCGGCAATCAGGCGCTCCGTCATCTCGATCATTTCCGCGATATGATGGGTGGCGCGCGGTTCGATCGTCGGCGGCAGGCAGCCGAGCGCTTCCACGTTGTGGTGGAAAGCCGCCGTAACTTCCTGCGTGAGCGTATGGATGGCGATTCCTCTCTCGCGCGCCCGGGCGTTGATCTTGTCGTCCACATCGGTGATGTTGCGGACATACGTCACCTGCTCAGGCCCGTAACAATGCCGCAGCAGGCGGAACAGCACGTCATATACCACCACCGACCGTGCATTGCCGAGATGCGGGCGGTCATACACCGTCGGGCCGCAGACATACATCCCGAGGAATGTTTTTTCTCCCACCGGCTCTTTACGGCGACTCAAAGTATTATAAAGAAGGATCGGAAAACCAGCCATGCCAGCCATTTAACTGGTAATGTTCGGAGGAGTGGGAAACAGCGGGTGCAGCACACGGTCTTTCAGTGAAATACCGAGCTTCTTCACGCTGCCGCCCGCCAGATAAAGCAATGCTTTGACGGGGGTCCTGACCTCGATCGGCTCCGCGAGCGAAGCGCTGGCGATATTCTGGGCGATCGTGATGATATTCCCGTAACTGCCGATGAACAGGATATCGTAATGCTGCTCGGACTCCGAAGGGGGAATCGTGGCCGGGGACGGCTTGTTGAACACGTACAGCACGCCGAAATCCTCGCGTATCTCGCTCACATCGACGATCCAGTCCGTCTCCATCGCGTCGGCATTGTTGACGGTGACGAAAAACTGGTGCTTTTTCTTGGCTTCGACCACCTCGTGCACCATGGCGGGTGCGGCAGGTCTGGCCACCTCCGGCGCTGCCGATTTATCACCTCTGGTGACCGCGTTGGTATTGGTCGGCTGATCCGCGGATGCATTCGCCGTCGCCTTCGCGGGATCGTTCGACGGAACCACGGCGGCCGGACGCGTCACCGGAATCTTCACGGTGGATTCGATGAACAGGCTGTCACGGGTGAAGATGACGGCGTCACTCGGTTTGACCGGCTTATGGCTACGGTGCGCCTTCGCCTGTGCTGCGACGGATGCGCCCGCGCAGACGCTGAACAGCAGCACCGTCAGGACGAACAGTATTTTTCCGCGTATCACCCGTTTCATGGCTCCAGCGATACGGTATTACCTACCGAAATACCATAGTTTTTTGCGCTTCCCGCCGCAATCTCCAGCACGGACGTCACGTTGTAGCGCGAGGAAATCACCGTTTCATCCTGCGGTTTGGCGTTCTCTTTCATGTTCACGATGACCCCGTGCTCGTCGATGAACAGCATATCCAGCCCGATCAGCGTATTGCGCATCCACATATGCACGATATGCGGCGGCAGGTCATAGATGAACAGCATCCCGGTGCGCTCAGCCAGACGGGTACGGTACATCAGGCCGCGCTCCTGCTCATTTTCCGTGCGGGCTATTTCCACGTCGAACCGCACCGCGCCGTTATCAAGCTGCACCTTAAGCGGTACGGCGCCGGCGTCCGCTGAAAGGAATAGAAACATGATTCCACAAAAATATAGTATCCCGCGCATCGCCTGATCCCGACTCAATTTTCCTGTTTTCATAGCGGAGAAACTAAACGGGCGCCAGAAGGGATGAAAAAATTTCAGCTGCGCATCACGGTATTTTTATTGAAGCAAAAAACGGAACGTTTTCTTGACTTGGAGGACTGCGAAGCGAAATGACACTATACAATATCCCCTCCCCGCCCTATTTTGACTGCCATGCATATATTCCGTGACCTGTCCGCTCCGCTGCCTTTTAAGGGATGCGTACTGGCGATCGGCAATTTCGACGGGATGCATCTCGGCCACAGGGCCGTACTGGAACAGGCGCTGGCAGTGGCGCGGGGTAAGGGAAAACCATGCATCGCCATGACGTTTACACCCCATCCCCGGCAGTATTTCTCACCACAAACCGCTCCGGGACATATCGAGCCGCTGCGATTACGCCTGCTGCGCATGAGAGAGATGCACCTGCACGGAGTGATGCTGGCACGTTTCAACGCTTCCTTTGCCGCAATAAAAGCGGAATCGTTCGTTGAGAAATTACTGGTGGAAACGCTCGGTGTGACGCACGTGGTGGTGGGAGAAGATTTTCATTTCGGCCACAGGCGGCAAGGCGATATCCGCTTCCTGCAGGATCAGGCGGTGCGCCACCGCTTCGGCTGCACGTATGTTCTCCCCGTCATGAAAGATGGGTCGCCGATCTCCTCCACACGGATTCGCACCGCCTTGAGCGAGGGAAATCCTGCAGAAGCGGAAGCACTGCTGGGCAGGCCCTATGAAATTTTCGGGCGTGTGATCCATGGGGATAAGCGGGGCCGCGAAATGCAGGTGCCGACCGCCAACCTCGCGCTGGGCGGGCTGCACGTGCCGCGCTACGGCGTCTATGCGGCCCGCTTCGGCGGTGAGGAGAGCTCCGGAGAAAGGAAGTGGCAGGACGGCGTGGCGAATATCGGCGTCAAACCGACGTTCGGAGCGAAAAGCGCGCCGCTGCTGGAACTGCATGGGTTTGGTCAAGTAGGTGACCTGTACGGCAGGCGGCTGCGCGTGCGGCTGGTGGAACACCTGCGCGACGAAAAGAGTTTCGATTCGACTGCGGAACTGATGCGGCAGATCGGGCGCGATATCGGGCAGGCGAGTCGGCTGTTGAAAGGCGTTGAGTGGCAGACAGGTAACAACCCCGGTAAAAAATGCTCATCCGCTGAAGTAATCGCAACCCCTCCTCACTTTTTATAAAGTAATACTTGCAGGGGTGCCTGAATTTTGCTATGGTAACTCTTAGCTGGGATACAGCGTGTTTTTAACAACTTGTTACTTGGAGACTTAACTTATGAAACATTTCTCAAATCTGCTTCGCGACGAATCCGGTGCGACCGCTATCGAATACGGTCTGATCGCCGCTCTCGTTTCCATCGCCGCTATTGTTGGCCTTAAGCTTCTTGGTGGACAACTGCAAACCACCTTCAATAACGTCGGGGAAGAATTGCAAAAGAATAACACCGTGAAAGGTGGTTGATCAGCTGTTTGTTAATAGAAAAACTTAAAACTTTTCTGTTATAATAGATGGTTGAAAATGAAAACGCCGAGATCTTGTATCTCGGCGTTTTTTACCGTCTCAAACTTTGTACAAATTCTATTTTAATAGAGCAAAATCCAGCATTTCTTAACTTAAGCGATGATAAGTTTGGAGGTGATCAGTCTGGGGAATCGTTATGCAAGCGTATGAAGTGCTAGCCGGAGAGCTTATTTTCAGCGAAGGCACCATCGGGGAATATGCGTGCATCATCCGATCAGGCCGCGTACAGATTCTGAAATCCACCCCACAGGGTGAAGTGGAGCTGGCCATTTTGCAGCCGGGGGAAGTGTTCGGTGAAATGGCCCTGTTCGAACCGGCCGATACCCGTTCCGCCAGTGCCCGGGCATTGGACCATGTCATCGTGGACGTACTTACCGCGGAACAAATGAAGGAGTTACTTGCGCAGGCTCCTGCGCTGCTGCAGCCTTTCACGTCGGCGCTCGTCAGGCGACTGCGCGAAATGAACCGGCGGCTCGCGGAAAAAACCCGCGCCACCGTGCTGCTCGGCCATGCGATCAACAGTCTCCAGATCAGTCCCGCAAGTGAAATGATGGTCGCTCTGATGCAGCCCTGCACCATTTATACGGCTAACCTGCCTTTCACCATCGGTGGGTATGAACAGGGCAAAAAGCCCCCGGGCCGTCGTAATTTAGAGATAGCCTGCCCTTCTCCACCGATGAATATCAGTTATGAGCATTGCGCCATCGAACATCAGGAAGACGGAATTTATCTGGTGGATCACGGAAGCCGCTGGCGGAGTATCGTCAACGACAAAAGCATCGGCCGGGGTGAGGTGACGGGTAAGGCGTTGCTGATGCCCGGTCAAAACCATGTTATCCTGGGCGAACCTGCGCAGCAGATGTCGATTACGATCACGTGCACCTGACGACGGAATCCTTTAAAAAGCTTTCAATAATGATAGAAATCATACCGTCTTATGGTTTTAAAAATCAAAAATTAAGTTCTTAACGTTTATAATGAGTTATAAATGACGGCTGCCGATCACGGCAGCAAACGGTATTGAAGGGCAAAGCCATGCATAATATAGTCATTCCGATTAAAAACCGTACGGTTTTTGTCGGATAAAATGACTATAACCATATATTTTATAGTGTTTTTATCCGAAAATTTCCGTACGGAAATTATTCGGAAACACTATAAAGACGAACTGAGCCCGGATGAAAGAAAATCGGTGGCGGCGGCGAACCTGAGTTCTCTTCACTGGACGCATGGCATGGATTACAGCGAGATTTTTTGTACCTGCGATAAACGTAATTACAAAACGTACCGTGATTCCCTCAAGGAGCTGGACGTTAACAATGCCACATTCAATTCGGGCGCCGATGAACATAAACCTCGGGGCGAGACGGAAATCTATGTCGGAGGGAGAAATAATCTGCAGATTTTAGCACAGGCGGGTGTCCAATTTCTAGGATCCGGTCTGTATGTTTCTCAAAACAAGTCAAAATCATGGACGCAAAGCGTGTAGTACGTTCGTAGTGTCTCTAAGATCCTGATGAATTGACGGCTCAATCCCTGCAACAATAGAAACAAGCTTTTCAGCGTTGTCTTTATTCGCTTACGTCAGCCACCAGTCATTGACCGCGCGGCGTGGTCCGCAGGGGCTGCCGTCCGTACCGGCGCAGGGACTGGTGAGATCTTCCCTTTCCCCCAGATCTCCGCAGGCAGCCAGGCTGCCGCACACCAGAAGTAAGGAAAACAGAGCCCGCCAGTGGCGGATGGCCAAACTGCGTAGAGGGTTAAACTGGATCATAACGCTATCCTTGATGATTCACTTGCTTCTGGCCGTCTGAACGCCCGTTATATTATTTCACTGACAAATTACCCCCCCTTGCCCCCTCCGCCCAGACTCATGCCGCCGAACCAGTCATTCACCGCGTTCGGCATTCTGGCCAGGTCGAGACCGCCTTGAGAAATCTCGGTCGCCATACTGGTCGCGACTGAGGTCAGTTGCACCATAATATGCGTCAGCAGTAAAAACACAAGCAGATTGATGTGATTCATCGGGAAAATAGGCGCGCCCGGGCAGTGCGTAGGGCCGTTCCATGTCCATCCGCCTTCGTAAGGCTGGCAGGCGCCGCCGGTGCAGCACATGTATTTCCAGTTGCGCGTCTCGAACGGCGTGGATGCCTGGTTGTCGGCACGCATGTAACATAAATGCACATCATCCACCGGCAGGATATCACGGGCGGCCGAAGCGAGCAGCGTGGCGAAAAACGCCAGGAAGGCGAATAGCAGGATAGGCTGCAGCGTGAAGTTGATCAGCTGGTTCAGCCAGCCGGTGAACATCTGCTTGGTGCGGTCGAACAGGATCATCGGCAGGAATACAGGCGCCAATCCCAGCAGCACCGCTTTGATCACGATGGAGATCGCATAGATCTGCAATGCTTTCAGCAACGCCATGAAGATCGAGAATACCGACCAGATGAGCGCGCCCGTCACCAGAATCCCGAAGGGTCCGGTAGAAGCGGTTCCGATGATGGTGACGAACATCCGCGGTGAGAACACGATGCGGATGATCTCGTCCAGCACCGAAAACGGCGCGCTGACGCTGGTGGAAGGTTCGCCCACCGCGCCTGTGGTGGCGATGTTGATCATCGCGTTGATCAGCCACGCCCCGCCCTGGTTGAAAAACCGCACGACGTAATCCTGCATGAACTGCAGTCCGGCGTCGCTGGCGATCCAGACGATAAAGCCTATCTTGGCGAGGCGGATCACCCCCTGCGCCAGCGTCATGGTCACGAAACCGAACATGAAGGAGACGGCGAAGAAGATCGCCACCAGCATGAAGGCCGCCGTGATGATCGGCTGGTAGTTTCCGTCGCTGGTAAACGCCCTGAACAATTTGTTCGAGGCATCCGTCACAGCGGTGCTGATTTCGTCCACCACGGACTGCAGCATATTCTGTGCCTGATTGACGGGGTTATTGTCGTAATCGAAAAACGTACTTTGCGTACAGTTGTTCAACAAATCATCCGGTACCGGCGCCGCATGGGCGGAGTTTGCCGTCATGCCCAGCAGCACCATTATGCTGAGGACACTTAACAGATGGACGAATAAACGATTGACTGACATGTTCTTCACTCCTTGAAAACTCTTTTTACTTCGCGCCCGGAACCCCTTTGCGCATCAGACCCGATAATTGCTGGCCGCCGCTTTTCGTCACCATCCCGCCCATATTGCGAAGTCCGCCGCGAATGGCCGTCTCGAACAGCATGGGCGACTGCGTGTCGGCGGAAAGCGAGAACCCGCCTCCCACGATACGCGCCGTCAATTCGGGGATGAATTTCGCGATGCTCAGGATCAGGAAGGTCACACCTAAAATTCTGAGCAGGCTCATGCCGATTTTCCATAGATCCTGGATCTGCTGCTCACCCAGATCCACCTTGCTGAACGTCAGCAGGGAACTCATATCCATCCCGCCCGTCTTCGTGGAATCCAGCGGATCCTTCAGAATATTCCCGGGAGAAAGTTTATCGAAAAAATCGAATTCGGTAGACATGCTTCCCTGCATGATCGGACTCGCCAAGCGATACTTGTCGGTGATTTCCTTGCCCTTGCCGAGCGTCTTCACCAGCGACTGGTCGCCCTCACCGAATACCATCGTATCGAGCAGCGGCATGGCGAGCGCCAGGTACGCCACCATCACCAGCGGCTGGAAAATACCGCCGATCAGGTTCCACAGCCATTTGTTGAAGGCGTCTTCCGTCACCTTGAACATCAGCAGCGGGATGAACAGGGGCGAGAGCACGATCAGGAAACCGACGTAGATGTAGCACAGCAGGACGATATAAACGGCGCGGAAGGCGAAGAATGCCAGCGACAGCACCAGCGATATCCCGAGCGTGAACACCATCATGCCCATCGTGCCGGAGAAGAACGCCGAGCCGATGAATCCGAAGATGGAACTGGCGATACTGGCCTGAACGCCGAATCCGAACACGTAATCCAAGATACAATCGATATATTCCCAGGGCTCGAACGTGACGGGATCAAGGTAACTGCCCGAGAGTCCCGAGTTACCAAGCTGGCAGGTGCCGCTCTGGTACATCGTCGGTATGATCGCCGCCTGCAGCTGCTCCATCGTTCGGAAGATCGGGCCGGTCAGGCCGCCGTCGAACGCCAGTTGTCCGAGATTATCGACGAACAGCCAGACGATGCCGAATTTGAGCAGCATGGCGAACACCATCTTCTGCGGATCCCGCTCGCCGGTGACGATACGCACGCCGAGCAGGGTAATGCTGAGCGCCATCACCGCGCTGACGATCGGAATCATGGCGGCGCTGGTTTGTGCCAGAAAGGTCTGGGTGGTGGTAAAGACGGCGAGTTTCACGCAGTACACGACTTTCACCGCGAAGGAAGAATCTCCAACATCGCACTGCACGGCGCCTGTGGGCCCGTTGTAGCTGAGCGCTGCCGCGGGATGCAGGAGGGCGGAGCATGCCATTGTCATGACGAATACGGCGACGATGAGCGAGGTTTTGTTAAAGATGGTACGCATATGCCTATCCCCGCCTTCCGAGCATTGATCCAAGTTGTTTGTTCAGCCCGTCCCCCAGCTGCGAGACCTGACTGGCTAATGGCATTTCCGGCCCACCGGCAGCTCCCGGAGTGGTGGCGACTCCCCCGCCGAGCTCCTGCGCCAGCGTCGGAATCTCATCCATGAACTGCAGCAGGATGTAGGAGGAAAGCCCGACCAACAGGGTAGCTCCCGCCAGCGCCGCCACGCCGCCATTGATTTTGGTGTAGTCGATGGTCTGGTATTTCAGGTGGATAGGCAATTGCGAAGGGTCTCTTTTATTCAGATGGTCATCGGTCAGGACCACGTTCCCGAGCGTCCCTTCATTGGCTCCCGGATCCTGCTGGTCGAACTTGGAGCGGTCCATATCGAGGATGATACCGTTCTCCCCACCCTTTTCCTTGTAAAGCCCGCTATCCTGCGCATATTGATGCAGGTTGAAGTTTCCGCTGTTGGCCTGACCGCCGCTGACGGTGTTCATCAGGGAATTGTCACCGCTCCACAGCATGACGTCGAACGCCACGAACAACACGTTGAGATAGGCGAACAGGATCAGCGGCTGCAGGATCATGGCGATCGCCATTTTGACCCAGCGCTCGAAAAACGAATATCCGTAACTGAACATGATCAGCGGCATGAAAATCGCGCCGAGGATAAACAGGAACGTCAGGGTGATCAGTGCGATGACGTAGGTGTAGGATGCTTTGAGCAATGCCATCATCAGGTTGAAGCAGATATACAGTCCGACCAGGCCTACGAGAATACCGAGCGCGCCCGACTGAAGGTTATAATAGAAAAAAGCCATCATTCCACGCGCCAGCCCGTCTTCCGCGCCGCCGGCGCCACCATTGGCCGCCTGGGCGGAAAGACCCACCACCATGTCGAAGATGCAATCCGCGCGGTGCCACATCGGCGTGGTGGTCGCCGCGTTCCCTGCCGTGGCCGGGCAATGGAGCTGGCCGTTGTAAATCGCGGCGTTGGAGATACTGTTGAGGGTGCCGATCAGGATACTGACGAAGCTGTTATAGATATTCTCCACCTCGGTAATGAAATAGACCACCCCACCCAGCTTGAGAAGAAAGGTCACGGTTTCCTGCTCCACCCGTTCCACGGCGCCGACCGCCATCATGGAGCCGAACAGCGCCGCCGCCAGGATCAGCGCGATGAAGACCGTGTCGCGTATGGCGGGGTAGAACTGTTCGATGAAATAATCCCCCGACTGGATGATCGTGCTCTCCAGGCAGGTGATGATCCGCGCGAACAGCGTGCCGTCCGCCGGACAATACGCATCGATGCCGCCGGCCGCCTGTTGCAGGGGGTTGGCGGATGCATCGACCGCGGCGCCGCCGATAAACAGCATGAACGCCGCCAGCCCGAACATCCGCAGTAGATTATGTGAATAAAACGAGGTCATTTTTCTTTCTCCTGCTGACGCTCCAGCAGTTTCTGCTGAAACGGTTCCATCCAGTCTTTAGGGTCGTCCCCGACGCGGGCGCGGATTTCGTCAAGGACGGACACCGTCTCGGCGCGCCCGGAGAGAACGTTGACAATGTCTTCCATCCCCGCCAGGTCGATCCGCGCCACCACCACGTCTTTTCCCTGCTTGAGCAGGAAATAGCGCGAGCCGGGATCGGTCGTCTTAAGCAGGCTGAATTCGCGGTCGGAGATCATGAAGGCTTTTTTATAGGTTTCCGTCGCCTTGGGGTTGGGCAGGAAAATCTGCGTCGCCGTCTGCTGGATCAGCGTATCGCTGATGTCGCTGTTCGTCGCATCTTCCACCGACTGGGTGGCGAACACCACCATGCCGTTGAGTTTCCGCAGCGTCTTCAGCCAGTCCTTGATCTTGACCCGGAAATGCTTGTTGTCCACCAGCGCCCATGCCTCGTCGAGGACGATCATGGTCGGCGTACCGTCCAGCGACAGGTGGATCCGGTGGAAAAGATAGGTCAGTACCGGCACGAGGCTCACCTTGTTGCTCAGCACCTCACCCATCTCGAACCCGAACAGACTGCCTTTTTTAAAATTGATGACGTCTTCCGGGTTATCGAACAGCCCGGCATAAGGCCCGCCGGAGTGCCATTGTTTCAGCCGCGAAGAGATGGTTCCCGGTCCTTCCAGCCCAAGGAAAGGGGCGATGTTGCGCAGCAGCCTGTCACGCTGATCCAGCTTGAAGCAGCCGTTGATGGCTTCGGCGATCTTGGCGCTGTCGATCGCGGTGACGGGTTCGTCATGGACGCTGATGAGCGTTTTGACCCACTCCGCCAGGAACGTGCGGTTTTCCATCGTGTCGGGCAGCTGCAGCGGATTGAAACTGCAGCGCTCGCCCGGCTCGATCACCGTGTAATGGCCTTTGAGGGCGCGCACGAAAATCTCGGCACCGCGGTCCTTATCGAACAGGAAGGTGCGGCAGTTGAACTTCTGCGCCTGCGCCACCAGGAAGTTCATCAGTACCGTCTTACCCACCCCCGTCGGCCCGATGATGGTGGTGTGCCCTACGTCCCGCAGGTGGAAATTGAAATAATACGGCGTTCCCGACGTGGTATTGAAAATAGTGACTGCCGGCCCCCAGTGATTGCCGCTGATTTTGCCCACCGGATAATTATGCATGGAGGCGAAACCCGCCACGTTCAGCGTATGGATATCGGCGAGCCTGCCGACGAACTCCCCGTTGCCGGGCAGCTGTGCCCAGTAACATTGCTCCAGGATCAACCGTTCCCTCACCGGGTTGATGCCGAGGTTCACCAGTTCCGCCACTGCCATGGAAACGGATTTTTCCAGATGCTTCAAATCGTCTTCCACGCACAGGATGGTGAGATGATGCGAGCCGAACGCCACGTGGCCCGACATGGCCATGTCCAGCGCGTCACTGATTTCCGCCACCTGCGTAATCGCTTTATCCTCCGACGCCACCATCCGGTTCTGGCGGATCTGCATCTGGCCGATGTTCGTCTGGCGGTTATGGAACTGGAACGACTGCGAGATGATGAATTCCATCTTGAGCTGCAGGAACGCGTCCAGCATCCCGGCGGCTGTCGCGGGCGCATATTCCTTGACGCTGACCATCCCCGCATATTGCTTCTTGTCCCGGCCACGGATCTCGATAGCCCGATTGCCGAAATACAGCCGGTGTGTCGGCAGATACTGGCCGATTTCCATCGTCGGCACCAGCATGTCCTGGTAATGGCCGCCGTTGACCAGCCTCCCTAAGAAACTGAGCGGTTCGGAGATGGCGCCGTAGTCGGTTTCCTTGACGGTGAGTACCTCTGCGCCGTAATCCTTGAACGTTGCCAGGATACGGTACACCGTTTCCTTCAGATCCTTGTGGGATTCCTGCATCTTGAGGTAGCGGCGCTTCTTGTCCGCCCCGCCTTCCAGCTTGTTCCAGTACGTCCCCACCTTCGCCGCGCCTTCCGTATCTTCCTGACGGATGATCGAAAGATACAGTTCGTTGACGTAGAGATCCTTGGAATGGTGCTTCTTCTTCCAGTTGTCGTCAATATGGCGGGCATAGCCTTCCGGCGGCGTGCCGCCCGGATAAGCGGACTGGCGGTGGCGGATGATATGGAACCACATGGAGTAATTCCCGTCACCCATGCTTTTGAGCAAGGAATTACGGACCATCTTCTTCATGTCCACGTCGATGTCATCGGCGGTTTCGAACGAAAAGCCGCTCATGAACACCACCTGCATCATGGACATGTCTTCCAGCAGGATCGTTTCCTTGTCGTAGTGGTAGAGATACGGGATGAACTTGGAAGCGGAAACTTCACGTTCCGCCTGATCCGCGTTGGATACGTCCCTGCGTGATGTTTGCAACATAGGTGGTTATTTCCCTGTAAGTGATGGTTGTATCAGCGCCGGTTAAAAAACATCGTACGAATTCGTGCCGAAATGGTAGCCGAGCATATTGTTCCAGTTGAGGTATCCGTATTTTCCGCGCAGCATAAGCAGCTCCACCGCTCTGGGCTCTTTCATACAGATCAGGTAACCCACGCCGTGGATGGCCGGGCCGATGATCAGCAGCATGAAGAAATCCTTGGAGTGGATGAACACGATCATCGTCATCAGCGCGTTCAGCACGAAATACATATAGCTGACGCCGGCGATCATTACCGGACGCGCCAGACCCTGGAATAACGGATCGGATTGAAGCCTTCCTGTGCCTGCCATACTATTTCCTAAAATTTTTATTAAAATGTTAATAAAGTATTATCCAAGTATTCTACAATATTTTAAAGCAAACCGTAAGTAAAATATTTGGTTAATTAAAATTAAATATTCTTGACTTGCCGGGTTTTTTGAAAGGCAGGATTCGCTTAGAGTAAAGGACTGCGCTTAAGGAAACGTAAAAGCGCCCCACACTACCGTTTTTCAAAAAAACTTAATGAGACAGGAAACCGCAATTTTGATGAAAATATGTTAATAATTTTTTTATTCTTTCCCTGCATCCTAAGCTCAACTTTTAGCTTTATTATAAAACACTAGTCTTTTATTCTATTATTATCCATCGACAACTATCTTCTTAGGAGTCCTGCCGTGAGTGAACAACATTACGCCAACGTCGCCAACCCCCATGTCAACGCCCTGGTGACGGGACGCTACCGCTTCGAACATGAAGGCATCGCCAAGCAGAAGATGGAGTATTTCCGTAAATCCTTCACCATCGCCCGTCAGGAAGCGACGGCGGATGTCCCGAAAGAAAAGGAAGTGCTCGTCATGTGGATCCGTGACTTCGCGGTGACACCGGAAGAAACGGAAGAAGGTTTTTTAGGACATTATGCGTTCATCACGCCGGAACGTATGGATACGGGGATCTATACGCTTGCCTGCGTCAAGCTGGATACGGAGTTGAAGTACCACCCGCGCCGGACACGGAAAAAATCACGCCTGCCGAACTGGGGGCATCCGATTCTCCGTTCGGTGAAAAAAGGCAAGCATTATACCACGCTGGAAGCGATACAGGCGGAATTCGACGCACTGCATATCGAATATCCAGAAACGACCATTCCCCGGCGACAATAAACTGCTGCTGATGATTTTCGACCGCAAGGAAGATACGAAGGAACCGGCCCAGAAATATATCATCACCATCGTCGCCCATAAGGAAAAGGGCGGCTTCACGTTCGAATACAAGAAAAAACGATTTCGAAGGCAAGATCAGCGTACCGGCGGGTAACAAGCCGGAAAAAACGGAAGCCGGCCAGGCGACGGAACCGCCCGCAGGGTATTTCGCTTCCATGGTCACGCTGAAACGCAAGAAGAAAGCGGGCGCCAAACCGAAAACGGCTTCCGCCATCGCGGCCACGAAGAAACCTGCACCTCCTGTAAGCTCAGAATAAATAGTCGTACGGTTTAAAAATAAGTGGATTTTTGTCGGCGACTCTGCTTTATAGGGTCTCTTTTACAGCATTTGGACAGAGTGAGATATGGCAGTACATTTAAGATTAGCGCGCGGCGGTTCCAAGAAGCGCCCTTTTTACCGGCTGGTGGTAGCGGATGTCCGCGCCCCGCGTGACGGCGCGTTTATTGAAAAACTAGGGGTCTATAATCCGTTGATCGCCAAAGACGGCGAAAACCGCTTCACTTACGATGCGGAGCGCGTACGCTACTGGCTGGGCGTCGGCGCATTGCCGACCGAAAGCGTCGCCCGTAAGCTGCGTGCCGACGGTCTGTGGACGGAAGCGCCGAAATATACGGCGAAGCCGAAAGTCGGAAAACTCCCTCCCCGCGCTCAGGCTCGCAAGGACGCGGAAGATAAGGCGAGAGCCGAAGCGGAAGCCGCCGCGAACGCACCGGCGGAAGAGTCCGCAGCGTAAACGGACTGATTGGAAGATACATGGAAAAGGCGGCATTTTCAGGATGCCGCCTTTTTTTTACAGATATAGTGCTTCAATTTTTTAATGACTCACTTTGTGAGCATTAAAAGAATTGATAAAAGCACTATATATCATATAGTTATAGTCGTTTTTATCACTTGTAAAATGGGACATTTTCAAGTGAAACGACTATAGTTTGGGCCGCACCTGAATCCGCACCATGAAACATCCACACTATGAAACCTGTTCCATTTTCAAGGCGGGCTGGCTATAGTCCTAGCATGTATCTTGTCGGAAACTGGAAAATGGAAGGCAACCGTGCATTTGTCGCCTCTCACCTGTCATCCGTGATGCAGGAAATGGGGCGACTGGGGGTGGCGGAGTATCATACCGTTATCCAATGCCCCCCTTTTCCCTGGATCGGCGAAGCTTCCTCCCTTACCAGGCGCAGCGGAATCAAAATCGGCGCTCAGGACTGCCACCATCTGGAAAGCGGCGCCTATACCGGCGAAGTGAGCGCTTCCATGCTGAAGGAGGCGGGATGCGATTACGTGATCCTCGGCCATTCCGAGCGTCGCCTGCAGTTCCTGGAGAATGACGAGCTGGTCGCCGAAAAAGTGGCGACTGCCCTGGCTTCCCGGCTGATCCCCATCATCTGCGTCGGAGAGAGCCATGCGCAGCGGGCTACCGGGCGTTATCTTCCGCTGCTGCATGACCAGCTGGCCGCGGTGCTCCGATACGTAGGAAAAATGCACAGCCTGATCGTCGCGTACGAACCGATCTGGGCCATCGGTTCCGGTCTGACCCCGACCCCTGCCGATATCTTCGAGGTGACGGAATCCATGCATCACCATCTGGAATCACACGGAATCGCCGCCCCTTCGGTGCTCTATGGCGGGTCTGTCAGGGCGGAAAACTGCGCGGATATTTTCGCCGTTCCGTCGATCAACGGCGTACTGGTCGGCGCCGCGAGTATCGACGCTGGGCAGTGGACAGGAATCATGAAGGCTGCTACAAGCCACAGAAAGGAATGACAAGGATAAGGTAAGGGCTTATGGAACTGGTATTGTTGGTGTTGCAGATCATCGTGGCGCTGTTGCTGATCGGCAGCGTGCTGCTGCAGCGCTCGGACAGCGACGGAATGGGGCTCGGCGGCGCCAGTGGCGGCGGCGGACTGCTTTCCAGCCGTGGACAGGCGAACCTGATGACGCGCACCACTGCCGTTCTCGCATTTATTTTCATGAGCAACAGTTTATTGCTGGGCGTCATCACCGCACGGAGCGGCGCGTCCTCCCTGGTGGATCAGGTGGTGGCCGAACAACCGAAAACCGTTCAGCCCCCCAAAGATGGCGGAGATAAAAATACGGCTCCTCCCGTGGTTCCCGCTGAAAAGGCGATATCACCCACTCCCGGGGCAGCACCTGCACCCACCGGGACCAAAGATGTCCCTGCCCCGGCCAAAGCAGCCGAAGCACCGAAGGCGGACTGACGCATGGCGAGGTTTATTTTCATTACCGGCGGCGTGGTTTCCTCTCTGGGGAAAGGGCTGGCCTCCGCATCGCTCGCCGCGCTGCTGCAGTCACGCGGCTTCAAGGTACGATGCCGTAAACTCGATCCCTACCTGAACGTCGATCCCGGCACTATGAGCCCGTTTCAGCACGGGGAAGTGTTCGTCACGGAAGACGGAGCGGAGACCGATCTGGATCTCGGCCATTACGAACGGTTCACCGGCGTCGACGCCAAGCGCAGCGACAACGTCACCACCGGACAGATTTATTCCACCCTGCTCGCTAAGGAGCGCAAAGGTGACTATCTGGGCGGCACGGTACAGGTCATTCCGCATGTGACGGACCTCATCAAGAAATTCATCCTCAAGGATACCGAGACGGAAGATTTCGTGCTTTGTGAAATCGGCGGTACCGTGGGGGATATCGAAGGCCTGCCCTATTTTGAAGCGATTCGCCAGCTCGGCTACGAGCTCGGCAAAAGCTCGGTGCTGTTCATGCACGTCACGCTGGTGCCGTGGCTTCCCGCCGCCAAGGAACTGAAAACCAAGCCGACGCAGCACTCCGCCAAGGAACTGCGCTCGATCGGTATCGTCCCGGACATCATCTTATGTCGCGCAGATCGTGAAATTCCGGCGTCCGAACGCCGTAAAATCGCCCTGTTCTGCAACCTGCAGGAAGAAAACGTGATTCAGGGACTGGACGTCCTTTCCATCTATCACGTACCGATGACCTATCACGCGGAAGGGCTGGACAAGCAGGTACTCAAACATTTCGGCATTACCGACGCGCGGGAACCGGACCTTACCGTCTGGCAACGCCTGGCGGCGGATGAAGCGCAGCCGGAGCGTACCGTCACGATCGCGATCGTAGGAAAATATACGGGACTTAACGATGCCTATAAGTCACTGACCGAAGCGATTCATCACGCGGGCATGGCGTACAGGGTGGCGGTCAACATCGAATGGGTGGACGCCAGGGCGCTGGAGCCCGAAGACCTGGAGGATACCCTGCTGAAAGCCGACGGCATCCTGGTGCCCGGCGGGTTCGGTGAACGGGGAGTGCGTTCCAAGATCGCCGCTGTCAAATATGCCCGCGAACATAACATTCCTTATTTCGGTATCTGTTTCGGGATGCAGATGGCGATCATCGAATTCGCCCGCAGCGTGCTCGGCATCAAGGAAGCCTCTTCCACCGAATTCGGCCCGCCGGAAACGGACGATCCCCGCGGGCCTGTCGTCGGACTGATGACGGAATGGTCACGCGGCGGGGTAATGGAAAAGCGGAGCCAAGAAGACGATATAGGCGGCACCATGCGCCTCGGCGCCTATGAATGTGATCTGAAAGAGGACTCGCTCGCGAGAGCGCTTTACGGAAAATCCAATATTTTTGAGCGTCATCGCCATCGCTATGAAATCAACCTGCTTTATAAAGAGCAGTTTGAATTGAAGGGGATGCAGTTCGTCGGCATGTCGCCGCGGGGCAAACTGCCCGAAATTATCGAGCTCAGCGGTCATCGCTGGTTCGTCGGCGTGCAGTTCCACCCGGAATTCAAATCACGTCCGTTCGCACCGCATCCGTTGTTCAAAGGGTTTATTGAGGCGACGCTTCTTTTTTCAAAGGAACGTCAGAAATAACGGGGTAAATACCGAACCCCGCCTTCTCGAACGCCGCGAGCAGACCTGTCGCATCCGGCAGATGCAATGCGCCGAGAGCGATGAACGCATCTCCCTGGTCAACTACGGGAATCAGTTCTTTCGCCATATGGGCGTTACGGTCATTGACCAGCAATGCCAGCAGTTTATCCGCCAGATGAGTATCCGGCATTTCCTTGAACGTGGTGGCGGAAAGCACGGCGATGGTATGAAGATCCCCTGATTTATAAGCTTTCAACAGCTGGGTGTTGATGGTGTCCGCCTCATCGAACGACGTGATTCCTTCTTTCAGCATGGCGATCTGCTCGGCTTGCGAAAACGCTTCGAACACGTTGAACTGTTCCTCCATCGTCTCCAGCGCATGAACGGGGATTTTTTCCTCCACCGCCTGCTTCTGTACCACATCGTCCATCACGACGCCTGACGTATCGATACTGAGCGTGTCCAGCATCACTCCCGCCGCCCAGGGCTGATAACGCGTGACGTAGGCTTCCGGGAGGTTGGGAGCTTTGGTATGGAACCGGGCCATCAGCGCCGCGAAATCCTTTTCCCCCAGCATTTCCTTCAACCCCTTTTTCTCGGATGCAGGCAGGAACATGCGGGTTGCCAGCAGTTTTTCATCTCCGGGTTGACGCACCAGTTCGAACCATGCGCTCTTCGCGTTGTGAAGAGCGGGAAATACGTAAGAGACGGAAGCGATGATAGCCGGATCGCTGGAATGCAGCGTGCCCAGCACCGTGCTTTCATGGCCTTTGCAATCCGTAATGCGATAGGCGAGGCTGCCGTAATTACGCTCGGCGATCGGCTGGTAACCGGGAGTGCCGGGACAAACCTCCGAAGCGTTGGCGGCATGGGCCCATAACAGCGCCAGCGCGCACCACATTATCCGTCGGGGCATGCCTAATGTTCCAGGAAGCTGCGCATTTTGCGCGAACGGCTCGGATGTTTGAGCTTACGCAGCGCCTTCGCCTCGATCTGGCGGATACGTTCGCGCGTGACCGAAAACTGCTGGCCGACTTCCTCCAGCGTATGATCCGTATTCATGCCGATGCCGAAACGCATCC
The DNA here is from genome assembly GCA_965248995.1 of Rickettsiales bacterium. Taxonomy (GTDB): domain Bacteria; phylum Pseudomonadota; class Alphaproteobacteria; order Rickettsiales; family UBA998; genus CBDFKY01. The sequence goes on along the minus strand of CBDFKY010000006.1, from coordinate 475,813 downwards.
GCAGCACCCGCTCTTCCCGAGGCGTCAGGGTGGAGAGAATACGCGTCGTCACTTCCCGCAAGTTGGAATGCATCGCCGCGTCCAGCGGCAGGATCGCGTTTTTGTCCTCGATGAAATCGCCGAGCTGTGAGTCCTCCTCGTCACCGATCGGCGTCTCCAGACTGACCGGTTCCTTGGCAATCTTCATGACTTTGCGCACTTTATCGAGCGGCATGACCAGCCGTTCCGCCAGCTCTTCCGGCGTCGGCTCCCGTCCGATCTCGTGCAGCATCTGGCGCGAGGTGCGCACGATCTTGTTGATCGTCTCGATCATATGCACGGGAATACGGATGGTGCGCGCCTGATCCGCGATGGAGCGGGTAATCGCCTGACGGATCCACCACGTGGCATAAGTCGAGAATTTATAGCCGCGGCGGTATTCGAACTTGTCCACGGCTTTCATCAGGCCGATATTACCTTCCTGGATCAGGTCGAGAAACTGAAGGCCACGGTTCGTGTATTTCTTGGCGATGGAGATCACCAGACGCAAATTCGCCTCGATCATCTCCTTCTTGGCGCGGTTGGTAGTGCGCTCACCCTTCTGCACGTCCGCCACCATCCGCTTGAATTCGGTGACATCGACGCCCACTTCCCGCCCGATGCCGAAAATCTGATCACGGATTTTCGCCACGTCGCCCCGGTAATCCGCCACGAATTCTTTCCAGCCCTTGGTCCGCAGTTTCGCCACCGTATCCATCCAGCCGGCATCCATCTCATTTCCGGGATAATGCTTCAGGAATTCCTTGCGGCTAACCTTGCTTTTCTCCGCCAGTTTCAGGACATCCGCTTCCAGGTCGAACAGGCGGCGGTTGATCGCATACAGCTTCGTGGTCAGGTCTTCGATACAGTTATTGTTCAGCTTGATGGTCATCACCAGTTTGACCAGTTCCGTCTTGTGTTTCTCGTAATTCTTTTTATCGGCTACCGTGATCTCCCCTTCCCCGAACGCCATATCCAGACGTTTCTCGTGGTGGGTACGCATTTTTTTACTGATAAGCGCAAATTCGTCCAGCGTCTGCAGCATTAAAGGAAGAATGGCGTTTTCCATCGCGATGAGGGAAACGGGCGCTTCGTCATCCTCCTCCTCTACTTCCTCTTCTTCAAGCAGCAGCGCTTCTTCATCGCTTTCCTCTCCGGCTTCCTTGGTCTCGGCATTCGGGATAGCGGCGGGCGTCTCAGGTACGGCGGGCGCGACGGGCAGTTTGACACCCAGCGGCAACGCCATATCCGGCATAGGGCTAGCTTCTTCCCCTTCGACTTCCACTTCGGCGGCGCCGTAGCTGGCATCCAGGTCGATGATTTCTCTCAGCAGCATCGTGCCGCCGCTCAATTCGTCGCGCCATTTAAGCATATGGTGCATGACCACCGGATTTTCGCACAGCGCGCCGATCAGCATCTCGCGGCCATGCTCGATCCGCTTGGCGATCTCGATCTCCCCTTCGCGGGACAGCAGTTCCACGTTCCCCATCTCGCGCAGGTACATCCGCACGGGATCGTCCGAACGTCCGGCGTTATCTACCACCGCCGCCGCTTCTTCGGCCGCTTCCGGATCCAGCGGCTCCACGTCCACCTCATCCTCCAGCAGCTCGTCATCCTGAAGATGAATGCTTTTCTTCTTGGCGCCGTCCACCTCGTTTTCTTCCAGCACCCGGATCTTCACCTGCCCCAGCGCCCGGATCACCCCGTCGATCTTGTCGGGTGTGAATTCCGCCGCCGGCAGTATGTCGTTCAGTTCGGTGTAGGTGATATAGCCTTTCGCCTTGCCGAGATCGATCAGGGTCTTGACGATCTCCATCTCCCGCTTGGCCGAATCCCTGGCTGATGCCGGAGCGGTTTGCTTTGTTTCTTCTTGCGGGGATGTATCAGGTTTTTTCGTATCTTTTTTCGTGACCTGTTCTGTCACGGGTTCGGTGCCGTCGATCGTTTTTGCTTTCGCCATAGAAAAACCTGGGGACGTATGCTTAAAGGGATGAGTATGAGGGGAAATTAGTCATTTCTCAAGTCAAACGCGCTCTGTACCATAAAAGAGGCGGATGATTCAAGAAGTATTATTCAGTGCATATGGGAGACGTTGGGCGTGGTTGCAATAGGAGTATCTACGTCAACACAGGTTTTTTAAGAAATCATGACAGGATTCAATTATAGCGATCATCCGTATGTTCAGCATTGAGAGCATGAGCTTTCTGTTGTATTTTTATCAGTTCCATCAGTTGATAGGTCGCAGCGTCACTCGGCTCGGTGCGCTGGCTTTTCAACCTTTGTTCCAGATCGAGCCGCATAGTCCGCTGTTCATAGCGCTGCTTCAGGCGCCGGAACATGCCGCGCGCTTCCGCTTCGCCCTCTTCTTCCTCACGACCGTAGAGCTGCGCCGGGATGATGCCTTCGGCATAAAGCTGCTGCAGCCTCTCATCCAGCGAGGGGAACGCCTGCGCCAGATATTCCAGGAAAATATAGCGGCAGGTGCTGAGCTGTTCGCTGCGCGAGATCACTTCCGTCACGCATCCGTGATAGCAGGTGGCGGACCAGTCCCATTCATACAGCACCTGTTCCACTTCCCCGTCCTTCAGCAGGGCCGGGAATCTGGCCAGCAGGGCGAACACCTGCTCCTGCAGGGAACCCTCTTCCTTATGCAGATGTTTGAGCATGTTCCCTTTCGCCTTGTCGGAAGGCGGCAACGCGGCCGCAGGAGCGGGTGACGCCTGCCGTTTCCTGACGGCCAGCGGGCTTGAGACACGCTTGGCCACATGCCACAGGCGGTTGCGGTACGACGCGGCGATCCGCTGCTTGAGCGCATTGTCCTTGATAAGTTCGATTGCCTGCATCAGGCGGCCCTCCGCCATGGCGAGGTCTTCCGGTGCCGTGAATTCGCGGTTGCCGATATACAGGTTCCACAGCAGTTCCGAAAGGCTCAGCGAGCGCAGCAGCAGGGTCTCCATGGAAACGCTTCCGCTGCTGCGCATGAACGAATCCGGATCCTCGCCGTTCGGCAGGCCGCAGAAGCGGATCAGCTGCCCGGCCCTGACGTGCGGCAGCGCCACCTCGGCGGCCCGCAGCATGGCTTTCTGCCCCGCCTTGTCACCGTCGAAACAGATGATGGGATTCGCATGGTACCGCCAGAGCTGTTGCAGGTGCGATTCGCCGAACGCCGTGCCGAGCGGCGCCACCGCGTGGACGATGCCGCCGGCATAGAGGGAAATCACGTCGATATACCCTTCCACTACCAGGATATACGGCGCGTCATGCACCGATTTGCGCACTTCATGTAGGTTGAACAGGATGTCCTGTTTCTTGAATAGCACCGTTTCTGGGGAATTGAGATATTTGGGCGCGGTATCGCTTTTTTCCAGCAGCCTGCCGCCGAATGCGACGACGCGCCCGTCGATGCGGCGGATCGGGAACATCACCCGCCCGCGGAAACGGTCGTACGATGCTCTGCCTTCCACCTGGATCAGCAGCCCCGCCTCGATCAGCTGCGACTCGGTATGGCCGAATTGCTGCATCGCGATCTTCAGGCCCTCGCGCGACTGGGGCGCATAGCCGATATCGAAGGTCTGTATAGTGTTTTCATGGATTTCGCGGTCACGCAGGTAATTACGGGCCGCATGTCCCACGCTGCCGTAAAGCTGCGTGCAGAACCATTTCCGCGCGTCATCCATCAGTTTCAGCAGCCGGTCTTCCCGGTCGATCCGCACCGCCGCCACGGGATCGGGCTTCGGCAGGGCGATTCCCGCCTCCCGCGCCAGCGACTCGATCGCCTCCTTATAGTTCAGCCGTTCGTATTCCATCAGGAACACCACCGCGTCCCCATGCGCGGCGCATCCGAAACAATGATAAAACCCTTTTTCGTCATTAACGGTGAAGGACGGCGTCTTTTCCGTATGGAACGGACAGCAGGCGGTATATTCCCGGCCGTGACGCCGCAGGTCCACCCGCCTTCCGATGATCTCGGAAAGACGGAAATGGCTTTTCACCTGGTCGATAAAGGAGGCCGGATAACGCATGGCAAGCCTGAAACGGAGAAAATTTCTTCAAAAGAAATGAAAACACGATCGAAGCTTGTGTATGCACGCCTCTTCGACAGTATTGACATTCAGTCCTTTTATTAATGAAATGGCGGGACGATGGCAACCACTCTTCTTACTCAGGATACCTGTCCCGTTCCTTTCACCGTAGAGTATCATACGCGCGGCAGAAAGATAAGCATGAGATTTCATCCATTGAAACGCATGTTCGTGGTTCGCTGTCCGAAAGGCAGTTCACATCGTACCGTCCACGCGTTCGTGAAAAAATACGCTTCTTCCATGGAAGGGTATGTAAGCGCTCTGCCCGAAGCGGTGCCGCTGCAGTATGGCTCCATCATTCCCATATTGGGAGAACTTCACGTTCTTTCGCGCGTTCAGGAGGCAACGCTATCCGACATGCCTCATCTGGTGATTCCGGCGACCGCGCGCACCTGCCATCGCCTCATTGTTTCCACCCTTCGCACGATTTTGAAAGATTATATCGACGGACGTATCGACATGCTGCTTGCGAAACCTGTATTCGCTGCGTTGAACGCCCCTCCCACCATCTGCCTGCGCGACCCGGTCTCACGCTATGGCAGCTGCAGCAGCGACGGGAAACTGATGTTTTCCTGGCGTCTGGTGTTCGCTCCCCTGCATGTGATCGATTATGTGGTGGCACATGAGTGCGCCCATTTGTTGCATCACGACCACAGCGCGGCCTTCTGGCAGACGACCCGCGCCCTGCATCCCGACATTTCCATCGCTAAAACATGGCTGAAGCAGTATTATTCACTTCTGTTCAGCTATCGGTAATATTTTCATGATATACTGTGCGGTTCAGTAAAAAAAAGTGATTAACACTATCGTTTAAGTAATAAATGATAACTTTATAATAATTTTTTATAAAGTACTTGCGACTGTAATAAAATCGTAACAATTAGATGGTATAACTAATTTTAGGTAAATACTGATAGTGATTATCTGGATTTTCCATCTACATCTTTAATTAGTTATCTTTTTAGGAGAGCATAATGAACGTAACAACCAAACAATCCCTCGCATTCCTGGCACTGGCGCTGACTCTGTTCGTACCAGACCTGGCAGCTGCCGGTGGAAACCCGATTGGTACTACGCTCTGCGCCGTTGTTCAATGGTTTACCGGCCCGGTGGGTGGCGGTATCGCAACCTTGGCAGTAATCATCATCGGTATCGGTGCATTGATGGGTAAAGTATCTTGGGGTATGGCAATCATCGTCGGTCTCGGCGTGGCAGTGGTATTCGGAGCAGCGCCGCTGATCCAAGCCCTGCAGCCAGCTAGCGCCGCTGGGTGCTAACGTAGTACTCGCTACTCTCATCTCCCCCGTATCGCACGTTTGTGCGGTACGGGGGATTTGTCGTATGACCAGGAAAAACAAGTAGTTCATCGACTGTCATAGGAAGGATTCCCCGTGTTAAACCCTGCGACCCGTTTCACGCTCTCGCGGCAGCAGAAGCTGCGGCACAAGAACCTGGAGATGTTCCGTGACATCACGGACGACGTGGAAGAATCGGACTTCGTACCGTATGCCTCTTTTTTCGACGAACATACCATCATCACCAAAAACGGTGAACTGTGCCAGACGCTGAAAGTCACCGGCCTGATGCGCGAAGTGGTGGGCGCGGACAAAGGCGATCTTCGCGCGCTCATCCGCGAATCCCTGAAGCGCCATGTGCCGAACGATTCGTTCGCCATCTGGCTGCATACTATCCGCAAGAACATCAGCGTGGCCCCTTCCGGAGAGTTTGAAGCTAACGCATTTCCTATCCAATTGAATGAGGCGTGGATCCGGCAGAACGATTTTCATCAGCAATATGTGAACGAGGTGTTCATCACCATCGTTCATGAAGGACAGTCTTCCCGCATCCGTGACCCCAAAACGTTCCTGCGGGGGCTGCTTCCCTCCAAGGAACTGGTCAACCGCAATGAATATCTGGACTCCATCTTCGTCGTTCTCAACGAGACCGTCGGCAAGATTCTGGATGACCTGGTGGAATACGGCGCCCAGCGCCTCGGCATGTATAAGGAAAACGGAATTTATTATTCCCAGCAGCTTCGCTTCCTGGAAAAACTGATCAATTTCGTCGACCGCCCGATGCCGGTGGTGGAAATGGATCTGTCCATGTACCTTACCACGGGTGAAATTACTTTTGCTTTCAACGCGATGGAAGTACGCACCTCGCTCGGCAAGCGCCGTTTCGGCAGTATCCTGACGTTGAAGGAATATAAGGAAGCGTCCCTCGGCGTGATCGACCAGTTCATGCAGTTGCCGATCGAATTCATCATCACCCAGTGCGTCAACTTCGTCAATCCGTACAAGGTATCGTTCGAATTCCAGGAACTGTACAATTACCAGCGCCTCAGCGAAGACCCGGATATCTCGCGCCTTTCCGAACTGACCAACATCGTGGACAGCAACCGCAACAATCCGAACGATTTCGGGGAACAGCAGCTGACCCTGTTCCTGCTTTCCGATACGGTAAGCCTGCTGGAAGAAAACATCCGCAAAACCATCGCTTACTTCGCGCGCTACGGCATGGTGGTGATCCGCGAAGACCTGCGTTTCGAGGAAACCTACTGGGCGCAGCTGCCGGGTAATTTCATCTTCGTCAGCCGGATGAAAGCCACGAACACCTCACATGTCGCCGGCTTCGCCAACCTGCATAACCTGCCGGTCGGCTCTGCGCATGACAATCACTGGGGTCCGGCAGTCACCACGTTCCATGCGGCGAGCGGCACTCCGTATTATTTCAATTTCCACGTGGGCACCGTCGGTCATTCCGCGCTCATAGGACCGCATAACTCCGGAAAGACCCTGCTGCTGCATTTCCTGTTAAGTCAGTCGATGAAATTCAAGCCGAAACTTTATTATTTCGACGTGACCGGACGCAGCGCCCTGCTCATGCAACAGCTGGGCGGTACGGTCGCCACGTTCCGGCCCGCAGAAAGGAAAGGCTGGCTGAACCCTTTCACCCTGCGGGATACGAACGGTAACCGCCTGTTTCTCAGCCGCTGGCTGGGCATCCTGGCACGAACCTGCGGTTATGCTCCGACCGAGGAAGATAAAGCCGCCCTCGGATCTGCGGTCGAACAGATTTTCTCCCTGCCCGAACATGAACGGCATTTTGCTTCCTTCGTCACAATGGCGCGAAACGGTGCCCCTTCTTGGGTGCATGCCACCGCTCCCTGGCAAGAAGGCGGGAAATACGGCCATCTGTTTACCGCACGGGACAAGGGTGTCATTTCAGGAAACGCGCTGAACGCCTTCCTGCTGCACGAAATCATCAGCGATGAAATGCTGCAGCCGGCAGTGGTTCCCCTGCTCTTTCAACAGGTCACGGACCGGCTCGACGGATCACCCGCCATCATCGTCGTGACGGAAGGCTGGCGGGTGCTTTCGCAGACGCATATCGCTTCCGACATCAACGGCTGGATGGATTATCTGAGCAGTAAGAACACCATGCTGCTTTCCATGGCGGAAGATATCGAGGATTCAGGGCAGACGCCGCTTACCAAGGCGATGATCCAGAAGACCGTCACCCAGATTTATCTGCCGAACGAGGACCCTTGCGAGGAATATATCACCGTGTTCGGATTGAGCGACATCGAATTTTCCTACCTCGAACTGATGGAAACCACGGAACGGCACTTTCTTGTCCGCCGTCCCGGGGAAACGGTCGTTGGGGAAATGAATCTGGCCGGCCTGGAAGGGTACATCCAGATCCTGAGCGGTTCAGTGCCTTCAAACGAGCCGGAACCTGCGGACGAGTCGTCCGCTGATGAGGACGATGAAAAACTCGACTGGGGCGAATAAGCGGGGTTCTTCCGGCGACAACGCTTGACAAATCGCCCAGCTGTCGTATCAACAGGGATTACCCATCCGAGCTTTTCGTACGCCCATGAAACTTGCCCTACGTTTTATTTCACAGGATCAGCGGTGGCGTTTCATGGCCTATGCCCGGCCCGCCGCCTATATCTCCGTCGCCCTCATGCTGGCGATCATCGGCCTGATATCGACGCGCGGCCTGAATTACGGCATCGATTTCGCCGGTGGCCTCCTGTTCGAGATCCGCACCGAACAGCCTGCGGATCTCGCCAGCCTGCGTCCCCTCTTCAACCATCCGGATTACGGCGAGACCAACCTGCAGTTGTTCGGGGATCCACACAACGTGCTGATCCGCATGAAGGGAAATCCTCTCAAGCAGCAAAGCGCGATCGTGGAGGAAGTGAAGCGGACGCTGAACGAGAAGCTGGGGAAAAGCGTGGAATTCCGGCGGGTGGATTATGTCGGCCCGGCGGTCGGCAGGGAAATGCTGCAGTCCGGCCTGCTGTCCCTCGCCTGCGCGCTGGGGGGTATCATGCTGTATATCTGGTTCCGCTTCGAATGGCAGTTCGGCGTCGGTGCCCTGCTCGCGTTACTGCATGACGCCATCATCGTGATCGGGTTTTTCGCACTGAGCCGTCTCGAGTTCGGCCTGACGTCGGTGGCGGCCATTCTCACCGTGATCGGCTATTCCATGAATGATTCCGTGGTGATTTATGACCGCATCCGCGAAAACATGCGCAAGCATAATAATAAAACCGTTGAAGAGATCATCGACCTCAGCCTCAACCAGACATTGTCCCGCACCCTGCTTACCAGTGCCACGGCCATCGCCGCCGCCGCCGTACTGGCCTGGCTCGGCGGGGAAGTGATCCGCGGATTTTCGCTGGCGCTGTTCGTGGGGATCATCGTGGGAACCTATTCCTCCATTTATGTTTCGGCGCCGGTCCTGAAAATCTTTTCCCTTCCGAAAGGCGTTTTCCTGGCCGACGACAAACCTGCGCTCAAGACTGCCCGTTAATCTCTTAATTTTCAGCGGGTTTTCATGAAACTGTCATGACATCGCTACCCGCCGTGTGATAGAATAGTAAAATATTATTATTCGGATTAAACGCTTCTTCATGTTTCCGCAATCCATCGTCACCGCCGCCAAAAGGCACCCGCTTGCCGCCATTACGGCGAGTCGTATCGCGACCGAAATATGCAGTGCGACGGTGTTTCTCGGCGCTGCGCATTTAGTCGATCATCAGACGGCGCTCAAACCGGTGAAAAAGGCGTTCGCCCACGCGCTCACGCCCGTCTTACCGCAGCTTGACTCTCTGGCGGACAGTTTTCCGGCCCTGGAGACCGACAAGGAAACGGCCCTCCGCCATGCGGCCGCTCCGAAAGACAGGGCCTATATCTACGCGGACGCGTTCATCGACAACGGAATCCGTACCGGGTTGTCCATCGCCGCCCAGGCGGTACTGATGCGCTTTTTCGATCATCAGCTGGGCATGAAACTTTCCGAATCCGGAAAAGGCGGCATCTCGAACCCTTATCTCAGCGCCGCGATATGGGATCATACGGTACAGCTCGGCAGCGCGCTGACGCTCAACACCATGCTCACCCGGCCCAACGAGGAAGTACAGAGGAACCTGGAGCGGATCCTGGAGAAAACGGGTGTGGCGAAAGAAGACGCCGCCTGCATCGCCCGTGACGGCATGGCGATGGTTTTGCCAAATATCGCTGGAGCTTTGGCGGGAATTGCGTCACTATACCATTCCCATGGACAACAAACCAGAACGTGATTCGCTGCAGAGGCCTTCCAGAACCGGGAATGCCGGTTCCCTGCCGCTTGCCTCCGACATCCTGGTAGCGAGCGCCGCAAGGCGTCTGCTGGCTTTCATGATCGATATGGCGATCATCACGGCGCTGGTATGGTACGCCTTTCCTAAAGCGGCCACGTTTTTTTCCCTGTCTCCGCACCAGCCGATGCCGTCCCTGCCCTTATGGTTTTTCCTGACGTGGGGAACTTACGTCGCGCTGTGGAACGCCTCATCACTTCGTGCCACTCCGGGTCAGGGACTGATGCGCATCTACGTTGCCGACATTTTCGGCGGCACCCTCTCACCCGTGGCGGCTATCGGACGGTTCATCGTCTTTTCAACGCCGACGCTCATCATGCTGATCTTCGGGTCCGGGGAAATTCTCCATGTGATTCCCGGAAATTTTTCTACCGATTCCTCACTGGACATGTCCTACAGTTCGCTCAGCGAATTGTTTTATATCGTTCCGGTACTGCTGCAGTTCCTGATGGTCTGGCCCATGCTGAACGGGAACTATAACCGCGTGTTATGGGACCGGCTGTTTCACAGCTGCGTGCTGCGCTGTACGCCGCGATCCCTGAAATAGTACCGGGCATCTGATTTTTACCCCTTCCGGCCCGTTCCTCCCATCGTCACAGATGAGGGCATCATTCAGCCCCGCGAGGAACCATGTCACCCACCCCTTATTTCGCCCTGCGACGTACGTCATCCGCGCCTGCGGAACTCATCACCCTTGCCGAGGCGAAACTTTATCTGCGGGTCGACCATACGGAAGAAGACCTGCTCATCAGTGAAATGATCGTGGCGGTACGCTGCCATGCCGAAGAGATGATCGGACGCGCGCTGGTAGAGCAGAGCTGGCAGGTGGATTACCTGCAGAGCCTGCCGTGCGACATCACGCTGCCGATGCGTCCCGTCCGCTCCGTCACTCTGATCCAGACCCGCGACGAGAGCGGCGCCGTGGTGACGGTTCCCGCATCCGCTTACCGGTTGCTCAACACGTCGTTATTACATGTGGATACGCCGCTCTGCGGTCCCCTCATCAGCATCGCCTACGATGCCGGGAATGCCGCCGCTCCCGACCATGACATGCGCCAGGCCATGCTGATGCATCTCGCCATGTGTTACGATATGCGCGGCACCGACGCGCCCATACCGGCGGCGATCCAGACCTATGAAACCTACCGCGAGATTCGCGTATGAACGCTTTAATTCATGCGGGGATGCTTAAAGAGCGGGTCCTTTTTCAACAGGAAGCACGCAGCGCGGACGGAATAGGCGGCTTTCAGTCGGCATGGGAAGCTTACGCGACCCGCTGGGCGTACGTACAACTGTTCAACGGAGCTTCAACCTCCGAATCGGATACGCTCCGATCACGCGTGACGAAACGGGTGACGATCCGTCGGGATGACGGGGTGAATGCGAGTATGCGCTGTATACTGAACAGCAGCATCTACCGGATCGAATGGGTGGCAACTTCCGTCTTTGACCCGCGTTTTACGGAATGCCGCATTTCAACGGCTGGAGAATCATCCTTATGACGGCTCTATCCCTGCTCACGGAATCCCTGCAACGCGCCGTCATTGAAAGGCTCGGCACCGATACCGTACTCGGCGCCGCGGTAAGCGGTGTGTTTGATTACGTCCCGCCTGAGGCGACGTTTCCGTATATCGTCGTTCAGATGAATGCATGGCATAACCGCTCCGCAGGATATAATGCAGGCATCTCGGAACATGTGTTTGCACTGGAAGTATGGTCGGACTACGATGGAAACGCCGAGCTTTTCGACGTGATGCAGCGGGTGGAATCGTTGCTGCTGTGGCATTCGTTAAATCTGACGGTGGGCGAGATGGTGAACCTGACTTTGCGCAAAAGTGAAACGGCCCACGTGGAAGAGCGCCGCAGGCGGGGCCATATGTCCTATACCGCGATCATCCACGATGCATGACATGCACGCAAACCTGTTCCGTTTTTCGTAAAAGTGATGTATGCAGGTGGAAACCAATGACGTATCCCCCTTCCTATCCGGGCGTAATCGCCCAACTGATCACTTCCGTCGCACGGCTGCCGGGCCTCGGTAACCGCTCGGCGCGCCGTATCGTGCTGCATCTGCTGCGGCGTAAGTCGGCGGTACTCGAACCGCTGCTCCTGCAGTTGCAGCATGTGATGGAAGAAGTCCGCACGTGCGAAACCTGCCGGACGCTGGACGTGATCTCCCCCTGCACCTTGTGTCGTGATCCGGGACGCGACGCTGCGACCATCTGCGTGGTGGAAGACGTGGCCGACTTGTGGGCGATGGAACGGGGCGGCATGTACCAGGGCATGTATCATGTGCTGGGCGGGGTACTTTCCGCCATGGACGGAACGGGACCGGAACAGCTCGGCATCCCCCTGCTGGTGCACAGGGTAACGGAAAGCGGCACCAGGGAAGTGATCCTGGCGACCAACGCCACGGCGGACGGCCAGACCACTGCACATTACATTACCGACGCGCTGGAAGGGCTGCAGGTCCGCATTACCCGTCTGGCGCAGGGCATCCCGCTCGGCGGTGAACTGGATTATCTGGATGACGGAACGCTCGGCGCCGCGCTACAGGCAAGGATGGTAGTATGAGAATTTTACGTTTCTTTTGTTTCATTACACTGCTGGCGATGTCGACGGCCCACGCGGCCGCGATAGACGACGCCACCGTCGCGTTGGTCGAGACCTACCTCAACACCATCCGCAGCCTGAAATCGGAATTCATCCAGACCGCGCCGGACGGCACCAGTTCCGAGGGCACCCTCTGGCTCAAGCGGCCCGGGAAGATGCGTTGGCAATACCATCCGCCCGTCCCGATCTTGATGGTGACAGTGGGCACATTCCTGCGCTACTACGATTCAGAGCTGGAACAGGTGAGCGATATTCCGCTGGAAGGCAGCCTGGCGGGCGTTCTGGCGCAGGACATGATTCATTTTCACGACGCTTCCCTAAAAATCCTGCAGGGATTCGCGAAAGATGGCGTGGCTACCGTGAAAGTGACGCAGACGCATAAGGAAGACGAAGGGGAGATCACCTTCGAATGCGAGATGCATCCGATGAAGCTGCGGGCGATCGTGATGAAGGACGCCAAAGGCGAGGAAACCCGTATCGCCCTCGGCAATGCGGAACTGAATGTGGCCATGAAAGACAGCCTGTTCGAGCTTTATGACCCCCGCTTTACCCGCAAAGGATACCGTAAATAGGATCGTTTGCCACGCAGCAGCGCCAAAGTCAGGAGTTGCGCTGTTTACCTTATGGAATAAAGTTGCGGGAAACCCGTTTTTTTGTCAGGATTTCACCATGACGAAAATGACGTATTTCACCCGCAGCCTGTGCCGTTCCGCATTGATCGGAGTGTTGCTGTTTTACCTCGCCTTTCACCTGATGCACGGTGACCAGGGATTGATCGGGCGGGCGATCCATCAACATAAACAACGCATGCTGCACGACGAAATCGCCCGTGTGCAGGAGGAGCGTATACGGATGGAACACAACATTTCCCTGATAAAAGGCGATGCGATCGACGCGGACCTGCTCGGCGAACTGGCACGGCGCGAACTGCCGATGGCGGCGGAACGTGAAATCGTGATCGTGCGCTGATTTTCCGTAGCCATGCATGAAATTCATGACTGCCGGATCCCCTATGCGACGTTCATGCAATCTTCATATGGATTCGTCCACATACGTTTTGGGTAAAGGAGGAGTTTGTGATAGACTGTGCCTACATTCGCAGGAACCACTCTTTTAAACCGTTGCATGGCCGACATACCCGCACAGCTTACTATTGAAACCCCTTCGAAAACAGGGCCTTCGCAGGCAGGCGCGCCTGCCGTTCGCCCTGTCGCTTCCGACATTCCAGATCAGAACGAAAAAAACGGCGGTGTTCCCACAATCACCGGGCCGGCAAACGAAATTCACCAGCAACCCTTCCGTGACATCACGCTTGAGGACGGACAAACGATCCGGATCGCTTCCAACCGCGCCGATGAGATGGAAAATCCCCTGCATGTGGGAATTACCAGTAATATTCCCAGTACCCCGGGATATTTCCGCCTGTTGATGCCTGCGCTCACCGCGCGCTACTTCGCCCGCGCCGGTATAGATACGCTGTTTGAATTCGATTCTCCGAAAGCGGATACCGCCACATGGTGGAATCTTCCCCACCACATCGCCAATACGGTCGACCATTTCAGTACGAAAGATGCGGACATACTGACGGGCTTTATCCGAAGCGCGACGGATGACGGCAGGCGAAACGTTGGGGAACTGAGCAATGAGTTCCTAAAGAACCATAATCCCAAAGAGTATAACCAGGTAGTTGATCTGTTAAGATCCATTGGACAGATCAATAATGCGGAAACAAACCTCTTGGATTTCTGCAAACAATTTACGCATTTGCAAGAATATAAATCCGACGCAACCAGGATTGCGGAGGAGCAGGCGGTGCAGCCCTTGCAATTGACGAGGCATCTCTGGCTGGGCGATCAGGTAAATAAGACGGGCAGTAATTTTGAAACCAATCTGAAATTGATGAAGGAAAAAATGCGCTCCAACCTGTGGGGATTTTCCTTTGATACCGCTCTCGGCCTCGGAAGTCTTGCGGTAACGATATCGTATGGCAACCGCGTACTGAAAGATATCTACAAGACCTTCGCCGAAACGGTGGCGTATGAAAAATATGCCAATCCTGACAACATCACGCTTCAGGACATATTCCTTTCGGATAATAAGATTGTCCGGGAAACCTGTAATGAGTTTTTTGAAAAAAACTTATGGCGGCTCGGCACCGATGCATTGTTTTTCGGACGGCATCTCGGGCGCGTTCCTGGTCTTGGTGGACTGCAATACCTGCCGCTCGGAGAACTGGCGCTAGGCGCGAAAGGATTGCTGCTGGTCGGCGAGACGCAGCGTAAAACCACGTCTATCCTGACCGACCTGACGGATATGATCGACCGCAAACTCAATCCGCAGCATGGACTTGGCGACCCCATGCGGGCTTCCGACCTGCTCGATTTGTACCAGAAATATAACCTGACCAACAACCCGGATACGCTGTTCAAGGACGCCACGAGCCACGATATGCACGACAGCGCCAACTGGCGGCTCTCCAATACGATTTTCGCCCGTATGGCGGAATTGATGAACACCACCTATAAATATAAGCATGGTTTCACGACGAATCACGATCAGGTAGAACAGCTGACGCAGGAAATTCTCGGGGAAAAACGGTATTTTACCATGCCGAAATATTTGTATCTGCTAGGGCATGACCTGATCGACCTGGCGCAGCCGGAAAAGACGCTGGCTTACGTCGAAATCGCCAACCGTTACAGTATCCAGGCGGTCAAGGACGTTCGGGTGCTGCTGGAAGACAAGAAAGTACCGCTGGAGGAAGTGCTGCAGACCTATGCGGTGGATCTGCAGGCCACCCTGAACAGCAGCACCACACCGGCTCTGGTGGAAATCAGCCAGAAGGCGCGGGCGATCGACCGGGCCGAGATTCATAATTATCTGATGGAACATCCGGACGTGAAAGCGACGTATAACCGGCTGACGGCGGAAAAACTGGAGAGGGATTTCCATTCCGCCGATGCGGCGCATCCGGTGGAAAAGCCTTTGGAGCAAAAGACGGAAAATCATTCCGCCACCGTCATCCCTTCTTTTTTTCCGGCTCAGTCCCATTCTCTCCCCAAAGGTGGAAATGACGATATGATTCCTTTTACCACGGTAACCCAGCATACCCAGGCCGCCCGCCTTGCGCCGGAGCTGGTGGTGCAGAAACACTGAAACGCTATAAAAGCTTTTTGGAAAGCCAGAAATAAAGCGACGCGGGAAGAGAAGCGATCAGTTTCATCGGAAAAGTCAGGCGCCGTGGAAAATGGATTTCATATTTTCCCGCTGCAAGCCCTTTGACCATAGCCTCAGCCGCCTGTTCAGGCGTCACGATAAAAGGCATAGGGAACCGGTTTTTCTCCGTCAGGCGCGTTTTGACGAAACCGGGATTGACGAGCTGCACCGCGATGCCCGAACCATCCAGATCCTGTCGCAGATTTTCAGCCAGATGGATCACCGCCGCCTTACTGAGGCCGTATCCCATCGCTTTGGGAAGTCCGCGATAACCCGCGACGCTCCCGACCAGCACGATCCGCCCTGCTTTTGCCGCCCGCATGGCCGGCAGCACCGTATGGATCACCCGTATCGCTCCCATCAGGTTTACAGCAATCATCTGCTCCACGGTCGCAAGATCGAAATCCGCCGAGCTCATCGGCTCGTAAGCGCCGGCGTTATAGATAACCATATCGGGTGTGCCGCACTCTGCGTAAGCGGTCAGGACGGATTCCATATCCGTCGCGTCGCACGGCACTGCCTGCGCACCGTTGCCGAGCCGGTTCGCCAGATTTCCGATCTTCTCCGCGCTGCGTGCGCTTAACGTCAGGACCGCACCCGCACCTGCGAGTCGTTTCGCCAGCGCCTCGCCGATCCCGTAGCTCGCACCGATCAGCCAGATACGCTTTCCTTGCAGGGAAACCGGGCTCATTCCGGATCTTTAGCGAAGGAAAGGAACACTTCTCCCACCGGGAAACCCCATTTGTAAAGTTTGGTACGGTTGAGCATCACCCCGCCCTGCGTCAGGTAAATCCAGTCATTGACGCTAAGATCGATGATTTTGCCGTCGGTATCCTTATGCCGTAGCGTATAATTCATGTTCAGTGCATTCCCGTTCTGCGAACCTTGCGCCACGCCGATCACGTCATTGGCGGTACCCGTGAAATGATGGTCGTCGCTGAAAATAATCTTCCATACACGGTCCTGCGTCATGCCGTCGCTATAGGTGAAATGCTCGTTCAGCGTTCCATTGTTGCCATTCCAGGAAGCTTTCACCGTAGCGGTGAAATGGCGGGACGCTTTTCCCTTCCAGTCGAAAATCATTCCGCTCACCGTGTAGGAACCGTTCAACTGATGACGGATATCGAGTTCAGGTCTGGCATCCGCGTAATCCTCCGTGGTATAGCGGGAACAGGCGCCGAGTAATGGAAACAGTAGGACAAACAGCAGGGCGGAAAAAAGACGCATCAGAGAGATTCCTTGGTAAACGTGGATAGGGAAGAAAGCCGTAACAATACGATCAGTGACACTCCTTTCAGCAGACAGGGAATCACCGCGTACGTGATTCTCAAAGCCTGCACCTGGGACGGTCCGGCCAGTTCCGCCGGTTGGTATCCCCACCAGGCGAGCAGCGGCAGCACGACCCCCGCCGCGAAAGCCAGCGTCAGCTTGCTGAGTCCGTGCCACAGACTGTACGCGAAGGCAGAAGCGTGAGAATGCCTGCGTAGCGCATAAGCGAACAATACCGGAAGCAGGGTAGTGTCGGCCCCCATCGCTATCCCTGAAAATCCGCAGATGACATAGAAAGCGGTCGTATCCCCCGGAACAAGGAAATACGCCCCGATGAAGGAAATAATCGCCAGTGTCATGCCGGCCGCCAGCACGCGATCAGGATTCCACCGCTCCGCCAGCCACGCCCAGCAAGGCACCGAACCCCCTGCGGCGATGAAATACGTCAGCAGGAATCCGCCGCTCTGCCCCGATGCATGGAGCACATCCGACACGAAAAACAGGAACAAGGTACTGGTAATGGCCGAAGGCAAAGCATTACAGAAAAACAGCAGCAGAGTCCGGGTAACCGCCGGGACTTTCAATAACTCAAACCCGTCGCGCAATCGGGGGCGACTGGCGGGAGAAGAGACGGCAGCGGATAAGGTCCCGTGGGACACGAAAAGGCCCGCGCCCATCAGGGGCATCAGCGCCAGACTAAAGAAGGCGTACGCGGCCGTTACCGGTAATTTTACCTGTTCGATCAATACGGTCGGCAGGATCGAGGCGAGCATCACGCCGAGCAGTATGCCTCCCTCGCGAAAGGCGGAAAGGCGTGTCTGCATCGCCTCCCCGTAATTCATGCCGCTTGCATAATACTGGATCATCATCACGGTAAACGCGGTGGAGACGATCATCATCATGCCGCCGAGCCACCAGCCGAGTGATGTCGGATACTGCACCCATGCAGGCGGATGGAACAGGCCGATGAACGCACACGTCAACGGCAGCGAGGCGAGGATGACGATCCGGCGACGGGAAAGCCGTGAGCGGTCGCAGAGCAGGCCGATCAACGGATCCTGAAACGCATCCACCGCCCTGATGACCAGCAGGATGAAACCGATAGCGGCCAGGTCCATATGATACGCGGTGGCGTAGAGGTGGGGAATATGGAGGTAGATCGGCAGGCCCGCGAACGCCAGCGGGATGCCGAGCGCCCCGTAACGCAGCAGGGAAGCCTGCCCGTTCATTCCCCCTTTCCCAGCAACGCGTTGCGCAGGCCAGGCTCGGAACTGTTCCGGCCCAGCCAGATACCCATGAACGGTTTCGCCAGGGCAGGGTCTTTCAAAACACCGGTGACGATGCCGTCATGGCAGAAAGTAATGCCGTTGTCCGGTTGATACAGCGCGGTAATGCTCTCGCCATCTTTTACATCGGTAAAAAGGACAGGCAGGTGTTTGCGATATTCAGCGATCATGGCTTCCGTCACCGCCTTGTCGCGATGCAGTTCTTCCAGCGTGCGTTCCACCAGATCCGCCTTGTCGATACTTACGCGATAGATAAGATAAAGCGCGTGCGGACTTTTCATGTTCCAGCCTTGCGGGTCATCGGTCCAGAATTCGGCGTCATAGACATGGAACAGCAGTTTGTACAAGGAGGCTTTCCCGTAAGGATGCGCGGCATGAATCACGTTTCCGGTGCAAGGGGGTGGAAGCGCGCGGGCGGAAAAAGAAAACAATAACAAAAGAAGGATGACTACTCCCCCCTTGAGGGGGAATCCGGGAGAACAAGCCATAGGCGCGGTTCGATCGGGTGGGGGGTTTCTAAAGAAAGAAGCGGCCCTCCACCAAAACACAACGTGTTTTGACTCCCCCTCAAGGGGGGAGTGGACGTCATCGGAATTACGCATGTTCCAGCTCGACCTGTACGACGTTGGTACGCCCCGCACTGAACGCCCCGATACACATGCTCAGGTAAAACCGCCAGCTGCGGATGAACGACTCGCTATATCCCATATGCAGGATCGCCTCGCGGCTCGCGTCGAATCGCTTCAGCCATTCCTCAAGAGTATGGGCGTAGTCCAGCCCGAACGCATAGACCTCACGGCATTTGAGCCCAGCACGTCCCGCCTCTTCCCGGAAGCGCTTGACGGAAGGCAGCATTCCGCCCGGAAACGTATATTGACGGATGAAATCGCTGCGGGTGCGATAATCGTCGAACAGCGTGTCCTGGATGGTGATCGTCTGGATGACGGCCTTGCCACCCTGCTTCAGACGGTTTTTCACTGTGCGGAAATAGGTCGGCCAGTGTTTTTCACCGACCGCCTCGAACATCTCGATCGACGCGACCGCATCGAACGTTCCGCGGATATCGCGGTAGTCCTCCAGTTTCAACTTCACGCGGCTGAGCAGTCCTTTCGCGGAAAGACGCTTCTGTGCATACGCATACTGGGCGGGCGAAATGGTCAGTGCCGTCACTTCATGATGGGCATTTGCCGCCGCCTCCGCGAATCCGCCCCAGCCGGAACCGATTTCCAGCACGTTCTTAGCATTGCCGTCGGGCGCGATGATATCGAGAATCCGCTGGTACTTCGCTGCCTGCGCCCCTTTCAGATCGTCCGTTTTCCCATGATAGAGCGCGGAGGAATAGGTCATGCTTTCATCCAGCCAGAGCTGGTAGAACTCATTGCCCACGTCGTAATGCGCCCGGATATTGCGCCTGCTCTGCGACCTGCCGCCCGACCGCCACAGATTGATGGCGCGAAACGCGAGGCGGTGCATCAGGTTACCGTGGGCGAACGGCTCGAACGCCTCCATGTTGCGACAGAACAGCTCGATCAGCGCGCTGATATCCGGGCTCTCCCACAACCCTTCGATGTAATCCTCACCGAGCCCGATATCGCCGCGCTTCGCGGCATTGACGATCACATCCCAGCTACGCAGTTCCAGCCGGGCTTCCGGTGCACTCGACATGCTTCCCCTGAAATGGCGCACGACCCCGCCCGGCGTCACCAGGATGAACGTCCCGTACTGCAGGCATTTAAGGCCGCGGATGAATTCGCGTACCACCGTATAGCGGATGAATTGTTTCAACGGGTAATCTCCTTTGCGCCGAGGCGCGGTTTGCGATGATAACGAAGCCCTTTCGCCAGCAGCCGGATTGCATGCCAGTAAATAAGCGCGATAACCTTGAACGTGACGAGCGGATAGCGGAAAAAACACCGCAGCAGGTTGCGGGAGTTAAGCGGAATACGCCGGGCGATAAGCGAGGTGGCGATCATTTCCCCAGCGGACGTGTCATGATTGATCCATACCGCAACGCGCTTTTCACTGAAAATGAAACGGTAGCGGTACGTGCCTTCCACCGTCAGGTAAGGAGAGACATGAAACACTTTCTCGGACACCATCCAGTCATCCGGCCCGATCGGGTGCCTGTCGTCATGATAGCTCAGGTAACAATGCTTCTCCCCGAACGTATTGTTGACCTCGGACAGGACGGCGCGGATTCCCCCTTCCCCGTCCAGGCAGAACCAGAAACTGACGGGATTGAACGCATATCCGAGGATGCGCGGCATGGTCACCAGCATGATCTCGCCGGTCGTCACTTCCGACAGGCTCCATTCTTTCAGCACCTGCCGTATCCACGTTTCATTGGCGATCTTCGGATTCCCGTGGTCGGCCTCGCGGTAGCTCATCAAATTGAACCGCTCGAAGGACAGGATACCGCACCCGAGTTGCTTCAACGCGGAAAGCGCGACGGACAGATAATACACATGGTAGCGGAACGCATGTACTTTCGGTTGCGCCCGACGGTGTGAGACTTCGGCGATAAGCAGGCTGTGGGGTGAATTCACCACGGCACCTCGCATCCGAGCTGCCGGGCCACATCCACCGCGCTTTTCATGCCGTCCTCATGAAACCCGTAACGCTGCCAGGCGCCGCAGAACCAGGTCCGGCGTTTTCCCTGTATCTGCGGGACGCGCTTCTGCGCCGCCAGCATTTCCAGCGAATAGACCGGATGCTCGAACATATGTTCGTCGATGATCAGCTCGGCGCGTGGCGGCGTATGCGGATTGAGCGTGACGAACAGGGGCGTATCATTTGAAATGTTCTGCAGGCGGTTCATCCAGTACGTCACCGTGATGCGGGTACGCTCGTCCACGGCGCTGTCCGACAGGTAATTCCAGCTCGACCAGCAGGCATGGCGCTTAGGCATCAGTGAAGGATCACGGTGAAGATACGCGCGGTTGTTCTGGTAGGGAATAGCGCCCAGAATATCTTTCTCCTCCTCACCGGCGTCCCCCAGCATACGCAGGGCCTGATCACTGTGGGAGGCGATCACTACCCCGTCATAGCGCTCCTGTTCGCCGTCCCTCGTCGTTATTTCGACGTGGGAATCATACCGCATCACTCTTTCGACCGGACTGTTGAGCTTTATGCGCTCCGCGAACGGAGCGGTCACGCGCGCCACATATTCCTTCGAGCCTCCCGCTACCGTCAGCCATTGCGGCTGGCCGTTCACCGAAAGCAGGCCGTGATGATGAAAAAACGTCACGAAACTGAGGGCGGGAAAATCCAGTATCTGCTCTGGGGAAGAACTCCACACTGCCCCGGCGGTCGGCAGCAGGAAACGATGGCGGAAATCTTCTCCCATCTGCAGGCGGGTCAGCATTTCGCCGAGCGTCAGGTCCGGATGTTGCTCCACATAACCCATCGCGATCTTGTTGAAGCGCAGGATATCGCGGATCATTCCCCAGAACCGCGGCTTCAAAGCGTTGCTCCGTTGCGCCAGCACCGCCTTCAACCCCTGGCACCCCCATTCGAACCTGCCGCCTTCCAGACTCAGTCCGAGCGACATGTCGCTCTTCGCGATCGGAACGTTCAGATGACTGAACAACGCGCTCAGATGCGGATACGTACGGTTGTTGAACACGATGAATCCGGTATCCACCGGAATGCGTCGAGCCCCGGTTTCCACGTCGATCGTGCGCGAATGGCCTCCGGGCGTCGCATCCTTTTCATACACGGTGATATCGTAGGAACGATGCAGCAGGTACGCGGCAGCCAGCCCCGAAATGCCGGTACCGATAATCGCGATGCGCTTCATGCTGTTCCTAAGCCATGTTAAATCTTATGTATGGCGACTATGACGCGTGTGGTGTAAAACAACAAATGAATTCAAGGTTATAAATACGTAACAAACGAAAGCTCACATATTTTTTTTACGCCTTGGTAAGAAAATCGCGGTACTATCGTCTTATGAAACGGTTACTCATTCTCCTGCTGCTTTTCGCTTTCATGGTGCCCTGCGTCAGCGAAGCGAAGCAATACCAGCTCTCCAGCGGCACGGGATTTTTCGTCAGCCATCAGGGTCAGCTGATCACCAACGCCCATGTGGTGGTGCCCTGCAAGAATCCGGATGAAGTCTATTTCACCGGTGAGAACCGGCGCCCCCTGCCTGCTAAAGTGATCGGGATAGATAAGGAGAAGGACCTGGCCTTACTGGAGACCGGCTACCGCCCCGAACGCGTCGCGAGCCTGCGATGGATGCATACCCGTATCCAGGAAAAAGCCGAAGTGTTCCTGCTGGGCTACCCCGAAGCCAATTCCATCAACAGCCCGTACGTCACCAAAACCGCGACCATCAAGGCGCTGGCCGGACCGATGGGCGAAGTGCGCTGGCTGCAGTTCACGGATGCGGCGCAGCACGGCAACAGCGGCGGACCTCTGCTCGATATGGCCGGCAACGTGGTGGGAGTGGTCACCGCCAAAAGCAAGGTCATGCGGATGAACGAGGTTTCCGCCAAACAGGAAGTCATCTCGGAGAGCGACATCGCCATCACGGCGGCGGAATTGAAAGGCTTTCTCGATACCTACCGGCTTTATTACGATCAGGGCGACGCGGTGATCGAACTGAGCGAACGCCGTCTGGAGCAGATCGCCAGCCAGTATGTGGTGCATATCTTCTGCGATACGGGCAACGCGCCGGAGTGACGTCATCATTCTTAGAACCAGTCACGTAAACCTTTTTAGGCTAGCGAAAATGGTTGATTTGCGAGACTCGAAGCGCAGTGTACTTAAGGTACATGAGCATCGAATCGCAGTAAATTGACCGTTTGCAGGTGCATAAAAGGGTTTACGTGACTGGTTCTTAAACGGTGAAGTGAACAGAGGATGGGCCCTTTCATCTTGAGCGTCGCCATGCTATCATTGGGCAATTCATGTAATGCAGGATAAAGCCATGTTCAGACCCATTGTAGTGAAAGCCGTCTGGGATAGTGAAGCCGAAATGTGGGTGGCGACCAGCGAGGATGTACCGGGATTGGCGACGGAAGCGCCTACGACGCAAGCCTTGGTAGCGCGATTGAACCTGATTATCCCTGATTTACTGGAAGCCAACGGTGAACTGGTTGACCAGATACCATACCATTTGATAAGTGAAGTCACGGCCATTGCCCAGCGTATTCATTAATGGCCAAGGGATATTACCGGCAAGTCTGCGAGCGACTGACCGCGCATGGATGGCGCTTTCAGCGTCAGGCCAAGGGAGACCATGAATTATGGTCCCATCCGGAGCACGATCATAGGATCACCGTGGACGGGGTGATAAAATCGCGTGAGCTGGCCAATGCCATGATGAAACAGGCGGGCATCAAGCATAAGTTTTAAAACACAAAATCGTTATTGGTGATGACACCCGCGTAATTCCCGATGAGCGCCACGTCAAATCCTGTCTGGTCGGAATGGATATGGGTGAGGTTGCTCGCCGCATCATAGACAAGGCGCAGTTCCCCTTTTTCGGTAGGCCCGCCGTCGGTATCCAGGCCGGTGAAATGCAGGCCGGTAAGGATGAGATGGTCAACGCCATGTTCAAAGTCGGTGATGGTGTCGATGCCGCCCGCGATTTTGTTAAAGCTGTCGGAGGTGGCAGCGTAGATAAACATATCCGCGCCCGCACCACCGGTCAGCGTGTCGCCACCAATGCCTCCGTTGATCGTATCATCCCCAGCACCTGCGTCAATGCTGTCCGCCCCGCGATTGCCACGGATCAGGTCATTGCCGTCTTCGCCGTAGAGGGTATCGTTGCCGACATATCCTTCCAGCGTGTCATTGCCCGCGCCGCCGTACAGCAGATCGTCCTGCTGCCCGCCATCGAGCGAAT
Organism: Rickettsiales bacterium; assembly: GCA_965248995.1. Classification (GTDB taxonomy): domain Bacteria; phylum Pseudomonadota; class Alphaproteobacteria; order Rickettsiales; family UBA998; genus CBDFKY01. The sequence goes on along the minus strand of CBDFKY010000006.1, from coordinate 451,825 downwards.
CATCCCCGTTACCACCGTAGAGCGTATCGTTGAAACCGTCGCCCAGTAACGTGTCGTTCCCCTCCCCGCCGAAGAGCATATCCTTGCCGCCCTGACCGTTGAGGAAATCATTCCCTGCGTCGCCTTGTAACGTATCGTCCTGATCGCCGCCAAGGAGGGTATCATTGCCGTTACCGCCAAGCAGGCTATCGTTGTTGAAACCGCCATTCAGGGAGTCGTTGCCCTCTCCTCCATCCAGCGTATCATTCCCTTTTGCCCCGGTGATAGTGTCGTCACCGCCTAAGCCGGTGAAAAGATCGTTAAAATCTGTGCCGTTCATGTGGTCAGCGGCCTCGGTACCGTGATTAGGGAAATAAGAGTGCAGATCCACTATCGTACCGTCAGCAAAATGCAGTAAGGGTATCAGTGGATTATCATTCTCAATCGCCTGAATCGTGACCGATGATAGATTGCCAATACTGATTTTGAGATCATACGCGTAATTGTAAAAAGGAGTGCGCGCGAAAGTAAGGTCTTCTGGGTGGATGCCTTCACCAAATTGGATGATACTGCTTTGATAATTATAATCAGTACTAATCGTATCATTTCCTTCATTATAGCCGATGATGTAGGTATCATTTCCATAGATTCCATTCATACTGTCATTGCCAGTACCACCGATTAAAATGTTGTCACCAAAATTACCACTTAAGGTGTCGTTACCTCCCAATCCCTTTAAGATGTAGGGAAATGTGCTGTCATAATCTGAAGTGGAGAGATCATCGTTGCCCTGCGTCCCTGTAAGTGTATGGATTGAAACAGGCGTACCATCTTCTAAAAGAACGGATGTTGATCTTCCTTGATAGGGATCATAAGAAAACTGTACCGAAGAGGTTTCATCAATAAATATTTTAAGGGTGTGATATGAGTTAAACACAAACCGCAAGTCGTCGACAGAAATTCCATCTTTCAAAATAATTTTTCCGTAATCGCCTTGAATGGTATCATTACCATCATTCTTGCCGATGATGAATGTGGTATCGCCTCCGTCATTCGCCCCATATATTAAATCATCGCCTTTGCCGCCTTCAATGGTGTCTTTTCCTCCTAATCTTGAATGCAATATATCATTTCCATCTGTACCGACGGAGTATATACTGCCTCTGACGTCAAAGGATGTTCCATCACTGAACAAAACATGATCAACGCTTATCAAACCGTAGGGATGTTGTGCTGGTATATATACTGAGGATGATGTCCCTATATGAATTTCTAAATCAAGTCCTGTTGATCGTGTGAAACGTAGATCACTTAGTGTGACGTTCGCTTCTAACTGAATGACATTGGTTTCTTGAAAACTTTCATAAGATGGTGAAATAGTATCATGCCCACTATTAAAACCGACTACATATGTATCGCTGCCCTCATGACCACTTAATACATCATCGCCCGTGCCGCCGTTGATGGTATCATCCGCCGTTGTGCCGTCGAGTGTGTCGTTGCCGGGTGTTCCGTTGATAATGGCCATAGATGCGCTCTCCAAATCCTACCAGTTCTGTGCGTAATTCGCACTTATACCGGAATATGCGAGTCTCTGCAAGAACATTCAAGCAGAGGTGCAATTACTACGTGTGCGTGACAAAGCCATCTATGACCCGCAGTACCGCGCGTTGATCGACCATCTTACCCGGCATCGCAAAGCGAAGGGCATCACGCAGGAGCAGTTGTCGGAGCGCATCGGCATTCCGCGCTACGACATCTCCAAGGTGGAGAATTTCGTGCGCGAGCTGGGGTTGATGGAACTGGACAGGTGGCTGGAAGGGCTGGAATTGCGAGGGGACGTGGTGGCGTTTATCGAAGGCAAGATGAAATAATTTTAAAGGTTATGATGCTGGATTCCCGCCTGCGCGGGAATGACCGCTACGCCGAGACATCCTCATGCGTAAACCGTTCCTCGCGGCTACAAAACTGGCAGGTGACGGAGATCACGCCGTTTTCATACAGCTCTTCGACTTCCGCCGCGGGCAGTTGTTCCAGCACATGCGATATTTTTTCTCGAGAGCAGCGACAACGGTCTTGCAGTGGTTGCGTATCATAGACCCATACTCCCTCTTCATTGAAAAGCCGGTAGAGCAGAGCGCCCGGCGCGAGATACGGATCACAGAGTTCCTCATCGGTGGCGGTGAGCACTAGCAGGGACTGGTACTCCCAGGGCTGCGCCGCTTCCTGCACTATTTCAATTTCTTCATGGTTTCCACCGGAGTTCCGGGCATCCGGCATCCGGGCATCCGGCATCCGGGCATCCGGCATCCGGGCATCCGGCATCCGGGCATCCGGCATCCGCTCCAGCATGATCCCCGCGGCGATCCAGTGGGCCGTCTCCTCCTCCGTCCGGCGCGTAATCGCCAGATGAAACATCACGTCCAGTTGCTGGGACTGCGTGAAGTAATGCGCCACCGCTTCCGATAAATTCGCCCCTTCCAGGGGTACGATCCCTTGATACGGTTCACCGTGCGGCGTATCGAGCGTAATGGCCAGATAACCGGTTCCGAATAGTTCGGCGAGCGCAGGTGAGGCTGGCAATACCGAAAGCTCATCCCGCGCTTCGTCCGTCACCGTGGCATAGCCGCGAATGTTGCCGTCCGCCTGCACGTCCACCACCATCAACGGCACCGGTCCGTTACCTTTAATCTGCAGCGTAAGAATCCCTTTCTCCGGCAGGTTGGCGGAAAGCATCGCCCCGAGCAGCAGCAGTTCGCCGAGCGACCGGCTGACAGGTTCGGGATAGGCATGGCGGGAGAGAATCGCGCCGAGCGCCTCGCCCAGCCGTACCATCCGCCCGCGCACCACCGAATGATGCAGCATGAACGGCTGGATGATGTCTTCGTAGCGCACCAGTTCGATCATGATAAGCGCGGGCTATACTTGCGACGTATCCAGCGAACCGGTCTTTTCTTCCGCACCGAGCACCAGCTCATGATGGGCGGCACCGGCAGGAATCATCGGGTACACGTTTTCGGAGGGATCGACTACCATATCTAGCAGCACCGGCCCGTCGTGATCCATCATGGTTTTCAGGCATCCGTCCACGTCGGCCAGCGTGACACAGCGCATCCCTTTCAGTCCGAACGCTTCCGCCAGCTTCACGAAATCGGGTAGCGACTCCATGTAGGACTGCGAATGGCGATCCCCGTGGAACATCTGCTGCCACTGGCGCACCATGCCCATATAACCGTTATTGAGCAACAGGACCTTCACCGGCAGGCGATACTGCACGGCCGTGGCCAGCTCCTGGATATTCATCATGAACGAAGCTTCGCCGGTAACGCAGATCACCGGCTTGTCCGGATGGGCGATCTGCACGCCGATGGCCGCGGGCAGGCCGTAACCCATCGTCCCGAGCCCTCCCGAAGTCATCCAGCGGTTCGGTTCCTCATAATCCAGGAACTGCGCCGCCCACATCTGATGCTGGCCGACATCGGTGGTGACGTAGCGGTCCCTGCCCGAGGTCAGCGCGTTCAGACGGGCAAGCGCGTGCTGCGGTTTGATCGGACCGCTTTCGGCCTGTCGGTAGGAAAAGCTCTTGCGAGCGCGCCACATCTCGATCTGCTTCCACCATGCGGCGATGTCCGGTTTCGCCGCGCGTTTTTTCCAGGCGGCGATCAGCAGTTCCAGCACTCTGAGAGCATCTCCCTTGATCGGCACGTCCACTTTGACCGTTTTGTTGAAAGAACTGGCGTCGATGTCGATATGAATCTTTTTGGAACGCGGCGAGAACCCGTCCAGCCGTCCCGTCACCCGGTCGTCGAACCGTGCGCCGATATTGATCATCACATCGCATTCCGCCATCGCCATATTGGCTTCCAGCGAACCGTGCATTCCCAGCATTTTCAGGAATTGCCTGTCCGTGCCGGGATATGAGCCGAGCCCCATCAGGGTCGACGTGATGGGAAATCCGGTCAGGCGCACCAGTTCGCGTAATTTTTCACTCGCCGCCACGCCCGCGTTGATCACGCCGCCACCGGTATAGAATACCGGTTTTTCCGCGTTCGCCATCAACTCGATCGCCCGTTCGATCGCAGCCGTATCCGGTTCGGCTACCGGGTTATAGGAAGGGCGCTTCACTTCCCCTTTGGTGCGATACATTCCCTGCTGGTTCTGGATGTCCTTCGGAATATCCACCACCACCGGTCCGGGCCTTCCCGTCGTCGCGATATGAAAGGCTTCATGCAGGATACGCGGCAGGTCGTGGATCGACTGCACCAGATAGTTATGCTTGGAGCAGGAACGGGTGATACCGGTCGTATCGGCTTCCTGAAACGCGTCGGAACCGATCAGGTGGCTCGGCACCTGCCCGGTGATGACCACCAGCGGGATGGAATCCATCAGCGCGTCCGTAATGCCGGTGATGGTATTGGTCGCCCCCGGCCCGGAAGTAACAAGCACCACGCCCGCTTTGCCGGTGGAACGTGCATACCCTTCCGCCGCATGCGTTGCGCCCTGTTCATGGCGCACCAGGATATGGCGCACCGCATCCTGCTGAAACAGCGCGTCATAAATCGGCAGCACCGCGCCGCCCGGATATCCGAAGATGGTGTCGATGCCGTTATCGGCGATGGCGCGGATCAGCATCTGCGCTCCAGTCATCGGCACCTCCTGCGTAGCGACGACGGGATCTGATTGGGATTTCGGCTGTGCCATGGATGCTCACTAAAAAATGGAAGGAATCACATTAGTTTTAACTGATGTCATGCCGCGGCGCAAGCCATTACCCCGACTCTCAACGTAAGATCTGCACAGGTAACGCTTTCATATAAATATACAAAAGGAATTCACTGGAATTGTTATTGAAAAGTCGTCGCCGCATGTCTTCATGAAGATGACACAAACATGGCTTATGGTAGTTTTTTTGAGTTGATACATATATGGAAGATGCCGGTTCTCATCAGGATGTTCTAAAAAGCCTTTCGGCAGGAGCTGTCGCGTCCGGCGTAGTTGGGTGGGGAAGCCTGGAACATTTGAAATCTTCCGCTCGCAAAGCGGTAGATGAAATTGAAAAAAACAGGGACGCGGCTAAAAAAGAGCTGGATCTGTTGTATGAACAGTTGAAAGTCGCCGCGGATTTCGTTCATTCTTCTAAGACAGTTACAGATGTTGACAAATCAAAAGGGATAGGCAGTCTTCATTCAGATTATATCGGCAATGATGGAAATGTCATTTTTGACAATTTTAATTACAGAACAGCCGATATAGTCATTCCGATTAAAAAACCGTACGGTTTTTGTCGGATAAAATGACTATAACCATATATTTTATAGTGTTTTTATCCGAAAATTTCCGTACGGAAATTATTCGGAAACACTATAGTATTTTGCCAAGAGAAATGGAAAATTTTCATCATGACGTCTTATCGGAAAGTGCGAATCACCCTGAAAAAAAGCGTTGAAAAATCAGATTACCACACTCGAGCGTGAACTGGAAAAAGCATCGGTTCCGTTTTCCGCAACCACCCGTCAAAAACTGCTGGTCGGCGGCAGCGCATTAGCGGCGCTGGCCATCGTCGGCACGGGCGTTTATTTTTTGCTGCATCAGCAGAAGCCGGAAAGCAGGATCATAACGGAATCCGCGCATCTCGACAATTCAAAAGCCCACGATACGGGGGCACGGTCCTTATAAGGTTCGCTTCAAGTGAACACCGCAAGCATTTCCTCATACGTGCTCCGCTTACGGATAATGCGGAAATTCCCCCCGTCCACCAGCACTTCCGGTACGAGCAGCCGCGCATTGTAGCAGTTGCTCATCGAAGCCCCGTACGCCCCGGCGCTGCGGATCGCCACCCGATCGCCCTCCTTCATCGGACGCAGCAGGATATTCCGGCGAAATACGTCGCTCGATTCACAGACGGCCCCCACCACGTGATAATTCCAGTCATCGGTACCGTCCGGCGCCGGGTTCACGGCGATGATCTCATGGTGCGCGCCGTACATGGCGGGACGCATCAGGTCGTTCATGGCCGCGTCGATCACCAGAAAGAACTGGCCGGCGTTTTCCTTCAGGTAGATGACGGAAGCGACCAGTATGCCCGCATTTCCAGCGATCAGCCTTCCCGGCTCGAACACGAACTGTGCGTCCAGCCCCTGCATGACCTCCGATACCATCCTGCCGTATGCTTCCGGCAAGGGCGGCGATTCCCCTTCGCTCGCGTAAGGAATGCCGAGCCCTCCGCCGAGATCCACTACCCGTAAACGATAACCTTCGGCCCTCAATTCTTCCACGAACGCACGCACGCGCAGGTAAGCCGCGCGAAAAGGCGCAAGATCGGTCAGCTGCGAACCGATATGCACCGAAATGCCCTGAATGGCGATATGCGGCAGGCTGCGGGCCACCGCATACACCCGCTTCGCGTCGTCGATGTCGATACCGAACTTGGAGTCCTTCCGGCCCGTGGTGATCTTTTCATGCGTGCCCGCGTCGACGTCCGGGTTGATACGCAACGCGACGGGAGCGATACGATCCAGGCGGGCCGCCACCTCATCCAGCACCCGCAGTTCCGCCTCGGATTCCACGTTGAACTGGAAAATCCCCTGCTCAAGCGCGTAGGCCATTTCATCCCGGCTTTTCCCCACGCCTGAGAACACGATTCTCTCCGGCGGAATTCCGGCAGCCAAGCTAAGCCGTATCTCCCCGCCCGAAACGACATCCGCCCCCGCCCCGATTGCCCCCAGCACCCGCAGCACATGCGGGTTGCCATTTGCTTTCACCGCGAAGCAGATCAGCGGATTCAGGCTGGCAAGCCCTTCTTTGAAGACGGTAAAATGACGGATGAGCGTCGCGGTGGAATAACAGTAAAACGGCGTGCCGACCGCTTCCGCAAGGGTATGCAGCGGGATTTCCTCAGCATGTAATGTAGCGTCTTTATAACGGAAATGATCCATGCTGCTCCTCGCGTTTTTCGTAGGCCGGAATGTCGGTGGGGCGCACCAGTTTGCCTTTCACTCCGCAGGCGGAAAGGAGGAATACCATCGATACCATCATGCCGGTCAACCGGTAAAAGCGCGTATAAAAAGCCATAAGCCAGTTGTGCCTTATTTTTTGACCGACGTCAAAGCCGGAGAACATACCATGGCCTGCGCTGCCGATCTTGACATTGCCCCACACCTTAAGGTATATTTAAATATGGATAAAAAAACATCCGCTCCTTCTGTTATCGGACAAGCCGCGGCGGAATCCCAGATCGTCCTGATAGAGGACATTCATAACGAAACTCAGCGCTGGGAAGAGATGTTGCAATCCTTGCCAGCGATGGCCCATTCCGGCGTGAAACATCTGTTTCTCGAATCACCGGCGTACATGCAGCCGGCATTGGACAGGCTGCAAGACGGAAAAATCAATTTCGATGAATTCGGTGCCGAAGTCAGGGAAATCAATGCGAAGCGCGGCGTTCCTACGCCTCACTGGGACCACAAGGCGGAAAAACAACAGAAAGAGGAATTCGAACATTTTATTACCGACGCGAAAAAGGCAGGAATACGCGTCCATTATGTCGATGAGCCTCCCGAAATTGCGCGTACTGATCCCCACACTAAGGAATATCTTGGGATAGGAGTCAGATACTCCGAACGCATCGCACAAATAGGAATAGATGGGGCGTGGAAGGAGACCATGGCGGAATTGACAAAACGCTTCGGCGACCACGGGGTTAAGGACTTTATAGACTTCAACACAACTTTACATGAGCAGCGGCTGGCGGAAAACGGCCGCGTGGCCGAAACCATTCATCACATCGCCAGATCGGAGAAAAGCGTGGTCTTTTATGGTGCCGCCCACATAGAACCTGAAAAGGAACATTTTCCTGCGGAACAGGGATTGGGCCGGCTGTTGAACCAGATGGGACATTCAACGGAAATCGTGGACAGGGACGCTCACGGCAGTTGGCATCAAAAGGAAATTCTGCCACTGCGCTCTTCTTGCGGCATTACAATTCCGCAAGAGTTGCAGGCACTTGTGAATGCCGTCGCAGAATCGGTAAAGGCGCATTTCTCAGTATTCGTCCCTCAAGGAATGGATATGGGGTTTCATCACTCCATGAGTGCTCCCGCTTTAGCGAATTCCGGCGGAAAATCTGCCTCGTCGCTTTCCATGTAATATAGCAGTAATCGATTTTTAATTGGCACATGAATATGTGCAATTACAAAATCAAACTGCTATATATAGCATATTCCTCCACTACTCGCGCTACCTGCGCGCGTACCTGACCGGGCGCAGTTCCACCGTAACTGGTACGGCTGGCTACCGAATGCTCGACGCTGAGCACACCGTACACTGCTTCCGTGATGCGCGGTTCCACCCGTTGCATCTCGTGTAGCGGTATTTCCCACAAAAAACATTTGTCGCGCTCAGCGATGTTGACGACTCTGCCGGTGATATGATGGGCAGTGCGAAAGGGAAAATGCAGTTCCCGCACCAGCCAGTCCGCAAGATCGGTCGCGGTGGAAAATCCGCCTGATGCGGCGGCAAGCATGGCTTGTTTATTAGGCACCATCCCTTCCACCATCCCCGTCATGGCGGCGAGACAAAGCAAGAGCGTATCCACCGTATCGAACACCGGCTCCTTATCTTCCTGTAAATCTTTATTATAAGCGAGTGGCGTGCCTTTAAGGATAGTGAGCAGTTGGACGAGATTACCGTTCAGCCGCCCGGTCTTTGCGCGGATCAGCTCCGCTGCGTCGGGGTTGCGCTTCTGCGGCATGATCGAAGAGCCGGAGGTGAAGGATTCCGGCAGCGTCACGAATTTGACCAGCGCAGATGACCAGATCACCAGTTCCTCTGCGAGCCGGGAAAGGTGTGTCCCGCAAATACCGGCGGCGGCCACGCATTCCAACGCGGCGTCCCGGCTGGCGACGGCATCCAGCGAATTGGCGCAGGGCCTCTGGAACCCCAGCATGTCTGCCGTCATATGCCGGTCAATCGGGAACGACGTACCTGCCAGCGCCGCCGCGCCGAGCGGACATTCGTTCAGGCGAACCCCCGCATCCCGGAAGCGGCCCTTGTCGCGTTCCAGCATTTCGACGTAGGCCAGCAGGTGATGGCCGAACGTCACGGGCTGAGCCGTCTGCAGATGGGTGAATCCGGGCATGATGGTATCCGCATGACGCTCGGCCTGATCCACCAGCGCGCGTTGCAATGCGGTAATACTCCCCACGAGCTGACCGCATGCTCCACGCAGATATAGCCGCAGATCCGTCGCCACCTGGTCGTTACGGGAGCGGGCGGTGTGCAGCTTGCCTGCCACTTCGCCGATGATTTCCTTCAATCGCGCCTCGATATGCATATGAATGTCTTCCAGCGCGACGTTCCACACCATCTCACCCCGCGCGATCTCTCCCTCGATCTGCCGCAGCCCGTCGCTGATCGCGGTGGCTTCCGTTTCACTGACGATACCAGTGGCGCCCAGCATGGCGACATGCGCTAGCGATCCGGCGATATCTTCCCCGTATAATTTTTTATCGACATCGATCGAGGCGTTGATCCTGCTCATCATATCGGCGGGTGCGGACGCATAATGCCCGCCCCACATGGGATTGGCTTTAGTTGGAGGAGGTGAGGCCATAGAGTTAAACTCTTAACATAATATTCTTCACTAAATAAATAAACCTGTCATAAAAAAGAAATGAATTCAAAGTAATCTCTAATTATAGTAAATCGGTAATACGTCTTAAAAAAATAAAAGGGTAAAATATATGGTGTGGATTTTAGACTGGGCACGTGACAGGTTGATGGGAACGAACGAAGAACGTGCCGCAAAAGAACAGATTAAACATAACTATGAATTTAAAGGGCATGATTCAGAAGGACATGAATTATTTAAAAATAATAAGACAAAGGCGCTTACCACTGGGCAGGCGGTAGAGGAGGAACGTGCGCGCGTCCAGAAGGATCTGGAAAAAACGGCACAGGAAAATGAAAAGACGGAGCTGGAAAACCAAAGAGTAGCCAAAGAAAAAACAGAAAAAGCCCGACAGCAGGAAAAAGAGATTGCCGCTGCCGTGAAGCATAATTTCGAAAGCTCCGCTACTCTTATGTTTGGACCGGACGGACGGCAACATTGGGTGGATAATAATACCAGTGAGACATTGACGGATGATGTGGTCAAAGCACGCCGTAAAAAGCTGACAGCGGAAGAAACGGCTAAACACGCGGAACCGGCTCCACAACCGCAGGTTGCCACCGTGCCTTCAAAGCCAGCCGCTACCCAGCCCGCTGCCGGCACCACTCCGCCAAAACAGACGCCCGCGGCGAAAGAACCCAGCCATGGCTCTGTCGCCCTAGAGGGCACCGATCAAACGTTTGACGGCTACTCCGGTGAGAGCGTCAGGAAACTGCAGGCAATGCTCGGCATGAGCGGTAGCGAGCTGGACGGAGTCATAGGGGACCACACAAAAGCCAAAATTACAAAATATCAGCACGACCATCATCTCACCGAAGACGGCATTGCCGGATCTGAAACGCTCAACGCACTTAATGGCGTAACCGCCAAAAAAAGCGGCCCGATAAAAATGGGATAACGGCGCTGCCCGCTACATCTTCTGAAGCAGCTTGATCGAGATCGCCGCCGCATCGGTTGCGGCGGTGGTATGCGGAGATTTCTCCACGATGGAGGACTGGGCCCGGATCGCCTCCCTCACCTTATTGTCTTTGCGGATGATCCCCAGCATCGGCGGGGAGAAATTCAGGAAGCTGGTGCAGGCCTTGTTCAACGCGTCATAGGTACGCTCCCCGTCCTTCTGCGTAATCGCCTGGTTCACCACGATATTGATTTCGGTTTTGTTCAGCTTGGTGGTGCATAACTTCACGAACGCATAGGCATCGGTCAGCGAGGTCGGCTCGTCCGTCACCACCACGATACATCGCGACGCCAGCGATGCCATGAACTGCACATACTGCTCGATGCCTGCCCCGAGGTCGATGATGATATAATCATACCGCGCTGAGAGCTCGATCAGCTGGCTCTTGATCGTCATCAGCTTCTCACCGGAAAGGTTGGCGAGGCTGGTGGAACCGGAACGTCCGGCGATGATATCGAAACCGAGCGGATAATGGGTAATGACCTCGGAGAGCGGCGTATTGCCGCGCAGCGTCAGGCTCAGGTCCTTCTCCGGCGTCAACCCCAGCTGCACGTCCACGTTGGCGAGCCCGATATCCCCGTCGAACAGCAGCACCCTGCGTCCCGAACGGGCAAAAAGCTGCGAAAGCGTGATCGCCAGCCAGGTCTTGCCCACCCCGCCTTTTCCTGAAGCAATCGCGATAATGTTGTTCGTCATGTTGTGCTCTACCTGATGCATCGTGTTTAACCCTCTACGGGTTGGAAATCCATTAATAATCGCGCCAATCCTTCGCTACTGCACGGATCGAACGTACCCAGAATCTTTTCGCTCCCGGTGATGTTGGCAAATTTCAGGCCACCGGCGTGCGCCGCGTTGAAAATACTTCCGAAACGGCGGGCGGTATCGGTCCGGGTGACGATCATCTTCTCCACTCCGATAAAGGAGAAGGCCCGCGCCACCTCTTCCGCCTCCTGCGGGTCGGAGCCGGAAGGATACACCAGCACCGGGTCCAGCTCGATCAGGCCGGCATATTCCGCGAGCGCTTTGAGTTCATAAAAATCGTACGGATTGGCGCCGGCGCTGTCGACGATGACGGTTTCGGCCAGCGGGATGTCGGACAGGATCGCTTTCAGCGAGGCCCGGCTTTCCGCCACCAGCAGCTCTACCCCCAGAATATCGGTGATGGCGGCCAGCTGTTCCACCCCTCCAGCACGTTTATTGTCCGTGGTAATCACGTGCACCGGCCTGCCCGCCTTCACGCAGGCGGCGGCGATCTTGGCGGTGGTCAGCGTTTTTCCCGCCCCCGGCGTCCCGATCAGGATATGACGGAAGCTGTCCTCCCGGATGGCAAGCGGCGCGAATGGAAACGCCGCCGTCAGCAGGGCGCAGAGCCAGCGATGCATGATGTCCGCATGATGCTTGTAAGGGCTCGCGTCGCCCGCGTTCATTTCGCCCAAACGCTCCATCAGATAATCTATTAAAGGGGAGCTGAACCCATGGTGATACAGCAGCTGTTCGATACGGGCCTGCGTGCGGGCGGGCACGGCCGATTCACGTGCTGCATACGGGGATGCGAAGGCAGCCGCTTCCCGCTCCTGCCCGCCTTCCCTGCCGAGCAGCGTGGTGAACCAGGCGTTCGTCTCCGACGTATCGTTCCGGCTGTCTTCCAGCGACGTATCGTCATCGCTGGCGGCGGTGACCTCGACCTCCCCGGCGGAAGATACTTGGCGCGTGGAAATGATGATCGCCTCTTCACCGAGCGCTTCCCTCACCATATGCATGGCAAGCTGCATATCTTCAGCAGTGAAGGTTCTCAGGCGCATGGTATCCACCTCGCGGGATGCGCAGCTCCCCCCTTGAGGGAGATCCGAAGAGCGCATCGGCGCGATTTGGTGGGGGGCCATGCGAAAAAGCCCCCCCACCAAAACACGTTGTGTTTTGACTCCCCCTCAGGGGGGGGAGTAGTCCCCCGCGTTAAAACCTGAAGCCTTTTTTCATTCATAACTGCCCCAACGTCTTGATCCGCGCTTTCGGATGGATCTCGTTCTGCGACATGACCATCGTGCCTGAACGGAAGCGCTCGATGATGGAACGCACGTAAGGCCGGATCGTCGGGCTGGTGAGCAGCACCGGCGTTTCTCCCTGCATGGCGAACTGGTCGAACCGGGTGCGCACGGTGGTGATGAATTCCTGGATCTTGCTGGGCGCCAGACTCAGCGTACGCTCCTCTCCCTGCCCGGAGAGCGAATCGATAAACACCTGTTCCCAGTTGGGCGACATGGCGATGATCGGGATCAGCCCTTCCTCGTTGGCGACCGCGTAGCAGATCTGGCGGGCCAGCCGTGAGCGGGTATGTTCGGTGATGGTGGACATGTTCTGCGTCAGGCGGGACGCTTCGGCGATCGCCTCGATGATCGCCGGCAGGTCGCGGATCGACACCTGTTCGGACAGCAGGTTCTGCAGCACGCGCTGCACGCCGTTGACGCTGATCTGCGAGGGAATGGTCTCGGCGATCAGTTTCTGGTGATCCTTGCCGAGGTCGTCCAGCAGTTTCTGCGTCTCCGCATACGAAAGCAGGTCAGCGAGGTTTTCCTTCACCATTTCCGTGATATGCGTCGTGATGACGGTCGGCGGATCGACCACCGTCAGGTTGCGGAACAGCGCTTCCTCACGATATTGATCGGTGATCCACATGGCGGGCAGGCCGAAGGGTCGGCTCCACCGTTTCCTCGCCCGGCAGGGTGATCTTGTTGCCGCCCGGGTCCATCACCAGCAGCATGTCGGGGCGGATGCTGCCTCTGGCGGCCTCCATCTCTTTCACCTTGATGACATAGGTATTGGCCGGAAGCTGCATATTATCCTGAATCCGCACCGAAGGCATCACGAAGCCAAGCTCGCGGGCGATCTGCTTGCGCAGCGCCTTGATCTGCTCGGTCAGGCGGTGCCCCTTCTGGTAATTGATGAGCGGTAGCAGGCCGTATCCCAGTTCCAGCCGCAGGCTGTCGATCTGAAGGATCTGGGTGATATCGTCACTGGCGGAAGGTGCGGTATTACCGGCGGTAACAGGCCGTCCGTCCGCTGCTATCAGGCTTTGTGTGTTTCCCCCTCCTACCGATGCGGCACCCGCACGCGCCGCTGCCCGTTCGGAAGCGCTCGCCCCTTTGGGAATACCGGCGGCGGCGTCTTTATTAGCGCGGTGCTGCATGTAAGCGAAATAGCCCGTCACCGCCCCTAAAAACAGGAAAGGTGGCGCCGGAATCCCGGGCGTGATCGCCAGCATGCAACACAGAAATGACGTCAATCCCATCGCGGCGGGATATTCGTTCAGCTGCGCCAGAATGGCTTTATCCGAAGATCCCTGCACCCCCGCTTTGGTCACGAGCATCCCCGCTGCGGTGGAGACGATCAGCGCCGGAATCTGTGAAACCAGCCCGTCCCCTACGGTCAGGATGGTATAGGTATGCAGCGCGCCCCTGAAATCCAGCCCTTCCACCACGGTGCCGATGAAGATACCGCCGAGAAAATTGATGAAGGTGATGATGAGCCCCGCCACCGCGTCCCCGCGCACAAACTTGGACGCCCCGTCCATGGAGCCGAAGAACGTGCTTTCATCCTCCAGTTCTTTTCGGCGCTTCTTCGCCTGGTCTTCCTCGATCAGACCGGCGGAGAGATCCGCGTCGATCGCCATCTGCTTGCCCGGCATCGCATCCAGACTGAAGCGCGCAGAAACTTCCGCGATCCGGCCCGACCCCTTGGTAATTACCACGAAATTGATGATAGTGAGAATCGCGAAGATGATCACCCCTATGGCGATCTGCCCGCTCATCACGAAATTACCAAACGCCTGAATCACCTTCCCCGCCGATTCCGGCCCGTTATGCCCTTCCCCCCAGGATCAGGCGGGTGGAGGCGATGTTGAGCGATAGGCGGAACAACGTCGCCACCAGCAGGATGGTAGGGAAGGAACTGAGGCCCAGCGGTTTTTCCACAAACAGCACCGTCATCAGGATCAGCACGGAGATCGTGACGGAGATGGCGAGCAGAAAATCCAGCATCATCGCCGGCACGGGAATCAGTAGCACCGTCAGAATGCCGACGATCCCGAGCGCGAAGAAAATATCGGTGCGATGCATCGCCTTGTGAAGGCCCGCTTTCGCGTTGTCGAAGCGGGTGGAGGGCACGGGAAGCTGGCGGTTCATGGCTTTTCACCTTTTACCCTAACGATAGGAAATCCATGTTTGGCAGTGAATGTCTCTAAACGCTTTAAAAACTTTTCAATATCTAAAAAATAATTAGAGTAGAGTGTTTTAAGCTCTTTTTTATCTGTTTTTACCAAGACCACATCTTGTATGGTGAGATCATTTGATTCTGGTGCAGCAAGTTGCTTTTGTTCAAAAAAAGCATAATAAGATTGTGCCGACTCCTCATCAGCAAATCCAATACTTGTCGCCGGAAGTATCTTTCCTTCTTGTTTAGCAAAAAGAAGCACATGATAAGGATGATCCTGTACTTTCACATCCTGCTTTATAGCGTGTTCGATTATCTTATTGAGCTTACTGAAGGGGCGCGTTTCATTTTCCATATCTTGTAACCATGCAGCTATCTGTTCTTCTGAATAGCTGCAGTAAGCTTCAGGGAGCGGACTATGCTCAATTAATGAAAATGCCGCGCTCGCAAGTAAAAAAAATGCTTTCCAATTTTCTGTTCCTTTCCCTGTTTTGAGAGCTTCGCCATAAAACATATCGACAGACTCAACGGCCGTTGCCCAGTAATGCTGAAGCCGAGTACGTATTTGCAATTCAACCTGCATACCCCTTATAGGCTCGGGAGCTTTAGGAAGATATGTTTTATAAATTAAGTGAATTCCCCTATAACCGTCCGGTTTCGGTTTTAAAATATAATCCCTCTGATATCGAATTTTCTGTTTGGAGCGACTTTTCTCTAAAGCAGTCTGCATCAGACGCAATGACTTCATATCAGGCGTTAAAATACGTATTCCTGCAATATCCTGCATTTCTTCTAAGCTTCCATGAAATCGATTACTGGATAGCTTGTTGACAATAGAAATCAGACGTTTTTGACGTTGACCGATCTTAAGGTTCTCTAATTGTTCTCTACGAATGATATTTCTGAATAATGACTGTAGAGTATTGAGTGGATAGCGATGCAAATCTCGCCACTGTTGAACAACTTTAATCGCAGCCTCTAAACTTTTAACTATTTTTTCGATGGCTTGCCGAAATTGGTCAATATCACTTTGACGCTGCTGCAAAGCATTATAACGTTGCTGCAATTCGTTTAGTTTTGAAATGGCATCAGTAGGTTCAAACTGACGAAACTGATTAGCAAAAATTTGAAGATCTTCTTCAATTTTGTCTGATTCCGCTCGCCGCGCTTCTAATTTCGCATGAAGTTCCTTTAATTTTATTTGTGCGGACTGCAACTTCGTTCCCGATTGCTTCAACACCTCCCCTGCACGGCGGATATCCCCCTTTGTGAAAGAAGGAATGTCGGCGACGTTATAAGGGGTAATCATCGCTTACCCCGCATAATTCGGGTCTCCATACTGGCGCAGTTTGTTGCGCAGTGTCCGGATGGAAATACCGAGGATATTGGCCGCATGCGTCCGGTTGCCGAGGCAGTGGTCGAGGGTTTTGATGATCAGGTCTTTTTCCACGTCCGCCACCGTACGCCCGACCAGCGTAGCCATTTCCGCCCCGTTTTCTTCTGTCGCAGCCGGTGCCCCCACCGGAATACGCGGGACTTCCGGGCGGTAGCCTTCCGGCAGGACGATCGCCTCTTCATCGATCACCGTTCCCCGCGCCATCAGGATCGCCCGGTGGATATTGTTTTCCAATTCCCGCACGTTTCCCGGCCAGCGGTGGGAGAGCAGTTTCGCTTCCGCCCCTTCGCTCAGTTTGCGGGTCGGCATCCCGTTGGCCTTGGAATATTTCTCAATGAAATGATTGGCGAGCAGCAGGATGTCGTCCTCACGTTCCCGCAGCGGCGGCAGCATGATGGTGATGACATTCAGCCGGTAATACAGATCCTCACGGAACTTGCCGTCTTTAATGAATTGTATCATATCGCGGTTACTGGTCGCCAGGATGCGGATATCCACCTTCACCGGTCTATTACTGCCGACCCGGTCGAATTCCCGCTCCTGAATGGCGCGCAGCAGCTTGGCCTGCAGTTTGGCGTCCATCTCGGAAATCTCGTCAAGCAGCAGGGTGCCCTTATCTGCTTCCTCGAACTTGCCGATGCGGCGGTTGAGCGCCCCCGTGAACGACCCTTTTTCATGGCCGAACAGTTCGGATTCCAGCAGGTTTTCCGGAATCGCCGCACAGTTCACCGAGATGAACGGTTTGTCGTGCCGTTTGCTCTGCTCGTGTATGTAGCGGGCGATTACTTCCTTTCCCGTGCCGGATTCCCCGGTGATCAGCACCGAAGCGTCACTGCCGGCGATCTGATCGATGATGGTGATGACCCGCGCCATGCTGGCTGACCGGTACAGCACCGAGCGGGTATCCTGCACGATCGCTTCCAGCACGGCGGCGATCAGTTCCTCGTCCGGCGGCAACGGGATATATTCCTGCGCCCCCGCCTTGATCGCCCGCACCGCCGCTTCCTTGTCGTGGGCGATGCCGCAGGCGATGATCGGCACGGAAATCCGTTCTGCCCGCACCGAATGGATGAAGGTCGCCACGTTTTCCTGCACGTCGATCATCACGATATCGGCACCTTTTCCGGCGCAGAGCGCTTCCAGCGCCTGATCGGGACGTTCGAAATGCGTCACTTTCGCACCGCGCTTCACCGCGATGCCGGTCGCCGCGCCCAGTTGCCCGCCCAGATTGCCGACGATCATTAATTGCATGTCTTTTCCTGAAAGCACTTGCTTCCCCCCACAACGCCCGCAAAGCGGGGCGCTGTACTTTGGGTTGCTTTCACCCCGCAAGCGGGTGAAAGCGGGGGAGCGGATGAGACAAGACCAAAGGTCGCAGGCGAATCGTGGGGGGTTACTGCCCCCCACCAAAACACGTTGTGTTTTGACTCCCCCTCAAGGGAGGAGTAGTGCTCAACACCGAATTTCGCCGAACGTTTCATCATTTCTTCTCGCCCTTAATGATTTCAGTCATGGTAACGCCGATCCGGTCTTCCACCACTACTACCTCCCCCCGCGCCACCAGGCGGGAGTTGATATAGACGTCCACCGGCTCGCCCACTTTCTTGTTCAGCTCGATCACCGCGCCCCGCCCAAGCTTCAGCAGCTGCTGCACCGGCATCATGGTCTTGCCCAGCACCACCGAAATCTGTACCGGAATATCCTGCACCGCTTCCAGTGAAAGGCTCTCATCCCCGCTATCCAGCAGGTCGTTGGTCATTTGATTGATGTCAGCCATTCCTTCTCCTTCAATTTTTGAACTACGCTTAGGCTATCGTGGGATGCGGACGGATGGGAAGCACATGTTCCGCTTCTTCCTCCGCTTCATCGCCGGATAAAAATAATGCCCCCATTTCATCGAGCAGGGGCTGGATGCGCCGTTCCACCGCACCGAACTGCCAGTCGATGCGGATATCCCCCTGGCTCAGGGTATCGTCCCCCCGCACGGTCATCGTCCCGTCGAACCCGTGGGAGTCCGCCAGCCGGACAACCATCGCCTCCACTGCCGGCTTCGCTTCCGGATGCACGCGGATCAGCAATGCCGGTTGAGAGAGCACATGCGGCAGGCAATGGGCGATCATCGCTTCCAGCACCTTGGGAGCGTTGGCCTCCAGCGCCTGCCCGGCGAGCTTTCGCGCTACGCCGAACGCCAGCGCCTGCATGGTGTTGCGCTCCGTCTCCACCGCCTGCGCGAAAATGCTTTCGGCCTGAGCCAGCCGCTCGGCGACGATACGCAGCTGCTGCGTAAGCTGCAGATCGGCATCGACACGCAGACGCTCGACGTCTTCCTTTCCCCGTTGGATCCCTTCGGCGATTCCCTGATCGAACGCCGCTCGCTTCGCCCGCTCCAGTTCATCCTCGCTGAACGTAAGCGCGGGCGGCGGAGGCGGCACCACTTCCACCACGGTCGCCTCCGGCATGTCTTCCATAATCAGCGCCGGGGCGATGAAATCCTGAAGGGCGAAAAAGTCGAATCGCTGGATAGTGAGGGACTGTGCCATGTCTGCCTGCGCCCTAATAGATCAGCTGCTCTTCGCCGTTGGCTTCGGCGATGATGATGTCACCCTTGGTGGCCAGTTCCTTGGCGATGCTCACCACGTACATCTGCGCCTCGTCCACGTCCCGCAGACGGACAGGCCCCATCGCCTCCATATCTTCCCGCAGGATTTTCGCGGCCCGCTCCGACATGTTACCGAAAAACAGGTCTTTCAGCGCATCCGACGCCCCTTTCATCGCCAGCGCCAGCTTGTCCTTGTCGAGATTCCGCATGATCGTCTGGACTCCCGCCGCGTCGATCTTGACCAGATCCTCGAAGGTGAACATCAGGTTGCGGATACGTTCCGCCGCTTCAGGGTCGCGCTGTTCCAGCGTTCCCATGAATTTGCTCTCGGTAGTGCGGTCGAAATTGTTGAAAATCTCCGCCATCATCTCGAAACTGTCCCTGCGCTGCGTTTTGGCGATGTTGCTCATGAATTCCTGGCGAAGAGTCTTCTCGATCCCCTCGATCACTTCCTTCTTCACCGAATCCATCACCAGCATCCGGTTGATGACTTCCATACTCATCTCCTCCGGCAGCACGGAGAGCACCTTGGCGGCATGATCCGGCTTGATCTTGGAGACGATCAGCGCGATGGTCTGCGGATATTCATGGCGCAGGTATGAGGCCAGCATTTCTTCGTTGACGTTGGCCAGCTTATCCCAGGTGGTGCGTCCCGCCGGGCCACGGATCTCATCCATGATCGAGTTGACGCGGTCTTTGCCGAGCGCTTTCTGCAGCAGCCGCTCCGTGGTGTTGAAGGAACCGACCAGCACGCCCGCCGCGCTCATCTCCTCGCCGAACTCGTTGAACAGCCGCTCCACGCATTCCGAATCCACCCTTCCCAGCGTCGACATGGCGGTGGAAATCTCCTTGATCTCCTCGTCGTCCATCATGCCGAACAAGCGGGTGACATTTTCTTCCCCGACCGACATCATCATCATCGCGGCTTTTTGAATGCCGGTCAACGTGCGGTAATCATCCTTGGTGATCGCTTTTGCCATGCTTACAGACCTTTATACTTATTCATCACGCTCAAAGGCCCAGCTTCGCAGAACGTTCAGGCTCTCCTCTGGATGGCTCTCGATCATCTCGTTGATTTTACGGTACAGCGAGGATTTGACCCCGCCGGCGATCTTGTCGATATTGATCGTCGAATCATCGTCGTCTTCCCCCGTCAGGTCGGAGAGATGCCCGGCGATATTGGAGGAACCGAGCAGGCGCTGCAGTTCGCGCTCTTCCGCCGCTTCAGCATCCTGAGAGGAAATGCTTTTCTGCACCAGCGGACGGATAATGAGCAGGATGACCAGAATCGCCACCGCCGCCAGCACGATCGTCTGGAAAATGGAGTTGAAATCACGCTTCAGCCATTCATACTGCGATTCCGTTTCCGCGAATTCGGAAGCGACGAACGCCATGTTGAGCACTTCCACCGTGTCGCCGCGTTTGACGTCATACCCCACCGCCGAGCGTACCAGCGTGGTCAACTGATCCAGCTCCGCCTTGCTGCGCGGCGTATAGACCTTCTCCCCTTTCTCATTGGGAGCATAGACCCCATCCACCAGTACGGCGACGCTCAGGCGCTTCACCGTGCCCGTCTGCTTGACGTGGTTCTGCACCGTCTTGGAGATCTCATAATTCGTCGTCTCATCGGTACGCTGCGAGTTGCGGTCATTCGTCAGTCCGGCGTTCTGCGCTTTCGCATTCGGCAGGTTATTCGCAACGCTCACGTTGTCCTTGTTATCCTTCTCGTTTTCCTTCTCGCTTTCCTCGATTGTCTGGACGGAACGGGCCACCTGCCCTTCCGGATCGAACGTTTCGGAATTGGTGACGATGCGGTCGAAGTCGATATCGGCATTGACCTTCGCCTGCACTTTGCCCGCTCCTACGGACTTTTCCAGCAGCGACTCGATGGTATGCTCCAGTTTATGCTCCATGCCGCTGCGGAATTCATTGGCGTTGGAAGCCAGCACTTCCGGATCGTTCTCGTCGTCTACCCCTTTGGCGAGCAGATTGCCTTTATCATCGACGATAGTGATATGGGTCGGTTTGAGTCCCGGCACGGCAGTCGCCACCAGATGCTTGACGGCGGCGATTTCCATCTTGTCCAGTCCCGCCGCGCCCCGCACTTTCAGTACGACGGAAGCGGTAGGATCGGTTTTTTCACGGGTAAACAGTTCACGCTTGGGAATCACCAGATGCACCCGCGCCGATTCCACCTGCGCGAGCGAGGAAATGGTACGCGCCAGCTCGCCTTCCAGCGCCCGCATCTTGTTGACGTTGAGCACGAAGTTGGAGGTCCCGAGCGCATCGCTATGATCGAAGATTTCATACCCTACCATAGAGCCGGTTTTCGGCAGGCCGAGCGTCGCCAGCTTGACGCGCATCTGCTCGACTTTATCGGTCGGCACCAGTACCTGTTTACCGCCGGCGGTCAATTCATAGGGAATTCCGTCCTTGTTGAGCTCCTCCACGATCGCGCCGCTGTCTTCAAGCGAAATATCGGAATACATCGGCGACATGGCGGGATTGGAGGCGCGGGTCGCCAGAAAAATAAAAAATCCCAATAACAGGACCGTCACGCCCACCATCAACGCCAATTTCAGCTTACCAAGCTCACTGACCGACTGGATGATAGCGTTCATAAAAGGCGACTCCTTGGGAATGCGGCCCTGATTTTTAGATGACAAACGCTAAAAAAACAGGGAATATCACGGATAGATGCGAAACTTTTACCTAGTCGTCCTATATAAGCATGTTTTGCATCGCAATGCAACTGCTAAAGTAGGCAAAAATTACCATAGTGCGAAAGATTTGTATTAAGAATCTATACGGTTGTTTTTATTGGCCTGTTTCATGAAAACGTCATAATCCTTGTTTAGAATGGTAAATACAGGGATATATACCACGCATGGCCAAGAAGAAACCGCAGAGCACCAGTGCCAATCCATTCGGTACCGACGAAGATCTGAATACGGATTTTCTCGGTGATTTCGATTTGGTGGACGGGTTCAGCCCGGAAAAAATAGCGTCCAAGTTCTTCCAGCGTTTCGGCGGCGAGATTGGTACGGTCACGAAAGAGATAGCCCTGCGGGAAGGCGGTTTTTTCGCCGCCGAAAGACTGCTGGCTCCTGCCGCCAGAAATCTGGTTCAGTTTATCTTCGCACGCGGAGCGCAGGAAGGATTAGGCAAAATAGGGGTCACGCTTTCAGAAGACGATGCCCAGAAATACGCCAAATACGGAGTGGACGGCGTTTCGGTGGCGGCGGAATCGCTGATCCGGCTGACCAATGCAGGCCGCAGGGACCAGAAGCTGCGCGAGGAATTACACGGAGAACTCTCGGAATATCTCCAGTCTGGCGAAAAAGGAATCGGCGGCAGCAGTTTCGTGCAGGTCATGGAACATCCGAACAAGATACTGGCCACGGCTGAGCATCGCCTGCAGGAGCAGTTCAACCATAGCGCGGCGCAGGCGGGACTGGCATTTATCGGCAGCGCGGGGCAGTTCGCCGCCAAGCGTCTGGATAAGAAAACGTTGCAGAACGATCAGACGGAGCTCGTTGCGATTGCCAAGCCCACCGGTGAAGACGAAAAGCGCTTGAGAGAAGTCAATAAATCCCTCGAACAGATTGAAAAGAACGGGTCACGCAATATTGCCGCCATCATCGGTGACGATCATGGCAAGGGCCAGCTTGGCCGGGTGGATCAGGCGACCTTCGCCGCGGTGGGCAGCGGTTACGTAGGACACCGCTTCATGCAGGGGCAGGTGGAAGCGCGGAAAAGCGCTGCTAATACCGTCATCGCCTATGATCTCATTCAATTCGTCGATGAATTCCTCAAGAACGAGAAGCTCGAAGGCGGCAAGATCAATCTTGCCGGGTTCAAGAAAGATTTTCCGAACCATAAATTCCAGAAGCTGGATAATGAAAAAACGCTGGTGCCGTTGGAAGATTTCATCGCCGAAATCTTCAGCCAGCACGTGCATGACCTGAATCCGAGAAACAGCATCGGCAGCCTGCATCAGGATCATCTGAACGAGATCAGCAAACAGTTCGCCAATGCGATGACCGGCAAGGATCTCTCCACTACCCTGCTCAACCCCATCGCGCTCATCAAGCTGGTCGGGGAAGGACAGGTGCTGTCCCATACCGGCGACGCGGTGGCGAGCAAAGACGCCGTGCGCGACCTGATCGACGAAGCTCGTACGAATTTTTCCCCGGACCATAAGATCGATACGGCGGAATACGCCTCCAAAATGACGCGCAAGCTGGAAGAAGTCGCGGATACGCTGGACGTGCTTCCGGAAAAATATCAGGATTTTACGTTATTCCTGATGCCCACCTCCGTGATCCGCGAGCAGTTCAAAAGCTTCGAGATGAGCGAGCAGGACCTGAAATCCGCCAGAACCCGCGCCAAGGAAGACGCGCTCGTCACCATGAAGGAAGTGGTGGCGGACCTCTCGGCCATGTCGGATCGCGACCTGGAAGAACACCAGATGCTGAGCAAGGCGCAGCGCAACGTGGTGCGCAAAGCCGCTTCCCTGATTGAGAAAGGCGATGAGGAGGCATTCATCACGCTGGTGCGCGACGCTACGCCGGAAGGGCTGCGTTACGCCGTGCTGAACGCGGGCGAATACTGGCAGGATAAGGCGAAAACCAAGACCGTCACGCACACAGAGCCCGCCGCGAAAGAAACGACGCCTGAAGTTTCAGAGGAAACTTCGACTAAGGAAACGTCATTGGTAGAAAAAATGACGGGCGGCCTTTTCTCTCATTCGAAGGAA
This sequence comes from Rickettsiales bacterium, assembly GCA_965248995.1. Lineage (GTDB taxonomy): Bacteria > Pseudomonadota > Alphaproteobacteria > Rickettsiales > UBA998 > CBDFKY01. The sequence goes on along the minus strand of CBDFKY010000006.1, from coordinate 428,261 downwards.
GATCATCACGACAACGATACGATCGCCGAAGAACATAAGGCTCCCCGGGAACACAAGGATCCTGAAGAACACAAGGATCCTGAAAAACACAAGGCACATGAAGAACATGCCGCACATAAGGAAGCCCACCCTCACAAGCATGTGGAAGGTGAGAAGGCTGAACTGCAGGGTAAGGTGGTGGAAAAGGAACTGGCGGTCGCGTCGCGCTAGCGCGCCCTCACTAAAAGACGAATTGCGGACAGGTTCCTTTCTTGCTAAGAAAGCCGCTTATGATCATCCGCCCCGTCACCCGCTCCGATACCGACGCAGTCCTGCGTATCGCCAAAGCGGCCGGCATCGGCATGACGTCCCTGCCCGCCCACGCCGACGTCCTCGCGGCGAAGGTGGAACGCGCCGTCGCCACGTTCGAGGGCAGCCTCTCCAACCCGAACGACGCGCTGTATTTCTTCGTCCTGGAAGATCCGCTGACCGGTGAGATCGCCGGCACCTGCGGCGTGGAAGGACATATCGGACTGAAGCGTCCCATGTATTCGTACAAGCTGAGCACGGTGACGCAGTATTCCGACACGCTGGACATCTCCTCCCGCAACGATATCCTGCATATGGTCAATGACTACGCGGGCGTCTCGGAACTCGGCTCGCTGTTTTTACTGCCGGAATATCGCCGTGACCGGCTGGGAAGATTTCTCTCCCGCGTGCGGTTCCTATTCATGGCCATCCACCGCGCACGCTTCGATCATCGCACCATCGCCGAAATCCGCGGCTGGCACGATATGGCGGGCAACGCGCCGTTCTACGACAGCCTGGCGCGGAAATTCTTTCAGATGGAATTCGCCGAGGCCGACTGGATCTGCGCAACGCAAGGCAACCGTTTCATCTCCGAACTGATGCCGACCTACCCCATCTATATCAACCTGCTCGCCCCGGAAGCGCAGGCCACCATCGGCAGGCCGAACCTGAGCAGCGAACCCGCCAAGGCGCTGCTTGAAAAAGAGGGGTTTTCCTATAAAGGCTACATCGATATTTTCGACGGCGGCCCGACGCTGGAAGCGAAGACCGATAAAATCCGTACCATCCGCAGCGCCTTAAACGCGAACATAGGCGGGATCGCCCCCCTGCATCTGGAAGCGGAGCGGCGCATGATAGGGCTGCCTTCGCTGGAAGGATTCCGCGCCTGTCTCGGCTTTATTCAGGAGCAACCGGACGGCACGGTCATCGTGGATGACAACACGACGGCGTGGCTCGGCGCGGATGTAGGAGAAACCCTCTGGTATGCGGCGGCATAGGTCAAAATGGTTCCTGATCTTCACCACTGTTCTCCGTAAGGCTGAAACAGGATAATAGGTTACATGTGGTTACGGTAAATGCAGACCACCGGCCGCCTGACTGAAATGAACCGCGAGATCAGAAAATAAGTTGCTAACACTTCATCCATTTTGTATTGGTCGACTATCGGACTCCTTACGTAAATCCATCTGTATCAACACCCTATTTCAACGGCTCCCATGACAGCCCCTGCCCTCCTCACTTCCATCAATCCTTCCACCGGACAAGTGCTGTGGCGTGGGGAAACCGCGGATGCGGAAGCGATTGGGAGCGCTGTTGCAAGTGCGCGCGGCGCGTTTGCCGCATGGTCCCTGAGGCCGTTTGAACAGCGTGCGGCACTGCTGGAAGGGTACGCCGTGATCTTGACGGACAACCGTGACAGGATCACCGACACCATCATCCGCGAAACGGGCAAGGTACGCAGGGAAGCGCGCGCCGAAACGGGAGCGCTGATCGGCAAGATCGCTATTTCCATCGAGGCCTATCACGCCCGTACCGGCCGCACCCGCGCCGATATCGACGGGGGTAATAGAGAACTTTCGCACCGGCCGCTCGGCGTCATGGCGGTGTTCGGGCCCTATAACTTCCCGATGCACCTGCCCAACGGCCATATCGTCCCCGCCTTGCTGGCAGGAAATACGGTGGTGTTCAAACCGAGCGAGGAAACCCCGATGTGCGGGGAACTGCTCGTCCAGTTAATGCAGCAGGCAGGGTTGCCGGAAGGGGTGCTGAACATCGTCCAGGGAGGACGGGAAACGGGGGTCGCACTCTCCGCGCACCGCGATGTTTCAGGCATCCTGTTCACCGGCAGTTACGCGACCGGCAAAAAGATCCATGAAGCGCTGGCTGGAAGACCGGAGGTGATGCTGGCGTTGGAAATGGGCGGCAACAATCCGCTGATCGTCAGCCACACGGAAGACGTGGAAGCCACCGCCCGTCTGATCGTCGATTCCGCCTATTCACAGGCAGGCCAGCGCTGCACCTGCACCCGCCGCCTGATCGTACCTTCGGGGCCGCACGGGGATGCGGTCATCGCCGCCGTGGCGGGCCTCATCGACCAGTTACGCGTGGATGACCCATTCGAGATGCCGGAACCTTATATCGGCCCGCTGATCAACAACGCACAGGCCGACAACGTGCTCAAAGCGCAGGCGATGCTGGTGGATCTGGGCGGAAAGGTGCTGAAGGAAAGCACGCGCCTGCTAGATGACCGCCCGTTCATCACTCCCGGCCTGATCGACATTACGAATGCGAAGAACGTCCCCGATGAGGAAGTGTTCGGCCCCCTGCTCTGCGTCATCCGCGTAAAGGATCTCGACGATGCCATCGCCCGGGCGAATGACACGGCTTACGGCCTGTCCGCCGGTCTTCTCTCCGACCGCCCGGAGGAATGGGAATACGCCGCGCCCCGTCTGCGCGCCGGCGTGCTGAATTACAATCGCCCGACCAACGGGGCGATCAGCGGCGCTCCGTTCGGCGGGCCCGGCCATAGCGGCAATTACCGCCCAAGCGCGTATTACGCGGCGGATTACTGCGCTTACCCCGTCTCCAGCCTGATTTCATCGAAGGCGACATATCCGGCATTAGTGGGAATGAAGGAAGAAGAAGCGGTTTAAACGCGGAGCTTTTTTACTTTGTAGCAATCCGTGAAATATATTTCTTTGACGTTTTCAAACAGGTAACGCCTTTTTCTTCTGCAGCGTCTCCACTTCCCGCTGGATGGTCAGCACCACCTGCGCGAACACCTCATCCACGGACATATGCGTCGAATCGATCACGATGGCGTCTTTTGCCGCAACCAGCGGGGCGGCGTGCCGTTCACTGTCGCGCCGGTCCCGGGCGATCAGGTCGCGCATGACCGATTCATACACCACTTCGATCCCCTGATTCTGCAATTCCTTATGACGCCGCTCGGCGCGGGTTTCCAGGGACGCGGTAATGAACACCTTCACCAGCGCTTCCGGGCAGACCACCGTTCCGATGTCGCGCCCGTCCAGGATCGCGCCTGCTTCTTCCTCGGCGAAATCCCGCTGGAAATCCAGCAGTACCGCGCGTACCTGAGGAATCACCGAGACGATGGAGGCGATATTTCCTACCTGCTCATCCCGCAGGCGCGGATTGGAAAGATCGTGCACGGTGATGGAAGAAGCCGCTTCCACGGCGTCCTCCTCCACGTTCGGGTCCCCTTGATGCGCCAATAATCGCAGCGCTACCGCACGGTACAGGCTACCGGTATCCAGATGGGCCACGTCGAAATGATCGGCGAGCCGCCGGGCGAGCGTCCCTTTCCCGGAGGCCGCCGGTCCGTCGATGGCGATGACGAACCGTGCATCCGATTTGCGTCGCAGCGGCAGCGGCATATGCAGGTGGGAAGCGACGCTGATATCCGCTCCCGCTTCCCGCATCAGGGCGATGAAGCTCGGAAAACTGGTATTGATCGCGCTGATGTCGTCCACCGTGACGGGACGCGCCGCCCGCAGGCCCAGCACCAGGAAACTCATGGCGATACGGTGGTCGAGGTGCGTGGCAATGGTCGCCCCGCCGGGGATTTTGCCTGCGCCGTGCACTACCATGTCGTCTCCTTCGACGTCTACGGTTACCCCGCACGCGCGCAATCCCTCAACGATCGCGTTGAAACGGTCGCTTTCCTTCACGCGCAGTTCCTCCAGCCCCAGCAGCGACGTTTTGCCCTCGGCACAGGCGCTTGCGACACTCAGGATCGGATATTCGTCGATCATGGAAGGCGCCCGCTCCCTCGGCACGACGATGCCTTTCAGGCGCGAATGCCGCACCCGCAGATCCGCCACCGGCTCGCCCTGCACCTCGCGCTTGTTTTCAAACGTGATGTTAGCGCCCATTTCGATGAGCGAATGATAGAGGCCGATGCGCGTTTCATTCAGGCAGACATGGGAGAGCGTCATGTCGGATCCCTCGGTAATCAGGGCGGCCACCGTTAAGAACGCTGCCGAGGACGGATCGCCCGGCACATGCATTTCCCTGTCCTGATACGTCAGCTTGGGGCAGCCGGTCACTTGGATATGCATCCCGTCCGGTTGCCGCTCGCAAGTCACAGGAATCCCCACCGCCGCGAACATCCGTTCCGTATGGTCACGGGTGGCCACTGGCTCGATCACCGTAGTAATCCCCGGAATGTTGAGCGCCGCCAGCATGACGGCGGATTTCACCTGCGCGGACGCAACCGGCAGGTGGTACGTGATAGGTAAAGGCGACGCCGTGCCCTGCATCGCCAGCGGCAGGGTCTGGTTCGCGTTGGCGGTAAACCGTACGCCGATCTGTTCCAGCGGCAGGATCACCCGTTTCATCGGGCGCTTGCGCAGCGAAGCGTCACCCGTGAACACGCTCACATGCGGATAGGGCGCGAACAATCCCGCCAGCAGCCGCGTGGACGTGCCGGAATTTCCCATGTCGATCACATCTCCCGCCTCGCGCAGCCCGCCTATTCCGACCCCTTCCACCACCCACACCTGTTCCCTCGGCGAATGCGTGATGTTCACTCCGCATGCCCGCAACGCCTCGGCGGTACGGGAGACATCCTCGCTTTCCAGCATGTTATGTATGGTGCTGACGCCCAGCAGCTGCGAGGCGACGATCAGCGAGCGGTGGGAAATGGATTTATCCCCCGGAATCGCGTACTTTCCTGATAATGGGCCGGAGGCGCGGCTATGGGCGGGAATTTTTTTGGTCGGCTGGTTCACGGGAGCGTACTAATGCTAGGAATGAGAGAAAAATCGGGTTATTCTGCTTATAACCGGATTACGGAAAAATGAAACAAGTTATAGAAGATAAAATGCCCCGGCCATTTACCAACTGTTAAACGCTTATACGTTATCACTGAAGGATAACGCATCCACTAGTATACGGAGAACGTGCGCATGAGCACTACCACTTCTTTAGGCACTTCCTTAGGCCAGAAACACACCTGCGGCGAATGCAGCGCCAAATTCTACGATATGAACAAGGCGGCACCCAGCTGTCCGAAATGCGCCGCTCCCGTTCCGGTGGCACCTCCGGCCCGGGTCCTGCGTCATGCCCACCTTGCCGCCAAGCCTGCGAAGCCTACGACCAGCAACGTGAAAACCAGCGGGGCGCACGTGGAACATGCCGGTTTCAAGACGGGGGAGATCGATACCATCGACACGCTGGAAGAAGATGACGACATCCTCATCTCGCTGAGCGAACTGGAAGACCGGGAAAACTCCGACCGCCCCGAGACGGACGACGACGTGCATGAAGAGGACCTCATGGAAGACATGAAAAACTACGATACCATCCTCGACGACGCCGAAGAGGAAGGAGAAGGGGATGAGGAAGCGCACGGCTAGAGCGTTCCGGGAGAGACTATTTCGAATACCATCCGCTGGCTCTTTATCGATTTCAACAGTTATTTCGCTTCGGTCGAACAGCAGTTGCGTCCCGAACTGCGCGGCCTGCCGATAGCGGTCGTTCCGCTGGACACCGACGCCACCTGTGCCATCGCCGCGAGTTACGAGGCGAAAGCTTACGGCATCAAGACGGGCACCCCGGTGTATGAAGCGAAACGCCTGTGTCCCGGCCTGATCTGCGTGCCCGCCAACCACGCGCATTACGCCGCGTTCCATGAGCGCATCCTTGAGGAAATCGACCGCCATATTCCGGTGTCCGATATCGGCTCGATCGACGAAATGGCCTGCGAACTGGATGAGAGCGAGCGAAACGTGGAGGCGGCCGTCGCCCTCGCCGGGCGGATCAAGAAAGGGCTGGCCTTGCGGGTCGGGGAACAGGTACGCTGTTCCATCGGCCTCGCCTCCAACCGCTTTCTGGCCAAAATCGCCACCAACATGCAGAAGCCCGACGGTCTGGTAATCATCCAGCCGCACGACATCCCGCACAAACTTTATTCCCTGCAGTTGAAGGACGTTCCGGGGCTGGGCCGGGCGATGCAGGCGCGGCTGTATCAGGGGGGCGTCGGCACGATGCAAGAGCTGTACGCGCTGGCACCGAAACAGATGCGGGGCCTGTGGCACAGCGTGGCGGGCGAGCGCATGTGGTATATGCTGCGGGGCCATGAGCTGGAAAGTTTCGCGAGCGAACGCCGCAGCATCGGCCACAGTCACGTGCTGGCGCCGGAAAACCGCCCTGTTTTCCTCGCCCACCAGATCGGCCAGCGATTGCTTTTAAAAGCTGTCAGCCGGATGCGCCGCCTGGGCTACGCCGCGAAAACCCTGATCCTGTCCGTGCGTATCGAGAAAGGGCAGCGGCTGGAAGTGGAACTGAAATTCCGGGCGATGAACGACCATCTGCAGCTGCAGCAGCAGTTCGAAGCGGGATGGGACTATCTGGTACAGGCGTGCGGCGATATCTCACGCTTGCGCATCAAAAAGATCTCTCTCACGCTGCAGGGACTGGAAGCGCTGCGCCACGTGCAGCCCGATCTGTTCGAAGCGCCGGAGGTATCAGCCAAAAACGAGAAATATCAGCGCCTTTCCGAAGCGATGGACACGCTGAACCAGCGTTACGGCAGGGGTACGGTAACGACCGCATCCACACTGGGCAAAGCGGTCGCCGCGACCGGCGTCAAAATCGCGTTTTCACGAATTCCGGATAAAGAGGAATTCGATGAATAGGGTCAGGCACTGCGTCCTGCGGAACCTGGTCCGGAGGGAGCCGCAACTGCATCGGGTCGAATAGGCTGGAGATTCATTCCTACGTCCGCGACTTTGAAGGAAATTTTAGGCAGGCTCAGTCCTTCTTTTGCAAATAACTGGCTGAATTCATGGGCGGTAGGAGCCGGGTGTGGGATGAGAATGGCGTTGACGGATTGTGCCAGTATTGCACTAAGTCCAGCCGGAGTGTATTTGCGCGATTCCACAATGGCGCCGAGATTTTCTGCGAATGCGTTGCCAGTTGTCATCTCTAGATTCACTACTCCGGATATCTCTAGATCATACACCAAACATCGTTAACACACCATTAATATCGCACAGAATTTATCTCTCATTGAACATAAATTGAACTAGGCTGCCCTAAGGTATCGCCTTTCTTTTCCTGGAAAAAGAAACCCAGTCCCGGCTGATGAGCAACAGGGGGCCGCCGATCATGATTCCCACATACCCATAGAGAAAAGGGGCGGCGGCAGGGTATTTGGTCAGCATGTTCTGCAGCCCCATGAACCCGAGGATGCATAGTAAGGTCAAGGCCGCCAGCACTACCAGGCGCTTCGCGATACCGCGCCGGTTGAAATGCCCCCCCGTTAAAAAAGCAACCGCGATCAGGCTGAGGCCGAGCGACGTCCAGGGCCATGCCAGTCTCCGGTGCAGTTCCGAATGATACCGGACGGCCTCATCCCCTTTCAAAGGGGGATGCAGCAATTGCGTGAGATAGAGTTCGTCCGTCCCGTGTTTACGGCTGAGATTCTGTTTGGTGTAATAACTCAGATCCAGGCTGTAGCTTTCGAAATTCAGCCACGAGAGCCGCCCCTCCCGCTTTTCCTGCCGGATGCCGTGCTCCAGCTGGAAGCGCGGACCCGAAGGCGTCTGCACCAGTGTCGCGTCTTCCGCCATCATGGTGATGATCGAGCGGGGATTGCGGTTGTCATGCACCAGTATGCCGTGCAGCCTGCCCGTATCGTTGCGTTCGCGGATGAATACGGTCAGCCCTTCGACGGGGTGGTTGAACACTTCCTCCTGCAACAGTACGGACGCGTAGTTATCGCGCAGGAAATCCCGCATGTCCTCGAACTGGCGATTGGCAGTCGGCAGCAGGTAAAGGGTGAACGCATACGTCGCCGCCGTCACCATCAGCCCCGCAAGTATGGCGGGAACCGCCAGCTGGAAGCGCGAGATACCCGATGCCTGCATCACCACCAGTTCACTCTCGACGTAAAGCTTGTGGTACGTGAAAGCGACCGCGACCAGCAACGCGATCGGCAAGATGATCGCCAGCAGCGACGGCAGGATCAGGATGGTGAGATAGAGGAAATCCCCGATCGACAATCCCCGGTTGATGATGAAGTCCACGAACCGCAGTGCCTGCATCAGCCAGATGATGGCGGTCAGGCTAAAGGTCACCATGACCAGCGGCCATAGCAGCAGGCTGAAGATGTAGCGGGTGGTGCGGCGGATGGGCATAGCGTAGTTCACATGCCGTCCGGCACGCAGTCAAGGCGAAACGCTTTCTCTCGCGGCCAAATCGACATTCTTTTTATGACGCGCCCCTGTCCCGCCGTTTTCCCGGATTAACCCGATAAAATGACTGTCGGTTTTTCACACCAGCCAGTCGTGATGCAGAGGATAATGCTCCACTTCCGCGAAAGCTTTCGGCGTGAAGTTCGTCATATCGTGCGCAGCGGAGCCGAAATCCTGATGGAAACTCGCCGAGATCTCCCTGAACAGATGCGCGTTGAAGCCGGTGTCCTGCCCTTCCAGCACCACTTCACCGCTGCCGCGAATGGACAGATGATGCTCCTTGATTTCATTCAGGATGTGCTTGCTGACTCCCAGCTGTTCCAGCATCGGCGCATCGCCGATACTGTCGAACGTGATGACGTTGAAAGGGATGTTCGCATGATACTTGGCCAGATCGGCCGCCTGCGCGACGGCCAGCGGAGCGCCGAGGGAATGTCCGGTAAAGGTGATGCTGGAAGGCGCATAACCGAGCTTGCCGAGCGTATTCTCCAGAAACGCGATCGCGTCTTTCACCTGCGCGCCGCCATCGTGAAACGCCGCCTGAAGATCGAGAGTGTTCGGGTTGGAAGGATCGACGCTGTCCGCGCCTTTATTGACGATGATCAGCTTATGCGTCCGGTCGTCGACGATCGCATACGCGTCATACCCGCTGCCTTTGCCGTCGTTTTTATCGTCGGTTATGTTGAGGATATGGAAGCCGTGCGGCACGGGAACGGAAAAATCGAACAGGCTGTGATCGCCGAACCCGTCTTTCCCGATGGCATGGCTGGCCGGTAAAGCGACCTCCGTCGCGACGCCGTGGCGGATATCGACGCGGTAGTCGCTCATACCGGTCATGCTCCAGCCTCTGGGCAATACGTCGTGCCCGGCAGGAAAATGGATCGGCGCATGATTGGAAGGATCGACGAAATCCTGATATACCGCCTCGTCCTCCACCGCCGCCACTTCGAGCAGGGTGCTGTGATAGACCGCAGCGGCGTTGGGCGTCGTTTGGACGAAAAACTGGCCTCTGGTCGGATGGATAGGCCGCGGTGAATCGTGATACAGGGACATGGAAGGCTACCTTTTGTAAACTGTTATGAATGGGGCACCATAGAGCGGTAACACTCCCAATGCAACGATGTCGAACGTAGTACGAGTCATTTTGATATGTTATATCACCAGATCATCATTTGTAATGACCACTTCTCCCAGAAACTTTACGGTGAAATGGGTCTGGTCGTTGATAAGTAATGAAGTATCGGACACGGCATCATAAGAGAGACGCAGTTCTCCTGCTCCGTCTTCCCACCATCCGTATCCATACCGGAAAAATACAATAAAGCCGAAAGGTCGAGTTTATCAATACCATGCTCAAAATCGATGATGGTATCGATGGTGTTTGCGATTCCAGTACTGTCGTTGATATGCAGGAACGTGAAAACATCGGCACCTTCTCCACCCGTCAACGTATCGGCCTGTCTGCCTCCCACCAATATATCGTTTCCATCGCCGCCCACGATGGTGTCTTCACCATAACCGCCATAGATAGTATCGTGGGATTCGCTGCCATAAATGAGATCGCTTCCAACTCCTCCGTCGATGCTGTCACCTTCCACTTCGACATGATCCAGATACGCGCCAAAAGTACCCAGCTTATTGCCGTAAATGACGTCGTTCCCCGCACCGCCTTGAATGGTATCCCTGAAATAACCTGCATAGATGGTGTCATTTCCCGCGCCCCCGTCAATGACATCCCCTTTTGAGTATCCTACTTCATAATCTATCATCTGAATAAAATCGTTCCCGTCATCGCCGGAAATCTTGTTCTGTCCGACACCATCATAAATCGTATCGTTACCAGCCCCGCCGCTTAAAGAATCCCCATACACTTCAGAATAATGAAAATGATTGCCATCGATTACATCGTTGCCGGTGCCGCCCAAAATGGTATCTGACCCAAACGCTCCGTAAAGCGTATCATTTCCTGCCCCACCATTTAATACTAGCGGGTTAGCTGAACTTGTATAACCGTCAACGTTATTAGTACCATCAATCAAGTCGTCTCCGGTACCGCCATCAATGGTTACATTACCATTGTCGCACCGAATCACATCGTTTCCAGCGCCGCCGTCAACATATCCTGCTGCATACATACCTATGGTATCGTTGCCGGTGCCGCCGTAAACGGTTAGGGAATCTCCGCCAAGATACTCCATGGAATCATTACCGGCACCTCCATCAATCGTTGCCGAATGTGCGATGCCATAAATAGTGTCATCGCCTAGACCCCCTGATACATAAGCAGCATTTTCAAATGCAATAATGTCATGACCGCCACCTCCATCTATCGTATTTGCACCATAGCTTGCTGATGCATGCTCTTCATATCCAACATGAATTTCGTCATTTCCGGAACCTCCGAGCAACAGGTTATTGCCCGAGCCTCCGAAGATGCTATCTGCGCCTGTTCCGCCATCAACGGTATCATTGCCATCATTTGCATAGATGGTATCATTCCCACCCAAGCCGCTGATAACATCGCTCTCGCTGGTCCCAAAAATTTCTTCCGGTGCATTCGTTCCATTGATCAACATAGAAAATCTCCTTAGATTTTAACTTTTCGTATCATAAAAAATGATCTTATTCAGTTACATATGGATCACTTTCCCATACGCATCCAGCACCGACTCATGCATCATTTCCGACAGCGTTGGATGCGGGAAAATAGTATGCATCAGGTCGGCCTCCGTCGTCTCCAGCGTCTTGGCGATGCCGTACCCCTGAATCATTTCCGTCACTTCCGCGCCGACCATATGCGCGCCGAGCAGCTCGCCGGTCTTGGCATCGAAAATGGTCTTGACCAGCCCCTCCGGTTCCCCGAGCGCGATGGCCTTGCCGTTCCCCATGAACGGAAACTTGCCGATCTTGAGTGTATAGCCCTTTTCTTTGGCCGCTTTTTCGGTAAGCCCCACGCTCGCCACCTGCGGACGGCAATAGGTACAGCCCGGAATGTTTTCCTTTTTCAGCGGATGCAGCCCTTTGATACCGGCGATGCGCTCGACGCAGAGCACCCCTTCATGGCTGGCTTTTGTGCGCAAGCCACGGCGCCCCGGTCACGTCACCGATCGCGTAGACCCCCGGCTCCCCCGTTTCACACCATTCATTGATGACGATCTGACCACGCTCGACTTTGACCTTCGTACCCTCCAGCCCCAGGTTTTCGCTGTTGCCGACGATGCCGACCGCCATGATGACACGGTCCACCGTCACTTCCTCGACCTTGCCCGCTTTCTCCAGCGTCACGGTCACGTTATCCGCCCCTTTCTTGAAGGCTTTGACATTGGTGCCCGTGCGGATCGCCATTCCCTGCCCTTCGAACGCCTTGTGCACGAACTTGGAGATTTCCTCATCTTCCACCGCCAGGATACGGTCCTGCACCTCCACCAGCGTTACCTTGCTTCCCATATTCAGGTAAAAGCTCGCGAACTCCGAACCGATCGCCCCGGATCCGACCACCAGCAGCGATTTCGGCAGCGCTTCCGGCGTCATCGCTTCCTTGTATGTCCAAACCAGCTTGCTGTCCGGCTCCAGGTTCGGAATCACCCGTGCCCGCGCGCCGGTCGCTAAAATGATATGTTTAGCGGTCACGTCCGCCACTTTTTTACCGTCTTTTTCTACCGTCAGCTTGCCTGCACCGTTCAACTTCCCGGTACCGTCGATCACCGTGACCTTGTTTTTCTTCATCAGGTGGGATACGCCCTTGGTAAGCTGGCCGGAAACGGCACGGGAGCGGGCCACGATCTTTTTGAAATCAAATGAGATATCCTTCACCGCGAACCCGTACGCGTCCAGATGATGCAGCAGATGATGGATTTCCGAGGAACGCAGCAGCGCCTTGGTGGGAATGCAGCCCCAGTTCAGGCAGATACCGCCCATGTGCTCACGTTCCACCACGGCCGTCTTCATCCCCAGCTGTGCGCTGCGGATCGCCGCCACATACCCGCCGGGCCCGCCGCCCACTATTACTACATCGTAATTATCTGCCATGTATTCTATCCGTGTGTGAAGTTAAATTAGTTATGTCCGACTCGAATATCCTATCCGGGTATCCGGAAATTACACATACCAGCGCGCCCGCATGTCTTCAAGCAGGCTCATGCACTTCCCGTACCGCCTGAACGGAGGCCTGCCCTGCACCGAGCGGGATCTCCTTCGCCGTCGTGAAACCCAGCATGACATAATTCTGGCCGCTGAAACTGAAAGGCTGAATCATCTGAAGCCCCAGTTTCCGCTCATGCGCCGCGCGGGAGCGCCGGTTACGGGTATTGACGAAACGTCAGGCCGTAGGGATATTTGGCTTTCATGGCGTCTGTCGCATAATCGAAAAACGGTTTCAGCACTCCTTTGCCGCGCCATGCTTCCGCGATGCAGACGGGCCCGTACTGATAGGAGTTGGCGGCGGTGATTTTCTCCCCGAACTGCGTGATCTCCCCCAGCAGCGTAGTCATATAGGCGAATATCAGGTACTGGCTGAGAAACGACCAGGACGCACAGACGAGATATCCCGCCACTTCCTCCCCGTCCAGGGCGACGAACAGATCTTCCTGCGCGATCATTTGCTCAATCTGCGCTTGCGTGAACGGTGTGGTCACGAAACCGTTTTCCTGCGCCGACTTTGGGATGGCCGAGAGCAAGTTTTTCGTCTGCAGCTCCAGAAAACCCGGAATATGCGAAACTGTCCGCGCGGGTGAATCGAATCGCTTCCTGTATCATCCTACATCCTCTTCGGGTTGTAATTTAAGATTTAAGTACTGCCTTATAAGGTGTAATAAACGCGATGGCAAGCGCAACCGGCCACCAGAAAATCGTCCATTGCGGCGCGGGCGAATGGACATACTGCCCCTGATCGGTCATGCAGGCCAAGACGGCGTGGACCAGCAGGGTGAACGTCAAGGCTCCGGCGGGTGTTCGCCGCTGCCTCCACGACATCGTCAGAGCCGTTGCGATAATGGCAAGCAGGAGGCCGCCGCCGATGATGCCGGTATAGAAAAAAGCGGAGAGGAAAATATTATGGGGATTGACGCCGCCGTAACCGTAGGAGAATGGCGCCATCATCCCGTAACCGAGCAGCGGTTTCTGCACGATCAGCCCGACGGCCATCTCCCAGATGCCGCCCCGGTGCGAGGGACGCTGCTGCAGATGGGTAAGCGCCTCGTACAGCGGAGTCAGCGGCAGGTACGCATGATGATGCGCCGCGTATCCCACCCCGTCGAGCACCACCATCCCCGCCATGATCAGCAGCGCCAGCAAAGGGATATACTGGCGCACCAGCAGCAGCGCCACCACACCTGCGCCCGCGAAAGACAGCATGGGCCCCCGGCTTTCCGTGAATGCGATCAACACCGCCACCACCGTGCAGACCAGCGCGGGCAGGAACAGCCGCCGACGCTCAGGAGTATCTGGATGCGCCAGATACAGGCTGGACAGCGCAAACACAGCGAACACGTTCGCCCCCAGAATCGCGTGATGCGTCCTGCCGAACGGCTCCAGCCGCCGCGTCGTTCCGATATACCCCACATGCCAGGCGACCGCCGCCACCGCCATGATTGTCACCAGATAGATCATGCTGACCAGCAGTTTCGAGAAGAGCGGCTGCGGCAGGCGGAGAGCCAGAACGCTCACCCCCATGAATACGGCGGTACAGAACGTATGAAACAGCGTATTGCCGAGCCCGACCCACCCTTCCGTCAGGAACAACGCATGGATCACCGTATAGCCGAGCAGCATGAGCACCAGACGCCCGACCGGATGCCGCCATATTTCCCGGGTGTAGAACCCGCCGCTCCGCCATTCCCCCAAAAGAAACGGCGCCATGACGGCCAGGTAAAACCAGAAACTATAGACGAAACCGGACGCTACCACGAACTGCATAGCGGTGAACAGCCAGTAGGCGGCGACGATCCAGGCCTCCAGGCGGATGGGGAACGTCAGAGCGCAGTGGTCATAGAAATGGCGCAGGCGTGTGGAAATCATCACATGCGATCTATATTCATTTTTTTGAGTTCTGTCTTGTGGTTTCTGGCCGGCGAAAACGGTGCCTCAAATCATCTGAAAATTTCTTTAAAAAAAACCGCACCATTTTCATGGCACGGTTTTTTTGGTTTATTAAAACAAGGATTAACGGTTTCCGCCTGAAGAGCTTGAACCGGAAGAACCGGAGCTGCTACCGGAAGAACCAGAGCCTGAAGAACCCTGTTTATCGTCATTCTTATGGCTCTGGCGTCCTGCTTCCGCATGTTGTTCGCTGCTGCCGCCCTGTTTGCCGCTGCCGCCTGAAGAACTGGAGGAACCAGAGCTACTGCCCGAAGAACCGGAACCTGATGAACCGGAACTGCTACCGGAAGAACCGGAACCTGAAGAACCTTGTTTATCGTCATTCTTATGGCTTTGGCGTCCTGCTTCCGCATGTTGTTCGCTGGTGCCACCACGTTGGCTGTTGTTGCCACCGCTTTGATTTGCATTAGTTGACATAAAATATCCTGTGTAAAATGGTGAGTAAATCTTCGGGAGAATCCCTTGAAGAGAAATTCAACGTAAGCGTTTGGTTGTAAGGAAGCGACACCTGTCACAATAATGGATGCTCTCAGATTTTTCCCCTTTTACAAAGAAGCCTACATCCCTCACCGGAACAGAGGATAAAATAAATTCAGGGTCAAAAAAAATACCCTCTGAAAAAGCAAAAAAAGAAAAATTATTTCGATTCTGGTGCCGCTTATAGGACTCGAACCTACGACCCCGTCATTACGAATGATAGCTCAAAGAATATCGGAAACATACATTCATAGTTCCCTAATATTTGAAACCGTATATATGATGAATTACCAGCATAAATGCGCGGCTTAAAGGGGGTTACGGTGAAATACAGACTTTTTGGAAGAAAAAGCGGCTTACGCGTTTCCGAGCTCGCGCTTGGAACAGGAAACTTTGGAGCCAAAAAGCTCGGCAGTTCAGCAAAAAAAGTATTTGAGGCCTATCACGAAGCCGGAGGTCGCTTCATCGACACAGCCGAGGGTTATCAAAGTGGCCGTTCGGAAGAACTTATAGGTGAGTTTATTAGTAAAAATCGCGATAAGTTTGTGATTGCTTCAAAATACTCGGTCGGCCAAAACCGCGACGAAGAATTTAGTATTAAAGGCAATAGCCGTAAGGCGATGATGATAGCGGTTGAGGGAAGCCTGCGCCGCCTGAAAACGGATTATATTGATTTGTATACCCTTCATGCTCATGATGGCGTAACGCCTATGGAAGAAATTTTGCGGGGTCTCGATGATCTGATCCGCAATGGCAAAATTCGTTATGCTGGCATTTCAAACTTTCCAGCTTGGAGAATTGCAAGAGGCGACCTACTCGGCCAGTTGGGGGAGTTTGCACCGATCACCGCTATCTCTATTGAATACGGAATTTCCGAGCGGACAGCTGAACGCGATCTTCTGCCTATGGCGGAATCATTAGGCATTGGCGTTAGTATTTGGTCGCCCCTTGGCGGCGGGTTTTTAGCGCGTAATGATGATCCGGCAGGAAAGCCGCCCCAGTCTCATCTCGATCACTGGACGGGAACCGGCAGGCCAAACGCCCATGACATACAGGTATTGAATGAAGTGCGATTAGTTGCAAAAGAGCTTGGTCAATCGCCAGCGCGAATTTCCTACGCATGGCTTTTGGATAAGGCCCGCTCTTCAATGACTGCTCTTATTCCTATCATTGGCGCGAGCGCAGCCGAACAAGTCGAGGATATTGTATCGGCTCTGGCCATGACTCTTTCGCCTGAGCATATCCTCCGTTTGAATGAGGCGAGTTCCATATCACTTGGAGAGCCTCATAATCATAATAAATTTCACGACGGGCTCGTGAACGGTTCTGATTACTACAGTCCACCTTTCCTTGCGCCCTAGAAACAATCGCTCACATTTTGCAAACCTATTGCTGACACGGCACCCATACAAATACGAATTAGATCAATTTTGCTGACATAAGTGAAATCTGCGATAATAACCTTCTAAATATTAAAGAAATGGTGCCGTCTAGGTGACTCGAACACCCGACCCCCGCATTACGAATGCGGTGCTCTACCAGCTGAGCTAAGACGGCCCGTTACCAAACAATACCAAGCTCTTTCAAGCCTGTCGCTGACACAGCGCTGATACGGCGCTTGTAGCAGCTTCTTCTCCAGGACTCAAGCGCCTGACTCTCCGGCACGTTTTGCCGCCGGTAGCAAAGCCGCCCACCTCATTACGAATGACGTGCTCTACCAACTGAGCTAAAGCGGCGTCTGACATCTTCCGATCCGTCATAGCATCGAAAGGCGCACGTCACAACGCCTTTTCACTACCCCCCTCACCCCGCGAACCGCTCCACCGTCTGGATCAGGCTTTTGGCACGCAGCGCATTAAGGATCGCGTTCATATGCGCGTCGTTGCGTACTTCGATATCGACCAGTATCTCGAAGAAATCCACCGTGCGGTTGATGATCTTGAAGTTGTTGATATTGCCGCTTTCCTGGGCGATGACCGTGGTCAGCGTGGCGATGGAACCCTGTTCATGGCTTACCGTCACGCGGATACGGCCCGTGTAGCTGCTGTTCGCCGCGCCGCCCGCATCCCAGGACACGTCGATCCAGCGTTCCGGGGAGTCGCTGTAATTCTCCAGCGAATCGCAGTCCAGCGTATGGATGGTGATGCCCTTGCCGGTGGTGACGATGCCGATGATCTTGTCGCCGGGAATCGGATGGCAGCAGCCGGCGAAATGGATCGCCATGCCCGGCAGCAACCCTTTGATCGGCAGGGGATTGGAGGCCTGCCTGCCGCGTCGCAGTTTGGGCAGCAATCCGGGCCCCGCTTTCTTTTCCTTCTCCGCCGCAAGGGGATTGCCGGTGACCAGCTCAAATACTTTATTGCGGCCTATTTCCCCTTCCCCGACGGCGGCGTAAA
Organism: Rickettsiales bacterium; assembly: GCA_965248995.1. Taxonomy (GTDB): domain Bacteria; phylum Pseudomonadota; class Alphaproteobacteria; order Rickettsiales; family UBA998; genus CBDFKY01. Next base: position 410,782 of record CBDFKY010000006.1, on the reverse strand, counting down.
TATCCTCCACGGATTTCAGTTTCAGCGGCTCCAAGATTTTCTCAAGCAGTTTTTCGCTCAACTCCTTCCCTTCCTTCTTGAAGGTCTTGGCCAGCACCGCCTGCCCGAGCGTGATATATTCGCCGCGCTGCTGCGAGCGGATGAACTTACGGATTTCTGCCCGCGCTTTCGCGGTGACCGCGAAACGCTCCCATGCAGGCGACGGTGTCTGGGATTTGGAGGTGATGACCTCCACCTGATCGCCGTTCTTCAGCGGCGTCTTCAGCGGAACGATGCGGCCGTTGACTTTCGCGCCCACGCAATGGAACCCCACGCCCGAATGGACGGCGAACGCGAAATCCACCGGCGTGGAGCCTCTGGGCAGGGCGATGATGTCCCCTTTCGGCGTGAAGCTGAACACCTGGTCGTGATACATCTCCAGCTTGGTATGTTCCAGGAACTCTTCCGGGTCTTCGGATTTCTCCAGAATATCCAGCAGCTCGCGCATCCAGCGGAACTGCGTGCCTTCATGGCTGGCATCCACCCCCTGTTTATACGACCAGTGCGCCGCGACGCCGTATTCCGCCACCTCATGCATTTCAGGCGTGCGGATCTGTATTTCGATACGGCTTTGTCCGGGGCCGATCACTTCCGTATGGATGGACTGATACCCGTTGACCTTGGGCGTGGAGATATAATCCTTGAACCGCCCCGGAATGGTGTGGAAGCTATTATGCACTACGCCAAGCGCCTGGTAGCATTCGGGAATATCCGCCACCAGGATACGGAACGCCACCACGTCGCCGAGCTGCTCGAACGTGACGTTCTTGCTCTGCATCTTCTGCCAGATGGAATAAAGCTGCTTCTGCCTGCCGCTCACCTCCAGCGGTTTCATCCCGGCTTCTTCCAGCAGATTGCGCAGTTTTTCCTCGATCTTATGGACTTCCTCCATGCCTTCGGCGCGCAGGAACTCCATGCGGTTGAGGAGCGATTCCCGCGCGTCGGGATAAAGCACCCCGAAGCAAAGCTCCTGAAGTTCCTCCTTCATGCGCCGCATGCCGATCCGCTCGGCCAGCGGGACGTAGATTTCCAGCGTTTCCTTCGCCTTGCGCTGCCGTTTCTCCAGCGACTTGACGTAATGAATAGTCTGCATGTTATGCAGCCGGTCGGCCAGTTTGACGACCAGCACCCGCATGTCGTGCGACATGGCGAGCACCAGCTTACAGAAATTTTCCGCCTGCTTGGCGCTCTCCGACTTGATCTCCAGCCGGTTCAGCTTGGTGACGCCGTCCACCAGCGCCCGCACGTCGTGCCCGAACAATTGCTCGATCTCCTCCAGCGACGCGTCGGTATCCTCCACGGTATCATGCAACAGCGCCGTGATGATGGAATCGGAGTCCAGCTTCATGGTGGTAAGGAACGAGGCGATCGCCACCGGATGCGAAAAATACGGCTCGCCGGAAGAGCGCATCTGGCCCTCATGCGCGGCTTTCGCGAAATCGTAGGCACGGTTGAGGCGCTCCGCGTCCACGTTCGGGTCATACACACGGATCTGGTCGGTCAGTTCGGCGGCGGTTTTCAAATACAATCCTTAGTGATATCATTCCATGGTACCGCGCCGCACCATGCGTTACAACGGGAAAAACTCTGGCCGCAGGACAGTTGACCTGTCCTGTCGCACTGCATTCATGAAATCGAAATAAAAATTATGTATTCTTAATAGCCACTCAGAGGAGAAGGCCATGTCAACCGAACCGACAAGATTGATCTACACCTCTGCAATGGATGAAAAAGGAAGGATAGACGAAAACAGCGTAACCATCAAAGTGGACGATCAGAATCTGGTTCCAGTTGTCAGGGACGTATTGAAAAGTAACCATATATCTGCCAGGGAAGAAGGAGCGGGACGGGATACCCGTGGCCTAGCCACTCATTTTACCGTTTCTAAACAGGATCTGCCGGTTTTTTGTGAAAAACTGGCCGCAAAGCTGGGCAAGGATATCGAAATTCGCAACGAATATGATTACTGGGGAGAGCCCATAGCGAGGAGCCAGACGGCAGCGGATAAAAACAGAAGCCCGCTGGAAAAGGCCGTGCTGGCAGCCGACAAGAAGGCCGACCATATCCTGACAGCGGAAGAACTGCAGGATTTCTTGAATACCAACCCCATAGCGAGGAAAGCGGGGCAGATACTGGCCGTGCACGGGGCCACCAATGACAGTCTAGTCATCGGCGACACCACGGTAAAACTATCCGATCTCCATCTTAAGCTGGATGGCGACAGTATCCCTCAGGATGTACCGAAAACATTCAAAAAACAAAGCGACGGGGCTGCCCGGTAAATATGCAGGAAGCCGTAGCGGAATTCAACAAGACTCACTAGCATAGCGCATCTGCTTAACAGGGCGCATATGCATCTTCTCACACTGGACACTTCCCAAGGCATGACGTCTCTCGCTTTATGGCGGGGAGAGGAGTGTATCGACTCTCGCCACCACGGCACGGCAGGCACGCAGGCGGTCGCCCTGATTCCGCAGATACAGGAAATGCTGTCGGCAGCGGCGCTACCCTTCACGATGCTCGAAGGGATCGGATGCGCTACGGGCCCGGGCGGTTTCACCTCGGTACGTATCGGGGTAGCAACCGCGCGGGGTCTCGGTTTTGCGGCACGGCTTCCGGTATGGGGAGTGTCGATACCGGAAATCATGGCGTGGCACGCGCATCGTCATGCGGGGCTCCGAGGGAAACTCGCGTGCGTACTGCCTGCGGGAAACCGGGACTTCTGCGTGGCGGAATATGATATAGATGCCGCGATGCCGATTGCATTGACTCCCCTGACACTCGTCGCGAGAGAAAACGCGGCATTCGCCCTGCCGATTTCTGCGCCGGAAACATTGCCGTTAAGCGGGAGCATTGCTTTTCCCATCGCGAAGGGCGCCTTATTACTCGGTGAACTGCTCCTTCACGTTCCTTATCGCACTTGTTATCTCTCCCCTGTGCCACTCTATGCCAAACCGGCCGATGCGATAGCCGCACCGCCGCTTCTCTCTTCTTAAACTTCATCCCCTTCAAAAAACATGCTATAACGGTAGCGTATGTCGGACGATGATAAGGATGATGCCCAGAAAACCGAAGAGCCTTCCCAGAAACGGCTGGAAGACGCGCGGCAGAAAGGACAGATCCCTTTTTCCCGTGAGGTGGTGCATTTTTTCATGATGCTGGCGCTCTGCTTCATGGTGGTCACGTTAAGCCCCACCTTGATGGAACATGCCAAAATCGTCCTGTTTCCCTTCATCAACCAGTCGGAGGATTTCCCCACCAACGAAGGGGGGCTCAGGCGAATGATCTGGGACCTGCTCGGCAACGTCGCGCTCCTGCTGATGGCGCCGCTGGCGGCGACGGTGGCGGCGGCGCTGATTGCCGGCGGGCTGCAGACGAAATTCCATGTCTCGGCGGAACGGATCAAACCTTCATGGGAGAAAATTTCCCCCATCAAAGGGATAGGGCGGATATTTTCACGCCGTAACCTGGTGGAGTTCATCAAGGGCATCATCAAGATTTCCATGGTGGGAATCGTCGCCTACATGGCAATCGCCCCTTACAAAAACATGCTGCGGATGCTGCCTTCCTTCACCATCACGGAAACCCTGCACTTTATCTACCAGACCAGCACGCGCATCGTGATCGGCGTGACCATCCTGCTTCTGCTCATCGCCGCCTTCGACTATTTCTACCAGTATAAGGAGTATATGCGGCGCTTGAGGATGACCAAGCAGGAAGTGAAAGACGAATACAAACAGCAGGAAGGCGACCCCGTCGTCAAGGGGAAACTGAAACAGATGCGTTCGGAACGTGCCCGCAAGCGCATGATGGCCAACGTCCCGAAAGCCGACGTGATCATCACCAACCCCACCCATTACGCCATCGCGCTGGCCTATGACTCCGCCTCCATGAAAGCGCCGCTCGTCCTCGCCAAGGGAAAGGACAACGTCGCGCTGCGCATCAAGACGCTGGGGGAGGAGAACCGTATCCCCATCTTCCGCAACCCGCCCGTGGCACGGGCGTTGTTCGATACGGCGGAGGTCGACAGGGAAATCCCGCTGGAGCATTACGCGGCGGTGGCCAAGATTATTGGGTATGTCTATAGGATGAAAGGCAAAATGCCGAAACGGAAGTGAAAATATCTAGGCATCATACACATCACGGCGATGTCCCACTCGCACGACCAGAACGATAGCCACTTCGTCTTCCAACTGACAAATGATACGATGATCTCCAATACGATATCTCCATAATCCGGCCTTGTCGCCATCCAATCCAGCCCCGAAACGACGGGGGTCGTCATCCGTAGCAATGCATTTATGAAGATATTCCTTAATCAATTTTTGTTCGTGATGACCAAGTTTACGCAACTCTTTTGCCGCATCTTCATCCCATTCAATTCGCCAGATCAAGACCGGCCTCTATTTCTTCCATTGACCAGCGGCGGTTTTTTTTCTCGAGGCGTTGTAGCGCGAGATAGGTATCTTCCAACTCTTCAAGATGGGCAAGAATCGCCTCGCGGGCGTAATAGGTTTTGGTGCGCCCCGTGGCTTTCGCCAAGGCATCCAACCGGATTTCTATTTCATGGGGCAACCGAAGAGCAAGCATGGTGTTTTCCTTTGTTATACATGTATAGCATATAGACTGCAGGAATATAGTGCTTTAACTTTATAAGCACCCATTTTATGGGTACGTTATAAAGTTAAATAAGCACTATATCTCATAGTGTTATAGCAGTTTAACTTTAGAATTGGCACATAAAATGTGCAATTCTAAAGTTAAACTGCTATACAAGGAACTTGACTTTCGCCTGACCATTTCACTCATCGCACCGCCCCCAGATGGAGCATTGCGGATTGTTTTCTTTCTCACATTTTGTTCCATAATAACTGCACCAGGCTTTATCGTCGCCCATTACCCCCATGCCGCCACCTTCCGGGGTATTCATGCAAGCCGTAAGGTTGGCACATACTATCAGGCATAGATATTTCATGGTCTTCCTCTCTTTTTAAGAAGGAAGATACCATGTTTTTTAGCAACTTGCGATTTATTTTCCCCGTATGGCGGCGAGCTGGCGGAGCGCCACGATCATCATGGAGAGATCCTGTTTTTCGGCGGCGCGGATATCGTACATCAGCCGCTCGAAACGCGCCACTTCCGGACCGTGCGCCTCCAGCCAGCGCGTCAGGGCCGCTGCCGGCTCCTCCTCTGTCTGCATGTCGGCAAGGACGGATTCGCTTAACCGGCGCTGTTCGTCATGAAGCTCACCGATCGCGTTGCGCAGCGCCAGCCTGTCCCAGTAGTTGCGGGCGGAAAACGTCGTGATGAACTGATGCAGCCAGCCAAGCTGCAGCCGTTCTCCGAGCGCGTAGTAAAGCCTGCCGATCGGCTGCAGGGAATGAGACGAGGCATGGTCCAGCATGGCGATATCGCAGGCCGAGAGGAAAAAATCCAGATTCGCCAGCTGGCGTGCGACGTCCTCCGGTACGCCGGCGGTCTGCAGCGACGTCCTATCCTGCAGGTTCGCTTCCAGATCGGCGGGGGAGACGATTTCCCGGTAGTCGCGGACGAAGGCCTCAATGCTGGCGCGGTACTGCGCGATCACCGTTTCCATCACCACCGGCTGTTCGGTATGCGCCAGAAACCAGACGCTGAGGCGGCGCAGGAACCGCGTCAGCCGCATCAGCAGGTTCAGCTGCAGTTCCGCGGGAATGCTCCCTTCCAGGGATTCGATTCCCTGCCAGAGGGCGGAGAGCGAGAATATCTCGCGCACCACCACGTAAATCCGCACGATATTGCAGATATGGTGGCCGGTGTCCTTATGCAGGCTGAGGATATACGTGATCCCGGCACGGTTGACGATTTCATTGGTGAGCATGGTCGCCACGATTTCACGACGCAGCGGATGGATGAGAAGCGTCTCCGCGAAACGCTGTTTCAGTAGCGGCGGGAAATAGGCGAGCAGTTCGGAGACAAAGACATCAGAATCCACCAGTTTCGAATCGGCGAGCGTCTGGTACAGTTTGATCTTGCTGTAGGCCAGCAGTACCGAGAGTTCCGGGCGCGTAAGGCCGAGACCGCCGGCTTTCAGGTCCGCCAGCTGCTTGTCGGACGGCAGGAACTCCACCGCCCGGTTCAGCAACCCGTCCTGTTCCAGGGTGCGGATGAACTGCCCGTGCATCTCCACCATCTCCGTCCCCCGGCGCTCCGCAATACTGAGCGCCCGGTTCTGCTGCCGGTTATCCTGCAATACCAGCGCGCCGACCTGTTCGGTCATGGATTCCAGGATCCGATTACGCTCAGCCACCGGCATGGCGGTCTGCTCCTCGATCAATCGCATGGCGATCTTGATGTTGACCTCATGGTCGGAACAGTCCACCCCGGCGGAATTGTCGATCGCGTCGGTGTTAAGTTTACCGCCGGCGCGGGCATATTCCGTGCGGGCCCGCTGCGTCATGCCGAGGTTGCCGCCCTCCCCGATGACGCGGCAGCGCAGTTCGTCGGCACTGACGCGCACCCCGTTATTGCCCGGGTCGCCTACTTCCTCGTGGGATTCCGCGCTCGCCTTGACATACGTCCCGATACCGCCGTTCCACAGCAGATCGACCGGTAGTTTCAGAATCAGGCGGATGACCTCGTTCGGCGGCAGGGTTTTGTCTTTCACGCCGAGCAACTGCTGCAGCTCCGCGCTGAGCGGAATGGTCTTGGAACTCCGGGCGAACACGCCGCCGCCTTTGGAAATGAGGCTCGCGTCATAGGCATCCCAACTGCCACGGGCTAATATGAACAACCGTTCGCGCTCGGTGAAACTTCCGGCCGCGTCGGGACTCGGATCAAAGAAGATATGCAGATGGTTGAACGCCGCCTGCAGACGGATATGCCGGGAGAGCAGCATGCCGTTACCGAAGACGTCTCCCGACATATCGCCGATACCCGCCACCGTAAAATCCTCCGCCGCGATATCCCGGCCGATATCGGAAAAATGTCCGGTGACCGAAATCCAGGCGCCCTTGGCGGTGATGCCCATCTTCTTATGATCATACCCTACCGATCCCCCGGAAGCGAACGCGTCGCCGAGCCAGAAGCGATACTCCGCCGAAACCCCGTTGGCGATGTCGGAAAAGGTAGCCGTGCCTTTATCGGCGGCGACGACGAGGTAAGGATCATCCTCATCATAGCGCACCGTCTCCGCCGGGGGCACTACCTGCCCCGCCACCCGGTTGTCCGTGATATCCAGCAGCCCGTGCAGGAACTGCCGGTAACTGGCGATGCCCGCCGCCTGCTTTTCCTCGCGGTTCAGGGCGCCGGTATCGCCTTTCACGACGAATCCCCCTTTCGAGCCGGTCGGCACGATGACGGTATTCTTGACGATCTGCGCTTTCATCAGCCCCAGCACTTCGGTGCGAAAATCCTCCTGCCGGTCGGACCAGCGCAGCCCTCCCCGCGCCACTTTCCCACCGCGCAGGTGAATGCCTTCGGTCGTCATGGAATAAACGAATATTTCCCTCCACGGTTTAGGTAAAGGCAGGTTCGGCACCAGCCCCGAATCCAGCTTGAAGGAAAGGTAAGGTTTCGGCGCCTCTCCCACTCTTTGATAATAGTTGGTGCGCAGGCTCGCCTGGATGGTATCGGCGAAGAAACGTAAAATACGGTCTTCGCTGAGATTCTCCACCTGCAAAAGCGCTTGCGCGATAGCGGCATGGCACTCAGTCACCCGCGCTTCACGCCCATTTTCCTGAGCGGGGTCGAAGCGCGCTTCAAAAAGCCGCACCAGAAATGCGGCCACTTCCGCATGGCGGCGCAAAGCCTGAATAATGTAGGCTTCGGAATAAGGCAGTCCCGCCTGCGTACCATACCGCAGGTAAGCGCGCAGCAGCATGACCTGACGAACGTTGAGGCCTGCGAGCGTCACCAGCGCGTTCAACCCGTCATTCGCCACTTCCTGCTGCCATATCGCACGCAGAGCTTCCTCGATCAACGGTTTGGCATGGTCGAAATTCACCGTACCCGCCGCCTGCGGCAGCACGGTGAAATCACGGATCAGCAGAGCGTGCGCCTCGCTTCCGCCCAAAGTCGGGGTTACGGCATAAGGAATGACGTCGCGTACCTTGAACCCGAGATTTTCAATCATCGGCAGGATATCGGACAGCGCGATGTCCGATGCATGGGCATACATTTTTAAGCGCCAGCCTTCCGCCTGCCCGGCGTTCAGCAGCGTGAAGGAGGGGATCCGGCTTTCCATCACCGTCACTAACCGCTGGATATCGGCAATCGCGTCATCCACCTGCGTCGTATTGATATAACTTTTGCCGAAAGCCGTGGAAAACTGCCGGAACAGTTTTTCTCCCCGCTGCTCGCCGAGCATGTCGCTCAAGCGTTCCTGAAGGCTGTCCACCCAGTAATTGATGATGAACCCAAGCTCGGCGTTCAGCACCGCCATGTCGAGCGGCGGAATATGGCCGGGGGTGGTCTGGATGATGTAGTTCACCCGCGCCAGCGGCGAATCGGTCAGCTGGGAATAAAAGGTCGAGAGCGACCCGTTCAAATGCCGCTCCAGCACCTTCGCCACTTCTTCCCGTACGTAGGTATTGAACTTGTCACGCGGCATATAGACGAAACAGCTGACGAACCGCTCGAAACGGTCGCGCCGGAAAAAGGCGCGCACGCCGGGACGCTCTTCCAGCGAGACGATGCCGAGCGTCATTTCCAGCAACTCCTCGAAACCGATCTGGAACAGTTCGTCACGGGGAAAAAACTCCAGCGTCGCTCTAAGCACCTTGCCGCTGTGGCCGGCGCGGTCGAAGCCCGCCTCCTCCATCACCCGCGCCACTTTGGAGCGGATGTAGGGAATTTCATGGGTATTCTGGTAATAGACCGAAGAGGTGAACAGGCCCAGAAAACGGCTTTCCCCGATAACTTTGCCGCTTGCGTCATACCGTTTCACGCCGACATAATCCATCAGCACATCGCGGTGCATTACAGAATGGCGGTTGGATTTGGTGATCTCGATCGGTTCCGCCTGATGGACGAAATGCTGCACTTCCGGCGGCAATCCCGCCAGCCCCCGGCTTTGCAGTTCTTCATGGTTGAGCCTGAACACTCCCAGTTCCGACCCGGCGACCGGCTTCAGGCATTCTTTTCCTTGCGCATCATAAAAATCATACGAGGCAAAGCCCAAGAAAATGAAGTTGTTGCGCAACAGCCAGTCAAGAAAAGCGGAAGCCTCCTCCATCTGCGCATGCGACAGGAAGGTTCCGCCTCCCGCGATATGCGTACCCATTTCCCGCAGTTTCGCCATCATCACGCGCCAGTCTTCCACCGCATACTGCACATGCGCGAGGGCATCGCTCAAACGGGCGTGTATGACCGCCGTTTCCATGCCCTCCGGAAGGGGGGAAAGCTCAACATACATGCAGGATTCCGCCGCCGCCGTGGCAAACGGGGCGTGGGCGCAGGCGGTCAGCTCCCCTTTCTCATCGCGAAGGGCCCATAACTGCGGATGGATGGTACGGTACATCGTAAAGCCGAGCGCGTGCAGGCTCATGCTGAGGGAGTCGACCAGGAACGGCATGTCCCGGTTGACCACCGTCACCGCGAGGCGGCGCCTGCCGAAATGATCGCTCAGGTAATCCGGAGCCGTAATGGTGATCGCCGCGCCGGGCTGGCTGCGCTTCCGGTACGCGGCGAAGGCATGGGCCGCGATGTTCGCCGCAAGGGCGGTGTCCATCTCCTGCAGGTCGCCAAGTGAAAGGCTGCGGTAGAACTGACAGGTGAATTCTTTTAAGCGGGGATCGGGAGTGGTTGAAGGAAGCGCGGCGACAACCGCCTGCAATGCCTGATGCATCGCATCTTGATAAGGTGTATGGGTCATAGAATGATTTACCCGCATCTTGCCGCCACTGCCAAGAAAAAACGATGCTGCATCGCGGCGAAGACATGCGCGATTCCAGGCGTCCAGATTTTCGTGCGTGAAAGCCGTCCGTTTAATTTCTTATGATTTTCCGTATGAATAAGCTACTTTGCCTATGGCGGCTGTCGACAGTTTGCTTCACCTATCTGGAAAATGAAATGTTTCAGGTGGAACGCACCTAATTCAATGAATGAAAACAGCAGGTAACTCCCGTGCACTCTTCTGACGGCCACCACCATCATCATCACGACAGCGCCAGCCACAGTCATGCCGTCACCGAGTATGGCCGTGCATTCCTTATCGGCATTCTGCTCAACGTCTCGTTCGTCACCATCGAAATCATTCTCGGATTCCGGTCGGGCTCGCTGGCCCTGCTCGCGGATGCGGGTCATAATGTAGGTGACATACTGGGGCTTGCACTCAGCTGGGGAGCGGTGGTCCTGGCCAGAAGCAAACCGAACGAGCGCTACACCTACGGCCTTCAGAGCTCTTCCATTCTTGCCGCGCTCGCCAACGCCGTATTGCTGCTTCTCGCCTGCGGCAGCATCGGCCTGGAAGCGGTACAGCGTTTTTCTTCTCCGCACATGGTGCAGGGTACCACCGTCATGCTGGTCGCCGGGGCCGGAATAGCGGTAAACGGCATCACCGCCTGGCTGTTCATGTCGGGGCGCTCGGACGATTTGAACATTCGCGGCGCTTTCCTGCATATGGCGGCGGACGCGCTCGTCTCGTTAGGGGTATTGCTATCGGCGGGATGGATGATGGTGACAGGCTGGACGTGGCTGGATCCGCTGGTCAGCCTCGCGGTGTCCCTTATTATCATCATCAACGCGTGGGGCCTGCTGAGGGAGGCGTTTGACTTGGCACTACAGGCCGCGCCGCGGCATATCCATACGGCGGAAGTAAGGGATTTTCTCAGTACGCTGCCGGAAGTGTCGGCTGTGCACGACCTGCATATCTGGGCGATGAGCACCAACGAAACCGCACTGTCCGCGCATATATTGATCAAAGGGGCGCTGCATCCGGGAGATGCGTTCCTGAAAGAAACGGCGAAGGTGCTGGAAAAAAAATTCCGTATCGGCCACAGCACCCTGCAGCTCGAGCTCGGTGACGACGGCACCCCCTGCTCCCTTGCGGAAGGCCATTGAAAAACGCTATTAGAGCTACGCCACCATTTCCAGCGCCGGACTCAGCTGGTAATAATCCCGCATCAGCGAGGGATAGGTAATGTCCACAGGGCGGGCCGCCGCATTCATGTGCGACATATACGCCATAAAATAATCATTCAGGCTTCTGATGTCTCTCATCCAGGCCGTGGGCAGAATTTCCCCGGCATACGCGCCCAGCGCTCGCAGACGCTCCGCCGGCGCTCCCATATCGAACGCCGCCGGATGGATGCCATGCTTAAGCGCGATGGAAAGCGTGTAACAATAGGTTTCCGGCCAGATGCTCGGGATGAATGCCAGATGCGGCCTGTGTTCCGCCAGCAGCGCCCCGACTTCTTCTTCCTCATATTGTCCGGTCATGGTGAAATTCGGCATTCCGGCGTTCAGGTCCGGATGATCGGTATGCCCGATCAGAATGTAATCAAGCGGCAGGCGGCGTTTATTGGCATCCCGGATCGCGTCCGCCAGCACTTGCGAGCCTTTGATGAGCGAAATGGCGCCGATCACGGCAATGCGCAGCCTTTCCTCCGGCGCTCTCGCGACGTTCAGTAACGACGCATCACTGAAATGTTCGGTATGGGGGCGCAGCGTCATGGATAGTTGAGGATAATAACGGGTGATACGCTGAGCCACGTCCATACTTGGCACGAACACCCTGCGTGCGCCCATCAGCAGCGTTTCGAACTGGTTACGCCACTGCCAGACCGGCATGCCTCCCGCATGTGACGGGGTTGTCTCGACGCAGCGTTCGCATCCGGTGACATCCGGCTCGCCGCAATAATAGTCACTGCGGTCCACCAGATTGATACGTGGGCAGATCGTGTAGTAATCGTGCAAGGTGACATCATAACATAAACGCAGCCTGGTTGCCGCCTGCGTCAGGAAATCCAGGATACGTTGTGGATAATTCACCACATGGTGGATATGAATGTGAAACACGTCGAGTGCTTTCAAGCTGTCCAGAAACGCCTCCCGGTCATATTCCATGGAGAAGGTCAGGTTGGGCGTTTCCGGCACGGCGGCGCATCTGATGGTAATAAGGCCATGACCGATAGGGGAAGGCTCCAATATGAATGCGCCGATACCTTCCGAACGGAGACCCGTGCACATTTCCTGCACATGTCGCCCCGTTCCTCCCCCCATCTGGTGATTGACCATAAGGATGGCCGGCCCCTGCATGATTTTTTTGATGCGGGCGATATCCAGATTAAGGCGGTACTGCGCCACCGGATCGGCATTGATGAAGGCATGGACGATCTTGCCGTAATCCGGATACAGGCTGAGCAGGATGTCATACGCCCGCATCGCCCGCTTATGCTTGCTCGCTCCGAACGATGACCCGCCGATATGGCGGACATAGGTGTCGCACGCCATGACATGCGTCCAGCCCTTGGCGATGGCCCGCATGCAGAAATCGTTTTCTTCGCCGTATCCTTTGCCGAAGCGCTCCACGTCGAAATATCCGACCTCATTCAGTGAGGCGCGGGTGATCAGCATGCAGAAGCCGACACCGGTCGGGATATCGACCGTGGCACGCGGGTTGGACGCGGCGGCGAGTGCGTCGAGTTCTCGGTAGGAGACTTCCAGCGGCAGTTCGTTGTTCTGCACGAAATGCGGATAGCTGCAGATCTCCGCGTTGTTGGAAAGCGGGGTGACGCTGGAAATGCGCGGTGCGGACGTGGCAGCGGCAGCCATCCGGTCGACCCAGTGGTTATAGACTTCGGTGTCGGAATTGAGCAGCAGCACGTCTCGGTTGGGGTGCAGCTGCATCCCTTTATTGACGGTCTGTACGAAGCCGAGGTTTTCTTCGTTGATATGCAGTTCGAACAGGCCGCGCTCGGATAAGCGTACCAGCGTGGCGGCGAGTTTCGGGTCAGGCCCGGCGTCGTTGATGACGATGACATGATAAGGCGTTTTGTTGAGAGGCCGGGTGGCGAGCGCCTGGTAAATGGCGTTGAGCGTCTGGTCATGATCGCGGTAGACCGGGACGATCACGTCGAGCGGGATGACACCTCCCGCGAAGGCGGGCGATGGCGGGAGCGCCGCCCATTGTTCGTCCTTCGGGGCGGCCGGATGATGCAGTTTTTTCTGTTTTTTGCTCGCTTCCGGCGCGGCGCTGATCAGCCGCTGAATCCGGCTGGTGCCGGCGCGTTCGCGCTGCCAGTTGCGGTAGGCGTGCGTGTGGATGACCATATGCTCGACGGACAGCATGGTAACGTCGCGGATGCCCTGCTTCAGATACTCCGGCAGCGGCAGCTGGCCGAGCGTGGTGAACGTCCAGCCGACCAGGCGCTTGGTGCCCTGCACGATGCGGTGGCGGCGGTGCCACAGTGGGCGGAGGAAGGGTTTGAGCAAGGCGGGAGTCCGTGACGCAGAGGAGTTGATGCGCTGTTTTTCTAGCGGCTTTCATGCAGTCTGCCAATATGAAAGTGGAATAACAGGAAGAAATAAATGGTATGCATTTATGTTATCTGTAGTTCTTCCGACAGGAAACAATCCTAATCTTTCAAGGAAATTTTTGTCATATAATCTTAATATTTATTTAGGAAATTTTAGATTATGCTATTTTTACTTTGTTAAGATAAAATTTAAGGGGTTCCATATGTCTGACAATTATGATGAAGATTACAAAGGTCCAGGAAAAGTAACAGCCGCTTTAGGAAAATCTTTTATAGAAAGTACCGTGGGTACTATTGGGGGAGCAGGTGTTGGGGCGGCAATTGGGGCTTTAGTCCCCGGTAACCGTGGAACAAACGCAGCGGTTGGAGCTCTGATCGGGACAAGCGTTGGTGGCATAGTAGGCACTGTGCATGGAGCGATAGATGGCTGGACAACGGCGGGCAAGGGAGAAGAGCAGCATAAAGAAACACTTACGCAGGTTGAAAAACTTAAACTACGTGAAGAAATGCGCAGTATCGCAAAAGATGAGTTGCCACCCCGCTGAAAATTCTGATATTGCGCCAACTATTAGCCTTTTTACCATAAAAGAAACGCTCCGCAGTTTTTATTGCGAAGCGTTTTTTTTATATAAAATAAGCAAAAAATCGGCTTATAAAGCTTGGCAACGACCTACTCTCCCATGCCTTAAGACATAGTACCATCGGCGCAGGAGGGTTTCACGGTCGTGTTCGGTATGGGAACGGGTGGTGCCACCTCCGCCATAATCACCAAGCCGTATAAACCGACTTTTTGTTACTGCGGTGGAATATGTTTTTCCTGATCATTTTCGGTATGTTGTGCAACATAGCTTTCACTACATTGCGGTGTAAGTTGATGACTAGCCTTCAAGTATCATGACTTACAGTTTTTGTACTGTATGCCTTGTAAACTCAATATGCGAAATAAGTCAATGGAGCAATTAGTACTGGTTAGCTTCATGTGTTACCACACTTCCACACCCAGCCTATCAACGTGATGGTCTATCACGGCTCTCATAGGGAAAACTCGTTTTGAGGTGGGTTTCCCGCTTAGATGCTTTCAGCGGTTATCCCGTCCGCACGTAGCTACCCTGCGGTGCCGCTGGCGCGACAACAGGTACACCAGAGGTGCGTCCAACCCGGTCCTCTCGTACTAAGGTCAGATCCTCTCAATTTTCCTTACACCCACGGCAGATAGGGACCGAACTGTCTCACGACGTTCTAAACCCAGCTCACGTACCACTTTAAATGGCGAACAGCCATACCCTTGGGACCTTCTTCAGCCCCAGGATGTGATGAGCCGACATCGAGGTGCCAAACCTTGCCGTCGATATGGACTCTTGGGCAATCATCAGCCTGTTATCCCCGGCGTACCTTTTATCCGTTGAGCGATGGCCCTTCCACGAGGAACCACCGGATCACTATGACCGACTTTCGTCTCTGCTCGCCTTGTCAGGCTCGCAGTCAGGCAGGCTTATGCCATTGCACTCTAAAGAACGATTTCTGTCCGTTCTGAGCCTACCTTCGCGCGCCTCCGTTACACTTTAGGAGGCGACCGCCCCAGTCAAACTACCCACCATACATGGTCCCAAACCCGGATTCACGGGTCGTGGTTAGATATCAAGCACGTGCAAGGGTGGTATCTCAAGGGTGACTCCAGCGAGACTTGCGTCCCACCTTCATTGTCTCCCACCTATCCTGCACATGAATTGCCTAATACCAATGTAAAGCTATAGTAAAGGTGCACGGGGTCTTTCCGTCTGACCGCGGGTACTCCGCATCTTCACGGAGAATTCAATTTCGCTGAGTCGATGCTGGAGACAGTGGGGAAGTCGTTACGCCATTCGTGCGGGTCGGAACTTACCCGACAAGGAATTTCGCTACCTTAGGACCGTTATAGTTACGGCCGCCGTTTACTGGGGCTTCAGTCCAATGCTTGCACATCTTTCATTAACCTTCCAGCACCGGGCAGGCGTCAGACCCTATACGTCATCTTGCGATTTCGCAGAGCCCTGTGTTTTTAATAAACAGTCGCTACCCCCTGCTATGTGCCACCCTACCGCAGTTGCCTGCAATAGGGCCACCCTTCTTCCGAAGTTACGGGTGCAATTTGCCTAGTTCCTTCAGCATCGTTCTCTCAAGCGCCTTGGTATACTCTACCATCCTACCTGTGTCGGTTTCGGGTACGGTCTATACGTGGGAGCTATTT
This sequence comes from Rickettsiales bacterium, assembly GCA_965248995.1. Classification (GTDB taxonomy): domain Bacteria; phylum Pseudomonadota; class Alphaproteobacteria; order Rickettsiales; family UBA998; genus CBDFKY01. The sequence goes on along the minus strand of CBDFKY010000006.1, from coordinate 395,059 downwards.
CCTGGCACCGCTTCATGGCCAAAACCAATCCAATAAGGACTGACCACTTGCGCGATGCGTCACTACCCACAGGTTGAGGAATATTAACCTCATTCCCATCGACTACGCATGTCTGCCTCGCCTTAGGAGCCGACTAACCCTGCCCTGATTAACATGAGACAGGAACCCTTAGGATTTCGGCGAGAGGGTTTCTCACCCTCTTTGTCGCTACTCATGTCAGCATTCTCACTTCTGATACCTCCAGCATGGTTCACACCATACCTTCGCAGGCTTACAGAACGCTCCGCTACCACTTACACAATAAAGTGCAAATTCCAAGCTTCGGTACGCAGTTTAATCCCCGGTACATTTTCGCCGCAGGACAGCTTAATTAGACCAGTGAGCTGTTACGCTTTCTTTAAAGGATGGCTGCTTCTAAGCCAACCTCCTGGTTGTTATGGCCGTCCCACATGCTTCCCAACTTAACTACGATTTCGGGACCTTAGCTGTGGATCTGGGTTGTTTCCCTCTTGACTACGGACGTTAGCACCCATAGTCTGTCTGCCGAGTATTACTCTTGGGTATTCGGAGTTTGGTTAGAGTTGGTAGGGCTTTGGGCCCCCCTAGTCCATCCAGTGCTCTACCCCCCAAGGTATTCGCTCGACGCTCTACCTAAATAGATTTCGCGGAGAACCAGCTATTTCCGAGTTTGATTGGCCTTTCACCCCTAGCCACAGCTCATCCCCGTCTTTTTCAACAGACGTGGGTTCGGCCCTCCAGTAAGTGTTACCTTACCTTCAGCCTGGCCATGGCTAGATCACCCGGTTTCGGGTCTACTTCAACTAACTTAACGCACAGTTAATACTCGCTTTCGCTACGCCTACACCTAACGGCTTAAGCTTGCTAGTTAAAGTAAGTCGCTGACCCATTATACAAAAGGTACGCCGTCAGGGCACGAAGCCCCTCCGACTGATTGTAGGCATTCGATTTCAGGATCTCTTTCACTCCCCTCATCGGGGTGCTTTTCACCTTTCCATCACTGTACTAGTTCACTATCGGTCAATGGCGAGTACTTAGGCTTGGAGGGTGGTCCCCCCACGTTCAGACAGGGTTTCACGTGCCCCGCCCTACTCGAGAATCATAGATACCTTACTTATACGGGACTATCACCCACTATGGTCGCACTTTCCAGAGCGTTCTAATTGCTTCACTATGATTACTGGCCTGATCCCCGTTCGCTCGTCACTACTAAGGGAGTCTCGGTTGATGTCCTTTCCTCTGGCTACTTAGATATTTCAGTTCACCAGGTTCGCTTTTATACCCTATGTATTCAGGCATAAATACTCTGTATATGAGTTCAGAAGCGATATGACGTTTGACCATCATATCTATACTGAACTCAAAGAGTGGGTTGTCCCATTCGGAAATCATCGGATCAACGCTTTTTCGCAGCTCCCCGACGCTTATCGCAGCGTAACACGTCCTTCATCGCCTGCCATTGCCTAGGCATCCATCAAATGCCCTTTTTATACTTATTTCTTGAGTTACAAGACATACAGAACAAAAACTGTCCTGTCCGCCTTGCAATGATATATCGCTATATCGTGCTTCTTGATACTAGGCTAGCATCAACTCATTTTTCATTTTGAATCTCACTAACGTTCATCTCTTGCGAGTGAACTTGTGAGACCCTAATGTCAGGAAAAACATATTCACAATATTTATCAGCAGCGCTTTGCGGTTGCTTGTTTCAGCTTCGCTTGGCGCATCCAACCCTCATCGGGTGGAAGGCGGTTATAGGGGAATCTTCCAGCCCCCGTCAACAGCTATTTTGCATTTTTTATAAAATCCTTACTGCATCAAAGCTTTAGTTTTAGCGCCGCATAAAACTCCCGTTTTCCATTTCATAAAAAAACACAAGCCGACTTGTGTGAAATAAAAATTTACTTTTCGTTAAATATGCAGTAATATTTAAGTATAGATCATATCAATGAAGTATTTATAAGATTTTCTTGAGGAAATCTCTTTCATGTCACTAGACCAAGCTATACAGGACGCTCCTGTAGATACTACCCTTACTGCATGGAGAGGAGAACCGACAGCTGCGGAATATTTTGCTCGCAACATTCAAACAGCCAACTATTTCGCTAAAAACGCCCATAAAGGAGCGGAAGCCCAGGCGTGGAGCCATGGACCATCGGGTCAATGGTGCGCGGCGTATACCACGCAAATATTTCGCAACAGCGGTTACTCGGAATTAATTTCAAAATGCCCCAACACTAATCTCACAGGCGCTGTCATCCAGAATGGTATCAATCAGGGGTGGGGTGGGGATACGAAAGACGGCCAACTCCCTCCGGTCGGTTCGATCGTTTCCATGTATGGCCAAGGCCACACCTTATCCGTGGTCGGAACGGATGAAAAAAATCATACCATTACCGTAGCGGATGGAAACTGGGGCAATCAGGCATCTGTACGCACCATCTCCGTAAAGCAGATCGATGAAAAATATGTTTCGGGTGCGAAAATGGCGCATCATCTGTTTACCATGGGGATCGCTCCGACACCGCTTGCGGCACATGAGTCTGAAATAGCAAAAGCTTCCGCGCCAACTCATTTTGATAACGTCCGCGCCTCTATTCCGTCACAACACCCCCTTGCTTCCACCGAACTTGCTCATCCGATGCAAACGGCGGAAGCACTGAAAGTACCGGAAGTGAAAACTGCGTTCGCCGGTTTGGGCGGCGTACTTCACGAAATCGATGCCATGCGCCAGAAATTAGCCGGTAGGGTTGCATTGCAGGATATTAACCTTCCCATGACATGGCTGCTCCCCATACCGTAAGCATGAGCAGCACCAGAAGCATGGGAGCATCCATCGGATAATCTTTATCGCATGACCGTCAACGTCCACATCACCGCCCAAGACATCATCAATCTCGCCAAGATCATGAAGGCGGAAGCCATTGCCATGCACCTGAATCCCGGCGCGGGCGAGTTCGGGCCGGAAGTGAGGCTGCATGTGGCTCGCAGCGTTATGAACCGCGCCATTGACAGCCAGCACAGCCCGGAGACCAATCAATACTGGAACACCCGTACCCTTACCTCGGTCATAAACTCCCCCGGTGAATTCGAACCCATCAACCGGCATGGCGGCAACGTGAATAATCTTCCAGCCCCGAACCAGCAGGATATCGCTCTTGCGGTCGCCGCCCTGCAAAGTTTCAAGGACGGTTCCTATAACCGGGCGTTTCCGGAAATGCACAACGTCGCCTTTTTTGAAAACGAGCATACGACGCATCAGCGAGGAACCTATTCCGGAAAAAATCAAACGTTGTACGTGGAACAGGTGAAGGATCTGAAGGGCCAGATCCATGAGGCGCATACGCACTACGGCATCGGAAAATATGACGCGGCGCTGCACCGCCACAGCAAGCCGATCGCCGAAGCACATCTGGATCTTTCCCCTGATGCGCTGGCACTGGCGGCGGCGGTCGCCAATAATCCGGCATATGCTCAGACCACGGGCCGCATGACCATGCTGGCCGATGCGCGCAGCCCCGGCGCGCCCGCCGCTGTGCAGGTGGCCGAGAACGTAGCGCCGCATCCGCAGACCGCACCCGCACCTTCAGCACCGGCGGTCCATCCGCCGGAAGTGTCAGAAAAAACCGCCGCCGCGCCGCATCACGCATTCAACGGGTTGGGTGATTTAGTGAAAGAAATCGAAGTGATGCGCGAAAAGCACCGGAACAATGTACGCCTGAACGATGTCGCTCCTTCCGGCGAAATGGTCGCACCGCACGCCGTGAATATGAGTTCTTCGCGCACCTCCAGCGTGGCGCGCACCTAGGATACTGATTTAAAACATTTCCCGGAAAATGACACTGCAGATGTTCGCCGTCGGGACGGTAAGATAAGCGGCATTATAATCGGCGGTGGAAGTCGCATTGGTGCATGGCCCCCACGCCGCGGCGATGATCTTGCCTTTTCCCGGCATCCCGTCATCCATTTTGACGTCGATCATAGACGCTTCGTCCGCCGTGAGCGAACCCCCCATTCCATAAGCGCCGGCAAAACCATATTGCACCGAATTCGGATAATCGTATGTGAACCAGTATGGAACGATGTTGGGGAAATTCACCGGGTCGATATTATTACCGGCGGTAAAGACGAAGTACCCCGTCCCTTTGGCGGCGGATTCCGGAATATTGATACCGGTCGTCGCGTTCCAGCCGTTCGATCCGACACCGGTAATGCCGGTATACTGCCCTTTGATGAGTCCCGCGAGGGCAAGCTCCCTCCAGATCATGTACATTTCGCTCGGCTGCCCACTCGCGGCGGCTCCCCCTTCCAGATTGATGCGCCCGTCCCCGTCCCCGTTACACACGCCGAGCGTGCTTGCGTTGCCGACGGCGCCCGGGCAGTAGGCGGACAGTTTCCCCCAGATCTGGGTGGCGTTCGCCATATCGCCGGGCACGGCCGCGTACTTGTCCTTGAAGGTATTGGTGGCGGAAGCGTAGGCCTGCAGGTCGGTGATGACCGATCGCAGTTCGGACGCACGAATCAGGGTGCCGCCCATCATGATCCCACCGGCAAGCAGCCCGACGACCGTCAGGACGATGGAAAGCTCCAACAGGGAAAATCCCTGGATAGCGGCACGGGAAGGCAGAGGCATCGAAGGCAGGGGTCCGGAATTAAATTATGTTACGTCCGCACCATTATGACACCCTGCCTTTAAAGAAAAAGTTAATTTTTCAGACTCAAGGTCCATCCCTTCCACCGTTGCCTGATTTATTCCGCGAACGCCTTCTGCATCAGCCCACCGAGACGCTTGGCGAAGGCCGCCGGATTGTCGATCGCCTCACCTTCGATGATGCATGCCTGATCGAGCAGCAGCGCCGCGCATTCCTCGAATTCCGTCCCCTTGGCGGGTTCGTTCATGATGCCTGCCAGATACGCGAAGAACGGGTGACGGATATTGACTTCCAGAATACGCCCGCCTCTGCGTGGCAGCTGGTTATGCTCCATCAGGAAACGTTCCATGCGCATGTCCATCGCCCCTTCGGCGACGGCGAGGCAGGCCAGCGCATCGGTCAGCTTATCGGTGGCGTGCACATCTTTGATGGCACCCCCGTAACAGCCGCGCAGACGGACGAGCAGTTGCGACTGCTGCTCTTCGTTCAGCCGGTCCGCCTTAACGGTTTTCGCGGCTTCTTCCTGCGCGCTTTCGGGCAGCGGCGCAATCGTTTCCAGTTCGATATCACTGCGGGTGATGGACTTGAACGGGATGTCCTGATAGGTGCTCACCACATTGACCCAGAAATCGTCGACATGGTCGGTCAGCAGCAGCACTTCGATGCCGCGCCGGGTGAATCCGTCCAATAGCGGGCTGTGGCGGGCGGCCTCGAGCGAATCGGCGGTCAGGTAGAAAATCTGCGCCTGCCCCTCAGGCTTGCGTTTCACATACTCGCTCAAGCTCGTCATGTCCGAGGAAGTGGAAGCGAAACGGCAGACTTCCAGCAGTTTGTCGCGGGCCGAATCATGCTCGCACAGCCCTTCCTTGATCACCGCACCGAAATTTTCCCAGAATTTTGCGTAAGCCTCCGGTTCTTTCTCCGCTTTTTTCTTCAATTCGGAAAGCACCTTGCTGGTAATGCTCTCGCGGATCTGGCGCAGGCGCGGATCGTCCTGCAGCGTCTCCCGGCTGATATTGAGCGGCAGGTCGTTGGAGTCGATGATTCCGCGCAGGAACCGCAGGTTATGCGGTACCAGTTCCACGTTCTCTTCAGTAATAAACACGCGCTTGACATACAGCTTCACGCGCCGGCGGCGTTCCGGATGGAACAGGTCGAACGGCTTCATGGAAGGGATGAATAGCAGGTTGGTATAGGAGGTCTTGCCCTCCACACTGTTATGCAGCACCATCCACGGCTCGTCCGGCGAATGGGCGACATGGTGATAGAAATCCTTGTACTGCTCTTCCGTGATCTCGCTTTTCGGCCGCACCCAGAGCGCCCCGCCTTCATTGATCAGCTCCGGCTCGCCTTGCGTCCCTTCGAAAGTGACGGAGCGCTGGTAGATCGGGAAATTGATATGGTCGGAATACGTCTCGATAATGTTGCGCAGTTTGAAATTATCGAGATAGTCCTTCGCATCGCTGCGCAGGTGCAGGCGGATCGTCGTACCGCGCGGCGCTTCTCCTTCGTATGGAGCGATACTGAACGTGCCGTCACCGGTGGATTCCCACTTCCACGCTTCCGCTTCCCCGGCTTTTCGGCTGGTCACTTCCACCCTGTCCGCCACCATGAACGAAGAATAAAACCCGACGCCGAACTGGCCGATCAGCGACATATCGTTCTTGCTGGCCGAGAGGGCGCTCAAGAACTCCTCCGTACCCGACTTGGCGATGGTACCGAGATTAGCGATCAGATCTTCACGGTTCATGCCGATGCCCGTATCGGCGATATCAACGGTCCCGCCTTTCTCATCATGCGACACCGTAATTCCCAGTTCCGCCTGATCACCGAGCAGCGCCTGGTCGGTCAGCGCGCGGTAGCGCAGCTTGTCGCAGGCGTCCGAAGCGTTGGAGATCAGCTCACGCAGGAAAATATCCTTATTGGTGTAGAGCGAATGGATCATCAGCTTCAGCACTTTGCTGATTTCCGCGGAAAACGACAATGTTTCCGGTTGTGCGTGTTCGGTGGTCGATTTTTTCTTTGCCTGCGCCATATACTTTTCCTCGTTCATAACATCTGTCTTCTAAAAAATAGAGAAGATCGTTCCTATTTCAAGGGCTTTAGCATTTATCTCCGAAGTTAATAGGAAAGGAATTCTATGGACAGAGGCAGGCTAGAGACTAATTTACTTTTAAAATGAAAACTGCAGTGCATAGAGCCACCCTCTACCCTGCAGTTTTTTTGAGACATCTGTTTCATAGTAATATAAAAGTTTGCTTATGCTGGTTCATCTGACAGACCGTTCCCTCATCCGTCTCAGCGGCATTGATACGCGCACCCTGCTTCAGGGGCTCATCACCAATAATGTCCGGCTGCTGGAAACGCAACCCGCCCTTTTTTCCGCACTTCTAAGCCCGCAGGGAAAGTTCCTGCATGACTTTTTTCTGGTACGCGACGGGGAAAACGTTATTCTGGAAACGGAAACGAGGCAAATGGAAGGCGTGCTGAAACTGTTGACCATGTACCGGTTACGGGCGAAGGTGACGTTTACGCCTTTGCCGGAATGGCAGGTTTACGCGGAGTGTCGTCCTGAAACGGAGCCGGAGGATCCCGTATGCGAGGATGCGATCCGCCGCTTCCTTCAGAGTAACGGCCTTCTCATAGTGAACGATCCTCGTCATGCAGAAATGGGCAGGCGGCTCTACGCCTCCTCTCCCCTTACCGAACCTACCGAATCTGCCGAAATGTATGAAACGTACCGTCTGAAAATCGGAATTCCCGAAGGCTGGAAGGATGCCGTCCCCAACCGTTCTCTCCTGCTGGAAATGGGCTATGATAAACTGCATGCCGTGGATTTCAACAAGGGGTGTTACGTAGGCCAGGAAGTCACCGCCCGTTCCCGTTTCCGCGCCGAGCTTCGCAAATCGATCCACCGAGTGAAGGGAACGATGCCGCTTCCCCCGTTCGGTACGGAAATCCTGAATCATGAAGGAATCGCGGCAGGAGAAATCCGCTCTTCCTGCGGTACGGGAGGCCTTTGCATCATCCGCCACGAATTTTTGCATCCGGATTCGGCGTTCACCGCGGCGGGAAGCCCGGTGACGCTCTCTCCCCTGCCATGGATGGGCAGTCAATCACCCTGATTTTTTCACTTGCGTTTACCGTTGCTTGCAGTATCGTCCGGCCCATGAAAAAGAGTTCCTTTGTACTGTTAGCAGCGCTTACTATTCTTACGGCCTGCAACAGCAAAACCGAAGAAGTATTTCCCCAAAAACCTGAATTGCAACGTGCGGACAGGCGCGGCAAACTGACCGGTGACGGCCTGATCATGGGTGGGCCGGAAGACGGCCAGAAAGAGGGCAATTCCCCGATCGGGGTCAATAGTTTCCTGTGGCGGGCGACGCTGGATACGGTGGCGTTCATGCCGCTGGCCTCGGCGGATCCGTTCGGCGGCGTGGTACTGACGGACTGGTACGAGGACCCCGCCACCAAGGGCGAGCGCTTCAAGCTGAACATCCTGATTCTCGATCGCCAGCTGCGCTCCGACAGCCTGAAGGTGACGACCTTCAAGCAGACGCTCGATCCCGTACGCGGCGTCTGGCAGGACGTGAGCACCAGCCCGGATACGGGCCGCAAGATCGAGGATGCGATCCTTACCCGTGCGCGGGAACTGCGGATAAAGCAGGACGTGAAGTAACCCGTGGCGACGCCGCAGAGTTACGTCCTCACGCTGGTCATCACTCCTGATTCCGGAAATTTCGACGACGCACTGCTGGCGTCGATCACCGCCTGCACGCAGGTGAAGGAACTTCACACACTGGCGGAGGGCATCGCATTCGACATCCGTGACATACCCGCCTCACCTTCCCTGCGGGAACAACTTCAGGCATTGCTGAACCCTCACCCTGTCGACTGGTGCCTTCAGCCGGAGACGGGACGGCGCAAGAAACTGCTGATTTCGGATATGGATTCCACGATCATCGGCCAGGAATGCATCGACGAACTGGCGGCCCATGCCGGGATCGGCGAACATGTGGCGGCGATTACCGAGCGGGCCATGCGCGGGGAGTTGGACTTCGCCGCCTCCCTGAGAGAGCGTGTCGCCTTATTGAAAGGCCTCCCCGCCTCCCTCATCCAGACCGTACTTAAGGAGCGGATCACCCTGAATGCCGGTGCAAGGGCGCTCGTCCGTACCATGAGGAAAGGCGGCGCTTACACCATGCTGGTTTCAGGCGGCTTCACGGCGTTCAGCGAAACGGTCGCCCGGCTGGCGGGATTCGAGGCGCACCATGCCAACAGCCTGGAAATCGCGGAAGATGTCCTGCTGGGCAAGGTAACTCCCCCCATTCTCGACAAACAGTCCAAACGCCGGTTGCTGGAAGCGGCATTGCGGGAAAAAGGCCTGCAGCCTTCCGAAAGCCTGGCGGTCGGGGACGGCGCCAATGACGCGGATATGATCAGTACGGCGGGCCTCGGCGTGGCGTACCGCGCCAAACCCTTCCTACAGGATCTCGCGGATGCGTCCGTCACCTATACCGATCTCACCACCCCGCTGTATTTTCAGGGATACCGGGCAGAAGAAATCATCCGTGACTGACCTGCGCTGCCGAAACCGGCTGCGCCTTACCCATCCATTGCTTATCCGTCTCCCCTAACACAGGCTCCGGCGTTTTCGGCATCACCGCGGAGATGGCACCGGCGATCGGGCTGAAAAGATAGTTCGCCGTCACGTTGTCCGCATAGTGGAAGGCGCCGGGCATCCATCCCCTTCCCCCGATAAGCAGGCCTGCGGTGGTGGCCGCGCCGAGGGATTTATACAGCAGCATTTCGGGTATGGGCAGCGGGTTATGGGTAATCAGTTTTTGAGAGGCGACATTAAGTGCGATGGAAGACGCCATCCACACCCCTGCCTGCCCCAGATGATCCATTTCATAGCGGTAGAGCGTGTTCGCGTAGTCTTTGCATTCCTGCGAATACGGAGAATACCCTTTTTTCTCCGCCCATTTCCTGGCGTCCTTCTCGGTATTTGGCGCGTAAAATCCACCCACTACCCGTTCCATGGCATGGGAAAGGCCGCGCATGGCATTCGGAAAAAGCGCTTCCATGCCGAGCGTCACGAATACCGCCCCTCCGTCGCCGATGGCTTCTCCCACCAGCCAGTGCTTCAGGGAAGAGGTAAGCGACATCTTGCCTGCGTGCGTGTGCTCGTCCCCTTCGTGATGCACGTGTTCGGCCGCATGGTCATGGTAATGATCATGCTCGGCGGCATGATGATGTTGTGGAATCCGTGTCCCGCCGTTTTCCACCGCATCGGCAAGTCCTCCGAATCCTCCCATACCCAGCGATTGCAGCGTTTCCCTGGAAGCGGCCGGAGGTGCGATGGGAGCTGCATGCACATGAGGTTCCGGATGATGATGCGTGAGATTGCACCAGCTGGTATGGATCGGCGTGCCGAATGTCTGTTGCGACCATGCGGCAACGAAAGGATCGATCACATCCGTGATACAACAAAGAAACGCGTGGTTTATGGTATACGCGGCGTTGGCCGCCATGTTACCCGTTTTTGCACCCTGTTGCGTTTTGCTTTCTTCGATATCGTCAGGGGTTAAGGTGGAAACGCCAGCCATCAATGCTCACAAGGTTGGAAATCGTTTAAATGATAACGGTTGGAAAGTGTGTTGTAAAGCGGTTTGTTACAGTATAACAAACCAATTATTACCTTATAATCATTTGCATAATAGGCGGCAATCACCTAAATTCAAACGACGTTTCCGGTTATCATCATGTTTTTATAAAAAGAGATTTCGCATGCGCCTCCTTTCGTTATTCGCCACGTCCCTGCTGTTTTCCGCCACCGCGATCCTTCCTGCCCTCGCCGCCGACAAGACGCCCGTCACGCATGACGAGCTGGGAGACATGGTGAAGGAATACCTTCATAAACATCCGGAAGTGATCGTCGAATCCGTCGCGATCTACCAGAAACAGATGCAGGAGGCCGGCATCAAACAGGCGGGCAAAGCCATCGCCGATAACAAGGCGGCGATTTACGACAATCCCGCTATCCCGACGGTGGGAGACAAGAACGCCAAAATTCAGGTGGTGGAGTTTTTCGACTATAACTGTTCGGCATGCAAATACATGTTCACCACGATCGACCAGATCATGAAAGGGGATCACAAGGATATCCGCTTCATTTTCATGGAATACCCGATTTTCGGAGAGCAATCCGAGCAGATTTCCACGGTGGCCCTGGCGGTGTACGCGCTCTCACCTGAGAAATATTACGAATTCCACAGCCATATGATGGCGCATAAAGGTTCGCTGACACCGCAGGATGCGAAAGACTATGCGGCCAAAATCGGCATTACGAAGGACAAACTCGAGAAGGAAATCGCCGATCCGAAATATACGGCGATCCACAAAGCCAACTCAGCGGTGGGCGACAAGCTGAAGATCGGCGGCACGCCGTATCTGATCATCAACGGCGAACCGGTACCGCATGCACTGGATAAAGCGGGCATGGACGAGTATCTGGCGAAAGCCCGCAAATAAACGGGCGCGCAGAGCGTATGGAGCACACCGACTCACACCCGCGCTGGCGATACCGGTTCGATAATTATGAAAGGACTTTCGGGCGCTTACGTGAAGCTTTGGAGATCAGTAATGCTAGGCCGCTGACGCCGCTTGAGAAAGAAGGGATCATCCAGCGGTTCGAATATATGTGGGAACTGAGCTGGAAACTGCTGAAGGATTATCTCGGGCATCAGGAGGTAGTGCCGGATACCATTACGCCCGCCGCTACTATCCGCGCGGCGCTGGCCGCTCATATCATCGGGGAAGGCGACGTATGGATGCGGGCGCTGGATGCACGTAACCTCATGGCGCATACTTATAATCTGCGGCTGTTTGAAACCGTAATCGCGGCGATCAACACGGATTTTCTCAGAATACTGGAAGCGCTTTACCTGAGGCTGCTTGCAGTCTCTGAACAAGAACCGCCTATTCCATGACCGTGCACGGGCTAAGCGACGACCATGCGGAGATCATCCGCAACGTATTACAGCCGTTCGCCACGCAGATCGACCGGGTCGGATTGTTCGGCTCCCGCGCAACCGGAACCCACCGGCCCGATTCCGATATCGACCTGATACTGTACGGCGCCCTGCAGGAGGCTGACGTGGCGCGTATCATTACGCGGTTTTCCGAAAGCCTCCTGCCGTTTACCGTGGACGTGCATGCCTATCACCTGATCTCCTACCCGCCGCTGAAGGCACATATCGACGCGGTGATGCGTCCTCTCGACGTGCTGCCTAAAAGCTGAAAAGGTCGCCCATGACGATGGTAGCGGGGTGCGCGACGTTCGTCAGCACCAGCGTCGCCGCATCGGAAGCGATGGTGAGGTTCGACGTACTGTCATTCACCGAGACATCGGAAACGGTATATCCGTGCGTATGGACGTTATTGGTCTCCGTTGTCAGCAATGTCAGCAGGGCATTGGTAATCGCCTGCGCGTCCGGAACCGAAAAGCCCGCCAGTTTATCCTGCCCGTACGTGAAGTCCACGATATGCGTGAAGCTGCCTGGCGTATTAACGATGAACACGTCGTTCCCTGCGTTGCCTTCGATATACGCCCCGCCAGCCCCGGCGGCGATCGTATCGTTTCCGGCGCCGCCGTAGATCACGTCATCCCCCAGCCCGCCGAAGATGAGGTCGTTGCCGTCGCCGGCGGAGACCGTATCGTTTCCGGCATTGGCATAGATTACGTCATCCCCCGCGCCTGAGGTAATGGAATCGCTCCCGTCCTGCGCATCGAATGCTGACTGACCGCCGTAAATCGTGTCATTACCCGCTCCGCTATTGATCAGGTCGTTATCGAGACCGCCGTGAATATTGTTCGGCCCTGTCATCGAGCCATTGATGGTGTCGTTTCCCGCACCGCCGCGCAGTTCCGCCCCACTGGCGACCGGCGAATAATCGATGAAATCGTTGCCGTTGCCGCCGTGGACGGTGTCATGCCCGTCGGCAAGGCCGACGATGGTATCATTCCCGCCGTTACCGAAGATAAGGTCGGCACCAAGCCCGCCGTCGATAAAATCACCCGCATCGTCCGGATCGGCTTCCGCGCGTCCGCCGAAGATCGTATCGTTTCCGGCGCTCCCCAGGATCGTGTCCACGCCGAGGCCCCCGACAAAAATATCTGCGATGCCGTCATTTCCGATCATATCGTTTCCGGGCGTTCCATATTTCGGCATAATTTTCTCCTGTTTAAGAATGTAGATGCAAATGCGGCAGCGATGTGCTGCGACTAAGCAGGAGTATAACTACATATAAATTAATAAATAGTTTTTATAAAATATAAATTATTAATCCAGTATCCGTTTCAATCGCGGCAGGATCTTGTCTTCCAGCGAGCGCACGTAACTGAACAATACCGGCACGAAAATAAGGCTGAGCGCGGTGGAAGAAATCAGCCCGCCGATCACCGCGATGGCCATCGGCGCGCGAAACGCGGTATCGAGGCCGAGCCTGAGCGCGATCGGCAGCATCCCCGCCAGCATGGCGAGTGAGGTCATGACGATCGGGCGGGCCCGTACCATGCAGGCCTGCACGATGGCTTCACGCCGCGGCATGCCCCGCGCCATCAGTTCCAGCATATAATCCACCAGCAGGATGGAGTTCTTATCGGCGATGCCCATCAGCATCAGGATGCCGATCATGGCGGGCATGGAGAAATCCGTACCCGTCACCAGCAGCATGACGAACGCCCCGCCGATGGAAAGCGGCAGCGCCGCCATGCGCGTCACCGGCTGGATCCAGTCCTTATAGAGCAACACCTGGATCGCATACACCATCATCAGCCCCGCGCCGATCGCCTGCATGAAACCGCCGAACAGTTCCCCCATCACTTCGGCGTCCCCGGCGCTTTGAATGGTGACGGAGGGCGGCAGGTGTTTCAGGGCGGGCAGGGCATACATCCTGTCCACCGCCACGCCGAGCGGAATACCGTTCAGGTTCGCTTCCAGCGACACTTTACGCTGCCGGTCATACCGTTCGATCGTCGTCGGCCCCGTCCCGAACGAGATATCCGCGATGGCGGAAAGCGGTACGCTGCCGCCTGCTGCGGTCGGCACGGCCAGCGTTTCGATCATGCCGAGCGACTGCGCATCGCCTTTGGGCAGGCTCAGGCGAATGGGAATCTGGCGGTTACCGTAGTTGAATTTAGGGAGATTCGCGTCGATATCGCCGATCGTCGCGATCGTCAGCGTATCGCTGATGGACTGCACGCTCACCCCGAGCGCGGCGGCCTTGGCGAAATCAGGACGGATGATCAGCTCGGGCTGCCGAAGCCCCGCCGTGGTGGTGACACTGCTCAACCCTTTGATAGAACGCATTTCACGCTCGGCGGCAGCCACCGCCTTGTCCAGTGCTTCCCCGTCCTCGGAGGTGAGCGCGATGGACATGTCTTTCTGGCCGGAAGCGTTCGCGAACGTGATGCGCGCGTCCGGAATCTGTTTCAGTTCCGGCAGGATCATGTTCTCAAACGCGCGCTGATCCATCTGGCGCGCACCTCTGGGCACCAGTTTGACGTTAATTTCCGCCTTGTTAACCCCTCCCTCCCCGCCGCCGTGCGCCGTGGGATTGACCGCCCCGCTCGATCCTCCCGCGATGCTGGTCAGCACATATTCCACTTCGCTATGCTTCTTGAACAACCGCATCACGTTTTGCGCCACCGCATCCGTTTGGCTCAACGTCGCCCCGCGCGGCAGCTCAACCGTGAGGCGCGATTGGCCGTAATCTTCGTAAGGAATGAACCCGACCGAAAGCAGGGGAATCATTCCGAAGGAACAAACCATGCTTACCAGCGCGATAACGACGGTAGTCAAACGGTGATCCAATGTCCATTCCACCACGCGGCGATAGCGGTTGATGAATGTGCCGGTATCCTGAGGTACCTCCGCAGGATGGCTTGCGACGGGTAGAGACCCTTCGCTGTCGCTCGGGATGACATTGTTGTGCCGCGCAGGCTTCAGCAAATACGCGGAAAGCATCGGGGTGAGCAGCCGCGCCACCATCAGGGAAAAGAACGCGGCGATGGCCACCGTCAGGCCGAACTGCTTGAAAAACTGCCCGGGAATGCCGCCCATGAAACTCACCGGAATAAACACGGCGCAAATGACCAGCGTCGTCGCCACCACCGCTAGCCCGATTTCCTCGGCGGCGACCATCGCGGCGTCATACGGCGTCTTCCCCTCCGCCATATGGCGGTGGATATTCTCGATCTCCACGATCGCATCGTCGACCAACACCCCGGTCACCAGCGAAATGGCGAGCAGGCTGACGGCGTTCAGCGTGAATCCGAGCCAGTACATGCACAGAAACGTCGGGATGATGGACAGCGGAATGGCGATGGCGGCGATCAACGTGGCGCGCCTGTCCCGCAGGAATAGAAACACCACCAGCATGGTGAGCGCCGCGCCTTCGGCGAAGTTATTCAGCGTGGAATGGTAGCTGTTTTCAGTGAGCGTCACGAGCGAAAAAATCTGGCGGAAGCGGATGCCCGAATGCTGCTTCTCCAGCATCGCGAGTTTCGCTTCCACGTTCCGGGCAACCGTCACTTCGCTCTTTCCCTTGGCCCGGAACACTTCGAACGTGATGGCCGGTTTGCCGTCGAGCCGCGTAAGGCTGCGCATCTCCGCCCCGCCATCCTCCACCCGGCCGAGGTCGGCCAGCCGTACCGAACGTCCGCCGCTCAGAGCAATGCGCACTTCCCGCAGCAACTCCACGGTTTTGACGTTGCCGAGCGTGCGCAGGCTATATTCCGTACCGGAGAGCGTCACCCGGCCACCGGGCAGGTCGGCGGAAGTCAGCGCCAGCTGCCGGCTGATATCGGCGGCGGAGACCCCGAATCCGAGCAGCGCCGCCGGATTCAGCGTCACGGTGATTTCATGGTCGACACCACCCTGCCGCGCGATGCTGGCAACCCCGTTGATGGAGAGCAGTTCGCGGTTGAGCGTATCGTCGATATACCAGCTCAGATCCTCCGCCCGCATTTCCGGGGCTTCGACGCTATAAATCAGGATCGCGCCGCCGTCGATATCCACCCGCTGGATGATCGGTTCTTGAATCGAGCGCGGCAGCTGGTCACGGATGTTGGAGACGGCGTCGCGCGTGTCGTTGACGGCGCGGTCGAAATCCGTCTCCAGATAGAATTCGACCGTAGTAAGCGACGCGCCCTCCGAAATGCTCGACGTGATATGCTTCACCCCCTGCATCCCCGCCAGCGCCCCTTCCACCTTGCGGGTGATCTGCGTCTCGATCTCGGACGCCGCCGCCCCCGGCTCGGTGATATGCACGTTGACCACCGGCACCACCACGCTCGGCATATTATTGATCGGCAGCTTGGCGAACGCCACCAGCCCCGCCACGCCGAGCACCAGAAACAGCACGATCGGCGGAATGGGATTGCGGATCGCCCACGTGGCAAACGAAGTTTTCCCGTAAGAAGAGGTGGCGAACGAAGTGCGTTCGGCGGGGCGCACGGAATGGATCATGGCTGGCCTTCCGCAATGACGCTCACCCTATCCCCTTCCTTCACGAACGACCCGGCCTTGGCGACAAGGCGGGTTCCGGGAGGAATATCCTTGATCACCACCGTATCCTCCCGCTGAAAAACCACTTCCACGGCAAGGCGCGCTACAACGCCTTCCTGCCCAACCTGCCAGACATATGTGCCGGACGCGCCGCGTTGCAGGGCACTGTCCGGAATGACCATCCCCTGCACTTCGCCCGTCGTGATAGTGGCGTTGACGAACAGGCCGACCGGCAGCGTTTTAGATGAAGGCAGCGCCACCCGTATGACCGCCGTACGGCTGGCGCTGTCGATGCGTGGCGTCACCAGGCGTATCGTTCCCTTAAGCGGCGTGCCGCCGCCGTTTGGAAAAATGTCGACGTTCTGTTTGACCTGCAACTCGGCAAGCGCCGCTTCCGGCACCTGCAGCTCCGCCTCCACTTTACTGCCTTGCGCTATCCGGTAGAGCGGAACGGTGGCGCTCACCATTTCCCCGATGCTGGCGCGGCGTTCGGTAACCGTACCGCCGCTCGGCGCGGTAATCGTCGCGTGTTTAAGGTTCAGCGCCGCATCGGCAAGCCGTGCCCTCGCGGATTCGAGAGCGGTGCGTTTCTCCACCACGCTCTGGGCGCTCACCGCCCCGGTCCCCGCGACGGATTGAAACCGGTGATACTCGTCGCCCGCCTTGGCAGCGTCGGCACGCGCCTGCTGCAGCTGAAGTTTCAGGTTGGCGTCGTCAAGCGTGGCGAGGCGGGCGCCGCGTTTCACCTGATCGCCTGCATCCGCATAGATACGGGTGATGCGAAGATTGGTGAGTTCGCTCTGCACGAGCACTTCCTCCCGAGCCGTCGTTACGCCGGTAACATGGACCGTCTGCCGCACCGCTTTTGATACGGGCGACACGACCGTCACCCGCATTTCCTCACGCTGTGAGGCCGCTTCCCGTGTGTCGGAAGCCGTGTGAAAATGCTTCCATCCCACGTAAGCGAGAATAGTCAGGAGGATACAGGCGACAAGCACACGCAGCTTTCCTTTCCGGCGTTTTTTCATGGTTCCTTCCTCACCTGTTGTTTGGTGTTATCGACACCACCGCCGAGCGCCTTCGCCAGCGCGGCCAGACTTGCCACCTGGTCCGCTTGAGCGCCGCTTACACTGTTTTCAGAACGCAAACGCGCGATGTCGGCATTCTGCCAAGCCGCCCCGTCCGCTATTCCGGCTTTCTGCAGTAATTCCGCGTCCCGGTCCGCATCTCGCGCCGAAATAAGCGAGGCCTGCGCGGTTTTCACCGTATTTTCCGCCGCATGATACGCCGCGAAGAACCGCTCCACCTCGTTCATGGCGTTCACCACGGTCTCACGATACTTGAACGCCGTCTCCGCCAGTGCCGCATACTTCTGCTTCGCGGTATTGAGCCGTTTGCCCCAGTCGAACAGCGGAATTGAAACGCTCGGGATACCGCCCAGCTGCACGCTTTTACCGAGCAGCGGCGTGCCCGTCACGTTGTCCAGCTGGGAAAGGCTGCCCGACAAACTGAAAGTGGGATACATCTCGCTTTTGGCGATGGAAAGTTCGGCGGTGGCATGTTCCACCGCGGCACGGGCCGAGCGGATATCCGGGCGGCGGGAAAGCACGTCGAGCGGTGTATCGCCGAGCGGCGGTAACGACAGCACGGGAATCTCGGAAGGTTCCTCCCATTCCGGCTCCGGAGCCGTTTTTCCAAGCAGCCCTGCCAGTTGCTGCGCCGCTTCCACGCTCGCACTCCTCGCCTGCCCCGCTTCCTGTTGCACATTTTCCAGCGCCTGCCGGGCGTTGCCAAGATCCGTGTTGGTGAGAAGTCCGGCCTTTTGCTTGAACAGGGCGTATTCCAGGAGATGCCGCTGTGCCGTCACGATCATCGCCAGCCGTTGTTCTAATTGAAGGCGCGCCTTCAGCAGGCCGTAAAGCCGTACCGCTTCGGCGATCGTACTGGCGTGCACCTGGTCGATATCGGCTTCGGCAATGGCGACCTCGGCCTTATCCCCCTGATCCAGTGCGCGGTACTGACCGTAGAGCGGCAGTTCCCACGTCGCATCCAGCTTGGTGTTGTAATATCCGGTCGTATGCTGTCCCTGATTATAAGGAAAGAAACCGAACCCGGCGTTGGTGCCGGTTCCTTGCAGCGTACGGCTGTATTGCACTTCCCCCGCAGCGGTCAGATTGGGCAGGTAATCCCCCGTCTGCAAGGGCAGGCGCGCAGTGATCAACCGCTCCCTCGCCTGTGCCAGCGACAGGTTTTGCATCTCGATTTCCTTGATGATACGGCCCAGAACCTCATCATCCGTACGCCACCAGTTCTTACTAAGCAATGGTGCGCCGGTCGCACCACCTTCTGCGAAACGCGCGGACAGCGGTTGTTTGAGCGAGGGAGGATCACGGAACCCGCCGCACGCCGTCAGCAGGCTGAAAAACAGACAGCTTAAGGCGACACACAGGTTTCTGGACATGAAACGCTTATACAAGCATTCCGCAACCATGGCTACGCATTCAATTGCCTAACCAGATGAAAAACGTTTAATTTTTCGCCTTGTCCACCAGCTTGTTCTTTCCGATC
Organism: Rickettsiales bacterium; assembly: GCA_965248995.1. Taxonomy (GTDB): domain Bacteria; phylum Pseudomonadota; class Alphaproteobacteria; order Rickettsiales; family UBA998; genus CBDFKY01. Next base: position 376,245 of record CBDFKY010000006.1, on the reverse strand, counting down.
CACGGCATCAGCGAACGCAGTTCCGCCCCGACCTTCTCGATCGGATGGTTCGCGTGCAGCGCACGGGTCGCCTTGAACGACGCCTGCCCCGCCTTGTTTTCCAGCATCCAGTCACGGGCGAAACGTCCGGCCTGGATATCGGTCAGCACGCGCTTCATTTCCGCTTTCGTCTCCGGCGTCACGATGCGCGGGCCAGTGACGTAATCCCCGTATTCCGCCGTATTGGAGATGGAGTAGCGCATATTGGCCATGCCGCCTTCATACATCAAATCGACGATCAGTTTCACTTCATGCAGGCACTCGAAATACGCCATCTCCGGCGCATATCCCGCTTCCACCAGCGTCTCGAAGCCGGCCTGGATCAGGTGGGTCAACCCGCCGCAGAGCACTGCCTGCTCCCCGAACAGATCCGTCTCGCACTCTTCCTTGAACGTGGTCTCGATCACCCCGGACCGCCCGCCGCCGACGGCGGAAGCATAAGACAACGCGATGTCCTTCGCTTTGCCGGAAGCGTCCTGATGCACGGCGATCAGACAGGGTACGCCGCCGCCTTTGAGATATTCGCCGCGTACCGTATGGCCGGGCCCTTTAGGCGCGATCATATAGACGTCCAGATCGGGACGCGCCTCGATCAGGCGAAAATGGATGTTGAAACCGTGCGCGAACGCCAGCGCCGCACCCTGTTTCATGTTTTCGGCCAGATCGTCACGGTAGAGATCGGCCTGCAGTTCATCGGGTGTGAGGATCATCACCACGTCCGCCCACGCCGCCGCCTCGGCGGGCGTCATGACTTTGAGCTGTTCGCGCTCCGCTTTCTGCGCCGAGGCCGAGCCGGGACGCAGGCCCACCACGATGTCTTTCACGCCGCTGTCCCGCAGGTTCAGCGCGTGTGCGTGCCCCTGGCTGCCGTACCCGATGACGGCGACTTTCCGGGATTTGATGAGATCGGCATTGGCATCTTTATCGTAGTATACGCGCATGGTTTCTCCTTGACTCTCTATCTTCTATGATAATGGGAGCTACGTTGTAGCGCGTCCGATGCGGTTTGCCAAATCAATAAATAGCGTGCCTGCGAAGCGGGACCTACGCCAGCTGTACGGAATGATCCGATACTTTGCCGAGCGCCTTCACCTGATCCAGCAGCTGGTTGGCCGGCTTGACCAGACGTTCCTTTATCTGGTGGTCGACGGCATGCGCCAGCTCGGGCGTCAGAATGCGGCTGCCGTTCTGGATGAGTAGGGTCGCCAGTGAACCGACGGACACGGACAAGGCGATTTCACCGGCGCTGTTGGGGTTATGGAACAGGGTCTTCTGACCCGCCACGTTGAAGATGAGCGAAGTCAGCGTCCATGTCGCCTGCAGGGGAATCTTGTTCAGCTCATAGTCGATCAGGCGATCCCGGTGTTCCGTAAACGCGTCCGATTCGGGCGTCACGTCGTGCCGCTTCGCCCAGGCCGTCGTCTCGCGCAGCGCCGAGAAACGGTAGAACGGTTTGGCGATGGGTTCCAGCGCTCCGCGTATCATGCCGGTGACTTCCGGCAGGTAACGTTGAATGGCGATCGTGACGGGAAACGCCAGCACGTCCCCGAAGAATTCGCCCTCGAAATGCTCCTTGACGTGCGCCTTCCCGCTGATGAGGCGCTGCGTCAGGGCGGAAGCCAGCGGACCCGTGACGGGGTCCGTCGCGAGGCATGTCACCATATGGCCGAACACATACGCCGTCTCATCCTGCTTTTCGGATGTGGATTTACGGTGCTCCTCATCCCTCGCGGAAGGGCGCGGCCCAGCATCGGGGTTGACGGGTGAAAAGTTCATGAACCGAAGAATAATGATTTTGAGAATGATTATCAATAACTATTACACCGCTTCGGCGTAATAACCGATTATAAAATGTTTCTTCATCTCCTCTAAGAGGAAATATATGATTGTTTTATGACATCCGGGGGTGAATACCCGATATATCCGTGCAGTTCCCTGTTTTCCTTTCTCCAGATCACGTTATCGATAAAGTAATGATGCACATTGATAAATACCGTAAACGCATAGAAAAACGGTAGGAAAAGGCCCGCCCCGTGCGTGACGCCTCCGGTGCCCCATTCCAGAACGCGGGGGAACAGGGTGAAGGCGAGGATGCCGGTCCATAACAGCAGGACGACATAGCGTTTGATATCCGCTCTGGAATCCTCCCTGCCGGAGTCCGCCGTCTCACCGCGTTTATATGCCGCGATGAACAGCAGATACTGCGCGGAATGCAGCAGCGGCGTCATATAGACCCATAGAGGATGGAGATAGGAAAGCAGCAGCAGGGTATACATAGTGCTGTAACCCGCCAACGCGGTGAGTGACGGAAGGGTACGCGTGCGCCATGCCTGCCAGCCGATCGCGGCGAGAACCATGCCGCCATAGCCCCACACGGCCAGACGCAGCAACCCCATCACGTATGGCGGCAGGCCGATGCCGAGCGGCGCGTAGATCACGCCCCGGAAATTAGTGTGGCTCTGCTCATACCCCGGCACCCAGATATTGCCGCCCAGCCAGGAAAGCATCCAGACCAGCAGGCAGTTGATCAGCAGCAGCCGGCGGATCGCCCGGCCATAATACACACGCTTCAATGCGCTGAGGAGGATGAACACCCCGAACCCCTGCTTGACGTAATGCCAACCGACCGTGAAGAACATCAGCTGCACGCCGATGGAAAAAACGGCCATGCGCTGCGTGATGAACGCATACGCGAAATACGCGAGCAGCAGGCACGGCACGCCTATGCCGGCGAAGAGATACCGCCAGTAAAAAAGGCCCTCGGCACGATAAGCGCGCAGCCGGGTGCGATAACCGCTGTAGAGCAGGCCGTAGGACGCCATGAAATGCGGATAGTTGACGACGTAGGCCAGAACGGCGAACGCCACGCTCACATGAAACGTCAGGTAACCGTCCACTTTCCCTGCGGCCGTTGGCGGCGCCAGCCAGAACAGCAGGGGAATGACGGCCCAGGCGATCCCGCCGGCCAGCGCGGCGTCTATCAGGGGAGAAAATAAATAACGCCTTTCATTCCGGGGAAAAAACCGAACGAAAGCGGAATTGTGAGCAAGCCGCATTCTTCACATGCTACTGCGGATTTCACGTCGGCTCAATCGAAATGCTGCCTGCCGCATTATAAAAAATCGGGCCCAGGGCGTGCCTTTATGAAACAATAGGTTAAAAATCACGTGACAATTGTCGCGTTTTGGGATATTAATTAAGAAATATATTTCTAAAAAACGCGAACAATTTACCATACTCCACAGCTTAAAGCTGTTTTTTCCTTACGCTCTCTGTTTTAACTGAAGGATTGTCGATTCACATGCCTACCCATCCCGTTGATTCCTTTGTCGGTAACCGATTACGCTCCAGGCGGATCATGTTGGGGTTGTCGCAGGACAGCATCGGCCGCGCCCTCGGTGTAACATTCCAGCAGGTTCAAAAATATGAGCGCGGAATCAACCGGATGGGCTCCAGCCGCCTGTATGAAGTGGGAAAACTGCTGACAGTGCCCATCGCCTATTTTTTTGAAGGCTATGAATTGAAAAGCGGGGACCTGACTCCTTATTCCGTTGGGATGGCGGAGGAAGCGGAAAGTTTCGAACATGAAAGGATTTCCAGCCGTGAAACGCTGGAGCTGGTACGCGCTTATTACAGCATCAAAGATGAAAAAGTGCGCAAGCGCTTCGCGGATCTGCTTAAATCCATGGCGGATCAGGAAACGCAGGCTTAAACGTTCGGCTATTGGCCATGCAGGCATGATCAGCTTTTTGAAACTTATCGCCGGACGAACGATACACTTCTTAGAACCAGTCACGTAAACCTTTTTAGGCTAGCGAAAATGGTTGATTTGCGAGACTCGAAGCGCAGTGTACTTAAGGTACATGAGGCGGGGGGCCGCCCCCATCGAATCGCAGTAAATTGACCGTTTGCAGCTGCATAAAAGGGTTTACGTGACTGGTTCTTAATAGACAGGCAAAAAAATACCGCCTCTGAGGTCATGCGTCAGGTGGCGGAAATGTGAAGGTTAGGATCAGGTGCTTAGAAGCAACTTGTATCCGTTACTTCGAAACCAGCAGAACGCAGTGCATCTTGAAGCACTAGCATTTTTTCTGGTTCAATGTAATTTAGCAGGTTAGAGCATCCCCACGGTTTGTCAACAGATGAAATGCTATCAATCACCAAGCTAACTTGGGATGGTTCGATACCATAGAGACTTAGCTCACCCACAAGAACAACAATGTGTTGAGGATAGAGCATAGGATTTTTCCCAAAATGCCAAATGACAATTTTTGGGTTGTTTCCAGTCATAGTCATCATGCTATCATGGATACTACCACTATTTGCAGCACCTACAGCTAATCTGTATTTACCAGACCGTAGGGCATTTTTGATACAATCCATTGCAAAATCCATAAACACAATGTGTTCACGGCTGCTTTGGGTGGTAGCGAGGCACGAAGTGGTCTGTGATAAAACCATTAGAACTTAGTCTCCGATAAAGAGTGTACTGAGCTATGTCATTTCACTTCAGTTACTTCGCACAGATGTACGTTCGTAAGAAAATAGACGGCGCGAAGCAATGAAGTCCTGAATCATTCCTATCCATGGTTGGGATAAAAATGTCTGCTGTTAAAAATTAACAAAACAGAAGGATGAAATAACGGGGATTATATTTATTAAATAGAGATGTTAATGCAAGCTTATTTGTGCATTTCAGCCATGCTATTTTTGCATAGCTTTTTGGCATAATACTCCCTGACTAACCTAAGGGCGTTTCATAACCGTAGCGATAACCTCTGAAAATACGCTAGAAAATGGGATTTTTTCGCAATAAACTGAAATGAGGCAACAGGCTTGCTTTATGATTAATTCAACAAGCCAGCATACAGAGAATGTAATGCCTCGTGCAGATGCGGAATGGTGAATTCCGTCTCGATCTTACGGCGCGCCGCCGCGATCATACGACCCAGCACCGTCCCGTCCGTCGTGATGACATGCAACGCTTCCAGGAAACCGGCCGAATCGTGGACCAGAAAGCCCGTTTCGCCGTGAGTGATCATTTCACCGATGCCGCCGGCCGGATATCCCATCACCGGGATGCCGCGCGCCATGGATTCCATCACGCTGCGCGGCAGCGGATCAGGTGTATCGGAAGGCACCACCACGATGTCGATTCCCGCATACACCGCAGTGGGATCGTTCAGAAACCCCGTGAAGTCGACGCTGTCTTCCAGTCCGAGCGCCCGGATCTGCTGCTGGATCTGGCCTTCATACTCCGGTGCGTCGTCCGAAAAAGTCCCGCGTACGCTTAGCCGGGCAGCCGTCCCTTTCTTTCGCGCTTCCGCCAGCCAGTCGAGCAGCAGATGCAGGCCTTTCGCCGGATGAATCCGTCCGACGAATCCCAGCGTCAGGTCAGTGCCTTCCTCTCTCTGTTCAGGCGCTTCGGCGACGAGCGGCGTGCCGTTATGAATGACATGCACTTTGGGCGGCAGGTCTCCCGCCCGCGTCCAGCAGGCGCGGGACACCAGCACCAGCGCGTTGCTTAAACCATACATCAGGTTCCAGACGACCATCTCCGAGCGTGTATACGGAATATCCCGGATATGCATCACCGCTTTCGCTCCGCCCAGCACATGCGCGGACCCGTTGATCATATGCGCTTTCAGTCCGTTGGAATGCACGATACGCGCCCCTTCCTGACGGGCGATGCGCTTCAGTTCGCGACTCGCACGCAAAAGATCCCGCATCGCCACCATACTTTTCATAAAAGAGAAAGGACGGCGGATATCGGCGATCATCCCGAACGGCAGCACATGACAGCGGATACCCAGGGAGCGGACTTTCTCGGCGATCGGCCCTTCTTCCGGCACCACCAAAACAGGGGAGACATACGGATTGGCCAACAAGTCGAACAGCGAACGCTCGGCACCGCCTTTGAAAAATCCGACGGGCGAAAAATACAGGATGACCGGGCGTTCCATGGGCTTAGATATTCTTCGGCGCGGACATGGACGGCGTCATCGACGTATAACGCGGATACAGCGTATAGCCGTAATACTGCATCATCTGCGTCATGTCCGCCTTGTTCAGTACCACGCCGAGTACGGATTCCTTGGCGATATGGTGATCCCCCAGATGCGCGATCACGTCGGTCGCCACGGTTTTTCCCCACTCGGACACCACCACGTAGCTGTCGATATGGGCGGAGACGCTTTCCACGTCGGAAGTCGCGGAGAGCGGCGGAAGATCGAGAATGATGTAATCGAAGGATTTGGCGTACAGATCGAACAGGATCCCCACTTCCGCCTCGTTGATATGCTGAAGCATGCTCTCTTTCGTCTGTCCGACGGCGGGCAGGATCGCCAGATGCGTGCGCTCTTCACGGATGAGGGCGTCGGCGATGGTGACGTTCTGCGCGAAGATATCCCCGAGCCCGTGGATGGGATGCAGGAAATCTTCCTGCGTAAAGGTCGGGTTGCGGATATCCATGTCGATCAGCAGGCAGGACGCGCCGGTATGAGCGATAAACGTGGCGAGATTGGCCGCCACCGTGGATTTTCCCTCATCCGGGAAACAGGAGATCACCCCGACGATCCGGCAGTCGCGCTTGCTCTTGCGGCGATCCGTATAAATACGGGTCTTGCGGATGGTCTCGGCGAACACGGAAAAAGGATGATCGATCGCCATGGTCTTGCGCGGATCGAGGAAGCGGAATTTTTCCCCCATCAGGTCGAACACATGGGCGGGAACGGCCGGTCCCTGTTCTTTCGGGAACAACCCGAGGCAGGCATGGCCGAGCAGATTCTTGACCTGATCCGGCGTACGCATCGCCTTGTCCATGGACTCCAGCAGCAGGACGGTCAGGAAGCTGATACCCAGCCCGAGCACCGCCGCGACGCCGAGGATCATAGGAATTTTAGGGGAGGAACGTGACACTGGCGGCGTCGCTTCGGAAATGATCCGTGTATTGGCGAGCGAGAACGACTCCTGCTGAATCAGCAGTTCGTATTTATGGTTATATTCCTTGTGGAGCGTCTGATATGTTTCGGCTTCCTGCTCCAGCTTGGCCAGTTGTGTCTGCAGATCGTCGTTGCCCGCTTTCACTCCGATCAGGTCGTCCAGGCTGGCCTGCAGCGTTCTTTCCCGTGCTTCGGAGATTTTATAATCACTCTGCTGGCTTTTGGAGACACGCGCCATTTCACGAAAAATCAAATCTTCGTACTCGGCGATTTCCAGCTTCATGTTTTTCACGACATCGTGATCCGGTCCCAGCGTACGTTCCAGTTCGTACAACCGTTTCTTACTGTTGAGATATTTGGAGCGCACCCCGTTGATCACGTCGTTACTGAGCGCTTCCGCCACCGCCGCGTCCACGTTATGGGCGTCGATCACGCTTTTGCTGTATTCATAGCGGGCTTTCGCGGTCGCGGTCTGCGCTCTCGCCAGTCCCAGTTCGCTGTTCATCTTGGCGACCTGATCCTCGTTGATGAGGCGGCCATGCGTCGAGAAGATATTGTTCTTCACCCGGAACGCCTGCACAGCCTTGTCTGCGTCGCGTGATTTCTTACGCAACTCGGCGATCCGCTTTTCCAGCCATTTGGCGCCGCTCAGCGAGGCATGGCGCTGCGCGTCGAGCTGCGCCTTGACATACGCCGCGGCGTAAGCGTTGGCGGTATCCGATGCTTTTTTGGGGTCATGATCGGTATACTGGATGTTGAGAACGTAGGTTTCCCCCTCGCGGTCCACCTGCAGACCCTTGTTCAGCTTGTCGAACATTTTTTCCTGCGCTTCATAATCCTTATTGGTCTGGGATGCCAGATAATCAGGATCTTTCATGGTCTTGAGCACGGAAAGCGCCACTTTCCGCGACAGCAGGATTTCCACCTGCGAATCCAGGCTCGGCGTGGCGAACGACGTCCGTTCCATGGATGAGACGTCCGCTACGATGCCCGCCTGCTCCGGATCGAGCAGCACCTTGGTGATGGCAGTGTATTTGGGTGGCGTGATGATAAGAAAAATCACCGCCAGCCCGACGATACCCCCGGCAATCTTGCCGATCAGCCGCTTGCGGCGGCGAATGACCTGCATGATGCTTTTGATATCCAGTAATTCACCGTCGGTGGAGGAAGCCGTGTTCATAAAAAGAGGTACCAGGTTATTTTATCTGTCGACTGCGCTACGCGTATTGATGGTAGTCACGGAAGTCGGGTTCAGGATGTTGAGGAATTTCTGGAATTCCGTGGATTTCGCATTACTGATATACACGATGTCCTTATCCCGCATCGGCATTTCCTGCGCAAGGAAATAACCGTCCGCATCCCGCAGGTTTACCTTGTATACCACCGGTACGCTGTCTCCGAACGCATCGAACGCCGTCGGGGCGATCGTCAGCGGCAGTTTCTTCAGGAATTCCTTATCTTCATGGCGATAGACGAACACTTCGGAAGGGTCGGCTTTCTCATCGTTCAGCCCGCTACCCTTGCCGATGGCTTCGGAAAGCATCAGGTTGGTGGTGGCGAAATTATATTCGTTGGCAACGGCCGCCGCACCGAACAGGCTGAATTTTTTCGGCTCGCGATACAGATACACTGTATCTTCCGGCTGCAGGAAGATGTTGCGGTCGGGATCCTTGACCAGCCGGTCGAACGGAATGCTCGACTCCTTACCGGCCCGCTGCAGCTTGACGATCATTTCATAACCGGGCGCGTTCGGTCCGCCGGCGCGTGAAATGGCGTCCAGGATTTTCTCGCCGTTGAAATTGAGGGAATAACGCTGCGGCGTATTAATCGCGCCGAGCACGCTCACTTCTGAACCGCCGCGACGGCTGAAATTGACTACGGCCTGCGGCTCGATCGCCTTTTCCTTCAGGCGGCTGACGATGACTTTTTCGATTTCGCCGGTCGTCTTGCCGACCACCTGCACGGTTCCCCCGTAAGGAATGGTGATGGTGCCGTTACGATCGATAGTCTGCGGCGGCAACTGGATGAAGTTACCCGGGCGCACGCCCGCTTCCACCGGCACGAACAATCCGCCCGACTGCGCTTCGTAGAGCGTTACCTCCAGCGTATCCCCGACACCGATGTGAATTTCCTGCGCCTGCATGAACGCGGGCCAGTTCTTGCTCTGCAGCCCGCCGATGAATTCCTCATGTTCGGCGATCACCGGTACCAGAGGCTGGGTGACCTCGATCATCGCATACCCTTGTTCCTTGGCTTTTGCCTCGTTTGCGTCCGGTTTCGCTTCCGTACTGAAGACGGCTCCGTTGCGGATATCGTCGCTCTGTGGCCCGGCGACAGGCATCCATGTGCAACTGGACAGAAGAAGCGCGGTGGAGCTTAAAAGCATCGGAAGCGCGGAAAAGCAAGGTTTGTTAATAAACATGTTAATTTCTACCTGTTGTTTGCGTCACATATATTGCTATTCTTTAAGATAATCAACTAAGAATATGCATTATTCTATATCACATAAATAGTTTTCTTTACACTAACAGGATAGATTTTATATAAGCTTCCTTCATTTGCCCCGGCACTGTACCCATGATACGACTGCTAAGATCCTTTTCCCTCCGCGCGTTCTACGCCAAGAACCTGTTTGAACGGCTGATTATCTACATCATCATGTCCGAACTGCTGGCCAAGGTGTACGTGGAGCTGTTGCTGCACGACCTGCTTTTCTACCATCCCCAGACAAAACAGTGGATATTCTATGCCTTCCTGGGGGTGGATTATATCGTCGGCCTGCCGAAACTGCTGCGCGTGCGCGTCACGTTCAACCCGATGAGCGCCTTCGCGCTGATGCTGCTGGTGATGATCGGGCAGGGAACGGTCATCGGCATCATTAACGACAACGACTGGTTCCCGCTGGTCAACGACATCATCCCCATGCTGATGATCTCGCTCAACATCCTGCGGATGCAGTCGCATGTCGAGGAGCCGAAGATACATTTCCCCTCCATTTTCCGCACCACCACGATCCTGACGCTCTGCTCCTCGCTGCTCAGCTTCACGCTGCTGCACGTCCATATCATCCACGTCGCGACGCTGATTCCCAACGCCATCTACATGGCGATGTTCTATGCGGCGCTCTATACCTACCCGAAACTGCCGCGCTGGCAGCTGATCTCCTTCCTGATCATCCTCGGCATCGGGGGGGCGGACGTCAACCGCACCACCATGATGTTCCTGATGATCTCCACTGCCGGATATGTCACCCTCATGACCCTGAAACATCCGTTAAAAGGGGTGATCCTGTTCGCGGGCGTCGCGGTCGGCGGGCTGCTCGCTTGGCATATCCTGCCGGAGGATTCGGGCGCGTATAAACGGATCGTCGCCCTGCAGAACCTCGATCTCAACAGCCGCGAAGGCTCGGTCGGCGAGCGCTCGCAGGAATGGGACAGCATCAGCCGCCACCTCGCCCATCTCGGCAGTACGGATGAACTGATGGGCTTCGGCATGGGCGGCACCTATACGATGAAATTCACCCATGAAGTGGAAAAAGGGTACGGACATGCGCATTATTCCTGGGCATGGTTCAAGATGCGCTTCGGGGAAATCGGCTTCATTTATCTCGGCGTCCTGATTCTCGCGCTGTTTCATAACCTGCTGCTCGGCATCAAGCGCTGGAACCCGACCTCCATGTTCATCGCCTTCATCTGTTTATCAGGTATTTTGTATCTGGGAACCTACGTCAACGCGATCTGGCTGCTCTCGGGCATCCAGTTCCTGTGGCTGCCCCGCGCCGACAGCAAGGCGGCTCCCTTATCCGAAACCGGACCGCGCGCATGAACAGGAAATCCGCCTCCGTCGCGCTGATGGTCTCGAGCCTCAGCAACGCCATGCTGCAGTTCCTCATCATGGTGGCGATCGCCCGGCTGTCCGGCTCCGTCGCCACCGGTGAATACGCGCTGGCACAGAGCTATATGCTGCCCGCCATGTTCCTCGGCATGCTCGGGCTCCGCCAGCAGACGCTGATGGATCTGGACGGAGAGTATGACGGCAGTGATTTCTACGCCGTGCGTACCTTTTATGCGAGCCTGCTGTTCATCGTCGTGGCGGCCATCGTATGGATCTGCGAAGGCTGGCATATCGCGGCCATCGCGTTGAGCTTCGCCGTGGTCAAGATGTTCGACGGCTATACCGATATCAGCATCGCCATCATGCAGCGGGCTTCCCGTTTCAAACTCATCGCGCTCAGCAGCGCACTGCGCATGGCGGCAGGCAGCGCCGCTTTTGCCATAGCCTATGCCCTTTCCCATAATATCGTGTTTTCTCTGCTGATCCTTGCCCTGGTGCTGCTCATCAATACGCTGAGCCTGGAATACCGCCGGGCGCGGCGACTGATCGCCTTCCAGCGCACGCTGTTCACGCGCACCCCGGAAGCCAGGAAGGCACGCCGGGCCCTGCTCACCTTCGGCATCCCGCTGAGTATTTCGATCGTGGTGAGCAACCTGCAGCTGAGCGGGGTGCGGATCATGCTGGAACAGTACCGCAGCGCCTCGGACCTCGGTCATTTCAGCGTCATCATGCAGCTCATCACCGTTGGCCTGCTGGTGGTCAGCTCGTTCTCCACCGCCTACCTGCCGACGCTGCGCCACGCGTTCGTGGAACGCCGCATCGCCCCTTTCGCCAAAGTCCTGCTGGTCTTGAGCGCCCTGATCGTCGGCTGCATCGCCGGTGGAGCGGTACTCAGCTACATGATTGGCGACTGGCTGATGGTCAGCATTTTCGGGCGTGAGTTTGCCGGGCTGCAGGGCCTGCTGCTAGCCGCCTGCGCCGCCTCCGTTCCGTTCTACCTGTGTACGATCATCGCGCAGGCCGCCACCGCCTGCCGCCTGTCCTACGGCCAGATCCTCATCAACGCGGTCGGGCTGCTCGGCATTCTCGGTATCGGCTGGCTGAGCATCCCGTCCCAGGGTACCTACGGCGCCTTCACGGCGCTGGGGGGCGGCCTCAGCCTGCAGACGATCGTTTCCTTAGGACTCATCGTCCATGCCTGGCGCCAGCCCGTTTCCTCTATTGAGAAGGACCTGCCGTTAACCGGCATCGAATAACAGGGCGGAATGTCACACAAGTTTCATACTGCGGGTGACGGCTTATGCTATACTTCAGGAAGATGAACAATGAAAGCGATGGAAGCGCGATCCAATGGCTGTAGGATATGACGAGCGGACCGGCACGACGGTCTATGAATCCTCCCTGCCCCCCAAAGCGCAGGGGATAGGCGTCAACACGGTACTTGCCTGCGTGTCCGCAGGTGTGGTGGCGGGTCTGGCGCTGTTCGGACTGCATGAATTCACCGATCATTTTCAAGGCGCGGGCCAGCTTCTGCATCATGGCAGCGCGCACGCGCTCTCCCAAATCGGCAGCGATCAGGGAGCGATCCAGCGCACCGCCAACGATTTCGCGGACGCCGCGAAGAACGGTGTTCATGAAGTGCATGAGCAGGTCAAGAACGTCGCCGGAGCGGCCATCGATAATGTTCATGGCATATTGGACATCGGCCATTCCGAACTCGGAACTCAACTCACCGCCATTTCCGGCCATCCCGGCCTTGCCACCCCGGACGTACAGCATTTTCTTCAGGGACATGAAGAACTTGCAAAGCTCGCTAATGGCGATTACCTGCTGAGAGTGGATAATGACCATGGGCAGGTGCTGCAGATCGTTAAGGATAAACTCCAGCATGTTTCTCCAGAAGTGCTCAACCGGCAGCCCTTAATCAAAGAGCTGTATGAAGATGCCTTCGGCAAACCTTTCGACTTCGGCAAGGCCGGAGAAATGGCGTTGGTCGGCGGCGGCATTGGCCTCGGCGCGGCGGGTATTGCGCAGGCGACCATCACTCCGCCATCCGCGAACCAGTACATGCAGGCGAGCAGTGTGGCGCACCAATGGTGCGACGTATCAGGACCGGATTCAGCCCATCCAGCTGCAACCGGCCCGCTATAACTGAGAGAGGAATTTTATCCTCTTGTAATGCCGGCCCGCGGGGCGTAGAAAATAGTCGTATTTTCTCCTGACCTGACGGATGCAACTCATGTATGATTCACTTTCGATGAAAGGCGCCGAACTCCCTGTGAAAGCGGGTGACAAGGCTACGCATGTGGTAATGTTCCTGCACGGGCTGGGAGCGGACGGGCACGATCTGATCGATCTGGCCGGGCAGTTCACGGATATTCTGCCGGGAGCTCATTTCATCTCCCCCCACGCGCCGTTCTACAGCGACATGAGCCCCATGGGCAGGCAGTGGTTCAGTCTGCAGTCACGGGAAAGCGCCCATATGCAGACCGGTATCGAAGCGGCGCGGCCTCTGCTGGACGCGTTTATCGATGAAACACTCAAAAACCATGGGCTGCCCTTGAATAAACTGATCGTCATCGGTTTTTCGCAAGGCACCATGATGGCGTTGCACACCCTGCTGCGTCGCACTTCTCCCTGCGCGGCAATCATCGGTTTTTCCGGCGCGGTGGTCGGCAGCGCGGCGTTCGCGAAAACGGTAGCCGCCCGTCCTCCCGTCTGCCTGATCCACGGGGAAGAAGATATGGTCGTACCGTTTGCGGCATTGCCGGACGCGGAGGCGGCTCTACTGGCGGCGGACGTCCCCGTGGAAGCCCATGCCCTGCCCGGCCTCGGACATGGTATAAATCAGCGCGGCCTGGAGGCGGCCAGAACATTTTTGAAACATGCGCTACAGACCGCCGCTTAGGCGTATCACCTGGCCGGTCATGGACGGAAGGGACAGCAGCGTCATCAGCGCGTCGCCTACCTCTTCTACGTTCGAATTGCGTTTGAGCGGCACGAAATCCTTCGCCTTGTCGAACGTATCCTCCTTATCCATCACACCGCGGAGCGTTGCGCCGAGCGCGATCGCGTTGATGCGGACCTGCGGCGCAAGACGCGGCGCCATCAGGCTCACGAACTGCTCCAGCGCACCCTTGCTGAGTGCATAGGAAAGAAAAGCGGGAGACATGCTCCAGCCGCGCATCCCGTCCACCAGCGCCACCACGTTTCCTTCCGCGCCTTCCGGAAGCTGGGCCAGAAAAGACTGGGTAAGCAGGACCGGTGCGTACAGGTTGATACGCATATGCGCGTCCAGCTCGCTGTAAGTGACCTGCTCCAGCGTGTCGCGTGCGAACAGGGAAGCATTATGGACCAGTACCGTCACCGGCGGCATCGGTGTCGCTTCCTGCGCGAGGGCGCAAAGCCGCGCAGCCGTCTGCCCGTCCGACAGGTTTGCCCGTATCAGACGGCACTGACGGCCCATCGCCATGATATCGGATCGCAACGCCTGCGCTTCCCCCTCACCGCTGCGGTAATGCACCGTCAGGTCGTATCCTTTTTCAGCCAGGCGTAATGCCAGCGCCCTGCCGACACGCTTCGCTCCGCCGGTAATCAATGCGTGGCCGTTCACTTCATCTGCCTTCATGCCCGACCGCTTCAGTTCAACGTTCCCGGATCGCCACGCATCCGGCGGATTTCATAAAGTACCGCCATCCAGTCGGCGGCTTTCGCCACGTCGCCGCGCTGCATTTCAGTCGCCATGCGCGCTTCCGCCACGGCTTCAGCCTTCCTGCCGTGCAGGGCGATCATCTCATGGGTGAGCATAGCAATCTTTCCAGGTTCATTTACCATTTAAACAACCCTACATTCAGACAAAGTTACGTAGGAGGATATCTCAATCCTTATAGCGCCTTAACGATATCATGATCCATTTCAAAGACCGTATAAAGTTAAGATTGCGCTATATCTCATAGTGTTATCGTCATTTTTTCCCGTAAAAAAAGGAATCTACGAGTAAAATGACGATAAACCATTTTCTTTTCCCGGACTCTATAACGCATAATAAATGAAAATGCCGAGGAAAAACACCCTACTTCTATAAGATTTAATTAAATATGAATCCAGAGCCGCTGGAAAACGCCTTCATACGAATGTCATTTGCAAAACGCTCCCGTTTTACGTGATAATGGTATTTTTACGGCGTCATGTGAGGATACTACCTGATGGCGAGCCCTGCCCGCTCACTTCTGCCGATCGAATACCTCCGCACTTCCGGGCATCCGAAAGAGCGGCTGGACCTGCTTGAGCGGGTGCAGGGCAAAAGCGACTGGCTGGCGTCGGTGGTCGCGGATACGCCGGACGGCAAGCAGGAGCTGACCGCGCTGAAAACGGAGCTCGACAAAAAATCATATGCTTCTTACCTGGACATCGATTACCACGGAAACGAGGTCCTGCGCGTCCATCACGTCGGTCGCGATACCGACATCGGCAACGGCATCGGGAAGCTGGGACTGCTGCGCGGCCTGCGCCACGCGGTGGAGAACGTGACCGAGCCGGTCGGCAGCGCGGTGAAGGCGGGCGCGCATTACGCCAAATATACGGCGGACGATCCCGCCCGCCTGCTGGCCGGGCTTTATATCGCGGGTGACGTATTCTATGCGGGCGCCGGGAAAAGTTTCAGTGATCCGAAGGAAGTGCTGCTGTCACTGAGCGGCATCGTCACGATGCTGCAGTCTTTCATCCTGGTCGCCTATGCGAAAGACCCCAGCGAATACCATCTGGAAAACGTCAAAAAAACCATGGAACAGGCGTTGAAGGAAGGGGTCTCACCGGTCGATCCCGCTTTGTGGCAAAGCACGCACACGCCCCCCACCGGAACGATAAACGCGGTGGACCATCTTTTAAAAAAACACCCCGTGGAAGCGGGATCTCTAGCCCAGATCGGCAGCCAGCTCTGCCTAATTGCGGCGGGCGGGCTCAGCCTGAAGGACAGCGGCGGCAAGAAGGGCTGGGGCAACATCTTGCGTGCCTGTTCGTCGATCACCGGCTGGACGATGCTGATGGCCCATGAAAAATCCTGCGACCATAAAACCGACTGGAGGGTGAACCCTTTGAGCCGCATTTCCGAGGAGTTCCACGAAAAACCCAGCCATTTCGCTTCCAGTTTCGCCATTCTCGCCAGCCTGATCGGCCTGTATGCGGCGCATGAAGGGCTGAACCCGAATCAGGCGATGGGCGAAGTGCTGTATCTGGCGGGCGACGCCACCATGCATTTCGTCAAGCGAGAGGATATGAGCTCCGGCGATTCCCTGCACACCGAAACGGCCGCCAAGGTGGCGGCGGAGTTCATGCGGAATTCTCCCGTACTGTTCTGTGAATCTACGCAGACCGCGTTCGTCCATCAGTTGAGCGCCTACCTTGCGGAGCGCATCGTCGAAGAACGTATGGAAGACAGGCATAAAGACCCGAAAGGGGAAACGGAAGCGATGGTGGCGGAGGAAACCGCTGCCATCGCCAAGGATCTGGCGAAGAATATTTTCAAGGAACTGGCCGGCAAGGAGAGAAAAAGCGAAAAAGTTGCCAACACCCTCGCCCGTCTCATCGAATTATTCCCTGAAGGGGATCGGGGTACGGTGGAAAAGAACCTTATCCATGCCATCGCAGGACTTCCGGGCGTCTCACTGGATGAGAACGACATGCATCGCGCGGTGCAGGCGGAGCGGGCCCGCTTCACGCTTCACGCGGAAGCCCCGGCTTCCCGCCCTTCCATGGCGACGCTCTCCACGATGCTCTCGGAGCTGACCTTCCAGCTGCCTTCCATGAACGCGGCGGCCAACGCCGGCGCGCTGTTCGAAGCGATTCTTCCACATACGCGCGGGCTGGCCGGGCAGGAAAAACTGTTCGAACATGCGCTGATGCGCCAGGCGACCATGGATACCGGCATTTCCCCGCATATGGCGGCGAGCCTGGTTTCCCCCGCCACGGAGTCCGTAGGCCGTTACTAACGATGCATGTCCGCCCCGACAGTGACCGGCTGCATACGACCTTCATAGCTCGGATCGAACAACGCGCTGATCGCGTCCTTATCAGCTTTGTTATGCCTGAAAAATCGCCTGATAGCATTCGCTGCGATGGAAGGATCGTCCAGCTTTTCGGCACGAGGAGTGGTTCTGGCATGTCGCTTCGCCTGCTCTGCCAGGGTGGCCATGATTTTCGGCCCTAAGCTGCTGGCGCTGAATTCCGGGTGGAACTGCACGGCGGTAATGTCCTGCCCGGCATAAGGCCCTTTGGGATCGGGTTCCATCGCCTCCACGGTGCCGTCGGGGGCGATGGCGGAAGCGATGAATCCGTCGCGCAGCCTGAAATTCTTGTCATGGATATTTCCGACCCTCTGGTGATGAATGCTGTTTTCCGCATAAATCCCTTCCGGCAGTTCGCGCTCGGTGGGAGTGAAGAATCCTGTTTTTCCTTTGGAAATTTCGCTCAGGCGGGAATCTTCAAGAATTTTGATGAAATGCACCGGTGTAAAAGGAGCGGTATCGGCATCACGGCGAATCCAGAACGGATTGAAATGCTGGGCGCCGGGCATCGCCTCTTCCACATGCTGATCCAGCGTGCCGGGTCGCAGATCAGGACGCTCAAGGTCGGGCGAGATATTGATGCGCTGCATCCCTCCACAGACACCGAGCAGCGGAAGTTTAGCGGCGATTACGGCGGGAGCCAGATGTTTTTCATATTCCATGCGGCGCATATACGCGTCATATTCCACATGTTTTTCTTGTGGAATAAGCGTCTCCTTATCCCGCTCGGCCTGATAATGTTCCGGGAGAATATCATACGGATTTCCCATGATGACCACCGCGTCCAGCTCTTTCAACTGATCGTCTATTTTTGTCGGATCATGCTCCAGCATGACCGGAATTACGCCGTTATTCTTCAATTGTACGCAGGCAGCGATAATGCTCTCATTGATCTGTGTTGCTGAAATGCCGACGCGTGGAGTATGAGGAGATGTCATGGTAACTTTTATTTTTCCCTTTCTATAGGGGAGGTACTCTACTCAAAATACGTGACGGTTTAAAGTATATTAGACATATAAAAAAAGTGTTTTTCTTCTGGGCTTTTTCAACTTGTAATTCTCACCGGTCTGTCCTATAGCATTAACGTTGAATCATCGCATACATCCCTCTGGAGACTCCGGCTCATGACGTTCACTCTTCCCGCCCTGCCTTACGCGAAAGACGCTTTGTCACCGCATATTTCCCCTGACACCCTGGAATTTCACCACGGCAAGCATCATCAGGCCTACGTGACCAAGCTGAACGAACTGATCGCCGGTACGGAACTGGAAAACAAGACGCTGGAGGAAATCATCCTGGCGACCGCGGGCAAGGCGGATAAGGCCCCCATCTTCAACAACGCGGCGCAGGTCTGGAACCATACGTTCTACTGGCATTCCATGAAACCGGCGGGCGGCGGTGCGCCTACGGGGGCTATCGCTCAAAGAATTACCAAGGATTTCGGCAGCGTCGAAGCGTTTACCGAAGCGTTCAAAAACGCGGGTGCCACGCAGTTCGGCAGCGGCTGGGCTTGGCTGGTGGTGGATGCAAACGGCAAGCTGGAAGTGGTGAAGACCCCGAACGCGGAAGTACCGTTCACCTCCGGTAAAACGCCCCTGCTGACCATGGATGTATGGGAACACGCCTATTACCTTGATTACCAGAACCGACGCCCCGACTACATGCAGACGTTCCTGGCCAGCCTGGTCAACTGGGAATTCGCCAACACCAATCTGGAAACGGCGCAAAAAGCGCAGGCGGCTTAACTTATATCTTCAGACATCCCATAAGCATCATCGATTACGATATGTCATACCGGCAGAAGCCGATGTCCAGTCCGACATTTTCCATGGGCGCGGCACATTCCCTATCCCTGTAAAACGAGGCTTCGCATCCTGTCTATATTTTGCTGAATTCGGCTGCCGTCGGGTATGACAGCTTCTCATATCCCGCTAACGGATAAATCCCGACTTTACGGTGCGCCATAGCGCCGTTGTTTCAAACCTCAAAACGATTGAAGCGAGGGAACCGGCTTAAAATACAAGAACGATAGCCGCATCCTATGATCGGGATAAAGCGGACGGATCACGTCGGCATATGCCGTCAGCTGTTGTGCGTTCGCGGGCGTGGTGCCCGTTTTAAAGTCGATGATATGGACGGAACGCTCCGTGACGATCAACCGGTCGATCCGTCCTGAAATGCCGGCTCCCTCGGCGTTTCGCCCGATGATGGGAACCTCGGCAAGAGCCGGCTGTTCCAGCAATGAGATAAGGTCGGGAAAGGCGGCGAAAACGGCGAAATCCTCTTCTACCTGATGCCGTTTCGATTCTTCCATATCGGGAGCCAGATGGTCCAGCAAGACGGGGAGATCCCCCAGAAAATCTCCCCACGCCCGATTGGCCTGCCGTTCCAGCAGCGCGTGCACTACCGTGCCGTAACGCTGCACTTCCCGATGCTGTTCCGGATTCAGGACATATCCTTCCCGCGCCTGCACGTCCGCCGGCAGGAAGAACGGTTCATGGAACTCGGAAGGCCGCAGAAAACGTTTCTTTGCCGGAGCGGGGGGGATGGCTTCGAGCAGGTAACGGTAATTGTCCGGATTGAAAGGGGCTTCTTTGATGACTTCGGAGACGGCAGGCGCCTTGTCTTCATGCACGGCATAACGAAGTGTTCCGTCCTCCCGCTCTTCCGCTTCCAGATGCCGCAGCGCTTCTTTAACCCGGCTATACCAGGAATCGGCAGCGGGATTTTTCCCGCCCACATACCCGAAAAGATGCAGCTCATCGGAAGCGCGGGTGAGTGCGACATACAGCAGCCGCAGCGATTCCCGTGCCAGGGCCTGCTGTTTCGCCTCATAAGCCGACCTGAAGATGCCGGCGGTTTTCTCCTTGCGCTTATCGCCCCGCAGATACACCATAAGCGGTGGTGAACGTTTCGGCACGGAAAAAACCCTCTCCTGTCGCATCGAGACGTCCCTCAGCGTGTCCGGCAGGATCACCACCGGCGCTTCCAGCCCTTTGGCACCGTGCACCGTCATGATGCGCACTCCCTCATCGCCGGTCCCCGCCTCGCGTTTCAACTCCGTCGTCATCCCCTGCATCCAGATGAGAAATCCGTGCAGGCTGATCGTCTGGCTTTGTCCGTAGAGCGCACAGGCATGGAGGAAACTCTGCAGCGCCCCCTGCACTTCCTCCCCCATGGCGCGTAGATACCGTGCGAAACCCTGCCGCCCCAGCAACAGATCGGCAAACAGTTCATGTGGAGTCGCGAAGTTCCCCATCTGCTGAAGCGCGGCGAGTTCCTCCCTCGCAAAAGCGTGGCCTTCCTCTTCCTGCAGACTCTCCCACAGCGTTTTTTCTCCCCGCAAAGCACAGAGCGACGTCAGCGCATCATAGGTCAGTCCATATAGCGGCGATGTCAGGAGACAGGCGAGCGCCATATCGTCACCCGCATCGCACAGGAATGCGCAGAGCGCCATCATGTCCCGCACGGCGAGATGCCGGGACAGCATGAATCTGTCCACCCCGGCGCATGCGATGCCATGACGGCCTAGCGCTTCCAGCAGCGGCTGCATCAGCGGATTGCGCTGCTGGACGAGGATCAGGATATCCGAAGGCGTCACCGGCGCGCCGGTCTTCGCCAGCACCTTTTGCGACCGTAACCAGCCGAGGATGGTGAGAGCGACGGTTTTCGCAAGGCTTTCCACCGCGGACAGGTCCGCTTCTCCCTCTTCCGGTTCACCGCTCCCTTCCCCGGATGCGCGGATAATTGGATAGAGCGTCACCTGACCGTAACACCCCTTCCGGGAGGCGGTATGAATGACTTCCTGCCCGTCGCTGCTCAATGCCTCACGCGCTTCCTGTCCGGCAAATACCGTATCTACCAGCTTCATGATCGCCTCGCCCGAGCGGAAGGAAGTCTGCATGGGAATATGCGCGAACGGCGCGGCGTGATAGAGCGCTTTCTGCTGATAGCGCTCCCGCTCCTCCGCGAAACGTTCCGGGGCGGCTCCCTGGAATCCGTAAATGGACTGTTTTTCATCGCCGACGACGAACAGGCTGCGCTGCTTTCCGTCGAAGAACGTCTCGACCAGCCTTTCCGTCAGCTGCCATTGTACGGGCGACACGTCCTGCGCTTCATCCATCAGCAGATGGTGGATCTGCCCATCCAGCTTGTAGAGCACCCAAGGCGAAAGGTGCGGATGGTCGAGCAGCTTCAGCGTGAGGTGGATCAGGTCGTCGTAATCCAGTGCGGCCTGCACCGTCTTCAGCCGCTGGTAATGCCGGAAATACGCATCTGCCAGCACCAGCATCGCTTCGGAATCGAGGCAATAGGTCAGCTGCCGCATATCTTCGATATACTGCTGCGCCCGTTTGGCCAGCGCCTGTAACTCCGCGGCGGCGGCGGGATCCGCTTTCACCAGGGCCTGCGTCGGAAATTTTTCCGGCACTTTTCCTGCGAGCGTCAGCAGGCTGCACGCCAGTTCATGAGCAGGCTCATGCGCATAGGGCGCTTCCAGAAAAAGGGGGAGCCGCGCCGTGTATTTTTTATCGTTGACACTGCCTTTCTCCGCCACCAATGCGGTGGCACGGCGCATTTTCACCCGATACTCCTCATCCAAATCGAAATATCTGGCGCTGAGAGTCTCCGGCGTGGCACCCACTTCGAACCCTGCCGCCCTGAATAAATCCGGAATCGAGGACAGCGCCTCGTCGCAGGCGGCCCGCTGCTGCATGATCGCGTCGAGGAGGTCATGGAAGGAGAACTCGCTGCCGGTATCGGTAAAACGGTCGATCGCCATTCCGAGCGGACTCTCAGGGTGATGGTAGGCCTCCCCCAGCACGGCGCGCTTCGACTCGGCGACCATCCGCTCTTTTTCCTGCCCTTCCACGAGTGTAAAATGAGGTGGAATGCCTGCTTCGAAAGGAAACTGACCCAGCAGCTGCTGGCAGAACGCATGGATCGTCAGGATGCGCACCCCTATCGGACAGTCGGTCAGGACGGCGAACAGCCGCCGCGCTTTCCAAAGCTCGTCTTCCGACGGCACTTCCCCGTTCAGCCCCTGCAGCGACTGCGTCAGCGCGGGCATCTCCATCTGTACCCACTCTCTGGTACGCTTCTGTAGACGTCCCTCCATTTCCGCCGCCGCCGCCTTGGTGAAGGTGATGCACAGGATATGGGAAGGAGGAATATCCTGCAGCAGCAGTCGTAGCACGCGATCCACCAGCACCTTGGTCTTGCCGGACCCCGCGTTCGCCCCCACCCAGACATGGGAAGCGGGATCGGAAGCGCGTTGCTGAAGAAGGGTGGGGGAGGAACCGGACATTCACCGCAGATTAGGACGATCGCGCAAGGCTTACAACGGCAAAAAACCTTATGGAAAGCGCCTGCGAACTGTTCTATGGTGCCGCGCATGACTGAAAACGCAAAGAAAGTCCATATCAAGACCTACGGCTGCCAGATGAACGTCTATGATTCGCAGCGCATGGAAGACGTCCTGCGTCCGCTCGGCTACGTTACGGGGGAAAGCGCCGACGATGCGGACCTGATTATTCTCAACACCTGTCACATTCGCGAAAAAGCGGCGGAGAAGGTCTATTCCGAGCTGGGCCGCCTGCACAAGGCGCAAAAGAAACGCGCCCGGACGCAGGGAAAAGAGGCGTTGATCGCCGTCGGCGGCTGCGTGGCGCAGGCGGAAGGGGAGGAAGTGCTGCGGCGCGCCCCGTATGTCAATATCGTCATGGGGTCGCAGAGCTATCATCACCTGCCCCGCCTGATCGCCGAAGCGGAGCGCAAGCAGGGCGGCGTGGTGGAGCTGGAGTTTCCGGAAGTCCAGAAATTTGACCTGCTGCCCGCGCCCGAGTCGGTAACGGGAGCGTCCGCGTTCGTCTCCGTACAGGAAGGGTGCGACAAATTCTGCACCTTCTGCGTGGTGCCCTACACCCGCGGCGCGGAATATTCCCGCCCTCTGCGTGCCGTGGTGGACGAAGTGCGCACCCTCGTGGAGACAAAGGGAGTGATGGAAGTCACCCTGCTCGGCCAGAACGTCAACGCCTATCATGGCGAAAGGGAAGGCGGCGCGGCCAGCCTGGCGGAACTGGCGGCCGTCCTTTCCGACATCGCAGGACTGGAGCGGATCCGCTACGTCACCTCCCATCCGGGCGACATGAAACGCGACCTGATCGAGGCGCATGGCGCTTTGCCGAAACTGATGCCCTACCTGCATCTGCCGATCCAGGCGGGATCGGACCGGATATTGAAAGCCATGAACCGCAAGCACACCGCCTCGCAGTATCTCGACATTATCGAACAGTTACGCGCGGTGCGCCCGGACATGGCGTTTTCAGGTGATTTCATCGTCGGTTTTCCGGGAGAGACGGAAGAGGATTTTCTTAGCACAGTACGCGTGGTGGAAACGGTGGGCTATGCTTCCGCCTATTCATTCGCTTATTCCCCCCGTCCCGGCACGCCGGCGGCGGGATATGGAGGACAGGTCGAAGAAGCGGAAAAATTCCGCCGCCTGTCCATATTGCAGACCTTGCTCAACCGCCAGCAGGTCGCCTTCAACAGCCGGGCCGTTGGCACGGTATGCGATGTGATCCTGGACAGGATGGGACGCGTACCGGGGCAGATGCTGGGCCGCAGTCCCTGGATGCAGTCCGTGCATGTCGACAACGCCGCCGCTCACGCCAACCGGATGATGCCGGTGCGGATCATTTCCGCCAGCGGCAGCAGTTTGAAAGGGGAACTAGTGAATTCAGGCGAAACAGATGCCTTGCCGCACGGCAGCCGCCAATGCGGGCGTGCATTCCAGGCTCTGTAAATCTTCCACGGACGCGCATGTCACATTGCGCCGGAACGCTTCAGCGTCCACCAGCAGGTACTCACGTTCATCGTTCAGTATGCCTTCGTATCGGGTACTTAAGGTAAGCGTCTGATTTTCTTCGTCGACCACGGCGAAAAAAGGGATACGTTGGTAATCCGTGTCCGAAGGCATTTTCAAATAGACGGGTGGCACCTCAGCGGGAAGCGGCAACGATAGGACGGGTAACGCGGCGTACGTCATCGGCAACCGACGGTATTCTTCCGGTAATGCCCGGCGGATAGCCTGTTCCTGCGATCGTTTGAAGGTTACGGCCGCCTGAATGGATCCTTTATCCTTCAGGCTCCCAACCGTCATGGGTATACGCACGACAAGGGATTCTCCGTCCTCCGCACGTTCCAAAACAGCCAGCTCTTCCTGTAATTCCGCGACCGCCGTCATCAGGGGATGTGCTGAACACAACCCGCTGGGATGTGTCCATTTTCCCGGATTGGAAGGAGCATTCCCGTCCCGTTGCAGCAGCGGCATGAAAGAATCCCGCCCGTGTCGCATTTCCAGCAGACTGCCCGCTCCGAGCAACCGGTAAGGGGAACGGGCTTTATAAGCCTGATTATGGATTTCCTGCCTTAAAGGCAAGGCGACTCCGGTCTTTTCAATAATTTCATGTCTGAGCACCATGCTGGAAACGGCAATGGGCGATGTGGGATCGATAGCGATAAAGACAGTCTTTTCCTGCTGCCGTACGGACGCCAGCAGCGCGAAACGATGAGCATTTTCACTTTTTCCCGAAAGTAATTCCTGCGCATTGGTCGGATAGCAGGTCATATGATGGCGTATTTACGCCCCTAACAGCTTTTTCGCCCGTATCTTGCTGTCCTCTACCGCAGGCTGGTCGAACGCGTCCACGCCCAGCATCAGCGCGATGAACACGGTTTCCAGCATGAAATACATCAGCAGCGCACCGAGGTGGAACGCGTCGAGAGCCGGCAGATGAATCGTGCGCACCGGGCGCTTCGACCCTTGCATCGAGCCGATCGTGCCCTTCTGAAACGCATCCAGCACGTTGCCGAGCGGTTTACCTCCCAGATACCCCAGACCGCATAATTCGGCGAGATCGGCGGGAATCGCCGCGCCCTTACCTTTCTGGTCGGTCACGATGACGGTGAAATATTTATTGTCCGGCCCGTCCAGCAGGAGCTGCATCATACTGTGCTGATCCACGGTACCCATCGCCGCCAGCGGCGTAATTCCCTTGCCCTGCTTGCCGAGGCTCTCGCTGATAAGCTGGCGGCACCAGGCGGCGGTTTTTTCCAGTTGATCCACGTACGGCATGATCGCGTGGGTATTGCGTCCCCGCGCTTCCTGCCGGATGCCGTAGAGCGCTCCCTGCAGGGGCAGATTTTCATGGTCGGCACTATGCAGCGCATGTTGCAGCGTGGCGTTCACTCCGGCCCGGAACGCTCCGATATCCAGACCGCAGACCGCGGCGGGCAGCATCCCCACATTGGAAATGCAGCTCCAGCGCCCACCCAGTTCCGGATCATGCGCATATGTCGGAATGCCGTAATGATGGCCGAGCGTGGTCAACGCCGAAGGT
Source organism: Rickettsiales bacterium (assembly GCA_965248995.1). Lineage (GTDB taxonomy): Bacteria > Pseudomonadota > Alphaproteobacteria > Rickettsiales > UBA998 > CBDFKY01. The sequence continues at coordinate 350,970 of CBDFKY010000006.1, read as the reverse complement.
TTGGGTTCGGTCACCACGATGCAGCGTTTCCCGACTTCCGTCTTGCCGATCCGCTCTTCCAGCCATTTCAGCAGGATCAGGATCTGCGAGATGGTTTCCAGCGTCCCGCCTGATTTACTGACGAACAGCCAGGAAGTGCGCTCGGGATCGATGGTGCGCGTCGCGTTCTCGAAACTGACCGGATCGGGATTGTCCATCACTTCGAAACGCACATCCGACACATCGCGCAGCGCCGTGACCGCTTCCGCTCCTAAGCTGGAACCGCCGATACCGACCAGCACCAGCGTATCCGACTGCGCTTTGATGCGTTGGGCGACCTGCGTGATCTCTTCCAGATCGTCCGTCATCTCCGGAAGGCGGAAAAGCGGCAACCCTTTATCATATAGGGCTTTAAAGCTGTTCAGGGCGATGGCGCCCTTTACTTCTTCCCCGGCCGGTCTGGCCTCCGGTTCCCACCATTCCATGGTAAGCGGACAGGGAGCGGAAGATTGCTCGGAAGAAGAGGCGGAAGCATTGTTCATGGATTGGTTCCTGTAAGCACCACGAGGCGCTGATGGGGGTTCAGTAACCTTTTAGCAATAGCGGTTACCTGTGGCAAGGTAACATTCGCGATAAGCCGGTTACGTTTCTCCAGATAATCCGGTCCTAACCCGTATTGTTGCATGACGGTGAGGTAATGGACGCGCTCGGCGTTGCTGTCGGTGCTGAGTGCGAACGATCCGGTCAGAAAAGCTAAAGCCGCCTTCAGTTCTTCCGCGCTGAAGCCTTTCTCCGCAATGGCCTGCAATGTCTGCAAGGTGGCCTTCAGCGCCTCCCCGGCACTCTCTTTCTTAGTAGCGAAGTCGATGGAAAGCCACTCCGCGTCTTCCTGCATGGCGAGTGAGGACTGAATGGAATAGGTCAGCCCGCGTTTCTTGCGTACCTCTTCGGCCAGGCGCGAGGTGAGGCTGCCGCCGCCCACCAGGTAATTCATCACGAACGCGGCATAAAATTCGGGGTCATTGCGCTTGATTCCCGGCAATGCCACGCGTACTTCCGTCTGCGGCACGTCCATCGCCACCTTGACCGGTGCGGGCTGTGTATGCAATGCCACCCTCTCACTTGCCGGAAGGGCCTTGTCTGCCTTCGCCGGCAGAGTAGAAAATTCTTTTTCCATCAGGTGCGAGAGCGTAATCGCGTCCGCGTCACCCGAGATGGAAAGGATGACCCGGTCTTTCGTCAGCGCCGTATGCGCGAATGACTGCAGGTCGGTGCGCTGTAACGCCGATACGCTGGACGCAGTGCCGTAAGCGGGATGGGCATACGGGTGTCCCGCGAACGCTGCAGCGTCGAACGCTTCGCTCAAACGATACGAAGGACTTTCCTGAAGCTGCCTCAACGTAGTCAGATAAGTCAGGCGCTCCCGGTCGATATCCACCTGATCGAAACGGGGCGAGCGCAGCATTTCGCCGAGCAGCGCCAGCGCCTGTCCCAGATGTTCGCTGAGGCACTCCATGGTGATGACCAGATCGTCGTTGCTGCTGCCGACGCTTAAATGAATCGCATCCTGTTCCAGCAATTCATGGAAAGTGGCGGAAGGATGGTCGCCCGCTCCTTCGGTGAGTACCTCTGCCGTAAACGCGGCCAGGCCTTCCTTACCTACCGGATCGGAGAGAGCGCCGGAACGGCGGAATGTCATCTCCAGCGTTACCATCGGCAGGCTGGCGTCGCGTATCAGCCACGCTTTAAGGCCTCCCCCAGTAACTTCTTCCACTTTTTCTGCCGCCATCGCCGAACGGCAGGAAGTGACGAGCAGGGTAAGCGCCAGCATCACCAGCATCACCAGTTTTTTATGCTCTTTCATCCAGCGGTACGCCTGTTTTACGCGGATATTCATTGGATGTTTCCTGACAACCGGGGATGGGACGACAGCGGCTTCGCTCCCTCATACGGCAAAGGCGTTTTGGAAGGCAGCAGCACGCCTGTCACCGCGGTACGGTCCGTGCAGGTCTGCCGCACGGCCTGCGTGACCTGTTCCGGCGTCACCGCGTCCACCAGTTCCGGCCACCGGTTGAACCATTCCGGCGGCAGGCCGATCATCACCAGCTGGGAGAGGATGGATGCCATGCCCTGAATACTGTCACGGGCGAAAATGGTCGAAGCTTTCAACTGGTTGCGGGCGCGTTCCATCACTTTCGCGTCGATCGTGCTTTTCTCGAACGCCTGCATGGTCTGTACGTAGGCCTTCGCCAGTTGATACAGGGAGACGCCTTCCGCCGGGGTGATCCCCACCTCCAGCGTGCCGGGGCCGATCATGTACGGATTATAGCCGATGGACACGGCGGTGGCGACCTTGCGCTTCTCCACCAGCTCGCGATACAATACGCCGGTACGCGGATGCCCCAGAATTTCTTCGGCCAGCACCAGCGGCATGATACGGGCGGCGGTTTCTTTTCCGTCCGCCCCGAAACTCGGCGCGATATAGGTGCGTTCCCACTCCCGCACATTGACGGTCGGATGACGCAGGGTCACCACTTCAGACGTAATGCGCGGCGGTTCGCTCACCCAGTTCCGCGCCGGCGCCTTCTCCCCTTTCCAGGGCCCGTAATAGGTCGTAGCCAGCGTTTTGGCTTCCGCCTCGTCAATATCCCCGACCAGCAGCAGCACGACGTTATGCGGCGTATAATACTGCTTGAGAAACGCTTTCGCCGCCACCTCGTCGAGTTTCACCATTTCATGCGCCCAGCCGATGATCGGCGTGCCGTACGGATGATGGCGGAACAGCGCCGCTTCCACCGCTTCGGAAAGCAGGGAGGCGGGAATATTATCGGTGCGCATCCGCCGTTCTTCCAGCACCACGTCGCGTTCGGTGATATAGCTGTCGGCGGCTGGAGCCAGATGCATCATGCGGTCCGCTTCCAGATTCATGATGTCAGGAAGATGTTCCTTGGCGATGGTGACGTAATACCCCGTCATGTCCGCCGTGGTAAACGCGTTATATTGTCCCCCCAACCGCTCCACCTGCCTGCTGTATTCCCCTTCGGGATGGGTCGGCGTTCCCTTGAACTGCATATGTTCCAGAAAATGCGCGACTCCCGAATGGCCGAGCGGATCATCCGACGCACCGGCGTGGATCAGCAGGTTGTGTGACACCACGTGGGAGCGGTGGATGGGCACGACGACCACCTGCAGACCGTTTTCAAGCGAAAATTCATGGACTTCCAGCGCCGCGCCCGCAGACGCGTCCTGCAGCGACGTCAGGCCGACAAGGGCAGCGATGAGGAGAAAAAGCCGCCGCATAAGTTAAAAAAACCTGTCCAGCACCGAATTTTTCGGTTTCACCACCGGCACATTTCCTTGATTGGCAGGCTTCCCCTCCTTGGCGTTTTCCTGCAGGCGGGCACGTTCCTTGCCCGCATCCACCACCAGGTCTTTCTGGGCGGGCTTGGTAGCGATGTCATCCAGAAGCGTGGCGTTTTTCTGCGCGAGCGTTTTATCTTCCTGATTCAATACATTGCGTATATCCGGCTTTGCCGCGTTCGTGTTCAGCTTGCCAAGCAGCGACTCTTCCCCGGCAGAGGCGAGCGCCCCGCTGCTGACTTCCGGTACCGCCGTATCCGCCAGACCGGCTCCCTGAGGGGCAGCTTCCTTGTAGTGATCCAGATAACCGGTGTCTGCCGCACCCGATGAAGCACCGCCCGTCAATACGGAACGGGCGTCCTGCGGCTTTATGTCGGCGCTCGCATGGGCTGCCGCCTGATCCGGCGGATAGAGATAAAATTCATGGGGAACGCTGAGCGGCGGGCGGGAGACGACGCGGAATTCATCCGGGGCGCGGTGGTTCAGGCCCAGCGTTTCCTTCACGTCCCCCCCGTCGCAGGCGGTGGTGCATAAGGCAAGCAAAAGAAGGGCGCGTTTCATGGCGTTACCATAGTCCCTGTTTTAATGAAATCAAGCGATGAGTGAACATGCCCTCAACTTAACCATTCGACGATCCGGCAAAAGTAAACGCGGCCACCTCCTGCCAGGGTCCGCCCAGATATCGGTAGAGACGCAACCCGGTCGCCGTGATCTCGAAAGGATGAAAATCCCCGGACAAAGCTGCGTATAGCGCCTTCGCCGCTTCAGGCTTCGCTTTATTCTGGACGGTAATATGCGGGCTGAAAGGCCTGTCCCTGTCCTGCGGCGTAAGCCAGCCCTGCCATTCCGTCACCAACGCGGCACGCAAACCGGCGGCCTTCGTGCTCCGCAGGCGGTACGCCACTCCGAATCCTAGCATCCACAGCCCGACTGCCTCCAAGGTAAACGGCACATAACCTTCCGCGACTTCCCTCAGCCTAACACGGATTTCCTCTTCCTCATCACCGGGCAGATGATGAAACAAGGTGATATGCGCATCCAGATAATTGCGTTCTTTCGGAAAATGCTCCGCGCGTAACGCAGTGAAAAAATCGAAAGCGGACGCCTCCATGTCCAGCGTCACCAGCAGCGGCGGGAAATCCATGGCAGGATGTTAAACATCCAGGTTCTGTACGTTCAATGCATTGTCCTGAATAAACTGGCGGCGCGGTTCCACCACATCGCCCATCAGGATGGAAAAGGTTTCGTCCGCCGCATCGGAATGGTCGATCTTCACCTGCAGCAGCGTGCGGTTGGCGGGATCCAGCGTGGTTTCCCACAACTGATCCGCATTCATTTCTCCGAGCCCTTTGAAGCGCTGGATGGTGAGGCCCTTGCGCGCCAGTTCCATCATCGCGTCATAGAACATGACCGGCGTATTGACCTGTATCGCCACCTGCTGCTTGCGCGTGATGCTTAAACGTCCCGCAAACATTTCGGCCACATACGGAGTAAGCTCGGCCAATATCCTGCCTTCGCGGCTATTGAGGCCCGCTGCGTCCAGCCGGGTGATTTCCTCCACGCCACGCGCCACCCGGCTGGCGCTATACGCTTTTTCGCCTGAAACACTGACCTGCCACCCACCGGCCTCGTCCCGCGCATTCAGTTGCGCAGCCAGCGCCGCCGCACCCGTTTCGTTCACGGGCGCCGCGAACAGTCCCGCCTGCAGCGCCGCCTCCGCCAGTGAGGGGGGAACGCGCCGCGCCAGTGCTTCCAGCTGCTGCTTAATGGTGCGGGTATTCTGCACCAGGATATTCAGGCCTTCCCCCGTGACGACCCGCCCGTCCGACAAGGTGACAGTCGCGTCTTCCATGGCGCTCTGCTCCAGAAAGCCCGTCAACTCGCGGTCGTCCTTCAGATACGCCTCCGCATTGCCGCGCTTCACTTTATACAGCGGCGGTTGCGCGATATACAGGAACCCCCCTTCGACCAAAGCGCGCATCTGGCGGAAGAAAAACGTGAGCAGCAGCGTGCGGATATGCGCCCCGTCCACGTCGGCGTCCGTCATGATGATGATCTTATGGTAGCGCAGTTTGTCGATGGCGAATTCCTCCGAACCGATACTGGTACCCATCGCGGTGATCAGCGTGCCGATTTCCTGGCTGCCAAGCATCCGGTCGAACCGGGCGCGCTCGACATTGAGGATTTTACCCCGCAGCGGCAGGATCGCCTGAAACTTGCGGTCCCTTCCCTGCTTGGCGGAACCGCCCGCCGAATCCCCCTCGACAAGGAACAGTTCGGCCTTGCCCGGATCACGCTCCTGACAGTCCGCCAGCTTGCCCGGCAGGTTGGAAATCTCCAGCGCCCCCTTGCGCCGCGTCAGCTCCCTCGCCTTGCGCGCCGCTTCCCGTGCGATGGCGGCCTCGGCGATCTTGCCGATGATGGCCCGCGCGTCGTTCGGATGTTCCCCGAACCATTCGGCCAGCTTTTCGTTGGCCAGCGATTCCACGACGGTGCGCACTTCGGAAGACACCAGTTTCTCTTTCGTCTGCGACGAGAATTTCGGATCCGGCACCTTGACGGAAAGCACGCAGGTCAGCCCTTCCCGCGCGTCGTCACCGGAAAGCGCCACCTTATGTTTTTTGAGAAAGCCCGATTCGCCGGCATACTGGTTGATCATCCTTGTCAGCGCCGAGCGGAACCCCTGCAAATGCGTCCCCCCGTCGCGCTGGCGGATGTTATTGGTGAAGCAGAGCACGTTTTCATGATACGAATCGTTCCACTGCAAGGCGATTTCCACTCCGATATCGTCACGTTCCCCGCCCACCAGAATCGTCTCGTGCAAGGCCTGCTTGCTGCGGTCCAGGTAATGGACGTACGCCTTCGTACCGCCTTCATAGTAAAGCTCCACCGAAACCGGCTCCGCCGGGCGACTGTCGCTTAAGCGAATGCGCACGCCGGAATTGAGGAACGCCAGTTCCCGTAGGCGGTGCTCCAGCGTAGCGAAATCGAATTCCACGATCTTGAACGTTTCCGGTGACGGCAGGAACGTGACTTCCGTACCTTTGCGCCCGTTCGCCTCGCCGGTGACTTTCAAATGCTCGACTGTATCGCCATGCTCGAACCGCGCCTGATGCTCCGCCCCGTCCCGCCAGACGGTCAGCTGCAGCCACGTGGAGAGCGCGTTAACCACCGACACCCCGACCCCGTGCAGACCGCCGGATACTTTATACGAATTGGAATCGAACTTCCCCCCTGCATGGAGCTGCGTCATGATGACCTCGGCGGCGGAGACCCCCTCCCCTTCATGAATGCCGACCGGAATGCCGCGCCCGTTATCCCGCACCGTGCAGGACCCGTCGGCGTTCAGCGTAATCTCCACCAGGTCGCAATGCCCGGCCAGCGCCTCGTCCACGGCATTATCGACCACCTCGTACACCATATGGTGCAGGCCGGAACCGTCGTCCGTATCGCCGATATACATGCCGGGACGCTTGCGGACGGCCTCCAGACCCTTGAGGACCTTGATCGCGTCGGCACCGTAACTGTTCTCGTTGGGAGCGGGCCGGAGGGAGGATGACGGATGTTCTTCGGTCATGACGAGTGCTGCTTCGGTTGGCATAAGAAAACCTGTGGTTATATACGGATTCCTTAGTAAAGCATTATAGGTGACTATGCCAGTTTTATCACGCCGGGCACTCGTTAAAAAGGCGGCCCGTGTAAGCCGTCACCTCCATTCCCCTACTGTTTTTTCTTTTCCTTTCCGGTATGATGGCATCATACGTCTCTTCAACCCTCAATGGTTTTATGCATTCATCCCTCACCGCACTTCGATTCGTCCCCTTCGCCGCCCTGCTGTTCCTCTGCGGCTGCGCCACGCTGACGGCGGAAGACACGCAGACGATCAACGTAACGACCGAACCGGCGGGCGCCGCCTGTACGCTGACCAACAAGCTCGGCGCGTGGAACATCCCCGCCACTCCCGCGGGTGCCCTGGTACATCGCAGTTTTTCACCGCTGATCATTGAATGCCGGAAAGCCGGGCTCAGCGCTACGCAATCCCTGGAGCCTTTTACGCGGGGACGCGCCTACGGTAATATCCTGCTGCTCGGCATTCCGGCTTACGTGGACGCAGCCACGGGGGCAGGGTATGAATATAGGCCGCAGAGCGTGACGTTGAAGCTTGCTGCGTTCAGCAAACCAGTTGATAAAACACAAAAATAAAAACCCTTCGCCCGATGAAGGGGAAGGGTTTAAAGTCATTTTTTAACTACGGTCTTAGGCGATCTTCACAGAAGAAGCGTTATTGGCTTTTTCCCGAATACGGCCAGCAACCGTACCAGTGTGGCGAATGGAAGAACCATTATTGCCTGTGGCGTTGTAATTACCAGAGCATGTGCCGCTGGTAAAAATAGACGATCCGTTGTTGGCAATCGCGGTTGCTTGGCTCCATTTGCCATTCACCTTCACCTCCGAACCATTGCTGGTATTGATGGTGAGGCTGCCGCCGCTCATCTGAGCGATGGTAACAGAGGAACCGTTGCTGGTATCAATGTCTGCGGTGTTGACTTTGCTAAACTCTGAAACAGCGGAATGTTGTGTCGAAACACTGACATCATCTAAATCCACAATGCTGCTTAAATGAGCTTCACCAGCAAGGTCAGTAACAAGATTGCTGCCAACAGGCGTTTCAATACGAATTTTCGGTGCCTTGTAAGGAGGTTTTGAATCTTGTACATCGCCACCACCATCCGTTACATCCTTACCATCCACGATCACGCGACCGTTGATGATTTGAACGTTGCGACCACCGGAAACAACATTAATGTTACCACCGCGCCCGATTGAAGTAAAACCGCCTCCACTGATGACCACATTGCGACCACCTGATGAAAAAGTGGATTGAGAAAAATTTCCTCCAACCACGTCTCCAATGATCGTCATGCCGCCACCGCCTTGCTTATAATCAGTTTGACGGACAAAAACGGTATCGCCACGCTGATAAACTTCAAACTTGGCGAGGTCTTCTTCTGAAGCATCAATCTCAACAGTCACCTGTTGAGAATTTTTACTAGCAATAAGCAGAACTTCGCACGCAAGCTGAACATCGATCGTCGGATTGGAAACGGAAAAAGAGTTGCGTTTCATGTTTTTTGGTTGCCTAATTTAGGACTTAAAAAAAATGGGTGCTTACTGAAATTTAGAAAGGAAACAAGGGTTTCAGGTTTGATTTTACCCCCCCCCGTTAAAGTCAATAAAATAGTGGTTAATTATTAAAAACTTGTCCTTGTGCTACTGTAAAATGGCGTGCCTCACCCTTTGCAATCCCTGAAAAATCCGCCGCGTCCGTCCCCGTTGCCCAGCACTGCGCGCCCGACTCACGCAGCACGGTAAACAGGGCGTCCCGGCGGGTTGCGTCCAGATGCGCCACCACTTCGTCCAGCAATATGACCGGCGGACGGCCCGCGCAGGCGATCTGCGCGTGGATCTGGGCGAGCAGCAGGGAAAGCAGCACCGCTTTCTGTTCGCCCGTGGAGCATTGCCCGGCCGGCATACCGTTGGGCAGGAACGTCACCCGCAGGCGGGAGGTGTGCGCCCCGGCGCCCGTGCGGCCGCGCTGCCTGTCCTGCGTGCGCATCGCTTCCAGGCGTGAGGCGATGATAGCCTCCACTTCGAGCGCGGGCATGTCGCGCTGCAGCAGCGTTTCCGCATCGCCTTCGACCTCCAGTGCGGCACGGGGAAAAAGAGGGTCGATGCGGGCGAAAGCATGGTTGAGGCGGCGTACCGTCTGCAGGCGGCTGCAGGCGATCGCCACGCTGTGTTCCGCCATGCTGCGCTCCAGACTTTCCAGCCAAGCGGGCTGGACATGATTCTGGAAGAGCAGCCGGTGCCGCTCACGCATGTAATGGGTATAGGCGTGCAGGCGGGAGGCGTGGTCACGCTCGAATCCATACACCATCCGGTCCAGATACTGCCGCTGCGCGCTGCCGCTCTCGGAAAACAGGTGCGCCATGGTCGGCAGGAACCAGAGAATCTGCACGAACTCCAGCAACGCCTGCTGGCGGGTCACCGCTTCTCCGTTGATCCTGATGAGACGCTTTTCTTTCGCGGGAGACGGCAGGCTGCCGGTGGCGATCACGTCCGCGTTCTGCAGGGAAGCGCGTACCACCCATTCCTCATCCCGCCCTTCTTCTTGCGGTGCGGAGTGGGAACGTTGCTCGGAAGGAGGGGTGTTCCTGAATCCCCGCCCGGGAGAAAGCAGGGATACGGCTTCGAGAATATTCGTTTTCCCTGCCCCGTTCGAACCGGTGATCACGACGAACGGCGCGTCCGTCGCCATTTCCAGCGCCTGATGATTACGAAAATGCCGAAGCGTCAGTTGAGTGATTCGCACCGGGGAGACCTTGTATCTTCAGGCTTCAGGCTCGTGGTTTACACCCGCATCGGCATGACGACGTACAGCGCCGAAGTATCCGAAGGATCCGTCACGACCGCCGGAGCGTTACCGTCCGCCAGCGTCAGCCGTACCCGGTCGCTCTCGATCTGCCCGAGCACGTCCAGCAGGTAGCGGGCGTTGAAGCCGACGCTCATGGCGTCATCGGTGAAAGACGCCTCGATTTTTTCCTCGCCGGAATTCTGCTCGTTGCTGCTGGTGGTCAGCGTCACTTCTTTCGCGGCGATGGCGAGCTTGACGCCGCGCGCCTTGTCGGAAGCGATGACCGACACGCGGTCCACTGCCTTGGCGAAAGAGACGGCCCCCAGTTCGAGTATCTTGTCGTTCCCTTGCGGAATCACCCGCGTATAGTCGGGGAAGGAACCGTCGATCAGCTTGGAAACCAGCACCACGTTCCCGCAGACGAAACGGATTTTCATGTCGGAGAGGGAAATTTTCACTTCCGTCAGATTGTTTTCCAGCAGTTTGGAAAGCTCGGCGATCGCCTTGCGTGGAATAATGACTCCGGGCATTCCCGAAGCCCCTGCCGGCAATCCCACTTCGACGCGGGATAACCGGTGCCCGTCCGTCGCCACGGCGCGCAGCACCTGTTTCCCCTCGTTTTCCGCCGCATGGAGGTAGACGCCGTTCAGGTAATACCGCGTTTCTTCCGTCGACATGGCGAAACGGGTTTTCTCGATGAGCGTGCGGCATTCCTCGCAGGTCAGCACGAACGTATGGGGTAGGTCCCCTTCCGTGATCGCAGGAAAATCGTCGACCGGCAGCGTGGAGAGGGAAAAGCGTGAAGAACCGGCCCGGATCGCTATTTTCTGGGCGCCGGCGTCTTCCGTAAATTCGACGTCCGCGTCGTCCGGCAGCTTGCGGACGATGTCGTAGAGCATATGCGCAGGCACCGTCGTACTTCCGAAATTGCGCACGTCCGCGGTTACGCGATCCACCACGGCCAGCTCCATATCGGTGGCGGTCAGTTCGATCTGCCCATGCGTCACGTCGATCCGCACGTTGCTGAGGATCGGGATGGTGCCGCGCTTTTCCACGACCGACTGGACGTGGGAGAGCGAACGGAGCAGATCTCCGCGCGTGATCGCGAAATTGAGGGAGGAAGGGGAGACGGTTTTGTGTAAAGCCTGGGACATAGATCTCCACGATTAGCGAAATGCGGGAACACGCGCAAGCAAAAAGCGGCCTCTGACCCGTATGCCGTAAGGCAGGATACGCTAACTGCCCGACAGGCCGGCTTGCGTTTGGCCGTCCTCTGATTTATAGTCTTTTTATTATGGCCCTGACCGCGCACCCTGAGAAAGGCACCGTGTTGATGTGTGACTTCAACAGCGGATTCGTGCCGCCTGAAATGGTGAAGCGCCGCCCCGTGGTGGTGCTCAGCCCCGACATCAGGCAACGCGGCAAAGTCTGTACGGTGGTAGCGCTCAGCACGTCCGTCCCCATGCCGGTGATGCCCTACCACACTCTGTTCAAACTGCCGCCGGAGTTTCCCGAATGGATGCGCCAGAAGCCCGTATGGCTGAAAGGCGACATGCTCTATACGGTCTCTTTCGCCCGCCTCGACCTGATCAGGTGCGGCAAACGCAAGGACGGATCACGTATTTACCTCTATGCCCCGCTCGATAAACGCACGCTCATCGAGATAGAACGCTGCGTCCTGCGGGGCCTTGGACTCTCTCACTTGACAAAACACCTCTAACCCCTTATATTAAAACTGTTCCGAGGCTCTCCATCGTGATCCTCACCTTAAGACCTCGTCGCCGGGAAACCAGTCGGGGCTGTCGCACCAAATGGGACGAATTCAAGTCTCGGTGCGGCATAGTGAACCGTTGTGCGCGCCTCGATAGACAGGCCTCTATAGACGAATAAGGGGCATTGATGAGGCGATTCGGCAAGCGGCATTTCCATAGTTTTCTGTGCTTCGCCCTGATCATCGCTATCATCGCCGCCACCGCCGCGACTGAGCGTTCCATGGGCCGAAGCTGGTTCGGACCCGACGGCACGTTTGGCCTCTGGGCGGGGGATATCTGGAGCAACGAAAACTCGCAGCGCCTCGCCGATCCCTACTCTTTTTCCCATATCGGGCACGGCATCCTGTTCTACGGGCTGTTCCACGTGCTTGCCCGCCGGTTGCCCGTACGCTGGCGGCTGGTGATGGCGGCACTGCTGGAAGCGGGCTGGGAGATACTGGAAAATTCCCCGGTGATGATCGAGCGTTACCGAGCCGTGACCATATCGCTCGGCTATACCGGTGACAGCATCCTGAATTCCTTGAGCGATATCGCCATGATGGGCATCGGGTTCACGCTGGCATCCCGCGCAAAACCGTGGGTTTCTCTGCTGGTGCTGTGCGGCATGGAAATCGGATGCGCCTGGTGGATCCGCGACAACCTGACGCTCAACGTCCTCATGCTGATCCACCCGGTCGAAGGGATCAGGCAATGGCAGGCCGCCGGACATAGGTAGGCGTTTTTTCATGTGACATTCCGGCCGCGCAGGACTATAGAAGCGCGTCAATGACCCTTTCCCTGCCGCACCCCGGAACATTGACATGACCCCCTCGCCCCTCGCCATTCCCGAATCGCTCACCTTCGATGATGTACTGCTGACGCCGTGCTATTCGGAAATCCTTCCGGCGAACGTCAATACCTCCGCCCGCGTCACGCCCCGCATCCGGCTGGATATCCCCCTGCTGTCGGCGGCGATGGATACGGTGACCGAATCGGCACTGGCCATCGCCATGGCGCAGCATGGCGGCATCGGCTGCATCCACAAGAACATGTCCGTGGCCGCGCAGGCGAACGAAGTGCTGAGAGTGAAAAAATTCGAGTCGGGCATGGTCATCAATCCCGTGACGATCACACCGCAGCAGACGCTCGCCGATGCGCTGCAGCTGATGCGCACCCACCATATATCCGGGATTCCGGTCGTGGAGGCATCCGGCACGCTGGTGGGTATCCTCACCAACCGGGACGTGCGCTTCGCTTCCAACCAAGGCGCCAGCGTCGCGTCACTGATGACGAAAGAGGGACTGGTAACGGTGCGCGAAGGCATTTCCAAGGCGGATGCGCGCACCCTGCTCCATCAGCACAGGATCGAGAAACTGCTGGTGGTGGACGCTTCCCAGCGCTGCATCGGGTTGATCACGGTGAAGGACATCGAAAAGGCGGAGCGCTACCCGAACGCCGCGAAGGATGAAAAAGGCCGCCTGCGGGTCGCCGCGGCGGTGGGGGTGGGAGCGGACGGCCTGGAGAGGGCGGAGGCATTGCTTAAAGCCGGAGTGGACCTGCTGGTGGTGGATACGGCGCACGGCCATTCCAAAGGCGTGATCGACGCCGTGCGCACTCTCAAAGCGCAGTCGAAAGACATCCAGATCATCGCCGGCAACATCGCCACGGCGGAAGCGGCGGAAGCGCTGTGCGACGCCGGCGCCGACGCGGTGAAAGTCGGCATCGGCCCCGGCTCCATCTGCACGACGCGCATCGTCGCGGGCGTGGGCGTACCCCAGCTTTCCGCCATCATGAACGTGGCCTCCGTCACCAAGAAACGTGGCGTCTGCCTGATCGCCGACGGCGGTATCAAATATTCGGGCGACCTCGCCAAAGCACTGGCCGCCGGAGCGGACGCCGCCATGCTCGGCGGGCTGTTCGCCGGCACGGAGGAGAGCCCCGGCGACGTGATCCTGTATCAGGGCCGCTCCTATAAATCCTATCGCGGCATGGGCTCCGTCGGCGCGATGGCACGTGGCTCGGCGGACCGCTATTTTCAGCAGGAAGTGCAGGATTCGATGAAACTGGTTCCAGAAGGCGTGGAAGGACGCGTCCCGTTCAAGGGGGCGATGGCGGAAGTGCTGCACCAGCTGGTGGGGGGGCTGCGTGCCGCGATGGGCTATACCGGCTCCGCCAGCATTGAGGAACTGCAGACGCATGCCCGCTTCACGCGGATCACGAACGCGGGCTTGAGAGAAAGCCATGTCCACGACGTGACCATTTCGCAGGAAGCGCCGAATTATCGGATGTAGGCCATGAAGGAGTTTAACCAGGTAACGGGAGGACAGCGTTTCGTCGTTCCTTAAGATAAGGGGGATCCGGCACAAGAGCCTGCATTCAAAGGGGTTTCCCGCTTATCCGGAAAAGGACGGCATCACCACCACGCTTAAACCTCAAGCGATTTGCAACCCCTTAAAACAGATCCGCATAAGGAACGATGAGTTGCCATTGCTGCGCCAGTTCGACCAGCCGGAAGACGCATAGCGGGCCGCAAAAGAGGGAACAATCGGTGATGGTGCGCAGGATCAGTTTCGGCTGCACCGTAATCTCCGCCGGGACGTTCCATAACGCGAAATCCGGTATCCAGCGCGGGGTCAGGCGACAATATTCCGTATATTCCGCACCGAAATGCTGCGTGAGATACCTCTCCTCCTTCCGCACCAGTCTGTCGTAGTAATACATGAATGAAAGGACCAGCATGGCCAGCACGGTCACTTTGCCGGACTGCAACCCGATACCGACCACTCCCAAAAAGGAAAAAACATACAGTGGATTGCGCACGACGGAATACATGCCTTCCCGCACCACCCGCCCGTTCTTCCGGCCGGCCACAAACAAGGAACTGTAGGTACGACCGGCGACGCATACGATGATCAGCAGGAACCCGATCAGATCGGCTGTGCTGCGCTCAAGAGTCGCTTGCGTGAAATGATGACCGGTCAGCAGCGTGAACAGCATCATGAAACCCATGAAAATGAATGTATGCCTCCTGCGCGGTTTCGTATGCCTACGCCCGACCATGCGGCGCAACGGGTTTTTTACTGCATCGTTCATTACCTGATCCGTAGGCAACGAAACTTATATGAAACTTAAGTTTGACCGGAACGTAGGATTTTCAAGAGCCTCCCCGTCCGACTGGATCAAAATGCCTTTCAAAAACAGCGGATTGAAAATGTAAGAAATCAATTCGCCGATCATCGCCCTCGGCATCGGCTTTTCGATCTGATTGCCTGGCACGTCAGGTTCGAGTGTCAGCATTCCCATCCGTATCACTTTATGGAAATCCCCGGTGAGCCGCCGACGCAACCGGTAAATTTCAAAAACATTCCGGCAGGCATAACGCCTGCCGTAGTCTTTTCATTCAGATTTCCCGCCTCTTCTATCTTTTTTCTCTGCAATCGGCGGCGGCGTGAAGGTGACCCGGATGCAGGTCCCCGCACCTTGTTTCCCGTCCCCCACGTCGATCAGCGCCTGATGCTGCTGCGCGATCCGTTTGACGATCGCCAGCCCCAGCCCCGTACCGTCCACCTGGGTGCCGAGCGCCCGGTAAAAACGCTCGAAGATGAAGGCGCGCTCCTGCTCCGCGATGCCGATGCCGGTATCCTCCACTTCGATCACCGCGTTTCCCTGTTCCTGAAAAACGGAAATATCGACCCTGCCGCCTTCTTTGGTAAACCTTAGCGCGTTATCGACCAGATTGCTGATCAGGATACGGATCGCTTCACCGTCTCCCTGAATAACGACGGGCTCCAGACGTGGGGAACCGAGGTCGATAAGCCTGTCATTCGCATTGTCCGCGTAACTCTCCGCCACCGTCCGCGCCACGGATTCCAGATGCACCGGCTGGGGCGGCTGCGGCTGTATCCGCGGTTCCAGACGGGCCAGCGTCAGGAATTGCCGGACCAGATGCGCTCCGCGCTCGATCCCCTGCCGCAGTTTTTCCTCCGCCGCTTCGCGTTCGCGCATGTTTCCGGCTCTCTGCAGGACGCCCAGCTGCAGCTGCAGGGCGGCAAGCGGGGTGCGAAGCTCATGCGCGGCGTCGGCGATAAAGCGCCGCTCGGTTTCCAGCGCACTCGCGAGGCGGGCCAGAAGGGCGTTGAGCTCCTGCACCATCGGCTGAATTTCATGCGGGACATGGTCGCTGGAAAAAGCGCTCAGGCTGTAGGCGCTGCGTTTTTTGATGCCCGCGGAAATATCCGTCAGCGGCTTCAGGCTTTTTCCGACGGCCCGCCAGATGAAAAACCCGATAAGCGGGATCTGCAGCAGGATCGGCAGGATCAGCCTGAGCGCGATTTCCCGCGCGAAACCCGCTCTCGCTTTCTCAGGCTGGGCGATCTGCACGACGCCGTCCCGGTTCGATTGCTGCGAGACGCGCCAGATGCGCTTTTCGAACGTCGCGGTGAAGATGTCCCGGCCGCCTTCCACTGGGGGAGCCTGAAAAGGAAAAGGAATGGCGGGGTGCGAACTGTAATACAGCGCCCGGTGTTTCCACACCTGAATCAAAAATTCCTCTTCCCCTCTCAGTTTCCGGCGGGTATCCGAGAGAGCCCCATCAGGGTGCACAGGCGTTTGAAACGAGCTCATCTGGCTTTGCAGCGCCATCCCCAGCTCGTGCATATTCTTGTCGTACAGTTCGTTGACCTCTTCCAGCGCGTTAAAATAGGCGAACACCGTAATCGCCAGGGAAATCGCCAGCAGGGCGATCGTCTGGGTACGCAGCAGGTAGGTGCGGATGGACAGGGTCATTTCGCCACCCGGTATCCCAGACCGCGGATATTCCGAATCAGGTCCGCCCCGAATTTTTTTCGTAACCCATGAATATGAACCTCCACCGCATTGCTGCTGACTTCCTCGTTCCAGCCATAGAGTTTTTCCTCCAGCTCTAGGCGAGACACAATCCTGCCGGGGCAGTCCATCAACGCGTACATCAGTGCGTATTCGCGTGCGGAAAGCACCGCCTGCCGGTCCGCGTACCGCATTTCTTTGGTGGAAGGATCAAGGGCAATCGTGTCGGTCTCCAGCAGGGGCGCCGCCTTGCCGCCCTTACGCCGCAGCAATGCCCGCATCCGCGCTTCCACTTCCTCGAGCGCGAAGGGTTTGACCAGATAATCATCCGCTCCGGCGTCCAGCCCCGCCACGCGGTCGGCAATCGCTTCCCGGGCGGTGAGGATCAGCACGGGAGTATTCTTCCGACTGCGCCGCATCCCATGCAGCAGTTCCAGGCCCGAGCGTTTCGGCAATCCGAGATCGAGCAGGACCATCGCATACTCCTGCAGCGCCAGGCTGGCTTCCGCCTCTTCACCGTCTTTGGCCCAGTCGACGGCATATCCCCCTTCCTTAAGCGCGTGGCTCAGGCTTTCACCGATCATACGATCATCTTCGACCAAAAGGATTCGCATAAGAGGTATTCTACAAGGGAAATGTTTTCTTTACCACCCGTATGGCAAGAACGACTATCCAGAGAAGCAGCACCTCATACAGCCAGCCGGGCGACACGGCTCCGGTAAAACGATACTGCCGGTAAGCCAGCAGCAGGATCACCTGCGTTCCCCAGCTTCCGACGGTGGAGTAATCCTTATAGACGGCCTTGCGCCAGTTGAAACGCATCCCGTCAAGCAGGCCGGGAAGACGCGCGATGCGTATCCACCAGCGCGGAACGTTCCTGCAATAATCACTGTAGGCTTCCGGGAACTTCGTCCGCAGGTACTGCTCTTCCGTAGCGATGATCGCCTGATACGTCAGCAGGAAAAACGCGCTGCCGATCAGCAGCACCGCCGGATTTCCGTGCATGATCAGCAACCCTTCCAAGATCAGCATGTTGCCGATATAGAGCGGATTGCGGCAGGCCCCGAAAAAGCCGGTCGTCACCAGCGCCTCGGCATAGACTTTCTTGTTCAGCCCGCCCCGCTTGATATACGCGAAACCGATGATGGCGAAACGCAGCGCCTGCCCGGTCGCTGTCATCGCCAGCCCCGCCATGGCCAGCCCTGCCGGCGAGGCACCGGGCCGGAACGACAGGAACAGCACTACCATGAAGATGGGAAAGATCAGGTTGCGGCGCTTGAACAGCAGGTCGCCGTAACGAATGAACAGGGATTTGGCAGGGGTGGACGTCAGGACCGTTTCCATATCATTTCACCGCGATCATTCCGCAGAAATTATACCAGCGGAAAAATTCCTCCACCGCACCGAAACCGACCTGCTTCAGCAGCTCGCGGTTTTCCTCAAACCGGTAGGGAACCAGCACGTTTTCCAGCGCCTCGCGCTTCTTGGCGATTTCCGTTTCGGAGTAACCGTTAAGACGCTTGAAATCATAATAATGATCGATGAACATCCGGTTCAGCCGGGAATCCTCCTGCACCAGCTTTTCCACCAGGATCACGCAGCCGTTCCTGTTCAGCCCGTCATAAATGCGCTTCATGATGCGTTCGCGGTACAGCGGGCGAACGAACTGCAGGGTCAGCACCATGGTGACGACGCTGGCGTTCTCAACCGGCAGGTTCTGATGAATGTCCGCTTCCACCAGCCGCCACTGCCGGGACATTCCGGCGGCTTCCAGTTTCGCACTCGCCTTGCCGATCATCTGCGCGGAATTGTCAATTCCCACGAATCCGACATGCGGGCCGACGCTTTTATCCAGCTGCAGCAGCGTCGTGCCCGTCGAACAGCCGATATCGTAGATCTCCGAACCCGCCTCCGCGAAATCCTTCGCCAGTTCGCAGGCCATGCGCTGCATTTCGTCGTAGAAAGGAACGGAGCGCGACACCATGTCGTCGAACACATGCGCCACCTTCGCGTCGAAACGGAAATCCGCCACCCGCATCGACTGGTCGTCGAAGACTTTGTCGGAGGGCTCCTCCGGCAATGGTACGATATCCGCCGAGGGATGTGAGGACCGCTTTACCGATGATTCGCCTGCATTCATGATTGCTTCCTGCTGAAAACTCAGTGCCGCAGGTAACAGGGTAAACTTAAACGAAACTTATAGGTCGATTTAGTTAGCTGCAGAATCCAGATAATAACCGTTCATCCCGTTAAGAAACGAAGCAATTAATCGGGAGACATCTCAGCCGAGCTGAGTAACGTTTGAATGCACACGTGTGGGGGTTTTCTCTACATCCTTTGAATCAATACGCGTCGCAGGTTGCTTTTGAAAATTAGCGACCTCATTGACATCATAAGTAGGCAAATCGATTTTTGCACCCGGATGTGGGATCAGAGGTTCTCCGTTCGGCTTTTCGTACGAAACCGAAATGTCGTTACGATGTACGGAAGAAACCTTACCATCCGCTCCGATCAAGGCAAGAGCGGGCTCCGGATAATTCAATTCCGTTCCATCATTCAATGTTCTAGTGAATCCCCCTTCAATAACAATCGCTTGCGCAGGCGCTCTGAGCTTCTGATAATGACCGGCTTTAAGATCGTTGTCTGCGGTCTCTGTTAACGATGTTTCCGTACCGTAGGGATTATGGCGGGCCTTGAAAGTTTCTTTATCCATATGGTAAACATCGCCATGAATTCCGATATTATCAGATACCATGCTGATGGTGTCCGTTTCGGCATTGTAGGAAAGCCCAGTCGCCGTTTCAAAAAACTTTACAAGTTGCGGCCGACTTATAACCCCGCCAGTTTCCTGCGCCATGTGATCATAGACTGCCTGCAGGGCAATTGCTTGGGTAGGAGAAATATTATTGATGACTACCATATGATTGCCATCGGCGGGTATATGCTGAGGGGCGCCTTCATAGACGGCATCAGTCAGGGTGAGCGACGCATTGCCAGAAGGAATCACCAGTTTTAATTCTTTAGCATTAGGCAGAAGCAAATTGCCGACCTCATCGTCAAAGTTAGGGATCGGTACGATAAACCGACCTGTGGGAACCGGCATGACGGTTGCCGTATCAGATGCGGCTGCGAACGCTTTTAACTGTTCGTCGGAGACTGGTGTCGTTTTTGAATCTTTATTATCTTCAGTCATTTCAGCCTCGTTTATGAATTTTTCAGTATTCTAAATATAGAAGACTTTTATTACAAAATAATGAAAGCGTTTTCATCAAACTGATAGTGGGGAGTCTATTCACTAATTCGCTATGGTTAAATACATTCTTAAAAAATTACCTTGTGAGAATGATAATTCCCTTGGCAATATACAGAAATTCAGTACTCTATAATAAATCCATGAAAACCATCTTCATCCTCTGCGCTAGAACCCTGCGTTCCCTGATGTCCTATTCCGCGCTGATGAAAGCGGGACTGTGCTGCCTCGTCTCCGCGGTGATACTGATGCTCTGGATCGGCGGTTTCAACGTCCTGGTGAATCACCTGAATTTTTTCGGTGGGTGGATAGACAAGGCGCTCGACGTCTTCCTCGGCATAGGTTCCCTGATCCTCGCCTGGGCGCTGTTCCCCGTCCTGCTGCCCATGATCGCCAGCCTGTTTCTCGACGGTTACCTGGAAAGGCTGTCGCTGGAGGAATACCGGACCCCGCTGCGCTCCGTCCCGATCCGCGAGGAACTACCGAAAAACCTGTTGTTCCTGATACAGGGAATCGGCGTCAACCTCCTCCTCATCCCGTTTTATTTCATGCCCCCCATTGGCCATATCCTCTATTACGTCGCCAACGGCTACCTGCTGGCGCGCGCCTTCTGGACCATGATATGCGCCCGCATGATGCTGGAGGAACGCAGCCTGCACGCCCGCCGCAGCATACTGATGATCTCCGGTATCCTGTTCGTCGCCTGCGCCAATATCCCTTTGCTCAATTTGCTCGCCCCGCTGATCGCGGCGACATATATGCTGCATCTCGGGCATTATAGTCTGGAGCGGAGGGAAGTGATGCCTAAAGATGGGCAGACGATCCTGCGATCTTAATTTAATGATCGAAGATAAGCTGGAAAAATAAATAGTAAAAAAAATTAAAGAGTGTCACCGTAGTGAGCACTCTTCAATTCTCGGTTTGGAAGATTAAAAACCTTATAAGCTTAAACTTCTTTTTCCTCTTCTTGGTCTTGTTCGTCAGCGGTCACAGCAGTCACAGAAGTCACAGAAGTCAGGGCGAGGTAAGTACGACGACCTTGAACACCTAGACCTGCAAGTGAAAGAACTGATAAACCTCCACCACCCCATGACGCAACATTAAAGAAAAAGTTGCTGGCACCAGGTTTGCCGCCTACGTTGAGTAATGAACTTAGAATCATGCCTACAATAAGCACAGATACGCCAGTCGAGAGACCTGCGATACCTAGCCATGCGGATGCGATGAGTTCGATCAAAGTGATTTGAGAAGCGGATTGAGAAGGTTTGTTGCTCATGATGATTCTCCGAATCAAAGGTATATTGAGAGCGTAACCGAAAAGAGACTGTGTCGTTTATACAAAGGAACTAAATACATATTAACACATCTATATTGAATTATAAATGTTTTTATATTATGTTTTTATTACAAATCGCGTATCGTTAATTGATAGAAATGCTTTATAGATATCAGTGTATTTTCAATTTAAAATGATTAATAATTATTAAGTTGAAAAATAAACCGTATCTCAAAAGCGAAGAAGCGGGAAGGAATAAGCCATATTAAATGAATTTTAACAAAGCCAAACGGCTGAGGCATCAGCATGCGAAGGCAAAGCCGAAAGAGCGATGAATGATACGGAAATTGCGCGACGCATCTATTTTTGCTTAGGATACATAAAAAGAACAAGGAGCACGTCTTGGCAGAAATATGCGCCTGTCCCGGTTTCGAGCCGATGCGGGCAGGATAAAACCTGGAAAATAGAAGGGATCTGTTGTTATCTGTATGGTATACTGAGTAAGATTACAGCCGGCTTAGTCGCTGTATCTGATATCACAGCATACTGAAACACGATGAAAAAAACTGGAGCGGGTGAAGAGATTCGAACTCTCGACTTCAACCTTGGCAAGGTTAGTTCTTCGTATTTTCTTATGCTTCCCTGAGAATTATTGTTCTTACTATCTATTGATATTGATATGGTTTTATGCCATATAGTAGGTTGAAGTAAAGACGGGAAATTACCTGAACTTACTTCTTTCTGCTTCCCCCGTGCTTCCCCGAAGCAAATAGATATAAGGATTGATTATGCCTAGGCTTACCAAACGATTTATTGATACCCTCAAACCATCCACAGAAAACAAAGATGAATTCTTCTGGGATACGGGTGATGGCTCGGTTAAAGGTTTTGGTGTACGCATGAAACCGTCTGGTTCTGCGTCCTATATCGTCCAGTATAGAAATACCGAAGGGCGCACCCGTAGAATGGTGGTGGGGAAAATTGGTGTGCTTCCCCCCGAACAAGCGCGGCAACAGGCAATAATGAAATTGCAGGAAGTCAATAAAGGTGCAGACCCTTCTGCTGAACGTCATGCAATACGCAGTTCCCTGACCGTATCAGATTTATGTGACCTCTATCTCAAAGATGCGGAAGGGCGCATTAAAGCGTCAACGCTTGCAATGGATAAAAGCCGCATTGAATGCCACGTTAAACCCCTGCTTGGGCGCATGTCGGTGAAAAGCCTTCGGGTGGAAGATATTGAAATGATGCAGACCGCGATTGCGGCGGGAAAGACGGCAAAGAAGCGCAAGGATTCAGGGCGCACGGGTTCACAAAAGGGAGGTAAAGGCGTTGCGGCGCGGACGGTGGGCATGTTTTCCACTATCCTTGAATTTGCCAGACGCAGAAAACTGATTACTGAAAATCCTGCGCGTGACGTGAAAAAATATGCAGATAATAAAAAGCGGCGGTTTTTATCGCATGAAGAAATCAGGGCGCTAGGTGTGATTCTCCATAATGCAAACAGTGATGCCATGAATGGTAAGCCACCACTTGCCAATGGTACGGCACTTGCTGCTATACGCGCACTGTTGCTGACGGGATGCCGTAAAAACGAAATCCTTGCATTGCCCTGGAACTGGTTAGATTTGAGAGCAAAATGTATCCGTTTTGAGGATACGAAAAGCGGTGCACAGTTACGCCCTATCGGATGCGCGGCGATTGATACGCTCACCGCATTACCTCGACCCTCCTCTTGGGTATTTCCTGCCAGCCGTGGGGACGGGCATTTTGTCGGGTTGGCAAAAGTCTTCCAGCGGATATGTGACAAGGCAGGGATAAAGGATTGCTCACTGCATACCCTGCGCCATACATTTGCCGCCATTGCCGCCGAAATGGGCTATTCGGAACTGACTATAGCGGGTTTGCTCGGTCATTCGGTTGCAGGTGTCACTGCCCGTTATGCACATGTGCCAGATGCCGCACTGGTATCCGCCGCAGACCGCATTTCGCTCATTATTGCGGGATTGCTGGATGGTAGGACAGAAGAGCAAAAAGTAATTCCAATGAGAGCAGGGCTGTAATGACTAAACCCAGAAAAAGCCTTAAAAAAATCTACCCTCATAACGATGCCTTAATTGACGAATACAATAAAACTCGAAACCCCGAATTAATTGTAATGTCTTATCAGCTAAACAGTACTCCACCTCGTTGTTTTCGTGTTGAATGGGAAAATATCGCCCGTGAAATGGCTGGAGGGCAAAAGCCAATTAAATACAACAGGAAACAAGGAGAGAGAGCACTCGAATTTATGTCGGATGATGAAGTAAATGAATATAATAATGCTCAAAAAGAACGAAATGAAAAGGGAGCAACAAAATACCAATCAGTAGCATACTTGGAAAAACCCGCAATTACAGCGAAAATATACCGAAATCTTGAGAATTATGCACATCTTTCAAATGAAAACTTAAAAAAACAGCAAATTCCACGTATAAAACCAAGTGATTTGAAGACTGTAGGAAGATTTTATCTCACTGCTGAACAAAAAGAAGCGCTTGATATATTTTCTGATTTGATCCAGCTTTTAGAGGAAGTCTTCAAAATTCTTAATGTTCCTACTCCAAAAAAGTATTCAGATTATCCACCCATAGAAGTTATTGTCAGTCTTCTTTTCTTGATTTCTGGCTCGTATGATGAGCGAGATTATGGAAATGATGAAGATAATCATTTTTTGAATCAGCATTACCTGGAACTTAAAGAACGAATCTCCCAAAAACTGGATGAATTGCGAAACAGCACTGTTGCAAATTCCTGACTTTCATCAAATGTGGTATTTGATGAAATAGTAACCCATTGAAGTGGATAGGTAAAACAAAGTATTATCTGGATATAGACATACCTTGAAGGAGTTTTATATCCATGACTACTAACCCTCTATCCCGCCCCCTCCGCCGAGCCGAAGCCTCAAGTTACTTACTGGAAATGCACGGCATCAGCCGAACACCTGCAACACTGGCAAAACTTGCTACCATCGGCGGCGGTCCTGCTTTCAGACGGGCGGGAAGATTCCCGCTCTATACACCTGAAAATCTGGATTTATGGGCAGCGTCTATTTTGTCCCCCGTCGTGCATTCAACTAGTGAATTTGTGGTGGTGTCATGACAGTTTTTCAAAATGCGCCAGAACAAACCGTTGAAACCGATAAAACCGACACGATTATCAGTAATGCTGATTTTTTGGACGCGATTTTTGGCGTGGAACCATCAGAGCAAAAACCCGTTATTGTGAGCTTTGCTGGCAATCCGTCAAACATCGATCAAAAGGTATGGTTTGGGAGGGAATGGGATAGGAATGCGTACAATACGCCTGTAACGCATAACAATTATTTCAGTATTTCTACCTTTAACCGCGATGGGAATGGTAAATATCGCCGCAAAAAAACTTCATGTTCCACCGTTAATGCCATAGTGCTGGATGATATAGGCACAAAGGTAGCAGAGGATAAAATCCGCCTTCCTGCTTCATGGAAACTGGAAACATCCGAGGGTAATTATCAGGTGGGCTATATTTTAGCTGACCCGCTGCGCGATATAGCATTAGCGGATAAACTGACGAAAGCCCTGATTGCTGCAAATGTTACGGATGCAGGAATGAACGGTGTAACATCACGGCTGGCGCGGCTTCCTGAGGCAGTGAATGGCAAGCATGACCCAGCGTTTTCTTGTCGAATGACTGAATGGCATCCTGAGCGAAGATATAGCGTTCATCAGATATGTGAGGGTTTTGATATTTCTTTGGATTCTCCTTCTGCAAAAAAGGCACATGCAAAAAAAGAACGCGCAACAAAACGCAAATCGGAGGAATCAACAGAAAGCCTCTACACCCCTAAACCTGATTTCAATCCCATTATCGAAGCATTAAAAACAAAGGGATTGTATAAAAAAGAGCTGGAAAAAGGCAAGCATGACATCACCTGCCCGTGGGTGCATGAGCATACAGATAGCGTGGATAGTGGCACAGTTTACTTTGAGCCTTCAGAACATTTTGCGATTGGTGGCTTTAAGTGCCAGCATGGACATTGCGCGGAACGTAACATTACAGACATTCTTGATTACCTTGGTCTGGATGCTTCCGACGCAAAGATGAAACCTATAATCCGTATGCAACCAGGTCATTTACATGTCGTTGTAGATACGGCGGAAGAGATAGTGGCATTGACTGGCAATTTCTACCAACGCGGTGGTCTGATTGTATCCATTATTCATGATCCCAGCACACGGGAAACGCACATTACTCAATTGACGAATGCTTCACTCACACATGCCCTTTCAAAATATGTTGAATGGGAAGGATGGGATGCTAGAAGCGAGGAATGGGTAACGAGAGACCCGAACGGGCGGATGGTCAACATTTTACTCGATAAATCCAGCTATAAGCATTTGCCTGTCCTTTTAGGATTGGCGCATCAACCATTTTTGCGTGATGATAATACACTGGTATGTCAAAATGGCTATGACGCGAAAAGCAAGATGTACGGTAATTTTGACGCGACGCAGTTTGCCATCAATCCAAAACCTACTAAGGCGGAAGCGCAACATTCTCTTGCCGCAATGGATGCACTACTGGATGATTTTGGCTTCGCCCATGCTTCGGATAGGTCAGCAGCATTAGCGGCAATGCTTACCGCTGCGATTCGCTCCAGTCTGCCGACTGCGCCTCTATTTCACATGCACGCCCCAACATATTCCTCTGGAAAAAGTTACCTATGCCAAGTTATCACAGCATTTGCTACTATTCGTGAGAGAGCGCCTGTCACCTTTCCTGGTGAGGAGGAAGAATGCCGAAAATTATTACTATCCGAATATTTGCGGGCTCCTGCGGTGATTGAATTTGACAATATAACCACCGACTTGAAGCCACATAAAAGCCTCTGCATAGCGCTCACGTCTGAATTTTTAAGCGACCGCATCCTTTGTGTTTCCAAAACCACCACCGTCAGCACCCGTACCTTGATGTTGTCGAGCGGGAATAATGTGTTACCTGTCAAGGACATGGCGCGCCGCTGTATTACCATCAATCTGGATACTGGAATGGAAATGCCTGCAACGCGTACCTACAAAAACCCGAATCTCGCGCAAGATGTTTTGCAGCAACGCACCCGCTATGTATCACATGCGCTAACGGTGATTTTAGGATGGATACATTCGGGGGAGGAAAAGCCTGTTTGCAAGCCACTAGGTGGTTACGAGCGCTGGGCATCTTTATGTCGCCATCCATTGTTATGGCTTGGGTATGATGACCCCGCAACCTCTGTGTATGTCGCCATGAATGAAGACCCTGATCGTGAAACGCTGCAACAATTATTGCATTGCTGGAATGAATCTTTCGGCGATAAGCCGATGCAGCTTAGAAAAGCCCTTGATGGATTTTCTAATGCCTCCAGCGAATTGAGGGAAATGTTTTATGAGGTTGCGGGCGAACGCGATACGGTTAATCGCAAAAGGCTTGGGCATTACATTAAGAGCAATCAGGGCAAACTTGTAGACAGATTAAAATTCATGCGTGTTGCTGGCAACCGTTCTTCTGCCGCATGGAAGGTAGTGTCGGTTTAGTCGGTTTTGGGGGTTTGTTTCGGTGCATCTGGCAAAAGTGTCAAATATACACATTGAAAAATACTCATTATTCTCGATTCTCTCATTTCGGTGCTACGCATCTTTATGTGTGATGAGTAGATTATAAGTGATGGTGTCTCAGTTTGAAATCTGCTTATTTTTGACGCTTGAACGGTAAAGCATCTTGTGCCATTCTTGAGGCATGAGCAAAACCCCTGAACACCCCCACTGTTGCGCTTAGTAGGTTGGGGCGAAGAAGGGGCGGCAGAATCACTTATACCAAAGCAAAGGAAAGACATTGCCAAAAAGGCGACAGTGAAGTATCGGAAGTCAAAGAATGACTTTGGAATAATTTTACTTGAAAAAGACAGTCATGTGTGTATTATGGATTTAATAAATATATACAGGATTTACCATGACTGTTCGCACTAAAACAGATTGCATTACTGAGATTTCTAATTTTTTCCCAATTTTTCATGATGCCGTCATATCAGGAAACAGATTGTTTTGGAATCTGCACGCAGAACAAGCGTATATTTTTCGTGAAGGAACTCGTGCATCTATGATTCGAGATTACATTGTCAAATCCCTTAGGGCATTGTTAGTTGAAGAAAAGAGAACACATATTAAAGACGCAAATCAGACCACTTATTTCTGCATTGGCAAATGGATAATAATTATTCACAAGATTAAAGAAAATGAAACCGTTGCAGTTAATAGAACAAATCTTTCAATGGCATTGAATGATAATGATTCACAAACTGCCATGCAGTTTTCAGAGGAATCAACGATTCTTTATCTTGGATATAAGGAAATTGTAGCATCTAGGTTTGAGCCAGAAGTATTAATAGCCTGCCCTGATGGGGCAAAACCTGCATGGACTATGGAGCTTAAACCAAGAGAGACACCAGAGCCAATCGAAATCACGCCAGACACCATCACGCCAGAACCTAATCGTGTGCGTGTCATGAAACATAAAAATGAAGAGAACAAAGAATTATGATTTCCACTGGATTTAATTCTAATCTGGTCGGTTTAGCTAGACGTGCCAGAAGATTTTCTCAGCAGGATTTAGCAAATGCCACCGCTATTGCACAAGGAACAATATCAAAAATTGAAAAAGGCATGATTGTGCCATCCGAAGAGCTTCTTGAAAAAATTTCTGTAGCGTTAAATTTTCCTGCTTGTTTTTTTGTTCGGTCAAAAAGCCTAAGACCAACCCCCGTTAGTTATCATAGAAAAAAAAGTAAATTGACAGTAGGTGATTGGGAAAGCGTATTAGCAAAATCAGAAATTTATCGTTTTGCGATTGAAGAAATGCTTGCGTCTGTTGAAATAACTTCTTCAAAACTTCCACCTCCATTTATTGACCCCGATCAATACGGAGGACGCATGGAAGAAATTGCCATGAATTTACGTCAGCAATGGATGATACCTAGAGGACCTATTGATGATTTAACAAAAATAATTGAAGATGCTGGTGTAATTATTGTGCCTTTTGATTTTGGGACAGATTTAATAGATGGTTTTTGTCAGCACGCCGTTGATAGCTTTCCACCTATGATTTTTTTGAACAGTCGCTTTAAGGAAAAAGATAGAATCCGTTTTTCTTTAGCGCATGAACTTGGTCATTTAATCATGCATAGAATGCCATGTGAAGAACAAGAAATGCAGGCAAATTCTTTTGCATCAGCGTTTTTAATGCCAGCACAAGACATTTTGCCTTCTCTTTATGGCATGTCTTTAGAAAAGATAATGACCTTAAAGCTTTATTGGAAAACTTCAATGCAGGCTCTTATTAGGAGGGCAAGAGATTTAGGGAGAATATCTGAAAGAGGATATAAGTATTATTGTATTGAAATGAACAAACGTGGCTGGAGATCTAAAGAGCCGATAGAAATTCCAGGAGTGATAGAAAATCCCATTACATTTAAACAGCTTCTAAAGGCTCATATCATTGATCTTTCTTATTCTATGGATGAGCTTTCTAATATGTTTGGTTTATATCCTGATGAAATAAATGATATGTTTCCGCTTGATAGACCAAGACTTAGAATAGTAAAGTAAACTGAGCACAATGCTTGACCAAGTAAGTGGTTGTAATAGATTTTCTGGGTTCAATGAAGTAAAATTGCCCTGCTAACAGGGACATATCAGGAGCAGGAAACCTATGGCACAGTTTCAAAAAGGGAAGAGCGGTAATCCTTCAGGCAGACCGAAAATCGTTGCTGAGATTCAGGAATTGGCACGGGCAAATGCACAGACCGCCATGCAAACCCTTGTTGAAGTGATGCAGGATAAAGCCGCACCACCCTCCGCACGCATCTCTGCGGCAAATGCGTTGCTGGATCGCGGGTATGGCAAAGCCACCCAAGCGGTGGAGATTGAAGATACCACACCGCAAAGCATGGACAGTGCAGAAGCAGCGCGGCGGTTCACGTTTATGATGCACCTGCTTTCAAAGCAAATGGAATCAATGTAGTGAACCATAACGAAGGCTGGAATAATTTCCATTTCCCGCTATGAATAACATCATAAAATTATAGTAAGGAAGGAAACACAACCCCTATGCCGATTCTGTACTGGCTGAACAGGGAAGAGAGTATCAGGTAAACGGCACGGGTTCCGTATCGCCTGCTGGAGGAGGACGGGAGCCTCTCTTACGGCGCACCTGCTGAGAATATGCTGATTCAGGGGGATAATCTGCACGCTCTGAAAGCTCTGCTGCCCTACTATGCGGGCAAGGTAAAGTGCATCTTTATTGATCCGCCGTATAACACGAAAAGCGCGTTTAAACATTACGATGACAATCTGGAACCTATCCAATGGCTAGCCATTATATTTCCCCGTTTGCGCCTACTGCGGGAACTTATTTTCTTTATGTCATTTCGTGCCAACGGTTTTTCCCATAACGTGGAGAAAAAACCCATACAAAAGGGTTAAGTGATAGTATGCTTCCTACAATCCATGCCCATTTTTTCTTTTTTGCCATGAAGAAAAAGGGCACGGCTACGATACAACACAATATTCCCATAAGAAAAAACTTCCCGCTATTGCCTGATGATTGCTGAAATGATTGCACTACGAAGGTAATCCCTAAAATAGTCCATCCAGCCATCCCGCCGTAACTTAATAGATAGCCCCAAATATAGCCTTTGTGTTTTGGGTCAGCTTTGGCACTGTGAAAAAATGCACCTACAACAGCAAGAAATGTCACTAAAATCAGATAAATATTTTGAGAAAGCATCACAAAACCTTTTGATAGCCTTATTTTTACCAATCTTGTTTTAGGTTTTACTAACAAAAACCTGATAAGTTATTTTTTCATTCTTGCTTGAACCAATTTATCAAGACTTTTTGTCCGAGTTTCATTTATAAGTGGCATGGTATCCTGAATCCTCATTTCATTGCTTACTTCTTCCATTTTGCGTATTCCAATATTACGAGCAAGTTCCTGAAACTTAAAAATACCAAAACGGCACATCAAATAAGATTGATAAAAACTTTGCCAATCACTTTTGCTTTTTAGGCACCTTTGGTCAATCACTTGCAAAATAAGAGGAAGATCATCTTTTGATGATAAAAATTCTTTCGTTTTTTTTTCGTAACATAGCTGGTAACCCAAAAACATTATAAGTGTGCCTTTAGGTAAATTTTCAACATCTTTTTTTGTGCCGCACCATTTGTGATACCATTCCTTTGAGTTTTTATCTACAATTTCGTTAATTCTATCAGTGCTCTCCTTCATTTCCTGATCAAGTTTTTTCTGTTTTTCTTCGAGTTGGATTGCCTCTAGAGTTTTTGGAGGATTCAATTTTGCCTTTATCTCTTTAAGCTGAGTATCATCTTCCGCTTTAGTCATCTTTGGCGGCTGTTTTTGAACACAGCCAGTTAGTGCAAGAACCATTACGCTTGCCAGCAATATCTTCTTCATATTCCCCCCTCATCGAAACCGTGGTGATCGGGGAGTTGAGAATACCGTCTGCTGAGGGTACGCACTGACCTTTGGCGGGAAAGCCTGTTTCATACGTCAATGCCTCCCCGACCAAAGTCGAGGAGTGCCAATAACGGCGCACTTGTGCCGCAGCAAACGAGGTTCTCACGCCCCAGGCAGCTTAGATTGCTACCATGCGGGGGAAATTATCTGGTTTAGACAGAAGATGCAAATGGAAAGGAATGGAAGGTATAGCCAAGTTCATTGTGGACGTTGCAACTGGTGAAGCAGAGTTACCAGAGAATGAACCCATGGGCAAGAATGAAGCCGCCGTTGCGCTTGGTAGGTTAGGCGGCAAGAAGGGTGGTAAGGCACGCGCACAATCGCTTACACCAGAGTAAAGGAAAGAGATTGCACAAAGCAGTCGCAAAGCGGTGGAAAAAATAACTTGACCCTTGTCCCATTTTCCTTCATCATTTGATGAAAGATTTTGGGACAAACATCATGAGTGATAGAATCGTACTTTTTGACGACCATAAAGTTTTACCTCTTGTGGAGGGCATGGAACTCGACAGGGATAAGCTGATTGATGTTGTCAGGGTTGCCGCATCGGATCGCGCCCTGTGTACCAGCAATGACATCAAAGGTTTTGAACTTATATTAATGAATGCAAAAATTGTGCGAGGATTGCGTGATGCTTTTTGCAATGAGCGTTGGAAAAAAGATGTATTGGATAACCAAGAGGGGATTCTAAACCCATATTTGAATCTTCGCATCATTGGTTGCAATTTTGACCACAACACTTCGAACTTAAATGTTGACCCAACAAACCTTGTACCCAAAGGTTCTTCTTCAAGCAAAAAAGTGGCTTGCAATGCCACTGGATGGTTACCAGAGCTTCCAGACATCATTACTCAGAAAGATACAGATGTGACGACGTGGGTATTAGGAACACATGTGGATGCAGAAGGTGTTTTGCAAGCCGAGCTATCATTACCCCGAACTTTTAATAGAGGGCAATTCTCTCGATTTGAAACGCGCATTATTTTGTTGAACGGACAGGAAAATGATAGCCAGCCCTCACGCAACACAGAGCGTCCAGAACGCGAAATGCCTATTGATGCAACTGATATTGTCATTAGACGGAAATAGCCATGCCTAATCCTGACCGATTGGACTTTATTCGACGTCGTCTTGGGATGACAAAAACAGCTTTTGCTGATTTATTGGGAGTTAATCGCAAAATAATTCAAAGATTTGAGGCTGGAACTATAAACATACCAGAAGAATGCTTAGAGAAATTATCAGTACATTCAGGATACCCAAAAAGTTTTTTCTATAAGACGTCATCACCAGAATATCCTAGTTCGGATGGTGTGAGCTTTAGGTCTCTTCGTTCATTAACCGCATCTAACAGAGATGGGGCAACGGCGGCGGCGGCAATAGCATTTGAACTGGATGACTGGATTAACGGAAGATATGAACTACCTGAAGCCAACTTGATTCATACAAACGGCGCAATCCCTGAAAAAGCTGCGGCTTTATTGAGGGCGGCATGGGGAATAGGTGAGCGTCCAATCTCGAACATGATAAATCTTTTAGAGGTTCATGGTGTGAGAGTATTTTCATTGGTTGAAGAGACGCGCCACCTTGACGCATATTCTCTCTGGAGAAATGAGAAACCTTATATCTTTCTTAATACCCTCAAAACCGCCGAACACAGTCGCTTTGATGCAGCACATGAACTGGGGCATCTTGTGATGCACCGTCATTCAGGTTCGACGCACCCCAAAGCAGAAACCGAAGCTAACGCATTTGCCTCAGCATTCCTAATGCCCATAAATGACCTTAAAGCGGAGTTTCCGTGGGTGAGATCATTAAATGATTTGATAGAAAAGAAAAAGCGTTGGGGGGTTTCTGTTTCAGCTTTGAACTATGCTCTTCATAAAGCAGGCAGTATCTCAGAATGGCATTATAAAAGTCATTATATTGCGCTAGCAAAACTAGGACGAGCAAATGAACCTAATCCTCTTCCACCAGAAACGTCACAGGTTTGGGCAAAAATACTAAAAGATTTATGGATACAAAACATAACATTAACCCATATTGCCGCAGAACTTGGCGTTGCTGAACGTGAACTAAACAATCTCTTATTCGGTATTGCAATCAATCAAAAACAAAAACCAACGTCAGCGCCGCTAAAATTAATATGAACAAAATGCTTGACCGAGTATAGCAAAGCCACGCAAGCGGTAGAGATTGAGGATAAAACGGTGCAGGAGATTGACCCTATGTCACTCGCTCGCCGCCTTGCATTTATGGTGCGTGATATACAGGAAAAGGTGAAACAGGAAGAAGCACAATGTCAAAACCAATAAGTCCCTTATGATTTAAGCCCCTTGAAATCATGAATCTAGATTCTTTTCATCTTACATTTGCCTTTTAAGTACCATAGTCCAACATTGTTATCGTGACTGGGTTCTAAAGCAGCGATACTAGAAAGATCATATGGGTCTATAAAAATTTTGAGCAAGGCATCTTTATATCTTGTTTTTGCAAAAGGTTTACCAAGATCAAAGTACATTTGTATGCCATCATTATAAAATCCTGCCCTCTTTAAAGTGAAGAACAAATCATTATCAGGAATCATTTCAGCTTCGACCTCAGATTGAATCTGTAATCCAGTTATATTATACGTGGGGTCTACAGTATCATTAACCTCCGATTTACCATCATCAACAGAGGTTTTTGTGGTTATATGAAAATAGTAATTCTTTTTATTGAAAACTGAATCTCCGAGAAACATCTTCATTACTTCATCTTCTTTTATTGAGGAAGATTTTTCATAGCGACAGCGTAAAACTTCGTCTTTCAAAATGGGAGCATTATTCCCAATGGTGGCATTTCCCTCTTTAAGAAAAGGCATAAATATCAATAGAAATGTCAAAATGAATCGGTAAATATATGACATTCAAGTGACCTATGTAAAATACTAATCGTCATTATTAAGCGGTTTAAGCCCCAGAGCTTAAGCTAACTCAATCAATAAATGAATGATTCGTTCCCTGCAAGTGGGGAATATGAACAAGACCGTCCCGCATCACGGTACAATCCCCCTTGCATTTTGTCCCGCATCACGGTACAATGCCTTTTATGATTCTGAGCTTTGCATGTCGTGAAACGGAAAAACTCTGGTGTGGGGAACGTAGCAGGAAATTTCCGCCCGACATCCAGCAACGGGCTTTGGATAAACTGGCATACATTAATGCGGCGACTCATATCAATGATTTGCGGATACCACCCAGCAACCATCTGGAAAAACTGCATGGCAACCGTGAAGGACAATATAGCATCCGCATCAATAAACAGTGGCGCATATGCTTTATATGGCTGGACGGTAAGGTTCAGGACGTAGAGATAATAGATTACCACTAAAGGGAGACAATACGATGGAACAACACAACGCACCGCTTCGCATGAAACATGCGGGGGAACTACTGCAACAGGATTTTCTGGATGATCTGGACATCAGCCAGTCACAGCTTGCCGCCGCCATTGGTGTGCCGCGCAGCCGTATATCAGCGATATGCAGGGGAGAGCGCCCCATTACGATGGATACGGCTATACGCCTTGGAAAGGCACTTGGCACCACAGCGCAATTTTGGATGAACCTTCAAAATGAATATGACTTGCGGGAAGCAGAACGCACTCATGACTATGCGATGATTCATGCGCTGGTAGCGCATCAGGCAGGGGTAACAGGAGAGTCAGATAATAGAGTTTGAGAAAAAATCCAGCACCGCACATAATAATGACATTGTGCCGTTTGCTTCCCCCATGCTTCCCCGAAAAAAATTAAAAGGAAATGTGGAGGACTTGCGCCTCAATAAACCATTGAAAAGCATAAGAAAAACTGGAGCGGGTGAAGAGATTCGAACTCTCGACTTCAACCTTGGCAAGGTTGCGCTCTACCCCTGAGCTACACCCGCTGATCCTGCCACGTTTAACGAATGCCTGAGCACGCCTTTAAACAGGTTGCGGATAATAGCGAGGTTGGGGTATATTGCAAGCGTAAAAACGCAACGATGGACAGGTACGGCATGGAGAATACGGAAAACGCATCCGGTTCCTCGAACAATACGGCGCAGCCGCGCTTCGATACGTCGCTGCTCGCCCTGCTGGTCTGCCCGGTGACGAAGGCCGCGCTGGTGTATGATGAATCGGGCCAGGAACTCATCAGCCGCCAGGCGGGGCTCGCTTTTCCGATTCGCAACGGCATTCCGGTCCTGCTGAAAGAAGATGCGAGAGTCCTTTCGCTTTCACCCGCAGAGACGGTCACCGGCGCCTGATGCATCAATACTCCCTATCGCTGGAATCCGTGGGTAGCGCGGCGGGATCCGAGCTCATCATAGGGGAGGGCAACGCGCTGGCGGTAAGGACGGTGCTCTCCGGATGGCGGGAACCCGTGCTGGTGCTGAGCGGCGAGGAAGGTTCCGGAAAAACGCTTCTGGCGACGGAGTGGGCGCATCTGCATGGCGCGCGCCTTATCCACGAACCGATCACTCATTACCTTCCGAACATCGGTGCGCGGGAACGTTATCTCCTCGATCCGCTGACGCTTGATGAAGAGGTCAGCCTGTTCCATCTGCTCAACGTCATCAGGGAAACGGGCTCCCAGCTGTTGATCTGCTGCCGCCAGCCCGCGCAGCGGCTGCCTGTGCGACTGCCCGATCTCGCCTCGCGCCTGCGGGCCGCCCGCAGCGTCGCTATCCTGCCACCCGATGACGCCATGCTGCACGCCCTGTTCATCCAGCAGCTCTCCGTGCGGCAGCTGCGGGTGGAACCGGGGGTGATCGCCTACGCCCTCGCCCGCCTGCCGCGTTCCTTCGCCGCAGTGATCGCTTGCGTGGAAGCGCTGGATCATTTATCTCTGGAAAAGAGGCAATCCATCACGTTGCCGCTGGCACGCGAGGTATTGCTTCTGCTGTATCCGTAAGGGCCGGAATTAAAGAGGGCCGGAATGAAGAAGGACCGGCCTGATGATGGGGCTGGAATGACTGCAGGGTAGGAAACGTTTATGACAGGATGGCGAAAGAGTATCCGCACCGACCGCACCAATACGGGCCGTATCGGGCAATGGTGGTGGACGATCGACCGCCTGCTGCTGGTCTGTTTCCTCTCTTTAATGATCATTTCGGCGGTGATGGTTACCGCCGCCAGCCCGCCGGTGGCGCGGCGCGTGGGGTTCGACGCCTATCATTTCGTCACCCGGCAATATGTGTTTCTGGTGCTGTCTTTCCTCACCATGATCGCCGTATCCCTGCTGGAGATACGCACCATCCGGCGCTTCGCGACGCTCGGGCTGGCGGCGAGCCTGGCCGTAATGCTTCTGCTGCCGCTGATCGGGACGGATTCAAAAGGAGCGAAGCGCTGGCTGGATATCGGCTTCATCACCCTGCAGCCGTCGGAATTCATGAAGCCGTGCTTCTCCATCGTGGTGGCGTGGATCTTTTCGGAACAGCGGCGCATGGTGGGATTTCCGGGGTATAAGATTTCCTGCAGCTTATTCGTGATCTGCGCGGCCCTGCTGCTGATCCAGCCGGACGTCGGCATGACCATGACGCTGACCATGATTTTCGGGGTGCAGCTGTTCATGTCCGGTATTTCGGTACTCTGGGTGGGGGCGCTCGGCGGGCTGGGACTGAGCGCGTTGTTCGGGGCCTACATGCTGTTCCCGCACGTGGCGGACCGGATCAACGGATTCATGGACCCTTCCACCGTTGATAACTACCAGGTGAGCAAATCGCTCGAAGCGTTCAGCGCCGGTGGCTTGACGGGAACAGGCCCGGGCGAGGGACAGGTCAAATGGCAGCTGCCTGACGCGCACACGGATTTCATCTACGCGGTGATCGGCGAGGAATTCGGAATGCTGGTTGCCCTCATGACGGCGGGCCTGTTCGCGCTGGTGATCATGCGCGGCCTCTACCGCGCCTCGAAATCACCCGACATGTTCATCATGCTGGCGATGTCCGGACTGGTGGCGCAGTTCGGCCTGCAGGCGTTCATCAACATGGGCGTGGCGGTGCACCTGCTGCCCGCCAAGGGAATGACCCTCCCGTTTTTAAGTTACGGCGGCTCTTCCCTGCTGGCGATGGCAGTGACCGCGGGGGCGATTCTGGGCCTGTCGCGCCGCCGCTATGGCTCCCTTCCCCATGCGACGCATTTCGGCTGGAAAGGCGGCGCGCTTTCATGACAACAGGGCGGATCATCCTGGCGACGGGGGGGACAGGGGGGCATATTTTCCCCGCGGAAGCGCTGGCGGAATGTCTGCGCGGCAAGGAGTATACGGCCATTTTCCTGGCGGACGGGCGTTTCCGTAGATACGCTTCCAGTTCGAGCCTTCTGGACTATGAAACGCATATCCTGCCCACCCTCCAGCCCGGAGGTTCACTGGGTAAGAAGATAAAAGGGCTCGGCTCCGTGATGCTGGCCTTCACCAAGGCGCGCGCCCACATGAAACGCCTGACACCGCAGGCGGTGGTAGGGTTCGGGGGATACCCCTCCCTGCCGACCATGCTGGCGGCGCAATCCCTCGGGCTGCCGACGGTGATCCACGAACAAAACGCCCTGCTCGGCAAGACCAACCGGATGATCGCGCCGCGTGCGAGAGCGATCGCCACGTCATTCACAGCCACTGCCGGAGCCAAACCGGCGGACATGGCGAAACTGCGGCTAGTAGGTAACCCCGTCCGCGCCGCGATAAGCCAGATGCGGCATACACCCTATCAACCTCCCGTGGCGAACGGCCCCCTGCATCTGCTGGTGACGGGAGGATCGCAGGGAGCGGCGATTCTTGGGGACATTATTCCGAAAGCCCTGAGCCTGCTGGAAGAGGCGGAACGCGCGCGTATCCGCCTTGTGCAGCAGGTACGGCTCGAGCAGCTTGAAGAACTGGAAAATGCCTGCGCTGACTTAAATATCACCGCCGTAATCCAGCCTTTTTTCAATGACATGCCCGAACGTCTCGGATGGGCGCATCTGCTCATCGCCCGCGCCGGAGCCTCTACCGTGGCGGAACTCGCCTGCGCCGGACGCCCGGCGATACTCGTCCCG
This sequence comes from Rickettsiales bacterium, assembly GCA_965248995.1. Lineage (GTDB taxonomy): Bacteria > Pseudomonadota > Alphaproteobacteria > Rickettsiales > UBA998 > CBDFKY01. Next base: position 313,474 of record CBDFKY010000006.1, on the reverse strand, counting down.
CTGCCCCATGCGGCGGAAGACCACCAGACCGTCAATGCCCGCGCCGTTGCCGACGCCGGGGCGGGATGGCTCATGCCCCAGCCCTCTTTCACCGCCGAAGCGCTGGCGGCGCGGTTAAAGGATGTGCTGTCTCAACCGGAACAGCTGGCAAAGGCGGCCGCCGCCTCTCATGCGATGGGCGCCGCCGACGCGGCGGACAAACTCGCGGCCTGCGTGCTGGAATGTATCGCCTCATGAAACTGGAGCATCACAACCAGCCCGTCATCTCCAAGGCGGCGTTCAGGAAGCGGCTTTCGCTCTGGCTGTTCTTCACCCTGCTGTCTTTCACCCTGTCACTGGCGGTCGGCATGGTCGGCTATCACCTGCTGGAGCACCTTTCCTGGATGGACGCGTTCCTGAATGCGGCGATGCTGCTCGGCGGCATGGGCCCGGTCGATCCGCCGCATAGCGCAGGCGGTAAATTATTCGCGGGCATCTACGCGATCTATTCGGGTATTTTCCTGATGGTCTGCGGCGGCCTGTTTCTGGTGCCCGTCTTTCACCGCGTGCTGCACCGCTTTCATGAATCTTCCTAAGCGGCTTTGCTTGCCTTGCCGAACGCTTCGATCGTCTCCGCACTGTTGATGGACGTGCAGCGCAGATCCTTATGGATGCGCCTGCCGAGACCGGAAAGCACATTGCCGTGGCCGATCTCCAGCGTTTCGCTGATGCCTTCCTTCGTCAGCCACAAGACGGATTCCCGCCACCGCACCCTCCCCGTCACCTGCTCGACCAGTAACCGCCGGATGTCGGCAGGGTCCTGCACCGCCTCCGCCGTCACGTTCGCCACGAGGGGCACGACCGGCGGCCTCAGGGAAATATCATTTAACGCCTGCCGCATCGCTTCCGCCGCAGGGTGCATGATGGAGGAATGGAAGGGAGCCGACACGTTCAGCGCAATCGCCCGCTTCGCCCCGGCCTCCCGGGCACGTTCAAGCGCCGCTTCCACCGCACCGCGCTCCCCGCTGATGACCACCTGACCGGGCGCGTTGTCATTGGCGATTTCACAGATGCTTCCCGCCGGCAGCGCGGCCAGGATCATCTCCACCTGCTCGATTTCCAGCCCCAGAATCGCCGCCATGCTGCCGTAGCCTTTCGGTGCGGCCTGCTGCATCGCCTGTCCCCGCAGTTTAAGCAGCCGCGCGGTATCGGCCAGCGACAGGGAACCCGCCGCGCACAGAGCACTGTATTCCCCGAGCGAATGCCCCGCCACATAGCGCGCTTGTGCCGGAAGTGAAAATCCCGCTTCCTTCGTCAGGGTCCGGAAGACGGCGATGGAAGTCGTCATGATGGCCGGCTGCGCGTTTTCCGTCGCGGTCAGCGCTTCCGCGTCCTCTCCGAAGATCACGCCGGAAAGCTTGAAATTGAGCGCATCGTCCACTTCCTGATACACTTCCCTGGCGACTGCGCTGTGATCGTGGAACCACTTTCCCATCTGCAGTTCCTGCGAACCCTGACCGGGAAAGATACAGGCGATATGGGTCATGGGCGAACTCCTTCTAAAGGGGGATGATAACGTGAACGGAGACGCACATTAGGCAATATTTTTCGCGATTGCCAGCCCTTCGTTCATCAAACTGTCACCGTCCGGTGCTAGGATTGAAGGGTAATAAGAGGCTTCAACCCTGATTCCCGACCCATGGCCAACGCAAACCCGTACCTGAAAGAACCGGAGAAAAAAGACGAGAAAAACGCCGCCGACCAGCTGGCGGGCGCGGCGAAGAACGTGCGGAAGGCGGAAAAAACGATCGGTGCAGCTGATGCGGTATGGAAAACCGGCGCTTCTGTCATGGCTTATAATGCAGCTGCAAGCACCCCATTCGTCGGAAAAGAACTGGCGAAGGGTGCGATGCACCTCGGCGCGAAACCACTCGGCGACGCGGTGACAAACGGCCTCGGCGAAGGCGTCAAGCATACCTTTAATTTCGGCATGCTCGGCAACGTGGTGGGGGGCGTCATCGCCACCGTTTATGTGGCCAAAGCGGCGAATGATTTCATGCATGGCCGCGGAGCCAAAGGCGCCGGTAAAATCGCCAAGGGCGCGGTGCTGGCGGGTACTTCCGTACTCGGTATTTCGGGACTGGCGATCATTCCCGATCTGGTGGTCGGTTTCGTCACGGGAAAATCCATTTCCGAGCGGGCGGCGGACGCGGCGGAGTCGGGCGCCATTCACCTGATGGGCGGGAAAAGCGATAAGAAGCCCGATAAAAATATCAAGGAAGTAAACGGAGTGAACGTTCCCGCCACCACCGCAGTGGTAGCCGGAGGAGTGGCGGCGGCAGGTCTCGCCGCCAATCAGGTAATGGGAAAGGACGGCAAACCGGTCACCATCGGAGCGCTTCCCAAAGAAGGTGGCAACGTGATTGCCCTGCCCGGCCAGCCGGTGCTTCCGACCCAGGTGATGCCGGTTGCGTATTCCCCCGAAAAAACGCTGGAACAATCGCAGCCCAACATGATCACCCAGGAAACAGTGGTGGCGGCGGAACCGGAAGCCTATCCGCAAGCTGGCCGTTCGGCTACCCACTGGCGGGACAAAGTGGAAGCGGAACGCCAGCAGGGCCGCGCCGTGGCGCAGAATACCGCGCCGGCCGCATCCTCCAGTCCGCAACTGGCGAACATGTCCAAAGTCGATATCGAAGCGGCCCGCCGCGCTTTAGCCGCTCAGAACCCGGATTTGGCCTTGACAGGAGCAGCGTAGTCGGTTAGATGAATTTACTCTTTTTTAAAGTTGGTTGATATGACGGAAGATCTCTCTACACTGGAACTGAAATACTATCAGGTGGCGGAACTCTACAATCTGGCGGAGGAACTGCTTTCCACCGCCGAAGACCCGCAGGTGGAAAACCCGGAATCCCAGCTGGACCTGATCGAACCGCTGGTCAACCAGATCGGCGACTCCACGGATATCCTCTGCGAGGAATTCATCGAGATCGCCGGCAAAAAGGATAAGGCCGCCACCCGCCGCACTCGCGTGGAACGGGCGCTGCGCAAGATCTATACGGCGCTGGACACGTACCAGCAGCAGGTAGTGGCCGCGACCCGGGAGGGCGTGCAGGGATTGCGCAATATTGCCGACCCGATCGTCGAGAAGATCAAGCTGCACGTAGAGGCGGTGATCGGCATCTTCCTGGATTTCGTCGACCTGATGCTGGACCGCATCATGCACAAGCAGCAGGTGGAAGAGCTCAAGAAACGTCAGGAAAAAATCGCCCAGCTGCTCTATGTCGCGGAACGTAACCGGACCCGTGAAATCGGCGCGTAGAAAAAACGATGCAACGATGCATGGTTTTTTTTACCTTTTCTTGGTAAACTCGCCCCATGCCGATACAACCGCCCCGTAATCCCGTCATCTGCGCCATCGACACGACCGACGTGGCCGAGGCATACGCGCTGGCGGAAAGGATCGCGCCGCATGTCGGCGCCATCAAGCTGGGACTTGAATATTTCGTGGCGAACGGCGCGGCGGGCGTGCATGTGTTCCAGCCCCTGCACCTGCCCATCTTCCTCGACCTGAAATTTCATGATATTCCCAATACCGTGGCGAAAGCCATTGAAGCGACCGCAGGCATCCACAGCTTCATGATGACGGTGCACACCTCCGGCGGACGCGCCATGCTGCAGGCCTCCATCGACGCCTCCATGCGCGTGGCGGAAATGACCGGCACTGCGCGGCCCTACATCGTCGGCGTCACCACCCTGACCAGCATGGATCAGGATGATCTGATGATGACCGGCGTGCGCGACACGGTGCCGGACCATGTGAAACGGCTGGCGGACCTCGCCCAGTCGGCCCAGCTGGACGGGGTGGTCTGTTCCAGTTATGAAATCGAGATGCTGCGGCGCGAGGTCGGCGACGATTTCCTGCTGATCGTGCCCGGCATCCGCCCCGAAGGCAGCGCCCATCAGGACCAGAAACGGGTAATGTCGCCCGTGCAGGCCATGCGCAAAGGCGCAGATTTTCTCGTTATCGGCCGCCCGATCACGGCAAGCGCCGATCCCGCCGAAGCGGCCCGCATCATCGCGGCGTCCATTTAACCGCAGGCGGCAACGCGAAATAACGGCTGCGAATGCAGTTGTGATGCGCCGCCGAAGCTGCTAAACCAGCGGCATGACGGATCAAACACACGGCAACACCTGCCTGCTCACCGGCGGGGCGGGATTCATCGGCTCCTCTGCGGTGGCGGAACTGGTACGTCGCGGCTGGGAAGTCATCGTGCTGGACGCGCTGACGTACGCCGGGTTCGAGGAAAACCTCGCCTGGATCCACAATGCGGGATTCAGCGGCAGCTATACCCTGGTACATGGTTCCATCACGGACGCGGCACTGGTCGCTTCCCTGCTGGCCCGCCACCGGCCGCGGGCGGTCCTGAACTTCGCTGCGGAATCGCATGTCGACAACTCGATTGCGGCGCCGGGCGCGTTCATCCAGACGAATATCATCGGCACCTACACCCTACTGGAAGCCGTACGGGCCTATTATACGGAACTGGAGGAAGCCGAAAAAGACGAGTTCCGTTTCCTGCAGGTATCGACCGACGAAGTATACGGTTCGCTTGGCGAAACGGGCAAATTTCATGAGGAGTATCCCATGCAGCCCAACTCGCCCTATTCCGCCTCGAAAGCGGCGGGCGACCATCTGGCGAGGGCATGGTTCCATACCTATAGCCTACCGACCCTCGTCACCAACTGCACCAATAACTATGGAGCCCGTCAATATCCGGAAAAACTGATCCCACTGATGATCACCCGCGCCTTGCAAAGCGGCGCGCTGCCCGTCTACGGCGACGGCCTGAATATCCGCGACTGGATCCATGTGGAAGATCATGTGAACGGCGTGTTGCTGGCGCTGGAAAAAGGCAATCCGGGCGAAACCTATGGCTTCGGCGGCAATGCGGAGCGCACCAATCTGGAAGTCGTCGAAACCCTGTGCGCCACGCTGGATCGTCTCCGCCCTAAAGCGGATGGCGGTTCATACCGCACGCAAGTCACCTTCGTCGAGGATCGCGCCGGGCATGACCGGCGGTACGCGATCGACGACGGCAAGGCGACGCGCGAACTGGGATTCACCCGCCGACACAGTTTTGAGAGCGGGCTGGAGGATACAGTCGCGTGGTACCTGGAGAATGCGAACTGGTGTGACGCGGTGACCACCCGGCAGAAGGCGGCATAAACCGCATGAAATCACCTCCTCATCTTTTCCAGCAGGTACTGGAGTATGTTTTAAGGTTCGTCATCCCTGAAGCGGCGGGCGCTACGCCGTATCCCGAAAGCGTGCTGCGCTCCGTCACCGTGGAATTTCCCAAAGACCGCTCCCACGGCGATCTCTCCACGAATGCGGCGATGGTGTTGGCAAAACCGCTCGGCAAACATCCGAAGGAACTGGCGGAAGCGATGCTTCCCACCCTGAGCTCCTTCAAGCATATGGAAAAAGTGGAAGTGGCCGGGCCGGGCTTCATCAATATGACCTTCAAGCCCGCCTTCTGGCAGCAGGAACTGCGCACCATTCTGACCGGCCAGACGACGTACGGGGAAAGCGTGATCGGCAAAGGCCGCCGCGTCAACGTGGAATATGTCTCGGCCAATCCTACCGGCCCCATGCATATCGGCCATGCGAGAGGCGCGGTGGTGGGGGATGCGCTCAGCCTGCTGCTGCAAAAGGCGTCGTATGAAGTGGTAAGGGAATATTACATCAACGATGCGGGTTCCCAGGTCGAAACGCTGGCCCGCTCCGCTTACCTGCGCTACCGTCAGGCATACGGGGAGGCGATCACCATTCCCCAGGGCATGTATCCGGGTGAATATCTGGTCGCGGTCGGGGAATGCCTGAAACAGGCGTATGGCGGCACGCTGCTGGGGGAGCCGGAAGAAGAATGGCTGCCCGAAGTCGAACGTTTCGCCATCGACGCCATGATGGCCCTGATCAGGGAAGATCTGGCCCAACTCGGCATCGAGCATGAAGTCTTCACGTCCGAACAGTCCCTGCATGAACATGACTGGCTGAAGAACGGCATCGATGCGCTGGAAGCCAAAGGCCTGGTGTATCGCGGCACGCTGGAACCGCCTAAGGGCAAGGCCCCGGACGAATGGGAAGCGGCGGAACAGACCCTGTTCCGCTCCACCGACTTCGGCGACGACAGCGACCGTCCTATCGTCAAATCGGACGGCAATTATACGTATTTCGCGGGCGATATCGGCTACACCGCCCATAAACTTGCACGTGGGTTCGACACGCTGGTGATGATGCTCGGCGCCGACCACGGCGGATATATCGGACGGATGCAGGCGCTGGTAGCCGCGCTCGGCGGCGGCTCCACGGAACTCAAAGTCCAGCTCTGCCAGCTGGTCAAGCTGATGGATAACGGCGAGCCGGTCAAGATGTCGAAACGGTCCGGATCGTTCGTGACGGTGCGCGAAGTGACGGACGAGGTGGGCAAGGACGTGCTGCGCTTCATGATGCTGACGCGCAAGCCCGAACAATTGCTCGATTTCGACCTGCGGAAGGTCAAGGAACAATCAAGGGAAAACCCCGTCTTTTACGTGCAGTATGCCCATGCCCGCTGTAAATCCGTATTGAGGTTGAGCCGGGATGCCATGGCGGCGGCCTACAAAGCCTCTCTCACCCCGTCGGACACGGAACTCGCCCTACTGTCCACCCCGCATGAACTGGACCTGATCAAGCTGCTCTCCAGCTTTCCCCGCACCGTGGAAGCGGCGGCCCTCGCGTATGAGCCGCACCGTATCGCCTATTTCCTGCAGGAAGTCGCAGCCGCATTTCATGGTTTCTGGCATCAGGGAAGCGGCGATAATCAATTGCGCTTTATGATAGAAGGCGATACACCGTTAACGACGGCCCGGCTCAGCTTGGCGCGCTCGGTGGCGCTCGTGCTCGCCTCGGGACTGGAAGTGCTGGGGGTTACCCCCGTAGAGGAGATGAGGTAGGAAGATGTTGAGAGATACGGTAAGGGACAGGGATCAGGACGCGCAAGCGTCCAATCAGACAGATAAGGTAAGAGCAGGCGGCCCCGGCATGAGAAACGATCACATGAAAAACGACTCCATGAAAAACGATTATGACGCGGAATATGAAGCGGACACACTGAATTACGGTTCTTCCGGTAACGGGGGCCTGCGCTGGATGTCCATGCTGGTGATGGCGCTCGTCGTATTCGGGTTTTTCTCGCTGGTATGGTACGCGTATAACGCGTCGATGAGCGAACAGCAGCAGCAGGCGGTGGCGGTGATCGCGCCGGAACAGCAGGAATACAAGGTGAAACCGGAAAACGCCGGAGGAATGCCGATCGATAACAAGGATATCGAGGCGTACCAGCTGATGCGGCGCCAGCCTTCCGCAGAGGAAGAGGCGAACAAGGTGGAGCGGTTGCTGCCGGGAACCGACGCTCCCGCTCTCGCCCCCTTGCCCGCCGATCCCGTGAAAGCCGGGGAAGTGGCGACCATTACCTCAGCGGAAGCGGGTATCGCCGGCCATCCCCAGACGGAAGCGCGTGAAATCCTTCCTTTAGGAAATACCGCCACTAATCCGCAGGCCGCGCCTTCCTCAACCCCTGCCCCTTCCTCAACGTCGACATCGGGAGTCACTGCATCACCTGCCGTTCCTGCGACAACGGTATCCCCTGCCCCAACACCGGAATCCGGCACTTTACCGAAAACCACATCCACTGCGGCCGCGAGCGCTGTCGCCGGGAAGCCGGTCGCCGGGAGCCCGGTCTCCAGGAAGCCGGTAGCCGGGAGCCCGCTGGCCGTGAATCCCGTTTCACCCACTCCCGCTACCCCGCCCGCAACCAAAGCGGCGGCCTCCGTATCACCCGCGCCTGCCGTCTCACCTGAATTGCCGGTCTCCGTGGTCAAACAGCCCGTGCATACCTTGCCTGCTAAACCGGTTGCAAGAAAAATTAAATCGGACACGACGGCCGCCGCTTCCGTAAAATCCGAAGCGATCAAAGCATCTCCCGCTAAAATCGCCGCCGCGTCGAAGCCGAAAACGACGGTAACGCCTGCGCACGCCGCCTCCGGCAAGGCATATGTCCAGCTGGGAGCGCTCCGTTCCGCGGCGGATGCGGAAGCGCTCTGGACGAAACTGCATGGTGCCAATAAAGAAGTACTAGGTGCGGCGACCCATACGGTCGAGCCGGTAAGCGTCGCCGGGACGGGTACGCTTTACCGCCTGCGGGCCCGCGGCTTCACTTCCCGCGCCGCCGCCGTCACCGCCTGCAACGGCTTGAAAAGCCGTGGCCTCAGCTGCCTCGTATCGCAGTAAGCATCCGGTATGGTGCAGCTGATCCCCGCGATTTTCGGGCTGGCGGGAATGGTACTCACCTCACAGGAGCGTGAACTGTTCCGTGCATTTCCCCCTGCCGGATATATTCTCTTCACCCGTAACTGCGAGACGCAGCCGCAACTCTCGGTCCTGACGGAAAGCCTGCGCGAACTTCACGCGGATTACCGGCCGCTGATCCTGATCGACCAGGAAGGCGGGCGCGTGGCGCGCCTGAAGGAACCCAACTGGATCACCCCGCCCCCTGCCCAGTTTTATGCCGATATGGCGGGAGCCTCACTGGAAGAAGCCTGCCACGCGGCCTATGAAGGGGCGCTCGAAATCGCCGAGACGCTGCGCACCTGCGGCATCACGGTCAACTGCGCGCCGATGTGCGATATCCGCTTCCCCTTAAGTCATGCCATCATCGGTGACCGGGCCTATGGCACGGAGCCGACGCAGGTGGCCGCCCTCGCCCGCTCGGTGGCGACCGGACTGCTGGACGGAGGCGTCCTGCCCGTCATCAAGCATATTCCGGGCCATGGCCGCGCCGAAGTCGACAGCCACGAATCCCAGCCCGTCGTCACCGCCAGCCTCGCGGAGTTAAGGGAGGATTTCGCCCCCTTCAAAGCGCTCGCCGACCTGCCGCTGGCCATGACCGCGCATATCTTATATACCGCGATCGACCCTCACCAGCCCGCCACGCTTTCTTCCAAAGTCATCCGCGTCATTCGCGAGGAGATCGGTTTCACCAACCTGCTGATGAGCGACGATCTTTGCATGAAAGCGTTGAAAGGTACTCTTGCCGTGCTTGCACGCGGAACGCTTAACGCGGGCTGCGATCTGGTACTGCATTGCAACGGCGAGTTCGAGGCGATGCAGGAGATATGTCATGCCCTGCAGGCGTATGACGGGTTTTCCTCGCATGATTTGCCTGCTTTGCCTGACAGGTAATATGTTTATAAAAACAGTTGAAAAATGCGCGCAACACTGTAATTTTTCATGCGTAAACTATAATAAAGGAAATGCGAAATGGTGAATCAATACGGAACGGACAGCGCAGATTTTTTAGACGCGCAGAGCGATCAGGACGTTTACGGCGGCCTGGGCGATGACTGGCTCACTTCGCCCGCCTACACCTACACCAACGCTTTGATCGGAGGCGCGGGCGACGACGTGTACGTCGTCAATGAAGGAACGGGGACGACTATTTTCGAGAACGGCGCATCCTCACATGATTCGCTCGTTATCAACAGCAGCATGTTCGGGGCCGGACACGATGTTCATTCCTATAACGAAAACGGAAAATCTCTGGCGATCGGAGATCGCACGACGGGTAGCTATCTTGTGATCATCGACTGGCTCAATCCCGCCAACCGCATAGAAAAATTTCTGATAAACAACACGCTCTACAACTTTGAACAGTTCAGGCAACTGGTCATAGGCCAAACGCATTATCATGGGGATACGGGGTATATCAATGCTCAGACAGATACAGCGCTCAGTCCGGAGGAGGCGAATTTCATAAATGTTGCGGCCCATCAGGTAAATGGCATGGAAAACCAGCTTGAAATAAGCCAGCTCGACCAGCTTTACGGCACCGGCGGAAATACCGTTTACCGCTTTTTTAACGTGGAAAACGGCCATCATTTCTACACCGCCTCCGCAGCGGAGCGCGACAGCGTGGTCAATCTGTACGATCAGTTCCAGTTCGAAGGCCCCGTATATCGGGGTGCGGCGGCGGGAGGGGATCTGGAAAACGTCTACCGGTTCTACAATGCGCGGACCTCGGCGCATTTCTATACCGCTTCCGTGCAGGAAAGGGACTACGTGCAGCAGAATCTGCACGCGTTCGCTTATGAAGGAGCGGTCTATCAGGCCCATGCGACAGGAGCCAACGGAAGCGAGGCGCTCTACCGGTTCTATGACACGGCGACGCAGACGCATTTCTACACCGCCGACGTGAATGAAAAGAATGCCGTCACGGCGAGCCTTCCGAATTATCATTACGAAGGAATCGTCTATTACGTGGAACATGTGTGAGATATCGCACTATCGCCCTGTGAAGTCCCGATTCCCTTTCCAGCCCGTTCCACTTTCAGATTGATGGGGCGCGAAAGATAGGATACAACAACAGCAATCATTGAAGGTACGGCATGATTTCCGACGTAGTGGCTTCTTATTTTCCGATTCTGGTGTTCCTTGGCGTGGCGGCGATCATCGCGACCGTCATGGCGTTCGCGCCGATGGTGGTGAGCCGCGGCGGCAAGCCGGACGCCGAAAAACTCTCTCAGTACGAATGCGGCTTCGCCCCGTTCGGCGACGCGCGCGGCAAGTTCGACGTGCGGTTTTACCTGGTGGCGATTTTGTTCATCATCTTCGACCTGGAAGTGGCGTTTCTGTTTCCCTGGGCGGTCAGCCTCGGGAAAATCGGCATGTTCGGTTTCTGGACGATGATGGGATTTTTAGGCATCCTCACCATCGGTTTTATCTATGAGTGGAAAAAAGGTGCGTTAGAGTGGGAATAGGAACGAGATAACATGCAGCAGGAAGTCACCAACACCCCGTATAACCCCATGCTTCCCGGCGTGGAGCAGGACGCGCTGCTGAACGCCGCCATGGAGGAATTCAACGACAAGGGCTTCGTCGTGGCCAAACTCGACAAGCTGGTCAACTGGGCCCGCACCGGCTCGCTCTGGCCGATGACGTTCGGCCTCGCCTGCTGCGCGGTGGAGATGATGCAGGCGGCCGCCAGCCGCTACGACATGGACCGGTTCGGCGTGGTGTTCCGCCCTTCCCCCCGTCAGGCGGACGTGATGATCGTCGCCGGGACGTTATGTAATAAAATGGCTCCGGCGCTGCGCAAGGTCTACGACCAGATGGCGGAACCGCGCTACGTCATTTCGATGGGAAGCTGCGCCAACGGCGGCGGCTATTACCATTATTCCTATTCCGTCGTGCGCGGCTGCGACCGCATCGTCCCGGTCGACGTCTACGTCCCCGGCTGCCCGCCGACGGCGGAAGCCCTGATGTACGGCATCCTGCTGCTGAAACGCAAGATCGCCCGCACCGGGACGATTCATCGATAATTCAGAAATCTGAAACGTTGCGGCGTTTTAACAGGAACTATAAAGTCCGCAGGCCAAATACGGATTTCATTGAAACTCCGGTGCTGCCAAGCAACGCAATTATCTGCCTTTACCTGCATGTGAAGCGGCTTTGTCTTGGGATGGTTTCGGGACATCGAACGCGATCAGCGGGACGTCTCCCACCTCCGCTACTATGGGCGTGGCATCCGTTTTTGTCATGACGAGATAATTTTCATCCATCCATTTCAGGTCGGGACGCAACGTCCTGCCTTCCACTTTTGTCTGTAAATCCTGATAGGAAGAAAGCGCGTCCAGCTGAAACCCACGATCAGCGACGAATTGCGGGATTTCCGTATGGGCCAAGGTAAATTTCTGTTGTTCCGCAGCAGAGTTTTGAAGGCGTCCTGCCATATTTTTTTCGTACCCCTGACCTTTGGACGCGTTGCTTCCCATGATGCTTACAATCGCCCGGCTGCCTTCACAGCCGATATGGGAAACGGATTCCAACAGTTGATCCACTTGCGGCGCCTCCAGATACATCGTCAATCCTTCCGCGATAGAAACGGTTTTTTTCGTTCTATCATACGCGCTGTCTTCAGCCAGCACCTCCTCCAGTTTCGTTTTGCCGAGATCCGCGCCGAGAAAATGGAGGTTCTCTCCTTGCGAATATCCGCGGATATGGTTCAACGCCTTGAGTTTGGGTGCTTGCGTCGCCGGATGATCCGTTTCGAAAAACGTCACCTCCGGAAACTCTTTATGCAGCCGAAGCGCAAGCGTATCGAAGCCGCCGCTGATCATCACCACCTGCGTCGCGCCGTCCGCAATGGCATCGCGCACGGTATGCTCGATAGCGAGTTTTCTCGCCGCATAATGCAGCGGCATCCCCTGATTGATCTGATGTTCCGCCAGACGGAACGCCGCAGCGGGCGGAAGCACGGAGATGGCTCTGTGTCCCATGGAATAACCCGCACCTTCTTTCAGGAAGGCTTCGATAAAAGGCTTGGCTTCCTCCGGAATCAGATGCCGCCATGCAGGATGGTGCCTGGATTTCGCCACGGCGTCCAGACCTTTCAATACCGCATACGCCGTCAGGCTTGGAGTGTCTTCTTTCATACCGACCTCATAGGAGTGATCATGACAGGAATATACTATAAAGTTTGAAATATGGTTTAACGCAAACCTTCCTGAAGTTATGCGCTTGAGCATACCCCTTTGATTTCCGGCTTCCGGTTTCTGTTTGATTCCGTGGCAAAATCCTGTAAAAGACGCGCATATGACTCCTCCGCACCCGTCTCAATCCCCTTCAAAGGAAGACAACCGCAACCTGATTATCGCCTTGGTATTGACGGCGCTGATAATCCTGGGCTGGAAACTGTTTTACGAAAACCCGCGTACACTGCGTTTGGAAGCCGCAAAAAAAGCGGAATCGCTGGCCCATCCGAAACTCGCAGCGGAATCCTCCCCCTCGCGACCGGCCACCGATACGACAGGCGCAATGCCCGCTCAGACCCGCGTCGAAGCCCTTGCCGCCTCACCCCGCCTGCCGATCCGTTCCGAAACCCTGCACGGCTCCATCAATCTGAAAGGGGCCCGGCTCGACGACCTGACGCTGGCGCAGTTTCGCGAAACGCTTGCCAAAAATAGCCCCGAAGTGGTGCTGCTCACCCCCCATGCCGACACGGCGGGATATTTCGCGGAATTCGGCTGGGCGGGAGACGGCGTCACTCTGCCCACCAGCGAGACGGTGTGGCAGGCCGGTGGAGCGAGCCTGACGCCGCAGACACCCGTCATCTTAAGCTGGGTAAATCCGCAGGGCATACGGTTTGAACAGGAAATCGCGCTCGACGATCAGTATCTGTTCACGGTGAAGACGCGGATCGTCAATACCGCCGCCACCGCTCTCACCGTCTCGCCCTACAGCCTGATCAACCGCACCCATAACGTGGATGAGAAGAAATACGCCATCCTGCATGAGGGCCTGCTCGGGGTGAGCGGCGAGACCCTGCACGAATACCGCTACGAGGAAGTCCGCAAGGGCAAGATCGTCGACGAAGCGCTGCCTGCCTGGGCGGGCATCACCGATAAATACTGGCTGACCACCCTCATCCCGGACAAGGACACGGCGAACGCCACCAAAACCACGTATCAGCAATATGCCTCAGGTAAGGACCTGCGCTACCAGGTAGATATGCTCGGCGCCCCCATCCGCATCGAGGGCGGCGGGAGGGCGGAACATACCACCCGCTTCTTCGCCGGTGCCAAGCTGGTGCACGTGCTAGACGCGTATGCGAGCAAGTACGATATCACCCTGTTCGATCACGCGGTGGATTTCGGCGTGCTCTACTTCCTGACCCGCCCGTTTTTCGAAGCCCTGACCTTCCTGCATATCCATCTGGGCAATCTGGGACTGGCGATCATGGCGCTGACCATCTGCGTCAAGGCGGTGCTGTTTCCGCTGGCCAACAAATCCTTTTCCTCCATGTCGCAGATGAAACTGCTGATGCCGAAAATGAAGGAAATCCGGGAGCGGTATGAGGACGACCGGGTGCGCATGAATCAGGAAATCATGCTGATGTATAAGGAGGAAGGCGTCAACCCGGCGGCGGGCTGCCTGCCGCTTATCATCCAGATGCCGGTATTTTTCTCGTTATACAAGGTGCTGTTCATCACCATCGAAATGCGCCACGCCCCTTTCTACGGCTGGATTCAGGATCTGTCCGCCAAAGATCCGAGCAACGTCTTCACCCTGTTCGGCATGATCCCGTGGGATCCGCCCGCGCTGCTGCATATCGGCGTGCTGCCGCTTTTGATGACGGGCACCATGATCCTGCAGCAGCGCCTCAACCCCAAACCGGCGGATGCCACGCAGGCGCAGGTGATGATGGCGATGCCCTACCTGTTCCTTTTCCTGTTCTCCTCGTTTCCGGCGGGGCTGGTGCTGTACTGGGCGTGGAACAATACGCTTTCCATCACGCAGCAGCTGTTCATTACGAAGCGCTATGAAAAACTCTACGACAAGGAAACCGGCAAACGCTTCAAACCCCTGCCTAAGAAAAAGGCCGGCAAGCAGCGGCCATGAGCTCGTTTCAGCGGTGCGAATTTATCGCCGGCGCCGATAACGAAGCGGCGCTCCCCCGCGTCAGCCTGCCGGAAATCGCCTTCGGCGGGCGCTCCAACGTCGGCAAGTCCAGCCTCATCAACGCGCTGGTCGGGCGAAAAGCGCTGGCGCGTACGTCGCAGACGCCGGGCCGTACACGCCAGCTGAATTTTTTCCGCATCGAGGAGAAATTCATCCTCGTGGACCTGCCGGGCTACGGCTATGCGAAAACCAGCAGACATCAGGTACGCGCCTGGACCGATCTCACTAAGGACTATCTATGCGGCCGCCCGACGCTGCGGCGGGTGTTCCTGTTGCTCGACGCGCGGCGTGACGCGCCGAGCCCGGAGGATCTGGAATGGATGGCGATGCTGGACGCCTCGGCGGTCAGCTGTCAACTGGTTCTCACCAAAGTGGACAAGGTAACGGGCGCACACGCCACCGACCGGTTCGCCCAGTTGCAGGAAATAGCGCGAAAGCACCCCGCCGCCCTGCCCGACCCATACGTCACTTCCAGCGAAAAAGGTACAGGTATACGCGAATTACGGGCTGCGTTACTGGAGATCTGTACGGCATAGAGTTTGAGGTTGCGTCAAAAGGCCAGCGAGATTATAGAAATAACGGAATGATATTTTGCAAGGCATACGGTCATGGACGGGTTCGAATTAAACAAAATAGCGGCGGCGATATTACTGGCGGGCATGACCGCGATGGTGGCGAGCCTGGTGGTCGACGGGCTGTATGTCGGTGAGGAAGAAGGGCATAAAACCCCCGAAAAACGCGGCTACCAGATCGAGGTGAGCGACACGGACACCGGTGGTGGCGGCAGCACGGCAGCGGCTAAACCGGTGGACATCGCGTCGTATTTCGCCAAGGCGACGGTGGAGAAAGGTGAGGCGCTCAGCAAGGCCTGCCAGGCATGTCACAGCCTGGGCAAGGGCGAATCCAACAAGATCGGCCCGAACCTGTACGGCGTCGTCGACGGCCCGCACGCCCACCGGAAGGATTACAGCTATTCCAACGCGATGGCGTCGTTCAAGGGAACGTGGGACGTGCAGAGCATTTCCCAGTTCATCACGAAACCGAAAGACTATGTGCCGGGTACCAAAATGGCCTTTGCCGGCATGAAAAAACCGGAAGACCGCGCCTCGCTGATTCTCTACCTGCATTCGCTGAGCGATAGCCCGAAACCCCTTCCCGCACCGAAACCTGCGGAACCGGAAAAAGCGGCGACGGGCGAGAAAACCGCTCCCTCCGGCAAACCGGGAACCAACCCCGGCAGCCCCGATTCCGGGGGGAAAACCACCGCAAAAGCGGCCGCTCCGACAGAAGCGGCTCCAGCGAAGGCCGCACCTACGCAGGCCACACCTACGCAGGCCGCACCCGTGCAGGCCGCTCCTAATACCGCCAAAACGCCCGAAGGCGCGGCGAAGGCCCACTGATGTGACGGATTACGTTACCCTGTATGACTCGACGCTGCGCGATGGTTCGCAGATGCGGGGAGTGGATTTCACCGTTGCCGACAAATTAAGTATCGCTCGCGCGCTGGACCGTTTCGGCATCGATTATATCGAAGGCGGCTGGCCGGGCGCCAATCCCCGGGATGATGCGTTTTTCGAAACGCCCCCCAGCATGACCCGCGCGAAACTGACCGCCTTCGGCATGACGAGACGCTCAGGCTATTCCGCTTCCAACGATCCGGGCCTGAGCGCGCTGATCAACCAAACGGTCGGCAGCCTGTGCCTCGTCGGCAAGACGTGGGATTTCCATATCGAAAAGGCGCTGGAAATTTCGTTCGACGAAAACGAGGCGATGATCGGTGAATCCATCGCCCATGCAACGGCCTCGCAAAAAGAAGTGATTTTCGACGCCGAGCATTTCTTCGACGGATTCAAACACAATCCCACCGTCGCCCTGCGCATGATCCGGGCCGCCTACATGGCGGGAGCACGGTGGATCGTCCTGTGTGATACCAATGGCGGCAGCCTCCCGCATGAAATCGACGCCATCGTCGCCCAGGTGGCAAAGGAAATCCACGGCGACCGGCTCGGCATCCACGCCCATAACGATACGGGCCACGCCGTCGCCAATTCCATCGCTGCGGTACGTGCCGGCGTGCGGCAGGTACAGGGCACGATGAACGGGATCGGTGAGCGCTGCGGCAATGCCGACCTGATCGCCATCCTTCCTACCCTGATGCTGAAACTGGGGTACAAAACGGGCGTATCGGACGAAGGGCTGAAAGGTCTCTGCCGCCTGTCCCGCACGATGGATGAAAAGCTCGACCGCGCCCCCAATCCGCACGCGCCTTACGTGGGAGCGGCGGCGTTCGCGCATAAAGGCGGCCTGCACGTCTCGGCGATGGCAAAAAGCACCGCCTCCTACGAACATATCCCGCCGGAGACGGTCGGTAACGTCCGGCATATCCTGATTTCGGACAAGGCGGGGCGTTCCAACATCGTCTCACGCCTGCAGGATTTCGGGATGGATATCGCGCCCGATGATCCGAAAGTGGCGGAACTGGTGCGCATCGTCAAGGAACGTGAGACCGACGGATATGCGTATGAAGGGGCGGACGCCAGCTTCGAACTGCTCGCCCGCCGCCTGATCGGCGGCCTGCCCACCTTCTTCGAGATGGACAGTTTCCGCGTACTGGATGAGAGGCGCTGGAATGCCCTGCACGAGATAGTGACGCTTTCGGAAGCGACCATCAAGCTGGTGGTCGACGGTGAACGGATCATGACGGTGGGAGAAGGCAACGGCCCGGTCAACGCGCTTGACGGTGCGCTGCGCACCGCGCTCATCACCCGCTACCCCGCGCTGGAAGCCATGCGGCTGACGGATTACAAAGTGCGCATCCTCTCCCCCAAACAGGCGACCGCCGCCGTCACTCGCGTCATGATCGAGAGCGCCGACGGCGAGGGGAACCGTTGGAACACCATCGGCGTCTCCCCGAACGTCATCGACGCATCTTACAACGCGCTGCACGATGCGATTACCTATATGCTGCTTAAACGCAGATGATATATAGTGTTTCCGAATAATTTTCGTACGAAAATTTTCGGTTAAAAACACTATAAATTATAGGGTTATAGTCATTTTATCCGATTAAAACCGTACAGTTTTTAATCGGAATGACTATACCATTTGATTCAGCTCGGATGAAACAGGGAAGTTGTATAATAACGCTTGAATTATGATTAATTTTTAATTAAAGCTTAAAAAACTCTGTCCACAGGTTTAGTTATGACAACACATCCTGTTCCTGCTTTAAAACCTTCCGATTTTAAAAAAATTGATGTTTTTAAAGAATATACCGCAAACGCGTTCCTCTCGGAACTGGAATTCTATATCGACCGCGTCATCGAAAAAGGGAAGCTGATCGGCGGCACTTTGGATCAGACGGATAAAACGCGGATCATGGAAATGGCGGAAGGGCTTCTGGACACGCGCGGGTATGATTTGCAATCCTGGATCCTGCTGCAGTCGCATCGCCTGGCAGGC
This sequence comes from Rickettsiales bacterium, assembly GCA_965248995.1. GTDB lineage: Bacteria > Pseudomonadota > Alphaproteobacteria > Rickettsiales > UBA998 > CBDFKY01. Next base: position 295,473 of record CBDFKY010000006.1, on the reverse strand, counting down.
GGGGCGGACACGCCGGAAGCGCTGAAAAACATCACCAACCTTTCGGTTGCCGCATTCACGCGTTATGCCATGATCGAAATGGTGGACGACTATCCCCAGTTCGACAACGATACGGTACGCAGGAACGGTGCGGCCATCTGGCATAAGTTCGGACCGGCCAGCGCTTCGGTGTTTGAAGGTGTGATCCATGCATTTTCCAATGATGCCATACGCACCACCACCCTCCCCGCGGAAACGAGGCTGGATCTGATCGAGGGGCTGGATAGCGCTACCGTGAACGCGCTGCACGGGTTGCAATTCAAGCAGAAAATCAGCGAGCTCACCGACGCGCAGAGCATGGAGCAGGTGTATAAATGCCACAATACCAAGGTGGCGGATTTCGCCCGTTACATCACGCGGGCCGGTGCGCTCTCGGCAGGAGCAGAGCCTGATACAGTGCGGATGATGGAAAAAATAGGTGTTGCTCTCGGACGAGCGGTGCAGATCGCCAACGATACGGATTTCAAGGATATTTACAAGGATATGGGAGATCAGGCCCCTAACATCGTTGCGGCCCACGGCCAGGGCCGGATCAGCGTGAGCGGCGCCACCAGAGCACAAGCGGAATTCAAGGCGCATGTAGCGGAAATCGGCGCACTGCTGGAACAACCGGCGCTGCAGCATCCCGCATTTTTCAAGCCGACCCTGACGCAGATCGTCGAACAGTACAAACAGAAGAATACAGCGCTCGCCAGGAGAATCAATCAGGAGGAACTGCCCTATGACCCGGCGAAGCCTCTGCCGAAATCGGTGAAGCATCAGGAATGGCGCGGCTACTTGCAGGAACCTTCGTCGAAAGAGCAGAGCACTGCAGGCAATCGTTAGTATCCTGACTGACGCTATAATGTTATTGTAAGCACTGTAAACATAACGTAAATTAGTCGTAGTCCTTTCGTCTAAAGCATATATATGCGCAGTCTATTATCGTGGTGCCTTCTTCCCTTTGTTCTGGGAGGAAGTGCAATCTCTATGACGCCATCAGCCGCACAAGCGCAATCCGCGTGCCAGAAAACTCATACAGTGCGGATCCCCGGCGACGGACATTCAACCAATAGCGGTTGGGTTCGCACGAAAAATACGCGTCCTGTAAAGATTCTGGGTGTCAATTATATCGAATACGAGGAGCAGATCATTTACTACTGGGAGCAAAACGTGCGCCAGGTAGGAAATAACGGAGTTCTGTGTGACCTGCGGACGGAGAAAAACCGGACGGGTTCCAATACCCGCTGGCGGCGCAACGTTCCAGGCTCCTATTAAGCCATAGTCTTCCCCGGATAGACTATGGCCTTTTTTTATGCGCACCCCTATAATCACCCGATCATGACCCACTCCAAACTCCGCATTCTCCCGACCCGGCTGATCAACCGCATCGCGGCGGGAGAGGTGATCGAGCGGCCCGCTTCCGCATTGAAGGAACTGGTGGAAAACGCGCTGGATGCACAGGCGACGCGGATTGACATCCTGCTGGAAGAAGGCGGCAGGCGCTGTATTTCCGTGGCGGATAACGGGTCGGGAATGAGCGCTGCCGAACTGCCGCTCGCCCTCACCCGCCACGCCACCTCTAAACTGCCGGACGATGATCTGGTCCGCATCGCCCATCTCGGTTTCCGGGGCGAAGCGCTGCCGAGCATCGCGTCGGTAAGCCGCCTGAGCCTGACCAGCCGCACCGCGGACGCCGAGCACGCCTGGCAGCTGCGGGTCAACGCCGGAGAGGTAGGCGAACCCACCCCAGCGGCGCGCGCTATCGGCACGACGGTGGTGGTGGGGGAACTGTTCCACGCTACCCCTGCCCGCCTGAAATTTCTCAAATCCGAAATCTCGGAACTGGGCGCCGCGCTCGATATCGTCAAACGGCTGGCGATGGCACATGCGGGCACGCATTTTACGCTGAGCCACGACGGCAAAAGCCGCCTGCAGCTTCCGGCGGAGACGGCGGATATGCTCAACGGCCGCCTGCCGCGCCTGGCCCGCATCATGGGGCAGGATTTCGCGGAAAACGCCCTGGAACTGCAGGTGGAGCGCGAAGGCTGCCGGATGACCGGCTATGCGGCGCTGCCGACCTTCAACCGCGGCACTTCCGGCCTGCAATATCTGTTCGTCAATAATCGCCCCGTGCGTGACCGGCTGCTGCTTGGGGCGATCAAAGGAGCGTATCAGGATTTCCTCGCCCGCGACCGTCACCCGGTCTGCGTCTTGTTTTTCGAACTGCCGTGTGAGGAAGTGGACGTCAACGTTCACCCCGCGAAAGCCGAAGTGCGGTTTCGTGACAACGCACAGGTGCGTTCCCTCATCGTCGGAGGCATAAGGCAGGCGCTGCAGATGGCAGGACATCAGGCTTCCACCACGACGGCGGCCATGGCGCTCCGAGCGGCGACGACCTATGCCGCCCCTCCGTCTGTGCTGCCTCCATCCGGTTTCACTTACGGGTGGCAACCGCAGGCACGCGGGGTTTCTTCCAATCAGGCGGCGGCGCTCGCGGGGTTTTACGAACCGGCGCATCCCGCGTCTTCCGCACCCGAACAGGCCCCGCCTGCCGCGACCTATCCTCTCGGCGCCGCTGTTGCGCAACTGCACGGCACGTATATCGTGGCGGAAACGGCGGACGGTCTGGTGATCGTCGATCAGCACGCCGCCCACGAGCGGCTGGTCTATGAACGCATGAAAGGCTCAATAGCAGCGGAAGGCGTGAAACGGCAGATGCTCCTGATCCCCGAAGTGATCTCGCTGGGCGAGGCGGAAGCGCACGGCCTGCTTGCCCACAGCGACGAATTGCGGGAGCTGGGCCTGGTATGTGAGCATTTCGGCGGCGGCACGGTGATCGTGCGCGAAATTCCCGCCCTGCTCGGGGAATGCGACGTGCAGGGATTGATCCGCGACCTCGCCGACAACCTCGCGGAATATGGCGAAGCCCTCGCACTACGCGATAGGCTGGAAGAGATCTGCGGCACGATGGCATGCCACGGCAGCTTGCGGGCGGGTCGGGCGCTGAACGCGGCGGAAATGAATGCGCTGCTGCGCCAGATGGAAGCGACCCCTCATTCCGGCCAGTGCAACCACGGCCGCCCGACGTACGTGGAATTGAAGCGCCATGACATCGAAAAACTGTTCGGGAGACGCTGAGAATGACCTCCGCCTCCCCTCTGACCCTGACGCTTAAGCGTCTTTTCCCGTCCACGGCGCGATACGGCAATTTCAACGGTTCGGGCCTCACCTTCATTCTGCGCCGGTACGTGGCGTGGAGCGCCGATTACGTCATCGGCATGCTGCTGATCGACATCATCTCAGAGGGCATCCTGCATCTGCCGCGTTCGGAGACCGCGTATAACTATAACCTGTATCAGCCGCTGCGGGAACTCATCTGCCTCGGCTATTATATGCTCACGTTCCGCGGCAGGCATCAGGCCACGTGGGGCATGCGTCTGGTAAAATTGAAACTGGTAAGCGGGACGGATGACAAACCTTCCCTCCGCCAGTGCCTGATCTATTACGGCATCCTCAGCACTTACGATTTCTGGGACAGGCGCCTATGGTACGTCCTCATCATCGGATGCGGCTTCACCGAAGCGGATATCGTGCATCCCCACGGTTTTATCAGCGGAATACTGGGCATCCTGCTCTCAGGCGGAAAAGTCTTTACGCTGTGCCTGCTCGTCGTCCCGATGTTTTTTACCGAAGGACGTCAGAGCTTCGCCAACGTAAGAAGCCGCACCAAACTGATCTGCACCCAATCTTCCCGCCATGCATAAAGGAGCGACCCCATGACCATACCCGACCTGTTCGGCACCGCCGGCGTCTGCCTGCTGGTGATGGCGTATTTCTTCATGCAGTCGGGCCGCTGGACGCATACCAATATCCGCCTGCCCGCCACCAACCTGTGCGGGGCGATCCTGATCCTAATTTCCCTTACCGATTCCCCGAACCTGCCTTCCATCATGATCGAGTGCGTATGGATCAGCATCAGCGCGTATGGGATCTGGAACATACGCCGCAACCGGCGGGGCGGAAAATAACGGCCTTTCCGTAAAGCGGCGATATAGTGTTTCCGAATAATTTTCGTACGAAAATTTTCGGTTAAAAACACTATAAATTATATGGTTATAGTCATTTTATCCGATTAAAACCGTACGGTTTTTAATCGGAATGACTATAGTGCTCGCAGGTTACGACTCAGCGTACCGGGCCCGGGCCGCGATCCGCAGCTTTATTCAAAAGCTTGAGAGAGTCGCGGGTAGTGGTATCCGCCGTGCTTAACGCGGGATAGGTGTCACCGAAAACCTGTCTCGCCAGTTCCACGGCAAGCTGCATGCTCCGTGGTTCCTGTGCAAGACCGAACCCTTGACCGGCGGTCGGCATCGTGGATTCGACCTTGGTAACGAACTGGGAAGGCGGGGTACCGCGCGTCAGCGCATGGCCCATGATCACTGCCGCCAGTTCCTCCCGGGAAATCTCCGCGGGGTTTTTATCAAACGCTTTCGCTTCCGCCACATCGCTGAACTGATTGATATCGACCCCTTTTTCCTTTGCGACCTTCAGCAGGATGTCAGCTATTTTCAACGCCTCCCGGTTTTCTTCGGGCGTCAGCCGGTAATTCCCATCGGTAATGGATCTGCCGTCGGCGTGATCAAGCGTCACCGCCACGTGATGGGAACTGTCCGCGCCTTCCATCACATCTATAGTGTTTCCGAATAATTTCCGTACGGAAATTTTCGGATAAAAACACTATAAAATATATGGTTATAGTCATTTTATCCGACAAAAACCGTACGGTTTTTAATCGGAATGACTATATCAGTTGCTGCAATGTGTGGGGAGCAGTGGTATTTTCTGAAATGGGCATAAGGGGGGAACGCTGGCAAATGAGATTGAGAAAGCAGGCAGATGCCTTGCTGCCTCATGTTACCGGAATTTCCAAAAAGATCCTACTTGTTATTTATCTTCTTTAATTTTCCGATACACGTTTTTCACGAAAAAAAATCTTCAAGATATCTCCACATGCTTTTTCATGAAACCCGCCGTAAATCTCCGGCCCGTGATGGCAACTGGGATGCAGGAAAAGACGCACCCCGTTTTCCACCGCACCGGCTTTGACGTCATACGCCCCGAAATAAAGCCGGCGGATACGGGCATGACTCAACGCGCCGGCACACATGGCGCAGGGTTCCAGGGAAACATACAGGTCGCAGTCGCCAAGCGCCTTGGTACCGAGCAGCCGGGCCGCCTCACGCAGCAACAGCATTTCCGCATGGGCGGTAGCGTCCCCCGACTGTTCCACCCGGTTATGGGCGCGGGTCACGATGTGCCCAGTTCTGACGATGACTCCTCCGACCGGAACTTCTCCCATCGCCGCCGCCTTCTGGGCTTCCCCCAATACGGCTTCCCATATCTCTTCGGGAGAAATCACACCTTCTCGTCCCGGTGCACCCAGACGTTCATGGCGAGCCCGAACGCGCAGAGAATACTGATCATGATGGAACCCCCGTAAGAGAACAACGGCAGCGGGATGCCCACCACCGGCAGGATGCCCATCACCATCCCCGCATTGATGAACAGATGCAGGGTGAGCATGGCGGCGATCCCATGGGCGACCAGCGTACCGAACAGGCTGACGCTGCGGTGCGCGATGCCGATGATGTAGATCACGACCGCGGTAAAAGACAGGATCAGCACCCCGCCACCGATAAACCCGAATTCCTCCGCGAGCACCGTAAAGATGAAATCCGTCTGTTTTTCCGGCAGGAAATCGAGCTGCGTCTGCGACCCTTTCATCAGCCCCTTGCCGCCGATGCCGCCGGAGCCGATGGCGATCATCGACTGGGTGATGTTATAGCCCGACCCCAGAGGATCGGTCTCCGGGGCGAGGAACGTCATCACCCGCTGTTTCTGGTACCCGTGCAGATGCTGCCAGGCGATCGGCACCGCCACGGCGACGCAGGTAAGCCCGATCAGGAAATACCGCCGGTGCACGCCCGCCGCGAACATCACCCACACCGCGATGCCGGAAAGCAGCGTCGCCGTCCCCAGGTTCGGCTGCTTGAGGATAAGCACCACCGGTATCACCAGCAACAGGATGGGCACCAGCAGGAAATGGGGGGCCGTATGTTTATGCGGCGGAAAATGCTGGAAATAGCGCGCAAAGACGAGGATCACCGTTAGTTTCGCCAGCTCCGAAGGCTGGATCTTCAACCCCCCGAGATCGATCCAGCGCTGCGCCCCCATGCCCACGTGACCACGCACCTGCACCACCACCAGCAGGATAAGCACTCCGGCGTATAGCACATACGCATAGCGCATCCAGAATTTGAGGGGCACCAGCGCCATGACGACCATCAGGGCGAAGCCCATCACGAAACGCACCATCTGCGGCATCGCCCAGCGCATGACATCGCCGCCCGCCGCCGAATAGAGCATGGTGAACCCGGCGGCGGAAATGAGGATCACCATGATCACCAGGAACCAGGGAAGTTGTGCGATTCCGCGAAGAATGTAGGAAATAAGTGGATTCATGTTTTTTTCTCCACATACGGTAATACAACTCCCCCCTTGAGGGGGAGTCCAAGAGACCGAGCGGTACGCGACAGTCGGTTGGGTGGGGGGTTGAGTTCTGCTTTTTTACCCCCCCACCGTATCGCGCTACGCGCTCTGCGACTCTCCCTCAAGGGGGGAGTACAGCCATGCCTGATCATAAATATCATGTCTTGTTCCCCGCAGGAATGCTTCTCGTCTCCTTCGCCGCCATGATCTGCTGCACCTTCAGCATCACGTCCCGGGCGATCGGTGCCGCGACGGAAGCCCCTCCCCCGCCATGCTCGATCATGACGGACGCGGCATAGCGCGGGTTCTGGTACGGAGCGTACGCGACGAACAGGGCATGGTGGCGATATTCCCACGGCAGTTTGGACTGATCCATCCCGCTGACGATGATTTTCCGCACCTGCGCGGTGCCGGTCTTGCCTGCCATCTCGAACCCCGGCACGGGAATCTGCGCCGCGTGCGCCGTGCCGCTCGGAATGCTGGTGACGTCGATCATCCCCGCTTGCGCCAGCGCGATGGCCTCCCGGGCGATGCTCAGTTCCTCGAAACGCGGAACCTCACCCCCCCTCACCAGCCGCGGCATGACTTTCCGTCCGCTCGCCAGCCGCGCCGCCATGACCGCCAGCTGGAACGGCGTCGACAGGATGTACCCCTGCCCGATGCTGACGTTGATGGTATCCCCCATCTGCCACGGCTGGCGATACGACGCCTTTTTCCAGGCCGGCGTCGGCACGATACCACGTTTTTCACCGACCAGCCCGAGATCGTACATCTCCCCAAGCCCGAATTCATGGGCGACGGCAGCGATATTCTCGATGCCGATCTTGCGCCCGACCGTATAGAAAAACGTATCGCACGATCCGGCGATGGCGGTGCGGTACGTCATGCGCCCGTGTCCCCCCGGTTTCCAGCAGCGGAAGCGGTGGTTGCCGAGATTGAAATATCCCGGGCAGAACACGGAAGTTTCCGGCGTGATCGCCCCTGTCTGAAGCCCTTTCAGGCCGACGATCATCTTGAGCGTAGAACCGGGCGGATACTGCCCGCCGACCGATTTATTGAGCAGCGGCGTCTTCTTGTCCCCCATCAGTTCCTGCCAGTAATCCTGGCTGATGCCCTTGCTGAACCGGTTCGGATCGTAGGCTGGCACCGAACAGAGCGCCAGCACGTCCCCGTTGGTGATGTCGATCACGCTGACCGAACCGCTCTGGTCGCCGAGCCGTGTCGCGATATATTCCTGCAGTTCGGCGATGATGGTGGTATGGATATCCTCCCCCTTCACGCTGTCCTGCCTTTTCACTTCCTTCAGGTACTGCCCGAGCGCGTTGACTTCCATATGCCGCAGCCCCGGCGTACCCTGCAGTCCAGCCTCCTCACGCTTCTCCAGCCCCGACTTGCCGATCTTCACCCCCGGCATGTTGAGCAGCCGGTTGCCTTCCGCCTCCTGCGGCGAGGCGGTCCCCACGTACCCTACCAGGTGGGAGGCGTGCGTACTGTACGGATAATAACGGATCGTCCCCGTCTCCACGGTGATCCCCGGCAGGTCGGGAGCATTGAACTCGATGGCGCTCACCTCGTCCCAGTCGAGATTTTCCTTGAGCAGCAGGTTCTGGTTATGCGGGGTGCGCTTCAGTTGCTTTTCCAGCACCTTCTCCAGCGGATAATTCCCCTTGAGCAGGGGGCTCAACGTCTCAAGCAGCGAAGTGCTGTTCTTCAGCACTGCCCTGTCCATCATCAGCTGGTAATTGGTGCGGTTCTCCGCCATCGGCACCCCGAACCGGTCGAGGATCAGACCGCGCTCAGGGACGATCAGCTGCAGGTTGATCCGGTTGTCTTCCGCCAGGGTCTTGTACGCTTCCGCCTTGACGGTCTGCAGCTGGAACAGCCGGGTCAGCAGCACGCCGGAAAGCATGCACTGTACCCCGCCGAGCATGAATGCCCGACGGCTGACCAGCCGCTTCTGTACCCGATGATTGCGCATGAGAGATTATATGCGGGAGATGGTCCGGCAGGGCAAGCTAAAAACCCGCCGACTGGATACGGGTGATCAGCGAGGCGAGCACCAGAGCGACCAGCGGATAACAGGCCAGCGTCAACACGTCCCGCTCCATCAGGAAATCATTTGGGATAAAACTGCCGAGCTGCCAGGCCGCCGCAAGCCATTCCGCCGTAAGATACAGGGAGCCACACAGGAGGAAATATCCCCAGTTGAGAAACGCCGGTTCGATAAAGCCGACCTGCTGCCGCACGCGGGCGATGCACAGGCGGAACAACAGGAACAGCAGGGCATGGGTGCCGAACAGGGTGGACTGGAAGGCGTCATAGACCAGTCCGCAGGCGAACACGCTGAGCACGGGAAGGTGACGCGGCTGCCACAGGGTGAAATAAAAGATACCCATGACGGCGAAAGCGGGATTGACGACGGTCAGGAACGGGACCGGCAGGTGAATGAGCGAGAGGATCACCAGCAGGAACAGGGAAAGCGACGGAAATATCCGCAAAGGCAGCGGGTTGGCCTGATGATGCTGGCTGACGATCCGGCGTTGGTTCATGCCTTATTCGGCGGCCGCGGGATGCGCTTCCGCCCGCCCGCCGTCGTGACCTGAAGGAACCACGATGCTCACGAACCGCAGTTTACGGGCATCCGCATACGGTTTGACATGGATGCCCTGCCCGTCCATCGCCGTCACTTCCCCTACCACGAAATGGACCGGAAACAGCAGGCTCTTGCTGGTCAGGACCCGATCCCCCACATGGAACGCCTTTTCATGCTCGACATGGTTCAGCGTCACGCTGCCCACCTCGTTCAGGCCGGTCAGAATACCCCGCTCATTGCTGGATTCCTCCTGCACCGGCACCCGCGACTGGCGGTCGGTGATCAGCAGGATGCGTGCGGTGTTCCCCGTGGTCTCCAGGATGCGCCCCACCAGCCCTTCCGCCGAGATGACCGGCAGGCCGGCGCGGATGCGCTCATCCCCGTCATGGGTGATCATCAGCGTATGGCCGAACGGATCGTGCGTGGCGCTGACGATACGCGCCGTGATGTAATGCGCTTCCTCCGCCGCGGACACTCCGAGCAAGCCGCGCAGTTCGGCGTTTTCCTGCTGCAGTTCCTTTGCGACCGCCTGCCATTCGAGAAGTTGCGCGTTTTCCGATTTCAGCGTCTCGTTCTGCCGGTAGGCGTTGACCAGGTTCCGGCTGCGGTTACCGATATCTTCCATCATCTGCGAGGGCGCCGAGAGCAGTTCCACCACGGGCGTCAGCGCCCGCTGCAGGGTGAGCCGAAAGCGCTCCACCGCGTCCGACCCGCGGTAATGCAGGAACATCAGCGCGCAGCCGAGCGTCAGCAGCGCGCACAATCCCGCCATATTCAGTAAAGGACGCGGTTTGATCGCCACCGCCAGCGTACTGCTGCTGCGTACCTTCATGTCATGGATACGTCGGTAAATGGTCATGTTTCATTCTTCCAGTATACGATAGAAGGCTTAATAGAAGGTATAACAGAATGAGGGATTAGCAGGTTTTAATGGAATGATCCACCCAAACCGGTGCATCATGAGCACGTTACCCGATTGGATGTTCACATTAGGGAAAACATCGGCAGGTCTGCTGCTTTTCATGTAGTAACGTCGCAGTCAAAAATTAGCTGAAATGGTACATCCTCAATCTTTTAGTTGTTTTTTATCATTAATAAATAAATCATTAAGGCTCGATGTTGTTTTTCCCGCCTAAGGTTAATTAGTGTTAAACCACAAAACAGAAATCCGTTCGATTGTATTGGCGATGTTACTGCTTGGAGTAGTAGTCGGATTAATCTACCCTGCTCTCAAGATGTCCTATTATTACGGAACACCATTTCCGCCCACGGAAGTTTTGTCTCCCCGCATCCGATAGCTTGAAGCTGCCTTAACAGCGTTCGGGCTATTTTTTTTATTCCCATGCCTTATTTTTTTGTAAGCGTCATGAATCTTCATGGACGGCAAAGCAGTTATAGTTCATAAAAACGCAGCAGGTTTTCCCCGTAATGGCGGGTGTCTTGCAGAATCATCAGTTCATGGTTCAGCGCCACGCTCTGATTCCGCTGCTCGGTAATGAACAACCCGCCTTTTCGCAGCCAACCCGCCTGCAACAGACGTTCCGAGGCATGGAATAAAAAATCGGCGTCGTAAGGCGGATCGATAAATATCACGTCATAAGGCGACGGAGCGGAAGGCAACATGCGTACATCGGCATTCAGAAAACCGCAGGAAGCGGTTTCCTTCAGCGTCTCAGCATTACGGCGTGCGATCAGCAGGGCGGACGCCGCGTTATCCACGAACGTGACATGGCCCGCGCCGCGTGAGCGCGCTTCCAGCCCGATCGCCCCCGAACCGCAGCACAGATCCGCGAATCGCGCGCCGCCCAGCAGCGGCGATCCGTCTTCCTTCAGCCGGTGGGCAAGAATATTGAACAATGCTTCGCGGGCGCGGGCCGACGTCGGACGGATGGAGCTATCATTGAGAGGGACGAGCTTGCGGCTGCGATGCGTTCCGGCGATGATCTGCATGAAAACGGATATAGCCTGACCGCGCTGAAAAATCAATTGACCTGGAGGGAAGGTTCTCTGGGTACGAGCGGGCCGGTCGTGGAAAGTGACGGCGCCGCTCCGGCATCGGCCACATCGTAGCGGGGCGAAAGCGGGCTTCGCTCCACCAGCCGCTCAAGCGGCTGGCGTTCCAGAGGCTGGCTTTCCAAGGGCTGGGCGTTTTTCTCCTGCAGGGGCAGGGATGCCGTCTCATCCCGTTCCGGTGTTCCCGAAGCTTTGCTTGCGAGTCTCCCGCTCGCGGCGTTATGCTGCCAGTAACGGATCATCTGCTCGCCGTCGGTAGGGGTATCCTTCAGGCCGTTCACTACCGCCACCTTTCCCATGCGTGAAGCCAGCGTATCCATCAGCTCCTTTTTATACGCGACGAAATTTTCCCACGCTTCCTTTCCGGTCACCCCGTGCGCCGCCTGCATCCGCTGGTCCACCGAAGCCATCAACGCTTCCGCCTGTTCCCGCTGCTCTGGAGTTTTCGCTTTCAGCTGCGCATTGCGGGCGAAATAGATTTCCTCATATTCCCGCGGCGTCACGCCGTTGATGGTACAATTCAGCCCCTGTTCGCCGAACGGCAGGGCATCGCGGAAAAAAGCGAGGCTGTCCCCCATCTGGCGGCCGGTATCGCGCATCGCGCCGTAAGCCTGCGCTTTTTTCGATGCTTCCCCCATATTGAAATGATTGGAGAACAGTTCGCTGATAAACACGAACACCTGCTTTATCCAGTCGAACAACTTGTTCAAGATAGGCTGGCCGACCATATTCCACAGGTTGCCTATCTTTTGCATCCACCCTTCTTCCTCGCCGGGCAACACCCCCTTTGGCGACTGGCCGGACATTCCTTTCTTGAGCAGATTCTCGATCGACGCCTGGTTTTCGGCGGAAGTGATCAGCCCGCTCTGCGTGAGGGACTGCGTAATGACGTGGGCGTCGGCTTGCGAAAACGCGACCGGTGCTGCGGGCGGCTTCTGTCCGTCGGGACCGGGTGACGGTGTGGCGGGAGCGGTAGAAGGGGGTGCGGAATCCTCGGCCATGACGGAACGCTAAGCGGAACGGGCGGGTTCCTGCGGTTTGATGACGTTAGGCACCGCGGAAGGTGAAAGGGCCGCGTTCGTGGCCGCTGAAGGTTTTACAGGCCCGGACTGCGCCGGCGCGGCGGCCTGAGGATCGGCAGGCGCTTGGGCGACTTCCGTTTTTCCCATCCCGAACATCCCCTTCATCTGGTCCGGAAGAATCGAGGCCACCATATTGCCTGTGGAAGTGAGGAACCCGATGCGGGTTTCCTGCGGAATGAGATAGCCCGCGGCCCATCCGATGATCGGAATGTTGGTGAGAATCTTATCGATGGTGTAGACGGCCGTAGAGGCGGCATTCTGCACCAGATGCGCGGGATTGACCGCGTCCAGCGCTTTTTCCTTCGCTCCTTCCATGAAGGTGCTCGCCACTTTCCCTGCGGCTTGCTGCATCCCTTCGGGAATGTGCAGTGTGTTCGGTTCGTTCGCTGCCATAGCTGGTTATCCTATATCTCTCAAGTAATACTTCCTTATCATACGGTAGTACGGAAGAAAAAGGTATGAAGCTTTTATGAATTCGGAAGTATCGGTGTATGTCGCGGATACCACCCGTAAAGCACGCTCAAAGCGATTGCATTTTCTGAAAACCGGCGCTACATATGGGGCATTATGACCCTTGCCCCCGCCCCTGTTTTCCAGTCGCAACCGCAACCCCGCTACCGCCGCGTCCTGATAAAGGTCTCAGGCGAAGCGCTGATGGGCAGCAAATCGTACGGGCAGGACGACGAGATCATCAACCGCATCTGCGGCGACATCAAGGAAGCGATGGATCTGGGCGTCCAGGTCTGCCTGGTGGTCGGCGGCGGAAATATTTATCGCGGCATGTCGGCGGCCGCCAGAGGAATGGAGCGTTCCAGCGCCGACTATATGGGCATGCTGGCCACCGTCCTGAACGCATTGGCGGTGCAGAACGCACTGGAGCGGATCGGCATCGACACGCGGGTCCTCTCCGCCATTCACATGATGGAAGTGTGCGAGCCTTACGTGCGCCGCCGCGCCATCCGTCATATGGAACGCGGACGCGTGGTCATCTGCGCGGCGGGCACCGGCAACCCGTTTTTCACCACCGACACCGCCGCGGCGCTGCGCGCCAGCGAACTCGGATGCGGCGCTTTGTTCAAGGGCACGCAGGTCAACGGGGTCTATACCGCCGATCCGAAACTCGACCCGACAGCCACCAAATACGACACCCTCACCTATCATGACGTACTGGTGAAAAACCTGAAGGTACTGGACTCGTCCGCCATCGCGCTGGCGCGCGACAACAATATCCCCATCGTGGTGTTCTCCATTCACAAGGCGGGGAACTTCGCCCGCGTCCTCTGCGGTGAAGGGGACTTCACCTGCATTCAGAACCCCTCGTAAGGATAATGCCATGATCAAACTGGAAGATTTCGGCCGCCGCATGGAAGGCGCGATCAACACCCTGACGTCCGAATTCGCCGGCCTGCGTACCGGGCGCGCCTCCACGGGCCTGCTTGACAGCATCACGGTGGAAGCCTACGGCTCGCGCCTGCCGATGAATCAGGTAGCGAACGTCAACGTGCCGGAATCGCGCCTGCTGATGGTGCAGGTCTGGGACAAGGGCATGGTCAAGGCGGTGGAGAAAGCCATCGCCAACGCCGGCCTTGGCCTCAATCCCGTCTCCGAAGGACAATCGATCCGCGTCCCCATCCCGGAACTGACCGAGGAGCGCCGCCGCGAACTCGGCAAAGTGGCGGCGAAATACGCCGAAGCGGCCCGCATCGCCGTGCGCAACGTCCGGCGCGACGGCATGGACGAATTGAAGAAGCAGGAAAAAGCCGGTGACATGTCGGAAGACGAACAGAAAAAACTCTCCGACGACATGCAGAAACTCACCGACAAGCACATCAAGAAAATCGACGATATGCTGGCGCATAAAGAAAAAGATATCATGCAGGTGTAGAGAGCCACGACCGGCATGTTTTGTTCTTTTCATGCGGAAAGTCCCGGAATCAAAGAACGGAAATTTCCCCTCTGTGCACCGCATGGAAAAACTCCTGATCCCCTTCGTAGGTAGGATCGATATCATGAATGAACAGCTGCTCCTGAATATACTGGACCATCCCCGTCGCCTTCTCCAGCGGATAGGTCGCCAGCACCGTCCATACCATGGTCGCATACAGATCCTTTACCGGGATATCGTTCATTCTGCGAAGGATGCGCCGCACCTGCTCGCGGGTCAGGCACTCGATCTCCCCTATCTCAAGCGCTCCCTGCAGCCAGTAGGCGAATTCGTTGGTGGTAAAAGGCCGCCGGTGCATAGTGCTCAGCACCGATTAGGGATATTGCCGTCTTTTTTAAGAAGATCGGTTATCGGCTTAATGGATTCGTAGCTACTGGTATCGATCGCGCTGTCTTTCGGATGCGTATCGCCGAAAAGCTGTTTGGATAATTCCTTGCCGAGCTGTTGCACTTCCATCATGAAAGGTCTCTCATGGGAATTGATTTCCGTGACTAGGCCCCCGTAACCTCTGTATTCTATGGTCGTTCTATCGTTGTTGTAATCCTGCTGGATATAGGTCCCGACGATCAGGGCCGCCAGTTCCTGACGCGAAAGATGGGCTTTATCCTTGTCCAGCCCCTTCGCTTCCTGCACTTCCGGAAGCTTGTTGATGTCAATGTTCAGTTCTTTTGCCTTAGCCATGGCCGTATCCGCCAGTTCAAGCGCCACTTTTTCCAACGCCGGGGTCATGGTAAAGTCGCCCTTTCGAAAAACCCTGTCTTCCGCTTTCAGATCCTCGAAAAATACGCCTGCTCCTCCACCGGCAGCGGTAAAAAGATCCTGTAATGTAGTCATGAGAACTCCTTGATAACTGTGGATCGGCCTGATCGGACAATGAATCTCAAAGCTTATTGATAAAATGTTACCATTTTATGAAACACAGTAATAAAACCCCATCCATCGGCATCAGGATTCTTTTATTTCCATATATATAATGCGGAACTTAATCCTGGTATCATCTCCTGCCGCTCGATATCATTTGAATCTTTTCTTAAGCTCGGGCATATGCTGTCAGGATGATCGACAACTCTTTTTCTCCGCCTCCCCGCCACGTCGCCATCATCATGGACGGCAACGCACGATGGGCGCGCGCGCGCAGGCGCCCGGTCGCGTGGGGACATAAACAGGGGGCGGAAGCGCTGAGGAAACTGTTGAAACCGGTGTCCACGCTGGGCATCGAAGCATTGAGCGTCTATGCCTTTTCACAGGAAAACTGGAACCGCCCGGCGGAAGAGGTTTCCGCCCTGATGGGTCTGCTGGACCGGTATTTGACCCATGAAGTGCCGGAACTGGTGACGAACGGCGTCAAACTGCATATTTCCGGAGATATCTCCCGCCTGTCCGTCCGTACCCGCAAAGCGATTGCGAAAGCTCTGGAAGCAACGGAAAACGGTACTAACCTCACCCTCAACATCTGCCTGAATTACGGATCACAGCAGGAAATCACCCACGCCTGCCGCACATTGGCGGAACGTTACAAGACCGGTGAGATCACGCTGGAGGATATTTCGGAGCGCGGCATCACTGGAAACCTGTACACCGCCGCCCTGCCGGAACTGGACCTGCTGATCCGCACCGGCGGCGACATGCGCATCAGTAATTTCCTGCTCTGGCAATCGGCCTATACAGAACTGTATTTTACCGATATATTATGGCCGGACTTTAACGAAACCGCGTTGAAGGAGGCGATTATGGCCTTCAACGCAAGGGAGAGGCGCTATGGCGGGCGGTGAACTGACGACGCGGATGCTGACGGCGGCGGTCATCCTGCCGGTCTTCGGAGGGGCGCTGTTTTTAGGGGAAGACGCGTGGACTTTCCTGATGGTGGTTCTCGCCATGCTGATGACGCTGGAATGGCAGAACCTGTCGCTGAATCTGCCGTCCAGCATTAAAATCGCCGGCATCCCGTATATCGCCCTCGCGGTGGCGAGCGCCGTCATGCTGCGTCGCGATCCTTACGGGCTGGACGGCATGCTGTTCGTCATCGCCTGCGTGGTGACGACCGACACGGCAGCCTATTTCGGCGGCAAACGTTTTGGAAGACGAAGACTCGCACCCACGCTCAGCCCCGGCAAGACCTGGGAAGGGCTCGGCTGCGGCATGCTGGCGGCAGGCGCTGCCGGTGCGGGAGCTTCGGCGCTGGATGGATATCCTTTCTCACTGCTCGGCGGCGTCATCATCGGAATACTGCTGGCCGTGATATCGCAGATGGGAGACCTGCTGGAGTCGGCGGTCAAGCGGCGGGCGGGCGTAAAGGACAGCGGTTCGATGCTGCCGGGCCATGGCGGCCTGCTCGACCGGATGGACGGGTATCTCACGGCCCTGCCCTGTTTCTACGGGCTGGTGATGTGGGATAATTTCTACGGCACGGCGGGCGCTTCCGCCATATGAAGGGACATATCCGTGATGTCATCCTGAACGAAGCGAGGGATCTTATCCAGATGCACGAGATCCTTCGGCTTCGCTTCAGGATGACAGGTCGATGAAACGACTGGCGCTGTTCGGCGCCACCGGCACCATCGGGGATAATACGCTGGCCATCGTGCGGGCCTGCCCCGGGCTGTTCCGCATCGCGGTACTGACGGCGGCGAGCAATGCGGAAAAATTGATCGCGCTCGCCCATGAATTCCAACCCGCCTGCGTGGTCATCAACGACGCGTCCGTCTACCGTCAGGTACGCGGCGCCCTGCCGGCTGCCGTGACCGTACTGGCCGGGGAGGAAGGATTATGCGAAGCGGCAGCCACGGAGTATGACTGCATGGTCTCCGCCATCGTCGGATTCCCGGCGCTGAGGCCCACGATCGCGGCGATACGCGCCGGGCGGAGCATCGCCCTCGCCAACAAGGAATGCCTGGTCGCGGCGGGTGGACTGTTCATGAACGAATGCCGGGCGCACCGCACCACTCTGCTGCCGATCGATTCCGAACATAACGGCCTGTTCCAGCTCTGGCAGGGCATAGGGGAAAACACGCCTGCCACCGTGACCCTGACCGCTTCCGGCGGGGCGCTCCGCCATGTGCCACTGGCAGCGCTCGGCGACGTGACGCCCGAGCAGGCCGTTGCCCACCCCAACTGGCGGATGGGCGCCAAAATCTCGGTCGATTCCGCCACGTTGATGAACAAAGGTCTGGAACTGATCGAAGCGCAGCACCTGTTTTCCTTGATCCCAGAGCAGCTTCGCGCCGTGATCCATCCGCAGTCGATCCTGCACTGCCTTCTCACGTTCGCGGACGGCTCCACCCTCGCGCAGCTGGCCCTCCCGGACATGCGCACCCCGATCGCCTACGCGCTGCATCATCCGGAGCGCCTCGCACTTCCCATCCCGCAGCTTTCTCTGGAGGAGATCGGATCGTTGACCTTCGAGGCGGTCGATCACGCCCGTTTTCCCTGCCTGAATCTGGCGATCTGGGCGATGGAAACAGGGGGTTCGGCTCCCGCCGTGCTCAACGCCGCCAATGAAGTGGCCGTCTGCGCATTCCTCTCGGGCCGCATCCGGTTTACCGATATCGCGCCGCTGATCGAGCGAACTTTAGAAAAAGCAAACATCATTCCGCTTACCACCCTTGACGATGTGATCGCGATAGATCATCTTAGTAGGATCGCAGCAGAAGCATATACAGGCGCTTGACCCATGCATAACCTCCTCCATATCGGCCACACGGCCTTGTCGTTCATCTGTATCATCTCGGTGATCGTGTTCATCCATGAATTCGGGCATTACCTGGCGGCGAGGCTGTGCGGCGTGAAGATCGACGCGTTTTCCATCGGCTTCGGACGCGAACTGTTCGGCTGGAACGACCGCACCGGCACCCGCTGGAAAGTCTGTATGCTGCCGATGGGCGGGTACGTGAAGATGTACGGCGACGCGACGGAAGCCAGCACTCCCGACATGAGCCATCTGGAAACGATGACGGAGGCCGAGAAAAAAATCAGTTTCCACTACAAGCGACTGTGGCAGAAAGCGATCATCGTCGCGGCGGGGCCCGCGTTCAATTTCATATTGGCGATCACCATTTTCACGTCGCTGATCATGACCAACGGGCTGGATACCACCGAACCGGTGGTCGGCACCGTTATGAAAGGCTCGGCGGCGGAAGCGGCGGGCCTGCAGCCGAATGACCGGGTGGTGAAGATCAACACCACCGAGATCAGCAGTTTCAACCAGATCACGCGGGTCATCGCCACCAACCTCGGTGAAAGCGTGACACTGACCGTCAATCGCGGCGGCACGCCCGTCACGGTGGCGCTGGTCCCGAAAATGGAGGAATTCACGGACGCGCTCGGCACCCAGAGCAAGCGTCCGCTGATCGGCATCAGTTCGCATAAGATCACCTCCAATGACGTGAATTTGCCGCAGGCCGTCTGGGAGTCGACCAAACGCACCTGGCAGATGATCACCATTTCGGTGGATTTCATCGGCCAGATGCTCGCCGGCAAGCGCAACGCCGATGAACTGAAAGGCCCGATCGGCATCGCCGAATTGTCCGGCAAGGCGACGCAGCAGGATTTCTCTACCATCGTCTGGTTCATGGCGCTGCTTTCCGTCAATCTCGGTTTCGTCAATATCCTGCCGATTCCGCCTCTCGACGGCGGTCACCTGCTGTTTTACGCGCTGGAAGGCGCGCGGGGCCGCCCGATGGCCGAGAAATTCCAGGAATGGGGATACAAGATCGGCCTCGGCCTGATCCTGATGCTGATGAGTTTTACCATCTTCAACGATTTCAAGCAGATCATCTTCCGGTAGGATTTTTCAGGGAATACCGATGATCTTATGAAGCTGCAGGCTCAGGCGATATCCCTGAGTGCGCACCAGGGCAAGCGTATGCTGCAGGTTGGCGGCGTTTTTCACTGGGTCATACTCATCCATCGGCTGTATGTAGATCGGCGCGGCACATGGCCCGATGTCGGGCACTGCATCATAAGGTGGGGTACCCGCCGAAATCAAGAACTTCAAAGCGCCCACCCGCTCCAGCATGTCCGGTCGTGTTATGCCGTAGCCTCCGGCCGTCGCTTTAGGTGAACAGACGAACTGCACCCGTAGGTCGAGCGGCTGGAAAAGCGTCCCGTTGGTCTCGACCTGTATGGCATAATTTTCCTGCAGCAGTGCGTCGGTAAGCGGTCGCAACGGCTGCCGGAGCGGCTCGCCCCCGGTCAGGACGATCAACGGGAGGGTGGGAGCGACGGCAAGATCACGCACTTCCGCGACAATGTCCGCCACAGATCTTTCCCGGAACGATTCGAACTCGGTATCGCAGAAAGGACAGGCGAGATTGCATCCGCCCAGCCGGATAAAGACGGAAGGCCACCCGGCATACGGCCCCTCCCCCTGGACGGTCGGGAAAATCTCCTGCACCGAGAGCGTCAGACCGTCGCCTTTGGCAAATCCGCGTTTGGGGTTATCGCCGAACATATCCGCCTCAGCGCTCCCGCGCGGGCGGCAGTATATGCGGAATCAGGCTGGCCGCCGCCGTATCGAGGATCATCTGGCATTTCGGGTGAAGCTGCAGCAGCGAGGCCGGAATATCGTAATCCAGCTGTTTGACACCCGAAACTTCCGAGATGATCGGCGCTTTCTTCTCACCGTTCGCCAGCACCAGCAGTTCATTCGCTCTCATGATGGTGCCGAGCCCCATCGTCAACGCCTGCGTGCTCGGCGGATCGTTGTCGGCGATGGTACGGTCCGACAGATCCACGAGCCGTGTTCGCGAACGCAATCCGTAAGAGGGATCGCTGTCGCGCCGTTCGTTGAACCCGAGATGCCCTTCCGTGCCGATGCCGAGCACCTGCAGGTCGATTCCGCCCACCGCCCGGATCTGCGCCTCATACGCATCGCAGAATTTCTCTATGTCCCGCGGGTGCAGGGAGCCGTCCGGAATATGAATATTCTCCGGATGTATCCCGATACCGGGCAGGTCGAGATGCCTGAACAGATGCTCTCTCATATAATAATGGTACGACCGGCTGTCGTCGGGCTCCAAAGGCCAGTATTCATCCAGATTGAACGTCACCACTCTTGAGAAATCCAGTCCTTCCTCCTGGTGCATCCGCACGAGTTCCTCATACATGGGAATGGGCGTATCCCCTGTCGCCAAGCCGAGCACGGTCGAGATACCTTTCGCGTTATGGTCGTTGATGAGTGCGGCGATACGTCGGGCCGCCTCTATTCCCATCTCCCGCCGTGTGTCGGTAACGACCCGCCGCATGAGGATTAAACCGCCTTTCTGCGTTTGCGGTAGGGATCGTCCCGAAAGAACAGGACCAGCGTCACGGCCAGGTAGAGCCCTATTGCCACCAGATAAAGATCCAGCGGCGAGTAAAGCGACGCCAGCCCGAACACCGCCAGAAAAGCGATCGCGTACGGCAAGCTTTTGCGGTTTACCCGTATCAGTTTGTTGGAAGGGGTTTTAATATAGCTGACCATGAGGCCGGAAATGCAGACCATGTAGATCGCCGTCCACACGCCGGAAGGGTCGCTCAAATAGCCCTTGAGGTTGAGCACCATCGGCAGGAATGCGAGGATCGCCCCGGCGGGAGTGGGTACGCCGACGAAAAAACTGGACGAGACGTTCTCGATCCCCTTGCTGTGCATGACGTTGAACCGCGCCAGCCGGTACGCTCCGCCGGTCAGGAAACACAACGTCGCCGCCCATCCAAAAAAATAGAGGTATTTCAGGTGCCATTCATAAATGATCAAAGCGGGCGTCACACAGAAATTGAGAAAATCCGCCAGTGAATCCAGTTGCGCTCCGACCGCGCTCTGTACGTTGAGGCGGCGGGCGATCTTCCCGTCGATGCCGTCGAGGAACGCCGCGATAAGCAGCAGCAGCAGCGAAAGGTAGATATCCTCCCGCACGTAACTGAGCCGCAGCGCCGTCAATCCCAGACTCATGGCGGTCAGGGTGATGGCGTTAGGCAGAAAACGGATGAGGCGTGGCACGATAGAGTGTTTCCCAAGAGGAACGGTAGGTACGAATCAGGATAAAAACACCATCAGATAAAATAAAGTATTTCCTTGAAAAGGTCAGGAAATTTAATTCTTAAGCCACGTCACTTTCGCAGGACTGAATGTCCGCGGGTCCACCGCCAGGATGGTCTCTCCACCTACCGAAACCGACCCGATACTGACCATCACCTGATAGCGGGCGGGTACGTACACGTCACACCGGCTGCCGAAACGGATGATGCCGTACCGATCTCCCTGATGGACGCGTTCCCCCTCGTCGAGCTGGCAGACGATACGCTTGGCGACCAGTCCGGCGATCTGCGAGAATCCGATGATCTCACCGCCCGTAGTGGTAAGGGCCGCCACCGAACGCTCGTTTTCCTCGCTCGCCTTGTCGAGTGACGCGTTGAAGAATTTCCCCGGAATATACACTTCACGCGTCAGCAGCCCGCTGGCCGGAACACGGTTGACATGGACGTTGAAGACATTGAGGAAAATGGAAATGCGGACATACGGTTCTTCCACCGTGATATTGAGTTCCTTCGGCAGGGAGGCCGGCGTGATCGCGCTGATAACCCCGTCCCCGGTCGCCAGGATGAAGCCTTCACCCTGCGGCACCATACGGTACGGGTTGCGAAAGAAATACACGGTGAAACACAGGAAGATAAGCGCCAGGTCCGCCAGAACGTTGAAAGGCGAGAGCCAGAGAACCAGCACCAGCACCAGCACCGCCACCCCGGCGATGATCGGCTTGCCTTTCGGATGGATGGGCACGCCCATCACTTCCTGGATCGTAGAAAACAATGACACGAACGCGCTCCTGTGAAATGTTTCACGTGAAACACCTTTCTTCGCATGTTATGCCATAATATACAAGCGCCAACTGGAAAAGTGGCCCCCACCATCCAAAGAATACTTGTCACGCGAAACATGATCGGTTATAGGGAACCCTCATTGATTGACGTGCCCGGATAGCTCAGTTGGTAGAGCAAAGGATTGAAAATCCTTGTGTCGCTGGTTCGATTCCGGCTCCGGGCACCACGGTATTTATCTCCTTAGATCAAAATCCGTAGTGTTACCCGCACCGAGATTTCTTAAACTGTCGGCGTCACGCGCTTTATAATCCGCCGGCAGACGTGATTTCTTCGGGTGCTGGATCGCGCTTATGTGTTTTTCCACGTCCATGACATAAGCGCCTGCCATTTCCTCGGTGATGTTAACGTAAGGATTCCAGGGATTTCTAGGGTCATTCACCACATGGTCCGGAAGGGGTAATCTGACGCTTCCCCGCTCACCCCGTAACGCTGCCTGCCAGGCCAGGGACGTTTTACCGTAACGATCGGGGTTTGACCCATCCATTTCGAACTCTTTGTAAGTTTCAAATATCCGGGCCTTTTCGGCCTCGTCAAATGACATATAATGCGCCTGTGCGCTCTGCAGTACTTCCCGGTAATCATCGGGCGTATCCACACCGGGAGCCATGATCATCGAATAGAGTTTCGTATCCCGCAACTGGCTGACGGCTTTCAGGGAAGCCAGGTCTTGGTCGGGCGTCGCCTTGGTCTGGTCGGATACCGAAGCGCGATACAGCGCGTCTCCACCCGTATCCAGAGCAACAATGGATTGTACGCCGCCGAAATTGGTAAGTGCGGCCTGGATCTGATCCGTCAGCCGGCCGTCTTTTTTATCGACCACGAGGTAGGTCGGCGTACCCGTGGCAGGGATGGACTCGAAAAAGCGGCCCGACCCCGTCGTCTCCGGCGTGATGCGGTAGACACCGTCCGCTATCTCGCCCCCATGATGTTCCACCGTTCTCTCTACTCCCATCTTTCCGCTGGCATCCTGCGAAGATGTTTTATCGGCACGGATGGAGATCACGCACGAAGGTTTTCCCGATAAGCGGGAGAGTATCGCCGCCTGAATGCAATCGGAACCGCCGCCGATCCCGATGAAAGCGAGCCTGTCACCCTGAATATGGTCGCTCAGGCTCATCCTCTGAAATTCCCTCCGCCGGCAATCGCCTGGGGATCCTTAAGCGCCTGCTTCGCCATTTCGGACACATTGACGGTAATAACCCCTCCCTCATTGGAACGCTGCGTACGACGCGCTTCCTTATATTCACCGGCAATTCCCTTCAGGGCGTATTCAAGGCCCGTTTCAAAATCACCGCTGGTTTTTACTGAATTGGCGATTACCGCCGGCGCATAATAGACAAGCACCCCGGCACGCTGGCCGAATCCTGTTTCATTCAACTCCTGCGTCAGGATATCCCGTGTCGGTTTCGGTAATTTATCCCATACATGCTGTATCGCTTCCCCTTCTTCCGGCTTGAACGCCCGTGACATCGCGGCGATCCGCCCTTTGGCAAACGCTTCTGCATTCTCCGCAAAATGAGCGGGGTCCGCAGATTCGATGATGCCCACTTTGGCGGCGCGATCCGCGATATAGCGCTGGTAGGACTGATCCCTCGGTTCCTTCATCAGTTCATCTATCGCCGTGGTGAACGCGTAAAAATTGTCATTATTCATGACCATCGAAACATTCGGATTCACGTGTCCGGTCACACCCGCGAAGTCGTAGAGTTCCGCCAGCAGCCTCAGATCGCGCGCGTTCTGCGAAATATTCTGCATCCCGACCAGATTGATCGGCAGATTTTCGCCCTGTACGAACTGGCCAAGATTCAGGTTGGCGTTCAACCCTTCCGAATACATCGCCTGCTGCTCCGGGCTAAGTCCCTGCATCCCCGGAAAAATCGTCGGATTCTTTCCTACCACTTCCGCCAGCAGCTGGTCATGGTCATCCGCCTTATGGCCTGTCAATGCCACCGCTTCATCCACCAGATGCTGCGTTTTTCCGAGATCGTTGCACGCAAGCGAATAAAGCACGAACTCAACGTCCGCATCCGTCTTGGCGATGCGGTGGGTGAACTCCTGCAGCGCCTGGAAATTCTGTTCATCCAGATTGGGAAATTTGGACTTATCCCCGTTATACGCCGCCTTGAAAAGCAGCAGCCCGAGAAATGTCCTGTCCGCTTCCACCGCCGTGGGGTCCACTTCGTCCGCGTCGAATACTTTGTAAGCGAGTGCGGTATCCTTCAGCGTGGGATTACCTTCCGGGGACGCTTCCGCCTTGCCGGCCAGCATGTTCGTTTCCAGATAACGCGCGACGACTGCTTTTAAAAAGGCGACGTCTTCCAGTTGGAGCAACTCGTTTATCGCTGTTGATGACATATGGAACCCTGTTTAGGTGAATGAGCTAAAAGTTAATGAAAGGTTAGCGATCACGCAAGTTAAGGTTTCATGACAGCATACATAAATGGAAATAACGTTAATCGGTAGAAAGCATAATTTCTTTAGCTACGGCGTCTTTATGGCTCGATGATAAAAACACAGTGTTTTTTTATCTGCAGTTTTGCATGGTGAGATGATAATCAGTTATTCAGGCTTAATCCAATGAATGTGTTTCTTTCTTTCATCTCCCTCGTCTCAGGCGTGCTGATAACAGCGCCTGCGCTCGCACAGAATTACGCGAACCCCCTGCCTTCCGAACCTTACTGCCGCGAATACACGCAAAGCCTGAAAATCGGCAACGCGCTGCAGCAGGGTTATGGCACGGCATGCCGCCAGCCGGACGGTTCGTGGCAGTTGATGCCGACTGCGCAAACGGCGGGTGCGCCTCCCCCTCCGCCGATCACGTACGTGGTGCGAGAAAATAACGTCTATTATCAGCCTCCGTCGCCCGCTTTCGAAACCGTCATTTTGGGAAATTTCAGGCATGGGGAGGAACGGGGCGGATACTGGCACGGCCATGACGGACGGGACGGGCGTGACTGGCACGGGTACGACCGGCATCGCTAACACCCTGCCACTTAATACCTTCTTAGTTTTTTGCTTCTAAAGCTGTTTCCCCTATGCGCCGCCCTTTTTATTCTTATAAACGCCTGTGGGCGCTTCTGGCCGTCATCCTGGCCGGAGGCGGCGTGTTTCTGCACTATAAAAACAGCAGTGCCCATTCCCATGAACGCAGTGTCACCGTGCAGACGGGGACGGTGGAAGACGTGGTCACCGCGCAGGGGATTCTGGAGCCGAAAAACTATGTGGATGTCGGCCTGCAGGTCTCTGGCCAGATCCGCAAACTGCACGTGGATATCGGCGATACGGTGAAGAAAGGCGAGCTGCTCGCCGAAATCGACCCGCGTATCTACCAGTCCAAGCTGGATCAGGATACGGCCCTGCTTCATTCCCTTCAGGCGCAGGTAAGGGAGCAGAAGGCGGCGCTTCGCCTGAGCGAACAGCAGCAGGTGCGCAACCGGAAAATGATGGCGGGCAAGGCGATCAGCGAGGATACGTACCAGCAAGGAGCCGCCGCTCTCGCCCAGGCCAGGGCCAAGCTGCAGGCGTTGAAGGCGCAGGTGGAACAGACCAGCTCCACGCTGCGCGCCGACCGCACCAATCTGGAATATACGAAAGTGTATTCCCCGATGGCGGGCACGGTGGCGACGCTGCCGGTGCGCGAAGGCCAGACGCTCAATTCGGTGCAGTCCGCCCCGACCCTGATGCGGGTGGCGGACCTCGGTATGATGACCGACCGGGTGCAGGTGGCGGAAGCGGACGTCATGCGATTGAAGACGGGAACGCCCGCTTACTTTACGACGCTCGGTGAGATGGAACAGAAATACGAAACCACCGTCCGGCTGATCCAGCCCTCCCCGGAAGTGATCAACAACGTGGTGCTGTTCGACGTGCTGGTGGATACGAACAATGCCGACGGGCACCTGATGGCGGGCATGAATACGCAGGTGTTTTTCGTGCTCGGACGCGCCGAGAACGTCGCCCTGCTACCGGTGGAGGCGCTCGGCCCCCGCCTGCAGAACAAGGATAACGACACGGGCAAGGCCTATTCCGTGCGCGTGGCCGGGCAGGATAAGCCGGTCGTCGTCTATACCGGCCTGTCCGACCGTACCCATATCGAAATCCGCTCAGGTGTAAAAGCGGGCGATAAAGTGGTTCCGCCGTCGCGCGAAACCCCGACGGGCGGCCGGGGGATGCCGCCGGGGATGGGCGGGCCGAAATTATGAGCTCGCCGATACTGGCCATCGCCCGCGCTACCCGCATCTTTACCAGCGGCGAAAGCGAGATCCGGGCGCTCGACGATGTCTCCCTGACCGTCTGGCCGGGTGAGTTCGTGGCGATCATGGGGCAGTCCGGCTCGGGCAAGAGTACGCTGATGAACATCATCGGCTGCCTCGACCGCCTCAGTTCAGGATCCTACCACGTGCTCGGCCAGGACGTCGCCTCGATGGATGCTGAACGTCTGGCACAGTTACGGCGAGAGACGTTCGGCTTCGTGTTCCAGCGCTATAACCTGCTGGCGGTTGAAACCGCTGCCGCCAATGTCGAAATCCCGGCGATTTATGCCGGTACGCCCGCACCGGAACGTAAGGAACGCTCCCATGAACTGCTCAGCCTGCTCGGCCTCGCGCAGCGGATGGATCACACCCCCGCCAAGCTCTCCGGCGGCCAGCAGCAGCGCGTGGCGATCGCCCGGGCGCTGATGAACAATCCGCCGCTGATCCTCGCCGATGAACCGACCGGGGCGCTCGACAGCAAAAGCGGGGCGGATGTCATGCAGTTGCTGCACCGCCTCCACGGCGAGGGACGCACCATCGTGCTGATTACCCATGACGAGCAGGTGGCGGAGCACGCAGAGCGGATCATCCGGCTGAAGGACGGCAGGATTAGCGGGGAAACGGTGCTTCGGGAACGCCCGGCATATACGGAAAACGCGGCGGCGCAGCCGAAGGCGGGCGGCACGATCACCTGGGCGGCGAGTGCGCGGGAAGCGCTGCATATGGCGCTGAAGTCGCTCCGTATGAATCTCTTCCGCACTTCGCTGACCCTGCTCGGCATCATCATCGGCGTGGCGGCAGTGGTGACGATGCTGGCGGTCGGCTCCGGCAGCAAGGAGAAGGTGCTGGACCAGATCAGCGCCATGGGCACCAACCTGCTGATGGTGCTGCCGGGTGCGCCGGGGGTGCGCCCATCCGGTGATACGGCGACGCTCACCCTCGCGGAAGCGGCGCTGATCGGGGAGATGGACAATATCGAGGCATCCGTCCCCACCCGCTCCTCCCGCATGACGGTGCGCTACCGCGATATCGACACGCAGACGGTGATCCAGGGCACGTCCGCCGAGTTCCCCGTCGCGCGCGACTGGGCGACGGTGCAGGGGCAGTTCTTTTCACAGAAGGACGTGGGTGCCTACGCGCCGGTGGCGGTGATCGGCCAGACGGTCAACCATAATTTGTTTCCAGACGGCGAAAATCCGGTCGGGAAATTCATCATCCTGCAGAACATTCCGATGCAGATCATCGGGGTGATGGAAGGCAAAGGCGCTTCCTCCTACGGCTCGGATCAGGACGACACCGTGATCGTCCCCTACACCACCGGGTTTGAACGGCTGTTCGGCCAGCAGCAATATCTGAGCAACGTGATCGTCAAAGTGCGCCAGATCGACAAGGTGGAGGCGACGCAGGACCGCATTCATGCCCTCCTGCTTAAGCGCCACAAGATCGAGGATTTCAACATCCGCAACATGGCCTCCCTGATGCAGACCGCCAGCGAGACGCAGAATACCCTGACGCTGCTGCTCAGCGTGGTGGCGGCCATTTCGCTGATCGTCGGCGGGATCGGGGTGATGAACATCATGCTGGTGTCGGTGACGGAGCGCACCCGCGAAATTGGCATCCGCATGGCGACGGGGGCGCGGCGAGAGGATATCCTGCTGCAGTTCAACATCGAATCCGTCGTGGTCTGCGCCATCGGCGGCATCCTCGGCGTGGTGATCGGCTTTACGCTGGGCCTCATCCTGCGCTTTGCGGGCATGAGCGTCCTGTTTACGCCCTGGCCGTCCCTGCTGGCGTTTTCCTCGGCCTGCGCCACGGGAATGCTGTTCGGCTATATTCCCGCCCGCAAGGCCGCGTATCTCGATCCCGTCGTGGCGCTGAGCTCGGAATGAACATGCGCCTTTCACGCATCCTGCTCACCTGCTTCCTGCTTTCCGCCTGCAGCCTGGCCCCGGACTATCACCGCCCGGCGATGGATATTCCGGAGGCGATGAAACATGCCTCCGTGACGCCGATGCCGGATACCGCGGAAAAAGACTGGTGGGGGGGATTCGGCAGTCCTGAACTGGTCACCCTCGTTACGCAGACGCAGAAGCAAAACAACAGCCTGCAGGCCGCCGCCGCGCGTATCGAACAGGCGGAGGCGCTGGCGAAAGTGGCGGGCGGTCCGCTCTGGCCGCAGCTCTCCCTAAGCGGCAGCGGGACGCGCGGCACCGGGCGCGGCGGCAGCGGCGGGGCAGGACTGAATAATGAGGAAAGCGGCTTCACTTCCGCTTCAGGTGGCAGCAGGACCAGTTACCGCGCTTCCGGAAGTCTTTCCTACGAACTCGACCTGTTCGACAGACTGCGCAACACCGCCCGCGCCGCCGACGCGACGGCGACCGCCAGCCGCTATGACCGTGACAGCCTCCGGCTGACGACGAGCGCCCAGACGGCGGAGGCCTACATCAACCTCCTGGCGCTTGAACAGCGCGTGGCGATCGCCGAACATAACTTACGCAACGCAAGGGAAATACTACGCATCACGAAAGTGCGTTTCAACGCCGGTTCCCTCTCCTCGCTGGAGTTTTCCGAGCAGCGTACGCTTGCCGAGACGCAGGAAGCCGCTGTGGCCAGCTTGCGGCAGCAACGCGAAGTGACGGAGAACATGCTCGCCGTGCTGGTCGGCGTCGCGCCGGAATCCTTCAGTATCACGCCAGCGCCTTTAAACGTCCTGAAGCCGCCGCCGCTGGGCAGCGTGCTGCCTGCCGAACTACTCAGCCGCCGCCCGGATATCGCCAGCCTTGAAGCGCAGCTGCGCGCCGCGAATTTCAACATCGGCGCGGCGCGGGCCGCGTTTTTCCCGAGCCTGAGTCTGAGCGCCGACCTGGGCCTGAGCGCCAGTCCCGCTTCCGCGGCGGCGAAAAGTTTTTCCTCGCTCGGCGCTTCGCTCGCCGCACCGTTATTTACGGGCGGACAACTGGAAGGAGCGCTGGAAAACGCAACCGCACGGCAGAAGGAACTGGCCGCCTCTTACCGTCAGGCAGCGCTGACCGCGTTCGGTGAAGCGGAAAATACCTTCTCCAACGTGCATGTCACCGAACAGCGCTTCCGCAGCCTTGTGAGCGCCGCCGACGCGGCGCGGCAGGCTTATGCTGCCGCGAAACTGCGCTTCGACGCCGGGGCGATCGACACGCTCACGTTGCTCAATACTCAGGACACGCTTTTCAATGCCGAGGATGCCTGCATTCAGGCGACCGCCGATCGTCTGGATGCCGCCGTCGAGTTATACAAATCCATCGGCGGTTCCTACCGTTAGATCATACGCTCATGCCGCCTGTCCGGCTTTTTTTCTTACCCGCCGCCGCTTCCCCGGCATGAGCGGCGTGAGCCAGGCGATCCGCTTCGGTAAAGTCCTGCAACATATCGGCAAAAAGAAGGGATGATTGAGGTGCGGAGTTCGCCATGGCGGTTTCCTGTCCCTTTTTTTTCTGTAGCCTGCGCCTTTAATCCCGCCGCTGCCATGGTACGCCTGTAAGCCGATTCAGTGGGAGAGTTATTTGCCGCGTTATACTTATAGTCAGCCGCGTCCACCTCACGTTTCAACTCTTCATATTTTTCCTGGGTATAATCTCCCATCTGTTCATGTACCTTACCTACCCACGCCGCTGAATTTCGTGCGGCCAGCGCTTCTCCCATCGGCCCCATTTTTGAACCAACCATAGTTTCTCTTCATTGCTTATGTGAATAAAATGCGCAGTGGCATTATATGCCTGACCTGTGGCTTGAGCCGCCATTCGGCCCAATTCCGCCATTTTTTTCATTCCGTCATCATATTCTTTCTGCCAGTCATATGCGCTCGATTTTCTGGCGTTCGCCATCAGCTCGCCTTCTGTTGCGAAGGCAGGGTTTTCAACCTTGCTATCCATGACCGTAACGACCTCTAACTATTTTTAATTAGATTAACCAGATTTTATTAAGGTCTCATGACCTTTATATGATTTTTAATAAATATTGAATAGTTAAAGACTGCAGCCATGCGGCAGCGGGCACCACTTTTACCTCAGCACGGTTTCAATCTATTGTATATCGACCCGAAAAAACGTTTAACCGTGGCATCCGGGCATAGAGTAAGGTAGTATTTTCCCATGGTGCCCGCTTCCCGAAACCCGTCCGTCTCACGTGATTTCATCCTGCTGTTCGCCGTGATGATGGTGATGATCGCGCTGGTGGCGATATGGGTGGCCTACAAAACCTTTGAAAACTACGCGCAGAACGTCGTCTCCGACATGGAAGGGGAGGCGCTGCGGATTGACCATTCGCTGGGGGTGGAGATCAAGAGCACGTCCTACCTGCTGGAATCGCTCGCCCGCCAGATCGTGCAGAGCGGGGCGGAGAATCCTGAAAACATCGCGCATCTGCTCCGCTCGTTCGACGATAACAACGACCACCGCAACGATGAAATCGCCTGGATCAACGCGGATCAGGAGGTGATCGTCAACAGCCAGAGCGGTGTCCTCACCAAGGTGGTGAACGTCAGTGACCGGGATTACGTGAAGAAGGCGCTCAGCGCCCCGTGGCAGGTGCATATCGGCCGGCCTTTGAAAGCGCGCACCAACGAGCGCTGGATCCTGCCGCTCAGCATCGGGGTGACGGATTACCGCGGCATCTTCGTCGGCGTGCTGCTGGTCAGTATCGATATCGAGGCGCTGACCAAGGAACTGGCGGAATTCCTCCAGCAGTCGAAAATGGAATTTTCCATCTTCACGCCGACCCTCACTTTGATTACCGACAGCCAGACCCTCCATGACGACGATATCTACGAACGCGGCAAAACCACGCCGCTGAGCCAGCTCGATTTCAAGAAGCAGAAGAAGGGCGTGGTTTCCATGCCGCAACTGTTCAATCCGTACGCGCCGTTCGAATATTACGAACTGTCCGCCCATAATCCGTACGTGGTGTATATCACCTACAACCAGATCGCCCGGAAAGACAAGATCTTTTCCCTGCTGGAAGCCCGGCTGGTGCAGATACTCGTCATCGCGGTGTTCCTGCTTTCGCTGTTGTGGATGGTGCGCACCCGCATCATCAAGCCGGTGGAAAAACTGTGCGAGATCACGGCGGGCATCTCGGCGGGACAGGCGTACCGTCCGCTGCCCAAGGGCGGGCCGGTCGAGATCGAGAATCTTTCCAACCAGATCCGTAAACTGGCGGATTACATCGGCGAACAGCACCGTATTCAGGGCGAACTGCACCTGAAAAATCAGTTTCTCCTGAAGATAAAGGAAACCTCGCAGGCGGTGAGTCGGGGCCGTACGGAATTTTTGATGCATGTCATGAAAGAGATCGACGGGCATCTGCGCAGCCTGATCGTGCCGATCGAAGCCATTAAAGAGCAGCGTGCCGGCGCGATCAAACAGGTGAAATACGTGCAGGGCGCTGCAGAAGCGCTGTCCCGGATCAGCCTGCTCTACCAGATGGTGCGCGACGTGCAGGCTGTCGTCCATCTGGATTATGAATCGCAGGGCTTAAGGGAATCCTCCGTCAACATCGCGTTTTCCCTGCACCGCGCCGTGCGGCAGTTCCACCAGAAATCCCAGAACCGCCATATCGATATCAAACTCAAGGCACCCGACAACCTGCCGGTACTGATCATCGACGAAGAGCGCTTCACGCATATCGTCGTTTACCTCCTGTGCGGCGCCGCCGCCACCCTGACGCAAGGTACGCCCATCACCATCACAGCGCAGACCGAGCAGACGGAAGCGGGCAACGTCACTCTCGTGCTTTCTTTCCGGTATGCCTCCCATGTCCAACCCGTCCTGATAACGGATCTGCCGCAGGAAATCCCGGTGGAAACGCCTGCGAAACAACCGTTCGAAATCAGCGCGTTACTGGTGCGTACCGAAGCGATCAGCTTCGCCATGGCGCGGATGCTGCTTTCCCTGTATGACGCAGAACTTGCCGTCAACGCCAGCGCCAGCGACACCAACCGGCTGTTCGTACGCTTTCCGAAAAACCGTCTGGTCCTGAAATAAGCGCCCCTTACATTATTTATTAATGATTATTATGATATGATGCCGGATGTCGCTTCTCATACCATATGAGCAGCAACAGCGCCAGAGGACTAAGCAAAGCCAGACAGATCATCCATTTCATGCACTTTTTATAATATTATTTTGATTGCATATACAACTAAAAATTGAACATCGGAATTTATGCTCGAACAACGTTTATCGGTCCGCCTCGTGACCATGTGGGACAAACTGGCCGAACTGAACCCGCCGCCGATGTTCGCGCAGATGAATCAGGGCACCATCTCCGACATCTGGGCGCAGTGCGCCGTCATCCGCCTGGAACAGGGCGGAGCCGACCATGCGGACCCCACCTTCACCTTCGACTATATCGGCGACAAGTCCCGCAGCCTGCTGACCAGCGTCCAGGAAGGCCGGATGCTGCGCCTGAACGGCCTCAGCCGGGAAGTGAAAAAGTTTCTTGAAGATGTGCCGCAGGTCATCCGTTCGGTCAGCACGACGGTCAGCAGCGGCACGCTGGCGGGCATTCGTAACAAGCTGATCAAGTACCGCATCTGCCTGCTGCCGTTCACCAATAATTCCGGCGCGGTGTCGCATATTATGGTTGGATTCTCGTGGATTGAGTGCTAGAGATGGAATCGGGAAAAGCGGAATTGGGAATCAAGAATATATAGTTTTCTATCTTCCTGATTCCTGAAACTTCCCGATTCCTGATTCCACTTTTCCCGATTCCGCCTTACCATGACCACAACGCAAACCAAACTGGTTACCTTAGGCCGTGAGCATCGCGGTTTCGGCTCCGTCAATCCGCCGGTATACCGCGCCTCCACCATCGTGTTCGATACGTTCGACGCGTTCACGGACGCGTATTACGGCCGCGTCGCCCCGTGGTACGGCCGACAGGGCAACCCGACGACCTATGCGCTGCGTGACGCGGTCAGCAGCCTGGTCGACGCCGACTGCACGGTACTCACCCCTTCCGGCCTGCTGGCCATCACTTCCTCGCTGCTCGCCTTCCTGAAAGCGGGCGACCACCTGCTGATGGTCGATTCCGTCTATGGCTCCACCCGCACGTTCTGCGACCAGATCCTGACGGGGCTGGGGATAGAGACTACGTATTACCCGCCGGAAACCACGCCGGAAGAATTAAAGGCGCTGATCAGGCCGAACACGAAAGTGCTGTTTCTGGAAGCGCCGGGGTCACTGACGTTCGAAATGCAGGACATCCGGGGCTTAAGCGCCGTGGCGAAAGCGCACGGATGCGTCACTATGCTGGATTATACTTGGGTGACGCCTTTGTACGTCAAACCGTTCGAACTGGGCGTGGATATCGCCATCCAGGCCATCACCAAATATGTGGCGGGACATTCGGACCTGGTCATGGGCGCCGCCAGCTGCAAAGAAGCGCACGCGAAGGCGCTCTCCACCTCTACCTATCAGTTGGGCAACGCGGTCAGCGGCGACGACTGCTACCTAGCGCTGCGCGGGATGCGCACCATGGAAGTACGCGTCCGCCAGCAGATGGAAAACACGTGGAGCGTACTCGCATTTCTGGAAGCACAGGAAGAAGTGGCGGCTCTGCTCTACCCGCCGCACCCGAAGGATCCCGGTCACGCCTTGTGGCACCAGCACTATAGCGGAGCGAGCGCCCTGTTTTCGCTGGTGATGCGTGACGGCACCACGCGCGAGGATATCGCCGCCCTCACCAATGCGCTGCATCATTTCGGGATGGGTTTTTCCTGGGGCGGCTACGAAAGCCTGATCGTCCCGTTCAAACCGGCGGAAATCCGTACCTCCACCAGCAAATGGCATAAGGATCAATGGTGCATCCGTTTCCATATCGGTCTGGAATCGCCCTCCGACCTGATCGCCGATCTTGAGCAGGCGTTCGCCACGATGCGCTCCCGCGCGTCCGTCGCACACCCGGCGGGCCGCCACGTGATCGCCGAGTTATGACTTCCATGACTTACGATCCCAAAAATATTTTCGCCGCCATCCTGCGCAAGGAGATTCCTTCCGATATCGTCTATGAGGATGAATCAGCGCTGGCGTTCCATGATATCGCGCCGGAAGCGCCGGTACACGTGCTCGTCATCTCCAAACATCCGGCCTGTTCGTTCGACGATTTCATGATCTCCGCCCCGGACGCGCATATCGCCGGTTTTTTTAAAGCGGTCCGGCAGGTAGCCGCCCTGCTCGGCGTGGCGAACGAGGGATACCGCCTGATCACCAATCACGGCGCCGACGCTTCGCAGACGGTAGCGCATTTCCATGTGCATCTGCTGGCCGGAACCCCGCTCGGCGGACTCGTGGCCAATGCCGAGGCGCATCAGTAAAAGGGGGTGTTGAAAGCCGGTGGAAGAGACGCTGCGGCACCCCCGATCCCTCTTATATATGGCGGACGGGGGCCTTGCCGCAACAGCCTGCCGGGAAAATCTGTGGTTATAATGTCAGTCCGCACTAAACGTGTGACAACCGACACGTTTTCTTAAGAAATACTTGGCACAACTGAAGGCTATTGTTGCAATTTTTTCTTCTCCCACTTACCATAGCATTCTGATGGATCCAAATACGAACCCGAACACTGTCATTGATCGTTCCGTCGTAGACCCCCGCGGCGCTACGATCGATAAACTGTTGAATGATCCCAACGTGATCTATAATCCGTACTCGCAGTACGGCATCCGCATGGGGTTCTTCCAGAAACAGAAGCTCAAGCGCCAGATCCGCCTGCAGATGCAGGCCAAGAGCTGGTTCCAGGATAAATACCAGTTCGTCCTCGTCCAGCGCAACATCCTGGCCGTGCTGACCGTGCTCAGTCTGGTGGCGTCCGTCATTTCGGTGTATACGGTGAAAAAACTGGCGCCGCTCAAATCGGTGGAGCCGTTCATTATCCAGATCGAGGAGAAAACCGGTATCACCCAGCTGGTGGAGCCGATGGACAAATCTAAGATCTCCTCCACCGAATCGCTGGATAATTACTTCCTGTGGGCGTACGTTCGGGCGAGGGAAACCTACCACCCTGCCGATCAGCGCGAAAACTGGGAAATCACCAGGATCATGAGCAGCCCGGACATTTTCGCGGAATACCTGCTGGATATCAGCCCGAACAACCCGAAAAGCGCCGCCGCCGTACTGGCCGGAGCGGGTACGCGGGTGTTGAGCGACCCCACTATCACTTATCTGAACGATCCGGAACGCAAGGTGGCGCAGGTGCGGTTCCTGGTGGAGGAGACTTTCAAGGACGTCAAGACGCGCTATCCCAAGATCGCAACGATTGAATACGTCTATTATGATCTGGACCTGAAACGGGGCGAACGGCTGATCAACCCGCTCGGCTTCCAGGTCCTCAGTTACCGTTTGGATGAAGAGGTGGTGCAGTGAAACGACTATGTGCGGCATTGGGGATAGTTCTGTGCAGTTTTGCTTACCCCGCGTCGAACGCGGCGGCACAACCCGTCATTACGGACAGCCGTATCAAGACGCTGGTCTATAATGAAAACGACGTCTATTCCCTGCTGACCCATCACGGTTATCAGGCGTCGATCGAATTCGGGGACAAGGAAAGCATCCGCACCATCTCGGTCGGGGACCGTATTTCCTGGCAGATCATTCCGGACGGGCGGCGCATCTTCCTGCGCTCGCTGGTCGCCGGCGCCAGCACCAATATGAGCGTGATCACCAACCTGCGTTCCTACCAGTTCGATATCCGCGCCACCAACGGCGGACCACTGCCGGTACGCGAAGACCTGGTGTATGCCGTACGGTTCTATTATCCGGACGAGCATGTTCCTAAATCCGCCGGCGTTCTTCCGGCGGTCTATGCGGACGAGTTGGTGGGCGTGGCGACGGATAAGGGGAAAGCGGCCAGTATGCCAGCCTTGAATTTCAATTATACTTTTACCGGCGACTCGGCGCTGGCACCGAAACGTATTTTCGATGATGGGCATGCCACCTATTTCCAGCTGGTAAAACCTGCCCGGATTTATAGTGTCACGCCGGACCACAAGGAAATCCCGCTATCGGTCACCACCACCAGCGACGGATTCATCAAGGCGAACGTGGTAAGTCCGCGTTTCGTGGTGCGCTACGATGCGAAAACATTCATCTGCATCTATAACGAGCCGCTCGCCGCTGGGCCGCTCGCCGCTGGGCCGCAGGCCGCTCAAAGCGCGCCCGCCGCAGGAGGCCAACCGCGATGAGTGACGCCGCCGCCCCACCACCCCCTCCGCCTCCGCCTCCACCGCCCCCCCCGCCTCCACCACTGGGCGCCGCAGGAGGACTCGGAACGGCGACTCCGGCTGGTGGTGCAATGCCGCAGGCCGAAAAGCTTTCCGCGGGCAAGCCGGCCGTTACCGCTTCTTCAGGTAAAATATTCGTGGTGATCGGCGGACTGGTGCTGTTGATGCTGACGATCTCCTATATCCTCCTTAGCGGTAAAAAAGAGCAGGAAAAGACACCGGAACGTAAGACGATTGCCAACCGCACTATCGCCCCCGCGCCTCCGGCGCTGGCGGAACCCGATCCTCCTCCCCCGCCGCAGCTGATCGATAATAACGCCGGAGCCAACGCCCCGCCGCCTATTCCGGAAGTCCCCGTATTCTCGGAAAAAGAGCCGGATAACAAGGCACGGCAGGAACGGCTGCGTTCCGATATGTTCTCGTTCGACGGCGGCATTACCAAAAACGCGTTCGTCAATGACGATGCGCTGAAGGACGAACAGCGCAAGCAGCAGGAATCGCTCAGCGCATCCGACGCCAATCTCGGCTTCGCGCGCAGCGCCATGGAAACGGAAGTGCCCATCGCCTATGCCGGCCAGATCAAGGATATCCGCAGCACCATCGCGCAGGGCAAGATGATCCATGCGGTGCTGGAAACCGCCATTAACACTCAGCTGCCCGGCAACGTGCGGGCCATCGTCAGCCGCGACATCTACGCGGAAGCGGGCAAAGGGATTCTCATCCCGAAAGGCTCGCGTCTGGTCGGGATTTACAATACCAGCCTCTTTCAGGGACAGGACCGGGTGTTCGTCGTCTGGAACCGCGTGATCCGTCCCGACGGCGTCGACATGCTGGTCAATTCGCCTTCCACCGACGCGCTCGGCCGCAGCGGCGTCGAAGGATATACTGACAACCGGTACGGCCAGATGTTCTCGGCGGCGATTCTCAGCTCCATCCTTTCCATCGGCGTGGCCGGAGCGGCGGAAAGTCTCTCAGGCGACGACGGACAGACGACGCAAAGCATCGGCGCCAACGGAACGTTCAGTACGACGAGCACTTCCACCACGCAGGCCTCCGTGGATTCCGCCGCCCGTATCGGCGCGGTGGGCGCCCGTATCACGGATCGTATTTTCGACATCCGCCCACGCGTCACCATCGATCAGGGAACCCCCGTCAACGTGTTCGTGAACCGTGACCTGGTCTTTCCTTCCGCCATCATCAACGGCTCGAAGATCCTGCCATGAGTAGCAGCCTTACCGCACTCAATACGTTTCTGCGGCCGCTGGAAGGGCTTTTCGCCCAGGAAGGTATCAGTGAGATTTCCATCAACCAGCCCGGTGAGGCATGGGTGGAGCGATTCGGAGAGATGGAATTCCATCCCCTGCCGGAATTCACGCTGGAACATTTAAGCGCTCTGGCGCGGCTGGTCGCCCAGTCCACCGAACAGATGATCAGCGAGGAAAAACCGCTGCTCTCCGCTACCCTGCCGACCGGTTTCCGTATTCAGGTGGTCTTTCCGCCCGCCTGCGAATCGGGGCGGGTGGTGATGTCCATCCGGAAACAGACGGTCATCAATTTCGACCTGGAGATGTATGAGGCGATCGGCGCGTTTCAAAGCACGATGGTGCGGAAGGAAGACAATAAATATGATCAGGAATTGCGCTCCCTCCTCAATGAAGGCGCCATCCGGGAATTTTTGACGAAAGCGGTGCTGTACAAGAAAAACATCATCGTCAGCGGCGGAACCTCGACCGGTAAGACCACGTTCCTGAACGCGGTCCTTAAAAAAATTCCGGAAATGGAACGGGTGATCACCTGTGAGGATGCGCGGGAACTGGACATCCGGCATTTGCGCAACCGCGTGCACCTGCTCGCCTCCCGCGGTGGGCAGGGCCGGGCGCAGGTCACCATGCAGGATTTGATCGAGGCGTGCCTGCGTCTGCGTCCCGACCGGATCATGGTGGGAGAGATCCGTGGGGCGGAAGCGTTCTCGTACCTGCGCGCCATCAACACCGGCCACCCCGGCTCGATCACCACCATCCACGCCGATTCTCCGGGACTGGCCTTCGAACAATTGATGATGATGGTGATGCAGGCGGGCTTGGGCCTCGGCCGTGACCAGATCAAGCAATATGTGGAAGCGATCGTCGATATCGTGGTGCAGCTGAAACGAGGCGGCAGGGGTAAGCGGTTCGTGTCGGAAGTGTTTTTCAGGGAACGGGAGATCTAGGCGATGGCTCAGGGAGACGGAAACCGCGAAACGCAGAATTTCCTGATTATCGGCACCATCATGCTGTTGATCGTTTCGGTGCCGATCTATATCGGATTTTCCAGCTCCTTCATGCTGACTTACGGCCTCAATTACTGGAAAATCCTGCTCAGCCCGCGGATGCTGTATAAACAATACATGAACCTGTATCACTACGTGGATTATTACGGCGCGAAAGTGCCCCTCGCCACGCGCATCAAGATTCTCGCCCCTCCCGGCATCGGTGCGTTTTTCGGATTGTTCACCCTATTCCTGGCCCGCGCTCCGTTGATCGACTTTCGCCCCTTCAAAGCGAAGGAAAGCATTCACGGGGATGCGAAATGGGCGTCGGAAGCGGATATCCGCCGCGCCAACCTCCGCGCCAAGAAAGGGCTGCTCATGGGGCGAACGGGTAAAACCAGCTATCTGGTCGTCGATGATTTCCAGCACGTGCTGCTTTTCGCGCCGACCGGTGCGGGTAAAGGGGTGGGCTTCGTGATTCCGAACCTGCTGTACTGGCAGGATTCGGTGGTGGTGCATGACATCAAGATGGAAAACTATGAATTGACCAGCGGGTATCGCCAGAACGTCATGGGCCAGGGGGCCTACACCTGGAACCCGGCCGATCCGAACGGAATCACCAACTGTTACAACCCTCTGGACTGGATTTCCGAAAAACCCGGCCAGATGGTGGATGACTGCCAGAAAATCTGTTCGCTCATCATGCCGGAACAGGAATTCTGGCAGAACGAGGCACGCTCGCTCATGCTCGGCGTCATGCTGTATCTGGTGGCGGTTCCGGAGAAGGTCACCTCGTTCGGGGAGATCGTGCGAACGCTGCGTTCGGACGACGTGGTCTATAACCTCGCCGTGGTGCTCGATACGGTGGGAGGGAAGATCCACCCGGTCGCCTACATGAACATCGCCGCCTTCCTCCAGAAAGCCGACAAGGAACGCTCCGGCGTGATTTCCACGCTCAACTCCGGACTTGAACTCTGGGCGAACCCGCTGATCGACACGGCGACCGCCAGCTCGGACTTCGACGTACAGCAGCTGAAGAAAAAGAAAATGACGGTCTATGTCGGCGTGACGCCGGACAACTTGCAGCGTCTGGAACCGCTCCTGAAAATTTTCTACCAGCAATCGACCGACTTCCTGACGCGTGCCATGCCGGGGCCGGAGGAAAAGCACGGCGTGATGTTCCTGATGGATGAGTTTCCCTCACTCGGCGATATGCCGCAGTTCCGGATCGGAATCGCTTATTTCCGCGGATTCAAGGTGAAACTGTTCCTGATCGTGCAGGATACGCAGCAGCTCAAGGGAATTTATGAGGAAGCGGGCATGAACTCGTTCCTTTCCAACTCCTATTACCGGATCACTTATTCCGCCAACAACATCGAGACGGCCAACATGATCTCGCAGATGATCGGTAACAAGACCGTGGTACAGGAATCCGGCAACAAACCGGCTTTCATGGATTTCAACCCTGCTTCCCGTACCAAGAGCGTGTCCGAAACCTCACGCGCGCTGCTGTTGCCGCAGGAAGTGATCGCGCTGCCGAGGGACGACCAGATCATCCTGATCGAATCCTTCTCCCCGATCCGTTGCAAGAAGATCTTTTACTACAAGGATCCGTTCTTTACCAAACGCCTGCTGCCCAAGATCCCGCTGCCGGTACAGGAAGCTTATGACCCACGTGCGGCGAAAGGGCTCGGGAAAGAGCCGGAAAAACCGGAAGGCGGCGGAGGCGGGGCGCCTGCGACACGGTAATATTTTTCGTGTCCCGCGAATAATGATCTTCCTCATACACGGAAAATCATTCATCTGGCTGGAATCATCGAAATGCTTTCATGCCAGCTGAGGCTGGCATCCAGTTATTATTTAGCCTCGTAGCCTGACGGCCCGGTCTTCGCCGGGATTAGCTCTGTCGTATGGCTGGTCAACCGATTGACCACTTATAAATTTATAAGCCTTTCACATAAAAAAATGCCATTTTTACATGAAAACGTTATGATAAAGGGTCAATCGCGCCAACAATCCGTCTTTACCGCCCCGTATGCTTTACATGCCGCCTGAGTTTACATCTGCCATGACAGCAGGAGGGGAGCCGGACTGGCTGAAGGGCGTGCGCCGTTATCAGCAAAGCACTTACCGTCGCCCTCCCTGCGCCCATAACGTCGTATGGACACGGGATGACGTACGCTGCTTTCAAATCGGAGGCGATCAACCGCCGGATACGAGGGACGCGTCCCCGGTCGTGCTTTTCATTCCTTCCCTCATCAATCGCCATTACATCCTCGACCTGACGGAAGAATTGAGCCTGCTTCGCTACGCGGAGCGCTCAGGCATCCATACGTACTGCGTCGACTGGGGAGAACCCCCGGCCGGGGATATGTCCGACGCCGAGACCTATATCCTGCGCTACCTTCAGCCCCTGGTGAATTGTCTTTATGATAGGCACGGACGTCCCGTCATCGTGGCGGGATACTGTATCGGCGGCCTGCTGGCGCTCGGGCTCTCACTGGTCGCCCCGGAACGGATCGCCGCCAACGTCCTGCTCGCCACCCCGTGGGATTTCGACGCGCACCCTCACAGCGAGGAAAAGATCCATCGCCTGCACCAAGCGATGGCCTACGCCTGCTGTCAGGCACAGCCGACGCTGTCGGGCGCTTACATTTCGTGGCTGTTTTATCTGAGCGATCCCGAGATGTTCAGGGAGAAATACAGGAAATTCGCATTGTTATCGCCCGACAGCGAAGCTTACGCGCGCTTCATCGCCGTAGAACACTGGGTGAACGATACTGTTCCCCTCACCCGCCCTTTCGCCCGCAACTGCCTGATCGACTGGGCCGGGGATAACCGGACCGCCAAGTTCCAGTGGCGGGTGGGCGATCTCACGATCGATCCCCGCACCATTGCCTGCCCCGTATTGCTGGCCGCACCAAAGCGTGACCGGATCGTCCCTCCGAACAGCGCGACGGCCCTTTTTCCCCTCCTGAAAAACGCTACTTTATTGAATCCTGATACCGGTCATATTGGAATGATCATCGGGCGTAACCGCCTGAAGGTTCTCTGGCAGCCGCTTGTCGAATGGATTCACGCCCGCGCTCGATTTTAGGGTTGTGGTTTGGATGCCCAGAGGATAGGTAATCTTGCAACAGTGGATCACGGAGGGAGGCGCGCATGAACGAACCGGACGAGAAAGCCGCCCTGCATGGAGACGACCTGCATCCGGGTGAACTCTCGAAAGAGCGTATGCGCGATATCGTCGACGCGCTGGACGACGAACATTACGAAATCGTGCGGGAACTGTGTTTCCACCTGCAGGCGCAGGATCAGGCGGAACTGTTCAACCGGCTTTCCATGGCGCAGCGTGAAAAGCTGGTGGCGGCGCTCGGTGACGCGCTTGCAGAGGACGTGCTGGCATGGCTGGACGAGGACGCCGCCGCGGACGTGATTGTGGCGCTCGGCCATGAAAAAGCGGTCAAGGCGCTCTCCGGCTTGGAGCGGGACGACGCGCTGCATCTGCTGAAAGACCTGTCCGAGGAAGATCAACAGGTGCTGATGGAATCCATGCAGGAGGAAACCCGGCAGGACCTGGAACAGAGCTTCGCCTATCCGGAGGAAAGCGCCGGGCGCCTGATGCAGAAGCGCTTCGTCAGCGTACCCGAATACTGGACGATCGGCAACGTGATCGACCACGTGCGTACGCAGGAAGCGCTGCCGGAACATTTCTACGTGATCTATGTGGTCAATCCCCGTTTTCACCCGAAAGGGCTGATTCCCCTTTCCCGCCTGATGCGCTGCGGACGCGACGTGAAGGTGGAGGACGTCATGACGACGCACCTGCACACGCAGCATCTGGATACGGATCAGGAGGAAGTCGCCCATATCTTCCGGAAATACGGGCTGGTGGAAGCGCCGGTGGTGGGCGCGGAAGGGCGGCTGGTCGGCACCATCACCGTGGACGACGTGGTGTTCGTCATGCAGCAGGAAGGCGAGGAAGACTTCCTGAAATCCGCCGGCCTGAATTCGCAGGACGTGTATTATTCGCTGCGCGATTCCGTCAAGACACGTTTTCCCTGGCTGTTCATCAACCTGCTGACCGCCATCGCCGCGTCATTGGTAATAGGCATGTTTGAGGGCGTTTTACAGAAAATGGTGGCGCTGGCGGTGCTGATGCCGATCATCGCCTCCATGGGCGGCAACGCCGGTATCCAGTCCGCCACCATCGTCGTGCGGGCGCTGGCAACCCGTAAGCTGTCCATGGGCAACGTCTGGTACATGGTGCGCAAGGAAATGATGCTCGGCGCGCTCAACGGTCTGGGCCTCGCCACCCTCACCGGATGCGGCATCCTGCTGATTTATCGCGACGCGCACATAGCGGGCATCTTCGCCGCCGCCACCGTCATCAACATGATCATTGCCGGCCTGACCGGAGCAGCGCTGCCGTTTCTGTTCCAGCGGCTGAGGGTAGATCCGGCCATTTCTTCCGGCGTATTCCTGACCATGTTTACCGACATGTTTGGTTTCTTTACGTTTTTGGGGTTGGCCACCTGGCTGCTTACCTAAGTCCAATAATATTGATAACTTCATCATTAATGACACATCCACCAAATTATTGGTGCCACTAAAACCTGAAAAGCATAAGGTGCAGGAGGGGATGGACACATTCGATTTCTCCAAAGTCGCAACGGCAAGTTCCGATTGCACGACTGACCTACGCGGCGGAGCGAATGCGGCAAATGATAACCTAATTTATTTTAATAAAATTACCTGATTTCTTTATCAAAATCTGATTAGCACGCACTTTATGAAAGTAAAAATTCTTTTTTCCTCTTTTATCTTTTTTTCTCTTCTGTGCTTTTCTGAAGGGAGAGCGTTTAGTTGTGCCGATACAGCATTTAAGGGTAATTATAATAAAGCTAGCCATGTCTTTTTTGGGAAAGTGACAAACATTCAGGAAGGACGTCAAAAGAATACGAAGATAGTATCGTTCGCAGTGTTAAAAACGTGGAAAGGGATATTTAAAGAAAACGTCAACTTATTTATAGGAGACGATGGTTACTTTTCCAGTAACCCGTTTGTCAAAAGCAAAAGCTATCTTGTTTTTGCACAGCAATCGAAAGACGCAGATAATTTGACGTCAAGTTCGTGTGACCCGCATTTGGAAATCACCTTAAAAACCTTTGATTTTGTTACTGATTTTATAACGCAAGCCGGAAAAGGGAAAGAAAATTATGTCGATCAATCCAGCGGGACAGCCAGATCCAATCAAAAAACTTATCGCCTGGAGTGACCTTACACCTGCTTTACCCATCACAGGCTCATTTTCTTGGTCCGGAAATGCCAATACAGAGGCGTCAATTTCCTACAGTTTCGACGCTTCAAAAAGTTACTATTCAGGCAGTTCGCTTTTAGGAGGAAAATCGGTTACAAGTTTTACTTCAGATGCTTCAAAACATACGATAACAGATGCATTATCAGCTTGGAGTAATGTAGCAAAAGTCAATTTTAAAGTGGATGATACACATCCTGATATTGTTTTCGGTCTAGTTACAGACCTCTCTGTACAATCCACTGATGCTTTTGGGGCTATGCTGCCATCCAGCATTAAAAACGGGAGCGATTTGGATAAGGCAGATGTTCTATTTAGGCAAGGCTATAGCGGATTATCCGTTTATGAAACCGTGTTGCATGAAATAGGGCATTCTTTAGGGCTATCCCATAATCCATATAATAACGATTTAACGGTAATGGCAAATACGAGGGGGCCAATATCCAATTCTATAGCAGATTCGGGTCCGATGCTCTACGACATTGCCGCGGCTCAATATCTCTATGGCGCGAACACGACCTACCATAACACCGGCACGAAATACAGCGCCGATGCGGACAGTTCCACCAACGTGCATATCAGCGGCGATGCCAAAATGTGGACGGTATGGGACGGTGGTGGAACGGATACGTTTGACTTCTCCAAAGTTGCGGCGGCTTCCAG
Source organism: Rickettsiales bacterium (assembly GCA_965248995.1). GTDB lineage: Bacteria > Pseudomonadota > Alphaproteobacteria > Rickettsiales > UBA998 > CBDFKY01. The sequence goes on along the minus strand of CBDFKY010000006.1, from coordinate 250,680 downwards.
CGGTTGCATCATCGACCTGCGTGGCGGGGTAGACACGAGCGGCCATGTCAATTTCTCCCATGTCGGGCAAGAATATATCGCCATTGCAAGTGATCCCGCCACCAAATGGACAAGCTCCATCATCATCGAGAATGCGATCGGCGGCAGCGGAAATGACACTATCTACGGCAATACCGGCAATAACTCATTGCTCGGCGGCGCGGGCAACGATTTGATCGTCGCCGGCAAGGGACAGGATACCGTCAACGGGCAGGACGGCAACGATACGCTATCTGACAGCTGGTGGGGCGGACTGGATTTCACGGGTTTCAGCAACAGCAACGATACGCTCCTCGGCGGCAATGGCAATGACTCGCTGACCAGCTATGACGGAACGGATTCGCTGAACGGCGGCGCTGGCAACGATACGGTGTGGGCCATGCAGAACACCGTTGGCGCCACCATTGTCACCGGGGTTGCGTACCCGAGTGGCGGCGGAGCGGCGGAACATGATAACGTGTTCTCTTACGGACAAGGCACCAAGGTCACCGGCAACAGCAGTTTCGACCGGATTACGGTGTTTGAAAAAAGCACCACTCTTACCCTTCCAACTGATACCATGCATTCCTCGTATGACCCCGCCCATGACGATACCCACGGTGATGCCTCGTGGAGTTACCGCGGCGTCGTCATGGTCAATCCCGATGCCTTCGTCGATATCAGCGGCGGCGGCCATAACAGCCGCCTGGTGATTGGTAACGAGTTGCTGGAAGGAGTGGCAAAAAACGATCATATTATGGAATATACATTTTTTGACGGTTATCTCCTAAATATTGAAACCAATCAGCTTTATTCTTTTGCCGAGGGTGCAGCGTTGGGTAATCCAGAAAATAATCTTGGGGCTGGATATAAAGCCGTCCTTCAAGAAGGGAGCGCAGGCTGGAAAACATTATATAACGATCAAGACGAATTTACTCCTGGTTCGGTCACCATAGATATTTTCAATGGAACGCACAAGGTAGCGACCTTGCATAACTGGCATCAAGGGGATTTCGGGCTACAACTGGATGATGGGGTACGCCTGCAAGGGTTATACACTACTTGGCCGGATTTGTTGGGTGCCGCCCCCACCCCCTTCACCGCCGCCACGTATGCTCAGGCGCTGGCGGAAGCCACCGCTGCACCCGCTCCGCCTGCAGTTATGGTAAACGGCACCGCCGCCAACGACACAATCACCGGATCGTCCAGCAACGAACTCATCTCCGGACTTGGCGGAAATGATTCCATGTCAGGTGCCGCGGGGAACGATACACTGGACGGCGGGACAGGGCGCGACACACTCACAGGTGGCGCGGGCAACAATATCTTCCATTTCGGTAGCACTGCGGATAGCCAGCGTTTCGGCACCGGGGCCGATCTCATCACAGACTTTACGCCGGGACAGGACAAAATCGATCTTTCCGCTTTAACTTTTACCGCCTTCCATAATGGTGGAGGCAACACAGTCGAAGGTGAATTGCGTCTTTTTTATACCGCTTCCGCAGACGAAACCACCGCTTATTCCGACCAGAACGGCTTCGCTTTCCGCCTGAGCGGGGATGCCGTCAGCACACTGCATGATAATGACATCATCTGGTAATTTTTTAAATAAACGTCCTGCGAATAAAATTGGTGTTAACTTGCTCCGGTTTTTCAAATCCAAAAATCGCCCGCTTTTCCGTGTCGCTCAAAAATGTAACATCTTTCACCTGATTCCATAACCGTTCCCGGTTCGGCCCCAGCGCACTGACCGCGTCCAGATCCACTTCCAGACTCGCACCCGTGCCCAGCAGCGGGTTCAGCCAGCGCGACAGTTCCTCCAGAATCTTTGATGCCAGAGGCAGGATGGTCTGCTCCCACAGGCTGAGGCGCGCTTCCGCGAGGTTGGAATAGGTATTGTCCCCCGGAATACCCAGCAATTGCGGTGGCACGCCGAACGCCAGCGCGATGTCCCGCGCCGCGGAATGTTTGATGTTAAGGAAATCCATGTCCCGCGGCGTCAGGCTCATCTCCTTCCATTCCAGCCCGCCTTCCAGCAGCAGAGGACGGCCCGCGTTGCCCGCCCCGCTGAACTGCTCGTCCACCTGCTGTTTCAGACGGTAATACTGCTCCTCCGTCAGCCGCCCGCCGCCATGTTCGCCGAGTTTCATCACCAGCGCGCCGCTGGGTCGCGCGCCGTTCTGCAGCAGCGCCTGGTTCCATACCGCCGCCTGGTTATGCTGGTCGATGCTGTAGGCCGCCGCTTCCATCGGCGCCATGCCGTCCCAGTCATTCAACGGATTGAAATGCTTGAGATGCAGGATGCGCGACATGCCGTAGACCGGGTCCATCGGGAAACTGGTGCTGCGCTCGTCGACCGTGTACTGATATCCCATGGGAATGCCGCGCAGCCCCGTAATCACCTTGATACGGTCCGGACGCAGCAGATGCAGTTCCCGCGGCGCTTCACCCGCCACGCCGACGGCCTGAACGTACGCGTTGCCGGCCAGCAGGTAATAACTGACCAGCGATTCCATGAACGTCGCCTTGCCCTGCAGCGGATTCGGCGCGGCCATCAGCGCGGCCAGCGGATGACGGCGGTCCATTTCCATGCGGCTGCCGTCCTGCAGTTGCTCATACGTCAGGATGGTGAGGCTCGCCACCGCCCGTGCAATCATGGAAATCGCCTGATACGCCACCACGTTCTTGCGGTAGGCTTCTTCCGCGAATTTGCGGTATTCCCGCGCCGACCACACCGCCGCGCCGGGCTGGGTCACGTACGCCGACATGCCCGCATACCAGGCGGGGACGGATTTGCTCTCCGCCTTGTGCGCAGGTGTTTTAAGGAAAGACGGCAGCCAACGAGATGGCGTAGGGGTGCTGGAACGGGACATGGTGAACTCCTCTTAAAAAGATGAGAGAAGCTGTAGAGACGGCCTCTACCCCCCGGAAGGGGAAAAATGTTTCAGCAGCGCCTGCGCGCGGGCCACGTCCTCGGGGCTGTCCACGCCCGACATGCTCGGGCGGCCATCATAGGAGACGGGTACGCAGCGCATATGGTAACCACGCTCCAGCACGCGCAGCTGCTCCAGCCCCTCCAGCCGCTCATAGGTTCCCTCCGGCAGGGAAGAGTACGTCATCAGCATGTCACGGCTGTAACCGTACAGGCCGATATGGCGGTAGACCGGTGCGAGCGGGGAGTGCATCCGCGCTTCCTCCTCCTTGCGGATGGCCGGGATGATCTGCTTGCTGAACCATAGCGCCCTGCCGGTAGCCGCATCAAATACCGCCGTGGTGCCGCTATGGGGGGTGATGCGCTTCTGTTCTCTCAACTCATCCAGTTCCGGCCAAGAAAGCTGCGTCACCGGAGTAATGACGTCGCAGGGATCGGCGGTGAAGGCGTGGATCATCGCGGTGAGAAAGGCGGGTGGGGTCAGAGGCGCATCCCCCTGCAGGTTCAGGATGAAATCCGGCGTTTCCGGTAGGGCCCGCACCGCCTCCGCCACGCGGTCGGTACCGCTCTGCGCCTCAGGAGCGGTCATCAACGCCGGAATCCCTATCTCTGCGCAATGCGCTGCGATCCGTGCATCGTCAGTGGCGACATGTACGCTTACCGCCGCCACCTCTCTCGCCGCTGCGCGGGCGATCGCCACCACGCGCGACAACATCGTTTCCCCCGCAATCCTTACCAGCGGCTTGCCGGGGAGGCGCGACGAACCATAACGGGCGGGAATGATGATAGCGGTGCGAAGCTCGGACATGGTCCGAAACCTAGACGAGCGAAACACCATCGTCACCCTTTTTGTTTCTCCGCCGCATCTTTCCGGTTGACTTTATGAGCGTTTTTTTCGATAGTGCGTCCCTGCCTGAAAAGGCCCCTTCGTCTAATGGTTAGGACACCGCCCTTTCACGGCGGCAATACGGGTTCGAATCCCGTAGGGGTCACCAGAGCGCTGGATAACTGTGTCCAGTGCAATCCAAAAAATTTAGACTTTCTGCGGTGTTCGTGGCATAAGCTGTCCAAGGAAGTGCAACACAGACCAACCGCATCCAGAAAATCTGTTGGTATTTTTTGTTGGTACATCTGAAACAACATGGAAATATACCAACAAATGAGCCTGACCAACACACAATGCAAGAATGCCAAGTACCAGCCAGACGGTGAAGGCAATAAACTCACAGACGGCGGCGGGTTATATCTTCACCTTATAGAGAGCGGTAAATACTGGCGTATGAACTACCGTATTGTAGGGAGGCAAAAGACCCTCGCCATTGGAACATATCCGCTCGTTTCACTCGCAGAGGCACGACAAAAGCGTGATGAAGCCAAAAAGTTGATTGCAGAGGGAAGAGACCCCAGTACGGAAAAGAAGCTGGCAAAAATTGAACTGCGCACGAATTATGAGAATAACTTTGAAACCATCGGGCGGGAATGGCATAGCCAGAAAGCGCATACATGGAAGCCAGACCATGCAGAAACGATATTGAAGCGGCTGGAGGTCAATATCTTTAGAAAAATTGGCAAGCGCCCGATCAAGGAACTTAAAACGGTGGAATTGCTGGACGCAATCAGGACACTGGAAAATGACGGCAAGCGTGACCTTGCCCACCGCATGTTGCAGCATTGCGGACAAATTATGCGGTATGCAGTAGCAACAGGCAGGGCGGACTATGACTTGACCGTGAATCTCAAAGGCGCATTACAGCCCGTGCAGAGCAAACATTACACGCATTTACAAGAAAGTGAATTACCTGCCTTTCTGAAAAAACTCAGTCGCTATGATGTGGATTTCGGGGGTAACACCCTCACCCGCCTTGCTTTCCAGTTGATGATCCTCACCTTCGTACGTAGCGGTGAGATACGCGGTGCGAAGTGGGAAGAAATCGACTTTGACAAAGCGCAATGGCGCATACCCGCAGAGCGCATGAAAATGAAAGACCCGCATATTGTGCCGTTATGTAAGCAGAGTGTAGCGATCCTGAAAGAACTGCACCCGGTTACGGGGCATTATGGTCATGGGTTGATGTTCCCGTCACAGAAAAGCCCTCATAAAGTGATGAGTGAAAACACTTTTTTACGCGCTATTGAAGTGATGGGATATAAAGGCAAAACCACGGGGCACGGCTTCCGTGCTACCGCTTCCACTATCCTAAATGAAAACGGCTTCCGTTCAGATGTGATTGAGCGGCAGCTTGCTCATTGTGAACGTGACCAAATCCGCGCCGCCTATAACCATGCGGAATACCTGCCTGAACGGGTGATAATGATGCAATGGTGGGGAGATTATGTGGAGGAGAAAGGCTAACAATTCGGATAATCAGTTAGTTCTCATCATTTTTTTCTATCGACAGCGGCGCAAACACAAAAAGCGAGTCGGACCGATACCTTTGAAGATTTTTAGCGCATTGTCAGGGCCATGTTTCAATCCACGGCTCCCCTTGAGGAGAGCCGATACGGGCAGGGATGCACCGGACATCGCCATGTAAGAGGCGTTTCAATCCACGGCTCCCCCTGAGGAGAGCCGATACCAAAAGCAAGCTAAAGAGCAACAAAAGGCCCAAGAGGTTTCAATCCACGGCTCTCCCTGAGGAGAGTCGATACCATATGAAATTATCCACGTTGACCAGATGCGGCTTGTTTCAATCCACGGCTCTCCCTGAGGAGAGCCGATACTAGTCAAAGGCGCACCGATGCGCTGGCTCATTGATGTTTCAATCCACGGCTCTCCCTGAGGAGAGCCGATACCCGCTTCAATCGCCCAGTATTCACTCGCTATCCATGTTTCAATCCACGGCTCTCCCTGAGGAGAGCCGATACTTATTTGGGTATGGCAGGAAGACCCTTACTCTTTGTTTCAATCCACGGCTCTCCCTGAGGAGAGCCGATACCAACGCTACCGTCAATAAGGAGCTTTCTATCCTGTTTCAATCCACGGCTCTCCCTGAGGAGAGCCGATACTAAAGTAGAAGAGCAATTTATAGTTAAAAAGGAGTTTCAATCCACGGCTCTCCCTGAGGAGAGCCGATACCACCAAGTCAGCTATTGGATGTTCGACCGTATTGAGGTTTCAATCCACGGCTCTCCCTGAGGAGAGCCGATACGTTCAAACCGCTTACCGTAGCTGCACATTTGCGCGTTTCAATCCACGGCTCTCCCTGAGGAGAGCCGATACGTCTTGCGTATAGGAATCAATGTTTTCCTCTTCCGTTGTTTCAATCCACGGCTCTCCCTGAGGAGAGCCGATACTTGCGTATAGGAATCAATGTTTTCCTCTTGCATTGTTTCAATCCACGGCTCTCCCTGAGGAGAGCCGATACGGCTGGCAATAGATAATGGCGAAGCTATGGCTAAGTGCGTTTCAATCCACGGCTCTCCCTGAGGAGAGCCGATACTGAACGCCAGTTTTGAGCATATAAGCCATCTTTTGTTTCAATCCACGGCTCTCCCTGAGGAGAGCCGATACGTCAATGTAGGCGTTATCCTCCAGCGCCGCAGAAATGTTTCAATCCACGGCTCTCCCTGAGGAGAGCCGATACCCTTTGCATCTAACATATTCATTCTACAGGGCAAATAGCGATGTTTGCGCGAACGAAAAAACCTCATACTCATACAGAATGTTTTCCATCAGTTCTTTTGATAAAAAAAGTTTCGTTACAAAAGGTTGTTCCGTGCGCGAAACCCTGCCACTTTTGACGGCCGCTTCAGGTTCGCGCATGCTGTATTATATCACCAGCGGCGCATCAAAGTCCAGACTTCGGAAACACCCATATTCTTTCACCACCCAATTAGCGGTTTCGCTCAGGCGGTAAATGCGCAGATTGTCTTTTGCTTCATCGATTATCCCCAGTAACTCCTGTTCGAACGCTTCGAGCTGCATCTGGGTTAAGCGACATTCAAATACGGATTTTTGCACCCGTTGCCCATGTGCTTCGCAGCGTTTTGCCACTTTCCGCAAACGCCTCCGGCCTGCTGTATCCTCTGTATTCACATCGTAGCTCACCAGTAACCACCATGAATACATAAAATCAGCCCTTCATGATATAGGGAGGATAGGCAGGTAAATCACCCCTTAACGTGCGCGCAAGCAATCGGGCCTGAACATGCGGCAACAGGCCAATGGGAGTTTTGTGGCCGGTGATAGGATGGAGTATTTCTTCCTTTTTTCGCTCCTGATAGGCCACGACCAACATTTTACGGGCGGCATCGGACATTTCCACCGCACCCCCTATGCGAATATTAAAATCTTTTGCCTGCAGCTGCTGGCGATTGATTAATGTCAGCGCCAGCCTGTCGGCAAGAATCGGTCGGAATTCCTCCATTAAATCCAGAGCCAGCGATGCGCGCCCGGGACGCGGCACATGCAAATAGCCAAATTGCGGGTCTAGCCCGACCGCTTCTAACGCAGAGCGACAATCATGCGCGAGCAGGGCGTACAAGAACGAAAGCAATGCATTCATGGGATCAAGCGGGGGACGGCGGGACCGCCCGTTCATAGTAAAGGTGGAACGCCCATCGGGTCGAATACACCAGGCGAGCGCGGTAAAATAATGTCGCGCCGCATCTCCCTCCCTCCCTCGCAACGCGTCCATTGTCTCCACCGCCTCCAACGTTTTAAGATTGGCGGCGAGGGTTGCGGCGGCTGCCTGCAAGGGGACGGACGCCGCCTCATCCACGCTATCACGCGCCGCCCGGAGCAGCACATGGCGGCTGTTGCGGATTTTCCCCGCGATACAGTTGCGGGCGGTCATCATCTGCATGTCAGGAGACGCATGATATTGCGCGAGCCGTAAGAGTATGTTGCCACTCATCGGCCCTTCCACCCTTGCCTTGAACCGTCCATTACGGTCATGCAGGCTGACGGAAATACCTTTTTCCATGCAATGCTGAAGCAGTGGACTGGAAAGACTGCTTTCTCCAAGCGTCACGATGCTGGAGAGGTGAAGCAAGGGGACTTTCAGCCGCGTTTCCCGCTCGATTTCCACGCAGACCGTATCCTGCTCCAAGCGAAGATAGCTGCCAGGCGTGGTGACATAAAGTGTGTTGAGGAGGGAATGGGGCATAGACTATCCATCTTCCGTGGAAAAAAGTGTTGCCAGTTCACGGGTTACTGCATTTTGGTTCCCCACCGCTTCGGGTTGGCAGATCTCATGCAGCGAGCAATCATCGCAGCGGCTGTCATTGACGGGAGGCGGCAGATGCGGTTGCACCAGCATAATGCGCACTGCTTTCGCTGTTTCCAGAACTTCCGTCCGTAGCGTATCGGTTATTTCCACCACCCGACGGCGGCGGGACTTATAATGATAGATTGCGCCGAATGGCACAGCCTGCCCTGTCATTTCCTCCAGGCAAAGGGCTTGCGCGGCAAGTTGCAGGTCATCGGCCCGGCGCTCTTTACGCGCCCCGTGTTTATATTCCACAGGATAAGGCGTTGGGCCATGCCACTCCACTACATCCGCTTTCCCTACCAGACCGTGGATATGCGAATAGATCGGTAATGCGCGATCCATCCGCACCCCTTTTTCGACGACGCTTTCAGGCGTATCGACCAAGGCATGGACAGCATTGCCGCGTTGGGTAGAAAGGTTTTCGGCAAATTGCTGTTCAGCGTGGATCAGTGCACATTGCCGTGGACAATAGGCATAATGTTGCAGCGCCGAGAGCATGACAGGGGCGGGCGGTTCTTCCACAGCAAACCGAACGGTATTTACGCAGCTTTGGCGATAATGCTCTGCGCTTCCACTATGCGATGCAACGTTACGCCTTGCGGCATGTTTGCATCATCCACTACAACGTTAAAATCCTTACTGCTCCGGGCAGGCGTATGGATACCGCTTACCTGAACCCTATCAAGCAGCGTATGGGCGGGTGCATTGCCGAGCGCGCTTTCATGCTCGAACACATACAGTCCACGCGTCGCCATGAATCCCCGCGCGGCAGAACGGTCATGCTCGAACATCTGGCCAAGCGCCTGCCAGAGCAACTGCAGGTCGGCATCGCTGAAACCCGTCTGCGCCGCCAGGTGCGGCGAGATGAATCCGCGCGCGACATACAGGCCGTAAGGAATCGTCGCTTTGCGGCCCATGGTGCGGTTATCGCCCTGTTGCGCTTCCGCTTCTTTGTCCGTTGTCACCGCCATACGGGTGATTGAATGTTCCAATGCCAGCACAGGCGACACGCTCCGGGCGAACGTCAGTTGCACGGGGCCGCGCACCTGGCCGCAGTTCGTGCCCGTGGACATCACCGCACCGAACGTGCGTACATCGAAGTAATGCTCACACATCCAGTCACGCGCTTGCGCCACTTGATCCGCCTTGCCTTTGCGCTTGCCTTCTTTCGTATCAGACGTATCCATCCCTAATGCTTTATAAGCACTTTCGTGAGTCTGGTTAAGAATCGCCTTTTCCTTGACGTAAATATCGTAGCCTGATTCCACACCCTTTGCCAATTGCACGAAATTGCGGATTTTGCGCTTCAGGCAGACATCGGTGACCAGCCCTTCGCCGGTCTCGGGGTCGATACGCGGCAGATTTCCCGCATCGGGGTCACCGTTGGGGTTGCCGTCGGTCACGTCGAATAGCAGGGTAAAATCATAGCGGTGCTTGATGGGCTGGGTCATGGGAAGAGTTCCTTAGGGTTGAGAAAATGATGTTAGGCGGCTAGTGATTCGGCAGGCTCTTTGGATTTGTCCGCTTTTTCATAAAGCTTTTGCCGCTGATGATAATAGCCGATGGAGAAGAGACCTTGGTTTTCCAACGAAAGCGTCGATGGATAACCTGATAATCTGCTGACAATATCGGTGACCAGACGCTCCAGATTTACGGCGCGGCCACGGTTTTCAAGTTTTCCCAAATGGTGGATATGCAATTTTACCAAGTTAGAAAATACCGTGGCGGGACGTGTGGAGGCGGCACCGAAATACCGATCACGAATGGTCGCGTTGATGCCAGGCATTGCCTCTTCCTGGGTTTTTTCCAGCACCGCAAATAATCGCCCTAAATGATACGCTTCGTCAGGATGGTTTTCGTTCAGGCTCATAGGTATTTCCTTGTTACAGTTGCGAATAAGGTAAGCTTTAATAAGTGCCGCCCGCAGATGTGGGAGATTTCGCTCCGCCGCCATACGGCGAAGCGCGGTTGCCAGCAATGTTTGCGGGTAACGCGCGCCGCTGAAAATGCTTTGCAGCATCTGGCCTTCCAGCAGGGGAGAAAGATGCTTTTGTATGTCGCCTTCTAAAGCTAAGGTGCGTAGTGCTGCTTTGAGACGCGGATGCAACGGCTTATCTTTAGCAACAAGGGCGATTTCATTAAAATATTGTCGCAGTCCGTCTTTTACCCTATCGGCGGTCGTCGGCAGCCAGAACCGCACCGAAAGCCGCGCCGCATTGGGAGAAAGGCCGAGGATATAGAAAGGATTTTCTTCATCAAGCCTTGCGCCTCCACCTTGGTGTGGCGAGTTCAATAAGGTTTTGATTGCTCCCGTTCCTTTGTCTGGATCATCCAGTTGGTATAATTCCTGTATGAGTTGCTCGCGGCCTTCTCCCGCGCCTGCTATCAATTCATTTATTTCCGCTTCAAGCCACACAGGTTTCCTTGCCCAAAAAACTGTAGTGGTATTACCTAAACGGAACTTTTGATTAGAATCCTTGTTAAGTAAATAATTTAAAGCCTTAGTGTATCCGTCTGCAGCCGATTGACTGACGGGAGCATTTTGCCCTTGTTCTTTGCCATAGGAGCAAAAAGCATCAGCATTAAACGCCACAAGGTTTGGTTCAGGATTATTAATGTTCTTGATTTTTGCATGTGTACGCTCAATCAGCGTATAGTCGCCCGTCACCAGGCATACCCCAAATTGCGCTTCACCTGAGCTTTGCAGTGCATTAATTGCTTTGATAACGGCAGGTCTGCGACAAATCAAAACATTCCTTCTATATTCATCCACATCCCCATCCAAACGCAATGCAATGAAAGGAAGGGTCTCTGCAATCATCTGCCAACTTTCAAAAAATTGTTGCGCTTGTGCTAATGCTGCCTCGGCATCGGCAAAATATAAAAGTACCGCTTTTATACCTGCATCTTCTTGAGGCAGGGTGCGGACTGCGGCCACAAAAGACTCGCACTGTTTCTGCAATCGCTCCGGCTTGTTGCTAGCCGGATCATATCCCCATAGGTAAGAGGGCTTATCCCATAGAATATTTGGAACGATTTGACTACCAGGACGGATTTTTTCTTTAGGCAGGAGATAAGATTTGGCGCGTTTTTTATCGCGCATATCATCAATTGCCACCAAACGGCCTTCCGTGTTCAATACAAGGATAAAAGAAATTTCTTTCCAATCCCAACCTGTAACCCCCATTTTAGCATCAGGATCAGCGCTTTTACGCAAGTAATACTCATAGAGTGCCTGTAATATCATCCGCGCACCTCATGACTTTGAAACGGCGGGACGTCGATGCGTCCCTGCTTCATCTGCGCACGGAAAAAATGTGGTTGCGGCGGGCTTTGCATAAAATCCATATCGTGCAGCATCCAGCCCAGATCGCCTGTCTCCTCAATCGGTGCGCCATCATCACTCAGCGCAAAATAGGCGGAAAACTCACGGCATCCCAAATAAGGCTGCATGACGCACTGGCCCTTTTCCGCGCGACGGTGGAACATTTCCGCCAGTTTTTGCGGATTATCCGCTGTGCCTGCCTTCTCTGTCATCACCTGGCGTGCATAAATGCGGTACTTGACATCACGCAGTAACGTGGCGGCGCGCTGTTGGCGATCCTCTTCGACAAAGAGCGAAGGAGCCGCGCCCCCATTCATGGCAGTGCGCACCGTGCCATAAGATGCTACGCTCGCCACTTCATTGCGGCGGATATTCGCCCAGCGAATGGGCTTTAACACTTCAATCGCCTCAATCTCCCAGCGAAAGGCGGGCTTCCACAAAATCGCTTCCAGCACCGCGCGGGCGGCGGATGGCGTCATCACATCATAAGAGACGCGCTCCACCTTCATTTCCGGTCGGGTGAAGCAGGCATAATCCGCCCAAACGGTGAGAGTAAATGGTTTCATTATCATCCTTTAAAGGCGACCCCACACTTATAAAGTGTGAGGCACCATTTTGTCAATCGCCATATAAGAATCGAAAGGTTTCAATCCACAACTCGATATAAAAGTCGAATGCTGACGAAAAAGGCAACCACTTACAAGTTTGGACCCTGTCTTTAGAGGCCTTCCACGATGAACTCACGCATCGAACAGCGTGTTTTCGCCAGCGATAAAATTAATAGAAGAATTGAAAGTAGTCGTCAAGAAATTATATTAGAATTGAAAGGAACAATGAAAATAAAATCGACCCCTAAAATGTCAGGATATATAATTTTCAATGTTTCCAACTATTTTATATTCTTTCGCCAAACCTACTTTTTTATCGTAAAAGTCAGGCACGGTGCATCCGTCCGGCATTGATTGCACAAATATTCCTAAAGATTGAATTTCTATAATTGGGGAAACCGGCATCTTAAGCAGTTTATCTATGATGTTTTGTGGAACATTTACCGTATAACGCTGGGCTTTACGAAGCAGATTACGGCTGGGCTTTCCATAAAGCAGGCTTTTTAGCAGCTCGTCATTCCATTTGCCTTCTTTATCATGGTAATGCACAATTACTGGAAGATTATGGTCCTCCACCATCTGGAAATTCTGCGCAGCTTCTTTGAAGCGATAATGCGGTGGCATACGCCTGTGCAAAACAGTTGCAATATCATATTGTTTTAAAAGATGCTCAAGCCAAACAGGTGACAAGGGCTTATCCGCTTTTAATGAGGATAGAATCTTTTTCTTGTCACCATCAAAACAATCATAGAAAGCGTTAAAATAATCCGATTGTGCATCAGTTGAAAGGATGCTTTCCACTGGATAACGTCTAAGTATATCCTCAGCCGCCTGCTCCGCCTGTCTCAACACCCCTGCAGGCGCACCGCGCATAGGCCGAAACACCACCACCTTTCCCTCTTTCAGCGTTCCCTCACGATTGCACCTGCCCGCCGCCTGCGCAATGGAATCAAGTCCCGCCATGGCGCGATACACCACGGGGAAATCGACGTCCACGCCCGCTTCCACCAACTGCGTGCTGATAACGCGCACCGGCTGCTTATTCTCCAGTCGCTTTTTGATGTCGGCGATGACATGGCTGCGATGCTCGGCGCACATCAGCGCGGAGAGGTGAATCGTACCTTCAGGCATCAATGCGTGCAAGTCACGGCAATCATCACGGCGGCTCACGATGCAGAGCACTTGCTCATAGCGTGCCAGCTCTTCCGCCAGCGGTTCCCACGACTCCAGCACGCCCTCGCGTAATTCCACGCGCACACGCTTTAACGTGTCATAAAGCGTTTTGCAAGAGGACGGAGGAATAATAGGATGCAGACCCGCGACATATTTCCCTTCCTTTTGCATTTGCTCCAATCCCGTCGGCGTCGCGGTACATAGCACCACGCTCACCCCGTAATAATTTACTAATTGATGCAACGCGTGCAGTATGGGGGTGCGCAGTTCCGGCGGCATCAGATGTGCTTCATCCAGGATGATGATGCTATCCGCAATATTATGCAGCTTGCGGCAGCGGCTGGTACGGTTGGCATAGAGTGACTCGAACAATTGCACGGTGGTGGTGACGATCAGCGGGGCATCCCAATTCTCAGAGGCCAGCCGCTGGCGGGATGTTTCTTTATCGCTGTCGTGCGATTCACCGAGATTGCTGTGATGTTCAATCACGGCATCATTGCTTAAACCTCTGAACACATCGCGGAATGTCTGCGCCGTCTGTTCAATGATACTGGTATAGGGAATGGCGTAAATCACACGCCGTTTCTGGTACGCGACGGCATGTTTCAATGCGAATGCCAGGCTGGAAAGCGTTTTACCTCCTCCGGTTGGAACGGTCAGCGAGAAGAATCCGGGTGAGTGCAACGCGGCGTTCCGGCAAGCTTCCAGCACGTCGGTACGCGCCTGGTTCAATGTTTTATCGGTATCACTCTGCAACGCCTTCTGATTTTTCTCGATCAAATACGAATTCAGCTGCAGCACCATGTCTGGTAAACATATTGCTCGCTCACGCAATGCTTGCTTTTGTGCATCCATATACGCTTCCGTGTCCAGAAAGTCCGCATCCACCAGTGCCGAAAACAACATACGAATAAAGAAGCTGATGTCGCGCCCGTCTTTTAAAGGAGCCAGCAAATCGCCGGACGACAGTGGAATAAGGATGCTCTCCGGCGGATTTCCTTTTAATGCTAATGCCAGATGCTTCATCTCTTCGGGTTCATTCTCCTCCAGCCGTCTGGACAGTTCGCCTTCGTAATCCGCCAGTCCTGCATGATGCCCCATGATAGGGTAAGCAAGAATACATGCCAAGGTGTCCGCGGCTGGCTTAGGAAAATGGTTCCGTAACCACTCCCGTGCATAGAGTGCGCCAGCAGAGGAATGATTCGGCCCACGCTGCTTGCGATGTTCCTGTTCCAGATGCGCGTCTTCGGTCTGCGCTGTCGCCTTTTTAATATAGTCTTGCCACGCAAGATTATATTTCCCTAAATCATGCCATAGTCCGATCAACGCGGCCCATGCATCGCCTGAAAAACCGGATGCTTTCTGTGCTGCCTCTTTACTTACTACTTCTAAATGCGTCTGCAACGCATGATCCGGCTTGTTGGGGGCGCGATGGGCAACTGGTGAATGAGATGACATAAAACCGTCTGATAATATCAATATACGCTCCACTATTTATTGAAAACAGTTTTGAAAGCTATGATTTTCAAAATACTAATACGAATTATACATTTTCCCCTTTTATATTCTGCATCATCCGCAATATCACATCCAGCTTATCTTCCTCTTTCTCCTCTTTCCCCAGCCCCTTAATCACCTCGCCTTGCCGATGGGTGGAAAGCGTGCCGTAACTGGTGAGGGTGGTATTCACGTTTTCATGCCCTAAATTCTGGCTCCATGCTTTTAGCCCTTCCCCTGTCAGATTAAGGGTATATGCCATATGTCCCAGCGTATGACGGAAGGTGTGCGGGTGGTAGTAGGGCAATCCTGCCAAAGTGAAGGCGTGTTGAAAAATACGGCGCACGGGGTCGGTGGATTGCCAGTGGAACGGCTCAATCCCTGTTGCCACAAATCCATGATTTTCATCCAGTGTCATTTGGGTGCAGGAGAATAGTTTCCGCCGCCGGTAATAGCCTGCAACATGAAGTAATCACTCCACCCAAACGATTGTTGGGGTTGGATGACCACGGGTTGCTGCAAGGGTTGCCCCTCGTAAACCGTTCCAGCGGGAATGGTTACCTGCTGCGTCGGCATCAACTGCCTTGCATGATTGACCTGAAACGCGTTCCAGGTGAACAGAGTCACCAGAAAGCCTGCGCCACCAATCAGAGACAATTTGAGCCAGTTGGGTGTATTCATGGGTTTCTTAGAATAAACTACATCATCCGTAACCGTAACCGTAGTATGGGAAGTTTTCACGAGCCCAAGATTTTCTTCCAGAAACGAAACATCGTCCGGAAGCAAACCCGCTTGAGTGAAAAGATCTCCCTCCAGCATTTTAGGCACGTTCAGTTCTTTGCAGTGCGGGCATTTGTATGCTCCGTCCAGTTCACCTTCATGGGTTTTTTCCGTGAAGGCAAGCTCGCACGAAATATTCCCGCAGTAGAAGAAAGCCGGGAATAAGGCGATCTGCGAAGATCCGCATGATGCATAGCGCATGCCGCAGCCTTGCAGGATATGGAAGCACCCTTATATTGTGCCATTTTTGGTTTTGACATAATGTGGGTGGACAATGCGGACGTCCGTAAGCGATACTTTCCTTAGAAAATGAAACCACCTCGATTAAACCTCACCCCGCCCGCCGCGTCCGACACCAGCCGCCCCCTGGCAGACCGGATGCGCCCTGCCCGCTTCGATCAGGTGCTGGGGCAGGAGCATATACTGGGCGAAGATACACTGCTTGCCGGCGCCCTGAAAGCAGACGCTTTCCCCTCGATCATTTTCTGGGGCCCGCCCGGCTGCGGCAAAACGACCATCGCCCGGTTGATCGCAGAGCATTGCGACGCCATCTTCATTTCCCTCTCCGCCGTCTCCCACGCCACCGCGGATCTGCGCAAAGTCTTCGAACGGGCAGAAGTTGATCGGGGCGCGGGAAAACGTACCGTGCTGCTGGTGGATGAAATTCACCGGTTCAACCGCGCCCAGCAGGACCTTTTCCTGCCCTATATCGAAGACGGTACCATCACGCTGATCGGGGCCACGACGGAGAACCCGTCGTTCGAACTTAATTCAGCGCTCTTATCGCGCTGCAAAGTCCTCATTCTGCGAAGGCTGGACCATATGGCGCTTAGTGCCATGCTGCAGGCGGCGGAACAGTTCACGCAAAAGACCCTGCCACTGACGCAGGCGGCGAAAGACACGTTATGCGCGCTGGCGGACGGGGACGGCAGATACCTGCTTAATATGTGTGAGGAGCTGTTCCGCGCCTCGCCTGCACAACCGCTGGATACGGACGGACTGCTCACCCTAGTGCAGAAGCGTCTGCCGATTTACGATAAATCGCATGACGGGCATTATAACCTCATCAGCGCCCTGCACAAATCGCTGCGCGGTTCGGACGTGGATGCGGCGCTGTACTGGCTGGCCCGGATGCTGGATGGCGGGGATGAACCGCTCTATATTCTGCGCCGTCTGGTGCGCTTCGCTTCGGAGGATATCGGACTGGCGGATCCGCAGGCGCTTACCCAGGCCATAGCCGCAAAAGAGTCGTATGAATTCCTGGGATCTCCGGAAGGAGAGCTGGCCATCGCGCAGGCGGTGATTTATCTGGCGACGGCGCCGAAATCCAACGCGTCCTATACGGCTTTCAAGGCAAGCCGGAAAGATGCCAAGACGTTCGGCTCTCTGATGCCTCCGAAACATATCCTGAACGCACCGACGGCGCTGATGAAAGAAGAAGGGTATGGGGCGGGGTATGCGTATGATCACGATACGGAAGAAGGATTTTCCGGGCAGGATTATTTTCCTGAAACGCTGGAAAGAAGGCGGTATTACACACCTGTGGAACGTGGTTTTGAACGGGAAGTCACCAAGCGGCTCCATTACTGGGAAACGCTGCGCCGAAAAAAAAATCCCTGAGTCGAATATAGGCCGGTGCGCCGCTCTGAAGCGACGCACCGGTCCCATATCTAAGAATTAGCGATTGCCGCTTTTTCTGGTGTGCTGATCCGCCGCTTTGCTCGCATGCTGCTGACCGCGGTTACCGTGCGATTTCGCCTGAATGGCGCTGTGCGCGGCTTTCTCATGGTTACCGTTACGGCTGTGACGTGCGGCATCGGCATGGTGCTCCGCGGCGCGACGATAGCTGTTGGCCGCCTTGTTGTGCGAATGGGAAGGATGGTCATCATCTTCCTGATCGTTGTCATGGCTGTGACGACCGGCTTCCGCATGGCCTTCGGAATCCCCGAACCAACCGCGGCCTTGTCCGGAACGTGAACCGCGCGAAGAACGGCGGCTACCGCTGCCCTCGTTTTCATCTTCGTCTTCATTGGAAGAGGAACGACGTCCACGGGAAGAGCTGCGATTGTCATCGTCATCGCTGGTAAAGCGGCCTTCTTCGTCACGTTCCTGAGACTGTCCACGGTTTCCGTTGGAACCGGAACGGGAAGAGCCCGAACGTGAAGAACGACCGTTACCGCCTTCGTTATCATCTTCCTCATTACTGGAAGAGGAACGACGTCCGCGGGAAGAACTGCGGTTGTCGTCGTCATCGCTGGTGAAGCGGCCTTCTTCGTCACGCTCACGCGATTGTCCGCGGTTTCCGCTGGAGCCGGAGCCGGAAGAGCTTGAACGTGATGAACCGCTTTTTTGGTTGTCATCGTCGTCGTTGTTACTTCTGTTACGGGAATTTCCGTTGCGCTGGCTGACGAGTTCCAGATCCTCATCACGGTCACGTCTGTTTTCTGATGTTCTTGGCATTTTATTCTCCTGAATAATGTTTATAAGCTGAAAGTCCCTTTATCAACCGGGCGGCTTTCAGAGAAAACAGTATTAGCAAATCCGCCACAAAGTTGCGGTGGCACAGTGTAAGTGGATTTATAAAGGAGCTATTAAAGGGGCAAATGGGAGGGAATGCATTGTCTGTCCATCATCTGGTTATGCAACCTGCTCCTCTTCGCTTCTTGTCAAAGACCACAAAATTGCATATAGTTAGATAGTTAGATTGGTTTGTATTTATTGTTTAGCCCTGTTCATTAGCAGGTTTAAAGGGTATGAGTGACTACAACAAAAATCGCCGCCAACGCCAACTCGAAGACGATTGGCTTGGCAAAACTGGCTATCCCCCGGAAAAACCGTGGGGTCAGGGATTTTTCTGGTGGTTAGTGAAGGGAGCAGTTTTGTTTCCTTTTCGCCGCCCCCTGCTCTTCATCGGCGTAACAGGTTTGATTGTTATTGCATGTTATCATTTTAATATGCAACAGCAAAACCGCCCCTCCCGCGTTACACCCTCTCAACTCGAGCAGGGACAGTAACATTCCACCAGCCCATAAGGCTGGTGTTTTTTTATGCCACTGCCTGTGATGAATGATCGCTTGAATCGATCTGCAAATGACGGTAGTCATAGGCGCGTATGACGCAATGCTTTGACGAACGGGCCGAAAAAATATGACATCATCCTCACGACTTGACACTCCCGGACGGGGCCGCATTTACGATACGATCCTGGAAACCATCGGCAACACGCCGCTGGTGCGCCTGCACCGACTGGCGGAAGCGCACGGCGCGAAAGCGGAGATCCTCGCCAAACTGGAATGTTTCAACCCGCTCTCCTCCATCAAGGATCGCATCGCCCTGTCCATGATCGAGGCGGCTGAGGCGGCGGGCGTCATTACGAAAGACAGCGTGCTGGTGGAACCGACCTCCGGCAATACCGGAATCGCGCTGGCGTTCGTCTGCGCCTCCAAGGGATACAAGATTATTCTCACCATGCCGGAGAGCATGTCGCTGGAGCGGCGCAAAATGCTCAAATTCCTGGGCGCCGTGCTGGAGTTGACCCCGGCAAGCGAAGGCATGAAAGGGGCGATCCGCAAGGCGGAAGCCATCGTGGCCTCGAATCCGCACGCGCTGATGCTGCAGCAGTTCCAGAACCCCGCCAATCCGGCGATCCACGTGATCACCACGGCGGAAGAAATCTGGCGTGATACGGACGGCAAGGTGGATGTCTTCATCACCGGCGTCGGCACCGGCGGCACCATTACGGGAGTCGGGAAACTGTTGAAAGAACGTAAACCCGGCGTACGCATCATCGCGGTGGAACCGGAGGACAGCCCCGTGCTTTCGAGGGGCGTCGCCGGGCCGCACAAGATTCAGGGTATCGGCGCGGGCTTCGTGCCGGAAATTCTGGATCAGGGCGTCATCGACGAAGTGATCACCATCGGCAATCAGCGCGCTTTCGACATGGCACGCGCCGCGGCCCTGCAGGAAGGCATCCCGGCGGGAATCTCCTCCGGGGCGACGCTCGCCGCAGCGCTCGACGTAGCGGCCCGCCCGGAAATGGCGGGAAAGACCATCGTGGTGATCGTCGCTTCCATCGCGGAGCGCTACATTTCCACGGAACTGTTCGCCCATGTATGATAACGAAATCGGAAATCGGGAAAAGAGGGGATCAGAAAATTCTCGACTCCCTCTTTTCCCGATCCTTTAACGCATTTTTTACTCAACCTGCGCTACATATCTTTCAACACACTGCAAGGAGTTCCCATGTCCGATAAAGCGACCATCACCGTAGGCGGCAAAAGCTACGATCTTCCCCTGCTGCACGGTACCGAAGGCCCCTCCACCATCGACATCAGCAGCCTGTACAAGGATTCCGGCTATTTTACCTATGACCCCGGTTTTCTCTCCACCGCCGCCTGCGAATCCACCATTACCTATATCGACGGCGACGAAGGCATCCTGCGCTACCGGGGTTATGATATCGACGTGCTGGCGGAAAACTGCACGTTCCTCGACGTGGCGTACCTGCTGATCAACGGCGACCTGCCCGATGCGAAGCAGCAGGCGGACTTCAACAAGACCATTACCTACCATACCATGGTCCATGAACAGCTGCAGTTCCTGTTCCGCGGTTTCCCGCGCCTGTCGCACCCGATGGCGGTGATGGTGGGATCGGTCGGAGCGCTCAGCGCCTTCTATCATGACAGCCTGAACATCCATCACGAGGAAGAGCGCAATCTGGCGATTTTCCGGATGCTGGCGAAAATCCCCACGCTCGGCGCGATGACCCATAAATACGCGATCGGCCAGCCGTTCGTCTATCCGAATAACGACCTGCCGATGGCGGAAAACTTTCTCAACATGATGTTCTCCACGCCGTGCGAGAAATACAAGGTCAATCCCGTCTGCGCCGACGCCATCAACAAACTGTTCATCCTGCACGCCGACCATGAACAGAACGCGTCCACCTCCACCGTGCGGCTGGCCGGCTCTTCGGGCGCCAACCCGTTCGCCTGCCTGAGCGCGGGCGTCGCATCGCTGTGGGGTCCTGCTCATGGCGGCGCCAATGAGGCGGTCCTGCATATGCTGGAAGAGATCGGCACCACCGACCGCATTCCGGAATTCATTAAAAAAGCCAAGGACAAGAACGATCCGTTCCGCCTCATGGGCTTCGGGCACCGGGTGTATAAAAACTTCGATCCGCGCGCCACGGTACTGCGCAACACCTGCCGCCAGGTGCTCGAGGAGCTCGGTAAAAAGGACGGGCTGCTCGACATCGCAATGGAGCTGGAGCGCATCGCGCTGGAGGATGACTACTTCATCGAGCGCAAACTCTACCCGAACGTCGATTTTTATTCAGGCATCATCTACCGCGCCATAGGCATCCCGACCAACATGTTCACCGTGATGTTCGCCATCGCCCGCACCGCCGGATGGGTGGCGCAGTGGAAAGAGATGATCGAGGATCCCAAACAGAAAATCGGCCGCCCGCGCCAGCTTTACAAAGGAGCGAACGCTAGAGCGTTTCCGGGCAGCGTCAAGCAGCGCAAAAGCGCTTAGACCAGCGGTTGTCATTCTGAGCGTAGCGAAGAATCTCTTGCGAAGAAAATCCTTCGGCTACGCCTTAGGATGACAGCGTCTCGTTCCATGCAGTTTTCTGTTGCCATCTTCCCATGCTTCGCTGTAGTGGGTGAAACAGCTAAAGAGGATGCCTATGCCGCAGATGACATTCATGTACACGGACGGAACGGAAAAGACGGTGGACGCGCCGCTCGGCGTCTCCGTACTGGAAATCGCCCATAAGAACCATATCCCGCTGGAAGGCGCGTGCGAGGGGTCGCTCGCCTGTTCCACCTGCCATGTCGTCATTGATGACGCATATTACGACAAACTGAAGCCGGCGAGCGACGATGAAGAGGATATGCTTGACCTCGCCTTCGGCCTTACCCATACTTCAAGGCTGGGGTGCCAGATTCTCATGACGGAGGAACTGGACGGCCTGCGGGTCAGGCTTCCTACCGCAACACGCAACATGATGGTCGGATAAAAGTAAGTATGACGAACGGATACAACGCATTCGAGAAAGAAGAGACGGTCCACGGCAAACGTTCGGAAAAACGCGGCACCATGTTCTCGCTGCTGGCCGGCCTGATCGTCCTGCTGGTGATCATCAGCGTTCTGGCGTACCGTTCCGGCATCAACATCAAGGAAGTCCGCGCCGACATCGCCGGATTCGCGACCGCGCTGAAAGAGCGTTACGGTGCTGACGGTGAAAACGTGACGTTCACGTACGGCGCGGTGGACGGCAGCGGCGGCC
The DNA here is from genome assembly GCA_965248995.1 of Rickettsiales bacterium. Lineage (GTDB taxonomy): Bacteria > Pseudomonadota > Alphaproteobacteria > Rickettsiales > UBA998 > CBDFKY01. Next base: position 228,839 of record CBDFKY010000006.1, on the reverse strand, counting down.
TGTTCCACAAGACCGTGACCATCGCCAACCCGTCTTTGAACGTGGAAAGCAACGGACAGACCTATAATCTGACGACTTCCGGCATCCGCCTTACGCCTTCCGATAATGATTTCCATGAGTTCAAGGCCACGCTTGCCGCCCCGCTCAACTTCAGCCGTCCGCAGGATGAGGAAGTGATACGTTATAAAACCCCTGCGCCCCTGACGTTCGACGTCACCACCAACGAGGCGGGAATGCAGGAGTATCTGTTGCCGCTGCAGAAAACCTCGTCATTCAACGTGGAACGCGGCGGAATGGTCTCCACCTACGACGTGACGCTGGCGGAAACCTCATTCGTCGCAGGTGCGTTTTCCCCGCGCAAAAGTAAAGACCATGCGCTTTCCCTGAGCCTTGACGACGCGACGATCATGCATCAGGGAACAAAAACCGCTTTTTCCCATGCCGCCTATGATTTTACCGCTTCCGCCGAGGACGGGGAACAGACTGAGCTCAGCATCGAAGCGTTGAGCAGCGACCTGATTCCCGCAACGCTCGCCCCGATCGCTCTGGACGTTTCGGAAAAACGCACGAAAGATCCGGTGACGCATGACCTTACCTTCACGATCGAAAAACTCGTTCTGACCGGCAACGGGTTCGACTTGGATGTCGGCGGGAACGTCGCGTTGAAAACGGCCGAACTGCTGCCTCTCGTCGATATCAAAGTGAGTACGAACGGCATCATGGTCGTATTGAAGGCGTTGCAGGAAAAGGGGTATGTTTCTCCTGAAATCGGCCAGATCATCGTCGGCTCTTTCAAACGCATCGCCCCGGAATGGAATGAACAATCTTCCACTCCTCTTCAGTTCGCCGTGCGCCGCACCGCCACGGAGCCATTCATGGTCGGAAAAATGAAAGCCGATGAATTACTGGCGATCGCCCTGAAAGAGTGGTACGTGCGCTCCGGCGGGACGGATGCTCCTGCAGCAGTGGAACACCCCGCCGAACCCGGCATAAGTGGAATCACCCCTCCCGCAGGCGCGGTGGACGGAGCTCCCGCTGCTGATGATAAACAACCTGCGGCAGTCAAAGGGTCTGAATCACAGCCCGCCCCGGCTCCAGCAGCACTTCCACAGGAAGGAAAACCATTGCCGCACACCGCGGCACCGGCTGTTACTGCGCCTGCCGACCCCCATCCACATGGCGAAAAGCCTGTGTCCTCTGAACCCGTTCCTTCCGCACCCGCGCTTGCGGACAAGGCAGCGCCGGCGCTCGGTAAGGACGACACGGAAGACGCGGATTAACCGGGAATCGCTCCGCGCATGAATGCACCGCTTCCTCAATGGAACCTCAATGATTTATACGGCTCCGTAACGGATCCGGCGATGAAGCGCGATCAGGAACAGATTACGCAGCAGATCACGCAGTTTACCGATGCATACCGTGGTAAAATCAACACCGCTGCGGGCGTCGTGATTTATGAAGGGATCCAGCGCTATGAGCAGTTGCAGGACAGGCTGGGAAAACTTTCCTCGTATGGTGATTTACTGTTCGCTACCGCTTCCGCCACGCCCGAAGTGGTGGCGTGCTACCAGAACGTCAGCGAATATGTCAGCGAGCAGGCCTCGGCGCTGGTATTTTTCACGCTGGAGCTGAACCTGTTGCCCGAAGAGCAGCTGCGAACCGCCTATGAATCCCATCCTCCACTGCTGAATTATGAACCGTGGCTGCGTGACAGCCGGGCCTTTAGGCCGCATCAGCTGGAAGAGTCTCTCGAACGGCTTATGCTGGATAAATCCATCACTTCGGAAGCTGCTTGGGTACGTCTGTATGAAGAGGTATCCAATCGCCTGAAAGTGACGATAGACGGCACCAGCCTGTCATTGACCGAAGCGCTGGACCTGCTTTCGCATACGGATTCAGGGAAGCGTGAAGCGGCCGCGAAAGCGCTCGGCGCGCTTTTTACCGAACAGGCCGACCAGTTCGGGTTCATTCTGAACATTATCATGAAAGATAAGGCGATCGAGGATAAATGGCGCGGATTTTCCCGCCCCGTCTCCTCGCGCAACCTCTCGAACTTCGTGGAAGATACGATTGTCGATACGCTGACGGAAAGCGTGACAGCCCAGTATCCGGCCCTTTCGGAACGGTATTACCGCCTGAAAGCGCGTCTGTTCGGGAAGGACACGCTGGATTACTGGGATCGCAACGCCCCCCTGCCGGACGATCAGGACAAGCCGATTACTTGGGATGAGGCGAAAGGCATGGTGCTTGGCGCCTACAGGCAGTTTTCGCCGCAGATGGCCGAGATCGCCGAACAGTTTTTCACGCGCAACTGGATCGACGCGCCGGTCGCGCCGGGGAAGACGTCCGGCGCGTTTTCCCATCCCGCGGTTCCCTCGGTACACCCCTATATCCTGATGAATTACCAAGGCAAGGTGCGGGATGTCATGACGCTGGCCCACGAGCTGGGACACGGGATCCATCAGGTATTGAGCGCGAAGCAGGGCGCGCTGATGGCCGATACGCCGCTGACGCTGGCGGAAACCGCCTCGGTATTCGGGGAACAATTGACATTCCAGTATCTGCTGAAGCACGAAGAGGAAAAAGGTTCCCGCATCCGCCTGATCGCCGGGAAAGTGGAGGACATGCTCAACACCGTCGTGCGGCAGGTGGCGTTCTACCGGTTTGAAACGGCGGTGCATACGGCGCGGCTGCAGGGGGAACTGTCCGCCGAGGACATCGCCGCCCACTGGATGCGCACGCAGAAGGAAAGTTTCGGCGACGCGATCCGGCTGGACGACAACTACCGCCATTACTGGACCTATATCTCCCACTTCTATCACGCGCCGTTTTATGTCTATGCCTACGCGTTCGGCGACTGTCTGGTCAATTCGCTCTATGTGATCTACGAAGAGGAACGCACGGCGGGACGGGCCGGCGGTTTCGAAGCGCGCTACCTGGACATGCTGCGCTCCGGCGGCCGTCTGCGGCACAAGGAACTGCTCGCCCCGTTCGGGATCGACATCGCGCAGCCGGATTTCTGGAACAAGGGGCTCTCCCACATCTCCCGCCTGATCGACCAGCTTGAGCGCGAACTGTAGCGCCCGCATTGACGGCGGGAACAAATTGCATTACTGATGCGTGTTTCGATCATTCTTAGTCAAGCACCCATGCCACTGTTACCCTCTGGACTTCAGGATATTCTGCCGCCTTACGCTGCCTTGGAGCGCGCCATCATGGGAGCGCTGCTGGATCGTTTCGCCCTGTTCGGGTACGAGCAGGTCATGCCGCCCCTCCTGGAATTCGAATCGACCCTTCTCACGGGAAAAGGGGAAGCCTACGCCCAGAATACGTTTCGCGTCATGGACCCGGCATCGCAGGCGATGATGGGACTGCGCGCCGACATCACACCGCAGATCGAACGGGTCGCCGCCGGCCTGCTGAGAGAAAATCAGGACGCCTTGACCCGACTGTCCTATGCGGGACAGGTGCTGCGCGTCTCCCCCTCATCGCTCTCGCCGCTCCGCCAGCTTCGTCAGGCGGGCATCGAAATGATCGGTGAATCGGGCCTTGTCGACGAGCTAGAAGTATTGACGGCGGCGATTGAGGCGCTGGAAGTGCTGGGACTGGACAGCCTGGTACTGAACCTTTCCTATGCCGGGCTGTTCGACCTGCTGTTTACCGGCTGCCTGCCGGATTCACAGGCATTTATCCGCAAAGCCGTTTATCATAAGGACAGCGGTTCCCTGCCCCTTTCCACGCCTTTCCGGGACCTGACGCTGGCGCTGATGGAGGAACCTCTTGAAGCGTTGTTCGCCCGTACGGACATTCCGGCCGTCGTGCTGACGGCGCTTACTTACCTGAACACCCTGCAGACGCGGCTCAAGGAGCGCTTCCCCGCGCTGGTGATCCATGTCGACCCGCTGGATACGGAAGGATTCGATTACCATGAAGGAGGGTGCTTCACCCTGTACGACGCCGCCAGTCGCCAGGAGATCGGGCGCGGCGGCTGTTATGCGCTCTTGGAACAGACGCGGGGCTGCGGCATCACGTTTTATATCGAGCGGCTGCTGCTGTCCGAACTTTCCCTGCCTGTTGCAGGAGACGTACACACCTTGCCCGCCCATACCGCCTACCCGGAAGCGCGCCGCCTGCGCGATCAGGGAAACGTCACGCTGATGCAGCCGGCACCCACCATTTTTTAAGGAGATAGTACGCATGAGTCACGTCGCCGTTATCGGTTCACAATGGGGAGATGAAGGAAAGGGCAAGGTCGTCGACTGGCTCTCCGACCGCGCCGACGTGGTGGTGCGGTTCCAGGGAGGGCATAACGCCGGCCATACGCTGGTGGTGGAGGGCGTCACCTATAAACTCAGCCTGCTGCCCTCGGGCGTGGTGCGTCCCGGTAAGCTCAGCATCATCGGCAACGGTGTGGTGGTCGACCCGTTCGCCCTGTTCGCGGAGATCGAGCGGGTGGGTGCGCAAGGGCTGGAAATTACGCCGGAAACATTGCAGATCGCCGAGAACGCAAGCCTGATCCTTCCCATCCACCAGCAGATGGACGTGGTAGCGGAAAAACTGCGCGGTTCCTCAATGATCGGTACCACGAAACGCGGCATCGGCCCGGCCTATGAGGATAAGGTGGCGAGAAGAGGAATTCGCGTCTGTGATCTGGAGGACGAGGACGTGCTGGTCACCAAGCTGGAGGCCCTGCTCGCCCATCATAATATCATGCTGGGCGTTGCAGGCTTGCCGCTCGCCACCGTTGCAGAACTGCTGGAAACGCTCGAAGGGGTACGCACTCGCCTCCTCAGCTTCGCAAAACCGGTCTGGCGCACGCTGGACGCCGCGAACCGCGCCGGCAAGCGTATCCTGTTCGAAGGGGCGCAGGGTACCATGCTGGATGTCGATCACGGAACCTATCCGTTCGTCACTTCCTCCAACACCGTGGCCGGAGCTGCCTCCACCGGCAGCGGCATGGGCGTCGGACAGGTCCAGTATGTGCTCGGCATTACCAAAGCGTATACGACGCGAGTGGGCAGCGGGCCTTTCCCGACGGAACTGCAGGACGCGATCGGCCAGCATCTCGGTGAGCGCGGCCATGAATTCGGCACTGTGACGGGAAGGCCGCGCCGCTGCGGCTGGTTCGACGCGGTCATGGTACGCCAGGCGGTGAAAATCGGCGGGATTCAGGGCATCGCGCTCACCAAGCTGGACGTGCTGGACGGGATCGAGGAACTGAAACTATGCGTCGGTTACCGCGACGGCGGGAAAACGCTGGATTATTTTCCTTCCGGCCAGAGCGCGCAGGCCCGGGTTGAACCGGTCTATGAAACCATCGAAGGCTGGGACGCGACCACGCACGGCTGCACCAGCTGGAAAGACCTGCCGGCGGCGGCGATCAAATATATCCGCCGGATCGAGGAACTGATCGAATGCCCGGTGGCGATGCTCTCCACCAGCCCTAAACGGGAAGACACCATTCTGGTACGCGATCCGTTTTTAGGTTAGACCGTTACGCTAAAACGTATATTCCGCCAGCTTGCGCTGCAGGAAATGACGGAAAGCGCGGATGCGTTTGGAATCCTTCATGTCGAGCGGATAGACCAGATACGCGTCCAGCGGTTCGCCCTGCACGTCTTCCAGCACGCGGCTGACATGGCGGGCCCGCTCCACCAGATAATCCGGCAACACGGCGATGCCCATCCCGCCTTTGACGGCCCGCAGTATGCTCATCAGATTGTTGACGTTGAAAGCGACGTTCAGTTTGACGCTTTCACGCTCCGCCCTGCGGGCCAGCCAACTGTAATGGTCGTGCGCGCTCTGGCCGTTTTCCATCAGGGTGATGATGCGGTGTTGCTCCAGATCCTGAAAATGCTTCGGCACGCCGTGAATGCGCAGATAATCGTTGGAGGCGTACAGCGAGCTCTGGATCGCCACCAGAGAGCGTTGCACCAGATCCGGACTTTTGGTCGGATACATGCGTATCGCCACGTTGGCTTCCCCGAAACTCAGATTCAGTTCCTCATCGCTCAGGATCAGGTCGATGCGGATGTCCGGGAACAGTTCGGCGAACTCCTTGATCTGTGAAGTGAGCCATGTCGCCCCGAACGAATAGGTTGCGGTGACTTTCAATATTCCCTTGGGCCGGTCCGCCACTTCCATCAGGGCGTTTTCGGTCAGCGCCAGTTTCTGGAAAAATTCACTGACCGTCTTGAGCAGGATTTCCCCCTGCTCGGTCAGCAGCAGACCACGGGCGCGGCGGTGGAACAACTGCGTATTCAGGCTGGCCTCCAGCCCGGTGATCTGGCGGGAGATGGCCGACTGGCTGACGTTCAGCCGTTCACCGGCCTTGGTGATGTTTTTGGTCTGCGCCACCACATAAAACACTCGCAGCTTATCCCAGTCCAACATCGCGCTATCCCTGAATCTTATCAGGCAATAGCACAGGTAATGTCGCACCGCAATATGCAGAACCGTAAATATAGGGTTTATTAGATTTTAAATAAGGAAACGGCCTAATTCATGACCGGCGCGCCGCCGGCCTGCGAGGCGGCGAGCTGGCGTTGATAGTCCAGCATTTCCGCACGGCTGGCAGCGGATGCGGGCGCCATGATCGGCATCCCCTGTCCCTGCGCGGCCGGTTCGGTGATCACGGCGCTCGGAACTACCGCATATGGCGCGTTGATGACCGATGCGCGGGTGGGCTGGTTTATTACCGCGGCCATGTCACTAGCCTGATTATACAGCTGGGCATAATCCTCCCGCGTACCGGCCGTGGTGCGTTGCAGTTCCTCGTGGGTATGCCGGGCTTCCTCGGCGCTGCGGTAGCCTTTGTATGCCCCTACCAGCGCTGTTGCGGCAACGGTACCGATCAACAGATTTCTGGCGGTCCCGTTCAGTTGAAACGATTGACCGAGTCGATGTTCCACCGCTTTTTCCGCTTTATTCAGAACACCGATCGCATCGTGCGAAGCGGCGCCTTTCGATGCCTGATCTACGATTTCTTTTCCTAAATCGTGAATGGTATTCGAGTGTCCGGTGATATTTTTGAGTTCCGTCGCCGCTATGTTTTCTATGGCATTTTCTGCATGCTGTAATGTGCTGAACAGATTTAGACTGGCTGAATCCGAAACCGTGCCGGCGGCAGTCGCCATCTGGTTCAATGCGTCCTGATGTTGCACAGCAATAGTGCCCGCAGCTTTCGTCACGTCGGCAGCGATCGCGGATACGCCCGCACCATCACTGCTGACATTTACAAGACTGCCCGATACCACCTGTTCCATCGCGCTGCGTGCTCCGCGGAGCGCTTCAACGGCCTGGTTTCCCATTTCTTCATGGTTTTGCCAGCTTTTGAGGTATTTTTTTGCCGCCTGCATCGGTGCCCTGGCATCTTCCGGAAGCGTGCTTATGTCGAAGTTTTTTATGGTCTTTATAAAATCCCCGGATTCCCTGGAAGTCGTTCCATGGTTATACAGCATGGGGACGAGGTGCTCCAGCCCCGCCTTGGCGAAAAATGCGCCGATAGCCATCTTCGCGCCTTCCTGCAGACCTCCGCCCACCGCACCTCCGAACCCGTCCGGGCCCTCATAAGGCTTAGCGATGACGGAATCGAGCGCCGGATCGAGCGCCCGCGGCACGGAAGGGGCCATCATCTGTCCCTGCTGTGCCTGCATGATCAGTTCCTGCGCCGCGCCTATCGCCTCTTCCTGGCTGATGACGCCCGCCTGCGCCGCCTGGCCCAGGCTGTTGAGTTCTTCTTTGAGTGACGTGACTGCCGGCATACGGTTTCCTTTGCGCATATAGCGTTGACTGGATGACTGTAACACCCGGCTATGACAAAATCATGACATAACGCTGTTTTTCTGCGGTAATAATTTGCTGAGGTAACGCAGACGCAACGCCGCCTCTGTCGCGGCATGCAGGTCACCCGCCGCCAGAGCCGCTTTGCAGGTAGTGCGCAACTCCCGTTGTTTATCAATAAACGTTTCCGTCAGACTTTGACGTTCCGCCTCGGAATCCGCCGATTCGGCCTGTTCACGCCACTCCATCACTTCCATCAGCAGCACGGGCGGCACGGGAAAAGCGGCGGAATCCGCACTCACGTCCACACCGCTCAACGCCAGCAGGTAGAACAGGCGGCCGTCTTCTTCCTTAAGCGTCTGGTAAGCGCGATTGATATCAGCGGACCGCTGCAGGAAATGCAGGCGCTCCTCCGCGTTGCGGGCTTTGTCGGGATGAAAGGCGCGCTGGGCGCTGAAATACTGTTCCCTCAGGCGTCCGGCATCCAGATCGGCCGCCTCCGGTATGTCCAGCAGAAGAAAATAATTCTCCCCGCTATATCCGAAATCCGACATATCCGTTAAAAGCCGGTGATGAAGACAAGGGTGCAGTCGCTGTTGATGCTATTGGTCAACTGGTACGTCGCGGTCGCCCCCGTATTGCTGGATGCGCACGTGGACTGCGTCGTATTATTGAGCGTCACCATTTTCCCGGTCCCCGGCTTACCGTCATCCACCTTGACATCCAGACCGTATGCATCGGCGGCGGAAATGGAGGCGGCGGTGGCGGCGTTGTTCCCGGCCACCGCGGAACCGTAATGCAGCACGTGCCGGTAGGTCAGGCCGGTGAAATAGGCCGCCGGAATAGCCGTATCCTCGATATAGGCGATATCATAGCTGTTCTGGGCGATCTCACCCTTGGGGACGTTGATTCCCGCCAGTTCCTGCGCCGCGCCCGCCGCGCCCGCCACTCCGGTATAGTTGCCGGTGATGAAACCGCCCACTTTCAGGTGCTGCCAGACGCGGAACACTTCATAGTTCTGCGCCGCAACCCGGCCGATGGTCTGGTCACCGTCGCCGTTGCAGGTGGCGGTCGGTGAAGTCGCACTGACGTTGGTGGCGGGGGCGGCGCAGTTACTGGAAAGCGGCGTGCCGCCGTCCGCCCTGCCCCATATTTGCGTCGCGTTGGCCATATCGCCCGGCAGCGCGTTATATTTCTGGCGAAAACCGTCGATCGCCGAAATATACTGCTCCGCTCGCACGGGAATATTGCGAATTTCCGAAGCGCTCAAAAGCGTCTGACCGCCGACGATACCCGCCGCGATCAACCCGACGATGGTCAGCACCATGCAGACTTCCAGCAACGAAAACGCGGCAGAACTGCAGGAAGTATCCTCATGACAAGGAAGCGGGAAATTATTTCGCATAGAGGCTCGCAAATGATATAATCTGTCCCTATATTCGATCAATACATGTATATTACATGAGTCGGAAGCGTTCGGAACGCTTCCAATACTAACCTGTTTAACGACGGATGTCCATCCTATGAACGATTCCACCCATATCATCATTCCCGTCCTGCCGCTGCGTGACATTGTCGTGTTTCCGGGCATGGTGGTGCCTTTGTTCGTCGGGCGCGACAAATCGGTGCGGGCGCTGGACCACGTCGTCACCAAAGAGGAAAGCCAGATCCTGCTGGTCACCCAGAAGGACGGTACGGAAGACAATCCCGGCCTGAACGACGTCTATAAAGTGGGAACCGTGGCCACGGTGCTGCAACTGCTGCGCCTGCCCGACGGCACGGTGAAAGTGCTGGTCGAAGGTCAGCATCGCGCCCGGATCGTCGAGACGCTCTCGGAAGCGGATTATTATCAGGTCACCGCCGAACTGCTGAAGGAGCAGGCAGGCGCCGCGAACGACACGAAGGCGATGTTCCGCCAGACCCTGTCGCATTTCGAGGAATACGTGAAGCTGAACAAGAAGATCCAGCCGGAGACGCTCAGCGCCATCACGAAGATCACCGATCCTTCGGCGCTCGCCGATACGGTCGCGGCGCATATCCAGATCGACATCCCCGCCAAGCAGCGGATGCTGGAGATGCTGGACGTGACGGAACGTATGGAATGCGTCTACGGCCTGATGGAGAGCGAAATCAGCGTCCTCAATACCGAAAAACGCATCCGCAGCCGCGTCAAACGCCAGATGGAGAAGACCCAGCGCGAGTATTATCTCAATGAGCAGATGAAGGCGATCCAGAAGGAACTGGGCGAGATCGAAGAAGGCAAGGACGAACTCGGCGAACTGGAAGACCGCCTGAACAAGGCGAAAATGAGCAAGGAAGCCTTGGAAAAAGCCAAAGGCGAGTTGAAAAAACTCCGCTCCATGAGCGCGATGAGCGCCGAGGCGTCCGTCATTCGCAATTATCTCGACTGGCTGGCGTCATTGCCGTGGAAACGGCGCTCACGCCTGACACATGATATCGTCGGTGCGGAAAAGATACTGGATGAAGACCACTATGGGCTTGAGAAAGTCAAGGAACGCATCCTCGAATATCTGGCCGTGCAGCAGCGCACCAAGATGCTGAAAGGCCCGATCCTGTGCCTCGTCGGCCCTCCCGGAGTCGGCAAGACTTCGCTGGCACGCTCCATAGCGCGTGCCACCGGGCGGCAATACATCAAGATTTCGCTCGGAGGCGTACGGGACGAAGCGGATGTCCGCGGCCACCGCCGTACCTATATCGGTTCCATGCCGGGGCGTTTGATTCAGGCGCTTAAAAAAGCAAAATCCTCCAACCCGCTGATGCTGCTCGATGAAATCGACAAGATCGGCCATGACCATCGCGGTGATCCGTCCTCTGCCCTGCTGGAAGTGCTCGACCCGGAACAGAACAAGCATTTCAACGATCATTATCTGGAAGTGGATTACGACCTGTCGGACGTGATGTTCATCGCGACCGCCAATTCCACCGCGGGGATGCCACGCCCGTTGCTCGACCGGATGGAAATCATCCGCATTCCGGGCTATACGGAAGAGGAAAAGATCCATATCGCGCAAAATTACATGATCAGTAAGAAGGCTAAGGATCATGGTCTGAAAGCGACGGAATGGTCGGTTTCCACCGATGCGCTGCGTGATATCATCCGTTACTATACCCGCGAAGCCGGGGTAAGGAGTCTGGAGCGCGAAATCGCCGCGCTCGCCCGCAAGTCGGTGCGCAGAATTCTGGTCGCCAAAGGAGTCGCCACCAAGAAAATCGCCATCACCGCCAAGAATATCGACAAGTTTCTTGGCGTGAAGAAATTCTCGTTCGGGCAGGCCGAAAAAGAAGATCTGGTCGGCATGGTGACCGGTCTCGCCTACACGGAATCCGGTGGTGACCTGCTGATAATCGAAGCGGTGACGATCTCAGGTAAAAGCAAGATCGCCTACACCGGGAAACTGGGCGACGTCATGCAGGAATCCGTACAGGCGGCCTACAGCTACGTACGCTCCCGCGCCCCCGCTTTCGGCATCACGCAGGAGATGCTGCGCGACAAGGAAATCCATATCCACGTACCGGAAGGCGCCACGCCGAAAGACGGCCCCTCTGCCGGGATCGCCATGTGCACCACGCTGGTGTCGACGCTGACCGGCATTCCGGTCAAGCGCTCGGTGGCGATGACCGGAGAAGTGACGCTTCGCGGACGGGTCCTGCCGATCGGGGGACTGAAGGAAAAACTGCTGGCGGCGCTGCGCGGTGGTATCGAAACCGTGCTGATTCCGCAGGAAAACATGAAGGACTTGGAAGATATCCCGGAGAACGTCAAAAAAGGATTGACCATCATTCCGGTCGGCCACGTGGACGAGGTGCTGCGCCATGCCCTTTCCGAACCCGTCGTACCGGTGGTATGGGAAGTATTGCCAAGCCCGCTCAAGCCGAAACCGACCGCGGAAAATGAAACGATCGTCACGCATTAAGGCAGAAATGGCACAGAAATCCGGGAAATGAAAATGTACCTTCGCCCTTGCTCATCATTTTGTTTGAAACACGCTTGCAGATGTTCTAAGTGATAAGATCAACTTATCCAGTAACAAGGAGTGTGATCTATGAAAATAATGTATGCAGCGGCTACGGCGTTAGCACTGAGCTTTGCCTGCGCGGGCGCGGATGCCCAAGGCATCGACAAGGATACCGCGTTCGACACGGGAAAGAATATCGTTACCAACACGTTCGGTAACTGCGTGCGCACGAAATGGGACGCGAACGGTGATCCCTGCGCGCCGGAAGTGAAGCCCGTTCCGCACGTCGCCGCTCCTGCTCCGGTAGCTCCGGCTGTCGTGCCGAGCCAGGAAGCCCGTACCGTGTATTTCGACTTCAACAAAGCGACGCTTACGCCTGATTCCACCGCCAAGCTGAACGACCTGATCAATTACGTGGTTCGTTCCAAACAGGTGAACGGCGTCGGTATCGCCGGATTCGCCGACCGTATCGGTGGAGCGGATTACAATCTGGAACTTTCCAAGAAACGTGCCAAAGTGGTCTATGATTATCTGAGCACCCGTGTCAAGATCAACACGCAGATTCTTGACATCCGCGCACTGGGTAAAAGCGCCCCTACCGCGCAGTGTCCTGCCAAACTGAAACGCAGCGAGCAGATCTCCTGCCTGGCGAAAGACCGCAAAGTGGAAGTGGTGTTTCAATACCTGAAATAGGTGGGTGCCGACTCTAATAAACCCCTGCATGGCAACGCTATGCAGGGGTTTTTTGTAAGCGCCTCGAAATAAATCACTCCGCAATGTGCTACGGGGTATTGTCATCCGGAGCGTAGCGAAGGATCTCATGGGATGTTTCGCTGCGCTCAACATGACAAGAATCCCTCAAGGCGCGGGAAATTTAACCCGGAGAGATTTAAAAAAGGCCGCCTTCCGAAGAAGGCAGCCTTTCACCGCAAAAGCCGTTGACCGATAAGCCTCTCGAGGCTCCTGTGAATAAGTGGGCGCCATATGTCCAGAACCAGAGTAGAGGACAGGGACAGCTCCCAATGTCATGATTATCAGCCCAGGGGACAGTTATGGCCTGACGCACCCAGCAGTAAGTGGAGTATACGCCTTTAGCGGGGCGGACGCAATCACTGCCGCGGGCAAAATGCCTCATTTTTTACGTGATTAACAGGAGCGGATAAAGTAATGGTTTTTCCAACAGCAAGGACGGTAAAATGACGAAAACCACACAGTACGACATCACCGCGATCGGTAACGCCATCGTGGATATTCTGGCATTCGTACCGGATAGTTTTTTAGCGCAACATGGCATGACCAGAGGTGCCATGCAACTGGTGGAAGCGGATACCATCGCCGCGTTACATAAGGAATTAAAAGAAAGTCGTGAATGTTCGGGCGGGTCAGCCGCCAACACCATCGCCGCGATGGCGGGACTCGGCGCGAAAACCTGCTTCCTGGGCCGGGTGGCGAAAGATCCTCTGGGTGAGCTGTTCACGCAGGACATCCGCGCTTCCGGCGTCGAGTTCGGGACGGACCCCGCCCACGGCGGCAAACCCACCGCCTGCTGCATCGTCTGCGTCACGCCGGACGGCGAGCGCACCATGAATACATATATCGGCGCCTGCTCGGAATTTACGGTAAGTGACGTCGACGCGGAAGCGATCCGCGCCAGCCGCCTGCTCTATGTCGAAGGATATTTATGGGACGCCGAACCCGCCAAGGCCGCCATTACCCATGCGCTCGACATCGCCCGGCAAAGCGAGGTAAAGATAGCGTTCTCGGCATCGGACGTTTTTTGCGTCAGCCGCCATCATGCCGATTTTCTCCGGTTGATCGAGGAGCATGTGGACTTCCTGTTCGCCAATGAACAGGAAGCGCTGGCACTTTTCCCGGGGGTGACGCTGGAAGAGTGTGGGGTGAGTTTAAGCAAAATGGTCGATACCGTGGCGATTACCCGCGGCAGCGACCCAGCGCTGATCCTTGACCATGGAAACCTGCACCTTGTTTCTGCGAGAGCCGTGCCGCGGATCGTCGACGCGACGGGAGCCGGTGACCTGTTCGCCGCAGGCTTTCTGCATAAGTGGCTGCAAGGCGCTTCTGCGGATGCCTGCGCTCAGGCCGGACATGCGATGGCGTCGCACATTATCGCACAGCTCGGCGCACGCAGCACGACCCCGTTCGCCTCGCTGGTGGCCTGATGGAGCAGCGCTTCGTCACGGGCGAAGTCATTTTCTGCGAAGGGGATGAAAGCGATGTCGCCTACGTCATTCTAAGCGGTAAGGTGGAGATTTTCCGGGAAAGGGCCGGACATGACCGTCAGCAGTTGGCTGTTCTGGAGATGGGTCAGATGTTCGGAGAAATGGGGGTGATGGATCATGCGCCGCGTAGCGCCGGTGCCCGTGCCCTGACGGATACCGTTCTGCGCGCCATCACGATCGAGGAGGAATAGCCCTTTTTTTAGAAGAGAGGGGCCACCCGTGATCCATCGGCCCGTGCCCGCTCCCATAACCGGGGGCGTGCAAAATAGCCTGATGGACGTAAGACTGGGCTTCCGGCAAGGCTTCCGGTAAGGTCAGGCCCTCGGCCAGCAGAACGGCAAGTGCGGAAGCGAGCGTGCATCCCGTTCCATGGGTATGGCAGGATTCGATCCGGCGGCTTCGGAAAATATCCGTCTTCCCCTGATGATGAAGCACATTCGCCAGCTCATCGCCCGCAAGATGCCCTCCCTTGACAAGCACCGCACCATCGGTTAAACGGGCGAGCGCCGCCGCCGCCGCTTCCATGTCACTGATGCAGGTAATGGAAAGGGTACTCAAAATTTCCGCTTCCGGGATGTTCGGCGTGAGGACCGAGGCGAGCGGCAGCAGCGTATTCACGAGCATGGTATGCGCATCGGGGGAGAGTAAAGCCGCGCCTCCTTTGGCCTGCATCACCGGATCAAGAATAATGGGTACCGTGGGCGCATACCTGCCCAGCGTTTCCACTACCGCAGCCATGCTTTCCGCCGTGCCGAGCATGCCGATTTTGATGATGTCGGCACCGAGATCCTCCATCACCGAACGGATCTGCGTCCTAATGATGTCGGGCGGTACCGGATGAATGGCCTGTACTCCGAGCGTATTCTGCGCGGTGATGGCGGTGATCGCCGTCATGGCGAAACCGCCGAGCATGGTGACGGTTTTGATGTCAGCCTGAATTCCGGCCCCGCCGCCGCTGTCCGAGCCTGCGATGATCAGTACGCGGGGAGGCTTCATGAACTCTCCCGGACCGTTTGCATGTCGCGGGCCACCGCGCTCATCATCTCAGCCGCCTCACCTGCCAGCAACCGGGGGATATGCGTGGCGAGCGACCGGTTAAGCGGCTGCAGGTTACGTTGTTCTTCCTCGTCAAAAGGTCCGAGCACATACGAGGTGACCTGCGTTTTATGCAGTGGACGGCCGATGCCGAGCCGTATCCGCCAGTAATCCACCCCGATCGCCCGGTCGATATCTCTCAAACCGTTATGGCCCCCGTTACCGCCACCGAGCTTGGCCCGCAGCGTGGCCGGAGCAAGGTCCAGATCGTCATGCAGCGCGATGACCTGCAAAGGGGAAATATGATAAAAAGACGCCGCCTCCGCCACACTGACGCCGGAGCGGTTCATATAGGTCTGCGGGAAGACCGCCAGCACATCGTGCGTACCGATCCTGCCTTTCCAAACACGGCCATGAAACTTTGTGCCGATATCCCGAAGTTCGTAACGGCCGATAATGGCATCCAGCGCCAGGAAGCCGGCATTGTGACGGGTGTTTGCATATTCCGCGCCCGGATTGCCGAGCCCCGCCAGAAGGAACATACCGGCTGACGATTATTACTCGGCTTCGCCTTCAGCGCCCGGGGCGTTTTTACTGGCGCGACCGGCGACGGCGGCGATGGTGAAATCGCGCTCGATCGTCGGGCGGACTCCTTCGGGCAGCCCCACATGCGAAATATGCACGGAATCGCCGATATTCAGTTTCAGCAGGTCCACTTCCACCGCTTCGGGGATGGCGTCCGGCTGGCAGTACAGCTCAAGGCTATAGCGCACCACGTTGAGCGCTCCGCCGCGGCGGATACCGATACAGCGATCGGCATTGATGAATTTGACCGGCACGGTCACTTTCACTTGGGCACCCGCTTCCACGCGGTAGAAATCCGCATGGATGATACGGTCGCTCACCGGATGGGTCTGGATGTCGCAGGGAACGCCGTACGTGGCCTGACCGCCGATATTGAGGGTAACGACTTTACCGAAAAATCCGCCTTTGAGATATTCCCGTTTGATATCTTTTTCACTCACCGAAAAATGAACCGGCTCGGCCTTGCCGCCATAAAGCACGGCGGGGACTTTCCCGCTATTGCGAAGCGCTCTCGCCCCGCCGGTACCGCTTGTCTCGCGCGCTTCCGCCTCGAATTGATATGCTGTTTTCATCGCCTTGCCTCTTAAGTCTGATATCTGATGGTGAGATTGAACCGTGTTTACTACACCATCCGCTTTACAGGCGCAATAAAAAACAGGAAACGGGGATGACGAATCAGTAACGGAAAACAGAAGGCGTAAAAAAAATAAAGCATTACCTCTACAGGTAATGCTTACTTAAGGTAACACGAATCCCCACAACACCCAAAGTCCGCTAGCCGGTACATAGTGTGCATAGCATACCCCGGATTTTCCGACATATTCCACACAACTTTGACCGACTGGGGCCCATTTTACGGGCGTTCCGGGATTTCCTGCAAGCGTTGCCTTCCCTAAGCACTAGCCTCGCGATGAGTAAGCGCTTTGAAAATGGACACTTACGACCTGCTGCGCCTTCGCAGGCGAGGAAATCGCAGCAATACTTAACGCCAGTACGAACGTTGAAATCAAGAAGTGCTTTATGGATTTAAGAGATAAACCGCTTTTATAGTGTTTCCGAATAATTTTCGTACGAAAATTTTCGGATAAAAACACTATAAATTATAGGTTTATAGTCATTTTATCCGATTAAAACCGTACGGTTTTAAATCGGAATGACTATAGTATCATTTTACGCGTTATCCATTGCAACAAATCTGCATTAGATGAATATGGAAAATGACACTAAAGTTTTCGTGAGCAATAAACCAGGGAACAGCTATGATCTTAGAAAATTATTTTATTTTAAACAATATTTAATTTCCAACCATTGATGGTTTTCTCTCTTTATCCGAAAATGAAATCGGACGCCTGCAGGCTGGCATCGCTCTGGCCGCTCACCGTAAAGGAGGAACCGCTGGTGCTGACGAGCACGCCGTCCGCCACGTTGGTGAGGGTGACGTCCGCGAAGCTGTGCGCGTAAGGGGAAACGTCGAGTTTATCCTCGCCGTTCGCGAAATCCTGCACCGTCGCGCCGCTGCCGTAGAACAGGAACACGTCCGCCCCGATGCCGCCGGAGAACGAGGCGGTGGTATTGGTGCCGACCAGCGTATCGTTGCCCGCCTCTCCGAAAATGAACAGTGCGCTGCCTTCCGCCATCAGCAGGTCGTTGCCGTTGCCGCCGAAGATCGAATCCACCCCGGTGCCGCCGATGATGGTGTCGTTGCCGTTGTCGCCGCGCAGCAGGTCGCCGCCCAGCCGTCCGTCGATATAGTCGTTGCCGTCGCCGCCGAGCAGGTTGTCCCGGTCATCGCCGCCGATCAGCGTATCGTTCCCAGCCCCGCCGCTCACCGTATTGATGCCGGCGCCCGCATAGACCAGGTCGTTCCCGTCACCGGCCAGGATGGAATCGTTTCCGGCCCCGCCGTAGATCGTATCGTCACCCGCACCGGCGTCGATGGAATCGTTCCCCGCTCCGGTGGTGATGGAATCCGCCCCGGCACCGCCCGCGACCGTATTGGCTCCATCACCCGCATCGATGGTGTCGTTGCCGATACCGCCGATGATCGAATCGCTGCCGCTACCGCTGTGGATCAGGTTGGCATCCACCCCGCCGAAGATGGTGTTGTTGCCGTCACCCCCGTCCACCGTATTCAGGCCGTCCCCGGCATTAATGCTGTCGTTACCGATACCTGCGGTGATGGAATCCGCTCCGTCACCTCCAAAGATGGTATTGACGCCGTCACCCGCATTGATGAAGTCGTCGCCGGTGCCGCCCAGGATCGAGTCGTTGCCCGCGCCCGCTGAAATCGTATCGTTGCCGTCGCCGCCGTCCAGCAGGTTCGTACCGCCCGCGCCGACCAGCACGTCGTGTCCGATTCCGCCGATCAGCGTATCGTTACCATCCGATCCAACCAGCGAATCGTTGCCGTCTTCTCCGAGCAGGGAATCATTACCGCCGCCACCGAGTATCGTATCGTTATCCAGTCCGCCGGCGATCGTCTCGTCATGCGCGTTGCCGGTGATGGAATCGTTCCCTGCCCCGCCGGTCAGGAGATTGTACCCGTCTCCGCCGTTGATGACGTCGTCCCCGTTTCCGCCGTCGATCGTGTCGTTATCCGCACCGCCGAGGATCGTGTCGTTGCCGTCACCGCCGAGGACGATATTCAGCCCGTTGCCTGCGTCGATAAAGTCGTTACCGTCACCGCCGAGAATGGAATCCGCGCCGTCATACCCGTAAATCGTATCGTTGTCCGCGCCTCCGTCGATCGTGTCGGCGCCGCTGCCGCCGGTGATCAGGTCGAATCCCGCACCGCCGAGCAGCAGGTTCGCGCCGTCGCCACCGACCAGCGTATCGTTGCCGGTGCCGCCGTCCAGCGTGTCGTTGCCGCTGCCTCCGACCAGACTGTCGTTGCCATCCTCACCGAGCAGGGAATCATTGCCGCCGCCGCCGAGAATGGTATCGTTGTCCAGCCCGCCCGCGATCGTCTCGTCATGGACGTTGCCGGTGATATAATCGTTCCCGGCCCCGCCGATCAGGGTATTGACGCCGTCACCCCCATTGATGACGTCATCCCCGTTACCGCCGTTGATATAGTCGTTATCCGCGCCGCCAAGGATGGTGTCGTTGCCGTCACCCCCATCCACCGTGTTCAGGCCCGAACCCGCATCAATGGAGTCATTGCCGTCACCCCCCAGAATGGAATCATTTCCCGCTCCGGCGGAAATAATGTCGTCTCCCGTACCGCCGTCCAGCGAATCGTTGCCTGCACCGCTGCTAAGGATATCGTTGCCGTCGCCGCCGAGCAGCGTATTGGCCCCGTCGCCCCCTACCAGGGAGTCGTTACCGGAATCTCCCTGCAACAGGTCGTTACCACCGCCTCCGATGATCGTATCATTATCCGCGCCTCCATACAGGGTATCGTTCGCAGCGCTGCCGGTAATCACATCGTTCCCCGCCCCGCCGTCCACCGTATCCCTGCCGCCGCCGGTCGAGATAACGTCGTCGCCGAGCCCTCCGTAAATCAGATCGGCATCGCCGCCGCCCAGGATCGTGTCGTTGCCGTCACCCCCGTCCACCGTATTAAGGCCTGCACCGGCGTTGATGCTGTCGGCGCCGTCGCCGCCGAGGATGGAGTCATTGCCGAGGTCGCCGTAAATGGTATCGTTGCCAGTGCCGCCGTCGATCGTGTCGCTGCCGGTGCCGCCGGTAATGACGTCGTTGCCCGCTCCCCCGTTCAGGGTATTGGCGCCGAGACCGCCATGCAGGAGGTCGTTGCCGTCGCCCCCGTTCAGCAGGTCGTCGCCGTCACCCCCCGCCAGCCGGTCATCACCCGCGTCGCCGTTGAGGGTATCATTGCCCGCACCGCCGCGCAGCACGTCATTGCCGTCGCCGCCTGAAATAAAATCGTTGCCCGATCCGCCATACAGCCGGTCGTTACCGGTCTCCCCGTACAGGAAATCGTCACCGCGCCCGCCTTCCAGGGAATCATTTCCTTCACCGCCGTTGAGCAGGTCGTTGCCGTCACCGCCCACCAGCGTGTCTTTTCCGAGACCTCCGAGCAGGGTATCGTTACCCGTCCCTCCGAACAGCAGGTCCGTACCGTCTCCGCCATCCAGCGAATCGTTGCCCGCGCCACCGCGCAGCAGGTCGCTGCCGCCGCCTCCGAGCAAGGTATCATCCCCTGTATCGCCCTGCAGCAGGTCATCGCCGCCATCACCGCTCAACAGGTCGTTGCCGGTGCCACCGCTGAGCACGTCATCGCCTGCGCCGCCATACAGCTGATCCGCCCCGTCGCCGCCTTTGAGCAGATCGTCCCCGGCGCCGCCCAGCAGAATGTCGTCCCCTGCCCCGCCGCGCAGTTCGTCGTTGCCGTTGCCGCCTTCGAGCGAATCGTTCCCGACGCCGCCGCTCAGCGTATCGTTCCCCTCTCCGCCGAGCAGGGTGTCATTGCCGTCGTTACCGAACAGCAGGTCATTGCCCGAATTGCCCTTAAGCAGGTCGTTGCCGAGACCGCCGTAAAGCACGTCGTTATCCTTGCCGCCGTTCAGGACGTCGTTGCCCGCGCCGCCGCGCAGCGTATCCGCCCCGGTTCCGCCATGCAGAGTATCGTCACCGTCATTGCCGAACAACAGATCGTTGCCGGTGCCCCCGAAGATCGCGTCATCGTCCCTCCCGCCATACAACGTATCATTCCCGCCTTTTCCACGAATCTCATCATCGCCCCGGCCCGCGCGGATGACATCGTCATCGCTCCCGCTGTCAAGAGTGTCGTTGGATGAAGTGCCGGTGATGAGTGTCATGGAGAATTCCTTGATAGATATTCGTTAAAGTGATTTACACGGTGATGAAAACCCGCTTATAGCAGGCCTGTTTAATTTTTGAAACTTATATTAAGAATATTGCCGCAATTTGGTTAACAACCGGTATAGAAGCCGCTAAAATTTTATGAAATTTTATTATTATTAATAAAATCATAGCGTTATGGGGATGCTTTTCACTTTGGGCTTCCCTTCGTATTAACGCTCTCGAAAGATCTTTACGCTATTCTTTCCGCAGATGTTTTCTTGAAAACCGCTTATGGAAATACGGTATCGTTCGAAAATGAACACCCCAAAGACCGACCAGAAAAACGAACAGAAAGAAACGCATGCTCCCGAATGGAACCGTGCGCGCGAAGCACTGCTGCATCTGGAAAAACGCACCATTCCGCCGGTGCCGGAGAATTTCGCGGTATGGTACCGCTATTGCCTGCGCAATCTCCCCGCCCTGATGCAGGAGATCGACCGCCGCGCCACCCTGAAACAGCCGTTCGACGACAGTTTCAACCACCATCTGTACCAGCATTACATCACCTCCGGCGATGAAATGCTTCAGCAGTCGAAAATGGTCAGATCTACCCAGGAAATGCTCAACGACGCGCTTTCCGTCATCAACGGCATCATCATGGAGGCGGACGTACAGAACGCGTCCATCCAGGGCAAGCTGGACGAGATCATCGACGGGGGAAATACCAATGATCTCAACACCATCCTGGATGCGCTGGTGACGGTCGCCGTCGAGATGAAGAAAACCAGCGTCGACATGCGCACCAGCCTGTCCGAATCCCGGCAGGAAGTGGACGGCCTGAAAAAAAGCCTGGCCGAGATTTCGGTGGAGGCGCAGCGGGATTTCCTCACCGGACTGTATAACCGCAAAGCGCTCGACGCGCAGATGATGATGCTGATGGCGGAGGCGAAAGAGGAAGGAAAACCGCTCTGCCTGCTGGTGGCGGACGTGGATCACTTCAAGAAATTCAACGACAGTTACGGTCACCTGATCGGCGACGAAGTGTTGAAAATGGTCTCGAAAATTTTCACTCAGACGTTGAAAGGGCGGGACGTGGTGGCCCGCTTCGGCGGGGAGGAATTCGTGATCCTGCTGCCTTCCACCAATATCGGTGGCGCGATGGCGGTGGCGGAAACCATCCGCGCCACCATCGGCAGTAAGGAACTGCAGCATCGCGGCACCGGGCAGAGTTTCGGCTGCGTGACCGTCTCGATGGGCGTGGCGGCGTTTCGCGCGGGCGAGGACAGTGCGTCCACCTGGCTGGAGCGGGGGGACGAAGCGCTGTATCGCTCCAAGCGCTCGGGCCGCAACAAAGTGACGCAGGAAACGCTGGGCGGCGCCTGACCCAAAACGCCGTATTGACAATACTGTGCGGATAGCCTAAAAGGCACGGTTCGGAAAGTATATTTCAGGATAAGGCCATGAAAATCTTAAGCTCTCTAAAATCCGCCAAAGCGCGGGACAAAAACTGCCGTACAGTGCGCCGTAAGGGCCGTCTGTATGTCATCAACAAGGTGAATCCCCGCTTCAAGGCCCGTCAGGGTTAGTTTTCGGCGCTCCCGGGCATCTCTCCGCTTGCGCCGCTTTACGGAAAAGGCTAAGTAGCGCGTATGAAAGTTGTTATTTTAGGCGCAGGCATTACCGGTATCACCTCGGCTTACGTGCTCGCCATGCGCGGCCATGAGGTGGAAGTCATCGAGCAGGAACCCGCCGCCGCCCTGCAGACGTCCTTTTCCAACGGGGCGCAATTGAGCTATTCCCACGCCGAGCCCTGGGCGAATCCCGGCGTATTCGGACAGTTGAGCAAATGGATGTTCCGGGATGACGCACCGCTGGTGCTGCGTCCGCGCGCCGACTGGAACATGATGAAATGGATGCTGCAGTTCCTCACCAACTGTACGCAGGAGAAAGCGCGGGAAAACTGCGAGCGCATGATGCGTATCGCACTGTATTCCAAAAAGAAAATGGCAGAAATACGCCGCGACACCGAAATTGAATTCGACTTTCTGGCGAACGGCATCCTGCACGTGTTTTCGGACCAGAAAGCGTACGCAGGCGCCATCAGGCAGGCGGAGTTCCAGGAAACGCTGGGCTGCAAGGAACATATCTTCACCCGCAGCCAATGTCTGGAAAAGGAACCGGCCCTGAAGGGCGCCCGGAAAAACATTATCGGCGGCATCTTTTCAGATATCGACGAATCGGGCGATATCCACCGGTTCACCCAGAACTTGGCGGCGTTCTGCGAGGAAAAATTCGGGGTCGAAATCTCCTACGATACCCGCGTCCTGAAACTGAATGCGGAAGGGGGACTGCTGAAGTCGGTCACCACCTCACGCGGCGAGACGACCGCCGACGCGTACGTGATGTGCCTCGGCTCCTACTCCCCGCTGCTGCTCTCACCCGTCGGCGTGAACGTGCCGATTTATCCGATGAAAGGATACAGCATCACCGTGCCTGCCTGGGAAGGCGCGCCCACCGTCAGCATCACTGATGACGAGAAGAAAGTGGTGTTCAGCCGCCTCGGCGAACGGGTCCGCGCTGCCGGCACGGCGGAATTCGCAGGCTACAACACCGAAATACGCGAAGCGAGAATCCGGCAGATGACGAATACGCTGCGCGACCTGTTCCCGGCCGCTTCCACGGATACCATGCAGAAATGGGCCTGCATCCGCCCCCAGACGCCGGACGGGCCGCCGCTGATCGGCCGCACCACCGTCGCCAACCTGTATCTCAACACCGGCCACGGCACGCTCGGCTGGACGCATGGGGCGGGGTCGGCGTACGTACTCGCCGACGTGATGGAACAGCGCGAACCGGAAATCCGCCTGTCCGGTTTTGAAATCTCCCGCTACCGCCGCTAATGGCCTCCGCGCAGTCACATCTGTTTGAAGTCGGCCTGCCTTCGCTCGAGCCGGTGCGACTGCACTACGTGACACATGGAAACCCTGGGCGCCCCGCGGTATTCTGCGTCCACGGCCTGACGGGCAACGCCCATGATTTCGATTTTCTTGCGGCCGCGCTGGCGGAGGATTTTTTCGTGATTGCCCCCGATATTCCGGGGCGTGGCCTAAGCTCACACCTGAACGACACCTCGTTCTATACCAACGAAAATTATCTTCGCTGGTCGTTCGCGCTGCTGGAGCATCTGCACGTGACCAGCGTACATTGGATAGGCGCCTCGATGGGCGGTATCCTGGGAATGATGGCCTGCTTGGCCTATCCGTTCATGATCCGGACCCTTATGCTGAACGATGTGGGAAGCGTTCTGGCGAAAGAGGGGCTGCGCGATATTATCCGCTATACCGGCGGGCCGCGCAGATCCAACACCGACAATGCGGCTTTCATCCGACGGATGCGGGAGAACGCCGCACCGTTCGACCTTCAGGGTAAGGAGGAATGGGAGCATTTTTTCCAGCACCGGGTAAAAACGGATGCGTCCGGCCATTACCAGATGCGTTACGATCCGGCGGTGGTCGACCCGCTCAAAACCTGGGCCGAGGCCGGGGAGGGAGATATCGGCGATCTGGACATCGGTATCTTGTGGCGGGCCGTGCATTGCCCGGTACTGCTGTTTCGCGGCGAGCATTCGCTGCTGCTGCGGCGTTCCGACGCGATGCAGATGCAACAGGACGCGCCCGGCCAGACTACGTACCATGAAATTCCCGTTGCCGGCCATATGCCGAACCTGATGCGTAAGGATCAGATAATAATCATTCGGGAGTGGTTGAAACGGCAGCCATCTTTCACTATACTCTAATATATGGTCACGATACGCAATTCCAACGTTACTCTTCCCACCCGCAAAGGTCCTGCGCGTCAGCAGCAAGGAACGCAAACGGAAACCGCTCCGGATTATACGCCGCCGCGATCACGGGGATTTCAGAGTATTCCTTCAGATGGCGTACTCGCCCAGTTGATTGACCGGGCGCTTGGCGCTTTTAGCCAGGGAATTGTGTGGGACCGGGGATCGATTTTGAACGTGGAAGCGTAGAGAAATCTCTTCTTCATTCCCACAAGTGCAGAAGTACAGCCAACAAATACCAGCTTATGGATTTCTGCTTTTTAAGGAATAAAGAAATAGCTAGACTTCTATATTTTCCTGCCAAAGGCAGGTGTTATTCTCGCGATAGCGCGACACGAATCTGCCGCATAAAAAATTTAACCAAAGATGTCCTTATGCTTAACCTATGCTTAGCATAGGGCATCTTTGGTTAGGAAACTCTATAGTTTCCTAACATTTGTCTTTGCATTTCAGGGTACTATCCCCAGCGCCTCCGCCACGAGCGCTTGTTGTTCGCGCTGGTGGATCTTGAGGTAACCCGCCGCCGGGGAAGCGGAAATTTTCCGGCCTGCATAGCGCGGGCGCTCGCCCTTACGGCCCAATTCCTCCAGGACCTCTTCGATATAAGGCGCGATAAACAGCCACGCGCCCATATTCTTAGACTCTTCCTGTGCCCAGATGATCTCGGCGTTCACATAACGCTGCAGTTCCGTTTTCAACTGGTCATAGGGGAACGGATAATACTGCTCAATTCGCACGATGGCGACATCTTCCAGCCCCGCCGCCTCCCGCCCTTCCAGCAGATCGTAATACAGCTTGCCGCTGGTGAGGACTACCCGCTTGATCTCGCTGTCCGCTTTCAAGCCATATGCTTCGCCGTACACTTTATGGAAATGGGTGCCGGGCGCGAAATCCTTCAGGCCTGAGACCGCCCGCTTGTGACGCAGCAGGGATTTCGGCGTCATGACGATCAGGGGTTTGCGGAACTTGCGATGCAGCTGGCGGCGCAGCACATGGAAGAAGTTGGCGGGCGTGGTGCAGTTCACCACCTGCATGTTCTCCTGCCCGCACAGCTGCAGGAACCGCTCCAGCCTTGCCGAGGAATGTTCCGGCCCTTGGCCCTCATACCCGTGCGGCAACAGCATCACCAGCCCCGACATACGTAGCCATTTGATCTCGCCGGATGCGATGAACTGGTCAATCATGATCTGCGCGCCGTTGCAGAAATCCCCGAACTGCGCTTCCCACATGGTCAGCGCGTTGGGTTCCGCCTGCGAATACCCGTATTCGAAGCCGAGAATGGCGAATTCCGAAAGGGAACTGTCCACCACCTCGATTTTGCTCGAAACGCCTTTCAGATGGTTAAGTGGCGTATACCGCTTCTCTGTCACCTGATCCACCAGTACGGCGTGGCGGTGGGAGAACGTGCCGCGGCAGCTATCCTGCCCGGTCAGGCGTACCGGATATCCGTCTTTGAGCAGTGTGGCGAACGCCAAATGCTCCCCCATCGCCCAGTCGATATGCTCCCCTTCCAGCACGGCCTTGGTGCGGGTCTCGATGATGCGGGCCAGTTTGGAATTGACCTGGAATCCCTCCGGTGTATGCGCCATCTGGCTGGCCAGGTCTTTGAGTACCGCTTCTTCCACCCCCGTATCCGGCGTGGTGCGCTTGCGCGCTTCCTCCGCTTCGCTTAGGTTCGACCATACCCCGCCCAGCCAGTCCGCCTTGTTGGGTTTATAGCTGCGGGCGCTCTCGAACTGCGCCTCGAAGAAATCGTTGAACTGCTTGAACTGCGCGTCCACGTCCGCCTGGCTGACGACACCCTGCGATATCAGCACGTCCGCGTAAATCCGCGCCGGCAGTTTCTTTTCCTTGATCGCCTTATACATCAACGGCTGCGTGAACATCGGTTCGTCGCCTTCGTTATGCCCGTATTTCCGGTAGCAGAAAATGTCCAGCACCACGTCGCGCCCGAACTCCTGCCGGAATTCCGTCACCAGCCGGGTGGCGTACACCACCGCTTCGGGGTCCTCGCCGTTGACATGGAAAATCGGCGCCTGCACCATTTTCGCGACGTCCGACGGATATGGCGTAAAGCGCGAATATTTGGGGCTGGTGGTGAACCCGATCTGGTTGTTGACGATGACGTGCAGCGTCCCGCCCGTGCGGTAACCGCGCAGTTCCGAGAGGGAAAGCGTTTCCGGCACGATGCCCTGACCCGCGAACGCCGCGTCTCCGTGCATCAGGATACCCATCACCGAACGTTTTTCCTTCTTATCACCGCGCTGATCCAGTTTGGCGCGCACCTTGCCGCAGACGACCGGGTTGACTGCTTCCAAATGCGAGGGATTGGCAGTCAGCGACAGGTGCAGCGATTTCCCGCCCGGCATCTGGCGGTCCGACGACACCCCGATATGGTATTTCACATCCCCCGATGAATTGACCGATTCGGGAAAATCCATGTTGCCGTGGAACAGCGAGAGCATTTCCAGATATGGCTTCTTCATGATGTTGGTGAGCACGTTCATCCGCCCGCGATGCGGCATCCCGATGACGATTTCCTCCACCCCGAGACGCGAAGCAGTATGCAGGGCGGACTGCAGCGCCGGTACCATCGCGTCGCCTCCCTGGATGGAAAAACGCTTCATGCCGGGATATTTCGTCTGCAGGAATTCCTCGAACGCCTCCACCTCAATCAGGTCTTTCAAAATCTCTTTCTTATCGGCGGCGGAGACATGCGGCTTGCCCTGCATCTTCTCCATGCGGGTCTGGACCCAGGCTTTCTGCTCCGGATACTGGATATGCATGAACTCCACCCCGATCGTCTGGCAGTAGGTCTGCTCCAGCACGTTGAGGATCTGGTTGAGCGTGGCGCTCTGATAGCCGAGCGTCCCTCCGAGATAAATTTCCTTGGTGTAGTCGTCCTTCGTAAACCCGTAATTGATCGGATCAAGCTCCGAATGCGAGCGGCGTGTCGGATCATCCTGCCCCAGCGGGTCCAGTTTCGCCCGCAGATGCCCGCGCACGCGGTAGGCATGGATCAGCTGCAGGGCGCGGATGGAGGACAGGATCGCCACGTCGTCCTGCGCGGTCAGCTCTTTCTGCTTGGCCGCCACTTCCTTCTTTTCTTCCGGGTCAAGCACGCCGATGATGCCTGACGTATCCTCTCCCCACGACGGGTGCGCGGCGCCCTGCGCTTCATCGAACCCCTTGAAGAAATGCCGCCATTCGTCGCCGACCTGCGCGGGATCCCGGCGGTAAAGCTGGAACATCTCTTCGATGAACAGTTCGTTCCCGCTGAACAGATACTGCGAGATGTCGAACTGTTCCCAGTCGGAATGATTACCCTGTGTCTGTGATTGTGCCGCTGCGCTCATGATGTCCGCCATCTGCGTGAGATAATATCGTGCCTTGTGTTACAAGCCAAGCGCAGTCTAATGTCAAGCGGTTAGAAAAGGGTTAACCGGATTTCCATGAAAGCGGCAGCCGTGCGGACGTTCACGCGTGCAAATGCGCTTCCCCGAACAGGGTCGGATGCGGGATGAAGGCATGGGAAACGAACTACATATCGGAGGGATCGTCCATCAGGCTGGCCGGTGCAGTCGTGCCGTTATCGGTGACGTGCAACGTGTAGGTTCCGGGCTGATGGTTATAGGAGGAGGCTTCCAGATAATACGTGCTGTTGGCGGCGGTAATGGCATTGGGGGTCATGTAAACGGCGCCGTGCGTGGCATCGCTGACATCGGATGCGATAAGCGTACCGGTTGCTCCTGCTATGGTCAGGTAAGCTGAGGCGAGCGTCCCGCCGTTCGCGGAAGTGCCGTCCAGTTCGAACGTATATAGGTTCTGTTGAGTTTTTATAATTTTCTGTTACAAGGTTATGTACTGGGAGGTTATTATGGATTACATACAAAGGATTGGGGACTCTCAATGGTTTCGTATTTACGACTATTTGCTTGGTTTTTCAGAGATATATGTAAAAAATGAAGCGGACTGCCGCCGTTTTGTTGAAGGCGTTTTTTGGATGGCGCGCTCAGGTTCACAGTGGAGGCTTCTTCCCGTTGAATATGGTTCCTGACACGAAGTGCCGCGCAGCAAAACACCGTGTATCGTCGTTTTGCAGAGTGGGCGCAAAAGGGTATCTGGTATAAGATGCTTTATTATTTTCAATCGGATGCGGATATGACCCGAAGGGCTGCGAAGCGAAATATATCATGATTGACTCCACCATCCTACGCGCCCACGCCTGTGCAACCCCCGCTAAAGCAAACAGGAAAGTGAGGGATTAGGCCGCTCCTGCGGCGGATTTTCCACGAAAATCCATGCCGTATGCGACGCACTCGGCAACCCGCTCGATTTTATCATTACCGCAGGTCAGGCACACGATGCAACCCAAGCCATTCCTATCATTTCCCGTTTAAAAGCAAAAGCGTTATTAGCGGATAAAGGGTATGATTCCGACGATATTCGCGCCGCCGCCCGTCTTTGTGGCATGAGTGCACATATTCCGCCCCGGAAAAATAGAGTCGAAGAAAGGCCCTATGATACAGAACTTTATAAAGAGAGGCATAAAGTGGAATGCCTGTTCGGATTTCTGAAACATTACAGAAGGTTGTTCTCAAGGTTTGATAAGTCTAAACAAAACTTTACTGCATTCCTGCACTTTGTCGCAGCATTGCAATGGTTGAAATGAAAACTCAACAGAACCTATAGATTTAAACTTTTTTAAACCGGGCACTTTCATCTGACATGCTCCGTAAGCGCCAGCGTTGCTGGAATTATAATCCGGCAGTTGCAGGATCACTACCTCCACCGCTTTTATAGCCGCGAACAGCAGAAAGTGGCACACCGTTCACATCACTGATTCCATCGCAGGTGCAGGTGATTTTGTGATTATTCTATCCTCTGATATAAATAATTACGTGTTCTATTATGAAATGACGGATGTGGTCTGCGTCACTGTTAATCACATTCCATCTAATGGATGTTGGATCGTGGTCATATTTTTAAAGCGTTCATGCAAACTTGGTTTTCCGTAAATCTGCTTCGCTTTTAACTGACGGACTACCGATCTGCGCGTCTATCACTCGCGATATAAACTCGGCAGAAGGAGAGGGAAATCTAACCAGAGCATCACTCAACTTCCTCGACTTCCGCTTCCACGATCCGCGCCGCCGGGAACAGCAGTTTCACCGTTGTACCCTCACCAAGCACACTGGTCAGCTGCAGCTTGCCGCCATGTAATTCAGTGAACATCCGGCAGAGCGGCAGCCCAAGTCCCGTCCCCTCATGGCTTTGCGAACGGTGCACCTGCCCGAATACGGCGAGCGCCGTGGGAATATCCTCCTCGGCGATACCGATGCCGGTATCCCGCACTGAAATCATCATGTTACGCGACCCGTCCAGCTGGGCCGTGATGATGATCGCCCCCTCCGGCGGCGTGAATTTCACGGCGTTGGACACCAGGTTGATCAGCACCTGCTTGATCTTGCGCTTGTCGGCGAACAGCAGCGGCAGGTTCTCCCGCGCGTCGATGGTGGCGACGATACCCTTGCCCTTGACTTTTTCATTCATGATCCGCATGGCTTCGTCGATAATGGCCGGGATATTGACTTTTTCCTCGACGATTTCCATGCGGCCCGCCTCACCCTTGGAGAACTCCAGGATGTCGTTGATCAGCTGCAGCAGGTGGTTGCCGCACAGGCTGATATCGCCGATCCGTTCCTTCTGCTTGGCGTTGAGCGGCCCGAAATACCCCGCCGTCATCATTTCCGAAAACCCGATGATGGCGTTCAGCGGCGTGCGCAGCTCATGGCTCATATTGGCCAGGAACTCGGATTTTGCTTGGGAGGCCAGGATGGCGGCGGCCTCCGATTCTTCGACGCGGATCACCTGCTTGGCCATGGTGATGACGAAATACGACACCGCCGAGCCGAACACGGTGAAGACGAGCAGGAAAGAGATATCCTTGAACCGGTCCCGCCAGAAGTCGGAGAGGAAATCCGCCTCGTCGATCGCCACCACGACGGTCAGCGGCAGGTGGTCGAGCTTCCGGTAGGCCATCACTACTTTCTTTCCGTCCATATGGTGAAGGAAGACATTGTTGGAATACGAACCGCTCTGCGCGGCGACTTCTTTCCATAAGGCCGGATCGCTTTGCCATAGTTTAGGATGCGAAACGCCTTCGAACAGGCTTTTGCCGGAATCCGTCATCACGTCGATATAACGGTTCTTGCCCGTATCGATCGCACTGAAAAAATCAAGAAAAAATTCCAGCTTGATGGCGGCCACCACGATGCCCCCGAAACTGCCGTCCAGTTTGCCGAGGCGACGCGCCACGAGGGCCAGATGCTGGTCGGCATGGGTCTCCGACTGGTAGGGCATGACGATGTTGGCGGTGGATTCGTCTCCTTTCAGCAGCAGGAAAGGGAGGAACTGGCTGAAGGAGGATTTATAATTGATCCAGCGGGCGTATTCCTTCTTGTTCACGGCGATTTCCGCCACTCCCTGCTGGTTGATCATCACCATCGAGACGATCTGCGGAATATTATCCACCCACAGCTTGAAGTTATTGACCAAGTCTTCCGGAAGCGTCCCGCCGAACAGCTGGTTGAGGTGCTGGCGCTCCACCGCATGCTGTAGGGTGAGATCCACCGTCTGCACCGACTGCTCCATCTGCCCGGAAGCGATGGCCGCCAGCCGCGTGGCCTCCGCGCGCGCGCGCTGGTAGGAACGCTGGTATTCTCGGTATGACTGGTAGGAAATGGTGCCGATCACCCACAGCACCGTCACCAGTCCTATCACGATCAGCCGCTTGATGCGGGGCGAAGTGCGCGGGCGCTGGGTAATGACGAGTGCTGAGAAACTGAGGCGCGAGAGCAGGGTTCCATCCCCTTTTTAAACGTAGGACATATTCGGTCATCGTGCCGCGCATAGGTTAAATTAAGGCTAACGGGGCGGATGTTTCTGCTTCCTCTGTTAATACGAATCTTCTATTCTTCAGAAATGGTCGCCCATATCAACACCCTGTCGTTCGAAGGTATCGACACCACCCACGTGGAGGTCGAGGTACATATCGCGGCGGGGTTGCCGGCCTTTACCATCGTGGGACTGCCGGACAAGGCGGTGGCGGAATCGCGGGAGCGCGTGCGGGTAGCGGTGCAGGCGCTGGGTCTGGCGCTGCCGGCCAAACGTATCACGGTGAACCTCGCCCCCGCCGATCTGGCGAAAGAGGGTAGTCATTTCGACCTGCCGATCGCGATAGGGCTGCTGGTGGCGATGGGCATCGTACCGCAGGAAGCGCTCAGCGGGTACGTGGCGCTCGGCGAAGTCTCGCTCGACGGACGCATCCAGCCCGTCACCGGCGTACTGCCCGCCGCCATGTATGCGAGCGGCCGCGAGCTCGGCCTGATCTGTCCCGCCGCCAATGCGCAGGAAGCCGCGTGGGCCGGAGGCATCGAAATCGTCGCGCCTTCTTCACTGCTGGCGCTCATCAATCATATCAAGGGGGAACAGGTCCTGCGGCAACCCCAGCCGACCACGCGGGAAAGCGCGGTGGATTATCCAGACCTGAACCATGTACGGGGCCATAAACATGCGAAACGGGCCCTGGAAATCGCGGCGGCGGGAGGGCATAACCTGCTGATGGTCGGGCCGCCGGGCACGGGGAAATCCATGCTCGCTTCCTGCCTGCCCGGTATCCTGCCGCCGATGAGTGCGCAGGAAATGCTGGATGTCAGCATGATCGCCAGCGTAGCGGGCATGTTGCCGGAAGGAGGACTGATGCACCGCCGCCCTTTCCGCTCTCCACACCATTCCGCCTCGCTGCCTGCCATGGTAGGCGGCGGCAAACGCGCCAAACCGGGAGAGATTTCCCTCGCCCATCGCGGCGTCCTGTTCCTCGATGAACTGCCTGAATTTCCGCGCCCGGTGCTCGAAGCGCTCCGCCAGCCTCTGGAGACGCGGGAGGTGACGATCTCCCGCGCCGCCGCGCACGTGACCTATCCGGCGGATTTCCAGCTGGTCGCGGCGATGAATCCCTGCCGCTGCGGCTACCTGAGCGACGCGGACCGCGCCTGCTCCAAGGCGCCGCGCTGCGGGGAAGACTACCAGTCCCGCGTCTCGGGCCCGCTGCTGGACCGGTTCGACGTGCATATCGACATGCCGATGCTGAGCGCCGCCGAACTGTTCACCGCCACGCCGGAAGAACCGACCGCGTCGGTGGCGGCACGCGTGGCCGGCGCCCGCGCCCGGCAGGCGGCGCGTTACGGCAGCGCCCGCATTACCAACGCCAATGCCGGACATGAACAACTGGCGGGCGGCCTGCCGCTGGAAGCCGCCGCCCATGCGTTACTGCAGCAGGCCGCCGCGCACCTGAAACTTTCCATGCGCGGCATCACGCGGATCACCCGCACGGCCACCACCATCGCCGACCTTGACAATCAGGGTTGCGTGGCTCACTCTGCCATTGCTGAAGCCATCAGTTACCGCCATATCACCTATGACCCCCTCAAACTCAGCGCCTGACGATGCCGTGACGATGCGAAAGCTGGCGGTGGGAATCAACACCTCCCTGATCCGGCTGGATCGCCTGAGCTATCAGATTCAGCTCCTCAAAGAAGAACTGGACGATTTTCTCCATCATTATTTTGACCGGCTTTCACCGCATCTTCATCACGCGGAAACACCTGCATCCGCATCAGATATTAACAAAACCGAAACCGATGCGGCCTTTGAAGAAATAACGGCGGACCACACCGAAACACGCAACGTCATGCGCCAACTCTACCGCCAGCTGGCGATTGCGTGCCACCCGGACCTTCATCCTGCCGATGCGAGCCATGCCTCCATGACAAAAGTAAACGAAGCGTACCGCAACGGAGAATTCGGCAGCCTGATGCTGCTGGCCCGCACGATGAGAAGGGAAACCGGCCAGGAGATTACGTTCAGCCGGGAGGATATGGAATATTACTACGATTCCCTGCAGACAAAGACTGAAAAACTGCAGAAACAAATGGAAACCCTGCAACGGAGCGACGCCAGCCTTTTGCGCCTGCATTATTTAAAAGCACGCCTGAATGGCGGCGACGTGATCGCCGACGTGGTGGCGACCTTACGACGCACCTCCTGCGACGCTTTCGCGGCATGAACATGAACCTGCCTCCCGACCACGCGAGCGCCCTGCTGGAATGGTATATCGCCATGGGCGTCGATGAAGCAATCGGGGCGGAGACGCTTGATTACCGTACCATCGGGAAAAAACGTTCTATCGAACCACATTCCCCTGTTTTATTCACGCAACCTGCGGTACCGGAAACCATGCCCCGTAAATCCTCCCATTCTGAACCCACGCATTCTTCTGAAGCGGTATTACAGGCAAAAGCGCTGGCGGACAACGCCGGTGACCTCGCGGCGCTCTATGATGCGATAAACAGTTTCGACGGGTGCGAACTGAAGAAGACCGCCATGCATACGGTGATCGCGGACGGCAATCCCGCTTCCCGCCTCATGGTGATCGGCGAAGCGCCGGGGGCCGATGAAGACCGTCGCGGCATCCCGTTCTGCGGCGAGAGCGGACAGCTGCTGGACAAGATCTTTGCGTCGATTGGACTCTACAGAGGAGAAAGTTCACGCGAGGAGGGCGCCACTGAAACCGGGCGAAGGGGCGGGGAAGCGTCAGCGGGAGTCAAAACCACCATCGATACCAGCTTTTATATCACCAATATGATTTTCTGGCGGCCACCGGGCAACCGCAACCCCACCGCTGAAGAACTGACTATCTGCCGCCCGTTCGTGGAAAAACATATCGCTTTGATAAAGCCGGATATTCTAGTTCTGGTGGGAGGAATTGCCGCCACCACGTTATTAAAAAGCCCGTCAGGGGTCGGCATCACCAAACTGCGCGGCAAGATACACCGGTATCATTCCGTCGTGGACGGTCGCGATATCCAGACGTTCGCCATGCTTCACCCCTCCTACCTGCTCCGCCAGCCCACTCAGAAAAAACTGGCCTGGGCCGATGCGTTGATGCTGAAGCAGTTGCTGAAAGGGCAATGAACGCTTCGTTTCCCATATGAAACATAATTTTCCGTGATTGAGAATTTATTAACCAAAGATGGGGTAATATATTAATAGTTTCATTAGGATTATTTACCTATTAGCATATCGGGTAGCGGCATGTCGGCATTAGCTTCTTATAAATCAAGTGTTATGCGTCCTTTCTCCGGATTTTCCCTAGTGGAGATGTCGGTTGTCATCGTCGTGATCGGCCTGCTGGTAGGGTTGACGGTGACGACGGGACAGATGCAGGTCAGCACTACCAAGTATCAGTCCACGCAATCGACGCTCAACAACACCAAAACCGCGCTGGATTTGTACTATACTAAATATAAACGCTATCCCTGCCCCGCTTTGCCGGCGGATGCGACAGGCGCCGCCACCTACGGGGTGGAAGTGGCGGGCGGCTGCTCGGGTGCCTGCCCGGCGGGCTTGACCTGCCCGGCTTCCAGCAAGGCGGTGATCGGCGTGCTGCCGTATAAAACATTGAATCTCAGTGAGGAATTCGCGGCGGATGACTGGGGGAATAAACTGAATTACACCGTTGATAAGGACTTCACCGCCGCCAACACTACCGCCATTTACGGCACTATCCCGATCCTGGATAAAAACGGTAATGAGATCACCAGGTCGGCGGACGGTGGCAAGGCGATCTACACCCTGCTCAGCAGCGGCGTGAACGGCAATGGCGCCTGGAGAAAAGCGGGGGGCAGCCGGGCGGCCTGCGATACGGCCCGCAAGGATGGGAACAACTGCTCCGGCGCAGCGAATTTCACGGATAATACGCTCAATAATTCCACCGCTGCCGCAAGCGCCAACAGTTTCGATAATCTGCTGACATGGAAAGTGCGGGAAAGTACCGCCCATATCGTGATCGCACCGCCTGTAAGTACGGTAGCCGTCACTCCGACCCCATCCGTTACCTCAACCAACACTTTAGTAGTATCCGGTGGAGGAGTTACGTGTATTCTGGCAGCGGATAACTCCATCAAATGTACGGGGGAAGATTTTGATGAAGGACTTGGCAATGGCGCTTCCGGTAACACGGTGATCTTTGGCCAGGAAGCGCGTGGCTTTACAGACTGGAGCAGTATTTCGGGGAACAACTCAGGTTCCTGCGGCCTGCGCAGCAACGGCACTGCGTATTGCTGGGGACTGGGCGTCAGCACTGCAACGGAAGTCACTGGCAGTTTTACCGATTGGACGAATATCACGAGGGGATATTACCACCAGTGCGGAGTGCGCAATGGCCATGCTTATTGCTGGGGGAATGGCAGCAACGGGCAACTGGGTGACGGATCTTACGGTAGTTATTCCATCGTGGAAGTGTCCGATGTACCGGGTACCGGCCATTATACCGATTGGACGTTATTGATGGGAGGAGATTATCATACCTGCGGCCTTCGCGGTACGGGCATCGCTTATTGCTGGGGAGAAAACGGTTCTGGAGAGTTAGGGAATGGATCAACCACTTCCACCACCATTCCTGTTGCGGTTTCCGGCGGTTTTACCGACTGGAAAACACTCACCAGTTCCGGTGAAGGCAGTTGCGGTATCCGCGCCACTGGGCAGGCCTATTGCTGGGGTAAAAATCCTCATGGTAATTTAGGGAACGGCACCGGATCTGATAGTAACATACCCGTCGAGGTCAGTGGTGGGTATACCGACTGGACGGATATTTTTTATGGCTATGAAGTAAGCTGCGGGGTTCGCGGCGTGGGTATCGCTTATTGCTGGGGCAATAATAGCTATGGCGCGTTAGGCACCGGAGCAGCTTCCAGCGATAAATTAACCCCGCAATTAGTAAGCGGCGGCTTTACCGACTGGAAATATGTCCGCACTGACGATGAACATACCTGCGGTGTGCGGGCCAGCGGCGCGCTCTATTGCTGGGGGGAAAATTATATAGGCCAGTTTGGCAATGGCACCTCAACTGGTGCGATCATCTATGGCCCTATCCTTATCCCGGGCGTATCTGGAAAGGTGAATTAATCCTATGTCCACTACTCTACAGCGTGGCTTCTCCCTTATCGAGCTCTGCATCATCATCACGGTGTTTTCCCTGCTGATGGCCGGAATACTCGGAAGCCAGAACCTGAACCGCGAAGTGGCGCGCATGACGTCGGAAAATTCGGGTCTGAACGCCCTGCAGAAATCCATCCAGGCGTTTTACCAGACCAATAAATACCTGCCCTGTCCGGCCAGCCGGGCACAAGCGCCCGATACCGCGGGATACGGCGTCAGCACGGATTGCTCGCTCACCACGGCCCCGGCGGGGACGGTGCATGTCGGAGTGGCGGCGGATGACTACCAGCTCCGCATCGGGGCGGTACCGACCCGGGCGCTCGGCCTCCCGGACCGGATGGGAATCGATCCCTGGGGCAACCGCATCACGTACGTGCTGATGCGCAAACTCGGGATGGACGCGGCGGGATATACTGCTTACGCACCGACGGCGACGACCGGCTATTTCCAGATCGTCGACGCTGCAGGCGCGGTGACGTACGGCTCGTCCACCACGACGATCGTCGCCTATGCCCTCATTACGCACGGGGCGGATGGCAAGGGGGCATACACGAAACAGGGAACGGCGGGCGTGGCGTGTTCGACGACGGCGCTGGACAAGGAAAACTGCAACGCCGACAAAAAATTCATGGATACGGCGGTGAACGAAGCGCCCGGTGCATCATATTTCGACGATTTCATCCGCTGGGTCAAGAAATCCGACCTGGATGCGTTGTAATAGGAAAAGAATAGGGATAAAAGGAATCGGGAATCAAAATGGCTGGAATCCTTCCCGATTCTTTTTATCCCGATTTTCGATTTTTTTTACCGCGCCGCACAAAACCAATTGACAAATGATTTATATATGTTAATAAATAGCCTATCGTTTTCTTCACCTTAAACAGTAGGTCTCATTCTATGACGCAAAAAATCCGCAAAGTCGTTTTCCCCGTAGGCGGCCTCGGCACCCGTTTCCTTCCCGCCACCAAGGCGATGGCCAAGGAAATGCTGCCCATCGTCAGCAAGCCGCTCATCCATTACGCGTATGAGGAAGCGGTGGCCGCCGGAATCGAGCAGTTCATCTTCGTGACGGGCCGCAACAAAAGCGCCATCAACAACCATTTCGACCATGCCTACGAGCTACAGTCCATCCTCACCGAAGCCGGCAAGGAGCGCGAACTGGAAGCGACCAGCGGCTGGGTGCCGGAGCCGGGCAATATCATGTTTATCCGCCAGCAGGAATCACTCGGCCTCGGCCACGCCATCTGGTGCGCCCGCCATGCGATCGGCAACGAACCGTTCGCGGTGATTCTGGCCGACGATCTGGTGCAGGCCGACACCCCCTGCCTGAAACAGCTGATTCAGGCGTATGAAAGCGGCGCGGAAGGCAGCAATATGGTGGCGGTGGTGGACGTTCCCCGCGCCCAGACCAGCAGTTACGGCATTCTGGACGTGGAGAAGGAATCGGGCAAACTGGCTTTCGCGAAAGGACTGGTGGAAAAGCCGAAACCGGAAGACGCGCCTTCGACGCTCTCCATTATCGGGCGCTATATCCTGCAGCCGGAAATTTTCAATATCCTGGAAAACCAGCCGAAAGGCCGTGGCGGCGAAATCCAGATCACCGATGCGATGAACTCGGCGATTTCCCACACCCCGATGGTGGGACTGCGCTATGAAGGACGGCGGTTCGACTGCGGCAGCCATGACGGATTCGTCGAGGCGACGCTGGCATACGGCCTCGCCGATCCCGTACACGGTGAGAAAATCCGCGCTTTCATCCGTGAATATTGCGCCGATATGTTCATGGAACAGGCCGCGTGAGAAGCGGTTCGACGCCGGAGTAATGGCACGCCATGAAGATCGACCGGGAAGAACTCAAGAAAAAGCTTGATCTGGGATGGATAGAAAAAGACCATGACCCCGCGAAATCGCCCGAGCACGGTATCTCGGCCCTCGCAGAGGCCAGAAGATTACTGGAAGCGAACGGC
Source organism: Rickettsiales bacterium (assembly GCA_965248995.1). Lineage (GTDB taxonomy): Bacteria > Pseudomonadota > Alphaproteobacteria > Rickettsiales > UBA998 > CBDFKY01. The sequence continues at coordinate 190,585 of CBDFKY010000006.1, read as the reverse complement.
ATAGAAATCGAGGGCGAAGGCTACCGGTCAGTGGGCGAATCGGCCAAGCGTCTTCTGATCGCGGAAGCGGTCAACTGGGCGGCCAAAAAGATAGATCCGGGCTTTTATGCGCTCAAACCCTATGTCTTCGCGGAAGCGGCCATTCTTGGCGCAGCGGACGGCGTACAGGTCTTCCGTGAATATGACGAAGAGAGCGGCTATACCATATGGGCCGTTCACCATAAGGAAGTGGGAGAGCTCTCCTTTCATGACAAGTACGATGAAATCGCTCCGTTGCTGGACGGTGCGGAAGTGCTCTACAGCGCCCCCTACGTCTGGAGTGGCATTTCACGCCAGCCGGAAGCGTTCAATACGCTGAGGGACCCCCTGAAAGTAAAAGAACTGGCCACCGCCGCCGCTCCGCGTTATATCGAAGGGGAGGACAACGCCCCCACGCGCGTTGTCTTCACGCATGATATAGAACTTACCAACCCCGCAATCATGCGCCAGCAGCTTGCACACCGCCCTTAAACCCCAAGGTCAGCGACGATGAAACAACCTTTTTTCTCCTCCGTGAAAGCCGACGCCGCAGCCAACCACAAAAGCGGGCGATTTTCCGCCGTTTCCTTTCTAACCTGCCTGCTGTTTTCCGGCGGGTTTCAGTTACTGCTGCTCTACCGCATCCAGCATACGCTGCTGAAACTGACGCCCATTGGCAAGATCCTCGCGAAACTGCTGTTTGTCGTTACCAAGTGGCTATATCCCTGCGACATCAATCCCTACGCCCGGCTGGCGGGCGGGGTACGTATCCCGCACGCCATAGGGATCGTCGTTGCCCGCGACGCCGTTATCCATGCAGGCGTCACGCTTTATCAGCATGTGACGATCGGCCAGCGCCACGAAAACGTGGCACAAGCTCCCACCATCGAGGCAGGCGCGGTGATTTACGCCGGAGCAGTGCTGGGCGGGGCGATCATAGTCGGCAGAAACGCGGTGGTGGGAGCGAACGCGGTGGTGATGCAGTCCGTACCGGCTGAGTATTTGGCGGCGGGTATTCCCGCGCAGTCGCGTCCGCGAAAAACGGCTTAACCTTTGCAGAAACAGCGCCAGCCTACTCCAGAAACCTATTTATTAAGCAAAAATTAATAACATGATCTTATACTGGATGGATGATTTCCCCTTCACCCGTTCAGAAACGATCAATCCAAGGTTATTCCCTGCTGGAAGCCGCCATCGTCATGACAATTATGGGGCTGCTGGTAGGAGGGGTGATCGCCGGGAAAAGCCTGATTCATAGTGCGGAGATACGCGCCCAGATTACGGATTTAACCCGCTATGAGGTGGCGATCAACACGTTTCAGAATAAATACGGTGCCCTGCCCGGTGATCTTGCGAACGCCACTGCTTATTGGGGAACACAAACAACGAATGGGAATGGAAATGGGCAGGTGGAATCGGCGACATTATACAGCTCTGGTGGATTAAATTCCTATGTAACGCCAGATAATTATTACTATGATGGGGAGAGGCCACAATTATTTAAACAATTAGGCCTCGCAAAACTGGTAAAAGAGTCATTTGACGGCTCAGCCAACTTGGGAACGGGCTATCCAACGGTGAGTATGAACCATGCAGCGGGTATGTTCGTTAGCGGTAAATGGGACACATACGATTTAGGTAATGATGCATATGCCGCGACCAGCACGATTGCCACCGCAACTCTGTACATGTCGATTGATGTTTCCAATCCATTACAATTTGGTCTAGGAAATACATTTAACGATAACAGCGGAATTTTTATGCCTGAAGATATAAGCAGTATAGATACAAAAATGGATGATGGCAAACCTAATTCTGGAAAAGTGCTGGCATTATCTTTAAACGTTTATCCACTTTGCACTTCTTCTGATACGGTTTATAATATCATTGCGGCTGGTGAATCGAAGTCCTGCAACATGCTTTATGAGCTACAAAAATGATGTATTTTTGCGGCGTTATAGTGTAGAGGAAACGAACATGAATCAGAATCCCTTTGGAAAAGTCGCCATCGTGCATGACTGGCTGCCGCTGCTTGCCGGGGCGGAGCGGGTGCTGGAACAGCTGACCCACGTCTTTCCGGGCGCGGATATCTATACGTTGTTCGACTTCCTGACCCCGGAACAGAAAAAGACTTTCGGCACCAGCAAGATCACGGCCAGCTATCTGAACAAGCTGCCGCGCGTCCATAAATACTATCGCCACCTGCTGCCGTTCTGCCCACAGGCGATTGAAAATTTTGATCTTTCCTCGTATGATCTGGTGGTCTCCTCCAGTTGCGCGACCGCGAAAGGCGTCATCACCGGGCCGAACCAGACACATATCTCTTACGTCCATTCCCCGGCCCGCTATGCGTGGGACCTCACCCACCATTATCTGAAACAAAGCGGCATGCATCGCGGCGCGAAAGGGTTTCTGGCGAAATACCTGCTGCATAAGTTCCGCATCTGGGATACGCGCACCGCCAACGGGGTGGACGTATTCCTGGCCAATTCGCGCTACATCGCCCGGCGTATCGAGAAAACCTACCGGAGAACAGCGGAGGTGGTGTATCCACCCGTCAATGTCGACGGGTTTACTTATCGCGGTGAGAAGGAAAATTTTTACCTGAGCGCGTCGCGCATGGTCCCCTATAAACGGCTGGACCTGATCGCGGCGGCGTTCGCACGGATGCCCGATAAAAAACTGGTATTGATCGGCGACGGGCCGGAAATGGGCAAGGTCAAGGAAGCGGCGGCGGGCAAAAGCAACATCCATCTGCTGGGTTTTCAGGATACCGCGACGCTGCGGGACCATATGCAGCGGGCGAAAGCGTTCGTCTTCGCGGCGGAAGAGGATTTCGGCATCATTCCCGTCGAAGCGCAGGCCTGCGGCACGCCGGTGATCGCCTACGGCGAAGGCGGAGCGCGTGAAACGGTGGTGGCGTATCGCGAAGGCGTAAAAGACGCGACCGGCCTCTATTTCGCAGAGCAGACGGTGGAATCCGTCATGGACGCCGTCCAGCGCTTCGAGGCGATAGCCGGGCATATCGCGCCGGCCGCCTGCCGCGCCAACGCGGAGCGTTTTTCGGAAACTATTTTTCGCAACCGTATCCACGATATCGCAACGGAAGCCGTGAGTGCGCGAGAAGCGCTGGCATGATCTATCTGGCTTTGTTCTGTGCCGCGCTCAGTGCGTGGCCGTGGCTTGACAGTTCCAGCCTCATCGCCGATTACCTCGGTCAGGCGGCCCTGCATCAATGTGCGGCTTATATACTGCTGGCGCTGATAAGCACCGTTTTAAAGCGCCGGAAAAGCGGGCTTCTGTTCCTCCTGATCGCCGCAGTGAATCTGGCGCTGGTCGGGCAGGCGTTCACCCCTCCCGCCTTGACGGGGGTCGTACTCGCGAAAACCGATATTCCCAAACTGCGCATACTCAGTTTTAATTTCTGGAGGGAGAACAAGGAAATTCCTCTGGCGTTCGACACCATCCATGCTGTCGACGCGGATATCGTCTGGATACCCGAAGTGCTGCGCAAACCCTACTGGCAGATGATGCAGGAATTCGAGACGGAGTATCCCTACCGTTATCCCGAGACACTGGAAGAATCCGCGCAGGAAGGCTCTGTACTGATGTCGAAATACCCGTTCACCCTGCATTTCGACCTGCAGAAGATCGACGGTATCGAGAACCGCATCACGCATGCCACGCTGAATATACAGGGAAAACGCGTCGACGTGATCGGCCTGCATGTCCTCTCCCCCCGCACGGATGCGCATCTGCTGATCCATAACCAACAACTGGCCGTCACCGGAAACTATATCCTGGCGACTGCGAAGATACCGGCAGGCACGCCGCTGATCATCGCCGGGGATATGAACAGCGGCATCTGGCGTCCCACCTTCTCGGATTTCATGCACAGCGTCGGCGTATCGCCCACTTCCAGCTTGACCAGCTTGCCGCTGACCTGGCCCTCCTGGCTGCCCTGGCCGCTGCAGATCCCGATCGACCAGATCCTGATCTCGCCCAATTTCTGCCATACGCCTCTCAAGCGCGCCGCTTACAGCGGTTCCGATCACTATCCGGTCTATACCGACCTGTCCGGCTGCTGAGACATGCGGATCTATCCCGCCTCGCTTTGCCTGCACCAGCTGGAACTGATGGTGAAACTCGGTTACGGGGAACAGGAACGCTCCATCCCGCAGGCCGTATGGGTGGACCTCACATTTCATCTGGGCAACCTGCCTACGTCCAGCACGGATGACGGTGAAGGGTTCATGTGTTACGATCGCCTCTCCGCCCGCCTGACGGCGGCCGTTGAAGACAGTACGTTCGCGCTTATCGAATACCTCGCCCGCATTCTGGGGGATATCGCGGCGGCATGGCTCCGTGAAGAAGCGGCGGCAGCCGGTGTCGAGCACGCCGCCTATACCATTAAAATCCATAAACGCGACGCCCCCGTTCCTTCCCTTAAAGGCGGGGCTTCCTTCACGTATACCACGCTTCCCTCAGGACTGGCGTGAACGCAAGAAGGGTCGCGTTCGGACTGGGCAGTAACGAAGGCGACCGTCCGGCATTGCTTGAGCGGGCGAGAACCATGCTCTCCGCCCTTGAGGAGGCAGACCCGTTAAGCCTCCGCGCTTCGCTGATCCATGAAACCCCGGCCATGCTTCCGCAACATGCACCGGTGTGGTGGGATCGCCCGTATCTCAACCAGGTGGTGCTCATCTCCGCCTCACCGGACGTATGGCAGCATCCCGAAGCGTTGCTTCTCAAAATCAAGGCCATGGAAAAAAACCTCGGTCGCGTGGAGCGGGGACGCTGGGGCCCTCGTGAGATCGATATCGATATCCTGGCGATCGAAGGCGTCACCCACGCTTCCCCCACGCTTACCATCCCCCATGCGGCTGCGCATCTGCGCCGCTTCGTGCTTGAACCTCTTAACGAACTGTGGCCTGACTGCCTGCTGGCAGGCGAAGTAGCTACCTCGCAGGCTCGGCTGGATTTGGGGAATACCTAACAAATACTTACCCTGATGCATCTGTTGCATCTGTCACATGATCGATCGGCATTCGCTATCGGCCCCCTTTGTTTCTATGATCATTCCATGGTTTAGAGAGTAGAATACCGGTGCCGGTCAGTGAAATCCCACTACAACAGTTCGTTGAAAAATCCATTGAGTCGGCCCAACGGCGTGCGACCGAACGGCAGGGAAAGGAACGCCGCCAATGCACGCTGACACAGAAAGAGATGGGAGAATTGTGGGACAGACAGAGCGGCCTTTGCGCGGTAAGCGGCCAGCATATGACCCGCTATAAAGGGCACGGCAGCAATCATGTTATCGGCACGAACGGCAGTATCGACCGGATCGATTCCACAAAAGGATACACCCCGGACAACGTACAATGGGTCTGCTGGACGGTCAACCGCATGAAAGGGCCGATGGACGAGCGCAGTTTTCTCGGCTGGTGCGCGACAATCGTCCATAATGCGCTGTATGAAGGGCGCTTGCGGGATAACCGGCTGGTTATCCGGGAACGGGCGTAATCGCCAGGGCTGCAAGAACGGCTCGCAATGCTTCCGCCAATTTCTCGATATGCGCGTCGGTATGGGCGGCGCTTAATGAAATACGCAGTCGCGCCGTTCCTTTCGGTACCGTAGGGGGGCGGATGGCGGAAACCAGGATTCCCTGTCGTTTAAGCATTGCCTGCGCTGCAAGGGCTTTCTCATTTTCACCGATGATCAGTGGTATGATCGCGCTTGTACCGGGGAGAAGCCCCAGCATTTCCCGCAGACGGGACGCGTGGCGCATTACCCGCTCGCCCCGCTCCGGCTGGGTGCAGAGCAAATGCAGTCCCTGTCGGTTTGCCTCCACCACGGCGGGTGGCAGGGCAGTGGAAAAAAGCGTCGAACGGGCATGGCTGACCAGATGATCGATCAGCAGCTGGTCTCCCGCAACATATCCGCCATATCCGCCTGCGGCTTTCGACAGGGTTCCCATCCGGATGGACGAAGGATCGGCAAAGGGGGAAGGCAGACCGAACCCGTGCGCGTCGTCACTCATCAGCCAGCCGTCATAATGCCCGGCCAGCGCCGCCATTTCCGCTAGCGGGGCACGGTCGCCCTCCATGCTGAATACGGTTTCCGTCATCAGCAGGCAGTGACGATATTTGGTACGATGCGTCTTCAGGAGTGATTCCAGATGCTCCATGTCGTTATGGTGATAGCGCAGGAATCGCGCGCCTGAGAGAACCGCGCCGTCGATCATGCAAGCATGACTGAGGCGATCCATCAGGATCAGGTCTCCCTTGGTAACCAGCGCGGGAATGGTGCCGACCGACGCCAGATATCCGCTGCCGAACACCCAGGCGGCTTCCGTCCCTTTGATCGTCGCCAGTTCTTTCTCCAGATGGGCGTAAGCGGGCGCAGAACCGGTAATCAACCGCGAAGCCCCGGCCCCGTAAGCGGTTGCACGAGTGGGAAACGAGGCGAGCGCCGCGGCGATGCCCAGATAATCGTTGCTGCAGAAGGAAAGGGTACGCTCCCCTTCCTGCTCGACATACACACCGTCGGTAAAGGTAGAGATCGGCTGGCGGGCGAGGTGCAGCGCCTCATCCTGACGGCGACGCTGGAGAAGGGACTGCCGGAGGGAAAGGGGGAGTGTGTTCATTCTTGCCTTTATAGCCTACTCCTTCTACATTCGCCAGCATGACGCGTATCCCTCATCCCCGCACCGACTGGACACCTGCTGAAGTCTTGGATCTTTTCGCCCTGCCGTTCAACGACCTGCTGTTTCAGGCGCATGGCGTCCACCGTGCCCATCACCACCCGAACCGGATTCAAGCGTCCACCCTGCTTTCCATCAAGACGGGTGGCTGTCCGGAAGACTGCAGTTACTGTCCGCAAAGCGCCCATTTCGACACCCCCGTCGCCGCCACCAAGATGATGCAGGTGGAGGCGGTCGTGCAGGCCGCGCGTGCCGCGAAGGAAGCCGGAGCGACGCGTTTCTGCATGGGCGCCGCCTGGCGCTCGCCGAAGGAGCGCGATATGCCGGCCCTTACCGGCATGATCCGTGAAGTGAGGGCACTGGGACTGGAGACCTGCATGACGCTCGGAATGTTGAGCGAAGGCCAAGCGATCACGCTGCACGACGCCGGTCTGGACTATTACAATCATAATATCGATTCCTCCGAAGCGTATTACCACAACATCATCACCACGCGCACGTACGGCGATCGGCTGGAGACACTGGAGCATGTGCGAAGTTCCGGCATGAAGACCTGCTGCGGCGGTATCATAGGGATGGGGGAGACCCGGGAAGACCGCATCGGTTTTCTGCATCAGCTGGCCACCTTGCCCGCCCATCCCGAAAGCGTGCCGATCAACCAGCTGGTACCGGTGGAAGGCACCCCCCTGCAGGAAATGAAAGCGCTCGATGCGCTGGAATTCGTGCGCACGGTCGCGGTCGCCCGCCTGCTGATGCCGCTTTCTTACGTACGGCTTTCCGCAGGCCGGGAAACGATGGACGAGAGCACTCAAGCCCTCTGCTTCTTCGCGGGCGCGAATTCGATCTTTTTCGGGGAAACGCTGCTGACCACCCCCAATCCCGCCGAGACGAAAGACCGGCGCCTTCTGGAGAGACTGGGAATTACCTTAGAAAAAACGCCAGCGCCACCAGTAGCCCCACCCAGTTATTAGAGCGAAACAACCTTGCGCAGTGCGCCGGATCGCCGGGATGTAGGGATATCACCTGCAGCATCAGGATAAAGCATGCGCAAGCAAACGGCAGGCTGAAGTGATGCGGTGGCGAAAGATAATGCAGCGCCGTGGCCAGACACCCTAGCGCGATGCCGTAAAACACGGCGACCCCTAAGCGCACATGATCTCCGAACAGCAAAGCGGTGGATTTCACGCCGATCCGCGCATCGTCGGCGCGATCCTGACAGGCATAGACCGTATCGTAGCCGATGACCCAGGCGATGGCGGCGATATAGAGCAACAGCCCCGTTTCATGAATGCCGCCGGTGACGGCGACCATCCCGAACACCGGGCCGGAGCCGAACGTGATGCCGAGAAACGCCTGCGGCCACCAGGTGAAGCGCTTCAGATACGGATAAACGGCAACCAGCGGTAAAAACAACGCACCGAGTGCCGCCACTTTCCAGCCGAGGCAGAGCGCCACCCAGAACGCCAGAGCCAGCAATATCGCGAGCAGGACAGCCGCCTGCCGCATGGTCACTTCGCCCGAAACGAGCGGACGGGTGCGGGTACGTGCCACCTCGGCGTCGATGCTCCGGTCCGCCATATCGTTGACGATGCATCCGGCGGAACGCATCGCCAGCGCACCGAGCGCGAACAAAGCGAGCATGGAAGGCGGCGGAAAATCGCTATAGGCCAGCATTCCCCACCAGCACGGCCACATCAACAGCAGGATACCCACCGGCTTGTCCAGCCTTATGAGCCGAATCATCGTATCAAGCGGCGGCAGGTGCATTCCCGTAACGTTGTTCCAGCCAGACGAACAATGCCCGCATCGCCTGCGCTTCCCCGCCTTCGGGACGACCGGGGCGGGCTTTGAGATTCCACGCCATCATGTCCAGATGCACCCACGGCACGTCCTTCTTGACGAATTTCCGCAGGAACAGGGCCGCCGTGATCGCGCCGCCGTAACTGCCCGTGCCGGTGGAACTGGTATCGGCGATCTTGCTTTTCAGCCCGTCCGCGTAGAGATCGAACAACGGCAACTGCCAGAGCGGGTCCTGCACGGCCCTGCCGACATTCATCAGTTCCTGCGCGAGACTATCCTGATTGGTAAACAAGGCGGGCAGTTCGGTGCCGACCGCGATACGCGCCGCGCCGGTCAGAGTCGTGCAGTCGATCAGCAGGTTGGGCTGTTCATCACATGCATCGCTCAACGCATCGGCGACGACCAGACGCCCTTCGGCGTCCGTATCCCCCACTTCCACGGTCAGCCCGGAGCGCATGGTGATGATATCCGACGGGCGGTAGGATTCGCCGTCCACGCTGTTTTCCACCGCGGGAATCAGCACGCGCAGGCGCACCGGCAGTTGATGGGTCATGATCAGTTGCGCCAGACCCAGCACGATGGCGGCCCCGCCCATATCCTTCTTCATCAGCGCCATATAGGAACCGGTTTTGATATTCAACCCGCCCGAATCGAAGCACACGCCTTTGCCGACCAGCGTCAGACGGGGATGATCGGGATTCCCCCAGCGAAAATCGATCAGGCAAGGGCGGCGCGGCGAGCCTTTTCCCACCGTATGGATGGCGGGATACTCTTCTTCCAGCCGCTTTCCATCGATCAGATGATGCTCGGCGTCGAACCGCTGCGCCAGGGCGATCGCCACTTCGGCCAGCTCTTCCGGACCCAGATCCGAAGCGGGTGTATTGATCAGGTCGCGCACCAGCGTGGCCGCATCCCTGAACGGTATGATTTTTCCCTCAATCCTCGCCGGAATGTCAAGCACGGGCAGGACGGGTTGCCGCTTGGTACGATAGCGCAGGAAACGGTACTGCTCCAGTAGCCAGCCCAGGGAAAGCTGCGCCAGCACGTCATCTTCCTCCTGCCCGTCGCCCTCGATCAGGCTGAGGTCGAGGTGATACTGTCCGGCAGGCAAAATGCTGGCCAGCCTTGCCGCCGACCAGATGTCGAGGGGGACGGAAACTTTCGCCAGCACCCCTCCGATCCCCCCGTCTTGCGCGGTGAACAGCAGCTGGGCCGGACCGTCCTTCGTATCGAACTGGTGCGCTGCCGCCCAGTTTGCCCAGAGCTCACCGCCGGCGGCGCGGGCGGAGTCCAGTACGGTGTCTTTCGTGATGAGGTAAATCGGTATCGTCATAGGGCGTGAGCATAACGCCGGTTGGCTACGGGTACAAATAAAAAAACGGCGGTATCCTTATTTACCGGGATACCGCCGCTCGTTTTATCAACGCATCTGTGTTAGAAGGACAGTTCGCCGTATTCCAGCAGGGTCACGCTGTTCGCGCCGTAGGTGATGGTCAGGTTGCCGTTGTCCACATGGGTGGAATCCGCCTCATGAGCGAAAATCTGCAGCTGATCCAGCGTCTCGACCACGATATTGTGCGTGGGGTCGATCGAACCGGCCAGGAATACCAGACGGTCGCCTTCGGCGAAGTTCAGGTCGGTGATCGTGTCATGACCGAAGTTCGCGCCGAAACGGAAGCTGTCCGCACCGTCGTCACCGCTCAGGAAATCGTTCCCGGCGCCACCGGCGATCTGGTCGTTGCCCGCGTTACCGAAAATGGTATCGTTGCCGTTCTGGCCGCCGATCGTATCGTTGCCGGAACCGCCGACGAGCAGGTCGTTCTGATCGTTACCTTCCTGATTGGACGTACCGGAACCGCCGAGCACGGTGTCGTTCGCGCCGCCGCCGACCAGATGGCCGCCGTTATTGTCGGAACCGAACAGCAGGTCCGGACGCGGAGTGCCTGTGGCGTTGGGATCGGCGTCAGGTGAAAAACCGAACAGTTTACCGACATTCAGGAACGTAATGCTCTGATCCCCGTCCAGTTGGATTTTCGCCGCATCCTGGCCCAGGTTCGTCACGGTCATATGGTGATCCGCAATCATCTTCTGCAGATCGGCAAATTCCGAAATGGAGATATTCTTCGCGTTCAGCGCGTGCGTCACATTGCTGGTGAACGAGTTGGCATAGACGTTCAGTTTATCGATCCCGAACTGGAAATCGACGATGATGTCGTCACCGGAATTCGCCGCGATCTGGAACGTATCCTTGCCCGAACCACCGGACATGATGTCGGCGCCGTCGCCACCGGAAATCACGTCGTCGCCGGCACCGCCGAGGATCACGTCATTGCCTTCACCGCCTGCGAGCAGATCGTTACCGGCCCCGCCGGATACCAGATCGTCTCCTGAACCGGCATTGACCGTATCGTTTCCCGTACCGGCGATGACGACGTCATTACCCGCTCCGGAATTCACGTTATCGTTCCCGCCCGCTGACAGGATCACGTCCGCCTGGCTGGTGCCTGCGATGCTGCTTGCGGTATTCGCGCCATTAAATTCAACCATTTATTTACTCTCCACGTCGTTACTAAATTACATAACATCCTGAAAATACCTAAGACTATCGAAAGTATTGCCGAATGTTAAGTGAGTATAAACGTAAAGGTTTTTTAATGTCAAAAGCATTTTTTATAAATTTTTAATAAAGCACCCAGAACAGCATGATGCCGCCAAAAATGATCCGGTACCAGGCGAAGGCGACGAATGTGTGGTTGGTCAGGAAATTCAGCAGCCAGCGCACCGCCAGGTAAGCCGAGATGAACGCGCTGATGAACCCGATTCCGATCAGCAGGGCGTCCTGCCCGTGCAAGCCGTGCATTTCCTTGTAGAGATCGAGCACGGTCGCTGCCGCCATGGTCGGGATGGCCAGCAGGAAGGAGAATTCCGCGGCGGCCCTGCGGTCGATGCCCATCATCAGGGAACCGAGCATGGTGGCGCCGGAGCGCGACGTGCCGGGAATCATGGCGAGCGCCTGGCAGAACCCGATGATGACGGCGTGTTTCGGTTTCATATCGTCGACGTTGTGAATAACGGGGACAGGCTTGATGCGCTCAATCAACAGAATCGCTACCCCGCCGACCACCAGCATGACCGCCACTACCAGCGGAGAAAACAGTTTGTCCTTGATGAAATCATGCGCCGCCAGACCGATGACGGCGGAAGGCAGGAACGCGAGGATGATCAGCCCGACGAACCGGCGCGTCTCGGCGCGGTCGTGCAGGTGGAAGACCACGTCGGTGACGCGCTTGCTGAATACCAGGCATACGGCGAGGATCGCGCCGAGCTGGATCACCACCTCAAACACTTTTTCACTTGCGGGGTGAAAATTCAACAGGTCGGCGAACAGGATGAGATGCCCGGTCGAGGAAATCGGCAGGAATTCGGTGATTCCCTCCACGATGCCGAGAATCAGGGCGCTGATAATGAGTTCCATAATATATTATTTCCTTGAATTTAAAGATGTTTGATGACACGGGCGGGAATACCCGCCACGACGGTGTGAGGCGGCACGTCCGCCGTTACGCAGGCACATGCCCCCACCACCGCTCCGTCCCCGACGGTGACGCCGGGCAGGATCGTTGCGTTCGCCCCGATCCATGCGCCTTTGCCGATCACGATATCCCGCGGCGTGATGATCCCTGCCCGCTTTTCCGGAGTGCCGATCGCATGAAAGGCGGTAATCAGCGTCACTCCGTGACCGATTTCCGCACCGTCCTGCAAAGTGATCCGGCCTGAAAAGTCGAAATAGCAGGAGCGGTTGATAAAATTATCGTCTCCCAACGTCAGCTTGCCTCCCAGAAACTCACTGCCGCCGAGAATCTTGCAGCCTTTCCCCGCCCTTATACCGAGCAGGGCAAGAAGCTTCAGGCGCAACAGAACGCTGAGCCCGTCATCGCCGAGCAAGTGCCGCTGCAGGAGATTGACCAGATGCACGCCGATGCGGCGCAACTGCCGACGCAAGGGAGACATAAACGCTTACACGCCGTAATGCTGTTTATACCAGCGCACGAACGTGCCGAGTCCGGCATCCAGCGACGTGGTCGGTACATACCCCGTCAGGCGGTTGAGGTTGTCGATATCCGCATAGGTGGAGAGCACGTCCCCCACCTGCAGCGGCTCATACTGGCGGATGGCCTTTTTGCCGATATGACGCTCGAGCAGGTCGATGAACACGCCGAGATTTTCGGGATGGTTATGGCCGATGTTATAAATAGCGGCCGGCGCCTTGGTATTGCCGAAGGTGCGCACTTCCGGCGGATATTCCAGCGCGCCCAGAATCCCCGTCACGATATCGTCGATATACGTGAAGTCGCGCATCATGTTGCCTTCGTTATAAATCGTGATCGGCTGGCCTTCGACGATGCTCTTGGTGAATTTGAAATACGCCATGTCCGGGCGGCCGTACGGGCCGTATACGGTGAAGAAACGCAGTCCCGTCAGCGGCGTGCCGTACATGGAGGCATAGGAGAAGGCCAGTAGCTCGTTGCATTTCTTGGTGGCCGCGTACAAACTCACCGGATGGTCGGTCACGTCGCCTTCCGAGTAAGGGAGTTTCTGGTTGGCGCCGTAGACGGAACTGGAGGACGCATACACCGTATGCCCCACATTCCGGCGGCGTGCGGTCTCCAGAATATTCATGAAGCCGATGAGGTTGGATTCGGTATAGGCCCCGGGATTCTCCAGGCTGTAACGCACCCCTGCCTGGGCCGCCAGATGGATGATGTTCAGTGAAGGGTAGGCCGCGCATACATGCTCGAGCGCTTCCGCATCGGCCAGGTCGAGCTGCGCGAAATGAAAACGGTCGCCATGCAGTGCCAGTTCCTTAAGGCGCGCTTCCTTCAGGGCGGGATCATAATAAGAATTGAGATTATCCACGCCGATAACGTGCGTGGCACCGCGGGCCATCAGGGCCTGGACGGTATGGTAACCGACGAAACCGGCGGCACCCGTGACCAGGATAGGGGAAGCATAAAGCGCAGTGTTCATAATAGGTTCAATGAGGTTATCGGTGAATGGCGGCACTATAGGACGAGGAGCCGGACCCCGCAAGTTAATAATGATTGCGACGACATCAATAAACAAAAATTCTATAAGTTTTTACTTTTTACCGCCCCTTGACGGGTCTTATCCTGGTGCCTACATACGCAACATGGAAACATTCACCCCTAAACATATCGTCGCGGAACTCGACCGCCATATCATCGGACAGACGGAGGCGAAAAAAGCGGTGGCTATCGCGCTGCGTAATCGCTGGCGCAGGCAGCAGGTGGAAGGCCAGCTTCAGGAGGAGATCGTGCCGAAGAACATCCTGATGATCGGACCGACGGGCTGCGGCAAGACGGAAATCGCCCGCCGCCTCGCCAAACTGGCGGAAGCGCCGTTCATTAAGGTGGAGGCGACGAAATTCACCGAAGTGGGTTATGTGGGACGGGACGTGGAATCCATCATCCGCGACCTGATGGAAATCGCCATGAACCTGCTGCGTGAAAAGGAACGGGCCCAGGTGGTGGAAAAAGCCCATATCCGCGCCGAGGAACGCCTGCTGAACGCGCTGGTGGGCGAGACGGCCAGCGCCGAGACGCGCCGCAAATTCCGCGAAAAACTGGAAGCGGGCGATCTGGACGACAAGGAAGTGGAGCTGGAAGTGGCGGACACGGAAAGCCCTTTTCCCACCTTCGACATTCCCGGAATGCCGGGCGGCCAGATCGGCATGATGAATCTGGGCGACATGCTGGGCAAGGCGATGGGTGGCCGTACGCGCAAGCGCCGTATGAACGTCGCCGAAAGCCACGCGGTCCTGCTCGCCGAAGAATCGGAAAAGCTGCTGGATCAGGAAAAACTGGTGCAGGCGGCGCTTAAAGCCGTGGAACATTCGGGTATCGTCTTCATCGACGAAATCGACAAGGTCTGCGCCCGCTCCGACGTCAAGGGCGGCGAGGTCAGCCGCGAAGGCGTGCAGCGCGACCTGCTTCCCTTGCTGGAAGGCACGGTGGTCACCACGAAATACGGCCCGGTGAAGACGGATCACATCCTGTTCATCGCCTCCGGCGCGTTTCACATGGCCAAGCCTTCCGACCTGCTGCCGGAACTGCAGGGCCGCCTGCCGATCCGCGTGGAACTGAAGGGACTCAGCGAAAGCGACATGGTGCGCATTCTCACCGAACCGGAAGCGAGCCTGACCCGGCAGTACAGCGCTTTGCTGGCGACGGAGGACGTGACGCTCGGCTTTTCTGAAGACGGCGTGGCCGCGCTGGCGGCGCTGGCCGCCCGCTTCAACCGCGACGTCGAGAATATCGGGGCGCGCCGCCTGCACACCATCATGGAAAAACTGCTGGCGGAAATCAGCTTCGAGGCATCGGAACGGGGTGGAGAGACCGTACATGTAAACGCCGCTTATGTCGCCGAACATGTCAGCGATATCACCGGCGATACCGATCTCACCCGCTTCATTCTGTAAGCGCCCTACCCTCGTTAACCCTTAATAAGTTTTTTGCTTTTATCCTCTGATTTCTGTGGTTTTTTCTTTTTCCTTATGAAACGCGAATCATATCCTTATGATATTTTCATGGAAATGTCACACCGCAGTCCGGCAAGTTTTGCTATAGTTGGAATCAGGATAACAGTGGATGACCTATGGAAAAGCCCATTTTATTTGGCAGCAAGTACATTATGAGACCGGGAATGACGTATCGGGAAATCTGCCTTGCCATGCGCCTGGAGGATTCCGAAATGGAAGCGGGCATGCTGGCGCTGGAATTACTGAACGGACCGGAACTGCCGGAAACATATCGCCTATCAACGAAGGTTGCAGCCCATGACGAAGCCGATTGACCCTACCTCAACGCCTCATCATTCCGTGGTGAAGATACCCACGCTCGAACAGCTCAAGCTGGTAGGAGACGCGCTTAAAATGACGAGCGTCTCCGCCGCTTCGATCGCCGGGATAGGGGTCCATCCCTTGCACAATGAGGTGATCAGCTTGATTCAGTCGATCAATCAATCCGTCGCAGATCAGAAAGGAGCGCTGGAAACCGGCATCACGTTTACGGGGATTCGCCAGAGCGGCAATGAAAGCAACCTGCCTCTTCCTCCCAAGCCGCTTTCTACCGACCGCGGAAACGGAATCGTATAGCGCTAGCCTGTAGTTTTGGTAGTGCGGTTTTAATACTGCACCTCGCCGGGATCGATCGATCGCCATAGATACCATGTGGCGACGGAGCGGTAGGGCCGCCACGGTTCCGCCACCTCCAGCGCCAGCTGCCGGGAAAAAGGCTTTTGCGCCAACCCGTAATGCCTGCCGAGCCCTCTCTGCAGACCGATATCGTCCAGCGGATACACATCCGGGCGCATCAGGCAAAACATCAGGAACATCTCGGCGCTCCACCGGCCGATCCCTTTGACCTGAGTCAGGTGGCGGATCACCGCCTCGTCTTCCATCCCGTCCCAGTGAAGGTGGGAAGTGATGCCCTGTTCCAGAAAAAATTCGCTTAAATACCGTAGATAGGCAATTTTCTGGCGTGATAATCCGCACGTGCGCAGAGCAGTCTCTTCCAGACCGAGCACGGCATGGGCGTGAAATTCCGGCAGCAGCCCGGCGAACCTTCCCCATACGGCGTCGGCCGCTTTCACGGAAATCTGCTGCCCGACGATGGAACGGGACAGGGTATAGAACGCATCGCCCCGGCTTTCCAGACCGGCCGCCGGGAACCGCTCCACGAGTTGACCCATTACGGGATCTTTTTTTAGGTGCAACCTGGCTTCCTGCCAATAGATCGGGCGCTCTGGAGACATAATGAATACTATACCAGATTTTTTTGTCCGGCAGTAACTAAACTGTAACGACGCGTGCGTATAGTGGTGAACATGACTGCTCTGGCGCAACCCGATACCCGCATTTCCGAAGGCGTGTCCGATAAGGGGATGAGCGCGCCGTCATTATCCTTAAGCCAGCCCGTCACAGATTTAAACACAGTGAGACGCTCTCTGGAGCGAAACGTTGCCACGCAGACGGGCATTTCCGCGGATGCTGCGGAAAACACGGCGTCCCCGCTCGAATTTAAGCCGCAGCTCATGCACCGGGATGTCACGAACGACACCGGCCTGAAGAAACTGTTCCAGTTCCCGATCGACCCGCTTTGGGGGAACTATTATACGGTGCTTCGTGCTGGCGGATATGCATTCAATACGCTGTTTCCCACGCTCAAAAAGACGTTTGATCGTTTTGGAAAAACACTGCCGGATGAAGCAGGCAGCATGATTTCAGCCCTGACACCCGATCTTGCCTCCACAAAAGCAGGCGGAAGCTGGTTCTTACCAAACGAATACACGAATACCAAAGACCCCAGCGTTCGTAAAATCCTTTATCTGGAAACGGCGACCTTTACTGCACTCGGCGGCTATTATTCCTCCCGAGAATTCATTAATCTATTCGACAATTGCAAACTGGCTCTGGCGGCGGAGCTTGGAAAAGCGGAACAGGAAGTGACATGGAGGGATATCTTCAATACGGATAATCCCATTATCAGCACGGAAGTGAACCGCCTGGCATGGAAGACGACGCTGCGCCTGGGGTCTGGCTTAGGATACCTGCATAGCCTGGAAGCGGGAGTGTTGCTCGGAATCGCCAACATCAGTGCCGAGCGGACGGCGTTCAACGTAGACAGCGCTTATGATATGACGGCGAAAACGGTCAATGACGTTCAACTCAATCACCTGACGGGTGAGGCAATCAGGGAAGACATCATCAACGGCCTGCAGCGCATCATGCAGCGCACCACCATCGACCATAACCGCACGCCGATGGATGAAGAGGAACTGCACCGGCTTCGCCCCATCTTTTCCGACATCGCCCAGGATATCACCGACAAACGTATCGGCATCGCCTCGGTGATAGGCTATCTGGGCGGCGGCATCATCATCCCGGGTGAGCCCGAACAGTCACGTGCCAATTATGAATATGTCAAACAGCACGGGCTGGCAAGCATGGCCGCCGATGGGGCTGAGAGGCGTGAAAGACTGGAAATCGCGGAAAACCAGCCGATCTGGCGGCGTTACGAACCGGAAGTAAAGGAAGAGCGCGCAGATGTGGCAGAGTCCGCCAAAAGAGCGAAAACATTGTCCGACCGGTATGGGATGGATGCTTCACGCGCCGCACATCTGGGATCGTCTCCCGTAAGATGATACCGGTGCTGCGATATGCTTTCTACCGTTCCAGCCACCTCCGATTCGTATGTTTCAAGACTGCATACGCTTCTCTTACTTTTTCTTCCCGTAATAACGCAAGAATAGCTGCCTCCTCAACACAGGTAATTTTTTGTTTTCTATTGACTTCTTCAAGATTAAGCCCATCTTCGTTCATTTCTTTATACATCGCTTCCGCAATTTTAATAATATCGCTTTCATCTACCATTACTTTTTGATAAGGCTTTGGCATTGGCAAAGAACTTCCCTTTCTAGCCTGACCTACGATAATATGCCCATGGTATTTAAGACCCAACCCATCGATATAAGGGGTTGCCGACGCCGTTTTCTCATCCATGACAATACTACCTATGACTGTATGCTACGCTACCTTAGGTAACATATCCCGCTGTTCAAGCCAATTATTTTCTGCATTGGCTCTACGCCCCTTACTCCCTCCTTGCCAAATGCAACCTCACGCGATACACCATGCCGCATGCGCTATTCTCAATCCTTCATTCCCCTGATCAAAGAAAATCCGACGGAAGCGGCCATCGTCTCCCATCGCCTGATGCTGCGCGCCGGTCTTATCCGTCAGCACGCGGCCGGAATTTACAGCTGGCTGCCGCTCGGTCTGCGCGTCCTTCGGAAAGTGGAGAACATTATCCGCGCGGAAATGCACGCCGCCGGAGCGATCGAGGTATTGATGCCCACCATGCAGCCCGCCGAACTCTGGGCAGAATCGGGGCGCGGCGGGTGATGGGGATGAAACGTTGAAGGCGGTCGACCGGCATGGCCGCACGCTTATTTACGGCCCGACGCATGAAGAAGTCATCACCGATATTTTCCGCCGCAACGTAAAAAGCTATAAGCAGCTGCCGCTCAACCTGTACCAGATCCAGTGGAAATTCCGTGATGAAATCCGCCCGCGCTTCGGCGTGATGCGGGGACGGGAATTCCTGATGAAGGACGCCTATACGTTTTCTGAAGACGAAGCCTCAGGCGTGGCGCTGTATGACACGATGTACGCGACCTATTTCCGGATATTCCGGCGCATGGGCCTGACCGTCATTCCGTTCAAGGCCGATACCGGCCTGATCGGCGGCGACCACAGCCATGAATTCCAGGTCGTGGCGGAGACGGGCGAAAGCGCCATTTACTACGACCGGGCGCTGGAAACCCTGACACAGGCCGAACATCTGGATATCGCCGACATTCGCGCGCGCTATTCAGCGGCCGACGAAAAGCATGATCCGGCCACCTGCGGCGTGGCTGAGGGCGATCTGGTAAGCGCCCGCGGTATCGAAGTGGGGCATATTTTCTATTTCGCCGATAAATATTCGACACCGATGAAAGCGATGATTACCAATGCCGAAGGAACGGAAGTCCCGGTGATGATGGGCGCCCACGGCATCGGCGTCTCCCGCCTGCTCGGCGCCATCATCGAAGCGCATCACGATGACGCCGGAATCATCTGGCCGGAAGCAGTCGCGCCTTACCGCGTCGGACTTATCAACGTACGCGCCAGCAACGAGGGATGCGACCTGGCTGCGGAATCGGTCTATGCCGAGTTGCAGAAAGCGGGGGATCGAGGTGCTCTACCACGATACGGCGGAAAGCGCGGGTGCCAAGTTTGCCGCCATGGACCTGCTCGGCCTGCCCATACAGGTCGTCATCGGGCCGAAAGGGGTGGCGAGCGGTACGGTGGAAATTAAAAACCGGCGCTCAGGCGTTGCGGAAGCTCTCGCAACGGATGAATTGCTGCCACGCCTGACAGCCGGCGAATAGTCTCTGTAATTAGAAAATGCCGCAATATTTTCACCCGATCATTTCAAAAAAGAACGTGAACTCACGTTCACATAAAGTTCATTAATTTTTATGTCACAAATTCTGGACTTTTTGTTAACTTCTCATTATGAATCGTCACTCACCAGCGGAAAGATGGATTCCGCGTTAGAAAACGACGTTCATGAGACTATGCCGCCACCACCAGAATTTTTAAACGAAGAGGCCCAGCCGAAAGTCAATCTGCCTTTTTCCCGCGTACCCTCACCGGCGCGCTATGCGCCTGCGCATCCGGATAACCATGCGTCATTGGCGGATGACTACGCCAGCCGGATTTTGGGTACTCCCTCCCCGGTGCGCGGACCTTCGTGGTGGAATATCCCGCATCCCTGGATTTCGAAAACCCTGCTTATTCTGATGGCGTTCTCACTCCTGTGGATTATTTCACTGACCATCTATCATCTGCGCCTTACGGAAAACACGGAAGACGCCCGACTGACCTTCGACCCCGCCCGCATGTCCGGTGCAGCTCGGCCGGACGCCGCCGCGAAGCCTTCCCTGCCTTCCGATAATGCGGCGGAGGGAGCCGAAGAAGAACCCTCCCTGCAGCATATCCCGCGCCGCAGGGTCATGGTGGTGACCGAGGGAGAGCGTGAACAATTGCTTGAACAGTTAAAAATGCGGACGTTCATCATACTGACACGGAAACCCTGGATACTTACGTGCACGTCCCGTCCGGAAAGGATCAAGACCCATGAAAAAGCGCCACTTTCCTTACTTCTGCCTGAGCCTGCTGGCCCTGCTCGTAAGCATCGCGTCCGCCACCGGAACGGAAGTTACAGGAAAAGCGCTTGATAAGATGGGGCAGATTAAAATAGTCACAGGTCCGGATACCGGCACGTACTATGCGTTCGGCCATAATATCGCGGATATCGCGGGAAAGGGAACGTCGTCGGTCAAAGTCATCCCGAGCAACGGTTCTATCGATAATATCCGCCAGATCGTGGAAGGCAAAGGGACGATCGCTCTTGGAATCGTACAGTCGGATATTCTGGGATTCCTGAAACGCTCCACCAGCAGCAATACGAAAAAAGTAGCGGACCACCTCTCCATGGTCTTTCCCTTTTATGATGAGGAAGTCCATATTTTGGCCCGCACATCGATCAAAGGCCTGCGCGACCTGAACGGCAAGCGCATCGTGGTGGGAGAGGAAGGCAGCGGCAATATGCTGACCGCCATGAACATCCTCTCGCTGGCCCAGTTGAAAGCGGGGCGTCTGCTGCATATGCCGCCGGCGGAAGGGGTGGTGGCCGTACTTTCCGGAGAGGCGGACGCCATGTTCTTGGTAGGAGGGAAACCCGTGCCCCTGTTTGCCCATCTCTCTTCACTGAAGGAAGCGAAAAGCGGAGCGAACGCCCACCTGCTGGAAAACGTGCATTTCATTCCCATCGATGACCAGCGGATATACACGGAATATTCCCCGACCCGGATCAATAAGGGGGATTACCCCTTTATGCAGGAGACGATTCTTACCGCCAAAGTCTCCGCCGTACTGGTGGCCTATGGAGACAACGTCAGGAATGGCGGCCGCCACGGCAGGGAATGCGGCCAGCTTCAGGAAATCAGCCGCCTGATCGCCGATAAGCTGGAAGAGTTGAAAGTGAAAGGCCACCCTAAATGGAAAGAGGTGAATCTATATTCGGACGTGGCGGGCTGGCCGCGCAACAGCTGTATCTGGGAAGGCAAACGCTTTTTCGCTTCCCCTCCCGCACTCGCTCCCGTCGCAAAGGGAAAAAATACCGAACTGACCAATGACCTGCTCGATATCGTGAAACATGGCGCCCCCAGACCCTGATACGCGGATCGTTCTCGTCGATCTTGCCGATGCGGAAGTAGCGGCGACCTTTATCCGGTTATGCGCGCAACTCGATATTGCCGCGTCCCTAAAAGACGATTCTCAAGGCGAGCTGCCGGTTCTGTGTATGGTGCGTGAAGAAGCGGACAGCCTGACGATACAAAACGCTCAACTCCCCCCCGTCTCGCTTGCACGCCCTTTGAGAATGCATCAGGTGAGACGGATTCTCGAACGTCAGGCGCTGCATATCCATCCTGTAAGTGAACATATCATGCTCGGAGCGCACTTGCGGCTACATATACACCGCCGGCAGATCTGCAGGATATCCGGAGAATCCTTGAGCGACCTGACGGAAAAAGAAACGGAACTGCTCGCATACCTGCATCAGGCTGGGGAGAACGGAGCGGAGCGGGAGGAACTGCTTGCGGAATTATGGAAATACCATCCGGACGCGGAAACCCGCACGGTGGATTCACACCTGTACCGCCTCCGCCAGAAACTGGCGGAATTACCGGAAGATGAATCAGTTGAGATTATTGTACAGCAGGGGCACTATGTCTTGATTATAAAATAACCACGAACGTTAAGCGGTTATCAACCGAGTCCCTGACTTTGGCTCTGTGCTTTTGCAAAACTTACCCCGCTGAAGCTAGGGGCCGCAAGCTCACCAAGTCTGTCATTATCATTATGGTACGAAGTGTGAGAAGGAGCACCATATTTGAATTTCGTCATCGCATCTGCCATACGCTGCTCCATGGACAATTCCTGTTGAGGCGCTGAAATACCGATAGATGTCGAATCTCTTGCTAAATTAAGTTCCGGCACATGCATGGCGGAGCGGCCAAGTTTCACGGAAGGAGGCGCTACTTCAAGGGTCGCGGCAGGTGAGGTAAAAGCGTTCAGCCTTTCTTTGGCGGCGGAAAATACGGCGCCGAAAGCATTTTTACCTCCTTGCGGATCCCAGTCTTTAATGGACTGGGTCAATTTGTCGAGCCAGCCACCGCAGGTATTGATGACAAAATTACCGCAGGCCTGAACGCCCGCCCCTACTGCGTGTCCTACTTCATGGAATAAAGGAAAAGCTGATTCATCCATAACGCGCACCTTATTTTGCTATTACTTACACTCTACTACAATTTGAAGTAAAGGTGAAGCGCTATTTATTAACAACGGCGGTTTTTCGAAAGCTTTATACTATTTTCTTATAATAAAAGGCGGAATACCGATGCACTGCCGCCATCGATACTCCGCCTTCCCATTCAGATAGCATACTTAGCTGGCAGTGCGCACCGGTTTGCGTGCGGCGCTGCCGAACGAACGGCGCTGGCCGCTTCTTGCAGGCGCTGCGGTATCCCCGGCCCCGGCCGGACGCGGACGATCACCCTGCGGTTTTGCAGCCGGGCGACGCGCCGCTCCGTCATAAGCAGGCTTCCCCTTCCCTTCGGATGCACCCTGACGCTTTTCCCCTTCGCTGCGCGGCTGACCGCCGAAAGAGCGCGGCTTTCCCGCACCGTAAGGTTTTTTGTTGCCACCGCCCGGACGACCGGCATTGGCGCCGCCGCGTGCCTGTTCCGCTTTCGCCGCTTCCGGATCGATCAGACGCAGAATGGCCGTCCATTTCAAACGGTCCGCCGGAGTGATCAGGCAAAGCGCCGATCCTTCCGCCCCGGCCCGTGCCGTACGTCCTATCCGGTGAATGTAGTCTTCCGGACATTGTGGCAGGTCATAGTTGATCACGTGCTCAATATGCGGAATGTCCAGGCCGCGCGCCGCGATGTCGGTAGCGACCAGGATGCGGTGTTTCTTGTTACGGAATGCTCCGATCACCCGGTCCCGCGCATTCTGGCGCAGGTCCCCGTGGATGGCGTCGGCGCTGTGGAAATCGGCCCGCAGGCGGATCGCCAGTTTCTCCGCGCCCCATTTGGTCTTGACGAACACGATCACCGATCCGTCCCGTGCGCCGAGCTCTTTCGTCAGGGTCGCGTATTTTTCCGTTTCAGCGAGATGCGTGATTTCCTGTTTGATCTTGGCTGCAGGCTGGGTATCGTTGCCCACCGCCACCCGCACCGGGTTTTTCAGGTAGTTGTCGGACATCCGCACGATATCCTTCGGCAAGGTCGCCGAGAACAGCAGGGTCTGGCGCTGCTGCGGCATGAACTTCAGGATTTTTTCGATCTGGATACTGAATCCCATGTCCAGCATCCGGTCGGTCTCATCGAGCACCAGGAAGCTCGCGTCATGCAGCATCAGGCTGCCGCGTTCCAGATGGTCGTTGATCCGCCCCGGCGTACCGACGATCAGGCGTGGACGCAGGCGCAGTTGCTGCAGCTGTTTCGGCATGGAATCCCCGCCGATCAGCAGGGCGGTCTTGATGGCGGTCGGCTTGCCGAGCAGTTCCTCCAGCATTTTGAGCACCTGTACGGCGAGTTCCCGCGTCGGCGTCATCACCAGGGCGCTGCCCCGTGAATTGCTCATCAGTCTGGCGATCATCGGGATACCGAACGCGCCGGTTTTTCCGGTGCCCGTCTGGGCGGAACCGAGAATATCGCGTCCCTCCATCGCCGGTGGAATGGCCTGCGCCTGAATAGGGGTTGGAGTGTTGAAGTTCATCCGGCTCAGCGACTTCATCAGCGCTTCGGGGAGATTGAGAGAGTTAAAATTTTCCATGGGAAATCATCCTTCAAAAATAAGGCGAAAAGAAAAGGCTGCACGCGCGCGAAAGCCCTGCAAAGGATATGCTTTCGCGCCCGGCGCCCGTTTGATTAGTATAATGAATGCAGGGAGAAGGTACCTGAAGGCACCCGGACTCCTTTAAGCGGCGTTGGCCGAGGTCAGTTTCAAATCGACCGCGCTGGTTTTGCCTTTGCTGGTTTCCAGCTCATACGTGAGGCGTTGCCCGTCATTGAGGGTAGTGAGCCCTGCGCGCTCCAGAGCGCTGATATGCACGAACACGTCGTTGCCGCCCTGATCGGGTGCGATGAAGCCGAAGCCTTTGGTTGGATTAAACCATTTTACTGTTCCGTTGGTAGCCATGTTGTCGTTCCTTATATAATGATGTAGTGGTTGAAATGTTACGTATCCGACACCTGAGAAAATCTTCTTATCCTTGCCTTTCATCTTCACCCGTGAAACAGGGAAATGAATGCTGGTCACTCGTCGGTCATACGCTTAAGGTCCAAACGTGTCGGAGACCTTAAATTTCAGTGGTTTTAACCACACATCACCGTTACCATCGAAACGATCGCGGCTTTCTGCCTTGGAGTAATAAAGTAAAAACTCACCTGCATTTATACATGATTTTAGACATTGCGCAAGCGGAATAATACTGTAATGGTGCATTTTTCCACGATTTTTTACCCTGCACATTATGGCCGAATCTTCCAGACCCCGCCTGCACCCTTTATTTTTCTGGCTGAGCATCCTGCTTGGTCTGTGCCTGTTTCTGCATCTGATCCGGGAGATCCTGCTGCCGTTCGTCGTCGGAATGGCGCTGGCCTATATCCTCGATCCGCTGGCGGACAGGCTGGAAGCGAAAGGGTTGTCGCGCACCGCTTCCACCACGCTGATCTCCGCCACTTTCCTGGCCATGACCGCGATATTGATGACCACGCTGCTGCCGATGTTGGTGGATCAGTGCATCGCGCTTGCCGCCGAACTGCCGACCTATATCTCGCAGGCCAGGACGACCCTGCAGCCGCAGCTGATGCACCTGACCCGCCAGTTCCAGCTGAACAACGCGCAGACCATGAAGGAAATTTCCGACAGCCTGACCAACGGCCTCAAAGGCATCGCCGGCGGCCTGATCCAGTCTTCCATGGCGGTGCTCAACGTGCTCGCCCTGCTGATCATCACCCCGCTGGTCTCATTCTACCTGCTGCGGGACTGGGACAAGATCATGCAGGAGATGGACGACCTGCTGCCGCGCCGCCATGCGCCGATCATCCGCGAACAATGCGCCGTCATCAACCGTACCCTGTCGGCGTTCGTGCGCGGCCAGCTGAACGTCATGCTGGTCTTGAGCGTTTACTACGGCATCACCCTGTCGCTCGCCAGCCTGAACTACGCGCTGGTGGTGGCGCTGCTTGCGGCGCTGCTGATCATCCTCCCTTATATCGGCACCATTATTTCCGGCGCGATCGCCATAGGGATCGCCTACGCGCAATTCGGCGCGACCACTGATACGCTGATCGTCGTGGCGATTTTCGTGTTCGGGCAGACGATGGAAGGATATGTGCTCACGCCCCGCCTGATCGGACGCTCCGTCGGCCTGAATCCGCTCTGGATTATTTTCGGCATGTTGTCAGGAGCCGCTATGATGGGATTCGTCGGCACGCTGATCGCGGTGCCGGTGACGGCGGTCTGCGGCGTGCTGATCCGCTTCGCCATTACCGGCTACCGGGAGAGCGTACTCTACAAAGGAGAGTAAACTTTTTCTTTACAATTTTAGTCCGTACGTTAAGATAAATCGGATTTTAAGTGAGGGCAACATGTTTGATATCCCGGCTACCATAGATGAACCTAACCACACCCTGACCTTGCTAGATCCAAATAAGGAATTCAATGCCTTCCTTACAAAGAAGCTGCAGGAGATGAATGCCATTTTTCACGCCGATGGTGATAAGATAGTGATTCAGCTGAAAGACCAGAGCCCTGAGCAGTTTTTGAACGCGCTCGAACAAAAGGCCGACATGTCGATAAAGCTGATCGATCCCGAAACGAGAGCAACGTTACTGGAAGGTGCGGAATATAAGAAAATAGCCCGCAGTATCCAGCAGGTTGAGCTTATCACTGCCCAGCTTGCCGCGGACGAGATCTCCACGCATACGCAGAATATGGAATATCTGGTGAATGTAGCCCGGGGTGATGACAAAATTCTGGATATAAAAGAAATTCAGAAACTGCTTTCCAGCGAAGAGTTCAATAAGGAAGCAACCGCGTTGGGAGCCCGATCCGTAACGTTTACCCACTCTCCGTTCGGTGATTCTCTGGATATCCAACGGCAGGGACTGA
Organism: Rickettsiales bacterium; assembly: GCA_965248995.1. Lineage (GTDB taxonomy): Bacteria > Pseudomonadota > Alphaproteobacteria > Rickettsiales > UBA998 > CBDFKY01. Next base: position 164,192 of record CBDFKY010000006.1, on the reverse strand, counting down.
ATGCCTCCGTAAATTTATCCGAAATAGCCGGCGGTATCAAGATTTCACCGGAGATATGGAAGTCACCGGACACTCAGTCGGCCATTTCCGATATGCGCACCCTGACCTATACTAAGAAGGGCGACGGCTGGAGCCGTTAAATAAACTGCCGGCTTCAATGTTCGGCAGGTTGACTCAATGCGGCAGCACCGGCCTCGCCGTCATGATATCCGTAGAGCGTACGATCCGCAGTTTCCCTTTCCCGACCGGCAGCCCGCCTTTGAATTTCCCGAACGCCACCTGCTTGCGCTGGCGGATGGATTGCTTGCCGAGCCCGATATCCTTGGCGAGCTCACTGCGGCGTATCGCGTAATTGGGGGCGACCATCGGGTAATCGGCCGGCAGGTTCCAGCGTTTGCGGTAGTCTTCCGGCGTCATGTTATAATTGGTTTTAAGATAGCGCTTGAGCATTTTGAGCCGCTTGCCGTCTTCCAGGCAGATCAGATATTCCGGCGTGATGGAGGAAGCGATGTCCACATGCGCGCCTTCCGGCTGAAGGGAAAGGTCACCTTCCAGTCCGTGCAGCGAGGCATAGACCGTCTCGATCAGTTCGGCGATCTCTTCCAGCGGCGTCGCATGGGCGCGGATATACGCCCCGGCGATGCTGGCGGTGGCCTGAAATAACGCCGCTTTAACGGATGTGTCGTCGGATGCCATAATATTGTCCTTGAATAGTAATAAGCACTATATAGGTTAACTTATCACAGATACCAGTCCCCTGCCAGTATACTACGCAAATAATGGCGAAATAATCATGAAAATGTCATGAAGCCTGTCCAAACTGCTTCACCACGTAGGCGAGCAGGGATTCCACGCATCGATCGATGGACAGCGCTTCGGTATCGATCACCAGTTCCGGGTTGTCCGGTGTTTCGTAGGGTGCGGAAATACCGGTGAATTCGGTGATCTCACCGCGGCGGGCCCGCCCGTACAGGCCTTTCACGTCACGCGCCTCGCAGGCGTCGACGCCCGCTTTAATATGGATCGTGTGGAACAGTTCCGGCGCAGAGGCGCGGGCCCGGTGGCGATCGGCGCGATAAGGCGAGATGAAAGCGGAAATGACGATCATCCCGGCATCGGCGAACAGGGCCGCCACCTCTCCGACACGGCGGATGTTTTCCGAACGGTCCGCAGGCGTGAAACCGAGATCGGCGTTCAGCCCCTGCCGGATATTGTCGCCGTCCAGCACATATACCTGATAACCCAGAGCGAACAGCCGCTGCTGCAGTTCCTTGGCGAGCGTGGATTTGCCGGAACCGGAGAGCCCGGTAAACCAGAGGATCCCGCCGGTGTGGCCGTTCGCCCTCGCCCGCTCGTCTTTCGTCAGGCGCATGTCCTCGGTCAGCACGTTGGCGGATTTCACCGCCACCCTTGCCGCCCGCTGGTTGGACAGCCCCTGCATATGGATGATGCCGCCGCCGCAGATACGGTCGTCCCTCAGGACGACGCAGCGCCCCGTGGCGGGAAGAACGGCGTGTTCGTCGAGCACGGCCAGACCGCGCACCTGCCAGAGGATTTCCGCCACCTGATGGCGCTCTACCGGCCTGCCCGGCATCCGCTCACAGGTATCGGTATCCACGACGTAGGCGATATGCTTCGCTTCCACGCGGTACGTCGCCGTGGTGATACGCAGTTCATACATCGCCCCTTCTTCCAGCGGTTCGGGATGCATCCAGAACAGGCGGGTGAAAAACTGGTTACTGAGAATCGGCGCGTTCGTCACATGGCTGATGACATGCCCCCGCTCGATGTAGCGCTGGTCCTCCAGCGTGATGCCCACCGCCTGGCCTGCGACGGCCTCGTCATTCTGAGGCGCAGCCGAAGAATCCCGTGCCGCCGGATGAGATCCTTCGCTATGCGCAGGATGACAGGATGCGCCGCTAATTTCCGGCCAGCACTCGATGCTGGCGATGCGGCCGGTGTAATTCGTGGGAGAAATAAGCACCTCGTCCCCGACTTTCAGCGTTCCGCTCTCAAGCGTACCCGCGATGATCCGCCGCGCATCGAATTTATAGACGTCCTGCACCGGCAGGCGCAGGGCCGAGGAAACCGAATGCGCATAAGGCTGCAAATGCGAAAGCGCCTCCGTCAAGGTGGGTCCCTTATACCAGGTAAGTACGTCCGCCGGGCGGGAAGCCAGCATTTCCCCCCTGTATGCCGAGACGGGAATCACCTGAACCGGCGTGATTCCCAGTTCCTTCAAATACGCCCGGCAGTCATCCGCGAGCGCCTGATAACGCTTTTCATCATAGACCACGGCGTCCATCTTATTGACCACGACCACCACTTGCGAAACACCGAGCAGGTGCAGAAGGTACGCATGGCGGCGCGTCTGCTCGCGCATCCCTTCCACCGCGTCGACGATCAGAATGGCGGCGTCGCTCTCCGCCGCGCCGGTCATCATGTTCTTCAGGAATTCATGGTGGCCCGGCGCGTCGATGATCACGTAATCCACCACGGGCGTACGCAGCCAGATCTGCGTCATGTCGATCGTGATACCCTGCGCCCGTTCGGCCTGCAGCGCGTCCATCAGGAACGACCACTCGAACGGGACACCGCGACGGGCGCAACTCGCCGTGATCTGTTCGTATTTCCCCTGCACCAGACTGCCGGTATCATGGATGAGGCGGCCGATCAGGGTGGATTTCCCATGATCCACATGCCCGACGATGACCAGTTTCAACTGCGCTTTTTCCATGCCGACGAGATGTAGCGGACTTAAAGGTAAATGCGAAGCGTCTTTATGAGAGAAGCCCGAAAGAAAGACAAAAAAAACCACCTAAACGTTAGGTGGTGGTCAGGTTTCGTAGAAGACGCAAACGGCTGTTCCGTCAGCGATATGCTCGGAATATCCTTGAGCGATACCACCATCAAGGGCGTTAACGCCTTTGATGGTGAACCAGTAAGAAATGAATGGTGCCGTAATCTCCGGAGAGTTGGTAAAAGGAGCAGTGACGCCCTTGATTTTTTCCACCCCATCGATTTCCACCATCATTCCTTTAGGTAACGAGACACCGAACCACTTAAGAACAATCCGAGAGTTTTTAGCTAAAACCTCTAATCCTTCCGACGTGGTGGGGATCGGTACGACTTCCGTCATTACCCCAGGATACACTGCCGTGACATAGAAACTGGTTTTCGGCGAAAACCGCCCTACGACAGGCGGAGCAATCTCCAAACCCAGCATTCTCTGAATTCGCATCCAGAGAAGTTGAAACCAACGCAATATGCTAGCCATAGGAAAATCTCCTAACTTGCTATAGAATATGGTCTGGCGAAACATGACCATAATTTCATCCATATGACAAGCATAATATTTGTGCATCGCAGCATAACCTTTTCTTTAATCCTGCTGACAGGCCCAACTATCACCGCTATATAGCCCGGCATGAATGCCCCGTCTCACATACCCGAACTCACCGTCGATCTTTCCGCCATCATCGCGAACTGGCGGCTTTTAAAAGCACGTCACGGCGGCGGTGCGACGGCGGCGGTCGTCAAGGCCGACGCTTACGGGCTCGGCGTTCTGCCGGTAGCCGCGGCCCTGTTCGAGGCGGGCTGCACCTCTTTTTTCGTCGCAACGCTTACCGAAGCGCTGGAACTGCGCGCTTCCCTGCCTGCAGCGGATATTTACGTGTTCGAAGGATTGCTGCGGGGTACGGAAAAAGAATATCTCGCCCATCGCCTGCGGCCGGTGCTGAATACGCACGCCCAGCTTGAAACCTGGAAACGCTGCGCCGCCGACCATATCGACGCCTTGCCCGCCGCCATGCATGTCGATACCGCCATGCAGCGTCTGGGCCTCACCTTCACCGATCTGCAGCGTCAGGATACTCTGGAAGCGGCGCGAGGCCCTCACATCGACCTGTTGATGACGCATTATGCCTGCGCATCGGATACAGCCAATCCCACCAACGCCCGCCAACTGGAAAAAATTCGTGCCGCCCATGTACTGTTGCCGCATCTGCGGACCTGCTACGCCAATTCATCGGGGCATTTCCTGCCCGCCCCCTATCATGGGGACATGACGCGCCCCGGCTGCGCGCTTTACGGCATCACCCCGCTCGACCAAGCGCCGAACCCCATGCGGCCGGTCGCCACGCTGCGGGCGCCCATCCTGCAGGTACGCACTATCGACGAGACGGCCAGCCTCGGCTACGCAGCGACTGCCCACGTCACGCCGGGGATGCGCACCGCCACCGTTGGCATCGGCTACGCCGACGGGATTTTTCGTACCGGCAGCAACCGGCTCTACGGCCATATCGGGAATCATCGCGTCCCGCTCATCGGCCGGGTGACGATGGATATGCTGTGTTTCGACGTGAGCGGCGTGCCCGAAAGCGTACTGGAAAAAGAAACGTTCCTCACCCTGATGGATCACCGCCAGACCGTGGATGACCTGGCGCGGATCTACGGCACGATCGGGTATGAAGTGCTGACATCCATCGGCCGGCGCGTGCGGCGGGAGTATCAGCCGGCCTAAAAATCATTTGCCAGCAGGTTTTTTTTGACGTTATAACTGTGCCATGCAGATTATCGTCCTTGGTGCCCACCGTTCCGGAACCTCACTGGTTACCCGCCTGATCAACATGATGGGAGCGTATTTCGCCATCGGGGAAACAGCGCTCGGCGCCAATGAGGAAAACCCCAAGGGATTCTGGGAGCGGTGGGATGTGATCGCCGCCAATAACAGTATTCTCCGGCATTACGGGTGCGAATGGGATAAGCTGGCGAAATGGGAATTCATGGAGGTGCCTGCGAAGAAAGATGCGGAAGCGCTCGCCACCAACACCGAAAACATCAAGAAAATCGTTCTGGAGCTGGACGCCAACCGTCCGTGGGTAGTGAAAGACCCGCGCATGTGCCTGACATGGCCCTACTGGAAGCCGCATCTGGAAATCCCGGTCATCGTCTGCGTCTACCGCAATCCGCTGGAAATCGCCCGCTCCCTGAAAACCCGCAATGAATTTTCCTTCTCCCAAAGCATGGCGCTGTGGGAATATTACGCGACAGGCGTCGCCAACGCTATTAACGGCCTACCGACCATTTTTGTCTCCCATCAGGACATGCTGAGAGACCCGGTGGAGACGGTACGCAAATTGTTTGAATCCCTGCAGAAACAGGAAATTCAGGGCCTTCGGATGCCGAGCGAACGCGAAATCACCTCATTCATCGACCCGGCCTTGTATCGCTCCAAAGGATCGGAAGCCATGCTGGAAGAGATGATCACCCCGTACCAGAAACGCCTGATGGAAATGCTGAGCGGAAAACTGCCTGTCGAAAAAGGCCTGCTCAAACCGACGGAAATCAGCCATGACCTGATCGCGGCGCTGGATGCTTACCGCACCATGCAGGCAAGACTGGAAGACCAGAACCAGCGCTATTCCGATTCAGTGCAGCAACAGCACGAACTGGAGCGCAAAGTGGAAGTCGGGCATCGGGAGATTGAGCTACTTAAGGAACGCTGCGCCCAGCTGGCCCGTAAGGAACATGAGGATATCGCCCTGCTCAAGCAGTCTCCCAGCTGGCGGATCGGCAACCGTATCGTGCGGATGATGCGGATCGTGACCTTTCAGCGCGGGGAAATGACGTAGTTATAGCGGCTTAACGTTATCATTACCATTTCCGGTGCGATGATACGGGTTAAGTGGTGCTGTAACTCTATGACACGGGGGCGATGCGAAGATCTGCATGGGGAAGGAATATTCGATAGAAGAACGGCGGGAACGCTACCTCAACCGTGAACTGTCCTGGGTCGCCTTTAATTATCGTGTGCTGGAAGAAGCGGAAAACCACGCCAACCCCCTGCTGGAACGGGTACGCTATCTGGCGATTTCCGCAGGCAATCTCGATGAATTCACCATGGTGCGGGTCGCAGGCCTGAAAGACCAGGCGCGGCATCTCCTGCTGGAGATGAGCGACGACGGACTGACTTCTGCGCAGCAGTTACGCTCCTTAAGCGAGGTGATGAAGGAACTGCTGAAGCAGCAGCAGCAGTGCTGGGCAACACTCCGCGAGGCGCTGGCGGCGGAAGGGATTTTCGTGACCAGCCCTGCCGGCTTGAGCGACGATCAACTGGCCGCGCTGGAAATGGTTTTCCTGGAAGACATTTTCCCGGCGCTGAGCCCCATCGCCATCGACCCCGCCCATCCGTTTCCCTTCCTGCCGAACCTTGGCATGGCGCAATTGTTCACGCTGCGCCATGAAGTGACGGGCCAGTCCCTCAACGCGGTATTGCCGCTGCCCCAGAAACTGAACCGGTTTTTCGAGATTACCGGCGGTGGAACGGGCATCCACCTGATTCCTCTGGAAGAGATCACCGGCCGCTTCGCGCACTTGCTGTTTCCGGGGTTCGCGATCACCGACACCAGCCTGTTCAGGATCCTGCGCGACAGTGACCTGGAAGTGGAGGAAGACGCGGAGGACCTGCTGCAGAATTATGAACATGCCGTCAAACAGCGCCGTCGTGGCCGCGTGATCCGGGTAAAGGCGCTGCAGCCCGCCTCCCCCCAGCTGGTCCGTCTGTTTCTGGAATATGTGGAGACCGATATCCAGCAGGTGCACGAAATGGAGGGAATGCTCGGTCTCGCCTCACTGAGCGAACTCTGCAACCTGCCCCGCCCCGAACTGAAATATCCGCCCCATCAGGTGCGCTTTCCCGACCGGATCATCGAATATGGCGGGGACTGCTTCGCCGCCATCGCCGCCAAGGATATGATCGTCCACCATCCGTATGAAAGTTTCGACGTGGTGGTGCAGTTCCTGAACCAGGCGGCGGAAGACCCGGACGTGATTTCCATCAAGCAGACCCTGTACCGTACCAGTACCGATTCCCCGATCGTCAAGGCGCTGATCCGCGCGGCGGAAGTTGGCAAGTCCGTCACGGCGCTGGTGGAACTGCGCGCCCGCTTCGATGAGGAGGCCAACATCCGCATGTCGCGGGATATGGAGCGCTCCGGCGTGCAGGTAGTGTACGGCTTCGTCAAGCTTAAGACGCACGCCAAAATCTCGATCGTCGTGCGCAAGGAAAAGCAGGCGCTGGTATCCTACGTCCATTTCGGCACCGGCAATTACCACCCCATCACCGCGAAGGTCTATACCGACCTTTCCTATTTCACCTGCAACCGCGATTACGTGCGCGAAGCGCATTACCTGTTCAACTATATCACAGGCTACGGCGCCCCCGCCGCCTACCATTACCTGATCCCCGCCCCCACCCACATGCGTAACTGCCTGCTGGAAATGATCACACAGGAAGCCGTCTACGCCGGCGAAGGAAAAGCCGCCGCCATCTGGATCAAGATGAACGCCCTGCTGGACACGCAGCTGATCGACGCGCTGTATGACGCATCCACTGCGGGAGTAAAGATCGAACTAGTGGTGCGCGGCATCTGCGCCCTTCGCCCCGGCGTGCCGGGCATGTCGGAAAACATCCGGGTCAAAAGCCTGGTCGGGCGTTTCCTGGAACATGCGCGGATCTATTGTTTCGGAGGTGGCCACGGGTTACCCTCGCCGGAAGCGAAGGTTTATATCGCCTCGGCGGACGGGATGACGCGCAACCTCGACTGGCGGGTGGAAGTGATGGTGCCGATCACCAACGCCACTGTTCACGCGCAGGTGCTCGACCAGATCATGGTGGCGAACCTGAAGGACGACATGAACAGCTGGGAACTGCAGCCTGACGGCACTTACCTGCGGGTGGAGGCGAAGGAACAGTTCTCCGCGCACCGGTATTTCATGGAAAATCCGAGCTTATCAGGCCGCGGCACGGCGCTGTCCGGCGAGCGCCGCAAACGCAGGCGCCGAGTACCGCGTTAAATTCATTTTGTTGTTTGGAATTTAATAAAATTAAATTAGTATGTATTGGTAAATGATACCGCGATCATACGCAGACAGGAACCATCATGCCTGAAATAACCCAGTTGAATATTTTTCCGATCAAATCGTTCGACGGAGTAGAAGTGAAAGCCGCCTCCCTGCGTGCCAATGGCAGTTTCCGGCATGACCGGGAATATGCGTTCAGGAAAGAAAGCGGAATCCAGCTCAATGGCACGAACAATAAAGCGTTGTTCAAGGTGCGAGTGGATTTCGATGAAACGTTCCGCCATGCTTCTTTTTCCATGCCTGGCGTGGAAGGCGCCCCTGAACCCGCGAAATTCGATCTGCATACCCAGGCAAAGGAAGCAGCCGCATGGATGAGCGAGGCCATCCATGAAAAACTCACGCTGGAGCGCGACGACGAAACCGGTTTTTGCGATGAACAGGACATCTTCACCGGCCCTACCATCATCAGCCAGGCCACGGTGGATGCGATAGAAGCGGAAACCAGTCATAACGATACGAAAAGACGTCTGCGTTCGAATGTCGTTATTGAAGGGATGGACGCGTTTGGCGAAGAACGCCTGGTAGGCAAACGGTTCAAACTGGGAGATCTAAGGATCATCAACTCAAATCCCTGCGTTCGCTGCACCATGCCGGCGCGTGATCCCGAAACGGCGCAGTTCGACTGGCGGTATACGATGCGTATAAACGACGCCCGGGAGAAACCCGGTGCCGGACAGATCAGAAAACCGGTCACCGCCTCCATCAACACGCAGGCGGACGGCGTCCAGCAGGGCACTGTTTCAGTCGGTGACAGGTTGGTGGAATTTCCTCAGAAAAAAAGAGAAAATTCTTCCCATAGTCAAGGTCGATGATCTTCTTTCTTCTCAACAACCGGCGGGTGTTAGGATTTTACTTTAGCGGCAAAACGCGCTAACATCATTCCATGAACATTCTGGTCGCCGTCAAACGAGTCGTGGACTACAACGTGCGGGTGCGGGTCCGCACCGATGAGACTGGCGTCGATCTCGCCGGTGTCAAGATGTCGATAAACCCGTTCGATGAAATCGCGGTGGAAGAGGCGCTCCGCCTTCGCGAGGCAGGGGTGGCGGCGTCCGTCACCGTTCTTTCCATCGGGCCGGACGCGGTGATCGAGACCCTGCGGGCAGGGTTGGCGATGGGGGCGGATAACGCGGTGCATCTCAAAACGGATGCGGCTATCGAGCCGCTGATGGCGGCGAAACTGATCGCGGCGCAGGTGAAAATGAGACTACCGGACATCATCCTGCTCGGCAAACAGGCGATCGACGATGACGCCGCTCAGACCGGCCCGATGGTGGCGGGACTGCTCGGCTGGGGCCAGGCGACGTTCGCCTCAAACGTCACGATTCAAGACGGGCAGGCGGTCGTCATCCGCGAAGTGGACGGCGGCCTGATGACGGTGCGCACGCCCCTGCCCTGCGTCATCACCACGGATCTGCGCCTCAACCAGCCGCGCTACGCCACGCTGCCCAACATTATGAAAGCGCGCTCCAGACCGCTGGAAACCGTCGATGTCACCTCGCTCGGCGTCGATCTGACGCCGCGCACCCGCCTCGTGAAAGTGTCGGCCCCCGCCAAACGCGGTGGCGGGGTGAAGGTCGCGAACGTTGATGCGCTGATCGAAGCGCTCCGTAATCAGGCGAAGGTGATATGACATGACGGCACTGGTCATCGCGGAATATTCTCATGGAATCCTGACTCCCGCCACCCGCGCCGCCACGACGGCAGCCCTCCAGCTGGGCGGCGGTGCGGATGTGTTCGTGGCAGGGGAAGAGCAGGCGGCAGCGCAGGCGGCCGCATGTGCCGGCATATCCAAGGTGCTGCACGTGCCGTCCGGGGATATCACGCTGGCGGAACCGCTCGCGCTCACCCTGGCTTCGCTCGCGGAAAATTATACGCATATCGTCCTGCCCGCCACCACGACCGGGAAAGATCTGGCTCCCCGCCTCGCGGCCCTGCTTGACATCCAGCAGATATCAGACCTTACCGCCATTCTGACGCCCGATACGTTCATCCGCCCCATATATGCCGGCAACGCGTTTGAAACCGTCCAAAGCCTGGGCCCGCGCCACCTGCTCACTATCCGCCCCACCAGTTTCGCGCAGGCGGCCGCCGACGGGGGCAACGCGGAAATCATGGTTTTACCCGCGCCGGATGCCGCGGCAGCGATAACGCAGCTGGTCTCCATGAGCGCGTCGACAAGCGCCCGTCCCGAACTGACCGCCGCGAAAATCGTCGTCTCCGGTGGACGAGGGTTAGGCGCAAAAGAACATTTCGCCCTCATCGAACAACTGGCCGACGCGCTCGGTGCGGCGGTGGGTGCTTCACGCGCCGCGGTGGATGCCGGATATGTCCCGAATGATTATCAGGTGGGACAGACAGGCAAGGTGGTGGCGCCGGCCCTTTATATCGCGGTCGGCATTTCGGGGGCGATCCAGCATCTGGCGGGAATGAAGGAAGCGAAAGTGATCGTCGCCATCAACAAGGATGAAAACGCCCCGATCTTCGAAGTGGCGGATTACGGTCTGGTGGCGGATTTATTCGACGTACTGCCCGAACTTACCAGGAAACTCTCATGACCGATCCGCTCAGCATTCTGCGTACCATAGAAAACACCATCCGGATACGCAAAAGCGCCGACCCGTCCGTGTCTTATGTGGCGAAACGTTTCGCCAAAGGCCCCGCCAAAATCGCCCAGAAGATCGGCGAGGAAGGCGTGGAACTGGCGCTGGCGCTGGTCCTGGATGATAAACAGGAAGTGATTTACGAGGCGGCGGACCTGATATTCCATGTCATGCTCGGACTGGAAAGCGCCGGGGTCACCCTGGATCAGGTGATGGAGGAAATGAGCAAACGGGAAAACAAGTCGGGGATCGAGGAGAAAAAGAACCGCGGTTAGACTCCGAAGTTTCGTTATTTCGCTAACGCAGCCCTTCGGGTCTGCGGAGGCAGGACCTGAAGGGCCGCCAAGCAAACCATCTTTTACCGCATTACCGGATTCGTGTCTTTGCAGAAAAAACCTGGAGCATGTTTCAGGCTTCGATCTTTACCAGCAGATACTTCTTTTTCCCGGCAGCGAGTTTGAAGGTCGTTCCGGCTGACAGCACCAGCGCCATGTTTTCATCCGTGATTTTCTCATCATCCAACCGTGCCCCCCCTCCCTGAATCAAGCGCTTTGCTTCGGACGCGGAGGTGGCAAGGCTGCTTAACTGGAACAGTTTGAAAGCAGGCAAAGTATCCCCCACGTCAGCCAAAGACAGGCTTATGGTCGGCAGGTTGGCATCGCTCCCCCCTTCCTCAAACGTGCGCCGGGCTGTCTCCGCCGCCTGCCCGGCGGCCTCGCGCCCATGCAGCAGAGCGGTGGTTTCCGTCGCCAGCACTTTCTTGGCATCGTTGATATTCGCGCCTTTTTCCAGTTCGGCGATTTCTTCCAGCGACAGTTCCGTAAACAGTTTCAGGAATCGCCCGACATCCCCGTCATCGCAGTTGCGCCAGAACTGCCAGTAGTCATAGGGTGAGAGCATATCGGCATTCAGCCATACCGCGCCGTCCGCCGTTTTACCCATTTTCGCACCGGATGCGGTGGTGAGGAGTGGTGTGGTAAGGCCGAATACCGGCGAAGAAGCACTCCATTCCTTTGGAGAGGAACGGCTTGGATCATCCAGAAATTCGCCACTGATACGCATGGCATCTTTCATGTCCAGACTGGAAATTTGCACCCCTGTCTTTTGATGCAGCTCGATACCCATCACGATATTGCCCCATTGGTCCGACCCGCCGATCTGCAGGCGGCAGCCATAACGCCTGTTCAATTCCACAAAGTCGTAGGACTGCATCAGCATATAGCTGAATTCCAGGAAACTGAGATTGCTTTCGCGCTCCAGACGCAGCTTGACACTATCCATCTTAACCATGCGGTTAACAGAGAAATACCGCCCTATATCTCGCAAAAACGTACTCACGTTCATCTGTCCCAGCCAGTCGTCGTTATCGACCATCACGGCATCCGCCGGCCCATCGCCGAAGGTGAGAAAGTTTTCAAACACCTGCCGGATGCCCGCCTTGTTCTTCGCGATGGTGGCGTCATCCAGTGCGTTGCGCGAAGCATCCTTCCCCGAAGGATCACCGATTTTGGTGGTGAACCCACCCAGCAGCACGATCGGTTTGTGGCCGCATTGTTGCAGGTGACGCAAAATCATGATCTGCATCAGGCTGCCGACATGCAGGCTGGGAGCGGTGCAGTCGAACCCTATATAGGCAGGGACTGCTTCGCCAGCACCCATCAGCGCATCCAGCGCCTCCAGATGGGTGGCCTGATGCATATAGCCGCGCATCTCCATGCGGCGCAAAAATTCTGACTGTACCATAGGAGGCAGAACTTAGCGCCCGCCTGCCCAAAACGCAAGCGGCACCACAACCCATCCCCCAAACATACCACCACCGCCACAGGCGAACCCGTGACGGTGGTGGAGAGTTAAATAGCATTGCCCCAGATTTAACGTTGTGCACCCACACCTGTTTCTTGAGGCACACTTTTATTGGTACTGGATGCAGGTGCCAACGTCGGAGAAAGAGGAACTGCCGCTTTTGCTTGTTCTTTAGCGTTTGCTTCTTTCACTGCCTGCGTCAGCTTGCCTCCAAGATGTAATTCAGCCTCTTTGGCGAGTGCTTCCGGAGTTAGTGTGTTAGTCTCCTGAAGCTTTTTGACCGCACTTGCGAAGTCTCGTCCTCCTGAATCACTTTCCGCAATGCCATTCAAGACTTTAAGCACTGGTTCAACACCGATCTTCGTAATAGTTGCGACATTGTCTTGGTGCTCTTTTGCCACTTTCGGCGCATTCGCCACACTTTCCTGTGACAATGCCGTAGCGGTTTCCGGCGTCAACGGTTTACCGATTCCCAATGCGGCTTGGTTGGCCACAAGCTTTGCGTGCTCTTCGGGAGAAAGTGGTTTGCCGTTGTTATGGACCTGAAACTTAAGACCTGCTCTAAAATCGTTTTTGCCGTTTTCAAGATTTTGGCGGTCTTCGACATTCAATGACCACGTGCTATTGTCAGCAGCAAATCCAAGATCACCTCCCGCTCTTGCAAAAGGAGTCGCCCCCATACCGTTCGTCATAATGTTTGCTTGAACACCTGCATTGACATCGTAATAGAGTCCTCCTGTATCCAGTGCATGGTGCAAGTTGGTTGACCCTATGCGTAGATCTGGTGTGATAACAATCCCTGTAGACAAATTTGGATCCCCTCTTTCAACGGTGGTTTCACCTCGCTCAACTTGGGTACCGATCTGCTTGCTGGTCCTGTCGGTAGAGAGAGTCTTGGCATCACCCACCGCAACGAATTGCCCATTTGGTGCGAAATCCACTTTATCTACGTGTCTTTCAACAGAACCTAAGTTAGGTGTGCCATTTGTCACTGCCACAGTCGTTGCCACATGGGTATCGCGGCCTACTTCAGCCCCGTTATAGCTAACGGAGGTACCCGTTTCCCTTGTAGTTGCAGTCGTAGTTTGAGGAGTTGTTCCGTTTTGAACATTGTTGCCACTAACCGTTTCCGTACCCAGTACTTTTCCTGCCTGTTCCTTATGAGCTGTATCGGTTACCTGGTTGATAGGCGTTTTGGTAACAGGCGTAATGGCGAGAACGTCCACATTTTGGGTGTCTGGAACCAGACTGGCTCCAACACTCGCTTGTATATACTCAGCATGTTTTGTTGTTCTCATCACGCCTTTGTCATCAGGCTCTAACAGCGGTGTACTTAATCTTACCCCTGCTGTTACCCCCGCTTTTGGAGCGCCAAGTTTAGGATGGGCAATGTTTTCAAGGTTTACGCTACCATCCACGAAGAAAGTGCCTACGCCACTGCCTTTATTGTAAGCATCCGCTTTTCCTAGGGGAACGGAATAACCAAGGGTGGTGTCTCCTGCCAAAATAGCTTGATCCGCTCCACCACTTTGAACACCTATGGCAGGTTTGATTTTCAACCCTTCTCCCGTAAGTTGTACGGTATTAGGTACGAAAGGACCGAAATTGACGATATCACCAGGTTTAGCTTTTGTCTGTTCAACAAAACGTTGTCTTTCGATTTCAGTGGTGGACTGCCCTTTTTCTATATGCGACTTGGGATCGTCAAATGTGATTTTGCCATCACGGAATGCATTGGGATTGACATCCTTAAAAGGCGTTATCGCGGTTGTGGGAATGTTAACAGTCGCCGATTTGACAGTTGTTTTGTCAATGTCCGATTGAATGGCTCCGCTTCCATTTTCTACATCACTAAGCTGGCCTTTTCCGGGAATTCCTGTGGTATCTAATTGATGCTCAATCGTAACAGGGACTTTTGTTCCATCTTTAAGCGTAATACTGGTAGCCGCAGATAATACTTTAACCCCATTTAACTGTCCGTTTTCATAGGGGTCTGATTTATAGCTACCATCAGGATTCTTTTCAGTTAAACGATCACCATTTTGAGTTCCAGGCGTTCTGCTGATGGTCTCCGGGGTTGCCGACAAAATGACTTCTGTTGGAACCCCATTCACTAATGTGGTAGTATGGGGAAGATCCTTAGAAGTATATAAAGGAACGATTCTACCATCTGGTAAGGTATAGGTTTTTTGGTCAGGATTCGCTTTAAGCTGTTCAAATAGTTCCGGAACATTACCATTGACCGTAGCACCCGTTAACATTTGTACCTGACCGTCAGCCCCAATAATTGGCTTGTTCGTTTTAGCGTCAATAAGAACAAAAGATGCGTCTGGTACAGTCCAGTTGTGGATTTGGTCCGGCGTTAAATTTGGAATTTTCGTAGGTGTTACAGTAACTCCGTCAGGTCCGGTAGAAGCTCCAGCAGGGTTGCCTTGCATGCCGGGAAGAAGGTCGCCCTGAACTTCAAGAGGGAAATCTTTGGTTACTTGTGCAGGTTGGTCTGAATCAGCCATTTTAATTCTCCTAAATTGTGTAAGTAGTATAAAGGTTATTTGTTAATAAAATGATCCATGTATTTCATAAATCATTTGCTTGTATTGTTACCTTACTACAAAACAGCATAATAAAAAAGCCGTTTTATTAATTGAATATTAATCTTCATGTGATTGACATATACCTGTCATGTTTTTGTCCCGGATCCTTCACGGATCTGTCATAAAGGCAGGAAAGCGTCAGCCGCCAATCTGAGCTATGCCTTGCACAGCCGCCGTTTCCCGCTGTTTGCCGATCTGTTCGGCGAGGGAAGAGGAACCGTCGAACCGCAGGCGTTCTCCCGCCTGGTGCGACGTCACCGCGTTGGTAAAGGTGAAACCCAGCTTCTGGTCGTCTTTCGGATGCCATGCTTTGCGTTCATTGGCGGTGGCGCGCTGATCGACCGCCGACTGGGTCGCCGCCACCAGGTCTCCTGCCAGCCCGACCGGCAGTATCGTGGGAGCGACGACGTTCGCCACCAGTTCGGGCACGCCAAGCGACTGTTCCGGCGTGACGGATACGCCGAGCTCGGGCCGTTCGTTCTTGGTTTTCGCCGCCAGATATTCCCGCTGCATCCGCGCATAGCCGATTTCCGAACCTTTCACCGCGCCGCAGCTGGCGCCGATGGCGAACGCACCCCAGCCGATCACGCTCGGCAGCATTTCCGCCACGTGGCCGATCTGCGTCAGCAACCCGCCGCCCGCCGCCCAGGCATGGACCAGACCCGCCGCGCCCGGAATCGGCAGGCCGCTGGCCGCGATCGCCACGCTGACGCCGATCAGCAGCAGTTTCGCCATGAACCCGTAACCGAGCGCGCTTTTAATGAGATCGCGGTTGAAACGCTTGGGCGGGCCGATATCCACCCCTTCCTTCAATTCCTTGTCATTGCGGCGGAAGTCGCTGATGCCGCCGATCACCGCGCCGATGAACGGCAGCAGGGAGGGGGCGATCGGCAGGGCCGCGCCGCCGGTCAACGTCATCATCGCCAGTACGGCAACGCCGCCGAGACTCACGCCGATCGCGAAATCACGCTGCGTCGCCTTCTCGATCCAGGTGACTTTCTCGGTGCCGGGCACCTCTTTAATGTCGACATGATACACCGGACCGTCCGCCGTATCGATGCGGGTGGAACTGACAAAATTGATTCGACGCTCTTCTTTTTCCCCCTCTGCTAGTTTTTGTCGCAAAGGTTTAAGACGATGCGGAATGCGCATAGTCGAGACACCCGCACTATCGACCAAGTTTTCTCCCATATACTAAATTATACCATAGGAATGTAGAAAGTGGTATGATGCTTTCATGACAGTACTTTATTTTTAACGCTTCATTTGCTATGAATAGGGGATGTTCAGAAAAATCATTCATATTATAGTGATGTTCCTGCCGATGCCGTTGAAACGCATCGCCTATCACCGCCTGTTCGGGTACGAGATCGCGCCCGGCGCACGAATCGGCTTCTCGCTGGTCATGTGCCGGAAAGTCGGCATGGCACAAGGGGCGCGCATCGGCAATTTCACGATCATCAAGCAGCTCGACCGGTTGGAGATGAGCGAAGGCGCGAATATCGGGCCTTTCAACGTCATCAGCGCCATTCCCTCGCATTCCCGCGTCCATTTCGCGGGCGAACCGGCCCGCATCCCGGCGCTGATCATCGGCCGCCACAGCAGCCTGACAGGGCGGCATTACGTGGATTGCTGCAACACGGTCACCATCGGCGCGTTTACAATTATCGCCGGCATGCGCACCTGCTTTTTCAGCCACAGCGTCAACATGGAGCTCAACCGCCAGGAAAGCGCTCCGATCACCATCGGCAATTACTGCATGGTGGGGGCGGGAAGCATCCTGCTCAAAGGCGCCGTACTGCCGGATTATTCTGCGCTGGGAGCGGGTTCCACGTTGCAGAAAGCGTACGGTGATACGCATATGCTGTATTCGGGTGTTCCCGCGACGCCGGTGAAGTCCCTGTCACCAGATTACGCATATTTCAAGCGGACGCAAGGATTTATCGCGTAAAGTGATACTAGATTTTTTTGTTACCAAAAACGTTTGCTGGCAAACGCTTTTCCGGACCCTGTTTTGGGGGATTATATACTTGACGGGACAAGCCACATAATATAGTATTTCCTTATAACCAAGGAATGTTGTTATGTCTATTTTGTCCGCTCCCCGTTTTCATGATGAAACTGTCGCCATCGCGTACTTAGAAAGCATCGTATGGGCTAATGGCGTTTCCTGCCCTCATTGTGGGAGCCTTGGTAAAATGTATGCGCTGAACGGCAAGGGCGACCGTCCTGGACTTCGTAAATGCTCTGACTGCAATAAAAAGTTCACCGTCAAAGTCGGTACGGTGTTTGAATCCTCTCATGTGAAGCTGCATTTATGGCTACAAGCTGCATACCTTATGGCTTCCAGTAAAAAGGGCATCAGTTCCCACCAGTTGCACCGCACGCTAGGCGTAACCTATAAGACGGCATGGTTCATGACTCACCGCTTGCGTGAGGCAATGCGTGTATTGAACATTGAGCCTATGGGTGGTGAGGGCAAAACTGTTGAAGCGGATGAGACGTACTTTGGTGGATTGGAGAAGAATAAGCATAAGAACAAGCATATTCCACATTCCCAAGGTGGAGCAAATAAGGAAATCGTGTTTTCCCTTGTGGAGCGCGGCGGGAAAGTCCGCAGCCAGCATGTAACACATGTCACCGCTGAAAACCTGCGCCCTATTCTTATGGAGCAACTGCATACTGACAGCATCCTCATGACGGATGAAGCACGTCAATACAAACCTCTTGGCAAAGCCTTTGCGGAACACCATAGCGTCAATCATGGAATTGGTGAGTATGTGCGCGGTGATGCACATACAAACACCATTGAGGGATATTTCAGCGTTTTCAAACGTGGCATGAAGGGAATCTATCAGCATTGCAACAGTCGTCACCTGAAACGCTACCTTGCAGAGTTTGACTTCCGCTATAATGAGAGACACCTTACTGATAGTGAGCGTTCGCGTGAGATGCTAATTGGAATTTTAGGAAAAAGATTAGTATATAAAACACATAATTGCTGATTTGCTAGCAAAGTGGAGAATTGTCATGTACTCATCAAACCATTCAACTGCCTATGAAGGTAATAAAATGGACAAGTTTCACAATCTAACCCACTACATTGTTTCTAAATGCGACGACCCTGTAAAGTTGGGAGCGACCAAGCTGAATAAAGTGCTTTGGTTTTCCGATGCACTAAGTTATCTCTATAAAGGGCAATCTATCAGTGGGGCAAAGTATGAAAAAAGACAATTTGGTCCAGTTCCTAAGGATATAATGAGTGTCAGAAAATCCCTGAAAAGAAGTGGACTGATTTTTGAGAGAACCGCTATTTATGGCGGCTACCCACAAACGCATTTTATATCTTTGCGTTCTCCTAATATATCGGGTTTCACAAGCGATGAAATCAGTTTGGTTGATGATGTAATGGAGAGTATATGCCATTCCCATACTGCTTCTTCAATTAGCGAGCATACGCACGATATAATATGGGAAGCGGCGGAAATAGGCGAGGAAATCCCATTATGTGCAATTTTTGCAAGCAGGCAGGGCGAGTTATCTGGTGACGACATGACGTGGGCAAAAAATCAGGTAAATCATTTGGGGTTGGAGCTAGCAAAGGCATGCTAAGACAAATTGTAGAAGAAAAAGCTGTTAGCGATACCATTGATTCTTATTCCTCAATTGATAGGTTAGACGAAGATTGGGAGGGGCTAAAATGGCTATTAAGCCGCTCTGCTGATAAGCTCGCCCATCCGTTATTTAAAGGACATGGTAACTTTTATCTTTATAAGAAAAAGGGATTAGCGGATTTACCAGATATTGTCGTTCTTTATAGTTACGATGATTCTACAGTGTATCTGCATAGCATCCGCATCACAATGGATGAAGAGGCTGTTCTCCATGACATCAAAGAAGAAGTTTCCGCTTGATACCTTGCAATCTCAACGTTTTATCGAAACAGCCCGTGAATTAGAGTGCAATGAGTCGCTGGAGGCATTCGATGAGAAAATGAAAAAGCTGATGACGGTTAAGCCAGAAGACCTGCCAGAAGAAAAAACGGAATCAAGCGAAAACTAGATGTTGCGCTTAGTCCTGCAAAGTATATAATCCCCCTGTTTTGAGATAAGTTTCAAATTCATATGCTTTGTATTTATCTTTGAAGGCGTGATAGGTCACGATTTCCCAAGGCGTATATTTTGCGGTATGTTTGGAGAAGCCCTTGTTGTGGTCGACATAGCGTTTCTTCAAATCCTCTGTAATCCCGATGTATTTTTGATCGGGGTGGCTGAGGCTCTTTATAAGATAGACGTAATACACAAAGCCCTCCTCCGCTACGCTCCGGCTTCGTAGCGCATCCTACGCCCAAGATGCGGTTCCGTATGGCTTCGCCATCGCGGCGGCGAACCATCCGAAGCCCGCAGGGCGTAGGATGGTCGGGGTGACCGGACTTGAACCGACGACCTCCCGCCCCCCAGACGGACGCGCTACCAGGCTGCGCTACACCCCGAAAATCATTAAGTAGAGGGAGTCGTAGTATACGCAGCCCGAACGCGCTTGGCAACGTCATTCAGCGCACCCCCCGCAATCCCGTCACGCAATTCCTGCATCAATGCCTGGTAATACGCGACGTTATGCCAGCTGAGCAGGATGGGGCCAAGCATCTCCCCGGCTTTGAACAGATGATGCAGGTAGGCGCGGCTGAACTGCGAGGCGCGGCACGGCACCCCCGCATCCAGCGGTCGCTCGTCGTCGGCGAACTTGGCGTTGCGGATATTGATCTCGCCGTACGTCGTATAGGCGCGGGCGAAACGGCCCGAACGGGTGGGAATCACGCAGTCGAACATATCGATGCCGCGCTCCACCGCACCGACGATGTCGGTCGGCTTGCCGACACCCATCAGGTAGCGCGGCCGGTCTTCCGGCAAGGCGGGCGCCGCATGGTCGAGAACGCCGAACATCACTTCCTGCCCCTCACCGACCGCCAGCCCGCCGATCGCGTAGCCGTCGAAACCGAGCGTGCGCAGGGCGGAAGCGGAAGCGTGGCGCAGGTCCTCATACACGCCGCCCTGCTGGATGCCGAACAGGCCGTACCCCTCCCGCTCGACGAACGCCTCCCGGCAGCGCGCCGCCCAGCGCATGGACATCTCCATCGACTGCTTCGCCTGCGCATGCGTAGCGGGATACGGCGTGCATTCATCGAACGCCATGGTGATGTCGCTGTCCAGCAGGAACTGGATCTCCGTGGCCCGCTCCGGGGTGAGCATGTGCTTGCTGCCGTCGATATGGGATTTGAACTCCACCCCTTCTTCCGTGATCCTGCGCATGGCCGCCAGAGACATGACCTGAAAGCCGCCCGAATCGGTCAGGATGGGTTTTTCCCATTGCATGAAACGATGCAGCCCGCCCAGCCGATGCACCCGCTCGGCGGTGGGGCGCAGCATCAGATGATAAGTATTACCGAGCAGGATATCCGCTCCGGTCTCCGCCACCATTTCGGGAGTGAGCCCCTTTACCGTAGCGGCGGTGCCGACAGGCATGAACGCCGGCGTGCGGATCTCCCCATGCGCGGTATGCAGCACGCCGCTGCGTGCGCGGCCATGGAGATGGTGGAGGGTGAATCGGAGCGACATAACTTTTATTAAAATATTTTAAATAAATGAGAGGTAAGGTAACAAAAATGTAAACTATATGTTTTATTGTAAAAGAGTATGGCAACTAAAAATCGCACTTTTCTAAACGTAGATACCAATATTGTAAGCGCTCTGCAAGCAATCGGGTATGAAGACCTGCTCCCTGCCATCGCCAAGATGCCGGGCATCACCCTTATGATGGTGGATCTCGTGGCGGACGTGGAACTGTGCAACCGTTTAAAAACCGAGAACGGGTACCGCCCTACTAACCTTCAAACGAAATTCAGGGTTTCCGCTCCCATTCAGGAGATGATCGATAATGCGATAAGAATAGAGCCGGGTGCAGATTACCCTCTCAATACCGATCGACTGGTGGTGGCGAAAACCAGATCGGGGATGGATTTCAATGAAGCCGCACTTGAATATCAGGGGAAAAATTCGGAAAAGTTACACTATAGTCCGGTTGCAGACGCACGCGCTGATAAAAACTACGGTGAATACGCCATGTTGGAGCATGAACGCGATGCCCCCAAACAAGGCACTCGTATCATCGTCAGTAATGATGGCAGCGGTAAATATACGCCCGATTACTGGACCTGATGGAAAAAGGACAACGGGTGAACGTGGCGACGCTTAGCAGCTTAGTGAAAGCCCTGGAACCTTTCACTAACAGAATCAACAAGGAAATGCCGAAAGGATCACCTGAGTTTTCCGTGAAAAACGTACTGGATGCTTTGGAAAAAACCAGCTATCGGTCTCCTGTAAAAGACCATCAGTATTTCAAGCATCCCGGATCGGTAGCGATTATTGAAAACAAGCATCCCTTGAGAGACGCGGTGATGGATATGGTTCAGGAACGGCAAAAAGAAAGAGAACGCAATAAAGTCGTCATCAGTTCCGTCGTTCCTGTCGCCGAGCAGACACGTGCAAGAGAGCCCGTAGGAGCAGGTATGTCGAGAGGAGGACGCAAATGAACCATGTCAATCGTCTTGATCATCGCCATCTTCCCCGTATCCGTATCATTAATGCACAGGACGAATGGGGTGAGCAGCAGTATTTTTTCTTACGCTGCACCGATGCGCAGTTCGCGGCGCTGCAGGACGCTACCGCATTGACGAAGGAATATGATAATACCGGGGAGCGGGGAGTCACCGTTCAGGAGCTTTCCGCATACGGCGAAGTGCTGTACCGGGGTGAGGGTAACACGCCCTCCGAGGAGGCATGGGAACATATGAAACAGTTCCATGTCTCGCAGAAAGATTTCCTCCCGCCTTCCAGACCCGGCTTTTCGCTTTAGGCACGGTTAGCGGACTTGCTTCCGCATCCTCGCGCTCTTATACTGGAGACGATGGCACCCCTTTCTCTCTCCGACGACGAACTTGACGCGGTATTTACGCCTGGCAAACCGCAATCTGACGAAAAGATTCTGGAAATGCGCCTGATCCCTCATAACCTGGACGTGGAACAGGCGCTGCTCGGGGCGATTCTGGTCAACAACGCCGTGCTGCATCATCTGGACGACCGGGTGAAGCCGGAGCATTTCCACGAACCGATCCATACGCGCATCTACACCGCCATCCAGCATTTCCACGACCGGGGCAACATCGCCAACCCGGTCACGTTGAAGCATTATTTCCTCTCCAATAGCGAGGCCGGAGAGATCGGCGCGGAATACCTGGCCCAGCTGACCTACGCCGCCGCGACCGTCATCGACGTGCGCGAATATTCCGAAATCCTGCACGACCTGTACCTGAAACGCCAGATCATCGAAGTGGGACAGGTAATGGTCAACGGCGCCTACGCGCAGGAATTTCACATCACAGCACGTACCCGGCTGGAAGAAGCGGAACAGATGCTGTTCAACCTCGCCGAGCACGGCGAAGGCAGCAAACAGTTCCAGCCGTTCCGCGTCTTCGGAGCGAGCGCCGTGGCGCAGGCCGAGCGAGCATATAAACGTAAGGGCGAGGTGGTAGGGGTGACGACCGGCCTTGCCGATCTCAACCGTCTGCTCGGGGGGTTTCAGGATTCGGATCTGGTCATCCTGGCGGGCCGTCCTTCCATGGGAAAGACCGCGCTGGCCACGACCATGGCGTATAAGGCGGCGCTCGCCTTTCAGGAGGAAAAAGCCGCCAATCCCGACCAGCCGCAAAAATCCGTAGGGTTCTTCTCTCTCGAGATGTCTTCCGAACAGCTCGCAACCCGGGTGCTCTCGGCACGGGCCAATATCAGCTCGTCCGGCATCATGCGCGGCGAACTGAACAACGATGAGTTCTCGCGGCTGATGGGGGCCAACGCCGAGCTTGCCGGCCTGCCGTTCTTCGTCGACGACACGCCCGCCCTCTCCATCGCGGCGGTACGCACCCGGGCGCGGCGCCTGAAGCGGATGCATAATCTTGGGCTGGTGGTGGTGGATTACCTGCAGCTGCTCACCGCCGCTTCCCGCACCTCACAGATGAACCGCGTGCAGGAAGTCTCCGAAATCACGCAGGGGCTGAAAGCGCTGGCCAAGGAACTGAGCATCCCCGTCGTGGCCCTCTCCCAGCTATCGCGCGCGGTGGAATCGCGCGACGACAAGCGCCCGCAACTCTCGGACCTGCGCGAATCCGGCAGTATCGAGCAGGACGCCGACGTGGTGATGTTCGTCTACCGCGAGGAATATTACCTGTCGCGCACCAAGCCGGACGAATCCAGTCCCAAGATGCAGCAGTGGCAGGAGGACATGGAGCGGGTGCACGGCAAGGCGGACGTCATCGTCGCCAAACAGCGCCACGGGGCGATCGGCACGGTGACATTGCAGTTCTACGGGGAACAGACCCGCTTCGAGGATCTGGCCGACGCGGGACGGTTGCCGGACCGGTTCGGGTAAAAAAAGACCCTGACCGTGAGGCCCGGGTCTTTCTATACGTCGTTACGTCTGAAACAAACTACTTAACCGGAATGGTTGCAGGCTGTTCAGAGAAAACGATAGAGCGCAGTTGTCCTGCTTCCACCGCTTTAAGCAGTGCCTGTGCACGCGTTTCCGCAGCATTGGCATTGATCAGGTTAGCAATTTCACTGGGCGTAAATACGCTACCTTCATGAGGCAGTTTGCTAAGAAGCGCAGCAATGCCGACTCCTTCAGCGCCCCGCCGGTTGGCGACTTCCCCAGCGATCGCCGTCAATTTCTGTTGACGACCCAACTCAATTTCAGCAGCCTGTTTTTCTTCCAGTTCACGACGCAGACGCTCGGGAGGAGCGGCTTGCGCGATGATCAGTGTAAAAAACAGGATGGTGCCCTTGGCATCGGCTTCAGTCAGACCGGCACGTTGCAGGTCATTGGAAACGATAGCTAAAATGGAATTTCCAAGACCGCTCTCAAAAAGACTTCTCTTGTTGATAGCGGCATCTTCCCAAGGTAGAGTTGCCAAGGTATCCCGCAAAGCACTTTGAGCCGCCCGCTGAAGCAGTTGAAAAATTCCGTCCTGATCACCTACCTTGGCATATAACAAACCTGCGAAGGTCGGGTTTAGACGGTAGGGAAACGTGACGCTCACATCCAGGTCCACCTGATCAAGTGTCAAGGATTTGACAGCTGCATCTTTAGTGGAATCCACATCGACTTGGCGACGCTGGATATTGACGTCTTCAGTGACCTGCCAAGGGGCATGCCATTGAATACCTTCCGTCAGCGTGCGGGTCTGGATGACCCCGAAACTCCGTAACAGTTGCACGTTCCCGGTCTGCACGAAGCTGACTGAAAACACTAATGCCAGGGCGAGCAGGGTAATGGTAAAACCTGCCGCTACCAGTCCTTTGCCACGTTCCGCCAGTATCACGGTGAATACGGCGAAAATGACCAAACCGATTGCGATTGCTAAAAATAGCATAGCAAAAAAACTCCCAATTTAAGGAAAAAGGTCATAGACGATCATCGAAACTTCCCATCAGATGCACCGAGGGAAGGTCAGTAGGCAGGGATACTCGGTAATTTTACAGAGAATATGCGGATTGACTCCGCGTTTTTAACACACATACACAATAATAACAAGGACCGTTTACCTTTTATTTATTTTTATTAGGATGCACTACTTTCCCCACCCACCACGCTGTCCGGCGCGTATTTGCTGACGTATTTCTCATCGATCGACTCAGTCCGTACCATCATCAAAATATCGGTCGTATTGAACGCATGGTCGAGAAACGCCCCGTCACCCACCAGCCCGCCGAGGCGCAGATACCCTTTCACCAGCACCGGCAGCGAGGCGAAGACGCGCCGCTGGTCGATAGCCTCTTTTGCGAGCCGTTCCATCGGCACGTAAAACTCGGCTAGCGTGCGCGGACATAAGCCCTCCGGCGCCCGGTGGAAATGATACAGATAGCTCAAAGCCGCCGCATGCGCCTCCGGGTCCACGCCGGCAAAGCTGGCGCAGCCGAACATCAGCGCGATCCGGTAATGCATCACGTATTCCCCGATACCGCGCCATAACAATTGCATCGCCACTTTGTGACGGAACTCCGGATGCGTACAGGAACGGCCCAGCTCCAATATATTACCGGGATAGGCCTTGAAACAGGAGACGTCATATTCGCTCTCGGAATAATAGCGTCCGATACGCGGCATTTCCGAGCCCCGCAGCAGGCGATACGTACCGACGATGCGAGGCGCCGCGTCCGGCGTTTCATGATAACGTACCAGCAGATGGTCGCATACCGCGTCGTACGCATCCGCATCACGCTTCTCATTGGTCGCGCCACCGGCCAGCTCAGCGCCCATCACTTCCGCGAATACATGATAACGCAGCCGCTGCGCGTCTATCACTTCTTCGGGAGTCTGTGCGACACAGACCGAAAACCCTCCCAGATGGATGGGCGAAAAAGGAGCGGGAGCGAAGGAAACGGGCAGGTAATCAAGCACTGCGCTGGTTGTAGCGAGAGTACGCCGCATTGTCAAAACGGGGAGGCCAGGCGCTTCGCGTACCCGATGAATGCGTCGAGCTGCGCGTGCAACTGCGTGATTTTTGCCTCGTCTTGCAGCGAGCCGGGTGCGTGACCGAGCAGCATCATGAACGGATACGGCAAGGCGTCCAGCGCTTCCAGCACGGTTTTGAGGTGGGAAAGGCCGAGCACGCCGCCCCGCTCGGAAGGGCTGGCGCTCATCAGGAATACCGGCTTGTTTTCAAAGGGAACGGGACGGTAGCACGACATCCAGTCCAGCAGGTTTTTCAGGTGCGCCGGCACCGACCAGTTATATTCCGGGCTGGCGATCACCACCGCGTCGGCGGCGGCGAACAGGTCGCGCAGACGGTCGGCGGCGGGGGACATTCCCTTCTCCAACCGGTCCACGTCGTTGTAGAGCGGCAGGTCGAACGAGGAAAAAGGTTCCAGTGTCATCGCGATATCGTGATGAGCGACACCGATATACGAAGCCGCTTGCTCAAGCAGGGCAAGATTGATGGAATCCGCACGGTGCGAAGCCGCGAAAGCCAGCAGGTTCATGCCGCCCTCCGCACATAGTCCATCAATGCATTAAAAGCGCGGGTGCGGTGGGAAAGGGCATATTTCATCCCGGCATCCATTTCCGCAAAGGTGAGAGCCTGACCCGTCGGCACAAAAACAGGATCATAGCCGAATCCTTTTTCACCGCGCGCGGGAAACGTGAGATGGCCGCGTACTTCGCCGCGAAAAGTGAGGGACGGCACGCCATGCCTCGCCAGTGCCAGTACGCAGACGAAACGTGCCGCCGCGCCTTCGGGCGTACTGCCCCGAGCGGTCAGTTCCTCCTGAATACGCTCCCAGGCCGTGCCGAAATCCTTGGCGGGCCCGGCCCATCGCGCCGAGTAAATACCGGGCCTGTCGTCCAGCGCATCCACGCACAATCCCGAATCATCGGCCAGCACGATGTGGCCCTCCGGCACGTAACCAAGGCCGCTTTCCGCTTTCAATACCGCGTTCGCCTCGAACGAATCTCCCGTTTCTTCCGGCTCCGGCAGGTTGAACGCCTCTGCACCGACGGCGGATACGCCGATATCCGCCAGAATAGCGGAAATCTCCCGCAGTTTCCCGGCGTTATGGGTGGCGATCACCACGGTATCCTCAGGCTTTAAATAGTAAGACTCAGCCATGCAGCGCCGCCCGTTGTTTCTCCACCAGTTCCGTCGTGCCCAGCATGGCGAGCTGCATCATCTTCTGGAACTGCTCCAGTGAAAACGGATTGCCCTCGGCGGTTCCCTGCACCTCGATCAGCTTGGCTCCGTCCGTCATGACGAAATTGGCGTCGACATCGGCGCTGGAATCCTCCACGTAATCGAGATCGAGCAGCGCCTCCCCCTGCACGATGCCGCAGGAAATGGCCGCCACGGGCCGGATAATGGGAGAGGTGCGGATAATGCGCGACTGCACCAGCGTCTGGCAGGCGAGGCTGAGCGCCACGAATCCGCCGGTGATGGAAGCGGTGCGCGTCCCGCCGTCCGCCTCCAGTACGTCGCAGTCGATCGTGATGGTCCGCTCTCCCAGCAGCCGCTGATCAATGGCGGCGCGGAGCGAACGACCGATCAGGCGCTGGATCTCATGGGTCCGCCCGGAAACGCGTCCTTTCGCGGCCTCGCGCTGGTTACGGGTATTGGTAGCGCGCGGCAGCATTCCGTATTCAGCCGTCACCCAGCCCAGCCCCTGCCCTTTCAGGAAAGGCGGCGCACGGTCTTCGATCGAGGCAGTGCACAGCACCTTGGTATAACCGCATTCGATCAGGCAGGACCCTTCCGCATGACGCGTTGCGTTGGGAGTGATGGTGACCGGGCGCAGGTCGCTGTAAGTACGGTTGAAACTTCGGGACATAACTAATTCAAAAATTCGGTTGCTATCCAGTATACGTGACGGGGGAGTGCGATGCAACCGCAATCAAAGCGTTCGCAGCGTCATCAATATGTCATAAAAATTAGGTAAAGTTAAAAAATAGATTGGCAGGATAGCATTATGACGCAGACGATACAGCAATATACCGAAAAATATAAAGTGGGAGACATGGTCACCAACATCGCCTTGCGCGAAGTGCTGATCCACGGCGTCCTTGACGCGCATAAGGCACTTGATGCCAATCAGCAATTCGCGGCACTTTCTGCCGAACAGAAAGCGGCGGCGATCAAACAGACGGTGGAAGTGGCGTTCCAGAAGGAAGCGCAGTCCAGCCCGCTGCTGCATAGCGCGGGTACGGCGGAGATCGTCAACGCCTATTTCAAGGGGATCGTCAGTCCGCAATCGCCGCAGAAAATCGCCGCGTTGTATAACGCCGTGCCCCCGAAAGAACTGGAAGCGGCGCTTGTATCGGTGGAACAGGGCAACATCATGGGCGCTGCGCAGGCTATGGGAGATTTTTCCAAAGCCGCCAGCGCCAATCTCGGCATCGATACGCTGACCGGATCGTTCGGATCGTTCCTCGCGACGGAAAAAAATAAGGCGTTGAGGGATACGGTGATCGAGACGCATCCGTTAAACCCCCAGCAGCAGACCTATGTTCAGAAGATGGATACCCTGTTTCGGCGCGCGGATAAACTGGATGCCATGCTGCGAGGTGTGCCGGAGGTGGGGCAGGACATTCCGAAGTTCAATCCCGCCGATTATCCGGAATCCGGCAAAGCCGCCTCCGCACCGGCACCGCAAAAGACGGAACCTGCGCCGGCAAAACCGTCCGCCGCCGTGCCAGCCCCGTCAGCTACGCCTGTCGCGCCAGCCGCGTCAGCTGTACCTGCCGCGCCTGCGCATGAACCGAATCCGGCTCTACCCAAGCCGCATCAGGAATCCAGTGCGGAATATCTTGCCAGGGTTGAAAAGATATTGCATGGAACGGTATCAGGCGGGCAGGTGGCTCACGCGGTCGACTCCGCTCCCACTCTCAGACCGGTGACCACCGGCGGTGCGGCGATGAACCAGATGCACCACCGGTAATACGCGAAAATGACACTAATAATACTCTGAACCTTTCGGAAACTGCGGATTGGCGACGAGCCGGGCGGTCACTGCCTCGATCTGTTTTTCCAGCACGTTCATGAATGCCGCCTTGCCGAGACCGACCGGCAGGGGCGGCAGGATTTCCACGTCGATCGTACCGGCCTTGCGCATCAACCGGTTACGCCCCCAGAAACAGCCGGAATTGAGCGCTACGGGATAGATTTCGGGGGAAAGCACTTCATACACCGCCCCGATCCCGCTTTTATATTTCACCTCCGCCCCCGGCGCGCTGCGTGTCCCCTCCGGAAACATGACGATTGCGCGGCCTTCTTTAAGATATTTCATACTTTGGTCGATGATCTGACCGACCGCCTTTTTCCCGGAAGCGCGGTCGATGACGATATTATCTGCTTGTCCCAGATACCATCCGAAAATGGGAATATGCAGCAGTTCTTTTTTCAGCACGAAAACGGGCCGGTCGAGAATATGCCAGAGCGCGATGGTCTCCCACGCCGATTGATGCTTCACCGCATAAATCACGCCGCCTTTCGCAAGCGGCACGTGGCTTCGCATTTCATAGTCCAGCCCCAGGATATTACGCTGCAGTTTCAGGGCGATCCCCGTCCATTTATAGGGAACGGCATGTTTCAGGCTGGGATGCCGCATCAGCAGCAGTGGCAGGTAGGCGATCCCCATGCCCAACGTCACGGCGATAAACGCCACTTGATAGGCAAGTGAGCGGCACGCATTATTGACATCGTCCTGGGTGAGCTGCATGGTTTGATTATTTTATGGGTAGCCACTGGCGAAAAAGCAAATGAAACCTATATAGAAAGAAAATAACCATCAGGATTTAGGAAAATGACGGAACAATCATGGCACGCCACCACCATCCTTTCCGTACGCAAGGGTGGAAAGGTGATTATCGCGGGGGACGGACAGGTAAGTCTGGGGCCTACCATCATCAAGGCGACGGCGAAAAAAGTGCGCACCCTGGCGAACGGCGGCATTCTCACCGGCTTCGCGGGCGCGACGGCGGATGCGTTCACCTTGTTCGAACGGCTGGAGGCGAAGCTGGAGAAACATCCCGGCCAGCTGATGCGGGCCTGCGTGGAACTGGCGAAGGACTGGCGCACCGACCGGTATCTGCGACGGCTGGAAGCGATGATGATCGTCGCCGACAGGGACACCACCCTGATTTTAAGCGGCACGGGGGATGTACTGGAACCGGAGGACGGCATCGCGGCGATCGGCTCCGGCGGGAACTACGCGCTCTCCGCCGCCCGGGCGCTCTGTCTCGTCGAGACGGAGATGGACGCGGAAACCATCGCCCGCGCCTCGATGAAAATCGCCGGGGATATCTGCGTGTATACCAACCATAACTTGACGGTCCTCACGCTTGAATGAGCGCTCTTCCTTACAGCGTGATCACCAGCGGTTTCCCGCGCCCCGCCAGCGCGGACATCTGATAGATGCGAAAAGACAGCGTGGATCCGGCGCTTATTCCGTCGGTTGCCTGCATCGCCGCACCATAGAGCGCAACCGGCATGGAGACGGTCAGGGTACGCAGCAAGTTAGCGCCGTGCATCACCTCTACCGTATATTGCTCCGAAACCTCGCTCAATCCGGCATCGACTCCATCCCGCCACTGACCGTACAGCCGGTCACGCCGGATCCAGGTCAACGTGATATCACTCCCGACCGCACCCGAAACGGCGCCGCGCACCGGCGCGTAAGGCTGCAGCGCCTTGGCGGTATACATAAAAGAACTGGCAGGGGCAGAAGCGAGCGTCGCACCGATGCTCACCGCCTTATAATTTCGCGGTAGACCGAACAGTTGCGGCGCGACGGCGATTTCCGTCAGTGCCGGGCTGAGCAGTATGAAACGTTCCCCACTCGCATGACCCGCTGTCGCTTCTTCCGTGCCGAGCCGGCCGCGCAGCAAACCGCTTAAACGGTACTTATGAGGGGAGAGCAGTACGGCGTCCCTGAATTGCAGGATCTCATTTCCCATGACGGCGGCGTTGGCCCCGTTCAGCAATCCCTGCAGGGGTACGCCGGACAGCGACCCCTCCCCCCGCAACAGCACTTCGAAAAACGAGGCTTCATCCAGTCGGTTACCGCCGGCAAAATTCGCGGGCGCAAGTGTCACGGTACCGATCACCGCCGCATCCCCGGCATCGGCGATACGGCTGTATTCTCCCCCGTCCTCGCCGCGATAGAGCGCGGCCCCGTTCCATCCCGCCGCCTCGCTTATGCAGGCGACCCGCAGCGTGGCGTCGGTCGGAGCGTCGCCCGGAAACGCGGGCAGGTCCAGCAGTATCACGGCAGTAGCGGGGACGGTGGCGACCGTAGGGGTGACCGGGACGGTATCGTCGGGCGCTACCACGTCATACAGCGTGATGTCTTCTTCCACCGCTTCCACATGTACCTGCCCCTTTTCCTGCAGGAGGCGGGTAATCCGCAGGCGCGTGGCGGTATTTTCCTCCACCAGCGTCACCACGTCGGCAGGTTCCAGCCTGCTGTAAGCGGCGTCCAGCGTGAAGACATACGCCACCCGCTCCAGCCACGCCAAGTAGAGATGCCGGGCCGCGATCGCTTCCGCTTCCGCCCCTGACATCACCAGCGGCAGGGTGAGTGTCTCCGTGGTGCGGCTGACCGTCACCTGCCGCACGGCGCGGCGGGTGGAAGTCTGGTAATTGCGCAGCCGGTCGAGCGTGAGGACTTCCACCGCTCCGGGCAGTTCCAGTTCGGGACGGCGGGCCTTGGCGAGCACCTGCTTTCCTTCCGGGCGTACCAGATCGGTCACGGAAATATCCGCCACCGACGCCCCGGCCCGCGGCAGGAAGGTAAGGACCCCGCTGCGCTCCACCGCATCGAAGAAGTACGCGCTCATCAATTCTTCCAGTGACGCCCGCGCCGTATCCCGCCGCGTCAACGCATAGCCGTCCACCCGGTCTGTCAGGCGGCTGACGTCGACCTGCTCATCGCCCAGACCCGCCTGAAAGCAAAGATCCCGCACGATCGCCGCGAGCCCCGAGACACCGAATTTCCCCGTCACCCAGTGGCCGGTCGCCCACACGCCCCCGTCTGCCCAGACGGAACGGAGATCCGGAAAATACGGATAAGGCCGGGCGTCCCACGTCCAGAGAAACAGACGCTCCACCATGCTCGACCCTTTCCACTTGGCGAGCGTACCCGTTATGCCGGTCCGCTGCGCCCGTATATCCACCATTCCGGAGGAGAAGCGCGGGAAAAAACTCTCCGAACTGGTCGGATCGTAAAACACGTTGGGCTGGTTGGTCGCGCCGTCCACGCTTGGAAAGCCGAACTCGGTGAACCAGATTTTTTTGGATTGCGGCACCCAGCCTGTCGTCGCTCCGTTCGGGTTGGTGTGCGGTTGGTTCCAGAACCATTCCAGGTTTTTCCACGCATACGCCGCACCGAGTGGTGCCGTGACGGTACGCTCCGCGTCCGTATAATAATAATCATGTCCCTCGCCGCTATCCCAACCGGCGACTACCGGGTCGATCCCGTACCCCAGTTCGGTCTGCGGCGCGGATGTCAGCGGGAAATATGCATCGATACCGATCGCGTCGATATTGGCGGAAGCCCAGAGCGGGTCGAGGTTATACCATCCGCCGTCGGTATGATGGTATTCCGACCAGTCGGCGGCGTAGGTGAGTTTGGTGGCCGTACCCATCACGCTCTGCACACTGGCTGCCAGGGAGACCAGCGCGCTCACAGCGGGATAAACTCCCGCGCTGCTACTGACACGGGTAAGCCCGATCAGCTCCGAGCCGATCACGAACGCGTCCACCTTGTCCTTCACCAGATTCGCATAATAGGTGATGAACGCGTCATACCCGTGGGTACGCGTGAAAAATGACGCCACGTCGCCGGCGCTGCCCGTCACTCGCCCGCGCCAGGGCTTGTCGTCCACATCCATGAAGAACAGCGGATAGAACATGATCTTATACCCGCGGGCCCGCAGGTCGGCCAGCAGGCGCAGCACCGATCCGTCATCCGGCGTGCCGCCGTAACGCGGGCTGCCGTCGATGATCGTCATCACGCGTGCGGTATCGCGGCTATAGCCCGCGACTGACCAGCTGTTCGGATCAGTCATCGCCCCATCCCGGTATTCCACGGCGGGCAGGATGGTGCAGACGCCCGCGTCCATGCTGTCACCGAACCAAGTGACCACCACGGACACCCATTCGAGGTTCGGACAGTTGCCGGCCAGCTGGTCGAGCGCCACGCTCGCGTTCGTTCCCTCTTCCGGGGTATGGTAATTGATCGGCTGCCTGAACGCGCTCTCCGCGAAACCGGTACCTGTCGCCTCCCCCTGCACTTTGGTCTGGCGGACGGTATCATACACGAATTCCCCGGCGCCGGGGATCAGGGTGATCGCCGTGACCATTTCCTCCGTGGTCTGGCCCTGATAATCGGGCAGCCTGAGCGGACGTTTGACCTCGAACGTGAAGTTGGGAATACGGTTGCCGTAATCGGCGAGCGGGAAATCCTCGATCACGAGATAGGCGAGACCGCGGTAAGCCGGTATCTTGCCCACCCCTTCCACCGCTTCCATCAGCGGATCGGGCAGCTGGGTTTCATCGCCTTTATACAGGCGGTAAGTCCCCATAGAGCGGTCCAGCAGTTTCGCATCCGCCCACACGCGGATGATCTCGCTGATCTCGCCGGTACATAGGGCGATCGCCAGCGACACGGTATAGCTGTAGGTCGTCGTGGTGGTTTTGGTGCCCCCGCCGCCCGCGCCTTTGCCACCGCCGGAGTGGGCGGACGTCGTGGTACGCGTTTCCTTGATCGGCGTCGACCAGATGATATTCCCGGCCAGTCGCATCGTTCCGTACAGGTTCGGAATCATCTTGCCGTAGGGTGGAGACCTGCACGGAAAGATCGGCCAGCCGTGCGCCGTCGACATGGCGCACGGACGTGCCGGAAAACGCATGGTCCACCGCCACGCCCAGCGATCTTCCAAGCGCCCGCCCCAGCGTCGCGCCGAAGATGGGTACGCTTGCCCCTGCCGCCGCGCCTGCCGCACCGAGTACGATGGATGCCATGCTCTATTCCTCTTCCTGTTGTTCGGCATTTATAAAGAAACAGGATCTCGAATTCCGGAAGAGAAAAGTTGGGCGTCGTAAAACATTCGCATTGCACACATGCAATCCTCTTTATATATTAACGCGGCTTAACTCAGGATTCCGTATGTCGACGCCCGCGATGCATCCCCTCAGCGAGAAAGAATTTTTCAGCCTGCTTGAAGGAAAAAATCCTGCCTTTATCCTAGGCACCTCCTCTGCCGACAAGCGCAGCAAATATGCGACTTTGTTCAATGCGCTGGATAATGGGGAGAAATCCGGGAAAAAAGGTATCGACGGAATCTTCACCCACACGGGCGCGCTGGGCATCACCCCCGGATATATCCCTGAAAAAGAAGGAGACTACGCACGACACGCGCTGCTGAAGGTAAATGCGCTGACCCGGACCCTAACTGAACGGGAACGCTCCATCCGCGCCCGCCTTCAGGGCAGCGGCATGACGGAGCAGGAGGCGGAAGCGACCATGCTGGTGGGCATGACGGAAGATTCCGGCTGGGAAGTTATCCTGACCGACGCGGAGAAGAAACCGTTTCTGGATAAGGTGACCGAGCTGCTGGCCGAGCGTTTCCGGCCGGAAGACAAGGCATGGCTTTTCAACCATATCACCGATTCTTTTCCCGGCCCGAACCTGAAACCTTTTCAGGAATATTTGCCGGGAGGGTTCAACGAGTTGATGGAAGTGGTGTACGCCGCCTCTGAGAGCATCGGAATGCGGGAGCTGCGCTACCGGACGGACATTCAGGTAGCGTTCGGCATCCGGGGAGAAAACTTGGAGAATCATGTGTTCACCAAGCATTTCGACGCATCCGGCGACATCATCAGCCTGAAGGAATTCCACCGGCTGATCGAAAACCTGCCGGAAGGAATGGCGCTCAATACGGATTCCGTACAGATTCCAGACGGCCAGACGGTGGACCGACCGGAAAGTTTTGCTCAGTTGCGGGAGCGGTCTTTCTCCACCCACAGCACGACACTGCCGTTTTCCTTTGCCCGCCGCCAATGCGCCGAATGGCTGCAGGACCGGCTCGGGGTGCAGCCGCAGACGCAGCAGCATCAGGAAATTCATATCGCGTATGTCTCGCCTTCCGAATTCGAAGGAGAGGAGCGGACACTACCGGAAGCGACCACCTCCCTGCTTTCCGGCATCGCCGGAAAGGACTTCCGGATCGCCTCCATCCCGACGCGGGACGAACTGCGAAACCATCCTGGCAGGCGCCTGCTGAACGGATCGGACATCATCGTGCTGCGTCCTGAGCCGGTCGTTGAGAAGGACGGGCTGATCTACGATCCGAACCTGCTGCTCGCCGATTACATCGGGGTAAGCGTACTGACCGACCCGCTCTCGATGGGCACGCCCGTGATCCTGGATAATCGCAGCGGCCAGTTCCGCCATACGCTGGAAGTGTTCCGGCACGGATTCCAAACGGGACGTTTCATGGGAGAATTTCCGTTTCTGGTGGCGGAGTCGGATGAAGCGCTGCAACACCTCCTTCATCAGGAGGTGGACAACCTCGGCAGCGTGATCATCCGGAGCGACGACGCCCCTGCCCCTACCGAGGACACAGACCCTTCCCGGTCGCTTGACCTGATTCCGGATGACGGGACGCTCTCGGTACTGGTGGCGGGCGGTCATCATAACAATAATAGGCAGGATCTGGAGGAGGCGGAAGCGTTCGGCCACTTCCTGGCATCGCAGGGGATACGGATCGTCACGGGCGGCGGACAGGTGGAAGGCTCGATGGGCGCCACCCATACCGGTTTCATCCGCTTTCATCTCGACCGGTTGAAAGAAAACAGCAGCGCCATGCGTACGCTCGAATCCTCGGAGAGGGAGGTGCTGTTCCGGCTTGCTGCGGAAGAACTGATTCTGCAGCATCCCGGCCTGGTCAACAAGCTGGCGGACCTCGGCCACATTCCGCGCGACATGTTCTACGCCTACAGCACCCAGCCGCTGATCGACATGGAGAGTCCCAACCGCCAGTGGCCTGCCGCTACGCTGTATCAGGATACGGGCAACCGCGTGCGCCGGCTTGACGGGCTGATGTCGACCGGCACCAAAGTATTTTTCCCGGGCGCCATCGGAACCGACGAAGAGATCGTTCACGCATTCAAACAGGTCATGGAAGAAAGACGGCAAGCGCCAGCCGCCAACGACAACAGTCCGTACAGCGACGGCACGCCCGAACGTCAGGGGAAAATCATTCTCTACAACCGGGAAATCATGCAACCACGTTCACATGAGACCGGAGGCCTCACCCTCCAGCCTACCGGCATATTCGACGGTATTCTCCAGACCTATGGCCTGATGAACGCTGACCGCAGCCTGAATACGGACGTCATGGAAACTTATGGCATCGAGGTGATCTCCACCCTTGAAGCGGCAAAGGGAACGATACGTGACCGGCTGGTGAAAACGGTTTCCTGGCGTGACAGGCTGACCAGGCAGCAGGAAAATCAGACGGAAAACATCTCACGCCAGGCTTAAAGATTGCCCTGCGAGACCCGAATCGGAAACATCCTGCAGGGACGAAGACGATAAGGCATGAAACGTCAGGCGGAACGGCTCTGCGCGGGATCCGGCTTCATCATGCCGAGATGCGTATCGCGATCATAGATCAGCGGATAATTTCGGCTGTTGAACAACTGGTAATGCCACCATTCATTACGGTAGAAATCGAACCCGGCGGAAGTCATGATACCGAGCAGCATCAGCCGGTTACGGGCGGCCTGCGGTGAAATCCCCGAAGCGCCGTGATGCGAGAGATGCACGAAACTGTCGAACGGCGTTCCCATGTCCAGCTCATTTCCCGCCGCGTCGATCAGGGTGAGATCCACCGCCACCCCGCGTGAATGAGGCGACCCCCGCTCCGGATGGGCGAGAAAATTGGGGTCCGGCGTATGTTCCCACAAAATATACTGCGCTTCCGCCGGACGGTACGCGTCGAAAACCTTGAAACGGTACCCGATCTCGGCGGCATAATAGATCGCCTGCTTCAGGCAGTCCGCCGCCCCTTCATGCAGGTAGCAGCCGGGGCGGGCATAGACCGGGGCACCGGTGAAATTCCTCGCGGTGGCGTAGGCGATATCGATCAGGACGGGATAGTCCGGCGGGCTGATTTCAACGAGGGTCATGGGTGCGGTTTCATACGATACGGAAACGCAGCATACCCCGCCGCCCTCAAAACGCAAGCGTTGATGCGCGCGAAAACCGTCCCTTCCGGCACATGACCGTGCCGCGATAGAGGTATTTTTTTCAGGAAGTACGGATGCATCACGATAATCTGCAAAAGATACTGGAAGCGAACCGTCGTCATTATGCGCATCTGCACCGTGCGCATACCCCGGACCCGCCGGAACAAAAAACGGTCCTCGCCCGTCTTTATCATGAAGTGCAACAGGCAGAATCGCGATTGCAGGCCATCGAAGCGACGCTGGGGTATAAGTACGATCCCGATCAACCCCGCGTTCCGGCGGGCGGCCACGGCGGCGGACA
The DNA here is from genome assembly GCA_965248995.1 of Rickettsiales bacterium. Lineage (GTDB taxonomy): Bacteria > Pseudomonadota > Alphaproteobacteria > Rickettsiales > UBA998 > CBDFKY01. The sequence continues at coordinate 127,118 of CBDFKY010000006.1, read as the reverse complement.
ATGGACAAGCGGAGGCGGCAACGCCTCAGGCACCGGCGTGCTCCATGCCGATGATTCCGGCACGGAGTTGGGCGATGCCGGTGATGATCCCGGCATGATTATGGACGATACGGGGGACATCCATCCGGCGAATTCCGACTTGCCTAAACCGGACGGTATCCCCGATCATTGGATGACAAATCCTGCAAAGAATGATAAAGGAACCAGATATACGGACGCTTATAATAAACATAACGAAGTCAGAACGATGGAAGGCAACCCTGACAGTGAATACCCTATTTCACAAGGGCCTTATGTGCGCTGGAAGAAAAATGGCCAGTGGCTGGACAAAGCGGGTAAAATGGGGAAAGGCCCGGAAGAGACGCATATTCCCATCGATGATTTTGAATTTATACCGGAGATATTTGAACCATGAAACAGACACAAAAATTATATATCGACAATCTTCTTACTTACTTGTCATACTTGGCGGACTATGACTATCAAAAACGGGTATGGCGGGAAATGGGAGCCAAACAAGGCGACATGTGTATTTCCTATACGGAAAGCGTGTGCATGGTATTCGATGATACCGGGCTTGGCGATGCGATGAACGAGGGATGGGCCATCTTCGATGCGCAGGCCGACCAAGCGATTAAAGAATTATCAGACCTTATTGATGTCACCAAACAGGATATGCCGGATAGAATGTTCATTGATACCCCGCAGATGCAATATATTCGGAATAAAGCGTTACAAGCCCTCCATATGATTTTGCAGAGTAAAGACCGGTTAAAAACCGGGCCGGAAATCAGATTCGTGTTAGCTGGACAGTAACCCGTAAAAAGGGCTGTGCTATGTCCGGAATTGAGCGCAAACCTTCCTAGGATATGATTTTATAAAAGAGAAATAAAGTTTGAATTTATGCCGGAGATATTTGAACCATGAATCTTTCGGATACTGTACTGAAAGATAACCTGCTGATTCATTGATCGGCGAAACGGTTTCAGTGGCGGTCATGGATGTGTTTTCATACAATACAGGAATGCAGCATACCCCGCCGCCATCAAAACGCAGGCGCTAAGAAGGGCGGGTGCGAACCCGAGCCCCGTTTTGATCAGCCAGGGAAATGCCAGAAAGAACAACAAAGAGGGAATGACCAGCCAGAAAATCGAGGTGGACAATTCCGCCACCTTATGCTTGTCCCCGGTATCGTGATATAACCAGATGAACGCCAGAATGGATGTGAGCGGCAGGGATACGACCGCCGCCGCGAACAGGGTGGAACGCCGCGCTAGTTCGGAAGTGCCCGCCACGATCAGTGCGGTGAGAAAGGTTTTGATCAGGAAGTACAAAATTAGGCCATCTCTTTTAGAAAGTTGGTAGCTAACAGATGAATAGTGGCGAACGAAGAAAATAATTGGTCATGAAATTGTATGCCTCTTGAAAATTCGTTGTATGAAGCGAACATCGCATATCCGTTGTTAGCGGTGGTATCCAACTCACTTCTCATTTGCTCCAAACGGTCAAGTTTTGGATCAAGCAAAAGATTATGTGCTTCAATCGCTTCCTTTCCTATTGCGCCGCTGAACAAATTTTGCGAGCATGTTTCACGCCACGCCGCATTGAGCGACTCTATTTCCTGATATAAAAAGTTGCGCTCGGCCATCAGTTGCCGTTCCCGTTCTTGCGTCTCCGGCGTATGTACCTTGGGAACGTAGAGAGGAACGCGGTGGGCTAAAGAATCCCGAAATATCTTAAGCGCCTGAAACCAAGTCTGGGTTTTTGCAACCTCTTCCTGCAAACTATCAGGCAGGGAATTGTAAACAAACTGATCAACATTTTGTTTGCTCAAATCCGGATAAGCAACCTTATGTCTATACGTCAACGCCCTGTTACGATCCACGCTTCCGAGAAAGTTTCCTTTTTTATCAGTTACGTTCTTCTCAAATACCCATACCCATATCAAATTATCCAGACAGCCGAATATGTTTAGGAAGAACGCTTGCAGATTGATTTCCACGTCTTTCATTTCTTCGCTATTCAATTTTTCACGCTTTTCCGGCGGAAAGATAGCGAAGATATTGTCAATGCATCTTTTGAGCGTACTTATTCTTCTAGAGAATCCATGCAGAGCGTATTCTTTCCCTTTTTCTGTTTGAAATTGAGCCCATGACCATGAAAACTTGAGCTGCTCGTATTGGTGATTCATAAGAATCCACCCTTCTTTGAACTGTAAAATATCTTCTTGTGAAAAATACATGACGAATGAACCAAAGCAGGATTTACAGCTTTCAATCAATCACGCTGCTAAGCCCTTCCTTACTCAGGCTCACCTTGTAATTATCCAGAAACCCTTTCATCTTGCCCATTTCCGCGCTTAGGCGCTCGATGGTGTTACGGTTGACGGGATCGATACCGGAGGTGATGAAATCCAGCGTGTCTTTCCGCTGCTTGTCCTTGACCAGCGGCAGGAAATAATCCCGCAGGTACTGCAGCTGGTCGGTCTCGTGCCGGTAGGTATATGCCACCGCCATCTTGAGCAGTGCCTGCGTTTCCTCATCATTCAGCGGCGCCGTGATATCCTTACGGCTGGCCATGATATCCTCGACCGACTTGGCGACGTTGTCCCAGTCCTTGTTGTCCCAGTAGATATCGGCGCGGATCAGTTTCGCTTCCGGGCTGAAATCGTCGCGCAGCAAATTCAGCGCCCGCTGCCAGTTGCCGAGCTTGGCCTGGGCGAGCGCCGCCAGATGGTTGCGTTTACGGTTGAGGTCCGCGCCATTGTCGCCGTAGCCGGTCAACTCCAGCGTCTCCAGCGTCTTGTCCGGCTCACGGTTGAGCAGGTAGATCAGCGCCAGACGCGCGCCGACGCGGCTGCGCTCTTCTTTCTCCAGCCGGTAGGTCACCTGATGCTGCAGCAGCGAGGCGGCGCGGTCGAGCAGGTCGACGCCTGCCAGCCGGTCGGCAAGGTGCTGGATCATCACGTCCCCCGGGCGGCCGAGCGGCGTCAAGTCCCGGAACTCGTAATACAGCGCCAGCGCGCTGAGCGGGGTGAGATTATTTGCCTTCCCCTCATTAAACAGGGAGACGAACGCCGCCGCCATCCTACCGCTGGCGTCACGCGCCACGGCGGTATCCGGGTAGTACGTCACTGCATCGTTCCAGGCGCGCAGGGCATCCAGATACTGTCCGTTATTGGCATACAGTTCACCCAGCAGGTTGAGCAGGTTCAGCTCGAACGCATCCCCCCGCCAGACATAGCGCAGTGGCTCCAGCGCGGCGATCAGCGCCGGCCGGTCGATCAACCCCGCTTTATATTTCGAGGTCGCCAGCGTGAATGCGGCGCGGGCCCGCAGAAAGCGGTCCTCGGGATTGTCGATCAGCGGTTTCAGTTTCTCTTCCGCCTTGTCGAATTTTCCGGCCTCGGCATAAATCCGCCCCAACATATACTGTTTGTACCCTTCCAGCGAATCCGTCAGCTTATCCTGTGCCAGGCCTGCGAAAATCTTCTGCACCGCCTCGATTTTCCCCTGCGCGAGGGCGTTATCCGCGGCGAGCAGGGCGATGCGGCGGCGCATATCCGGCGGATAGAACCGGATGTAATGCTGGTTATACGTAAAGTAATCGAAATTTTTCCCCGCCCCGTCCAGCACCTCCAGCATCCGCTGCCACATTTTCGCTTCTTCCTCGTCCTTCACCGTCGGGTGGGTGAAATTCTGAGCTGCGGCATCGAAGCGCCCGATCATGAAATTCGCCGCTCCGGCCAAGGCCGAGAGCTGGTAGTCGTCATACACATCCGGCGTATCCTGATGGATGATGTCCAGCACGCCGAGCGCTTCCATATGCATCCCTTCCGAGAGATACAGTTCCGCCAGCTTCATCCGCAGCAGCGGCGCTTTCTTACTGTCCGCCGTGCTGATATCCGCGAACAGCTCACGCTCTTTCGCATAAAAATCGGTATTATCCGCCGCCTTCCACTGGCTATAGGGATAAAACGTGAAGCTCTGCTGCTGATCCGCCAGCGCCGCATCGGCGGGCAGCGCGGCCAGATTTTTAGAAACGGCGAGCCCGCCGGGTACGCTCAGGCGTAAACCGCTGCGCAATTTCATCAGGCGCACATCCGGGCGCGTCGGCAGATACGCCATCCCCTGCCCGGTACGCAGCACCGTCGCGTCCGGCAGGATACGCTCCGGGAACACGCCGTGATTGCCCTCATATCCCGGCACCACGTCCACGTCGTCACCGCTCACCGAGTCAATTACCGTGATGACGTCGCCCATCTGCACCATTTCCAGCTCCACGTGGGCGGGTAGCGGCGGGGCACTCACCACGTTCGGAAGGGTGGTGATCTTGGGAATTTTCGGCCGGCGGGACGCGTCGACCACCCATTCATAGCCGTTGCCGGTCAGGTTGGCGGTGGTGTACACCTCCCCGTCCGTCACGAAACGCAGCACTGTGCCCTTCTCGGAAGGCAGCTGCTGAACGGAGGTCAAATAGCGCGGCAGAATAGTCGTCAGGTTTTTAATATCGATCTGCCGCTTGCTGTTGAATACGACATAGAGATTATGGCCGAGCGTAAAGCTCGCCGCCGCGGTACGCTCGTTGAACGGAAAGAAAAGCTGCGCGTCGACCGGCCCGCCTTTCAATCCCACCACCAGCGGATGGCTGTTCATCAGGGCGCTGATCCGCGCTTGCGCCGCCTGTTCCTTTTCCTCCCTGGTGGACAAAGTGGGTTCCGGAACCACCGGAATCGCTTCCGGCAACGGATTTGCCCTGGGTGCGGCTGGTGCCGGAATCGGTGTGTTTTCAGGCAGAACTGGCGGCGCAGCCTGCGCCGTCTTGACAGATTCTTGCATTTCGGGCTTCTTCACGGGAATGGGAATGGCGGCAATCTGCTTGCCGAGCGCGGTAATGGTCTGTTTTGGCTCTGCCTTTGCAACCGGCTTCGTCTGCAGTATCGACTCTTTTTTCCGGCTCCCTTTTTCCACACCCGGAGCTTTGGTGGTGATGACCTTCGGCGCTTTTGGCTCTGGCCGTGGCGCGGAAGATGGGGTTTGTACCGGCTGCTTCGTCAGCAGCGGCACGGAAGGAACAGCGGATGTTTCTGCCACCTTAAGCGCCGGATTGGATGGTTGGGTGGAGAAAACGCTGTTTTTCCCGCCTTTGTATGTAGTCAGTATCGAGTCTTTGACGTCGACCCCTTTTGACGGGTTAAGATGCGTTGTGGAAGGCAGGGGTGTCTTGTCCGTCACCACGCGCTCGGGCTTCGGCCTTCCCTTGAACAGGATATCCACCCCGCTCGTAGTGCCGCTGATGAAACTGCGGATCGGATAATCGTCCTGCATGGTGAGGATCACCTGTCGCTGGTCGGGCGACTGGCGGGCATTAAGGATATAGGGTTTCAGATTCTGCGTGATCCCGTCGATGGTCACCGGCACCGGCTGATTGAACTCGATGATCACGTCCCGCCCGTTCGCGGAGGGTTTCATTTTCGCGCCGTCCGCTCCGTTCAAGGTGAGACGGGCGAAATCCTTCCGAAGCTGCGCGGCCATGTTGGCGGCAGCAGCAGGGGCAGGCATAGCGATTCCCGCACCGCACGCCAGCATAGCGCAGGATACCAGCAGTCGCTGACGAAAGAGGGCAGAAGGGAGCGTCGCCATATTTACGCTTTCTTTATACCCTATCTGAACAGAAAAATGAACCCTTCTTGGAAGCTCATTCCGCAATCCCCGATAACGGCCGGTTTCAAGCGAGACGCTTTGTCACTCTTTTGTCACCATCATCGCGGGAATACCGACCATCGTCGCGCCCTGTTCCACGTCCCGCGTGACGACGGCGTTCGCGCCGATCCGCGCATCGTTACCTACCGTGATCGCGCCCAGAATCTTGGCGCCAGCGCCCATGACCACCCGGTCGCCGATGCGGGGATGACGTCGCACCTTATGCAGCGAAACCCCGCCGAGCGTCACCCCGTGATACATGGTGACGTCATCCCCCACTTCAGCGGTCTCGCCGATGACGATCCCCATGCCGTGGTCGATCAGCAGCCTTCGCCCGAGCGTCGCCGCCGGATGGATTTCGATGCCCGTCAAAAAACGGGCAAGATGGGAGACGATGCGCGCCGCCAGTTTCAACCGCCGCCTCCACAGGAAATGCGCGATGCGGTGCAGCCAGACGGCATGCAGCCCGGCGTAACAGAGCATGACTTCGAGACGGCTGCGGGCGGCGGGGTCACGCTCCAGGAACGTGGCAATATCTTCCTTCATGCGGGTGAACATGGAAACGGTTTTAACTGCTGTATTCAAATCGGCAAGGAATTAAATGGTTTTTCAGTAGCGAACCGGGGCTCTTGACTTTATATCCAGCGGACTGGACGCTCAACCTCGTAGATGGGTGATAGCCATATCATGAACGATGTGGAGAATAAGATACCCCTGCAAAGTTTGAAAAATCGCAGAAAAAAAGACCGCTTGCCATGCAAGGCCAGCGGTCAAAACAGAAAGTTTTCTAAGGCAGTTCGCTTATCGCGATGAAAAGTTCCTCGATCTCCGCTACTATAGTGTTTCCGAATAATTTCCGTACGGAAATTTTCGGATAAAAACACTATAAAATATATGGTTATAGTCATTTTATCCGACAAAAACCGTACGGTTTTTAATCGGAATGACTATATCGTGTCATGACCTTGACATTTGAGCAGCGCCAGTCCAGCGCATTCATCTCTTTTAATTTTTCCTAAAACAAACTTGACAATGCTTTTTGCTAAGATGACCGAACCTTTTTTGGATTGATCATCTCGGGACGGGAGAATTTTCCAAAGGAGGTAGCTTTTGTAACGCTTATGCAATAGGCACTCTATCTTCTCCTGTGGTTTTCGCTTCCGGTTAACATATGGAAAACGAACGCGACGAAACTTGTCAGTTCAGGACCGATAGGTTCCTTACGAGCTGGCCATTCGGATAGATTACTTGTACAGTAATCTTTGATCAGCACGCTAGGAAAAGTGGATATGATCGTTTCCAGGTCTTTACCAAGCAGCGCGCTTTGGAGGATAAAAGGAATAATGGCATTCCGGTTTTGTCGTCTTGCATCTGAAATGGTAGATCCACACACATGATTGATGTAAATTTCCTGTTCATTTTCCGAAAGCATTTCCAGCCATAGGTCGGTCAGTTTCAAATTCAAAACGCTGAAGTTCATTTTCCGTATTGCCGCGTGGGACTTTTAAAAAGTAAAAATATATTTGCAAAGCTCGCGACCGATTGCCGGAAGCACCGGTCCTTCCCGATAAATCTCCTGTCCTGATATTCAGACCGATACCGTATCATCATAGTTCGCTGCTTCCATAAAGCAGGTTTTGCCGGTTCTTCGTTTCCTTTTGAAGCTGTTTCAGGCGTTGACCCTTGTGCATGGGAAACGGGTTTAACTACTCTATTGAAATCGGCAGGGAATTAAAGTAACGGTAGGGGGTTATTTCACTCCGAAGGTTTTACGCCGCATGCCCGAAGTCATATTCAACGGTTCCGAAGGTCGCCTGGAAGGACGCTATCACCATAATGAAAACCCTACCGCCCCCGTGGCGATCGTGCTGCATCCACACCCGCTTTATGGCGGGACGATGAACAACAAGGTGGTGTACCGCCTGTTTCAGTCGTTGATGAATAACGGATTTTCGGTGCTGCGCTTTAATTTCCGGGGAGTGGGAAAATCGATGGGCCGGTACGATGAAGGCATCGGCGAGATGAGCGACGCGGCCACCGCGCTCGACTGGATCCAGTTGAAGAACCCGGAAGCCTGCACCTGCTGGATCGCCGGTTTTTCCTTCGGGGCGTGGATCGCCCTGCAACTGTTGATGCGGCGCCCGGAGATCGAAGGATTCGTCGCCGCGTCTCCCCCGGTCAATAAGTACGATTTTTCCTTCCTGACCCCCTGCCCCGCGTCCGGCCTCATCCTGCAGGGCGACCGGGACGATATCGTCAACGCCCCCGATGTCGGCAAGCTGGTCGGCAAACTGCACTCCAATCATTCGAACGGCGTGGAATACGAACTGTTCACCGGCGCGGATCATTATTTCCGCAACTCCCTTGACGAGTTCGAGCAGCGGACGTCGGATTATATCGCGCGTCGCATGGAGGATTTCATGGAAAGCCGCAACGCCGTCGGCGTCAAGAAAAAGCGCCTGCTGCCCAGGGAATAACGCTCAAGTGTAGAGACCGCCGCCGCTGGTAGGAACACGCACCCCCGTCGTTCCCGGCAGGCTGATCGGCAGGCCCCGCATGGAGCGAACGGCGAGATACGCGAACGCTTCCGCTTCGATCGCATCGCCCCTCCAGCCGAGATCGTCCGCGTTGATGACAGGCTGCCCCAGCCTTGCCGCCAACGATTGCATGATCGCCGCGTTATGACGTCCACCTCCGGCTATCAGCCATCGCGTAGGCGGTTGCGGGAAAAAATCCCCGGCTCTTGCAATCGCTTCCACCGTGAACGCGGTAAGGGTCGCCGCCCCGTCCTGCAACGACAGCTCGCGCACTGTGTCAAGCGAGAAATGATTGCGGTCGAGTGACTTGGGCGGAATCGCCGAAAGGTACGTGTCTTTCATATAACCCGCCAGAATAGAGGCATGCGCATAACCGGCCCGCGCATAACGTCCGTCCGCATCATAAGTCTCTCCGGTATGGAAAGAAATCCAGTCATTCAGAAGCGCATTCCCCGGCCCGGTGTCCCATGCCAGCAATGCATCTTCACTCTCTCCCACATACGTGACGTTTGCCACGCCGCCGATATTGACGATAGTTAGCGGTTTCGGCAGATCGGCAGACAGCGCCGCATGATACAACGGCACCAGCGGCGCCCCCTGTCCGCCCGCCGCCATGTCACGGCGACGAAAATCCGCCGCCACCGGGATACCCGTACGTTCGGCGAGCAGGGAGGGATTACCGAGCTGCCAGGTAATTCCCTCCAGCGGGCGGTGCGTGATGGTCTGTCCATGAAAACCGATGATCGAAACGGTTTTCTCAAACGCAGGATGCTGCTTCAGAAACATATCCACGCACCCTGCCACGAACAGCGTATATTCCTGTTCAAGCCGCAGTGCGTCCCCTTCTCCATGCATCAATCCACGCAACGACTCCGCAAGGGATTTCGGAAACGCAACGTCCGACCAGGGCCCGCGCTCAACTACCCGGTGACCATCCGTCAGAATCAATGCCAGATCCAGCGCGTCGAGCGAAGTGCCGCTCATCAGGCCGAGCGACCAGACGGGGAGGAAAAGATTCGCCTCGCCCAAGATTATTTCACAGCGGATTTCTTCACGAGCGCGTCGATCAGGAAATCCAGTCCGTTCTGACTGACCACCGAATCGAATTCCGAGCGCTGGGTGGTGATCAGGCTGATGCCTTCCACCACCAGATCGTAAATCTTGTACCCGTCTCCGCTTTTACGGATCTTGTAATCGATGACGACCGGCGCGCCCTGCGCACGCTTCACTTTCATGGTGAGAGCCGAGCGACCCTCGCCGGCAGTGCGCGGGGCTGAAACGGTATAATCATCCCCCGAATAATCCCGCAGTCGCGTGGTATAGCTTCCAACCATGAACGAACGGTAAGCGCTGAGGAAACGCTGCTGCTGCTCCGGCTTCGCCTCCTTCCAGTGACGGCCCAGCACGAACTGGCCCACCCATTCGATATCCACGTATCTGGTGAACACCGCTTCCAGCGTGCGTTTCGCATCCGCGTTGGAAGGCGCGGCGCGCACAGCGCTCAACACCTCGCCCGCCACCTCATAGACGAACGCCTGCTCCGGCGTCGCCGCCTGCTGCGTGGCGGGCGCCGCGGAAGCGTTAGGGCTGAAGGCCAGCCCCATGATGATTATCGGTATCCATTGAAAGAGACGTTTCATTCCTTACTCCTCGTTTTCATCGCTGCTTCTGGTATTGACTATCTGGGCACGCCGCCGCTGCGCATAGCCGCTGCGGAACGTGGCGTACGGATCGAGTGACTGGGCGTACACGTCATCCACCAGTTTGAGGGCGCGGTAGCGCGTGTCGACGACGCCGAGCCCGGCACGTCCGTACACGAAGGCATCGTTATCGACGTAATTGAAAGGATCGGCGGCGTAATCTACGCCCATTCCGCCCAGATCCCGCAGATTCGAAGGACCGAACAGCGGCAGCACCAGATACGGCCCTGCGCCCACTCCCCACGTACCGAGCGTCTGGCCGAAATCCTCGTCATGCACGTCGAGATCCGTATTGGCTCCGGTAAAATCGAAGATTCCGGCGATGCCGAACGTACTGTTCAGCACGAAACTCCAGAGCGACTCGAAACTGTTGCCCGGATCGGCCTGCAGGATCGAATTGACGAACGTCACGGGCATGGTGAGGTTGTGCAGCACATTGGAAATCCCGCGCTTGCCGGGGTCGGGGACGATATAGTCATAGCCTTCGGCGACGGGTTTGAGCACATATCGGTCGGCATATTCGTTAAAGCGGAAAATCGCCCGGTTGACCGGCTCGGCCGGATCATCCGAAGCGGCGGCAACAGCGGGGGCGGACACCATCATCCCCACCACGACCGCCAGGCAGAGCGGTTTCATGCTTTGTAGGAGAAAAAGGCGCACGTTCATTTAAATTTCCACTGCCAGGGAGTTACAAAAAATTGGAAGTTACAAAAATATTTCAATCTGGACATCGCGGTGGACTAAGCCATCACACGAGTTAAATATCGATATGCATTGTTCATATACCCGCTTGGGCAGCACTGTATAGTTAAAATGAATTTAACCGGGGGCGAATAAACATATGGCGGACGCTTCCGCTTTCCGTGTAACCTCACCACAATTTTTCTTCAGTTTTCAAACGACAGAGTTTTCATGCCGGCCTTCAGCGAAATTCTTCAACAACGGCTTTATCAGTTTTATACCACGCCTCCGGCAGCGGTGTCGTTCGAATTTTTCCCCCCGAAGGACGCCGCAAGTGAAGCGGGCCTCTGGACTTCGGTTCAGGCGCTTCTTCCCCTGAAGCCCGCGTTCGTGTCGGTGACCTATGGCGCCGGCGGGACGACGCGGGAACGCACCCACGCCACCATCAGCCGCATTATGGCGGAAACGGACCTCAAATCCGCCGCCCACCTGACCTGCGTCGGAGCGTCGTCGGAGGAAATAGATGCGGTCGCGGACGCATACTGGCTCTCAGGCGTCCGGCATATCGTAGCGCTGCGGGGCGACATGCCGGAGCAGCAGGCCTATGTTCCTCACAGCCAAGGATATGCGTATGCAGCGGATCTGGTAGCCGGGCTCCTCAAGCGGCATCCGTTCGAAATCAGTGTCGCCGCCTACCCTGAAACGCATCCGGAGGCGGTGGACGCGGCGACGGACATCGACCATCTGAAACGCAAGATCGACGCCGGCGCCAAGCGCGCTATCACGCAGTTTTTCTTTGAGGCGGAAACGTATCTGCGTTTCCTGGACAAGGTACGTAAAGCCGGAATCACGGTGCCGGTCGTGCCGGGCATCCTGCCGGTGACCAACATCAAACAGCTGCGCAAATTCGCAGCCATGTGCGGCGCGAAAGTGCCCGACTGGCTGAACCACCTGTTCGAGAGCATCCATGACGATCACGACCTGCACAACCAGACGGCCGCCTACGTGACGGCGTCGCTCTGCCACCGCCTGCGGCTGGAGGGCGTGGAGGAATTTCATTTCTACACGCTCAACCGCTCCATGCTGACGCGCACCATCTGCCACCTGATCGGCGTGCGGGCCGGATCATGAATCATGCCGGATAAAAATATTCCCTTTTAACCCGAACAGGGTATAGATGAATGCGGTAAAAGGAAAATCAACAACCAGGAGCATTGATTTATGAAAACACTCTTTACGGCGCATGCCTCGGCGAAAGGCGGAAGAAACGGTCACGCGGCAACGGTAAACGGCAACCTTTCCTGTGATCTGGGTACCGCTGGCACAGCTAACGCTAAACCGGGAGCGACCAATCCCGAAGAACTGTTCGCCTGCGGGTACGCCGCCTGTTTCGGCAGTGCGATCGAAGCGGTAGCCAAACAACAGAATGTTTCGGCGGCGGATGCGGAAGTGAAAGCGGATGTCAGTCTCAATCAGGGCGACGACGGTTATTCCATCAGCGTGGTGCTGGACGTGACGATCCCGTCGCTGGACGCTGCAGCGGCGCAGAAACTGGTGGAAGCCGCACACCAGATCTGCCCGTATTCCAAGGCGACCCGCGGCAATATCGAGGTGACGCTGAAAGCCAACAACCAGGCGGTTGCGAAAGCGGCTTAGGATAACGCTTCTTTGCATTTTCAGGATAAGCGGAAATCCGGTATCTATCATTACCGTATCTTCGCTTATCCAGGGAATGCAGGCTCAATTACTTTCAAAATTCTGTAAAAATCTTTAACGACTATACTAACTCATTTTCCAAAATTCACTTAGCTGGAATTTTTTTATAAATATCAGTGCAATTGTATGCCATTGTAATAATTATGCATTTTCTCGACCTTACATGACGCGGCATGCAAATTAGTATCAGGCTCAGAATTTCTGAATGCCAGCTCTTCTTTACTAGGCCCAAGTTTTTCTCCGGGATATTCGTTCATAGCAGGTAGCTGGTCAAAATCTTTAAAAAATCGATCATATGCTCTTAATCCTGCAGCTAAAGCATACAGCCTTGTTTCAGAGTCCGGTTCTATCAAACCTTCTCCTTGTTTCTTATATGAATCGATAACCTTATCAAAACCCAACCCTGGAAGTAATTCGTTAAGTAAGTTCACATTATTGATAAAATTCTCTGGTGTCGAAACCGGATCGTTAGGATCTGTCGGAGCATAGCCAGTTTTAGTATTTCGCAGTTCACCGGTAATTCCGTGTGATATAAGCTCAGACACTAAATAACCAACAATAGCTTCCGGCATATCATTAGTTACTAAAGTACCATCTGGATCAAGCAATGTTGCACCACCGATGGCGTGCCCGATATCATGTTCTATGATATTTGATCCCACTAGCTTCTCTAAGGCACTGTAATCTGTCTGCTGACCGGGTGGACTGCCAGTAATGAGCGTAATTTTTCCGGCTTCATCTTTCATTGTACCTTGAATAAAATATTCCTCATTATTTTCTACAAACACAATTGAAGGCGCTGCGTTTGGAGTAAATTGAATATTATCAGCTATTTCAGCAGACTGAATCATTCCACCTTTTTCAGAATAGGAGAAGATTAAATCTTCATGCTGACGTGGATCATTGTAGAGATGATACGTTGCTTCTTCAGCAGACATGATACCTTTATCGAACAATTCAGTATATTTCTGCATCTTTTTCGAAGTATCATTAACAATCAGGTCAACAACATATTTTTTTTGATTTTCAAGGTTTTGGAAATCGATATTTTCTGTTGGGTCGTAGGCAATTTCTATTTTTCCATTAAATCCGGCAGCTGTTCCAGCACCGTTGATTTTAGATAAAATTTCGTTAATTTGCGATGAAAGGTCAATAAAAGTCAGGTTTTTCTTAAACATATGGACAACCTTATACTTTAGTTAATTTATTATTTATTTAAATATTATTAATCTATACTACATAATTATTACATTTTTGTGAACAAAACTTTTAAATAAATTCGAATTTTGAGCAAAAGTTGGCGGCGCGCATAGGCCAGCATGGTCAGACTATTGAGAGAATTAAGACTAGAGCGTTTTAATCGCGGATGAATAATTACGTCCATCTCTATCCCTTTGAAAAGCAGATATTCTCCTATGACCATAATGCCGAAAAAACTTTTGCACTTTTCGAAAGCGGCTTAGCGTGGCCGCGCCTGATTAATCGTTCATTTGCCGCCATCCGCGAGCGTCACTTCGGGTTGTTTGACCTGTTTCCAGCTTGAACTGCAGAACGATATGCCTTGGGATGCACATGATTAGCTGCTCCCGCATCAACCGAGGTTTTCGGGCTGCATTAGCCTGCGATTCGGAATAGCGAAGATGCAAGATAGCAATTAAAACTTAAACCGGTCCCACGCTTCGCTTACAATCCCAGTAGAAACCGCCGCGGATCCTCGATCTGTTCTTTGACACGCTTCAGGAACGTCACCGACTCTCTACCGTCGATGATGCGATGATCATAGGACATCGCCACATACATCATCGGCCGGATGACGATCTGCCCGTTGATGACGACCGGACGATCTTCGGTTTTGTGCATCCCTAAAATGGCGGACTGCGGCGGGTTGATGATCGGGGTGGACATCAGCGACCCGTACACCCCTCCGTTGGAAATGGTGAACGTGCCGCCCTGCAGATCGCTCATGCCGAGCGTGCCCTGCCGCGCCTGCTTGGCTTTTCCGGCGATATCCGCCTCAATCTCGGAGAGCGTCTTGATGTCCGCGTCCCGTACCACCGGTACCACCAGCCCCTGCTCGGTGCCGACCGCCACGCCGATATCGTAATAATTCTTATAGATGACGTCCGTGCCGTCGATCTGCGCGTTGACTTCCGGAATCTCTTTCAGCGCCGCCACCGCGGCTTTGACGAAAAATCCCATGAAACCGAGCTTGATGCCGAATTTCTTCTCGAAATCGTCCTTATATTGGGAGCGCAGCTCGATCACGTTCGACATGTCGATTTCATTGAACGTGGTCAGGATCGCCGCGGTATTCTGTGAATCCTTCAGGCGCTTGGCAATGACCTGGCGCAGCTTGCTCATCTTCACCCGCTCTTCCCGGGCCCCGCGTGCTTTACCGTAGGCGGCCCCAGGTACCTCCGCAACGGCCCCACCGCCTGTAACGTTCCCTCCTGAAATAGCGGTAATGACGTCGCCCTTGGTCGCCCGTCCGTCTTTCCCCGTGGTTGAAAGGGAATCACGAGCGACCTGCGGATGTTCGGCCAGCATTTTGGTGGCGGCCGGTCCGTCTTTCGGCGCGGTTGCGGCCTGCGTGGAGGCTGCCTGTACAGGCACCTGAGCGGCGGGAGCCGACGCTTTCGCCGGTGCTTCCGGCGCGGAAGCGGCCCCGGTGCCCGCTTTGATGTTGCCGAGCACCGCCCCGACACTGACCGTATCGCCCTCTTTGGCGCTTTGCGCGTCCAGCACGCCGTCTTCCGGCGCATTGACCTCCATCGTCACCTTATCGGTTTCCAGTTCGACGAGCGGCTCATCTTTTTTAACCGCATCCCCCGGTTTTTTATACCATTTGGCGATGGTGGCCTCGGAAACGGATTCCCCGAGGGACGGAACAACGATATCTGCGCACATGTGACGGATTCTCCTGCGATAAACAACTCAAAGTCTGTGTAACGGATTCCTGTGTAGCAGGCAAAGGGTTATTTTTTGGCTAACGGAGGAAAGGTTTTACCTATCGGGTGAGAAGTTTTAAGGCTAGGATCGTCGATGTCATGCCCTACCCTGTCCGCCGCGTTTCCGTCTGCGTTCCGCTCAATGTGGAAGGCTGTTTCGACTATCTCACCACCGAAGAAGGGGAATTGACGGGATGTTATGTCACCGTGCCGTTTGCCGGGCGCAACGTGATCGGGGTCGTATGGGGGGAGGAAGGAACATCCGCTCTTGCTGATGCGAAACTGAAAACGATCCGGACGGTTCATCGGCACCTCCCCGTAATGCGGGAGGCGCTTCGTGAGACGCTGGCCGGAGCGGCGCGGTATAACTGCGCCTCTCTCGGCAATATGCTTCGCCTGGCCATCCCCGGAATCGAAAAAGCGGCCGATAACCGAGTGAAACCACGGAGCGCGGCGCCGGCGGAACCCCCCACTCTTATTCCCGCCTCTCACTCCCTCACGCCGGAACAGCAGGAAGCGGCGCAGACGATGATTTCCGCCGCCGATCACGGATTCCAGCCCTTTTTGCTGGACGGGGAAACGGGCTCCGGCAAATCGGAAGTGTTTTTCGAAGTGGCGGAAAACGTCATGTGGGACGGAGGGCAGGTACTGATGCTGGTGCCGGAAATCGCCCTCAGCGTGCCGTTCATGAAACGGGCACAGGCGCGTTTCGGTTTCAAACCGACCCTCTGGCACTCGTCCGAAACTCCCGCGGCCCGGCGGGAAGCTTTGCGCTCAATCATGAAAGGAACCGCCCGTTTCATCATCGGCGCGCGCTCGGCCCTGTTCCTGCCCTATGCCTCGCTCGGCCTGCTGATCGTCGACGAGGAGCATGACAGCGCCTTCAAACAGGAGGGCTCCGGGATGCATCAGGTGATGTACCATGCGCGGGACATGGCGGTGCTGCGTGCCCGCCATGAACGGATCCCGGTGATCCTGAGCAGCGCCACCCCCTCGCTGGAAACGTATGTGAATGTCGAGCGCGGCAAATACCGGCATGTGACCCTCACACGGCGCAGCGACCAGTCGGCGCTGCCCGCCATCCATCTGCTGGATATGCGGAAGGAAAAGCTGGAGAAAAACTGCTGGATTTCGCCACGCCTGGCCGGGCACGTCGCGGAAGCGATTGCGCGCGGGGAACAGACGCTGCTGTTTATGAACCGCCGGGGCTACGCGCCGCTGGTACTGTGCCGCGCCTGCGGGCATCGCTACGAATGTCCCAATTGTTCCGCCTGGCTGGTCTACCATGCGGGACGGCGCCGCCTGCAATGCCACCATTGCGGCCTGCAGGTACCGCTTCCCCCGTCCTGCCCGGAATGTCAGGCGGGAGGCGACCAGCTCGCCATGTGCGGACCGGGGGTGGAGCGGGTGGAGGAGGAAGTGCGCAAGCTGTTTCCGCAGGCCCGCATCTGCGTCATTTCGGGGGATACGTCGGAAGACCACACCCGCCTTAAATGCCTGCTTGCCCTCGTGACGATGGGCGAGGTGGATATCGTCGTCGGCACGCAGCTTCTGGCGAAAGGGCATCATTTTCCCTCCCTCACCACGGTCGGCGTGATCGACGCGGACGCCGGCCTGCAGGGCGGAGACATCCGCGCCGCGGAAAAGACCTATCAGCTGCTGCACCAGCTCGCCGGACGTGCCGGACGGGAGGAAATACGCGGCAGGGTGTATATCCAGACGTACCGCCCCGATCATCCGCTGATGCAGGCGCTCGCCTCCTGGAACCGGGAGAAATTCCTCGCCCTGGAAATGGAAGGGCGCGTCCGCGCAGGCATGCCGCCTTACGGGCGCTTATGCGCCGTCATCGTAGAGGGAACGCCGGAAGAAAAAGTGTTGGAAGTGGCCCGGGCGCTCAGCATGAGCACGCCGCACCTGCAGGATATCCGCGTGCTCGGACCCGCGCCGGCGGCACTGTATAAACTGCGCGGCCTCTACCGCCTGCGCTTTCTGATGATCGCGCCGCGCCCTGTGGACGTGCAGGCGGTGGTCAAACCGTGGTGTGATGCAGCCCCCTGCCCTGCTTCCGTGATGATTCGCATCGATGTCGACCCGGTGAACTTCCTCTAGATTAATGGTTACAGGTTCCTGACGCGCGTGCGGAAACGGGAACCTTACGATAAATGCATCAGGATTAATAACGGTAAAAAATCGTTAAAACATTCATTGATTAAACGAAAAAAATGATTTATCATGGATATGTTTCTTTATCTATACTTCATCTCTTTGAAGTAAAAGCATATTTACAGACAGTTCAGTCTAAATAAGCCATAGATGCGGAAATTCCCATAAAAGTCCCATAGGGCAAAAAAGAATGAAACCAGTACTTCCGTCTGTCCTTTTAACGGCTTTTCTATTTTTCACAGCGTTAACAACAGGATGTGCCAAAGTCCTTGACAATCCGGACAGCGATTCTCCAAAAACGCTGGAAATCAGTAACCTGCTGCCAACGTTTTTGGAAGAAGGTCAAACATACGGTTTCGATTTCTTGGTGGCCGGGAAACAGGTTGACGAAAGATTTCTATTGGTTCGGAATCATCCGGATCTGATGGAGTTTCAATCAAAAAACCATTATTTCCTGTTACTTAAGAATAGCAAAGCTCGGGTTGATGGGGTTGAAGCGAATTGGGCAAAGCTCAATTTGGAGAATAATGGCAACGGTTCTTGGAACTATCACGTAGTGACAAAAACGGGGGGAACCGAGATCGTATTCAGACTTTACGATCACCGGTAGTTGGCATTATCTCTGACAATCTCCGCATTCTGATACTCCGCATTTCGCGGAGTTTTTTTTATTCCCGTCTGGTTTCTGCATCCACATCATTTTATTTTCATCAAACATGTTTCATCTCCTATGCCTTTTCATGCCGCCATCCCCGCCGCATTGCCGGAAGCCCAGGCCCACTGGAAATTATACCCTCCGAGCCAGCCGGTCATGTCCACCACTTCCCCAATGAAATACAATCCCTTCACCGCCACGCTTTCCATCGTCTGCGAGGAAAGAGCGCGGGTATCCACCCCGCCCTTGGTGACTTCCGCGGTACGATATCCTTCGGTACCGCCCGGCACCACCTGCCATCCGTGCATGAATTTCGCCGCCTCCCTCAGAACGGAATGGGAAAGATCCGCCAGGCGACGGTCGGCCAGCCCCGTGCGCTCACCGACGAACCCCGCCAGCCGCTTGGGCAGATATTCCCCGAGAATCGTTACCGCCTCCTGCCGGGGATGGGCTTCCTTCGCGGCCCGCAACACGGATTCCAGTTCCCGGACAGGGTACAGATCCACGGTAATCGCCTGCCCTTCCTGCCAGTAGGAGGAAATCTGCAGGATGGAAGGACCGCTGAGCCCTCGGTGCGTGAACAGCAGGCCCTCGTCGAACCGCTGCTTTCCGCATCGTACGGACGCTTCCACCGCGATCCCCGAGAGCGGCGCGGTCTGTTTAAGCAGGGTCTCCGGCAGCGTGA
The DNA here is from genome assembly GCA_965248995.1 of Rickettsiales bacterium. Taxonomy (GTDB): domain Bacteria; phylum Pseudomonadota; class Alphaproteobacteria; order Rickettsiales; family UBA998; genus CBDFKY01. The sequence continues at coordinate 108,331 of CBDFKY010000006.1, read as the reverse complement.
ACGGCGCCAGGCCGGGTGACGGCGGAATGATCGATATTCCGAACATGCGGGCCACCTCATATCCCCATCCGCTGGCCCCCATTTTGGGAATGGACAGTCCGCCGCTCGCTATGACGAGAGCCTCCGCTTCCCATTTCCCAACAGTAGTGCCGAGCCGAAACGTCCCGTCCCGCCTTTCCACTTCCCGCACCTGCGTGTCCAGATGGATTTCCACGCCCGCCTCCGCGCATTCACGCATCAGCATGTCGATAATCGCCTGCGCCGACCCGTTGCAGAACAGTTGCCCGAGTTTTTTTTCATGATAGGCGATGCCGTGCGCCCGCACCATCTCCAGAAAATGTCCGGGCGTATAACGGGCCAGTGCGGAGAGGCAGAAGCGGGGATTCTGCGAGAGATAATAAGATGCCTGCGTATGGATATTGGTGAAATTACAACGGCCTCCCCCGGAAATACGGATTTTCTCGGCAGGCTTCGCGTTGTGGTCGATCACATGGACCTTCCGTCCCCGACGCCCTGCGGTAAGCGCGCACATCAGTCCTGCCGCCCCGGCGCCTACCACAAGAATATCCGCCCGACGCACCGCAACCATGAATTAAGGCTATCCCATGCCGTGATTTTATTGTAAAGTTAAATGAAATCACCTCTTTTACAGAGTTTTTACAAATAACGTCGGGAAATACGTATGACAGCAAACGATGACGACACGGAGCGGAAGGATCTTTCCGCCGAACCTGAAAATTTCGCGAAAGCGGAAGACGGGGCGACCGCCATCGAATTCGCTCTGGTGGCGCCGATTTTGTTCCTGCTGATGATGGGCATCATCGAGTTCGGCCTGGTGCTGTTCGCAGACAACGTCATCGAAAACGCCGCGTCCGTGGGAGCCCGCTTCGGGATCACCGGCAGCGACTATGCCGGGGAAGGCCGCGTCGCCAAACCGACGAAGGGAACGGTGGACCGCGTGACGGTCATCCGCGAAAACATACGCCAGAAGGCCGGTAGCCTGCTTGATCCCGCCCGGTTGAGCATTTCCTGCCAGTCTCTCGGCAATACGTTCGGCTCGCTGCCCGCGAGTTCGGCAGGAGATTACGCATGCAGCGGTAAAGTCGATAACGATAAGAGCTGCAAGGATATCGGTGGTGGCGATGCGGCGGTGGTCTATACGGTGGCGTACTGCTGGAATTTTTTCACGCCGATCATCGGAAAATTCTTTCCCGAGAACCACCTCCTTCTGGAATCCTCCATGGTCGTACATAATGAGAATTTTACCTCCGGATCGGGTAGTCCCGGTGGGAATTAACGGGAATTTTTTAAGCTAGATGTTTATACGCGTACCTTGTAAGGTAAAATTTATCTCACCATTTAATTATAGTCTATGAAGAGCTGTCAATGAATCATGTGTTTATGAACTCCTCACCTGCCCGTCACACTTTGCCTCACCGTGCCAGGGAAAGCGGCGTTGCGCTGATCGAATTCGCGCTGGTGCTGCCGGTACTGCTGCTGCTGATCGTCGGCGGCATCGAAATCACGCGGTTCGTGCTGGCCAACCAGAAGGTGGACAAGGTCGCCAACCAGATGGCGGATTTCATCGCGCAGGTTCCGGAACCGAGCACGGTTTCCGCAAGTTCCCCTGAATTAACTTCAACCTTTCAGAAACTGATGAGCCCGTTCGGTACCGCCGATGCGGGATTCGTGGTAAGCGTAGTCAATCCGTCCAACCCGAACGATACCACCCAGCCGGCGGAAATCACCTCTCAGAGCGCGAACAATGCAAGCTCGGCCATCGGAGGGAAGGGAACGAAACTCAATAGCGATAAGGATCTCGGCGGCATCGTTCTCAGAAGCCGCGATACGCTGATCATCGTGGAGGTGAGCTATAAACACAGCAACGTCCTCGGCGGACTGCTGGACACCCTTACCAAAGGCGGTAACGCTGTCAATCTGAATGGCCGCAACCTGTACAAAAAAGCGATTTACCGTTACCGGCTCGATATCATCAAGGATAAGCGCGACCCAGCCGATGAGGATCTGGGAGATAAACCGGGCATCTGCGGCTATTACCGGGACGCGGACGTGAATCATGACGGCGGTGTTAAGGACGATGATGTGGATCGTGGGTATTACGACATCTGGCCAATCGGGAAAGATGCACCGCATCCGTGCCAGTGCTACAGCGAAGACCAGCGCGACGATCTGAAACAGAAACTTAAAACCTGCCGCCCTCAACTGCTGGCGACCCCTTACAACTGTCCTTCACGGGATGGATTGGATAACACATTGAATGGTCAACCCATTCCGGACAGTTATGCAGAGGCCGAAGGTAAGAAAGTTTGCTGTTCCAGCCTCCCATCGGGTAGTGCCATCAAACGCTGCTTCGGCTGTATAGATGATAACGACCAATATTCTCCTGCAACCAGCCCGGGTGATGCCGATTGTCCGGTCCCACCAGCGCCGGAACCGCCGGCGCCTCCCGGACCGCCGGAGCCACCGGCACCTCCGTCGCCTCCGGAACCACCGGCGCCTCCTGCACCGCCGTCACCACCTCCGGCACCTCCACCGCCTTTCTTCGGAAGCTGAGCCTCGCTATTCGTTTAAACAAGGATTGCTATGACCAAGACCAAACACCATTCTATCCTTTCCAGCCAATCAGGGGCGGTAATGCCTCTGATTGGCCTGAGCATCGTGCTGCTGATCGCGTTCATGGGCGTGGCGATCGACAGCGGCAGGTATTTCCTGGCGCGTAATAAACTCAGCCATGCGCTGGACGCTTCCCTGATCGCCGTAGCGGATATCGCTACCAAACAGCTGTATAAAGACGATCCTGAAGCATTGCAGCGGCGGGGCCGGGAATTTTTCCGCGCCAACTTCCCGCAAGGCTATCTGGGAACAAACGTCACTGATGCAGATCTGGTCATCAATTTCGATCCGGGTGACGGGAAGGTTTCCGGAAACGTAGCCGCCCGCCTGCCACTGGTATTCGGCGGAATCTATACGAATTTAAACAGGGCGAATAGTTTGACTTCTCTGGGCATGAATGTCTTTTCCGAAGTTGCCCGCACGACAGGGGGCCGCACCATCGAACTGGCGCTTGCAGTGGATGAGTCCGCCTCCATGTGTTACGAACTTCAGCGCAGCAAGCCGTGGGGGGTGTCACCGGCTGAGAGAGACGCCGCCTGTGCAAGCGGCGGCACCAGTAAAAAATTCCAGGCGGTGAAGGACAGCATCAATTCACTGGTTAATTCCGTGCAGGACGCGGTTACCACCTCCGATAATCCGCTGGCTGCCTACTATGCATATGTTCCTTTCACGCATAACGTCGCCATCGACGGCTCTCTGGCTGATTTTAATTTTGTTTATGACAGCCAGAAGCCTAAAGTTCAATCCGCTCTGGGTCTGAGCAACGATCCCGAACCTCTTTTGAATGCAATCAATAATACGCAGATTTCCTTTGAGGGCGGAACGAACGTGGCGATGGGCATGTGGTATGGATGGGCAGCCTTACGCCCTGACGGTAAAAATATATTTACCGGCTCATCACAGGCGAAGGATGAAAAAAATCACCCGTCGGACTTCGAAAAAGTCAGAAGTTTCGTTAACACCAAGGTGCTGGTGTTGTTGACCGATGGAGAAAGTGAATATCAGAACGTGGACAGGGACAATATCGAAAACGGCCAGCCTGCTCCTCTCAGCGGTGACAAGGAAGGATTTCAGCCGGATACCGCCGCGAATGATCGTCTCGCCAGCCTGTGCGAACAGGTCAAGCAGCAATCCATTCTTCTCTGCACCATTTCTTTTGATGTCCCTCCCAACTCGGCGACCGCTACGCGCCTTACCGATTGCGCTACTCCGGGATGCAGTTATAACGCGTCAAGTGAGAGCACGTTGAAACAGGCATTCGACGATATCGCCAATCGCCTGATTGATAAAAGGATTACGCAATAGGTTGACCGTATGATTTCTTTTCTGCGCGGCTTACTGCTGGGAATGAATGCGGCGTTCTCTTTTCCGGTCGCGGCGCTCTACCGCTACCCTTACTATTTTCCGCTGGAAGCGCTGCGCGGTGATTTTTCGCGTATCGACGGTGACATAACGCTTATCCTGGGTCGGGAGCAAAAAGATGTCGACTGAATATTCCAGGCAGAAGGAACAGGGAAAGCGACGCACGCCGGAACAGCAGGCCCGCAAGATTTCGGATATCATGCCCTCGCCCGAATTGCTCGAAGCCTATGATTACGTGGTGGAAGGCTCCGCGCAACAGATCATGGATATGTTTACGCGTGAACAGCAGCACCGGCATGAATGGGAAAAAAACGCGCTCAAGACGCATCATTTTTCCACGCTGCTCGGTCAGTTGCTCGGTTTCCTGATCTGCGTATCCGTCTTCGTCTCCGCGAGCATTATCGGGATATACGGCGACAAGACCATCGCGGCGGTCATCTGGGTGTTCGGCCTGGCGATTATCGTCATGTCGGGACTGGTCTGGATGTACGCTAAAACGCTCGGGCAGCGCCCTTTATTCGGACGTCCGCAGATGCGGACGCATTTCCGGCCGGTGAAGGAGAAAGAAAGCGTAACGGAAAACCCAACGGTTTAATGCCGTAAGCATGATATAAGAAATCACCCCTTAAATATAAGAATAAATTTTAATTAATGGGTGATAAGAGTTATTGGAGATGTTCCGTCGAAGTCATACTGATTTTATCAGTACCGTTCAATTGAACGTTTGCCAAATTCGTCGCAGGAAAACTTAGAATGGTCACTTTCTTTCCTATCCATTCCGGCTTTAACAAAGCGGATCTTTTCACGGTGTAGATACCGTTTAATTGAAAGTCAGTCATAACGTGCTTTAAATGAAGTGTACCTGAACAGGTTAGCATATAATCGTTAATTTTCCTATTCCCGATACATCCATAAACCCCTGACATTTTAAAAATTTAACGCTTTACACCTATGACGCATTTTGGCTAAAAGCCTGCATGGCCGTCTATACCACCATTACGCAGGATGATCTTCACACGCTGATGCGAACCTACGGCTTCGCGACCCTCCCGACGGCGCATCCGATTGCCGAAGGAGTGGAAAATACGAACTACCTGCTCCATTACCGGGATGCGCAAGGCCAGGAGACGCGGGTGATTCTTACGTTGTTCGAAGCGCGGGTACGGACAGAGGACATACCGTTTTTCCTTCACCTGAAGGAACATCTGAACGGCAATCATATCCCCTGCCCGTTACCGGAGCGTACGTTGAACGGCGAACTCACCACTACGCTGCAGGGAAAAAATGCGGCCGTCGTGAGCTTTCTGAACGGCGCCAGCGTTTCCTTTCCTTCCTCCGACCATTGCAGGCAGGCGGGAGAAATGCTCGCACGCCTGCACGAAGCGGCGGCAGGCTTTCCCCTCAGCCGCGCCAACGGCATGTCCTATGCCGGCTGGAGGGATTTACGGGAAAAAATCGTGGCTCGCAGGTATCGGGTTCAACCGCCGGATTTACTGGCCGGCATCGATGCGGCGCTGGAATTCGCTCAACGGAACTGGCCGGATGATTTACCCTCCGGCATCATCCATGCCGATTTTTTCCCGAACAACGTTTTTTTTGATGCGGAAGGCAGGCTTTCCGGAGTGATCGATTTTTATTTCGCCTGCACGGATCTGCTGGCGTACGATCTGGCGATCGTGGTGAATGCCTGGTGTTTCGATGCGCGAGGTCATGTGAACGAAGAGCTGTTCAAAGCGGTGCTGAAGGGCTATGAGACGATCCGCCCACTCACCGGATCCGAAAAAACCGCTTTGCCTGCACTGCTGCGCGTCGCGGCACTGCGTTTTCTGCTGACCCGTCTGCATGATCAGCTCTATCCTGACGCCGATGCGCTCGTCACGCCGCACGACCCTCTTCATTACGCGCGTATCATGGAATACCATACCCGCCATGCTCTCCTTCCGTAGAGCGGGTTCACGCTTTCTTTTTCTTGATAAAACGGTATTTCTGGCATACACAACATCGGTTCCACTTTTCCGGCTGACACCGGGCGGGCTGGAAACGATTCAACGGACAGATATCAACATTTCAAGGAGAAACATTATGAGACGTATCGCAATTATCGCAGCACTTCTGGCTAACGTAGCCATCGTATCGGCCTGCAACACGTTTGAAGGCGCCGGAAAAGATATGCAGACAGGCGGAAAAAAACTGGAACGCTCTGCAGACGAAAACAAAGGCCCGGATTCACGCAGCTATAAATAATACTGTTCTACACTGAAGATAACGAAATAAAACCACGTAAAAAACATTTTACGTGGTTTTATAGTGTTTCCGAATAATTTTCGTACGAAAATTTTCGGTTAAAAACACTATAAATTATATGGTTATAGTCATTTTATCCGATTAAAACCGTACGGTTTTTAATCGGAATGACTATATTCTGTGTAAGAACAGCAGGGTTTTGCCTCCTATTAAAAATAGAGATCTACATATCCGTCTAACTATTAAAACAACTGGATTCCAGCTTCCGCTGGAATGACACATTTTTGGCCAGCTAAGTATAACGTCCCCTTAAAATATAAGGCGCAAAACAGCCCGCTTAAGCTTTCTTCCTGCTCCGCTCCATCCGCTTGCGTTCGTTGGCATCAAGAAACCGTTTGCGCAGGCGCAGGCTTTTCGGAGTCACTTCCACCAGCTCGTCATCGCCGATGTAGGAGATCATATCCTCCAGCGTCATGCGGCGCGGCGGCACGAGGCGGATCGCCTCATCGGTGCCGGAGGCGCGGATGTTGGTCAGTTGTTTGCCTTTCAGCACGTTGATCTCCAGATCGTTGTCTCGGCTGTGTTCGCCGACGATCATGCCCATATACACTTTTTCCTGCGGGTGGACGAACATGTCCCCCCGGTCCTGCAGGTTGAAAATGGCATACGCCACCGCTTCCCCCTGGTCGGTGGAAATCAGTACGCCGTTGCGCCGGCCCTGCAATTCGCCTTTATAAGCGTCATGATGCGCATATACCCGGTTCATCACCCCGGTGCCGCGCGTATCGGTCAGGAACTCGCTCTGATACCCGATCAGGCCGCGTGAAGGCGCCAGGAACGTCACCCGTGTCTTGCCACCGCCGGAAGGCCGCATATCCGTCATGTTGGCTTTGCGCTGGGAAAGCTTATCGACCACCACGCCGCTATATTCATCATCGACGTCGATGACCACTTCCTCGAACGGCTCCAGCAGTTGCCCGCCTTCTTCCCTGAACAGGACGCGGGGCCGGGAAACGGACATCTCGAACCCTTCGCGCCGCATCGTCTCGATCAGCACGCCGAGCTGCAGTTCGCCGCGTCCGCCCACTTCATACGCATCCAGCCCGTCGGACTCCGTCACGGTAATGGCGACGTTGGTTTCCGCTTCGGCCAGCAGCCGGTCGCGGATCATACGTGACGTCACCTTGCTGCCTTCCTGTCCGGCGAACGGAGAATCGTTCACGCTGAGCGTGATGCTCATGGTCGGCGGGTCGATCGGAGTAGCGGGAATGGCTAGTGTTACGCCCATATCGCAGATCGTATCGGCGACCGAGGTGATGGACATACCGGCGATGGCGATGATGTCACCCGCCTGCGCCTCTTCCACCTGTACGCGCTGAATTCCCTTAAACGCCTGCAGTTTGGTCAGTTTACCGGTTTCAATCTGCTGGCCCTGCAGATTGAGGGACTTGACAGGCATATTGATGCGGGCTTTTCCGGTCAGCACGCGTCCAGTCAATACCCGTCCCAGAAAGGAATCGGATTCGAGCAACGTGACCAGCATGGAGAACGGTGCGTCCGTATCCACTTTCGGCGCGGGAACATGAGAGAGAATCAGGTCGAACAACGGCGTCAGATCCTTGCGCTCATCCTCAAGGCTCGTGGCACACCATCCGTCCCGCCCGGAGGCATACAGAATCGGGAAATCCAGCTGTTCCTCGTTAGCGTCAAGCGCCGCAAATAAGTCGAACACCTCATCCACCACTTCATCGGGCCGCCCGTCTGGCCGGTCCACCTTGTTGATGATGACCATCGGGCACAGCCCCTGCTTCAACGCCTTGCCGAGCACGAACTTGGTTTGCGGCATCGGCCCTTCCGCCGCGTCGGTCAGCAGGATCACGCCGTCCACCATGCTGAGAATCCGCTCCACCTCACCGCCGAAATCGGCGTGGCCTGGCGTATCGATGATGTTGATATGCACGTCGTTCCAGTTGACGGACGTACATTTGGCCAGAATGGTGATGCCCCGCTCTTTTTCCAGGTCGTTGCTATCCATCACCCGCTCCGCCACGTTCTGGTTGTCGCGGAACGTGCCGCTCTGGCGAAGCATGGTGTCGATCAGGGTGGTCTTGCCGTGATCGACGTGGGCGATGATGGCGATATTGCGAATCTGCTGGGTCATAAAATTCCGGTGCTGCGCTGCAAAATAAAGGTTTGCAGCGCCTATACCGTGTTTGTGACCAAAAAGCAACGATTGATTGCGCCGCTTCTTGCCTTTCTGAGGATGATGGCTTAAAGTTACTTAGTAATGACCATTATTATTCCTGTCCCTTCCCTCCTTGCCGGCTTCATTGCCGGATTGCTCTATTACCTGTTGCATAACGGATTGATTTACGGCGTGACCGCACCGTTCCTGCCGGTCTTCTTTCTGGCGCTGTCCGGCATGAGTTACGGACGCGCAGGCATGACCGCTTCCCTGATCCCTGCGATTCCGGTCGTACTGGCCATGCTCCCTTTGCATGATGCGCTGCTGGTGATCGGCGGCCAGCTTATTCCGCTCGCCGTGTTCATCCGCGTGGTGATGACGGCGAGCTGGACGGCGGACCCGCCGGCGCTGCACTGGTCTTCGCCGTCACTGGCGATCTCGGCGCTCAGTCTGTACGGCGCGGCGTTCTATGGCTGCATGATCGGTTCCGACAGCGGGCTCTACCATTCCGTCAGTACGGAAATGCTGGGCGACATCCGCCGCGGGTTTTCCTCGCTCGACCCGACGGTCGCCGCGTCGATGGAAACGCTGATCCAGCATATTCCTCACCTGCTGCTGGCGCTGGATTTCTGGGCGTGGTCGCTGATCGTGTTCGTGGTGGCTGGCTTCGCGAACGGCGTGGCATGGTCGCTCGGTCACGGAAAGCGGGCGCATCTGAGGCTGCGCGCCCATACGCCGCCCAACGGCATGCTCGCGGCTCTCGGCCTGAGCGCGCTGCTGGGCGCGGCTGGAAGCGTGTCGCTGATGCGGGCGGGACAGGCCGCCAGCATCATCCTGCTGATTCCTTATTTTTTCTCCGGCCTCGGCTACATTCATACGAAACTGCGTGGTTTCCAAAATGCGAAAGCCTGGATGGTCGGTTTCTACGTGCTGTTCTTCTTCTTCAATCTCTGGCCCCTGCTTTGCGTGACATTGCTCGGCCTGGCGCGACACGTCGGACAATATACCCTGTTCGCCTCCCCTTCTCGTAAATAATCCATTGCATTTCCAATCGTGTTGGTGTAGTCAGGACGGCTAATTTATCTATTATCCAGGACAAAAAATATGGAACTGATTCTGTTGGAACATGTATCGCGTTTGGGCGGCATCGGCGAAGTAGTGAAAGTGAAAGACGGGTTCGGGCGTAATTTCCTGATTCCTCAGGGCAAAGCCATGCGAGCCACCAAAGCGAACGTCGAGGCGATTGCCGCCCGCAAGGATGCTCTCGGCAAGATCAACGGAGAAAAACGCGAAGCGGCGGAAAAACAGGCCGCAACCCTCGGCGAACTTACAGTCAAAGTCGTGCGTCAGGCGAGTGAGGACGGACGCCTGTTCGGTTCCGTCGCGGTGCGCGACGTGGCGCAGGCGCTCGAAGATGCGGGCCATCATTTCTCCCGCCAGCAGATCGACTTGGGCCAAGTGATCAAGACGCTCGGCAGCTACACGGCGCGTATCACCCTGCACCCGGAAGTGAAAATGGATTGCGTCGTCGAAGTGGTGCGCACCCTGGAAGCGTCGAATAAAAGCGCCGCTTAAATTTCGCCTAACGCAGATGCTGGTTTAATTCGCGAAAACGCGTCAGCAGCCGATCGTTCTCTTCGGCGGTATGCGGCTCGGCGCGGTTTTCCAGCATTTCACGGATCGTCCGCAGATACAGCACTATACTGTCCTTGACCTTGGAAGCGGTGACGTCATACCCGTCATCCAGCAATTCGAACAGCAGCGCCGCCATTTCCGTCACCATCGGCTGGTCCGCCATGCCCGCGTTGCTTTTCAACGCCAGCACCAGGCGCTTGGCCTCCAGTAACGGTTCCGGTCCTCCGCTGCGTTGATATTCATCAAAACAGGTCGTCGCTTTTCGGCTATCGGCCAGCAGCCCTTCTGAAAGGGTGGCCTTGAATTTTTCCGCCTGCCTGGTGGCGCGGCCTATCACTTCCTCATCGAACGAGATATGCTTATGGAACTTTTCCGCCAGCTCCTGCCCGACAGTAAGGGTGACCATTTCGGAAGCGGAGGAAGATTTCGTCATGCGATATGCTTGGTAAGGGGTTGCGACATGGATTTCCGGCGTTCGGCCATCCCTTCCGGCGGAAATTCATTGCGCCGCCGCCGACAGGGGCCGATATACTGGTCGGTAATGATGAAACTGCGCGGCTTTTCCAGCAGGCTGGTCAGTTTCTGCACCAGTTGCGCAACCGTGAAGGGCTTGGCGATAAATTCGGTGGCGCCGTAATCCCGCGCCTCCAGCACATGGCGCTTTTGCGCCATCCCGGTGCAGATGAGAATCGGAATGGTATGATCCGGCAGGGAAACGTCTTCCCGGATCTCCCGCAACAGGTCGATCCCTTTCATTTCCGGCATTTCCCAGTCGGTAATGATGAAATCATACCGGAAACCGCTGCGGTGGGAGCGCATCAGTTCCAGCGCCTCCCTCCTGTTACCGGCCTCGGTGATTTTCCGGAATCCGAGAATCGTCAGGGTGTCGTGCAGAAAGCGGCGCAGAACGACGTCATCCTCGACGAGCAGCACACGAAAGACGGAAGCGGATTGGGAATCGATATGGAGCATGGGCGAATCGGCGGTTGATACGTTTACTTAACCATAAAGTCGTTAACAAACATCCAATGAATCTCTGAAACAGGAGCGGGGTTTGATGAATCAGGAACAAAACCTGATTGTCCGCTCTCATTACAATGCGCTTAATGTATTGTATTATGAGTTGTATCGACGCGATTACGAAGCGTTTGTATTACTCGCCCCTAAAATGGCGGCGATACACGATTGATTCGACAATCGTGAAACCGTTATCTTTCAGGATCAGATCGACCGTATGAAATATATCCGCGGTCGGATCTTAATGTTCTTAAGACGACATAACGTAGATTCAATCTACCCGGGGCTCATTTAAAGCCCTCTTTTTTTATCTACGCCTTCCTCACCCACCCCTTGATTTCCTGGACAGTCACAGCCTTCAGCCCCATGATCACGGCGAAGTACGCCCCGACACCGCATCCGATCAACACCGTAATCCCGATCGCTTTCCACAACACCGCACCGACGAACCAGCTCCCGATCCCCGCATAGACCAGCCGCAGTACGATCGCCATCACGGCGACCGCCGCCAGGATTTTGGCGATGTAGCGTTTGAATTCAGGCGTGGGACGGAAGATATGCCGCTTATACAGGAAATAACCGAGCAGGGTCGCATTGACCCAGGCGGCAACCGACGTGGAGGCCGCCAGCCCGACATGGGCATAGATCTTGATCAGGGTTACGTTCAGCACGAAATTGATGCCGACGCAGAGGATGGCGATCTTCACGGGCGTTTTGGTATCGGTTGCCGCGAAGAAGCAGTTGACGAACACCTTGACCATCAAAAACGCCGGCAGGCCGCAGGAAAACGCCACCAGTGCCGGGGCGACGTTGGCGCTGTCCACCGCGTTGAACTGGCCGTGCTCATAAATGGCGGCCACTACCGGGCGGGCGATCACCACCAGCGCCGCAGCGGCGGGCAGGCCGATCAGCGACACGAATTTCAGGGCCATCTCAATGGCGGCGTTCGCTTCCACTTTTTCACCGGCGCGGATATGGCGCGACAGCATCGGCAGCAAGGCGGTCGCCACCGCGATGCCGATGACGCCGAGCGGCAGTTCATACACCCGGTCGGCGTAATATAAATAGGACACGGCGGTATCCAGCGAGGTGGCGAAGATCGTATCCATCAGCTGGTTGATCTGCCCGACCCCGGCCCCGAGCGCCACCGGGACGAAAGCCCGCAGCATCTTCTTCACGTCCGGCGTCAGTTCCGGCCATGCGAGCTTGGGCAGGGTGCCGTAGCGATGGTTGGCATAAATCAGCCAGCCAAGTTGCATTAATCCGGACACCTGCACACCGATGGCCAGCGCATGGGCGTGGGTGGCGACGAACGGCGGCTGCAGCACCACCAGACAGAGAATCAGGCCGAAATTGAGCAGCACGGGGGAAAAAGACACGGCGGCGAACCGGTCGTAACTGTTGAGAATCCCGCCGAGCAGGCTGACCAGCGAGATGAACACCAGATACGGGAACGTAATGCGTGTCAGCGTGACGGTCAGGTTGAACAGCTCCGGCTTGTCTGCGAAGCCGGGGGTAATGGCGCGGAGGAACTCCGGCATCCAGATCATGGCCACGGCGGTGATCACCAGCAGAATGGCGGTGAGGATCGTCATGGCGCTGCCGGCGAACCGCAGGGCATACTCCTTGCCTTCCACTTTGATCATCCCGGCGAACATCGGCAGGAACGCGGCGGTAAACGCCCCTTCCGCGAACATGCGCCGCAGGAAATTGGGCACGCGGAACGCCACGAAGAACGCGTCCGTCAACGGCCCCGCTCCCATGATATTGGCGATGATCACGTCACGCAGAAACCCGAAGATACGGGAGAGCAGCGTAAACAGGGCGACGACGGCGGAAGAGCGAAGCAGGGACATAGATTCTCTCTAGCGTAGTTTAGGGGGATTGGGAATCGGGAAAGTGAGAATCGGGAATCGGGAATCGGGATTCAGGAATTAAGGAAACGCTTTTGTTTTATTCCCGATTCCCTGATTCCTGATTCCCGCTTTCCTGATTCCTCATGCTCACCATCAGCCCCAGCGCGGGCCTGACATCCAGACTGACCGCGCAGCTTGCGGCGACCGCCACCATCTCCATCTGGGAGGTGACAGGCAGGTTGGGATAGTCGCTGAACAGATGTTCCAGCCGCGCGACGCAGGCATGCTCCGCTTCATGCGAAGCATGGCGCATATCCAGTTGCCCCGCCATTTCCGGCTGCAGCAGGCGGTAAGCATCCTGCATCTCGAACGGGCGGCCCGCGTCGGTGAACAGGGAGTCGGCGGTCCTGCCGCTGGCGGCATGCACGATGGCGGCGGCCAGCTTCAGCCCGTATTCCTGCAAAAAAGCAAGTGTTTCCTCCGGTTCAGGCGCCCGCCCCATCGTCCGCTTGGCAAGGAAGGAGGCGGCCATACGCCTGATTTCCTCACCCTCCGGCTCGCTCGTACCCATCATCCGCCAGGCCTTGACGAAATCCGTCATATGCAGCTGTTGCGCCGCACCGATAAGATGGGTGCGGTCCGGCAGGCTGGAATGGAACATTTCATACGCCGCATCTCCGCCGATCGCCTCAAACGCTTCCAGCTGGCCGAGCAGGCCGAAATGAAACGTCCCGGTAAACTGGAACAGCAGGTTGCCGGTAATGGCGCGCTGGTCCAGCGCCTTGCGGTGGCCGCGGATCTCGCGCACGGTCTTGTCCCGCCCGCTCTCCTTTTCACCGCGCTGGTTGCCGCGGGATCCGCGGTTGGCGAGCAGGGTGGTGATCCATGCGCCGCTATGGGCGAACAACGCGTCGAACGGGGTGGCCTCCCCTGGGGCGCTGTCCGTATAGGCATGGAAAGAACGCCGGGCGGCGGCATGAAACGCTTCCGCGCTCATCTGGGCGCGCCGCTGCGCCTGACGGTAGTTGAGCTCCAGCGTATAGGCGGGAATGGCGATGCGGTCTTCGACGGAGGCCTTCGCGTACATGGCCTGGGAGACCATCATCTCCAGGAACATCGCCGCGCAACCGGGATCACCGAACAGTAGCCGCGTCTGTTCCCCCTGGATCGTGTTTTGCGGCCCCCGGATGGTCGGCGCATGCTCGCGCGCGGCGGCATGGCCGTGCTGCTTGCCCGTCTGGCCCGGGTTGACGGCGGCACCGCGCATCAGGTCATTACCGCCGCCGTCGAAGATATAGATCGGCACGCCGAACCCGTCCGCCATGGCGAGCAGCGGGGCAGAGTCATGCCTGAGAGCCCAGACCCGCAGTTCCTGCTGCAGGCGGGCGATCTTCCCTTCCATGCCGGTGATAATCTCCCCGGCGCTGTATCCGTCCCGGCGGCGGTTATCGCTGTGGGCGATCATGACCGTGATCCGCCCGAATGCGGAAAGATGCCGCTGGTAGACGCAGTCCGTAGCCAGCGTTTTGACGGTCTGAGTGAGCGCCTCGACATCCGCCACCGATTCCACCAGCAGCACGATTTCCTGCACGGCCTGCGCATCCGCCACCTCGTTGCCCGTGGCATAGAGTAACGCCATGGCCGTCTTGGCATCGGCGGGGTGGGTCGCCTCGGCGATGATGAGCTTGCTGGACACTTCCGGCTTTTCGCCGAGAAACTGCAGCCGCTCCAGAATCCGCAAGGACGTGTCATCGTCCTCCTCGTGAAGCGACGCCCGCATTTCCGCCACCTTGTCGGCACTCCGCCGCAAGCGTTCCAGCGTCTGCTTCCCCGGTTCCTCGAACCACTGGGTAAGTAACGGGGAAAGCCTGTCTTTATCTTTGAGCGCGGCCGCCTCCTGAGGCAGGCCGGCATGGGAGCAGAGCACGATAAGCGTTTCCTGCAGCGAGCCTGCGTCGTGCCGGAGGTTGCCGCGTGATCCGTGCAACCCGAACGTGCGGCTGCGGTAGATCAGGTCCTCCAGCGCCGGATGAGGGGCCCCGTCATACGCTGCATAATTTTCCTGCAGATTTTTCAAAGCGGCCGTAAATGCTTCCGCGTTTGCGTAAATTCCCTGGCCGAGCGCCTCCTGTACATGCTCGAGCAGCGGCGTAATCCATTTCCCTTGCGCGTTTTCTTCCAGCGACGTTTTTAAACGAAGCAGGTCCTGCTGGTATTTCTTCCGGATCCAGCGCTCTTTCAGGGCCACCCCCTGCTCCAGAGCGCCGCGGGTGGCGTTGGCGTTGCCGTCCCCGTCGAACGTGGCGGACCAGTCCTCCAGCACCAGCAGCGGACGCCGCACCTCGACGCCCTGATCGGCATATCCCGAAACCTGCAGGGCCGTAAGGATCGCATCGCGCTGGGTCAGGGAAGCCGCATAGAGATTATCCATCACCGGAACCAGTTCCTCCAGCTCTTCGATCGGCGTTTTTTTTGGCGCCGCGACGGGTGATCCGATAAACGCATCCATGGCTTTCTGGATCGCTTCTTCGCGGATGAGGGGACACCCGAGCGCCTGCTCAAGGGCGATTCCGGTGCAGGTATGACGCAAACTCGTCGAATTGGTCGGATGGCTGGTCAGGCTGAAACGGGCGGGCAGTTCGTCCAGATAGCGCTGGACATCTGCGGCGCTCACCCCTTGCGCCGCGAAATGCATCAACGTGTAGGTCATGTCGTCCGCCGAAGATCCATACGTGCGGTGTTCCGCCTTCAGACGCTTCACGGTACCCTGCTTGCGCGCAATGGCGCAGACATCCTGCAGTTTCGCCTGCGCTTCGATGATCTGCTGGCGGACGTCCGGCATCGCGTCGAGAGAATCGTAGATTCCGCAATATGCCGCATAACGCGTATCGGCCCGGCGTTTCCGCTCGGCAGTGGCGAGGGTCGCACCTGCCGCATCTTCCATCGCTTCCGCCCGCAACGCCAGGATTTCCCGGAACAGGTGCCAGGCGGGCGGCTCCAGAACGCGTTGCAGCCGTTGCAGGAAAAATGTTTCCAGCCGATGAACGGGGTCTTCAATAAGGCAAGGGAGATCCATAGTCACGCACGGGGAAGAAAGCATAAATACTTTTCATTGAATTGTTAATAGTTTATTGATATTCTGACTATTCCACTTTGTCATTTGTTATTATGCGATTTTTACATCGACTAATGCAGATGATCTTCAAACGTTGTTTTAGAATTTCAAACCATGTCAAAACGTCTTGGAAATGCTTTGATTACTGTGGGCGGTGCATTGGCAATTGCTGCGGTAATTTCTCTATTCTCCTTCAGCCAACCGGCTGAAAAGATTATCATATTTTTCCATCCTGAACCTGAAGAAGAATATTTACCATCGCAAGCCGAATTGCTTGAATGGCAATTGGGAGTTTTAACAGCTGGCGCTGCAATAGGTATAACAGGTTTTGTAATCAAAGAAAATTTTTGACATATCTGTAATTTACCACACACACTTTATCCGTGAGCGTGTGTTTTTTTTTACTCTTCAATCCCCACCAGCGACAAACTGAAAGCGCGGGCCTCGAACGGCTGCAGATCCTCAATGCCTTCACCGATCCCGATATAATGCACCGGCAGCCCGAACTTCTCGGCCAGCGCCACCACCATCCCCCCTTTCGCGGTGCCGTCCAGTTTGGTGACGGCGATCCCCGTCACGCCGGCGCTTTCATGGAAGGTCGCCACCTGGGAGAGCGCGTTCTGTCCGGTGGTGCCGTCCAGCACCATCAACACGTGATGCGGGGCCGCTTCTTCCTGCTTTTTCAGCACGCGGATAATTTTCGCAAGCTCTTCCATCAGGTTGCGCTTGTTCTGCAGCCGTCCTGCCGTGTCGATCAGCAGCACGTCGATCCCCTCCGCCTTCGCCCGCTCATATGCCTGATAGGCCACGCTGGCGGGGTCCGCCTCATGTGCGCCGGTGACGATCGGCACGTCCGCCCGCTCCGCCCAGACGCAAAGCTGCTCCACGGCGGCGGCGCGGAACGTATCCGCCGCCGCCAGCATCACCGTTTTGCCTTCCTGCGCATACCGCATCGCCAGCTTGCCGATCGTCGTGGTCTTGCCGTTGCCGTTCACCCCCACCACCATGATGACGGTCGGGCGCGCGTCCGGCTCAAAACGGAGTGGCTGCTCGGCGGGTTGCAGTATCGTCTCCATTTCCGCCGCCAGCGCCCGTCGGATATCGTCCGGATCGCATTCCTTCTCAAACCGTTCCCTGCGCAGCTCCGCCACGACCCGCGCCGCCACGCTTACGCCCATATCGCTTGATATCAGCAGATCTTCCAGCTCTTCCAGCGCCGCCGCGTCCAGCTTGCGCTTCGTGAAGATTCCCGTGATCCCGCCGCTCAGCTGGGAGGAGGTCTTGCCCATGCCTTCCTTGAGGCGCGTCAAAAATCCTTTGACGGGCACTTCGGATACGGCGACGGCATCGGGAGGAGGCAGAGTGGATTTACGTTTGAATCCGAACATGAAGATCGACCTTTGATAAAGTGGAATAGCATCAAGATGTAATATGATTTTGCTTGCAAACCAATCCCAATTCTGCCTATATGGCACTCTTTTCAAAAATATACTTTTTAGGCGTGACGTGTTGATATGAATTTTTATGAACTGACCTTTATTCTGCGCTCCGATCTGAACCCTTCCGAAGTGGAGGCCCTGACCAAGGAAATGGCGGATATCGCCGTCGCACAGGGCGCGAAGATCGTGAAACAGGAAAACTGGGGCCTGCGTAAGCTTGCGTACCTTATCAACAAGGGAAATCGCGGGCATTATATCTTTTTCGGGCTGGAGTCTTCCCCGGAAGCGTTACGCGAACTGGAACGTAATCTGGGCATCAACGAAAACGTGATCCGCCAGCTGACCATCCGCGTCGACGCCATCAGCGAAAAACCGTCGGCTCCCGTGCGCGCCGACGAAGAGCGCGAATACGATAACGCCGCCTGAACCTGACAAATAGTCTGAACCTGACAACAGCATTATAGAGCAAGAGATACGATATGTTTGACAAATCCCAGAGCCGCAATGACCGATCCGACCGTGGCGACCGCCCGGAGCGCAGCGAAGAGGGAGGCGCGGCAGGCGCACGCAAGCCTTTCTTCCGCCGCCGTCGCAGCTGCCCGCTGAGCGGACCGAAAGCGCCGGAAATCGATTATAAGGACGTGAAACTGCTCAGCCGCTACGTGTCCGAGCGCGGCAAGATCCTGCCGAGCCGCATCACCGCCGTTTCCGCCAAGAAACAACGGGCGTTGTCCCGCGCCATCAAACGCGCCCGCAACCTCGCCCTCATGCCTTACGTGAGCCAGTAACCTGCGCTTCGATCATGGCTTGATACTCGCATATACATAGTGATGCGTTAGGGCCATTCAGTAAAAAACGGTGTTTTCAGAGAACCTGACCGCAAAGCATGTGCTGGAAAGCTATAGCGCTACTCGCCTAGTAAAATACAACTCCCACGAGGTGGGTGCTGTAGGGTACGTGAAAGGCAGGGGCTGCCCGAGTGGAAGCGTAGACATATCACGCAAGTACTAAATGCCGGGTAATATGCCACGCAGCCAAATGACCGTTTGCAACAGGCAGGCGTAGAATATGAAGACACTATCGAGAGAGCGCATGAATTTCCCTCCGATCACGTTCGTACAATGCAATCCCCTGGTAGGAGACATTTCCGGTAATGCGGAACGCATACGGCACGCTTACGATAAAGCGGCGCGCGAAAAAGCTGCTCTCGTGGTATTTCCCGAATGCGCCCTCATCGGCTATGGCACGGAAGACCTGCTGCTGCGCTCCGCTTTTCAACAGCGGGCGATGGAAGAAGCGCATAAACTGGCCCGGCACACGCAAGGAAAAGAGACGGCGCTATTGCTCGGCTCGCTATGGCTTGAGGAGGAACGCCTCACCAACGCCGCGTTATGGATGGAACAGGGCCGCATCACGCAGGTACGCCATAAATACGAACTTCCCAACGAAGGGGTGTTCGATGAATGGCGGGTCTTCCAGCCGGGCCCGCTGCCGGAAATCATCCGGTGGAGGGATCATCGTCTGGGCGTGATGATCTGTGCGGACCTGTGGCACCGGGCGGTTCCTGCCCATCTCGGAAATCAGGGGGCGGATCTGTTTCTGGTGCTTAACGCTTCCCCGTATGAACCGGGCAAGGACGCGAAGCGCAAGGCACTGGCAGAGGACGTCGCCACCACGTACGGCGCACCGGTGATCTACCTCAACCTTTGCGGTGGGCAGGACGAACTGGTATTCGACGGCGGTTCTTTCTGCGTGGATGCCTCAGGGGCGCTCATCAGGCAGTTCCCTTATTTTGCGGAGCACCACGCTTCTTTTCCATTTACGCATTCCAACATCTCACCGGTGCCCGACGACGATGAGCTGACCTATAACGCCATGATGACCGGGCTGCGGGATTACGTGCATAAGAGCGGATTTACCGACATAGTGCTCGGACTGTCCGGAGGAATCGACTCGGGCCTGAGTGCCGCCGTGGCGGTAGACGCGCTGGGTGCGTCCCATGTACGCACCGTGATGCTGCCTTCTCCCTATACCGCCGACATCAGTCTGGAAGATGCGCAGGCGCTGGCAGGCCGGCTCGGCGTTCGCTATGAGGTGGCGCCGATTACGCAGGCCATGCACACGCTCGCCGAGACCATCTCCCCGCTGGAAACGCCGGACGGCTTAACAGCGGAAAACCTCCAGTCCCGCCTGCGGGGCCTGATGCTGATGGCGATCAGCAATGCGAGCGGGGCGCTGCTGCTGACCACCGGCAACAAGTCCGAACTGGCGACCGGCTATGCCACGCTGTACGGCGACATGTGCGGTGCGTATTCGGTGCTGAAGGACGTCTATAAAACGGACGTGTTCGCGCTCAGCCGCTGGCGGAACGCACATCTTCCGCACAGTGCGCTCGGACCTTCGGGTTCCGTCATTCCCAACCGCATGATCAGCCGCCCGCCCTCCGCCGAACTCCGCGCTGACCAGACCGATCAGGACAGCCTGCCGCCGTATGAGATCCTGGACGGCATCCTGCGTCTGCTGATAGAGGGAAGGGCAGGCAAGCGGGAGATCATCGACGCCGGATACGACGCCGCAACCGTCCTGCAGGTGATCCGCCTGCTCAAACGCTCCGAATATAAACGCTCGCAGGCCCCGATCGGCGTCAAGCTGACCACGATGAGCTTTGGGCGCGACTGGCGCTATCCGCTCGCCAGCGGATATGATTTTGAGTAAAAAAAAGCTCCATAGTAAGGACTATGGAGCATATGGCATTACTGCCAGGCGGCATGGATATTGATGACGCAGCAGTGGAGATACCCCCAGCTGTGCTGCATGAAATGCGCCTCTTCGGCGAGAATCTCTTCCCGCCAGAAAGCCGCTCTCCACCATTGCGTATCCCCGGGACGGATGTGATGGGCATCGTGCACTGCTGCATCACCCGGAAAGACGATTTTGATGGGAATGTCCCAGCAAAACAGTAACACCAGCCACCAAACGCGCCCCCAGGCATCTTCGGGATAGAGTCTCCCAAAAAAGGTGGTCACGGTCATCCTCTGCATCTTCTGATGCTCGGGCAACGCTTCCCCATGATGGGGAAGGTGATTCGCCATCGCGAGCATGGCGGTCGGGAATTGCGCCAACAACACGGGAACACCAAGAACCCATATTGTCGCCCAGCCCCCGATCATGATGGCAGCCGTCCAGAACGTCAGCATCAAAAAGGGGGTAAACTGTAACGTGGACACGATTCTGTCCCAAACCGACCAGAGGTGAAGTGCAGGATTGATAGTATCCAGCACCAGTTTTCCCCATCTCATCACGTGGCTTCTCGCCTTGGACTTGCGAATCTGCGTCAGGCGAAAATGCTCATACGAGTCATCTTCGGTCCCTAAGCGGGAGTGATGGTATCTGTGATCCTGAATACCATCTTTGAAGGCGGGAGGTAACGTAATCGCAGCCCCTAAATGCAGCATGAAGGGAGATATCCCTTCCTGAAACTTTTTATGCACGTAGTCGTGCAAATAGACCACCCGCAGCAAGTGAGCAAACCTTACGGTAAGCACCCACGATAAAGCGAGCAGGAAGGGGTCATGAACGTCGTGGTAAGCGTACCAGCCGATCCTCAATCCGATGATGAAAATGAAAACATTGATGCCGATGTGAAAACGTTTTGCCTGTTCATCGTTTGCAAACAGTCTGACCTCCTTCTGCCCGTGATGGGGTTTTCCGGAGATAACTGTCAGGAAGGCCTGCCAGTATATGTTTCTATTTGTCGCGAGCCAGCTTTCCCGGATAGGATCGGGAGCTATAGTAGATGGTATGTGCACGATTTTTTTTGATTGCTTACACAAAGAACCAGCCCTGTATAAAAGATCTTAATATTTTTTCAACGACTTTTACGAATTTCTGAATTTTTAAAAAATTTATGGAATGGTTTCTCCCAGCGCCGCCAACGGCTCGCTGAACGAAACATCCATGTCGCGCGCCCGGATGAAATCCATTCGAGCCAGCGTGTCCTCCCCCATCCGGCGGTATACTTCACCGCGATGCAGATAATGCAGCGCGCCGCCGCGATGGTAGGTGCGGTGATATTCCGCCCATAGCGTCACTGCCCGGGTAATGGCTTCCATCCCCTCTCCCCCTTCGCTTACCCATGCGAGGCGGTGCAGCACGAAAGGATCGTCTGGCGCGTCTTTCTTCAAAAGGCGGTAAGCGGCCTCCGCCTGCCGCGCCGAACCTTTCCGCCAGTCCGCAGTGGCGGCATCAAGGGCTTCTTCATATGCTGAGAGGACGACCGCATCCACCGGAATCCGCTGCAGCTGGGCCTCGGCATCACGCCGGCTCCATGCGCAGGCGGTATAATCGGGCAGGCGCTCCCCCTGCCGGTAACCGTGCTGTCGCAGAAACAGCGCCGCCACATTGGTATGATCCTGAAACAGCGCCGCCGTGACGTCCCGGCCAGCGGCTTCTTCGTCACCCGCCTCATGATACAGCGTCGCCCGCTTAAGCAGCATGGCGGAATGCTCGAAATGAATGAGCGGATGATAACGCGCCGCGAAAGCGATAGCTTCACCGTAAGCCTCCAGCGCTTCCTCCAATTTCTCCGCGCCGCGCGCCGCATGGCCGATGGTATGCCATAGATCGACCGGATGCTTTTCCAGCGTCAGCGCACTGCGCAAAGCGGCTTCGTCCTGATTTTCCCATGACCGGCCGACATGCCCCTCAATGCGGGCGATCCGGGAAAGAGGCCACGGATGCCCGCTCACGTCAGCTGTCGGAATGATCTCTGTCCGCAGGTTTCTTCTGGGGCGGTTTCACATATTCGAACGGGTTGAACAGCTGCATGGCGCTTTTCATCAGTTCCATGTTGCGGCGTCGCATCGCCTCCATCTGCTCCAGCGGATTATATTGTCCGAACAGGCCGCGGAAATGATCGTGGATCTTCTCCTGGTTCGCCAGGAACGCGTCCATCGTCCCGTCCAGATAGTAAGGGAACACTTCCCGCATCTTGTTATCGTACATGCCGATCAGCCGCTTGAGGAAATTGAGCGGCAGCAGGTTTTCCCCGCCCGCCAGCTCCAGGTCGAAGATGATCTGGTTGAGCACCTGCCGGGTGAGGTCCTCATTGGTCTTGGCGTCGCGGACCTCGAATTCCACGCCCTTGCGCACCATATGGCGTACGTCTTCCAAGGTGATGTACGTGCTGGTCTGGGTATCGTAGAGCCGCCGGTTGGAATATTTTTTGATGATCACGGTTTCGTGTTTCTGCATGTTTTCACCTTTGAATGGCCTATGCGATGGCGCATCGTAATCGAATCACCCGCTGGATACAACCCTTCATATAGGCGTATCAACGTACCGGCGATGCGGAGTGTGCAGGCGCGTTGGAAGAGAAGGAGGGCGCGGATAACTGCGTATGCGGCGAAGCCTCCTGCACTTTCAGTTTTGGGAAACTTTCAAGGTCCAAAGGAATACGCGGGAAAAACTCCTTTGTCTGGCCAGCGTTAATCGTAAATTCCTCCTTTTCAGGATGGCCGATCACGGCTTGTTTGGCGACGATATAATCCGGCAGGTCTGCTTCGGACGCTTTGCCCGTTTTGCGCGCATTGGCGATTTCCTCCACCACCGACTGCGAGTAACTCAGATCCGGATTATTATCATACGCGATCACTTTACTGACCGGCTTGCCGTAATGCTCGTTGAGCATCTCATTGACGTCGTGCAGGCCGTCGAAATGCTTCTGGCCGTAGACCATCATCGCCTTGTCGTTACCCACCAGCGCTTCGGTGCGACTGGCAATAAGCGCATTCGCTTCATCACGCTGCTTTACGATAGTTTCCTTATAAGGCAGGAAACCGGCTTCCTGTTCGGCAGTCAGATGATTCAACGCATTGTTAAACGCTTTTTGATCGGTCTGCTCTAAGACCAAGCAGGTCGGCGTATATTTGGGCATCTTCAGGATGTTTATAGCTTTTTTCAAGCAAGGCGGCAGGAATTTCATCCACGCACTCCACTTTCATCCCCTGTTTATGCGCTTCCCTCACCATGGCGGTAAGATTCTCGCGATACGCTTTTTCCTCGGGCGTATCCGTCCCTTCCCATTTCGGATAATGCGCCCCCAGTTTTTCATACAACGCGTCTTTCTTGGCGAAAAACTGTTCGGCGGTCAGCTTTCCTTCGGCAAGTTCGCTCAGCAGCGGCTGCACTTCTTTCGGAAATTCGACGATCAGATGCTTGACGCCCGCCAGCGCCGTGGCAGGCATTTTGCCCGCCAGGTCGCCATACATCTGGGCACTGCCGGTATGGTTCGTATCGCCGATCAGCGTGAACTGCGTATGCGCCGCGATAGTACCGATGGAATTCGTGCTCATATCCTCTCCTTCAATCTTACCGGTCTGAAGTAATTCTAAAGAGAGTATAACACAGATTTAATTAACGTTTAGTATAACTTATCACCCAGAAATTCTTTTCCTTCGCGACGGTCATCATATGGGCGACCAGCGCCCGCTCTATCAGGGAAACCTCCCCCCGGTAAAATAACGTCACTTTCGCGTTAGCAGGACCGACGGCGTCGACGGTCAGATGATCCAGTCCCGGCAGCGACTGCAGAATGGCCAGCATGCCGCGCCATTCCTGACCTTGGTGGTAATCCGCCCGGGCCACGAGGGTTTTCAGTTTACGGTCTTCCGGCGTGGCGAACAGGCTGTAATCCTCCACCGTCCCCCGCAGTTTGAGTGAGACGTCCCGCGCCGCCCTGCTCATCAGCAGGTCCAGCGTTTCAGCGGGACTGGAAGCGACATACGGCAGCACAAGGTCGTCCTGCTGATTGGCGCCGGGCTTGCGCAGGCGCAGCTCCAGACGGCTGACTCCGTCCTTTTCGCGGCTCGTCGCGGTGGCGATCACGACGTTGCGCGTGCCGTAACGCTGCGCCAGTCTGGCGAATACCTCCTTACTGCCGGCGAGCAGCGCCGCATCGTCCAGCGCCGCCTTGTCCATCTTGTCCCCGAACGGCATGACCAGCGTGCCCTGCCCCACTTCCAGCGCCACGTTGTTGAGAATGGCCCGCCACAGGTTTTCCGGCTCGAACAGCATCAGTTTGCCGCCCGCGTCATACGGCGGCAGGATCAGCAGACCGTGCCCTGTGGGATCACCTGCAGGCGTCGCCGCCGCGCCCTGCTGTTCCCCGAGCAGCGCGGTGAGCTTGTCCTTGTCCAGTCGATAGAGCATATCCGCTTCGTAATACCCGGCCTTCTGCACGGCGCGGGTAATGGTGAACGCGACGACGAAGCGGGAAAGATCGCTGCCCTGAATGCTTTTATACAACGCGCGGCTCTGTTTCGGACTGAGTTTATCCAGCCCGGCGAACACCGCCTGCCGCTCACCCTCCGCCAGCGCCTGCTGTTTCGCTTCCTCGGCGCTTTGCTTGGTGGCTTTGACGGTGACGGGCACGTCCAGCGTCTCCGCCGCAAGGGCGGGAGAAGCGCAGCAGAGAAGAAGAAGTATCAGAAGAATACGCATGAATCATTGACTTGAATGGCGAAAATACGGTACCACTAAGAGGGTACGCATAAGCACCGGGAAACTCAACGCGCATGATAAAAACCCCTCCAAAAAAGATCACCTATGCCGATGCAGGTGTCGATATTGACGCAGGTAATGCGCTGGTGGAGCGGATCAAGCCACACGTGAAGACCACGCACCGCAAAGGCGTCGTCGGGACGATCGGCGGGTTCGGGGCACTGTTCGACCTGAAGGAAGCCGGTTACGCCGACGCGCTGCTCGTCGCCGCGACCGACGGGGTCGGTACCAAGCTGAAAATCGCGCATGCTGCGGAAAAGCATCGCACCATCGGGATCGATCTGGTGGCGATGTGCGTCAACGACCTGCTGGCACAAGGCGCCGAACCGTTGTTTTTCCTGGATTATTACGCCTGCGGCGCTCTTTCCGTCGACGCGGCGGAAGAAGTGATCGCCGGTATCGCCGAAGGCTGCAAAACGGCGGGCTGCGCGCTGATCGGCGGGGAGACGGCGGAAATGCCGAGCATGTATCAGCCGGGTGAATATGATCTGGCCGGTTTCGTCATCGGCGCGGTCCCCCGCGATCAGTTATTGCCCCGCACCGACGCGATGCGGGAAGGAGACGTCCTGCTCGGACTCGCTTCCAGCGGCATCCACAGCAACGGGTTCTCCTTGGTACGGCGGCTGGTGCGGCAGAAACGCCTGCGCTATGACGACGCCGCGCCGTGGGACAACGCGAACAGCGTGGCGGACTCCCTGCTCACCCCGACACGAATTTACGTGCCTTCCTGCCTTCCGCTGATGCGCTCCGAAAACGGCATCAAGGCGTTCGCCCACATCACCGGCGGCGGCCTCACCGAAAACCTGCCCCGCGTCATGGCGAAAGGATTCGCGCCTTCCGTAAAACTGGGAAGCTGGGACCTGCCGCATGTTTTCGGCTGGATGCAGGATATCAGCCATCTGGAAGACAGCGATATGCTGAAAACCTTCAATTGTGGCATCGGCGCGGTACTGGTGGTAGAAAAATCATCCGCAGCCAATGTTAAAAAAGCGCTGGAAACCGCGGGCGAGACCGTGCTCCAAATCGGAGAAGTGGTGAAAGCAGCTACGACCGAAGTCCGATATACAAGGAAATAAAACGGTGACTTTTTGCCTTGCAGTAGCGAGCACACCTATAAAAATCTTGATCAGAATAGAGTATCAAGTTTAACATTATTCCCGCAAAGACGAGAACGCAGGACTTTTTTTTCTAATGGATTTGCTACGCGGCACATTCGTATCTCGCTTTCACGGAAATGACGCCTCCAACGTGCGGCGACTTTAAAATCTATCATAAATTACATTGTAAGAAATAGGTTTATTTTGATTTAGGGACTTATATCGTAAGCGGGACGTTAGAGGTTGTCATACCGCTGCAAGCCCGTATCTTGCAAAACATAAATGGAATGCGAAGCATCGCTTTAGAGAAATAGGGTATGTGCTGCGCAACCCAAGGTATAGACGTGCTGGATACTATAGTCATTCCGATTAAAAACCGTACGGTTTTAATCGGATAAAATGACTATAACCATATAATTTATAGTGTTTTTAACCGAAAATTTTCGCAACAAAATTATTCGGAAACACTATAACCTCCGCCAGTATAACATAGAGTAAACGACAGCCCCCTTTAATTCACCTTCAACACCTTGGCTTTCGGATCAATCTTCTTTCCGGCCGCCCCCTTGGACTGCTCCGTAATGGTCGCCAGATTCTCCCACGCCCGCTCGTAATGATACGGGCTCTTGGAAAGCGCCGTATTCAGGTAACTCTTCGCCAGCGATTCATCGTTGGAGAGATACGCATACAGCCCCAAGTTATTATCCACTCCCGCCGGCGGCAGGTTGCGCGTGAGGATGGTTTCGGCCAGATCCATGTCACCATTAATGCCCAGCACAAGCGCCAGGTTCAGCTCCACGTTCCGGCGCAGCGCGCTTTTCGGCTCAGCCGCATCGACTGCTTTCTGCAACGTTTCCGTCGCGTCGTGATACTGATTGTTGATCGCGTAAGTCAGGCCGAGATTGTTCAGCACCGCGATGTTATCCTTGCCCTGCTTGGCGGCTTCCTTGAAATAAGCAATGGCATCCGCATTCATGTTACGCTGCACCAGCAGGATCGCCAGCCCGTTGATGGTGCGCCAGCGGGTCTTATCCTTCTCATAGACTTTCGTCAGCAGATTCCCCGCTTCCTCATAGTCGCCGAGGCCCAGCTTGACGAGCGCCTTGCCTTCCTGCGCATCCAGATTGTCCGGCTCTTTTTTCAGCACCTGCTCATAGGCATCCAGCGCCGCTTCCAGCTTTCCGGTACGCCGCAGCCCGGATGCATAGGCCAGCATGTAGCTTATGTTTTTATTGTTGATGGAGACGAGCTGCTGGTAAATCGCGGTGGATTTGGTGTATTCGCCCTGCTCATCCATCGCCTTGGCGCCTTTGAGCAGCGTGCTTTCCACTCCGTCTACGTCGGGACCGTTCTTATTGAGCTCCGCGAACAGTTTTTCCTTGTCGGCGTTGAGCGGCATCCCTCCGATGCAGCCGCCGAGCAGGGCGGAGAGCAGGCAACAGGTAAGGATGTGGAAGAAGCGTTTCATCGTGGCCCTATGTAGCCATAAAGCCCCCGTCTGCGCAATCTTTTTGAAGGCCCATCTTTTTGGAGACACCGGCGCCTTAAACGCTTATGGTACGAACATGACTTCGCTCACGCAACGCCTCGGGGATTTGTTCGGCGGCAAGAAACGCCTGCCCGCGCCGGATTACGGCAAGTTCGCGCATCGCCATTTGCTCGGCATCGAGGGGATGGAGGCGCACGACATCCAGATGATCCTCGACTGCGCCGAAGCCTACGCCGACCGCAACCGGCAGCAGGACAAGAAATACCCGATCCTGAAAGGCCGCACCCTCATCAACCTGTTTTTCGAAAACTCGACCCGCACCCGCACCTCGTTCGAGATTGCCGGGAAGCGGCTGGGAATGGATGTGGTGAATATCTCGGCAAGCACTTCTTCCGTAGCGAAAGGCGAAACGCTGATCGACACGGCCAAAAGTCTGGACGCCATGCGCGCCGACGTCATCACCGTGCGTCACGGCGAGAGCGGTGCGGTGGCCCTGCTGTCACAACACGTGAGTGCACAGGTCGTCAATGCCGGGGACGGGGCGCATGAGCATCCGACCCAGGCGCTGCTCGACGCGCTCACCATCCGCCGCCGCCTCAAGCGTCTGGACGGGGTGAAGGTGGCCATCTGCGGCGATATCCTCCACAGCCGCGTGGCGCGCTCCAACATCCTGCTGCTGAAGAAAATGGGCGCACAGGTGATGCTGGTCGCCCCTTCGACCCTGATGCCCGCCTCCCCGAAATCGTTCGGCGTGGCGCTCAGTCACGATATGGAGGAAGGGCTAAGGGATGCCGACGTGATCATGATGCTGCGCCTGCAGCAGGAGAGGATGCAGGGGCGGTTCATCCCGTCGGTGCGTGAATATTTCGCCCGTTACGGGTTAAGCGAGGCGCGGCTGACAGCTGCGAAACCGGGAGCTCTGGTCATGCATCCCGGCCCGATTAACCGCGGCGTGGAAATCGACGGGCGCATCGCGGACGATATCGAGCGCAGCGTGATTCTGGAGCAGGTGGAACTAGGGGTCGCGGTACGCCAGGCCATTCTGGAATTATTATTGAAGAGGGAAGCCGTATGAGTGTAGACGCACTGCTGGGATCCATATTTCAGGAATCGGCCGGCAGCGCTTCCGTGGTGCCGTTCATCAGTAGCGTGACGCTGGAAGCCATGCAGCGCTTCGGGGGCTATACTCTCACAGGATTGCCCCTGTTCGCCGCGTTCGGTGGGAACGTGGCCGGTTGCCTGTTCAACTGGCTGGTAGGAGCGGCATTGTACTGGCTGCGTACCAAAGTGACCTTTCTCGGACGCGATGCATTTCCAGCAGCGAAATTATTTTTCCACCGCTACGGCTGGGCGTTATGCGCCTTCTTCTGGTTGCCGCTTGGCTCGATTCTCCTGGTGATCGCCGGATTTTTCCGCGCTCCTTTGTGGAAAGTTGCAACTGCCGCCGCCGTTGGCTCGGCGCTGCACTTGTGGATGTTTATTCATCCGCCATTATAAATGGTAATTGAGTAAATTTACATTCCTCGGAATCTATTAAAATAGCATATAAAAATCAGCTCTTTAACTATTCAGCAAGTGAACAAAAAAAATGCCGGCACTACTGTCGGCAGGATTGCAACTGAGAAATATCTAACTTGCTGCGTCCATCAGTTCATAGGGACAGGCTTCTTCCGAAGAAGGAGCAACAAGTCGTACATCGAACTGTAACTTATTCAAAAACCACAAAACGATTGCCATTGCAGGCATCATCGTGCGCTCATTTGAAGGATCGAAGCAGTTCTTCAGACTGTTTGTCTGATCCACTACTATAAGTGGACGGTGAGGAAGCTGGAATAACAAAGCAGAAAATGTCCACCCGAATTGAAAGATTCTGAGTACATTATCCGCTTTCCATTGCATCCCAATGTCTTGGGGACGTTTGGATGTGATACGAGCCAGACAAGGCTTTTCGGCGTCAACAAACACGGTAGCAGCCATTGGGTTTCTCCAAAAGACTAAAGGAAGTTGAAACTTAAGTCCAAGTTTTACACTTTTGTATCAAGGATACGCATAAGCCGGGCTTATACTGAAGGGTAACTAAAACCTAATTTCGTCGCGTGTTATATAAAGTTTACTTCATTTTTACAAGGATTATTCTTATCTCAAAGCTGCGAACGTTTTCAAAGATCATCTTCGATTTTATCACAGGAGATGCCGAACATAAACGCAGGATAACCTTGTCCTGTTATCCGACCAGTTCGGTACCGCTGAAAAAGAACGCGATTTCGATGGCCGCATTCTCGGCGCTGTCGGAACCGTGCACGGTATTGCGCTCGATGGATTCGCCGAATAATTTACGGATGGTGCCGTCCGCCGCTTTGGCAGGATCGGTCGCGCCCATCACTTCGCGGTGCTTCAGCACGGCCCCTTCCGCTTCCAGCACCTGCACGACGACGGGCGCGGAGATCATGTAGTCCACCAGTTCACCGTAAAACGGGCGGTCCTTATGCACTTCGTAAAACTTGGAAGCTTCCCGTTTGCTCAGATGCACGCGCTTCTGGGCGACGATGCGAAACCCGCTTTTCTCAAGCAGCGCGTTGACGTTGCCGGTGATGTTACGCGCCGTGGCGTCCGGCTTCAGGATGGAGAGCGTGCGTTCTTTCATGGTGGGTACTCCTTACAATTATCAGTAGAATATGGAGTGCGCAATTAACGCACCCTGCGCTTAATTGCAAGCAATATATCGGCTGGATGTGCGCGCCGCTTGCATGGTTCATTCATACGGTTAAGGTGGCGGTTATGAAACTGCGGATCCTTTCCTTACTGCTGGTCGTCTGTTGTTTGAGCGCCTGCGCGGGCGGCAACCTCACCCAGCTGCGTGATGCCACACCTGTCGGCACCCCCTTCGACAAGGCGCTGAGCGGGCAATACAAGGCGTTGTCGGAAAAAGAGGCGGCGGATAACCGTGATGCAAACGCGGAACTGCTGGCGGGTAAAGGGCTGCGGGCGGCGGCAGGAAAGGAAGTGCTTCCCGAACCGGTCGGCGCAGGAACGGACTACCATGACCATAAAGCGGCGTTGTCCGAGGCAAATTCTGCCCTGAAGGCCTTGTTCCTCACCAATATACGCGGTACGCAACCCAAAGAATCCGCGGAAGTACAGGGGCTGTACGATTGCTGGCTGGTACGCGCCGCCGCTGCAACACCGGAAGCGCGCACGACGATGTGCAAACAGGAATTCTACAATCGCCTGAGCTGGCTGCGCGACGCATTGCAGCACGCGCCCGATACCGCCGCCACCGCGGACGCGAAAGCCGCCAGTTCCTGGCTGATCTTTTTCGACTGGGACAAATCCGTTCTCAACACCACGGCATTAAAGAACCTTCGCCAGATAAGCGAAGAGATCATCCACCAGCACGCGAACGACAAGGTATCCCTGAACGGCCATACCGATACGTCCGGCGACGCGGACTATAATATGAAGCTCTCCGAACGGCGCGCCACCAAAGTGCGCGACCTGCTGGCGACCTACGGCGTGCCCGACGAATGGATGACGGTGTACGCGTTCGGCGAAACCGACCTGAACGTCCCCACCCCCGACGGCGTGAAGGAGCCGAAAAACCGCCGCGTGGAAGTGTTCGCGGAATAACCGTTTCAGTCTTTTATTGATTCGCTCTGCAAACTGGCTTACATCAGATCAGGTAAACAAAAATATAAAAAGGAGTGGCGGCGATGGCTGGCAGCGTAAATAAAGTGATTTTGGTAGGAAATCTCGGGCAGGACCCGGAGATCCGCTCAACGCAGGACGGGCGGGAGATCGCCAATATCTCGATCGCCACGGGGGAAAGCTGGAAGGACCGCAACACGGGTGAGCGTAAAGAAAAGACTGAATGGCATCGGGTCGTGATCTTTTCCGACGGGCTGGTCAACATCGCCAAAAACTACCTGAAAAAAGGCGCGAAAGTCTATATCGAAGGGCAGTTGCAGACCCGTAAATGGACGGACCCGCAGGGCGTGGAGAAATATTCCACGGAAGTGGTGCTCCAGAATTACAACAGCACCCTCACCATGCTGGACGGTAAGCGTGAGGACGGCGGAAATTCCGGTTATGACGATAATTATGGCCGCAGCAGCGGGAACAGCGGCGGCGGCTACGGGCAGAACGCCTCTTCCGGTTCCTCTTCTTTCAACCGCGCCCCCGCCCCTGCGCCGGAACTGGATGACGAAATTCCGTTCTGATGCATGATGGGGCTTGTGGATTTGCGTATAATTCCATATGGTTACTCCATCGTTTTTTGGATAAGCCATCGTGAGCAGAAAAATCGTTGTGAATCTTACAAACCAGCCAGCCAGTGATTCGGAGGGAACGGAAGTTCCTGCGAATTCCGGTGTTGTGGTTACGAATGGGAAAGCAAGCGAGCCGAAACCCATTCAGCAAAGCCCGCCGGATGATACATCTCAACAAAGTTAAAGAATAATTCTTGATTTTGTTGGGATTTTTTTATGTGAGCCTAATAGTAATGGCTATATCCGCCGTTATAAAAACACGTAAAAATCCAAAAACCATCATGCTCACGCTGGAAAACCGTCCAAAGGTTGAGTACAGTAAGATTTTCTCTTACCCGAACATCCGGTTCCGCATTTATGAAACTCGAAGATATCCGCAGCCGCTTCCTGGGCTATTTTGAACGCAACGGGCATAAGGTGGTATCTTCCTCGCCCCTGGTGCCGCAGAACGATCCGACCCTGATGTTCACCAACGCGGGCATGGTGCAGTTCAAGAACATCTTCACCGGCAGGGAAACGCCGCCTTCCCCTCCCCGCGCCACCAGCTCCCAGAAATGCGTGCGCGCCGGCGGCAAGCATAACGATCTGGACAATGTCGGCTATACTGCCCGCCACCACACGTTTTTCGAAATGCTCGGCAATTTCTCCTTCGGGGATTATTTCAAGGAGGACGCCATCCGCCATGCCTGGACCCTGCTGACGGAGGAATTCGGTTTGCCCGCGGACAGGCTGTATGCGACGGTCTATCATACCGACGACGAGGCGTACGCCCTCTGGCAGCGCATCGCCGGACTGCCCGACCACAAGATCCTGCGCATTCCGACGAACGACAATTTCTGGGCGATGGGCGATACCGGCCCGTGCGGCCCATGTTCCGAAATCTTCTACGACCACGGCCCGGATGCGGCGGACGGCGCATGGGCGCTTGACACGCAAGGGAACGACCAGTTCGGTGACCGGTTCATCGAAATTTGGAACCTGGTGTTCATGCAGTTCGAACAGGTGGATGCCACCACCCGCATCCCGCTGCCCAAACCCTGCGTCGACACAGGCATGGGGCTGGAGCGCATGGCGGCGGTACTCCAGCATAAGCATAACAACTATGATATAGACCTGTTCGCCGCCCTCATCACTTCCGTTGAGACGGCGCTGGGTCAAAGGGCGACGGACGACAACCGCGCTTCGTACCGGGTGATCGCCGATCATTTACGCGCGTCCTGCTTCCTCATCGCCGATGGGGTGCTGCCTTCCAATGAAGGACGCGGATATGTGCTCCGCCGTATCATGCGTCGTGCCATGCGTCACGCGCACCTGCTGGGCGCGACCGCCCCGCTGATGCATAAGCTGGTACCCTCTCTAATCAGCCAGATGGGGGGCGCCTATCCGGAACTTTCCCGCGCGAACGCGCTCATCACCACGACGCTCAAATCGGAAGAGGAACGCTTCCGTGAAACCCTGGGCCGCGGCTTGAAACTGCTCGCCGACGAGCAGGAATCGCTGTCGGACGCAGGCGTCCTCTCAGGCGAGACGGCGTTCAAACTCTACGATACGTACGGATTTCCGCTGGACCTGACGCAGGATATCCTGCGTAACCGTGGCCAGCGCGTCGACGTGGAAGGCTTCAACGCCGCCATGCAGGAACAGAAGGCGCGGGCGCGGGCCGCCTGGAAGGGATCGGGGGAGAAAGCCGCGTCCGACATCTGGCTGTCGCTGAAAGACGCGCAGGGCGCGACGGAATTTCTCGGCTACGCGCAAAGCAAAGTGGAAGCCGTCATCACCGCTATCGTAGCGGACGGCAAGGAAATACCGGAAGCATCAGCCGGACAGACCGTGCAGCTCCTCCTCAACCAGACACCGTTTTATGCCGAATCCGGCGGCCAGATGGGGGACACGGGAACGTTGAGCAAGGATGGGGCGGTGGTGGCCTCCGTGCGTGACGCCCTCGCGGTGGTGCAGGGACTGCATATGCACGTGGTGGAAGTGCTGCAGGGAGTGCTGCGGGTGGGGGACACGGTGGAAGCGCAGGTGGACAGCGCCCGCCGCGACCGCATCCGCGCCAACCATTCCGCCACACACCTGATGCACGCGGCGCTCCGGCAGGTATTGGGCGAGCACGTGACGCAGAAAGGCTCCCTGGTGGCTCCCGATAAACTGCGTTTCGATTTCAGCCATCAGGGCCCTCTGAGCGCACAGGAACTGGCGCAGGTGGAACGGCAGGTCAACCGCCAGATATGGGCGAACGAAGCGGTCACCACCAACCTGATGTCGCCCGACGCGGCGATCGCCGCAGGAGCCATGGCGCTGTTCGGTGAGAAATACGGGGAGGAAGTGCGGGTACTGAGCATGGGAAACACGCTGCCCTTTTCGGTGGAATTATGCGGAGGGACGCATACGGAACGCACAGGCGATATCGGCCTTTTCAAAATTCTGTCGGAATCGGCCATCGCCTCCGGTGTCCGGCGTATCGAAGCCGCCACGCGGGATGATGCCTACGAGTATGTGAGCAAGATGGAAGGCGTGCTCCGCACCTCGGCGCAGGCCCTCACCGTCGCGCCGGAAGAGGTGGCAGGACGCCTCGCTTTAGTGCTGGAAGAACGCAAAACATTGCAGAAGGAACTGGCGGAAGCCCGCAAACACCTGGCGCTCGGCAAGGGCGGCCCATCCGCTCCGGCCAGCGAAACGGTGAACGGTATACGGGTGATCAGCAGGCATCTGGAAGGGCTGAGCGCCAAGGAACTGCGGCCCGTTGCGCTGGAATTCCTGGGTGACGCGACGAATACCCTCGTAGCGGTGACGACGAACGATGACGGCAAAGGCTCGGTCGTGGTAGCGCTCTCGAGCGACCTGACCTCCCGTTATCAGGCGCCGGAACTCGTGAAAGCGGCGGTAAGCGCGCTGGGCGGCGCCGGCGGTGGCGGAAGACCCGAATGCGCGCAGGGTGGCGGACCGGACGGAATGAAAGGCCCGCAAGCGATTGCCGCGGTACGTGCTCTGCTGTAGCGAATCCGATGTGCGGCTGGCCATAAGAATGCGTATAGATTTTTTATCCTGCTTTAGATAAAAAGTCTTTTCAGGCATATAAATACCTGAATCATTTATTTCATTCGAAAAAGGACTTAAGATTATGGCAGCTGAACATCATAAAAAAGCTTCAGAAGAACTGGATCACGCTTCAAAAAAACTGAGCCATGCCTCAGAAAAAGCGAAACACGCTTCAACAAAACATAAGGAAGCGGAAGAGCATTCAAGCAAAAATGATCACGCCAAAGCAGAAAAAGCTCATGCGGAGGCCGATGCTTCACATAACGAATCTCATAAATCTCGTAAAGAAGCGGAAGAACACAAGAAAAACGCTTCCAAACATGCGGAAGAAGCGACAACTGCCCGTAAAAAAGCGTCTGGCAGCCACTAACTTTTAGTGGAAAAAATCTGTTCCGGCATGAAAATATTCTTTATGCCGGAACATTTTTTTTGGAATGAATCTATCTAACGGGTTTACCATTAGTAATAAATCATGACTCAACCTTCTGCCGTCTGGCAAGCCAAATGTTCGCGCAGCCTAGAACATTTCACCCACCGGTTTTCCCATTGGGCCGGAAGCGGCAAAGGATTTTCAACGGCGATTTTCTCTGTCATCATCTGGTTCTGTGCCGGTGTGTACGCCGATTTTTCGATTGCCTGGGAAAATCTGTTCACCGTATTTATCGGTACCATCACGTTCCTGATGGTCTTTCTTATTCAACGGGCCCAGAACAAGGAACTCCTGGCACTGCACGTCAAACTGAATGAACTGATTTCCTCTTCCAAAGATGCGGATAACGCTGTCATCACCGTCGAAAAACGCTCCGAAGAGGAAGTATCGCATATCCACGGCACGTATAGCACGCCACACCAGGCAAAGTGAAAAAGCCGGAATATGCACGCGCCATAAAACCGGTTAAAATTCCCATGCGTGCAGTCGCTTAGCTCAGTTGGATGAAACGTTACCTTCCGCTGAATTCAATGCAGGTCGAGATGGCGGGAAAGCGCGGCTTTGCGGTGTCTTACGCATAAACATGCCGCCGGTGCCTACTCCGTGTTTACATCTGCGTCCAAAGCGGATATACGAAAAGCTTCATACGGTCCCGTAGCTCAGCTGGATAGAGTATTGCCCTCCGAAGGCAAGGGTCGGACGTTCGAATCGTCTCGGGACCGCCATATTTCAACATTAATGGTCGAGCTTTTTGCATATGAACCATTTATGATAGAATTTCCTTATGAAAGAAATGTTCTTGTAACCAGACTTTGAAATATTCATTAAACATAAGGGAGTTTTACTGATGACATGACAGCATATTCAGTGTCGGCATATGAATCCCTTTCAACACGCCCCATCAGATTTTCTAAGACAATACTTGTGCATCTTTTATTCGTAGTTGAATGATAAAATCTCCAAATGCTGAGTGAATAGCTATTATTGTCCGGAAAGAGGATTCTGTATCAACATTTTGTTGAAAGAGCAATCTGACGGCTTTTGCTAGCTGTTGTAAAGTGAGTTGTCATTTTGTGCATTCCAAAAAAGCATGTTGTTATCCAATGCAATAAAAGTGTGTCGAGAACTGATAAGCTGGCATAATGCCTGATTTTATTTCTACCGAACTGCGTCGTATACCATAATATAGTCATTCCGATTTAAAACCGTACGGTTTTAATCGGATAAAATGACTATAACCCTATAATTTATAGTGTTTTTATCCGAAAATTTTCGTACGAAAATTATTCGGAAACACTATAATTCGCATATTTTCTTAAGTTATACCCTTTATGTTTGGCAATTTTGTCGGTTTGCACGCGATCTTTAAATGACGTCAACCACTTGTAACCGTCACCTTTATACTCCATGTACCATCTACACAGATGGTTTATGGATGGTATATGGAAGAAAGAGTGGTTGAGCTTAAGGCCAAATCAGGCGATTCGGAAAAGATGACGATCAATATGGGATATGTCGATCTCGGCCATATTGATCTGCTGGTACAGGAAGGATTCTACTCCACCCGCACCGATTTTATCCGTACCGCCGTGCGTAATCAGTTGGAGCGCCATGCGGAAGTTGCACAGAAAACGGTAGTACGTAAAAGCCTTGAGCTGGGGCTTCGGCATTACAGCCGTCAGGACCTTGAAACAATACGTGCGACCGGAGAAGCACTGCATATCAACGTGCTGGGACTCGTCAGT
The DNA here is from genome assembly GCA_965248995.1 of Rickettsiales bacterium. Lineage (GTDB taxonomy): Bacteria > Pseudomonadota > Alphaproteobacteria > Rickettsiales > UBA998 > CBDFKY01. The sequence goes on along the minus strand of CBDFKY010000006.1, from coordinate 71,216 downwards.
ATCGGTGCGGACGTCAGCCCCGAACTCGCGCTTTCTACCATTGCCTCAGTGACGATTTTGGGTGGGTTACACGCCAGCCCGGCGGTGAAAGCGGCTCTGGCTTCCCGAATGAAATAAGAGAATATCAAACGGTTATGGATGGAGAATGTGATGACATTACGAATGAATACGGCCATGAATGAAGCATTGCAGTTGACCCGTATGGGGCAACTGGCGAAAGCGACGGTTTTATTGCAGGCAATGCTTTCAGGCGACGCGAAGGCGGAAAGTAGCACATCAAACATTCCTGCTTTTCCCGATATCATCCAGGCCAGTAAAACGACTGCATGGCAACAGGCGGATCACTCCTGGGTGCTGCCTCCGGTACTGAACAATCTGTTCAGTGAAAAAAAAGCCACCACCCCTGCTAGAGAAGCCCCTGCCCGGGAAGAGAGTACGAAGTCCGGGCGGTTCCTGTCCCACACCTTCCAGAACGCTGCGGGGTCCCGCCTGTATAAACTCTACGTGCCTGAAGGCTATACGGAGCAGGCATTGCCCCTGATCGTCATGCTGCACGGCTGCACGCAATCGGCGGATGATTTCGCTGCGGGTACGCGCATGAACGGGCTTGCGGATCAGCAAGGGTTTCTCGTGGCGTATCCTGAACAGCCGAGCAACGCCAACGCGTCCAGATGCTGGAACTGGTTCAACCCGTCACACCAGCAGGAGGGACGGGGGGAGCCTTCGCTGATCGCCGGTATCACACGGCGGATCATGGAGGAACATCATGTCGATCCCGCGCGCGTCTATATCGCCGGACTTTCCGCCGGCGGCGCGGCGGCGGCTATTCTGGCGGCGACTTATCCTGAGCTCTACGCAGCGGTTGGCATTCATTCCGGCCTGGCCTGCGGCGCGGCGAATAATCTTCCAGCCGCGCTTACCGCCATGAAACAGGGAGCGCCGGGCACGCCACACCGCAACCATACCGCAATTGTCCCCACCATCGTATTTCATGGTGATAAGGATCATACCGTCCATCCCGGCAATGCGGACCATATTTTAAAACATGCGGATGCCGGAGAAAAACGGATCGTGGAGAAGGGACAAGTGCCGGGTGGCCGTTCCTATACCCGTACCCTCTACAATGACGGCGCAGGTATGAGCCGTCATGAGAGATGGGTGATTCACGGGGCGGGACATGCCTGGTCAGGCGGCAGTCCGAACGGTTCTTATACGGACGCCAAAGGCGTCGATGCCTCAAAGGAAATGGTGCGTTTTTTCCTGCAACATCCGCAACGGAGGACTCAGATTCACTGAAATAGTTTTGGGGTTATGGTAGATTAGCAGTAAGTGTAACTATTATGTAAGCCAAGGCTAAGGACATAAATAAACTGCTATGATTGAAGTAATGGCATACTTGACTAGCCAAAAGATACCGTCATGCCAAGAAAAACTGTTAAGAAATCCGGTATCAGAATAATTAACCGTAACGTGATCAAGAATTTCGACGCGACCGGGCATGACCTGATCGACCTGCATCATCTGGCAGCCAATCTCCATTTTCTCGGTACCGGAGCTTTTACAGGCGCCGCCCACGAAGTGAATTACGCTATCACGGGTAGCGGCACGGTATAGTGTTTCCGAATAATTTCCGTACGGAAATTTTCGGATAAAAACACTATAAAATATATGGTTATAGTCATTTTATCCGACAAAAACCGTACGGTTTTTAATCGGAATGACTATAGTGACCGTTGATTCGAAACAGTGATTTCTCTGTTCAACTGACGGGTTCACATGCGTTGTCGGCACCGGATTTTATTTTGTGACATTTACATTTAACCCTCCGCCTTGCTTCGCCGTCTCGCTGATTCCTTAACGGCAATATCTTTATAACCGGCGCGCTTCCATCCTCTCGCGTGTGGATGGCGGGCCGAAGGGAGATAAAGCTTCCGTATTTTTCCTTTCTCCTGCAGCTCGGCCACTTTGATCACGTCCTCGCCGGACTGTTTTTCATGTTGATTGCCAGGGCGGGGTAATCCATGGTACCCGATATTCCATGGTCGAACGTCTTCAGTCCTGACCTGCCGAAGCGGAAAGACGAAAGAGTGAAACACCAACCGGGCATGCGTTATGGGACTGTTTAATTTCATCAAAAAGCAATTTATCGACGTCATTCAGTGGACGGAATCGGAGCCGGGGGTGCTGACTTACCGCTATCCGATGGAAGGGATGGAAATCCAGAACGGCGCGCAACTGGTCGTGCGTGATACGCAACGGGCGATGTTCGCGAACGAGGGCAAGGTGGCGGACATGTTCGAGCCGGGAACCCATACGCTGACCACCCGCACGCTGCCGGTGCTCACTTACTTAAGAAACTGGGACAAGTTTTTCGAATCCCCCTTCAAGTCGGACGTGTATTTCTTCAGCCTGCGTGAGCAGATCGACCGGAAATGGGGCACGCCGGAACCGATCACCGTCCGTGACACGGAATACGGCGTATTGCGCATTCGCGCCAACGGCACGTATTCCTACCGGCTCACCGACCTGGAGACCTTCTGGTCGAAGATCAGCGGAACGACGGATATCTACCACAGCGCCGACATGGAAGGCCAGCTGCGCTCCATGATCCTGACCGCCATCGCCTCTTTCCTCGGCGGCAGTCAGGTCGCGTTCATCGACATGGCCGCGAACCAGTCGGAGTTTTCAGCCCGCCTGAGAGAAGCGATCGCGCCCGGGTTCGCGAAACTGGGACTGGAACTGACCGGTTTTTTCGTGCAAAGCCTGTCGCTGCCCGAATCGCTGCAGGAACATCTCGATAAGGTGTCGTCGATGGGCATGGTCAGGGATCTGGTGCAATACACCCGCTTCCAGGCCGCGGACAGCCTCTCCGTCGCGGCAGGAAATCCGGGCGGCGTCGCCGGTGCGGGCGCCGGCATGGGTGCGGGCCTGGCAATGGCTCAGATGATGAACGGAGCGCTCACCGGCATAGACGCACCGCAGGCCGGCGGCAACGACCCTTACGCAGCGCTGGAAAAACTCGGCGACCTGTTGAAGAAAGGCATTCTGACACAAGCGGAATTCGACGCCAAGAAAACGGAACTCCTGCAGCAGATCAGGTGATCCAGATATTCACCTGCCCCTCCTGCGCCGCTGAGATTACGTTTCAATCAGGCATCTCCGTCAGCTGCGTCTGTCCCTACTGCCGCTCTCTGCTGGTACGGCATGACAGGCACGTCGAGGATTTCGGCAGAATGGCGGAAGTGCCGGAGGACATCAGCCCTTTCCGGATCGGCACGGCGGGCAGATTCGACCAGATTCCCTTTACTCTGATCGGACGTATGAAGATGGGCTGGCAGGACGGCAGCTGGAACGAATGGTTCCTGTATTCCGAGGATGGCAGAAAGGGCTGGCTCGCCGAAGCGCAGGGCTTTCTTGCCGTAAGTTTCGAAGTGGAAGGTGAGACGAAGGAGCGGACGCTGCAGGCACTGCAGGAGGGCACCGCTCACCTTTCCGTCAACCGGGCGCTCGGGAGGCCGCTGAATGCCTTCCCGCTCTGCTCTTATATCATGATAGAAGACAGGCGTTTCCAGATTGCGGACGTGAAAGAGGCGGAGTGCATCGGTGCGGAAGGGGAACTGCCCTTCGCAACGCCCAAAGGCCGCAAAACCACTGCGATCGACCTGCTCGGCCAAGACGGGGAATTCGCCGGTATCGAACAGGACGCATCCGGAACCTCGAAGATATATATGGGACGGTACGTGGAATTCGACGATCTGCATTTCACTGATCTGCGGGAGCTTCCGGGCTGGGAGATGAAACGCCCAGCCCGGAAGCTCCCGCAGCCTGCGAAAGGGAAAACGAATGCCGGATGGTAACGCGATCGCCGGACTTCCTGCCGGCGGCATAAAAACCTTCTCCTGCCCTTCCTGCGGCGGAACGGTGGGTATCCGCGCCGTAGGTACCGCCATCACGGCGGCCTGCCAGAGCTGCGGTTCCCTGATCGACGTCGCGAACGCACATTACCGCATCCTGCAGGAAGCGGCGGTCAAATTCCGCGCCTCGCTGATCCCGCTCGGCGCGCGCGCCGTACTGTTCGCCGTGGAATGGGAAGTGATCGGCTACTCAGTGCGCAGCGACGATACCGGTCTTTATGACTGGCGTGAATATCTCCTGTTCAATCCCTACCAGGGGTTCCGCTTCCTGGTCGAAGCGGACGGCCACTGGAATTTCGTAAAATCCCTTCGCCGGACGGTCGAAGGGGACGGCTCCGCACATAATCTGTGGTTCGAGGACAGGGAATACCGCCTCTATACCCGCGGCAGGTCGAAGGTCGAATACGTCATGGGCGAATTCTACTGGCGCATACGGGTGGGGGAAAAAACCCTTATCTCCGAGTACGTCTCACCCCCTTACCTCTTATCCATGGAACGGAGCGACGCAGACATCTTGTGGTCGAAGGGCACCTATGTCAACGCTGACGAGATCCGCCGGGCGTTCACACTCGCGGATGTGCCGAGTCCGGCCGGAATAGCCCCCAACCAGTCCTCGCCGTTCGCCGGAAAAGGCAAAGGACTCATGACGCTAAGCGCTCTTTTCTTCGCTGTTCTACTGGCGATACAGATCATAGCGGTTAGCCATTCCGCCAACCGGACGATCTACCGGCGAACGCTTCAGGTGCCCGCCGGCTACAAGGGGCAACTCCTGATCGCCGATCCCGTCGATATCCCGGGCAATCCCGGCAACGTGGAGATATGGGCGCGCTCGCCCGTTATCAACGATTGGGTGGAACTGGATATCTCGCTGGTCAATGACGCCAACCAGGAAAGTGACGATATCATCCTCCCTATCGAATATTACTACGGCTCGGACAGTGACGGCGCCTGGTCGGAAGGCCGCCAGTCGAACGAAGCCATGCTTTCCGCTGTCCCCGGAGGCAGATATCACCTGCAGGTAACGCCCGAAGCGGGCGCGTTCCTCACCGGCCGGCCGGTTGATATCGAAGTCCGTATTCTGCGTGACGTACCGGTATGGGGGAATTTCTGGATAGCGCTGCTGTTACTGGCGATCTATCCGTTCTACGTCATGATCTGCAGCTGGCGTTTCGAATCGCGCCGCTGGGCGAACAGTGACTATGCCCCGACCATCTATACGAAAGGAGCACATACATGATGCATAAACTGTTTGCCTTATACGGCGTTTTGCTCATGCTGCTGTTTGCGGGCAGTCTGCATCAGGGCTACGTGTGGTGGGGCAGCCTGCTCACGCACCCGCACCACACGGGACCGGGGGAAGAAAGAGGTCATTCCTCCGCAGGCTACTGGCATTATCATAAATAATAACGGAAGGGTTTCATGGAACATCTCATCAACATGCAATACGTCATCAACTCACTGGTTTTCTTGGCAATCGGCATGGTCATGCTTATCGTGGCCTTCGCCGTCATCGATCTCATCACGCCGCGCTACCATGTATGGAGGGAGATCGTCGAGAAGCAGAACCTCGCTCTGGCGGTGCTGTTCGGCGCGTTCCTGATCGGCGTCGCCATGATCATCGCCACCGCCGTGCACGGGTAGGGCCGAGACCTAAGTGGCGTTTCTTCTGCTCTTCTCCGTCTTTGTCATCGCCACCTGCGGGCTGGTGTACGAGCTGATCGCCGGAACGCTCGCCAGTTACCTGCTCGGCGATTCCGTCACCCAGTTTTCCACGATCATCGGTGCGTATCTCTTCGCCATGGGCATCGGTTCCTGGCTGTCGCGCTACACTATGAGAAACCTGCTCTCCACGTTCATCAAGATCGAAATTCTGATCGGCCTGACGGGCGGCAGCGCCGCGGCTCTCCTGTTCCTGCTGTTCGAACACGTCACCTCCTTCCGCATCCCGCTCTACGGCATCGTCACCCTGATCGGCACGCTGGTCGGCATCGAGATTCCGCTGCTGCTGCGCATCCTGAAAGACCGGTTCGATTTCAGCGACCTCGTCTCGAAGGTCTTCACCTTCGACTATATCGGCGCGCTGGTCGCCTCCATCCTGTTCCCGCTGGTTCTCGTGCCGCATCTCGGCCTGGTGCGCTCCGGGTTCCTGTTCGGCATGATGAACGTCGCCGTGGCCCTGTGGATGCTCACCCGCTTCGGGGAGCATGTCACCCAGGCGCATCTGCACCGCCTGAGCGCCGTCCTCGCACTCATCGCCCTGCTGCTGGGTTTCGTGTACGGCGATACCATTATGGATATCGCGGAAGCCGACATGTTCCCGGACAAAGTCATCTATTCGACCTCCACGCTCTACCAGCGCATCGTCATCACTAAAGCGCCCCATGACCTTCGCCTGTTCCTGAACAACAACCTGCAGTTTTCCACCCGTGACGAATACCGCTATCACGAAGCGCTGGTCCATCCCGGCCTCGCTTCGCTCTCCAACCCAAAGCGCGTGCTGATCCTCGGCGGCGGCGACGGTCTGGCGGCCCGGGAAATCCTGAAATATCCTTCCGTAACGTCCATCACGCTGGTGGATCTCGATCCCGCCATGACCCGTCTGTTTTCCGGGAACGACCTGCTGAGAGGCCTGAACGGAAACGCGCTGAAATCCCCCAGACTGCACGTGGTGAACGCGGACGCCTTCCTGTGGCTGAAAGCGTACGGGGCGGACCCGCATGCTACCCCGTTCGATTTCGCGGTCGTCGATTTTCCCGATCCTTCCAATTATTCCATCGGCAAACTCTATTCGCTGACCTTCTTCAAGCTGCTCCGCCATGTCGTGGCGGAAGACGGCGTCGCGGTGGTCCAGAGCACCTCCCCTCTCATCGCCCGCAAATCCTACTGGTGCGTCAACAACACCCTGGCGGCAGCCGGGTTCGTCACCACGCCCTATCACGCCTACGTCCCCTCTTTCGGTGAATGGGGATTTATCATGGCGGGCAACCATCCCTTCGCGCCGGGCCCGGCCTACCCGCAAGGCCTCCGATTCATCACGCCGGACACGGTAGCCCTCATGCTGCATTTTCCCGCCGACATGGCGCCGCTTAAAACAGGCATCAACCGCCTGAACAATCAAGTGCTGGTGCGTTATTTCGACGATGAATGGTCGGAATACGGGGTCAACTGACCATGCGTCCCATCACCCGCAGGCAATTTCTGATCGGCGGCGCAGGCCTCGCCGCCGTGGCCGGCATGGGAAAGACGTGGCGGATGAAAAGCGGCGGAGTCGTAACGGGACGTATCATGGGCGCGTCCTCAGCGGTCGGCCATAAGTTGCGGGAGGGAACCTTCCCGGCACAGACGCGGACAATCCGGCACAAAACCGTGATCATCGGCGGCGGCATCGCCGGGCTGTCGGCGGCCTGGAAATTGAAACGGTCCGGCTTCGACGATTTTATCCTGCTGGAACTGGAAAACGACGTAGGCGGCAACGCGGGCTACGGACAAAACGCCGTTTCCGCATACCCGTGGGGTGCGCATTACGTGCCGCTACTGAACCGGGAATCAACCGCCGCGCATGAACTGTTCCGCGAGCTGGGCATCATCACTGGCGAGGAAGACGGCAAACCGGTCTATAACGACTATTACCTCAGCGCCGATCCGCACGAGCGGCTTTTCCTTCAGGGCCGCTGGCAGGAAGGCCTCGTGCCGCGGGCGGGCATCGGTGACGCGGACAGGGAGCAGTACCGCACCTTCTTCGCGGCGATGGAGCATTTCAAAGGACTGAGAGGACGCGACGGCCAGAAGGCGTTCGCCATCCCCGTCGATAAAAGCTCCGCCGATCCGCACCTGCGCGCGCTCGATACTATCAGCATGGCGGAATATCTGGCTCAGAACGGCTGGGATTCGACGTATCTGCAATGGTATGTGAATTACTGCTGCCGCGACGATTACGGCGCGACCGCCGAAGACGTATCGGCATGGGCGGGAATTCACTATTTCGCCGGACGCAGCGGCGAAGCGGCCAACGCCGGGCGGCAGACCGTGGTGGCCTGGCCGGAAGGCAACGGCTGGATCGTACGCCGGCTGAAAGAGCGGCTGGCCGGGCATCTCCATACCGGAGCCCTGGCATTCCAGGTGGCGCAGCGCGAAGGCGGCGCGACCGTGCGTTACTGGAACACCGCCACGAACCACACGACGCAAGCGGATACGGACACGGTTATCTTCGCTGCTCCGCGCTTCGTGGCCGAACGCTTACTGCCGACCGGCACGGACATAAGCGCCTTTCACTACAGCCCGTGGATGGTGGCCAACGTCACGCTCCGCACCCTGCCGCGCGGCAGGGGCGTACCCCTGGCGTGGGACAACATGATTTATGACAGCGAACTGCTGGGCTACGTCGTCGCGACGCACCAGAACCTCAACCGCCTGCAGGCGGAAACGGTGCTGACCTACTACTGGCCGCTGTCCCACCTGCCGCCCAGGGAAGCCCGCGCGCAGATGCTGGGGCGGCCTTACGAGGCATGGTGCGATATCGTCCTGAGGGAACTGCTGCACGTCCATCCCGAACTGAAAGGCCGCGTAGCACGCCTCGACGTATGGCTGTGGGGACATGGCATGATCCGCCCGTCACCCGGCTTCCTGTGGGGCGAGGCGCGCCGGGCGGCATTGAAGCAGTCCCCCCCGTTTTTCTACGCCCATTCCGATATGAGCGGCATTTCGATCTTCGAGGAAGCCAACCACCATGGCGTCGCGGCGGCGGAGCGGCTGATGACGCATCTCTCCCATCCCTACCGGTCGTCGTTATGAAACAACCCTGGATCGTATGCCGGACGGCGGACGGCGCGTTCATCCTGGCGCCCGCGCTGATAATTACCGTCGCCCTCCTATGCCTGCATCCAGTCATAGCCACGGCGGAAACACTGCCGCCGTGGCTGTGGGGCCTGTTGATCGTCGGCGTGGACGTCGCGCATGTCTACGCCACGCTGTTTCGCACCTATGCCGACCGGCAGGAATTCCGGGCGCGTAGGGCGCTCTACACGCTCACCCCGCTCCTCTGCTGGATGGTCGGCACCCTGCTCTATCGTCTGGACGCGCTCCTCTTCTGGCGGGCAATCGCTTACCTCGCCGTCTTTCACTTCATCCGCCAGCAATATGGTTTCATGATGCTCTACGCCCGGAGGGAAAGCATGCACCCCCCGCTGTTCCGCCTGACGGACAAAGCCGCCATCTACCTGGCGACCATCTATCCGCTGATCTACTGGCATACCCATATGCCGCGCCGGTTCGACTGGTTCGTCGAGGGGGATTTCTTTCCCCTGTCCGCTCCTCTTCTGGATCAGGCGGCGCTGGTATCTTATGTGTCGGTGCTGCTGGCCTACGTTGCGAAAGAGAGCTGGGTAACCCTCAGAAGCCGTGCTCTCAACATTCCCAAAAACGCTCTGCTGATCACAACGGCTGCTTCCTGGTGGACAGGTATCATCACGTTCGACAGTGATCTGGCGTTCACCGCCGCCAACGTGGTGGCGCACGGCATTCCCTATACGGCGCTGGTCTGGATATACGGGCGCAATCAGGGAAGGATGGAACCGGGACACACCCTGTTCGGCGTTCTGAAATCCCCGAGATTTTTCACCCTCTCCATGCTGCCGGTATTCATCGGGCTGCTGGTAACGCTCGCCTATCTGGAAGAAGGACTATGGGACGGGCTGGTATGGCGGGAACATGCACGCCTGTTTTCGCCTTTCCGGTTTCTCCCGTTGATCGAGGACAAGGAAACCCTCGCCTTGCTGGTGCCCATGCTCGCCCTGCCGCAACTGACGCATTACGCGCTGGACGGTTTCATCTGGCGCCTGCAGACGCCGGATACGGACTGGAAACGTATCCTGCTCTACCGGGAGCAGGCCGCATGACTTATATAGCGCCCGGGCTTCACCTGTTGATCGATTTATGGGAATGCAGCCATCTGCGGGACATGGCGAAAATCGAGTCCGCCCTGCGCGAAGCGGCACAACTGTGCGGTGCGACGGTGCTGGACATCATGCTGCACGGTTTCGGGGAAAATGCGGGGATTACCGGGGTTGCCATTCTCTGCGAATCGCATATCAGCATCCATACCTGGCCGGAAACCCGGTATGTCGCCATAGATGTCTTCATGTGTGGCCGCTGTGACCCACGCAAATCCATCCCGCTGTTCAAAACGGCGTTCGCAGCGAAGCGGTTCAAAGTGACGGAGCATGCAAGGGGAGAGCCCGAAAAATCCTTGTATAGTCATTCCGATTAAAACCGTACGGTTTTAATCGGAATGACTATAAACCTATAATTTATAGTGTTTTTATCCGAAAATTTTCGTACGAAAATTATTCGGAAACACTATAGTATCTATGGTTACAGACGTTTTTATCACTTGAAAAATGGGACATTTTCAAGTGAAACGACTATAGATGCCCCTTAAACGAGGATGACGGTATCGGGCAGTTCATTCCTGTCATCCGCCTGCGGTGGAAAACAGGGCGCTATCAGTGCGGCTCCCTGGCGGATGGCCGTATCCAGCGCAGGCGCGAGCCCATCCTTGGGCAGGTCGCGAAGGAGCGGTTGCAACAGCGTTTCCCAGACCATTGGGGAAACATGCGCGCTTACTGACCGGTCGGCACGGATTTCGGCGTAATGTTCACAGAGCGAAACATAGAGCAGTATCCCGGTTCGACCAGCCGTCTGCGCCACCTGCCGCAGGGTGAACTGCGCCGCGGCGGCATACGCTGCACGCTTATGCCGGAGCGCACGCGGCGCCAGCTTCGCGGACAATCCTGATTCCTGCAAAACCGCCAGCATCATAAGAAACGAAAGCGCCTGTACCATCCATAACGCGGGAAACCACCGCACGATGTCTCCCCACCACAGGCACCACGTCCCCAGAGAGGCGGCCAGCAGACTCCAGATACCGGCGATATCGACATACGTATCGCTGTGCCGCGCCACCATCACGACGAGCTCCGCCGAGGTCTCTCGCTCGAATAAGACGATCGCCTCGTTGAGCGTGGCCTGTTCGTTAAGTGTGAGAACCGCCGCTTTCACCATCTGCCGGAAGCGCCCCCGCCGCCGAAACCGCCGCCGCCGCCATCGAAGCGATCGCTTTGCTCACCCCCGTAGCCGCCTCGTGAACCCAGAATCAGCGGCAGCCAGAACAGCCCGGAACCGTAGCGGCCACGTCCGCTGCGGCGCATCATCCAGAACAGCAGGAGAAGGAAAACCAGCCAGCCGCCGGAAGTCATCGTCCCCTCCGCCGCCGGCTTCTGCGGCAGGCCCTGAAACTCTCCGGCGGCGGCCTTCATCATCGCTTCCAGCCCCGTGGTGATGCCGCCCGCGTAATCCTGCGTACGGAAACGCGGCAGGATAGCGCGCTCGATGATCAGCCGCGTCACCGCGTCGGTGAGCACCGGCTCCAGCCCGTATCCCACCTCGATGCGCACCCGGCGCTCATTCGGCACGACGATCAGCAGAGCGCCGTTATTCCGCTGTTTCTGGCCGATCTGCCAGTGCCTGCCCAGTTTATAGCCATACTCCTCGATCGCCTGCCCCTGCAACGACGGAAGCGTCACCACGACGAACTGATTGCTGGTTTCACGCTCATAATCGCCGAGTTCCTTCTCCAGCCGCACTCTTGTCCCCGCATCCAGGATGTCCGCCACGTCGACCACCCTGCCCGTCAATTCAGGAAACGTGATATCCGCCGCCCGGGCACCGGAACACGCCATGAACGCCAGCAGGAAAAAGAGGAAACGCATCAAAACGCGACGGCGGGAGCGCTAGCCGCTTCGGGGGGCGCCGTGAAGGTCTGTTTGGGCTTCGCGCCGTATATCCACGCCCACAGGCGGCCCGGGAAAGTGCGCACTTCCGTATTATAGATCTGCACTTTCTGGATATAATCCTGGCGGGCGATGGCGATCCGGTTTTCCGTTCCCTCAAGCTGTGACTGCAGGCTCATGAAATTCTCGTTCGCCCGCAGCTCGGGATATTTTTCCGACACCACCAGCAGGCGGGAAAGCGCGCCGGTAAGTTTGCCCTGCTGCGCTTCGAACTGTTTGAATGTGTCCGGGTTGGAGAGCATCTCCGGCGTCAGGGTGATACTGCTCGCTTTCGCCCGCGCTTCGATGACCGCCGTCAGCGTCTCCTTCTCATGGCTCGCATATCCCTTCACGGTCGCCACCAGATTGGGGATAAGATCGGCGCGACGCTTATACTGATTTTCCACCTGCGCCCACGCGGCGTTGACGTCTTCCTCGATCGTCGGAATACGGTTTATCCCGCAGCCCGTCGCCAACATCAACGTCATGCACAGCGCGATGAGCCTAAACATAGCCTGCCGGTACGGCGTTGCACGCCTTGTGATTATATAAGTCATCCTGTCCTTGCCTTCGCATCCATGCGTATGTTTACACCCCATCAATAATCAATAGGCTTGATAAGCGCAAGGACGGGGTTGTGGTGATTTATTGTGAATCACGATAAGTATGCTTTCTCAACTTTACTTTATCGTATAAAAAGTTGGCGCAATATGTGTATGATCATGTCCTCAAACCATTTGACAAAACAAACCATCCAAATAACAAATAGTCAATGTTTAAAAAAGGGGCTGACCTAGATAGAGTGTTTACGCTTCCATTTTTTGAGTAGCATGAGTTGCTGTTTTGGGGAAGGATAATTGAACCTGAATTCACATTCTTTCAGGAAGAGCGGGAACTGCTCTTTGGGTATTCCGTTGAATTTTCTCAGATTTCTTTTTGCCTGCGACCAGAAACTTTTGCTGCGCGGCCCTTCGGGTCGATACCGTTGATATGATTGCGTGGGTTGCCGGTTCACATCCGCCAGTGCCGCAGCTGTACGAGCAGTCACACCCCCCACGAACATTTCAAGCAACTTCCCTTGCCGGTAACGATCTGATTTGCAACGTCTTCTCGCCATCATTCCTACATAACTATTCCAGGTTATCTAGGCCAACCCCTTATTATAGTCATTCCGATTAAAAACCGTACGGTTTTTGTCGGATAAAATGACTATAACCATATATTTTATAGTGTTTTTATCCGAAAATTTCCGTACGGAAATTATTCGGAAACACTATATCTTCAGCATGCGGATACGCCGTCGATTTTCCTGCCGCTGACTCCCATCGCCCTGCCGATCCTGGAAACGCTGATGGTGGCGAGCTGGGTGTCTTCCAAGCTGACGCCGATCTGCCTGGATCTGAACAACAATGGCCTTGAATACCTCGCCAAGGCGGATGCGCTGAACAACTGCTATTTCGATTTCGACAATGACGGATTCGCGGAGAAAACCGAATGGATCAAACCTGCCGAAGGATTTCTGGTGCGTGATCTTAACGCCAATGATATCATCGACAACGTCACTGAAATGTTTGGTGCGAACGGCGGTACGACGGCTTATACCAAACTGGCGACACTGGATACGAATCACGACGGCAAGCTGACCGGCGCGGAACTGAATTCCTTGAAAATCTGGCAGGACGGCAACAGCAATGCGCTGACCGACGCGGGCGAATTGAAAACCCTGGCGAGCCTCGGCATCACCTCCCTTTCCGTCAGCCCACTTCGGCCACGACGCTCGCCGGTCATAAAGTGGCGGGAACATCCACTTTCGTGAAAGGCGGCGTGACCCAGACCGCCGCCGACGTGCTGTTCGACGTCGACCAGACGGACAGCTGGTATGTCGGCAGCAGCCTTACGACACCGCCCGCCATATCGGTGAATGCCTTGTTTTATCCGCTCTCACGCGGTTTCGGTGAAGTGAAATCCCTGCATCTGGCCATCACGGAAAACACGGCGCTGAAGGCGGAATGGGTACCCTCACCCATTTGAACATTTCCACCGATATGACGGTGGTCAATCAGCATATCAACACCATGCTCGCTCTGTGGTCACATGAAGAAGGGGTAGCGGCGGACGCGCGGGCCCGCGGTGGTATCAATTATAGTCATTCCGATGAAAAACCGTACGGTTTTTGTCGGATAAAATGACTATAACCATATATTTTATAGTGTTTTTATCCGAAAATTTCCGTACGGAAATTATTCGGAAACACTATACGTCAACGGCCAGACGCTAGGCATCATCGAAAAATTCGTGGGCGAGAACTTCGTCAACATCAACGGCCAGACCATGCCGGATTCCATCGATTCGGCGCGGCTGCATAACGCCTATTTCGCGCTCGCCGAACATATCAAGGAAACGGTGCTGGTGCAGAGCGTTTTTAAAGATATTTTCGTCGGCAGCTATTACAGTTTCACCAGCGGCGACGTGGTGATGAACGACACGCTCGCCAACCTCCTCAACCGTGCCGATGCGGCGGAGCCGGCGGATACCGTGCAGAACAGGGCGTACTGGGGGCATATCGGCGGGATTGTCGCCTCACATGCCGACCAGTTTTCTATCAGCGAAAATCAGGTGCTCGCTCAGGTCAACGCCAAAGCGGGCTTCACGGTGGATTACCACACCCTCACCCTGACGGGATCGGCGGGGGTCGATGATTTTGACGGTACCACGGGATCGGATACCATCTTCGCATTGGCGGGCAATGACAGCCTGACGGGTGATAACGGCAACGACTCCTTAGCAGGCGGCGACGGGAACGATGCGGTATACGGCGACTACGGCAACGACACGGTGGACGGCGGCAACGGGGATGATTCCCTACGCGGCGGCGGCGATAACGATCTGGTGGTGGGCGGCGCGGGCAATGACTCGCTCGATGGCGGGTATGGCGACGATACGCTGGATGGTGGTGCGGGCCTCGACCTCTACACCGGCGGATCGGGTGCGGACAGGTTCATCTTTACCACGCGTTCGGCATCGGCGCAGCGATGGAGCATGTCACGGATTTCCATCAGAACGAAAACGACGTGATCCTGCTGCAGGGATTCGGCATGACCTCCGCCTCCTTCCTCGGCACCGCACCGCTCACCAGCGGTGGCACCATCCCGCATTTCAATTATACGACGCATACCGGCACCGGCGGCACGTACACCACCATCCATATCGACGGCGACCATAACGGCGTGGCCGATCATGATATTCAACTCGATGGAGCGGCATTTACCCTCACTTCAGGTAATTTCCTGTTCGCTTAGAACCAGTCACGTAAACCTTTTTAGGCTAGCGAAAATGGTTGATTTGCGAGACTCGAAGCGCAGTGTACTTAAGGTACATGAGCATCGAATCGCAGTAAATTGACCGTTTGCAGCTGCATAAAAGGGTTTACGTGACTGGTTCTTAAACTCCGGCGCCATCTTCGATCCGATAAGCCCTTTCAACTCAGACATCTGCGTACTGCTGGACAAACATTTAAATAATGGTTACCATTCCCTGCATTTCCAGCAGCAGGGCAACATGACATCACCCGATTTTATCACACATAACGGATGCAGCTTCCGTATTTACCCGAGCGATCTCCACACATTCGACTCCGTTAAAAACAGTGAAGGAATCACTGAAGAAATTTCAGGTTTCAATGTCAGGGAAGCGCGTTTTCTTGACAGCCTCGATATCATGATCGGGGAGGCACGGGTAAAACTTTCCTCGATTGAACGGATGAGCTCCAACCAGCGGACGATCACTTTCGAAGGGGCGGCGGATTTGCCTTCCGGTGAAGTGGCGACGATAAAAGGCAAGGCCTTTATCCACGACAATGTGCTCCATATGGCGCTGGATGTAGACGGCGCTCCCGATCCCTATGAGGTAAGCGTCGTCGGGCACGGGGATTTCATGGGAACGTTCATGCAGAGGAAATATCCGATCGTGCAAGAGGACCTCGCCGCCATCACCACCCGTAAACCCGGTCTGGCGGCCATCGTCGGTGACAACGAATATTCGGGACAGCTGTACGTGAACGGGAAAGCGCGGGATAAGGCTCGTCTGGCCCCAGGCGAAGTGACGACGACGTTTTTTACCGGCGACCGCCATATCGAACTCGCCGTAGCCGCGAAATATCGCAAAATTGACGAGGCGAAAGATCTGCGCCATTCGCCGACGATCGCCTCATTCGCCGAAGCGGAGCAGGCCGCCCTTCAGGAATTCGAGGATTTCCACTACCACCTGCTCTCGGTCACGCTCCACGACGATGCATCGCTTCCGCCTCAGACACAAACGGCACGCCGGACCGTCCAGCAGCAGTTGAGCACGGCCGCCGACCAGCTCTATACCCTCAGCGTCGCGCCGCAGATCAAAGGGATGGAAAACCTGAAATGCACGGCGGCGGGATATCCGGCCTTCATGCGTCCTTTCAGCCGGGATACGCTATGTTCGATACTGGAGGGGGGATATCCTCCGGAAATCGTCAACAATACCCTGCTGCTGCTGGCGAACACGATCGCAGAGGACGGGCATCTGTTCCATGAAGTCTATGACGGTCCGGATGCCAGCCTGACGCCGTTTACCTTAAAAGATCATGAACGGAAATGCCATGCGTACGATTCGCCGAACCTGTGGCTGAAAGTGCTGGGTGAATATATCGAACAGACGGGCCATGTCGAATTTCTCGAGAATCCGAAAATCAAAGGTGCGATCGACAAGATCATTGCCTGGAATCAGTCCCAGCTGGAGACTTACGGATATAACGCCTATGTCTCCGCCAACACACCCGAATGCTGGGACGAGGAACGGAAAATTGGCAACAAGAATATCGCTCCCGACCACAATAACGGCCTGTTTCATTTGGCGTGGATGGATGGCGGCCTCGCCAAAACCACCGCGGAAGGCGACGGCTTTCTCGGCTATCCGCAGGGCAGCATCGAGCTGACTGCGCAGCAATACGACGCCATGCAGGTCCTGACGACCCTGCAGCAGGAGGCGGGCTCTTTGCTGAGTGACGAGCAGATGGGAACAGTCCGGCAGATAGAAGATAGAGCAAAAGTGAATCTGCAATCGAAATTCTGGGTGGAAAAGGAAACATTGAAAAAGACGTATGGCGTCCTCAACCGATTGAATGAAGACATCATTCAATCAGTCGCCCTCTATTCGAACGTGAGCGATGCAAACAAGACGCCGTTGCTCAGTGAAGAAGCACTTGCGAATATCAGGCAGAATCCCGAAATCATGCAGGTCCTGCAAAAACTGAAAGACGATAAGGTGGGAGTATTTTATGACAGGGAGCCCTCTCCCTACGGCATTCCCTATACAAATCTGAATGAGGACGAGCGTATCCAGCGCTTCGTCGACATCACCAACCACTACGCCGCGTTACCGAAAGCGTTTCTCGTCGATATCGTGGCTGGGGACAAGGACAAACCTTCCCTGCCGAGCGGCAATCTGGCCTCTAACATCCATCACGCGCTCGGTACGAAAGGATTGCTCACTAATGAACAGATCGAAGCGACGGTAGAACAGCTGAGCAACCCGGAATACGGGCTGTTCAATCCCGAATACGGGTTGCGCACCCTGTCGGAACATGCGGTGAAATACGTAAGCCATGAATACCAGCGCGGTGCCATCTGGCCTTACGATACCGCGCTCGCCATGAAGCACCTGCGGATGCAGGGCGATATCTGCCGGGCAGAAGGTAATCAGCCGCTCGCGCAGAAATGCTACGACGCCGTGAATCTCTACGCGAAGGCGCTCGGCAATATGCTGGAGAAAAACGAGGGCACCTTCCCCGAACTGCTGGACGCCGAGACGGGCGAGCGTGAAAAAGGGGCGTGCGACCCGCAGCAATGGTCCCTGCAGGTACCGTTCGCCATGCTCACCGCGCTCACAGGCATGGATATCAAGCGGCCCGCCTCCGGAAAACCGGAAGTGTTCTTCGACCCGATCATGGATGAAGAGATGATGAAGGTGTATTTTCCTTTGAAGATATCGCTGGAAATCGGCGAAAAAGCGTATGAAGTGACGGCTCATGCCGTGAACGGCAAGATCGAGTCCCACACTCACCCTGCTGAACCGAAACCTCACGTGCAGTCCGTCACCGCACAGGAACCGCTGATGCCGGGCGGAGTAGCTCCCGCACCATCTCCCGGCCATTTCCCTTAGAATTCCGGTTTTTTTAAGCAATAACATAACTGGGACGATGTACCGCCGTATGTTATGGATTTTGAATTATCCATGAACCTCTGCGTGCCGGGCCCGGTCCGTCATCAAAAACAACGGCGGAGAAAATGACGATTTTATCGACCGTTTATTATGATTACGACACGGAACGCCTCAGCCTGACGCGGCGTTCGACGCATCAGTCGCTTGCCTGCATACCGCAGGACAGCATTTCAAGCCCTCATTCCACAGACGTGATAACTCTGCGGTATCAGGACCCGGATCTTTCCGTTCAGATGACGCTTAAAGACGGAAAGATAGATCTGAACCCTTGCAGCCTTTCATACGGTGCATGGCGCCGGCTGGTCTTTTTCCTTGCGGACGCCTTTCCGGTAGCGTCGTTCATGGAAGGGCATCCGACACGGCACCTGTTCGGCGGGAGCCGTGTTCAGGGCGTGATCCTGACGGGGGGCTGGCAGAACGGCACATGGGTTGCCGATGTCATGATACAGGTATCGGTCATGAATTCCGCAGTCGCCGATCCGCTGGAGCCTCCGCTTTATCTTCAGCCCGATCATCGTTTTACGCTGTATCCTCTGGACGGCATCGTCCTGCGCTGGGAATATCATGTTGCGTTGCGGGAAGGGGAAAACACCGCTCCCGGAGTGTTGGTACAGGACGCTCCTACCTCACCGGATCCGGAACGTGATATCCCGGAACAATTGAAAACCGTACCTTACTTTTTTCAAAAGGACCGCCGGGCTTTTATCTATCTGAACAGAGTAGAGCTGAATTTTCATTATGAAGGAAGCATGGAACCCACCCCTTATTACGGTTATGCCGATCCGAACGTAACGTTCGCGATGCGCGCCCATCCTTACTATGGAATCGACACGTTTCTGGACTGGACATTAATGGGAACGGCATCGGAAAAAAGGGAAAGAATGAAAGACTATCTGCCGCTGCGTCTCATGGAAGACAGCCAGGGATCAGCCTACGTCCACCCCTGGGAAATGCCACCCGCCTGCCGGGAGACATTCTTTTTCGATGTGTTTGACATTCAGGCCCTGCTTAAGGAAATGCAGCCTTTTCCGAGAATGATTTACTCCTTTCCCACGAAATACTCCTTCGGAAAACCGTTTGACAGAGTCAGTCTCGCTTTCGGCGAAAATCTGGGGATTCTCGATGGTCTGCCTTTCAGCATCGATATGGGCCTGATCGACATAAGGTTCGCAAAATTCACCGGTCGCTGATGAAACGGCTGCCGCGCACATTCATTATCGAAACATTATAACCCCCGCTATAATCAGGGCTGTTTCATCAATGGATAAAGAAGAATGTGGCTGGTTAAACTCGCGCTGAGACGCCCTTACAGTTCCAGCGTACTGGCGATCCTGATCCTGATGCTCGGCGCGCTCAGCTTCCTCCGGATGCCCAAGGATATTTTCCCGCCGATCGACATTCCCGTCATCAGCGTCATCTGGAGTTACAGCGGGCTGCCCGCTGAGGACATGGAGCGCCGGTTCACCACGGTCAGCGAGCGGGCCTCCACCACCACCGTCAACGACATCGAACATATCGAATCGCAGTCGCTCAACGGCGTGACCGTCATCAAGATCTATTTCCAGCCGAACGTCAAGATCGCCGAATCGCTGGCGCAGGTCACCTCCATCTGCCAGACGATCGTGCGCGCCCTGCCGCCCGGCGCCACGCCGCCGCTGATCATCCGCTACAGCGCCTCCAACGTGCCGGTGCTGTATTACAGCATCAGCGGCGCCGGTTTTTCCGAACAGGAACTCTACGATTTCGGGTTAAACACCATCCGCACTCAGCTCGCTACTGTGCAGGGCGCGTCGGTGCCCCTGCCCTACGGCGGCAAGGCCCGGCAGGTGACGATCGACCTCGATCTGGCGGCGCTGCGCGCGCGGGGCATCGCACCGGCGGAGGTCAGCGCCGCCGTCAACGCCGGCAACGTCATCCTGCCGTCCGGCACGGCGAAGATCGGCAGCACGGAATATTCCGTGACGCTCAATTCCAGCCCCCAGCTGCTCGACCAGCTGAACGACCTGCCCGTCAAGAAGGTGGGAAACGATATCGTTTACCTGCGTGACGTCGCCCACGCGCGTGATGGGTACGCCGTGCAGCAGAACATGGTGCACAACAACGGGCTGCACGCTTCCCTACTTACCGTGCTGAAAAGCGGCCAGGCGTCGACGCTTGACATCATCCAGCGCGTCAAGGCAAAAATGCCGAGTATCCTGAGTACGCTGCCGAAAGAACTGGAGGTCAAACCGCTGTTCGACCAGTCGGTCTTCGTGGCGAATGCCCTGAGTAGCGTTGGCGAGGAAACCCTGATCGCCGCGGTGCTGACCGCGCTGATGATCCTGCTGTTCCTCGGCTCCTGGCGCTCCACGCTGATCGTGGCGACCTCCATCCCGCTCTCCATGTGCGTCTCGCTCACCATCCTCTATGTGCTCGGCCAGACCATCAACATCATGACGCTCGGCGGGCTGGCGCTGGCAGTCGGTATCCTGGTGGACGACGCGACCGTAGAGATCGAGAACATCCACCGCAACCTGGCGATGAAAAAACCTATCGTCCAGGCCATCCTGGACGGCGCCATGCAGATCGCCACTCCGGCCTTTGTCTCGACGCTCTGCATCTGCATCGTGTTCGTGCCGGTGTTTTTCCTGACCGGCGTGTCGTATTACCTGTTCTCACCGCTCGCTACGGCGGTAGTGTTCGCCATGCTGGCGTCCTACGGCCTGTCGCGTACCGTGGTGACAACGATGGCGCATTATCTGCTTACCGGCCACGAACACGAAGAGGAAGGGGAAAATCATGGACACCGGAACCTGTTAGAACGCTTTCACTACGGATTCATAAAGCGGTTCGAACGGGTGCAGGAGTGGTATGTAGAAGGGCTGGAATGGGCGCTCGACCATCTCAAACTGCTGATTTTCTTCCTGGTGGGAATGATCACGCTCAGCGTACTGCTCTGCTTTTTCGCCATCGGACGGGATTTCTTCCCGCTGGTCGACGCCGGGCAGTTTCGCCTGCACGTCCGCGCACCGCAGGGCACGCGGCTGGAGGAAACCGGCCGGATCTTCGCCGAGGTCGAGCAGGAGATCCGCACCCTCATTCCCGCGTCCGATATCGACCTGATGACCGACAATATCGGCCTGCCCCCCGGCGGCGTCAACCTGGCGTTCAGCGATTCCGCCACCACCGGTTCGGCGGACGGTGAAATTCTCGTCTCCCTGAAAGAGGGGCACCAGCCCACATGGGATTACGTGCGAAAGATCCGCCACGACCTGCAGACGAAATTTCCCGACTGCGTCTTCTTCATTCAGCCCTCCGACATCGTCGGCCAGATCCTGAATTTCGGCCTGCCTGCGCCGATCGACGTGCAGGTCACCGGCCGTGACAAGGGAAACTATGACATCGCCGTAAAGCTGGCCGCCGGGATCCGCAAGATTCGCGGCGCGGCGGATGTGCATGTCCACCAGACGGTGCGCCACCCGGCGCTGAAAGTGAATGTCGACCGCGCGCGGGCCGAACTCTCCGGCCTCAGCCAGCGGGACGTGGCGCAGGACGTGCTGACCATTCTGAGCGGCAGTTCGCAGACCTCTCCGAACTTCTGGGTCAACCCGCAGAACGGCGTCAATTATCAGGTGTCGGTGCTCTCCCCCACCTATCGCATCGACTCGATCGCGGCGCTCAACCACATGCCGATTTCCAGCGGGACGCACCAGCAGGAGCTTTCCAATCTCGCCGAAATCAAGCGCGACAGCAACGCCGACGTCATCAGCCACTACAACGTGCAGCCGACGTTCGACATCTATGCCAACGTCGAGGACCGTGATCTGGCGGGGGTAAGCGGTGACGTGAACCGCATCATCGAGACGGCACGGAAATCCCTGCCGAAAGGCACGACGATCGAGGTGCGCGGGCAGGTGAAAAGCATGCAGGACTCTTTCGCAGGGCTGGGATTCGGCATGATCGGCGCCCTCGCGTTGATCTACCTGCTGATGGTCGTCAATTTCCAGTCCTGGCTGGAGCCGTTCATCATCATCACCGCCCTGCCGATGGCGTTCTGCGGTATCATCCTGATGCTGCTGATCACCGGCACGACGATCAGCGTTCCCGCACTGATGGGGATGATCATGAGCATCGGCATCGCCACTTCCAATTCCATCCTCGTGGTGAATTTCGCCAACGATGAGATGCAGGACGGCAAGAACGCACGGGAAGCAGCTCTTTCCGCCGGCAGGACGCGCCTGCGACCGGTACTGATGACCGCCCTCGCCATGCTGATGGGCATGATCCCGATGTCGCTCGGCCTCGGCGACGGCGGCGAACAGAACGCCCCGCTGGGCCGCGCCGTGATCGGCGGATTGCTGTTCGCAACTGTCTCCACCCTGTTTTTCGTCCCCGGCGTCTATGCGGCGCTCATGAAAAAACACACACCCGGCATGGAACTCGATCCGCTGTTGATGTCACAACAGGAAAAAGAAAAACAGTCAGAGCACCATAAAGATCAGGAGGCGACGCACCATGCATAGTTACACCAAACGCCCGTCATGGCTGAGGCGCCATTGGAAACTGCTGGCCCTGCTGGTACTGGCGCTCGGCGCCTTCCTGCTCTGGCGGAAACATGAAACCCACACCCACAGGGAAGCGGAACGCGACAAACCGCCCTCCGTCACCGTTGCCCTGCCGAAACTTTCTGCCGGCGAAACCGAACTGACGCTGCCCGGCACCCTGCAGGCAATACAGGAAACCTCTGTCTTCGCCCGCACGAATGGCTATCTGGCCCATTGGTATCATGATATCGGCGATAACGTCGCGAAGGGCACGCTGCTCGCCACCATCGACACGCCCGACATCGACCAGCAGCTCCTCCAGAGCAGGGGCGTCCTCGCTCAGGCGAAAGCGGCGCTGGAACTGAACCGCGTCACCGCGAAGCGCTGGCAGGCGCTGCTCAAGCAGAACGCGGTCTCCGGTCAGGAAGCGGATGAGAAACAGGGTGCCTACCTGACGCAGAAAGCGACCGTGCAGGCGGCAGCGGCAGATGTCAAACGCCTCACCTACCTGCAATCCTTCAAGAAACTCACCGCCCCGTTCGCCGGCGTCGTCACCGAACGCAACGCGGACACGGGTGCGCTGATCTCGTCCGGCAGCTCCGGCAATGCGGGCAGCGCGCTGTTCAAGATCGTCAAGGTCGATACGGTGAAACTCACCATCGGTGTTCCGGAATCCGAAGCCCGCGCCATAGAGCCCGGCATCGAAGCGCACGTCAGGCTGCGCCAGTTTCCGGACCGGGTCTTTACCGGCAAGGTGGCGCGCTCCGCCCGTGAAATCGAACCGACGGCGCATACGCTGCTGACCGAGATTGACATTCCAAACCCGAAAGGCGAGTTGCTGCCGGGAATGTACGCGGAAGCGACCTTTCGTTTTCCCGCAACCGTACGCCACTTGCTCGTACCGGCCAACGTCCTGCTCATCCGCAATGCCGCCCCGCAGATCGTCACGGTCGGCGACGGCGATACCCTGCATTTCGCTTCCGTGGCTATCGGGCGTGATTTCGGGCAGGAAACCGAAATTCTGCGAGGCATCGACGCGACAACCAGGATGGTCAACAATCCCGGCGATACGCTGAGCGAAGGGGAAGTGGTGACGGTGGAAAAGAAAAAACCGGCAGACACAAAAGAAGACGGTAAAGGAAAACCCCATCCATGATGCGCCTCCGTCATGCCGTCGCTCTGGCGGCCACGCTTTCTGCCTGCACGCTGGGTCCTGATTACCAGCGACCGACGCTCGACGTGCCCCGGCATTTCAAGGAAGCGTCGCCCCCGTGGCAGGAAGCCCGCCCGCAAGCGGCGGCGGTAAAGGGAAACTGGTGGGAACTCTTTAACGATCCCGCGTTAAACGCCCTGCAGCAGCGGGCGCGGGCGCAGAATCAGGATGCGAAAGCGGCCTATGCGCGCGTGAGCGAAGCGGACGCCCTGGCGGATGTCAGTCGCAGTGCCTTCTTCCCGTCCGCCTCTGCGGATGCTTCGGGCGAACGTGCGCAGGTTTCCGGCAATCGTGCCGTGACGACATCGGCACCGGTAGCGCAGACACGCACCACCAGTTACAGTCTCCTGCTCGACCTGGATTACCAGCTGGACATCTGGGGCAGGCTCAGCAGGCTGGCGGAGTCGGCGGAAGCACGGGCGGAAGCGGAACGGGCGCGGTTTGAAAACACCCTGCTGGTGCTGCAGGCCGACGTGGCGCAGAATTATTATACCATTCGTGCCGACGACGCGAAAATCGAGGCGCTTAAGGACGGCGTTCGCCTGCGGGACAGTGAACGCGAACTGGTGGATAAACGCTTCAAGGGCAAGATCGCCAGCGCCATCGACGTGGCGCAGGCCGAGACGCAGCTATTTACCGTACAGTCGGAACTGCTCGCCGCCGAGAAATCCCGCGCCGCCTCCGAACATGCGCTGGCGGTCCTGCTGGGCGAACCGCCCGCCTCCTTCTCGTTCGCACCCGCGCCGCTGGACAACGCCCCGCCGCTAGTTATCCCGGCAGGACTTCCCTCCACGTTGCTGGAACGCCGCCCCGACATCGCGGTGGCGGAGAAGGCCGTCGTCGCCAGTAACGCCGAAATCGGCGCGGCTATCGGCGCGTTTTTCCCCGCCGTCAGCCTGAGTGGCGACGGAGGCTTCAACAGCCGTGGGCTGCACACGCTCTTCGCCGGCGACAGCGTCGTCTGGTCGATCATGCCCGGCCTGTCGCTGCCGATATTCAACGGCGGCCTGAACGAAGCGGAACTTAAACATGCCCGCGCCGCCTATACCGAAGCCGTGGCGGCATACCGCCAGCAGCTGCTCGGCGCGTTCCAGCAGGTGGAAGACGCCCTCTCCGACAGCCGCCTGCTCGCGGAACAATACGAGGTCCAGCGAAAAGCGGTCGCCGCGGCGGATGCGACGCAGCGTCTGGCGGCGGTGCGTTACCAGACGGGGGTGGATACCTATCTCAATGTCGCCGATGCAGAAGTCACGGCGCTTGAAGCCAGACTTACGCTGGTCGACATCCAGCGCCAGCGTTATGCCGCCAGTACCGCGCTGATCGTGGCGCTCGGAGGGGGGTGGCGATAAATGCGGAAAATTGCGGGAGATACGCCGCCTTCAACTCCCCGCTCGTTGTTCAAACTGAGAACCAGTCACGTAAACCTTTTTAGGCTAGCGAAAATGGTTGATTTGCGAGACTCGAAGCGCAGTGTACTTAAGGTACATGAGCATCGAATCGCAGTAAATTGACCGTTTGCAGGTGCATAAAAGGGTTTACGTGACTGGTTCTGAGTCAATACTCACTTTTTACTCTACCTTAAGCGCCTCCTCCACCCGTTTTTTATAGTTAATTCAAAATTTACACGGATGATTGTATTATGTTATGATGAGTCATAGCATGGATTTACGGCGTCGCGTTGTTGCGTATGTCAGGGGCGGTGGAAGTAAGGCGGAAGCTGCCCGTCGGTTTGGGGTACACCATGGGTGTGTGTTTGATTGGATCACGCGTGATCGGTTGGAAGCGAAGAAACCGGGTCCGCGCAAGGCGCATAAACTGGACATGGAAGCACTGCAACAGGCGGTGGAATGTCAACCTGAGGTAATGGGTAAGGAACTGGCGGTACACTTTGGGGTAAGGCCGAGTACGATCTGCTATGCGCTGAAGCGGTTGAACATCAGTCGTAAAAAAAACCTGGACGTATAAAGAAAGCGACAACGAGAAACGCAAAGCGTACCTCAAGCGCTGGTGGCGTTACCGGATGCAGGGCAAGCAGTTTGTGTATGTCGATGAAAGCGCCTTCGCACCCACCGCCGAACGCACGCATGGCTTCGCCCGAAAAGGCAAGCGTGTGCATGGGCAACGCAGCGGGCAGCGCAGACCCCGCACCAGTTTCCTGGCAGCCTTGTGCGGCAAGCAAATGCTTGCCCCCTTCCTCTTTCAGGGTACCTGCAACACTGCCGTTTTTAATGCTTGGCTAGAGCAGGAACTCTGCCCGCATCTTACCCCTAACAGCGTTGTCATTATGGACAACGCCACCTTCCATAAATCTACTTTAACACAACAGCTTATTCAGCAACGACAGGCAACGCTATTGTTCCTGCCTCCCTATTCTCCCGATCTCAATCCTATCGAAAAACGTTTCGGCACCATCAAACGATACCGATCCTACACACCAGAAATATCCCTCAATCTTCTCATTCAAACATACGGATAATTATTGAATTGGGTATAAATGCTGCCATATCACCAGTACCGGAAACACGGGTGGTACGCTTGAATAATTTCAGAATGTTGTACATCTCGGTTTCCGAATCCGCCTGCTGACAGTACGGCATGTTACCATACACGGACAGACGCACCCTGCCCCGGTCATCCAGACGTTCGACCCGGGCGGAATATCCCGCTGCCACCGGGTGTTTATAATCATTGATTTCCAGCACGCCGTCCGTACTGTCGCGCAATGTCACGTGAGATCCATGCCACCAGGAATGGCTCTGTGTTTCCGGACAGCTTTTTTCTGCACCTTCACAACCGGTAGTTTCCCTGTTATACTGTCGGAAAGCCGCCTCCGCCGCTTCCAGCAGGTGATAATTATTCCATGACGCAGGCGTTTGAATCTCCGCAGTACGGGGAAAGGTCAACGCACATTGCAGTCCGATCACCATACCGAACATCCAGCTGCATCCTGCGCAACAGGATAAAACGCCAAGCAGTACGAAAACGTTAATGTTGCGGCGCATTTCCGCTAGGCTGCGACCCTCGCGCTGTAGCTGTCGATACGACGCTCGATCTCATGGCGGAAATGGCGGATCACGCCCTGCACCGGCCATGCCGCCGCGTCCCCGAGCGCGCAGATGGTATGCCCTTCGATCCGGTAGGAAATATCCAGCAGCTTATCGATATCGCCCTTGGCCGCCGATCCGTCCGCCATGCGCTCCATCATCCGCCACAGCCAGCCGGTGCCTTCACGGCACGGGGTACACTGCCCGCAGGATTCATGCTTGTAGAATTTGGAAAGCCGGGCGATGGCGCGCACGATGTCGGTGCTCTTATCCATGACGATCACCGCCGCCGTCCCCAACCCGGATTTGACCGCCCGCAGCGAATCGAAATCCATCAGCACCTCGTCGCAGATGTCCTTGGGCAACAGCGGAACGGATGAGCCGCCCGGAATCACGGCCAGCAGATTGTCCCAGCCGCCGCGCACTCCTCCGGCATGTTTCTCAATCAGTTCGCGCATGGGAACACCCATTTCCTCTTCCACATTGCACGGATTATTGACATGCCCCGAAATACAGAAAACCTTGGTACCGGTATTGTTGGGCCGGCCTAAGCCCGCGAACCAGTCCGCACCCCGCCGCAGGATGGTGGGAGCCACCGCGATGGATTCGACGTTGTTGACCGTGGTCGGACAGCCATACAGCCCCGCCCCCGCCGGAAACGGCGGCTTCAGGCGCGGCTGGCCCTTGCGGCCTTCCAGGCTCTCAATCAGCGCGGTTTCCTCCCCGCAGATATAGGCCCCCGAACCGCGATGGACGAACACCTCGCAAGGCCAGCCGGAACCGCAGGCATTATCGCCGAGCAGGCCGTTCGCGCGCGCCTCCGCGACGGCATGCTCCAGCCGGTTCGCCTCGTTATTGAATTCACCCCGAATATAGATATAGCAAGCATGTGCCTGAATGGCGAAGCAGGCGATCAGGCACCCCTCGATCAGTTTATGCGGATCATGACGCATCATGTCCCGGTCCTTGCAAGTGCCGGGCTCGCCTTCATCCGCGTTGACCACCAGGTAATGCGGCCTTTCCTTCACCTCCTTCGGCATGAACGACCACTTCATCCCCGTCGAGAACCCCGCCCCGCCCCGCCCGCGCAGGCCTGACTTCTTCATCTCCTCGATGATCCAGTCCCGACCTTTCGCGATGATGGCGGCGGTGCCGTCCCAGTCGCCACGGGAGCGTGCGCCTTCCAGTTTCCAGTCCTCAAGACCGTAGAGATTGGTGAAAATGCGGTTTTCGTCGGTGAGCATAAATAAAACCTATGTGATCATAATGGTTATCACATGATGCCCCGTCTTTATCAATGCAAAATATTCCGATCAAGGCCACCGCATCATGTGGTGTTCGATCTACCAAATGAAGTTGCTGTCGCACGTCCTTCCGTTTGATCATTATCGATATGGGTTTGTGGTATATCCTGCAGTCTTACCAAAGCACCGGGGGACAGTTGCGCCATATACTTTTCCAGGTTGCGATCTCTGTGATGTGAATATGATTCCAGACTTCCATGTTTTACGATCTGTCTGCTTAGACGGTACATCTGATCTTCGATATCCTGCTGATCGAAAACATACGGGTGCAGCCGCCCCACGGAATCCGCATAATCATCTCGTCTGGGGACGTGCTGCGGGTCGACAGACTGCGCCATGCGATTTGCGAATCGGATGGCCGGAGATTCCATCCGTTCCACAAAGGTCTTTATCTGAGGATTATTACCGTATAAGGCAACCGTCGCACAGTGTTCCTGACATTCCAGCGTTTCAAGCTCACGGTGAATTTCATGAGCGTGAAGCTCTATTGCCTCATGAATGGCCGCTTTCAAAGCGGATGCATCAAGGCCGAGCATCTCTTCAGAGAGATGCGTGGCAAGAACAAGAGATTTCTTCTTTTCGAATTCGTAAAACACTTTGAATTCCGCGCGGTAAAGAATGCCGTCATTGCCGCCAGCTTTGTGTTCCTTGCCATGAAAGGCAAGAGCTTCGCCTGTGGTCGCCGAAGGATCGGCAGCATGGAACAACTCATGCGATAAGACATCAAGCAATGATTCCTTGTACCATTCTCCATGTATGTTTTGCGCATCCCTGTCATCAGGTGACAGCAGCAGGTGATGGTGAGTCATTTCGTATCCGGACGCATCGATCTGGCTGCCGTAGGTAATGACCAGCGCATCGTTTTCATTTCGTGCGCGACGTATAGTTTCTTTGCCTTCTTCGGTATTCCAGATGGCATCCAACGCCTCTAGCAGTTCAGCACCCATCTTTGCATTGCCGCAATACGTACGGACATAGTGTTCATAGGGTTTCTCACTGATGTCCGGAACATATATCTATCAGAGATACCATATTCGTCTTAAAATATATTTAAGTGAATGCTTATCACGCCGCCGCCTTCGGT
Source organism: Rickettsiales bacterium (assembly GCA_965248995.1). GTDB lineage: Bacteria > Pseudomonadota > Alphaproteobacteria > Rickettsiales > UBA998 > CBDFKY01. The sequence goes on along the minus strand of CBDFKY010000006.1, from coordinate 42,056 downwards.
GCGACCGGCGCGGGCGCTCCTACCGGAGGTGGTTGCGGCCCGGCGATTTTCTCGGAATCGAAACGCAGCTTCACCGCCTCGTTCAACCCGTAGAGCACGCTCCAGTAATCCTCCCGGTTCACCCAGGGGCGCACGGCGAAGACCACGGCGTTTTCCTTCAGTTCGCTGATGACGATCAGCGGAGCCGGTTCCGGCAGGATGCGTGGTTCCGCCGCGATGATCTCACCCAGCAGCTGCTTGGCGAGCGGGATATTCTCATAATAACCGATGCTGTACGTCACGTCGATCCGCCGCGTCGGGCGGGCGGAATAATTGGTGACGTTGCCGTTGGTCAGCGAGTTGTTGGGGACGTAGATTTCCTTATTGTCGGCGGTCTTCATGTGAGTGGTGAAGATATTGACCTCTTCCACCGTGCCGGAAATATTGGCCGCCTCGATGAAATCCCCCACCTTGAACGGACGGAACACGATGATCATCACCCCCGCCGCCAGGTTGGAGAGCGACCCCTGCCACGCCAGCCCGATCGCCAGCCCAGCGGCGGCGAAAATGGCGGCCAGCGAACTGGTCTCCACGCCCAGTTTGTTGAGCGCCGCGATCGCCACGAACGCCACCACCAGCGTATTGAGGATATTGGCGAGGAACGTCGCCAGCGTGATGTCCATATGGCTCTTCAGCATGGCGCGCTTCACCAGCGCCACGATGCGCCCGCCAAGCCACCTGCCGATCAGGAAGATGGCGAGCGCCGCGGTGATGTTGATGATCCAGTCGATCCCCTTCGTCACCGCGAAGGCCTGCACGGCGTGGAATACGTCCCCGGAAACGAGTTTTTCCATAGGATCAGTCCTTCGTCTTCGCTTGTCTGTTGGTCAGCGTCGTCAACCCTCCCGCCGGTTCCGAACTGTGCCGTCCGGCACGGGAGCCGCCCGACATCCGCCGTCCGTTAGCCAGATCCTTCAGCAATCCCACCACGGTTTCCGCGGTCAGATCCTCATAATAGGCGTCATGGTCGGCGCTCTTCACCTGCACCATCGGCGCGTTGACGCACGCCCCCAGACACTCCACTTCGCCGAGCGTGAACAACCCGTCCGCCGTCGTCTCACCCAGCCCGATCCCCAAATGCGTCTCGCACGCCTTGACCACCGCGTCGCTGCCCCGCAGCCAGCAGGGTGTCGTGGTGCAGAGCTGCACGTGATACCTGCCCATCGGCGTCAGGTTATACATGGTATAAAACGTCGCCACCTCATACACTTTCATCGGCGGCATGTCGAGCAGCTCGGCCACATGATCCATCGCCGCCTTCGGCAGCCAGTTGCCGCATTCCCTCTGCGCCATCATCAGCAGCGGCAGCACCGCGCTCTGCTGCCGTCCTTCGGGATAACGGGCGATCACGTCCCGCGCTTCTTCCAGCACCTTCTGCGTGAACCGGAACGACTCCGGCTGCTCCTGTGGAATAGTGACTTTTCCTGCTGATTCCATGTTTTTTAACGCCTGTATCACATGTGTATACCCTCGTTATACACCGCTGCGACGGCGGATCAACCATCATTTGAACGCATTAGGCGATGGAAAAGCTTTAAACGACTCTAACCATAGAGTGTATAGTGAACCGTTCAGTACGTACTTGGCGGATCGCTGGCTGGAAAACTGTCTTCGATCATTTTGTCGATCTGCCGTTCGGTCAGATTTTCCCGTATTTCGCGTTCACCTTGAATGCATTGTTTGCGTTTGTGCGCATGATGATCTGTTTTGGAATCTTGCATACCCTGATGGTTCAGATGCATTGAAGCATGTAAAGACATGATCGCCCCCTCTTTCAAAGGATATAGTGTAGCGGGAGCGGCATAAAATGCATATGGCATCGTTGCCGGATAACATAAACCTTCCATAATCAAGCGCGAACGTGATCAGCGGTCAACTTCTCCAAACACGATATCGAGCGTCCCGATAATTGCGGAAACATCCGCCAGCATATGCCCCTTGCTCAGAAAATCGAGTGCCTGCAGATGCGGAAATCCGGGAGCGCGGATCTTGCAGCGGTACGGCTTGGAACTGCCGTCCGAAATGAGATACACCCCGAACTCGCCTTTGGGCGCTTCCACGGCCGTATAGGTCTCTCCCGCCGGCACGCGGTAACCTTCCGTGAACAGCTTGAAATGGTTGATCAGGGCTTCCATCGAATGTTTCATCAGCGCACGCTTTGGCGGAGCGATCTGCGTATCGCCGGTCATCACCTCGCCTTCGGGCATGTTGGCGACGCATTGCTTGATGATTTTGAGCGATTCGCGCATCTCGTCCATCCGCACCAGATAGCGGTCATAGCAGTCGCCGTGCTTGCCGATCACTACCTTGAAATCGAGCTCGCTATAGACGTCATACGGCTGGGAGCGCCTCAGATCCCACGCCACGCCGGAACCGCGCAGCATCGGGCCGGAGAAGCCCCAGGCCAGCGCGTCGTCGACACTGATCACGCCGATATCCACGGTGCGCTGTTTCCAGATGCGGTTGTTGGTGAGCAACCCTTCGACATCGTCGATATACGGCGTGAACCCGTCGCAGAACTTCTCGATATCCTCCAGCATCCCCGCCGGAATATCCTGATGCACGCCCCCGGGGCGGATATATGCCGAGTGGAACCGCGCGCCCGACGCGCGCTCATAAAATTCCAGCATCTTCTCCCGTTCCTCGAACATCCAGAGCAGCGGCGTCATCGCCCCGACGTCCAGCGCCTGCGCGGTGACGTTGAGGATATGGTTGAGGATACGGGTGATCTCCGCGAACATCACGCGGATATATTGCGCCCGCCTCGGCACTTCGCAGCCGAGCAATTTTTCCACGGCGAGCGAATAGGCATGTTCCTGGCACATCGGCGAGACGTAATCCAGCCGGTCGAAATACGGGAGCGCCTGCAGGTAGGTCTTCTGCTCGATCAGCTTTTCCGTCCCCCGGTGCAGCAGGCCGATATGCGGATCGGCCCGGTCCACCACCTCCCCGTCCATCTCCAGCACCAGACGCAGCACACCGTGCGCCGCCGGGTGCTGCGGCCCGAAATTGATGGTCATGTTCTTGACGGCGGGGTTATGTTCGGTCATTCCGTTACCTTACATTCGATAATAAAACTAATGAGATGATAGCAATAACGCTTATAAAAGCCCATTTAACAATCTTCCAACCTAAAAAGACGATAGCTGCCAAAAGAATACTGGGAAACCAACCAAGTCCGAACCCAAATAAAAAACCATAATTTATCCAGCAGCCTATCCAAGCGCCAAAAAATGTTAAAGCAGCCACGGATACTCCGAGGACTGCCATATATTCATTATCTTGATCAGTAGGGCTAATTCCCATTAGGCATTTCCGAAATTTGGTCCGGATACTCACCCGTTACTTTATGATAAAAATATTCTGGCGCGAGATCAACACCATTTGTCCAGACGATCGTGCCGTGATCGACATTGAAATAATGAAAAAACTGCTCGTTGGCGAGCGGCAATGTCATACCTTTCCATTCAGCATCACTCAAATCCGCAATTCCTTCGACTCCATCATCGAAGTGAACAAAAATTTTATGTCCTTCTACATATTTCGCAGCCACACTATAAGGAATATCTTTTACCACTCTTCACCCCGCCTTCTCATCCCCCGGCAGCACATACTTCGCGCCTTCCCACGGGCTTTGATAATCGAAATTGCGATAGGCCTGCGGCAGGCTGACCGGCTCGTACACCACCGCCTTCTTTTCCGGATCGTAGCGCAGTTCCACATACCCGGTCAGCGGGAAATCCTTCCGCAGTGGATGCCCGTCGAACCCGTAATCGGTAAGGATGCGGCGCAGGTCGGGATTGCCGTCGAACAGGATGCCGTAGAGATCCCATGCTTCGCGCTCATACCATCCGGCGGAAGGATGAAGTGCGACAATAGAAGGCACGGGACTCAGCGCATCGGTAAACAGCTTCACCCGGATCCGCGTATTATGCGTATGACTCAGCAGATGATAAACGACCGCGAAACGCTCCGGCTCCGACGGGTAATCCACTCCGGCGATGTCCACGAGCAACCGGAATTTGCATTTCTCGTCATCCCGCAGAAACCCGATGACGTGTTGTATGGCGTTGCGGCGCACTTCCAGCGTCAACTGCCCGTGCGTGATCATCGTACCGTAACACTGATCGCCGAGCGCAAGCGCGATATGAGAAGAAAGTTCCTGCAGTGATTCCATACCGCCCGTTGTAATCCCTGCGCATTGAGAGCACAAGGAGATATTTCATCATCGGCAGCTGCGCCGAAGCAGACGGACCGAAATGGAAAGAAGCTTTTTATCCGGTTCACGCAGGATGGCTGGAATATACCCGGATCGCCGGGCCTAGCGGTCGATGTTCCAGCGCTGCACCGTACAATCTTCCGGATGGCCCGGACAGATGTCGGACGCCTGATCCTTGAAAGGCGTGTCTTTCACGCGGACCTGCTCCATTTTCATGTCATATGCCCCGATCGGGGGCGCTTCCCATTCGGATCTTACCGGAGCGTCCCTGACGAAATCGATCACGTTCGCCAGGGTTTCAGCCACGTTGTAGGTATCCCGGACGATCAGGTCCCCGTCACGGTGGTAACCGCCGAGCAGCTGTTGCGTAATGGCGCCCGAAACGGTGTTTCTGGACCAGACCAGTTGTGCGGGATTGAGCCTGCAGCGGATATCGGATGCGGCCGACACCTCTTCTCCCTGCGTTTCAAGAGAGCAGGCGAGCGGTGGCGAAAGCCTGATTTCGTAAGAAAGCGGCCTGTCGTTTTCTTCCCCGGCGATGGTGACGGTAGTGGGAAGAATCAACTGACGCTTTCCGCCTTCGCCCTTGTGCGAGATGGCAAGCATGGGCGCACGTACGGTCCAGGAGGAGCCCTTATCGGAACGGATGGGTGAACGCCGGCTTCAGCAAAGAGAGGAAGGAAAGGCCGTTCGATTGCTCTTCCTTCGCATGGTCATACGTATAGGTCATGGTCTCGTGCAGCGCGATTTCATGCGCACCGATCACTTTGTCGATCACGGCGAGTTCGGCCTGTCCGACATGGTTGAAAGGATGCCGGAACAGAAAGAGGGAGAGAATGGAAAAACAGACGACGGCAATAGCGATCAGCGCTTTATAACTCACAATGCACCTGCGACATTAAACCCGTTTCCCGGCATTCAGCCCCGCCCACGGTAAGCGGGCACGTCCAGCACCGGGATATACACCCCTTTGGGAACCTCCCCCATCTGGTAGAACACGTCGATCGGAATACCGCCGCGCGGATACCAGTATCCGGCGATGCGCAGCCAGGCAGGCTCGACCGCCTCGACGATCCGCTTGCCGATGCCGACCGTGCAGTCCTCATGAAACGCGCCGCAATTACGGAAACTGCCGAGGAACAGCTTCAGCGACTTGCTCTCGACGATCAAAGTGCGCGGCACGTAGTCGATCACCAGATGCGCGAAATCCGGTGCGCCCGTCAGCGGGCAGAGCGAGGTGAATTCCGGGCAGGTGAACCGGATGGCGTAATCCACGTTCATATGCGGGTTCGCGACTTTTTCCAGCACGGCGGATTCCGGGGAGGCGGGCAGCGGCGTGCTGGTGCCGAGCTGGGTGAGGGAGGTGTAATCGGTCATTTGCGGAGACCTGGAACGGTCGGCGAACGGACCTGCCCTTCATGCTCCACCACGTTGATGCTCCCTGCCGGCATATAATGCATGGTGTCGTCAGCTCCCTGCACCACGGCGGTGGTGGGGCCTACGGAAAGTAATTCACCGGATATTTCGGAATACTCCGTATCCGCCACCTGCTTGCGAACGTCTTTTCCGGTAACGGCCATGGTAAACTCCTGCACTTTCAGCGATTAGATTTTTTTCATCTCAAGCAGATTCAGCCCGATGCAGCCGCTTAAGATCAATACCATGCATACCAGCTTTCCGGAGGAAAAGGACTCATGAAACAGGAAATGACTGTAGAGAAGCATGATGCACGCATCCATTCCGAGCCAGATCAGCCACGCGGTCGACAGGGACAGATGCTTCATCGAGGAAATCCAGCAGAAGCTGGCGACCATGTTGATCAGCATGGCGACGACGCCGTATGTCAGGTGGGTGAAACCGTTCGAGAATTTGGCGAAGGGCATGGAGATACCTGCCGCAAGCACCCCAGCGTACAGATATCCCCAGCCCGCGCCGAGTAATGACATTACTTACGGATATCCAGCCGGGCGATGATGTTGCGGTACCGGGATTCCTCACATGCTTTCAGATAATCCAGCAGGCGGCGGCGGCGGCCGACTAGAATCAGCAACCCGCGGCGGGAGTGATGGTCTTTCGCATGGGATTTGAAATGGTCGGTCAGGTTTCTGATGCGTTCGCTCAGAATGGCGATCTGTACTTCCGGGGAACCGGTATCGCCTTCCTTGGTTGCGAATTCCTTGACGACTTCTATTTTACGTTCAGCGCTGATCGACATCGTGCTCTCCTTATTTATCGTTATAGATTGAACATCCTCACAGGGGAGACTTTCCGGCCTTCGAGCGATACCATCGCCAGAACGCGCCCCGCGTAGAGAGCCTTATACACCGGCGGCGGCACCAGATCGTCCGCCACGACCTGGATGCAGGCGGGGGAGACGAGGCAGTGCTGCCCGTGACGCAGGCTCTCCGCCTGTGATTGATCGAGCGTGATCGCCGGGATGTCGTCCAGCGCCCGCCTGATCGGGTGGAGCCAGCCTTCACCGGAAGGCTGGACGGCTTCCTTAGCATAGGTTTCCAATTCTGCCAAGGAAATTGCGTGGGCTTCCGTAAAGCTGCCGACGCGGGTACGGCGCAGCGCCGAGATATGGCCGAACGTCCCGAGCGCCAGCGCGATGTCACGGGCCAGCGCCCGCACATACGTCCCCTTGCCGCATTCCGCGTACAGCACCACGTGATCGGCGTCCGGACGGGATTCCAGCTCTAAGCGGTACATCATCACGGTGCGCGACTGCATCTGCACCACTTCTCCCGCCCGCGCCAGATCGTACGCCCGCTCGCCCGCGATCTTGATGGCGCTGAAGCTCGGCGGAATCTGTTCGATCATCCCGACATAACGCGGCAGGATGTCGGCGATCGCCTGAGTCTCCGGCCTTACGTCCGAAACGCTGAGGGCCTCCCCTTCCGCGTCGTCGGTAGTGGTCTGCGTTCCGAAACGGATCGTGAAGCGATATTCCTTGCGCGAGTCCATCAAATACTGAACGGTCTTGGTGGCTTCCCCGAGCGCCAGCGGCAGGATCCCGGTCGCCAGCGGGTCGAGCGTCCCGGCATGACCGATTTTCTTCGGAGACATCAGACGCTTGACTGCCCCCACCGCCTGCGTGGAGGTCATATCATAGGGTTTGTCGAGATTCACCCACCCGTTAAGGGGGTGTTTGGGACGGGGAGCGGATTGCGTGCGGCGTGCGTGATTGGCTGAGGACATACGGAAATGAATGAGCAAAAAGAAATTAAATAGGTTGATATTTTTTAAGTTTTGTTTACGACTAAAGCACTTTTTTGTATTCGGACAAGGGATGATGTCTAAACGTTTTGCTTCAAAGGCCAAGAAAAAGTTTTTCTCACTCACGCCAGACTCTTCTTTTGAAGAACTCACGGAAATGTTGAATTGGTGGCTTCAATATCCCGTCACCCGGATGGGAAGTTCCAAACTCTCCTTTACCCTTTCTTGCGGAGAAATCCGCAAGCTCAAAAAGCAATGGGACGAGGAATCCAGTATGAAAGAAGCACTCACTTCCATTAACGGAATTCTGGTCAAGCTGAAAATATTAAGGATTTTAAAATCATAACGGGAAAGAACACAGTTTTTTCCCGTTTTTTTATAGTTCCTCCTGTTCCTGTGCGGAACTCGAAGCATGGTTCACACCCGCCTGACTGAGCAGGCGATGAATTTTCTGTGCTTCGTCGAACGACTCGTCGATGCGGAATCGCACCTGTGGCAGAAATTTCAGATGAATCCTGTCCGAGAGCAGTTTACGGATCGTCTTGTCATATTTCTTATTGAGCAGCGGCAGCAGAACTTCCGCCTTCTGTGATCCGAGCGTAGCGATATAGGCTGTCCCCAGCTTCAGATCAGGAGTCATACGCACTTCGGAGACGGTCACGGATACGCCGTCCAGCTCGGGAGCATGGCATTCGCCGCGGATGAAGATCTCCGCCAGCGCATGGCGGATTTCCTCACCGACTTTCAGCATCCGCTGGGAAGGGGGTCGCGTGCCGCTGTTCATGCCGCCTTCAGCCTGCGACCCGCCGTGCGATTTCTCTCACCTCGAACGCCTCGATCATGTCGCCCGGCTTGATGTTATCGTAATTTTCAAACGCCATGCCGCACTCATACCCGTTCTTCACTTCCCTCACCTCATCCTTGAAGCGCTTCAGGGTTTTCAGCTTGCCTTCATGGATCACCACGTTGTCACGCAACAGCCGCACCCCGGCACCCCGGCGCACTTCGCCTTCGGTCACGTAACAGCCGGCGACCTTGCCGACCTTGGTGATGTTGAAGACGTCGCGGATTTCGGCGTAGCCGATCAGGTCTTCGCGGCGTTCAGGGCTCAGCATGCCGGAAAGCGCGTCGCGCACGTCGTCCACCAGATCATAGATGACCGAATAATACCGCACGTCGATCTTTTCCTTCTCCGCCAATGCCTTCGCACCGCCCACAGCCCGGACGTTGAACCCGAAGACGATCGCGCCGGTCGCCTGCGCCAACGCCACGTCGGATTCGGAAATGGCGCCGACCGCCGAATGGACGATTTTCACCTGCACTTCCGTACCGGCGAATTTGTTAAGCGAACCGATGATCGCCTCGACCGATCCCTGTACGTCCCCTTTGAGAATGACGTTGAGTTCCTTCAGCGGACTGCCGCCTGCCGCGGTAAACAATTGATCCAGCGTCTTGGCCGTGACGGACACCTGCCGTTCCTTTTCCTTCTTGATCCGGTATTCCGCGATGTCTCGAGCCGCTTTTTCCGATTCCACCACGGAGAACGCTTCCCCGGCCATCGGCGGCTCGGAAAGCCCCAGCACCTCGATGGGCTGCGAGGCCAGCGCGACCTTGAGCGGACGCAGCTTGTCGTCGACGATCGCGCGGACTTTCCCCCAGGCGCTGCCGGCCACCACAATGTCCCCGACGCTCAGCGTCCCGTTCTGCACCAGAAAACTCGCCGTGATCCCGCGCCCTTTATCCACTTTGGACTCGATCACCACTCCGCTCGCCCGGCGGTTGGGGTTGGATTTCAACTCCATCACCTCCGCCTGCAGCAGGATGGTTTCCGTCAACAGGTCCAGGTTGGTCTTCGCCTTGGCTGACACTTCGACCGTCGGCACGTCGCCGCCGAATTCTTCCGTCACCAGGCCGAACTGCATCAGTTCGTTCTTGACCCGCAGCGGGTCCGCGTCCGGCTTGTCGACCTTGTTGATCGCCACGATGATCGGCACGCCCGCCGCCTTGGCATGGGAAATCGCTTCTTCCGTCTGCGCCATGATCCCGTCATCCGCCGCCACCACCAGCACCACGATATCCGTCGCCTTCGCACCGCGGGAGCGCATCGCCGTGAAGGCTTCGTGGCCGGGCGTATCCAGGAACGTGACTTTCTGGCCGTTCGCTTCGATCTGGTACGCACCGATATGCTGCGTAATGCCGCCCGCTTCCCCCGACACGACGGACGTCTGGCGGAGTGCGTCCAGCAGCGATGTCTTGCCGTGGTCGACATGCCCCATGATGGTCACGACCGGCGGACGGGCCGTCAAAGAAATATCTTCATCTTTTTCCTGGGTCAGGACGTTTTCCACGTCAGCGTCCGTCACCCGTCTCACCGCGTGCCCGAATTCGGACACGACCAGCTCCGCCGTATCGGCGTCGATGGCCTGCGTGGCAGCGGCGATGGTCCCCATTTTCATCAGGCTGCGGATCACGTCCGCCACCCGCTCCGCCATCCGGTTCGCCAGTTCCTGTACCGTGATGCTCTCAGGCAGGATCACCTCACGGAAAATCTTCTCTTTCTGTCCGCTGTCCAGATCCTTACGGCCCTTGTCACGCTGGCGCTTGATCGAAGCGAGCGAGCGCATCCGCTCCCCCTGATATTCCAGCGCCTGCGCCACGGTCATCTTGTTGGAGGAACGGCGGTTGTCGTCGGGCTTCAGGCCGATCTTCTTTTTCGCCGCCTTGCCCGCCTCGCTTTCCTTTTCCTGCTCGGCGGCCGTCTTGGGCTTCTCGATGAGCTTCGGCCGCCGCAGTTCCTGAGCGCTGGCGCCGGGAGCGTTGACGCCGGGGCGCGCCGCTTCCGCCGGTCCGGCCGCCACCTGCGCGCCATTGCCGGCAGCTTCATTGACCGACTCGTCGGCGGTTTTTTCCACTTCCGCCACTTTCACTTCCGACGACGCCTTGTCGATCTGTCGCCGGTCGCGCACGGACAGGCTGGAGAGGTCGATCTGCGTCATTCCGGATCCCGCGTACGGATGATCCTGCGACAGTTCGACGGGCTTGGCGGCCACTTCCTCCATCCCCGTTCCCGCGCCGTCCTTACGGGCGAACGTACGGGTCTTCTTCACCTCTACCATGACCTGCTTGGAGCGGCCATGCGTAAAGTTCTGAGTCACCTTGCCGCTTTCCACCGTCTTGGTCAGGGTCATGCGCTGAGGCTTGGCCATCGTGAGCGTTGGCTTGGTGTTCGCTTTATCGTCGATTGTGTCGGACATGGTACGCATACGGAAATGATTGATTTTTTTAGGCTTATAGCAGCTTAACTTCACCATTGCACATATTTATAGCCACCTCACATAAAAAAAACGTCACGTTTTTATATGTGAGGTCGGCCATAACCTTTTAAAGTTATAACGTTTTTTTCAAAAAACGTTATAGTGCGCCTACAAAGCATGGTACGCTATAACCCCATAAGATACAGTACTTTTTTAACTTTGCAATGGCGCGTGCCAAGAATCGTCATAAAGCCAGCTCATTATATAAACGAATTCATCACGAAAATCCAGTGTTGCATCGCAGAAAAAAAGCTAATTTTTCGGCGAGTTCACCGTGCGCGACGCCGATAAACACCTGTGCGCGCCTGCCGAAAACCTTTCCTAGCCGCGTTTTCTCTCCCCATTGGTAGCAGCGCCTGCCGTAATCCGCGTGGTTCAGCAGTTTACGGCTGTCGGAAGCGCCCGCATCGGATGCAACCACTGCAAGCCGCAATGCGCCCGCGTCGAAGGCCTGCCAGACCCCTTCCAGTCCCAGCACGCAGAGACCGCTCTTATGCAGCATCGGCAGCGTGTCATACGCGGCGCGTTCCGCCGAAGCGCGGCATTGCGCCATGAACGGCTCCCCGCTCAGCGTGGGCGCGCCGAACCACGCGCCTGCCAGATTATGCGTGACGGCACGCCGGATGACGTCCGGACGCATCCCCAGCCATAACGGGCGGGTGCAGGGGAGCTTCGCATGAAAGTCGGCAATCAGCCTGCCGTCGGGCGAGCGGACGCACCGGGCGGCATCGACGGGAGGAAAAGGATGAAGAGCAGGATTTTTCGGCATGACGTCGAGTTATACCAGTTCACGTCACCGACACCAAGAAATACGTCAGCGCCCTTGTCCGCCATGTCCTTGCCCTTGAGCTCTCTCTCGGCTGGCGATAATATTCTGCACGCGCGGGTTATCTTTAGCAGGATTTGGAAGTTCCGGGCTTGAAACGCTTGCTTTCATAGCAAGCAGTACGATCATCGCATCTTGAGCGGAGACTTTGTTTTGGTTGGCAATTTCCAGCAGCGTAGGATCGTCAGGCTTCATTCCGCCCGGCATGAAAATCGCTTCTTCCACTTTAAACTTTTGTTCGTCGGACAGGATAAAATTTGGATGCGCCGTGAGAGTTCTTTTGATTACTCTGGAAAGCTGAGCAAGATATTTTGATGCATCCGAGAGGCTGATTGCATTCTCCTTGGCCACCTTCTCCGTACATTCACTAACCTTTTCAAGGTTTCCCGCATCGGTAAAGACAGTGAAATCAACCACATCTTCCAAGTCTACGTCTAAAAGCATACGTCCTCCAAAGGCCAGCGTTTAATAGCAGTATAACCCTATCAAGCTTCATTTTGGTTAAGATTTCTGAAATCAGGCCGAGACAGCTTTCTCGGTTTCCTCACCTTCACCCTCGAACCAATGCTCCCGCGCCTTCATGATGAGCGCTTCCACCGCCTTGAAATTCATGCCGGAGACGGTCTGCGGAATCAGCTCGACGAATTCATCGGTCGCGAGATCGGCCAGGTCGTCCAGGGTTTTGACGCCTTTTTCCCCCATGGCGAGCAGCAGGTCCTTCTTATCCGCCAGCTCTTCGAACGTCAGCAGGTCGTCCTGCATCCCGAGCCCTTTCACCTTGTCCGTAAACGCCGCTTCCTGCCCTTCCAGCCATTCGTTGGCACGGTTACGCAGCTCCTGCGCCACGTCCTCGTCGAATCCTTCGATGGAGGCGATCTCCTCCAGCGGCACATACGCCACTTCCTCCACGGACGTGAATCCCTCGGTAGCGAGCAGGTGGGCGATGACCTCCTCCACGTTCAGCGCTTCCACAAATAAGTTGGAGAGCGTGTTGAACTCTTCGCTGCGGCGCTCCGATTCGACCGCTTCGGTCAGGATATCGATGCTCCAGCCGGTCAGCATGGAAGCGAGACGTACGTTCTGGCCGCGACGGCCGATCGCCATGCTGAGCTGGTCGTCCGGCACCACGATCTCGACGCGGTGATCGTCCTCGTCGAGCACCACCTTGGTCACCTCGGCGGAAGACACCGCGTTGACGATATATGTCGCCGGGTCTTCCGAATATTCGACGATATCCACCTTCTCCCCCTGCAGCTCGCCGACCACCGCCTGCACCCGCGCCCCGCGCACTCCGACGCAGGCGAGGACGGGGTTCACCCCGTATTCATTGGCCCGCACCGCGATCTTGGCCCGCGAGCCCGGGTCCCGCGCCACGGACACGATGTCGACCATCCCGTCATAAATTTCCGGCACTTCCATCGCGAAAAGCTTGCGCATGAAGTCGTTATGGGTGCGCGACAGCACGATCTGCGGCCCTGCGCGTTCCGTACTGACATCGGCGATATAGGCCCGGATACGGTCCCCTTGCCGGAACGTCTCCCGCGGGATCAAATCATACTTGCGGATATACCCCTCCGCATTGCCGAGCTCCACCACCACGTTGCCGTAATCGACCCGCTTGACGACGCCGCTGACGATCTCTCCGATCCGGTCCTTAAACTCTTCATATTGCCGTGCCCGCTCGGCCTCCCGCACCTTCTGGACGATCACCTGCTTGGCGGTCTGCGCTGCGATGCGCCCGAAATCGATCGGCGGCAGCGGATCGCGCAGTTCCGTGCCGATCTCGTAAGCGGCATCCATCCGCTTCGCTTCCTCCAGCGTGATCTGGTTGATCTCGTCTTCCACCGTCTCCACCACCGTCGTGACGCGATACAGCTGCACTTCCCCGGTCTTCGGGTTGATTTCCGCCCGGATATCGCGCTCCGCCCCGTATTTCTTGCGCCCGGCGATCTGCACGGCCTGCGCCATCGCGTCGATCACCGCCTGCTTGTCGATATGTTTTTCACGCGCCACCGCATCGGCGATCTGAATGAGTTCGACGCTTCCGAAAGATGATCCGACCATAAATGATATTCCTGTCCGTTTAGATGATGGTTATTAAGTACAAGTAATTAGAAGATATTTTTATTTCTGCAATAAGAAATTGCTTAAAAGAAGGATATATTATGACAATGCATTCCAACAGGTTGCAGAGTGATTCATCGGCTTATCCCTTTGGGTGAAGCCGCAATATGTGAAGACAGGGGAGCCGCTTTCGACAAATGCGACGGAAAAGAACCCTCCAAACCGAGCGCCTTGACCGAATCGGTAACCGTCTCTGAAAAAGGAAGCGCCTTGCTTTTATCCGGTGCCGGCGAAATAACCGCGGCAGGCGCAACCGAGACGCCCGCTGCGGGAGGCTCCACATTGATCCTGCCCGCAAGCTCAGGAAAGGTTTTGGCGAGGCGGTCGACACTGATACTGACAGAATAATCTGCATGATCCATGCCTTTGGGAAAAGGAAGGCTCGTCCGGTCGATTCCCAGTATATCTTCGCCGAGACCATTCACCGCGACCACGTCTCCCTTGGCGTTGACGGTCGGCCCGCCGCTCATGCCGTGTTTTGCCGGAGCGTTCACGAAAATGTTATAGCCTCCCTTGCTGGGAGAATCCGGCCTGTGTACGACCCCGTCCGTACCGCCCATGGTCACCACGATGCTGCCCTGGCTGAGAGAAACGAAGGAATCCTTGCCGGCCTGCCCCACGCTGTAGATTTCGTCTCCCGCATGGGCGGGCGCGAAGGTCGCCACCCCGGGCAGCCTGTCTTTGGGCAGCTGCACCGTCACCAGCGCCAGATCATTCTTATGCGAGGGGTCCACCGAAACGATGGAGGCATCGAAAGGTTCATTGGTCGCGGCGTCGCGCAGCTGCGCCTGAAATGCACCGATCTTGCCGAGCTCCCTCGTCACATGCTCATTCGTCACCAGTGTGGCCGTTCCTTTGACCGGATCCACGCTCACCACGAAGCAGGACCCGTTATAAGATCCATCCGAAGAAGCGGAATAGAGCACCCCGCTGTAATCCAGCACTTTATCTTTTATTTCTTCGGGTAACATAACCTGTCCTTTTTTGCTGAAAGCCGTAATGATCAAAGCCGGCAACGTGAATTATCGCGTGAATATCGCCGTCTCATTCATGATCTTAGCATAAACCCGTTTAATTTTTTATATTTTGTTAAGTCGATTTAATTTTCCAGTGAGAAGTGGGACATCTGCGGAAGAGCCGGTTGCCTTTCGCAGCGGTGACTTCAATGATGTATCTTCCCCTCCTGATACGCCTTGATCAACGCATCGGTCAGGACAAGTTTGGCATGGGCAATGGCCGGGACCGGCACGATGCAGGCGGTGCCGTCCACGTCGATGGTCACGTCGCTCTCACCCGCCTCCTTCAATATTCCCCGGAATTTACGACGACCGTTCACCAGATACGCCGTCTCGATCTTCGCTTCGAAGCCTGAAAAACGGGCGAAATCCTCCCGGGTGATCAGCGGGCGGTCGATCCCGGGAGACGTGACTTCCAGATGATATTCGCCGCTGACCGGCTCGTGCACGTCAAGCAGCGCCGAAGCGGTATGGCTGATTTCTGCGCAATGATCGACGTTCATCCCCGCCCCGTCCAGCCGCTCCGCCATGATCTGCAACGTACGGCGTCCCATCACGTCCATCAGCTTAGCCCGCACCAGACGAAAACCCATATGTTCGATCGACGGACGCAGGAGCGCGTCGACGCGCGCCTCCACGCTTTCCCCGGCAAGGGAAAAATTGGCGGGCGGCAAGATGTCGGCGGAGTCGGTCATAA
Organism: Rickettsiales bacterium; assembly: GCA_965248995.1. Classification (GTDB taxonomy): domain Bacteria; phylum Pseudomonadota; class Alphaproteobacteria; order Rickettsiales; family UBA998; genus CBDFKY01. The sequence continues at coordinate 26,602 of CBDFKY010000006.1, read as the reverse complement.
AAAATTTCAGGTAATAAAAAAGGCGGGGAAAACCCCACCTGTTTACGGAACGTATAACAGTATTGTACGCTAGCCATATTCCGTTTTTACAAAAGCTGCAAGCTCTTTTTTAAAAACGGTTTAACACATAAAAAAAATCCCCTATGCACTGAAAGGAGATTTAAGAAATGACAGTACCATCAATCGTTCCCCATTCTATGCACCTAGACCATCCTTGAGGATTACGGTCATAGAATATACTCGCCATGAGTTTACCATGGTCGACAAAGCGTCTTAGAAATGCTTCGACGATCTCTCTTGTTTCAGCCTTGATCTGAAGGTTGAAAGTGAGAGTATTCATGTAAGTTTTGGAAGAACTTGCTGAAACAGTAAATTCCCCCAGCGATGCATTCACCTGCGAGCTTTTAGAGAACACGGATATGCTTTGATTGAAGTAGGTAAAATTTCCGTTGAAATTTTTATATATAGTGTTTCCGAATAATTTCCGTACGGAAATTTTCGGATAAAAACACTATAAAATATATGGTTATAGTCATTTTATCCGACAAAAACCGTACGGTTTTTAATCGGAATGACTATAACTGCAAAATCAGAAGAGCCGGGTCCGTAATATGCTCTGCGTTGCTGAAAGTGAGCGTTATCAGACCATTATAGACGTTCATACTTGTGAAAAAACGAAAGATTAAATCATATTAACTTTCTTATTGCTTAATGTTAACACATACACCTTGAGTCTGATGTCTCATAACAATCTTTTTCAAGACCTCATTCATCGCTGCAGATCTTTTTGCCATTCCGTAAGTGTGAAGAGTATGCGCACGGCCCCGTTCTCCCATCGCTAACGCCGTTTGTGGATCAGCGAGGACGTTTGCCATCGCCTCCGCCAGCGCCGCCGGATCATTTTTCTCCACCAGCACCCCATGTTCCGGATCGGCCAAAATTTCCATCGCCCCCTCGCTTTTCGTCGCCACTACTGGCAGACCGTGGCTCAACGCCTCGATCATGACCAGCCCGAACGGTTCATGATGCGAAGGAACGCAGAGCAGGTCGATGGATTCGTAAAAAGCGGCAGTATTTTCCGTCCAGCCCGTGAACGAAACTTCGCGCTCCAGATGCAGTTCGCTCCGCAGTCGCAGCAGATGGTGTTTCTCCTCCCCGTCGCCGGCCAGAACCGCGGTAAAACCCACCTGTTTTTCTTTGAGAAGAAAAAGCGCGCGCAACCACACGTCGAACCCTTTCTTGGGTACCAGCCGCCCTATTGCTCCCAGACGTGGCGGGGAATCAAAAGCGAGACGCGGGCGGGTTTCCCTCTCGGCGATCATGTTGGGGGTGAAGTAGCATTTTTCCGCCAGAAACGGATATTCCCCCCCCACGACTTTCATGGCACGGCGGGTAATGCAGAAGACGGCGTCGGCCTTGTTGAAATGCCTGACCTGATCATTATGCGCAACGGCGACAAGGGGCACCGGCAAGCGGGCGAGCGAAGCCAGGCATAATGCGCGGTTTCCGTGGACGATAATAATATCGGTACCGAAACGAAACCCTATTTTTCTCAGTTTCAACGCGGCCAAGCGATCCCATGCGCCGTAATTGGAAAGATGCGTGGTCGGTACTTCCGCCCTCTCGGCCCTCGCTTCCACGGCCGCACCCGGTGAAAGGAGGAACAGGACGTCCGCCCCCGCGCCGTGCAATCCTACGGCATAATCGAGCGCCGCCTGTTCAAGGCCGCCTTTTCCACTGCCCAGCATGATGTTGAGAATCCGCACCGGAAAAGCTATACAGCTTCAGGAGGATAAAACGCATAAAAAAAAGCCGTAAAACGGCTTAGGTAGGCATTTGTGATATAATCCACTCGCTGAATCGTAACGAGAAATAAGCTAGACCGTCCGCAGAGCAGTCTTTCAGGCACCGTCCGACCTTATTCGCGAAATTTCGGATAGTATATTCGCGGAGATTCACTTTTGGCAGAGCAGCTTCAGCCAGAATCATCGAAAGCGATTCTTTTTTACCTGAAAGTACCAGCAGGGAAATGTCCCTGATCATCAGGAAGTCTTCCAGAATTTTCTCCTGAAGTTCACCTAGTCCCATGGAGAACACCTCTTTTAAAGAATGCGGAAGCTATGAATCTGTAAACGATGTTTCTGTTAAAAGTAATTAACCAAGCAGCGTTTAAAGTCAACCGCAATATCACATGAAATCGCCTGAACTCGCCGGAACCGTCGTCAGATCAATAAGAGGCTTACCGGAACGTTTCACGGTTTGCCGGTAATCGGAGAGGTTATGCAGCAGCACCAGCACGTCGGATCGGGCCGTGATGGTTTCCATGTCCAGCAGGGGCAGCAGGGCGGCAGTACGGGGCAAGGCGAGGCGGGAACCGGCCGGATAGGCCTCGTCATGTCCGGCGACGTCGATACCGGCGGCACACAGTTTGGAAGCGACCATCAGCGCCGGGCTTTCGCGTACGTCATCCACATGTTCCTTGAACGCGCATCCGAGCAGGCCGACGGTTTTGGGTCGATGCCGGAGCACGGCCGCCACGCCCTGGTCGATATGCTCTTCATTACTGGCCAGCAGCTTTGCGATCATCGGGGCTCTGACGCCATGGGCGTCCGCCAGCGCCAGCAGACCGCGCACGTCTTTGGGCAGGCAGGAACCGCCGAACGCGAATCCGGGCCTTAAGTAATATCCGGAAAGATTCAGGTGCTGGTCGGCAAGGAAAATATCGGCGGTCTCATGCGGATCACCCCCGAACGACTGGCATATCCGCGCCACTTCGTTGGCGAAAGTAACCTTCACGGCGTGCCAGGTATTATCCACGTACTTGGCGAATTCCGCCCCTTCCAGCGATACGTGCATCACCGCCGCCTCTACGTCACGGTAGAGCGCCTGTATTTCTTTGGCCACCCTTGCGTCATCCGCACCGATGACCACTCTTCCCGCATGGAAGAAATCAGAAATCGCCTTCCCTTCGCGGAGAAACTCGGGATTGGCCGCGATATGGAACCCTTCGCCGGGCGCCTTTCCGGAAGCGTCCGCGATAATGAGGCTGAGACGTGTGCGCATCGTTCCCGGCGGCACGGTGGAGCGCACCACGATGATCGGCGCCTCCGCAGTATTCCGTATCGCCTGTCCGATGGAACGGGCCACCGCGTCCAGTTGTGAGAGATCGGGAATTCCCGTTTCTTCCGGCGTCGGCGTACCGACGGCGATCATGATGATGTGCGCATCGGCTACGGCTTCCTCCAGCCGGTCGGTCACCCCGAACGTTCCGTTCGCCTGAGCCTCGGCAAGCAGCTCATTGACTCCCGGCTCGACGAAAGGAGCCGTCCCACGCGAGAACGCCGTCAGGCGCGAAGGATCGATATCCACGCCGACCACGCGAAATCCCTGCCGCGCGAAGCACAGGCCCGAAACGGTGCCGACAGGGCCGAGTCCCAGCATACAGACATCATAATGTGGCATCGCGGTTCAAGCCTTATTTAAAATGTTGATAGGTTGCGCTATAACACCGCCGCAGGTTTTTTCAAGGAAAGCGGAAATGAAACTTTTGCTTGCCGATTCAGAGTGGCTGTGAAATAACTCACGCTCATCTATACTACATCTATATAAATAATTGATTACTTGCTGAAATCTGAAAGGTGTCCGCCATGCCGAAGCTCAACCGCTATTTCATTCGCAAAACCGTGGCGCAGATCCAGGCAGAATCCGCGAAAGGGGAGCTGAAGCGCACCCTCGGCGCCCTCAACCTGGTAAGCCTCGGCATCGGCTGCATCATCGGCGCCGGTATTTTCGTGATGACGGGAACGGCGGCGGCGCAACATGCCGGACCGGGCATCATGCTGTCATTCGTCTTCACGGCGATCGCCTGCGCGTTCGTCGGCCTGTGTTACGCTGAACTGGCCTCCGTACTGCCCATTTCCGGGAGCGCCTATACCTATACCTACGCCACCCTCGGCGAATCCTGCGCCTGGGTGATGGGCTGGCTGCTGCTGCTGGAATACGGCGTGGCGGCGGCGACCGTGGCGGTCGGCTGGGCGGGATACATCAACAGTTTTCTGCTCGGTTTCGGAATTACCCTGCCTCTGGAACTCACCACGGCGACCGGAATACCGGTCAAAGTAACGGATATCTATCAGGCGCTGTATACGCCGATGGGCTATACCTTCAATGCGGCGGGCAACGCGCTCAACGGCACGGGGCAGATCATCAAGGGCGTGTTCAACCTGCCGGCTTTCGTCGGAATTTCGGCGGTGACCGGCCTGCTGGTGGTCGGCGTCAGTGAATCGGCCAAAGTCAACAACGTCATCGTCTTCATTAAACTGATCGTGGTGGTGATGTTCATAGTCATCGGCATGTTCTATGTCGATCCCAAAAACTGGGTGCCGCTGATCCCCGCCAATACCGGTCCGGGCGTGTACGGATGGGACGGGGTGTTCCGCGCCGCCAGCATTATTTTCTTCGCGTATGTCGGGTTCGAGGCGGTCTCCACCGCCGCGCAGGAAGCCAAAAATCCGCAGCGCGACATGCCGATCGGTATTCTGGGGTCGCTGGTGGTCTGCACGATTCTCTATATCCTCGTCTCCGCCGTACTGACGGGCATCGTTCCCTACGCCCAGCTCAACGTCCCCGACCCGATGGCGCTCGCCGTGGATAAACTGGGTCTCAGCTGGTTCGCGTTCCTGATCAAGATCGGGGCGATCACGGGTCTGAGCTCGGTCATGCTCGTACTGCTCTACGGCCAGACACGCATCTTCTTCGTCATGAGCAAGGACGGTCTTCTGCCCCATTCCTTCGCGAAAGTGCACCCGCGCTTCCAGACGCCCTACATCAACACAATCCTCGTGGGAGCCGTCGTGGCGACCATCGCCGGGACGACCCCGATCAGCCTGCTCGGCGACCTGGTGAGTCTGGGGACATTGTTCGCCTTCATCATGGTATGCTACAGCGTGATATACCTGCGCAAGCATGAACCGGAACTGCCCCGCCCGTTTCAGAACGCCGTTTTCACCTATTACGCCCATCCTCGGGATGCTGACCTGTGGCTACCTGGTCTACAGTATCTTTTTCGGAGCCGATGCGAGCGGCCACATCGTCCTGACCGAAAGCGGACGCGAAGTGCTGCATTATACAGGCACCTACATGCTGCTGGGCATCCTGATCTATCTGTTCTACGGGCAGTTCAGGAGCAAGTTGCTGGAATCGGAACTGAAGGGATTAGTTTCGCCATTAATAAAGTAGGCGTCAGCGACAGGGTGATCGGCAGGCGGGCGACTCTTTCCTGCCATGCGGCAGAAAGCCGCACCCAGTCTTTTTCCGTCGTCACCAGCGTCGCGTTCAACAGGGACGCTCTCTCTGCGAGACCGGCAAGCTCCGCATCGCTGAACGGATGATGGTCCGCGAAATCTACGGTTTCAACCACGCTCAACCCGGCATCCTTCAACGTATCGTAAAATTTCTGCGGCCTGCCGATACCGCAGAACGCCAGCAGTTTCGCGTCTCTGAGCGGTTCCGGAATCCGGGGAACGATCGTTCCCCGTAATAGTATCAATGATTTTGGCAGGGTGGGAATCAACATGATGGGCATCCCGCCCCGTCATCACGATGCCTTGCGCACGGCGGTAAGCGGCGGTGGGAAGTTCACGCAAGGGACCTGCGGGCAGGACAGCGCCGTTGCCGAACCCGTATCCTCCGTCGATGACGAGGATTGAGATATCCTTCTCAAGCGCAGGATTCTGAAACCCGTCATCCATCAGCAGGATGTTCGCACCCGCTCGTATGGCGAGCTTCGCCGAACGGCGACGGTTCGCGTCCACCCAGCACGGCGCATGACGCGCCAGCAGCAGCGCCTCGTCCCCGACTTCCGCGGCCGTGTGCTGCGGCGTCACCTGCATCGGGTGAGAACCGCTGCCGCCATACCCCCGCGTCAGAATATGCGGGACATGGCCCTGCTGTTTCAGATACTCGGCAAACGCGATGACGACCGGCGTTTTACCGGCTCCCCCGGCCACCACGTTGCCGATGCAGATGACCGGCACGGACAGTTTCAGGGGAGACGTGAGAGCGAACCTCGCCCACATCCCGCCCGCATAAAGCAGCGAAAGCAACCGCAGCGACGGCCGGGGCGGATCGTTCCAGTAATCAGGCGCTTTTGCCATGGCGGTCCCGATACGATGCGATGACACGGTCCAGATCCGGCGCAAGCGCCGCCATGAGTCGCTGCTGCACATCCGCATTCGCCTGCATGACCTTCCCTGCCGCTTCCGCCAGTTCGTGCCGTGCGCGCACGTCGCGCAGCAGGCGCAGCACTTCCGCCTGCAGTGTTTCCGCATCCGGCACTACCCGTGCAGCATTACGCGCTTCCAAGGCTTCGCAGGCTTCCGTGAAATTATGCATGTGCGGGCCGTAAACTATGGCACAGCCAAGCCGCGCCGGTTCCAGCGGATTCTGGCCGCCGTGCGGCACCAGCGAACCTCCGACGAACGTCAGCGGACAGAGGCGATAAAACAGGCCGAGCTCCCCCATCGTATCGGCGAGGTAGAGATCGGTGTCCTCCCGTATGTCCTCGCCGCGGCTGCGCTGCGCCACCTTGAGCCCGGCGGCTTCCGCAGCTGCGCGCACTTCGTCGCCGCGCTTGCTGTGACGCGGGACGATCACCGTGAGCAGCCCTACCGCCTCCTCCTTCAGGGCGGCATGAATTTTCATGACGATCGCCTCCTCCCCCGGATGGGTACTGGCCGCCAGCCATCGCGGCCGCTCCCCCGCCAGATGTCGGAACGAAGCCAGCGTTTCCGCATCTGCACTAAGTGGCGGAGCGGAAAATTTCAGGTTGCCGAAACTTACCGCGTGCGTCGCGCCGAATTCCGCGAAGCGCAGCGCATCCTCGTCGCTCTTGGCATACAGATGCGTGAAGCAGCCCAGCAGCCGCTTCATCAGGGGGCGGGCATACCGCCATCGCCGGGCGGAGCGCTCAGAAATCCGCCCGTTCAGCAACAGGGCGGGAAGTTGCCGTTTGTTCAGCGCCGTCAGCATGTTCGGCCACAGTTCGGAATCCACCATGCACGCCATGTCGGGTCGCCAGTGGGTGAGAAAGCGCTTGACCGCAAACGGCGTGTCCAGCGGGGCGTACTGGTGCATGGCCCGCTCGGGCAGGTGCCGGATGATATGGCGGGCGGACGTGACCGTCACCGTGGTCAGCAGGATGCGAAGTGCGGGATACGCCTCCAGCCAGGCGAGAATCAGCGGCAGGACCGATTGCGATTCACCCATGCTGGCCGCATGTATCCAGAGCATGGGACCCTGTGGCCGCGGCACTGCCGTCCTTCCGAACCGCTCACCCATCCGCAATGGTTCTTCCTTACCCGCCGCGGCTCGACGCTTCAGGTAGATAGGAAGCAGGGGTTGTGCCACGAGGGAAAGAAAGTGGTAGAGGATATAGTACATAGAAGTATGCCGCTCAGACGACCGCCTCCTTTGCGAACTGCCGCTGGTAAAGCCGCGTATACGCCCCTCCTTTCGCCAGCAACCGCTCATGCGTGCCGTGTTCGATAAGGCGGCCATGCTCCATCACGTAGATATGATCCGCATGGATGATGGTCGACAGGCGGTGCGCGATCACCAGCGTGGTGCGGGACTGCATCAGGGTGCGCAGCGCCTCCTGCACCATCTGTTCCGATTCCGAATCGAGTGACGAGGTTGCCTCGTCCAGCAGCAGGATCGGCGCGTTTTTCAAAAAAGCCCGCGCGATGCAGAGCCGCTGGCGCTGTCCGCCCGATAAGGTGATGCCGCCCGGCCCGATGCGGGTATGGTACCCCTGCGGCAGCCGTTCGATGAACGCGTCCGCCGCCGCCAGCCGGGCCGCTTCCGTCACCTCCTCCAATGTCGCGCCGTGCTTGCCGTAAGCGATGTTTTCCGCCACCGTATCGTCGAACAGCATGCTGTCCTGTGAAACGATGGCGACGGCGTCCCGCAGCGATGCCTGCGTCACGGAAGCGATATCCTGCCCGTCGATCCAGATCGTGCCGCCGTCCACGTCGTAAAACCGCAGCAGCAGGTTCATGATGGTGGATTTCCCGCTGCCGGACGCGCCGACCAGCGCCGCCATCCTGCCGGGCGGGACATGCAGGGAAATATCGTGCAGGGTGGGATGCTCGGCATGATAGGCGAACGACACCCCGTCCATGACGATTTCCCCATGCGGAACATGCAGCAACGTCGCGCCCGGAGCGTCCCGCACCACCGGCTTCTGGTCGAGCACTTCGAACAGGCGGTTGGCGGCAGCCAGTCCTTCCTGCAGCTGGTTATTGAGCCCGGAAAGCGAACGCAGCGGCCGGTACGCCATCAGCATGGCGGCGATGAACGAAAAAAATTCCCCCGGCGTATTATGCCCGTGGATGACCTTGTATCCCCCATACGCGATGACCGTGGCGATGCCGAGCGTGCCGACCAGCTCCATCATAGGGCTGGCGAGCGCCTGCACCCGGGACGCTTTCATATACAGGGCGAACAGACGGAAAATGCCGTCCCGCGCCTTGCCGATTTCAAAATTCTCCCGCCCGTACGCCTTCACCACCCGCGCATTCTGGAACGTTTCGTCGAGCGAGGCGGTGAATTCCCCGAGCTCCCGCTGCGTTCCGTCCGCCACCTTGCGCATCCGCTTGCCGAGCCGCATGATCGGATAAATCCCCAGCGGAAAGGCGAACAGTGAGACGAGTGAGAGCTGCCAGCTCTGGTAGAACATCAGCGCCACCAGCACGATCAGCGAAAGAAACTCCTTCGCCAGCCCCGCCAGCACGGTGGAGACCGCCATGCGCATGCTCTGGATGTCGTTGGTAAAGCGCGAGATCAGCCGCCCGGCCGACTGTTCGTGGAACAGGCCGAGATCGGCGTGCATCAGGTGGTCGAACAATTCCACCTGCATATCGGCGACGATCCGCTGCCCGACATGCCGCATCAGCATGGTCTGCCCGTAATTCGCCGCCGCGCTGAGCAGGGCGATCCCCACCAGCGCCACCGGAATGACCCAGAGCAGGACCGTGTTCTTACTGAGGAAGATGCCGTCCAGCGCCGGCTGCAGCAGCCAGGCGTTAGCGGCGCTGGTGACCGCCACGATCATCATGCAGAAAACCGCCAGCGCCATCCGGCGTTTATGGGGATGGAGATAACCGGCGACCAGGCGGTTGACCAGTTCCCGGGAAGTATGGATGCGTCGTGTCATGAACGGGTGGTTATAGCAGGCGGGCGGAAGGTTGTCTAACCATTCGCAGGCCGAAAGGCGGGAACAAAAAAAACCGCCTTCAACAGAGGTTAAAAGCGGAGGGAGGGAGGAAAGAGTGAACGGAACGCTGAGATCTGCGCTGCCCGCCAGACTTGCCCCAGGAAACAGAACGGAGTCCGGTTTCGATGGGAACGGCAACAGCCAGGAATGGGCAACGTCACTGACGCATCTTTTGCAGACGCCGTTCTTGAGAACTCCTGGCCATGTGTTTCCATCGCTGGAAGTAACGGTACAGTTGTTAGGACAAGAGGCGACCAACACTCCGCATGAAGATACCGGAATATCGACAACGGGCGTGAGAGAAAGTTGCGCAGCAAGCAAAAGGTAAGGTAACATAAGATGTTCCTGTTAACTCAAGTGCCACGTACGTTTAGCGGATTTTCCGCGGAAACACAAGCATGGCGGCAAGTCGCCGGATCTGCGAAGGCATAAGGCAGCAGGAATTCTGCGCAAAAAAAGAGCCTCCCGATGGGGAGACTCTCTACGAGTTGAAGCGGTGAAGGATCAGTTTGTGACGTATCGGAAGATCCACATCACCACACCCGTTTTCTGAGCGGAAATGATCTGCCCCTTCAGACTGGACCAGGACGCCTGCGCGTCCTTCCAGTTCCCTCTGTTTCCGACGTTACGGAAGCAGGCATGCGAGCCCACTCCGGAAAAATTATTTTCATCGTCGTAAGGACCGTGCAGCGACGCACCGTCGTCAGCGCTATAGTCGGCGACCCCCTCCAGATCGAACAGTGCGAACCCCGAAACCCCATTGATGAAGTTCTGGTATTCGCCGAGTTCTCCAGAAGTGGGTTCCGTGAAAACTCCCAAGCGGGAAGTAGTCACTTTGCTGGTATGGGACAATGTTACTTGCCCATTTTTCACGAAGAAAGCCTCTACCCAATTTTTGTATGGCGAGTAGTTGATCCCACCTTTCGGGGCATTATACTCACCATACTGGACTGTTTCCGAACCACCTGAAGGGCGGCGAAGATCGTAGGTGATAACCACCACCCCTGATGCTCCGTTGTCAAACTCTTGTTGCACTTCCGCGACGGATGTCGGGGGAAGAGGCGCAAGCGTTGCCATAGCGGGGGAGAAGACTCCACCCAGGAAAAACACAGCTAAAACACCAGCCAGAAAGCGAACAAAAAATTTCATCTTTTTCAGCTCGATAGTTTTTGTAGTGAGAACCGGCAGCATGGGAAAACCACGCCGCCCTCATATTCAACTTCAACGGTTGGCAAGCGCCGCGCGTCGATTGATCTCTTGCTGCTGCCGGATGTGAAACTCCTCGGCAACAGCTTCCCAGCCGCGCTTTGAAGTTTCCTCGGACCCGGTTAGGCTCTCCCGAATTTCGAAGGGTTGAGCGGAATTGCGGGAACCGATCTGGAGCAGATTGACACCTACATCGTTTTCCTTGCGGTCACCTTCCGTTCCCCAAGGTTGGGTAAACGGATTCGGTGCGGCGGGTCGTACTTCCAGTACGTCCTGGGTCTGCACATTGACCGCGATTCCTCTGGAAGGTACCGCAGCGGTGACGTTGGTACGCCATACTGCATTTCTACCTTCCAGGGAGAGGGATATTGCCGAGGTACTGGTCACCTGAGCAGGCGCTTCAGCAAGGGCGGCAGAGGCGCCGCCGGTCAGTCCCACGGCAATGGCAATTGCCAGAAGCCATCGTTTCATGATGAAATATCTCCTTACAGATAAAGAATAAGGCGAAAAAAAAGCAGAGGGAGAGTTTCACCCTCACTCTGCTGATCTTAAGCTAGCGCAGTCCGGTTTAGCCTTGGCCTTTCTCAACACGAACACGTTTTTGGGTTGTCCCATTGACGTTCAGGTTGATAGTGGCTTCGGCTTCGGCTTTTGCACCTGCATCACTTCCAGCAACCGCAGCTGCTGCAGGAACAGGAACAATCAGCAGACTGCGTACTTGACGCAGAGCACCAACGCCCTCGTCAATCACTGCGTTAGCGGATTGTTGATTCCAAGCTCGGACTTTTTGGCTTTGGAAGCCGATAGCCGCTTGCGTGGAACCGGTGCCGAATGCAGCAGCCGCACCGTTGGTTGTTACGCCACCCTGCTGGGTAACGTCAACACTGGCACCACCAGGGGCGGTGATTGTGACACGAACCAGTGGAGCGACACCTTGTGGTGCTTGCTGAACCACTTGAGGCAACGGTTGGGCATGCACGACGGTCTTGTCGTGCGAATCAACGGAAACCCCACCATTGGACGTATCTACCGTACCTGTGCTCGCGGTAGGCGAGACAGTGGGAGACACGTTCACGGGTGAAGTGGATGCGGAAGCCGAAGGGGCAACACTACCGGGTTGAAGAGTGACCGTACCGCCTTGTGCAGACGAAGTAGTAGTCGGATTCACCGTGGTCCTGACAGAAGTTTGCTGGGCAGACTGCTGTTGCTGAGTGCTGTTCAAGGTTGCGTTTGTAGACGCTGTTGAGCTTGAAGTTGCACTTGGTGCAGGCGCAGGTGTCGGGTGAGACACAGGCGCGGGTGCAGGATGCGTCGCTACAGGCGCGGGTGTCGGGTGTGACACGGGCGCTGGGGTAGGATGCGTGACTACGGGCGCAGGTGTCGGGTGTGACACGGGCACAGGCTTCACTACGGGCGCGGGTGCATTTTGCACCTGATTGATGATCTGCTCTGCTGAAGCGGCACCACCTGTTAAGGATAATGTAGCAGCAAAGAGAGAACCGAAAACAAAAGCGCCGCGAACCAAACCGTTTAAGTTAGCCATTTGAGTTTCTCCTTGAAATTTTCGAGAAAGAAATCCTCACACGTTTGAATATGTGGAGGTGAACAGGTGTCCTTTGCCTCAACTTTAAGATCGGGCAACATAGATCAGAGCAACGGCACAAAGGTATGACGGTGAATCAAAACAGATTGATTGGATAATCTATGAAGCTCGGATCTTTTTGTAAAAGAATGAGGAAGTAACCTCTTCAGTATATGTTAACGACATTGACCTTTTTATGACAAAAGCCGGTAGTTAACGTGAACATTTGATGACAAATAGGGCTGGAAGGCAAGGAAACAGGGCGTTTCATCCGCCGAACCGCCAAAATGACGCCCGTTTGAGTAAAGCGCAGAAGCCCATGGTGAAAAATACGTTCCCCGCTACTCTCAACACGATATGCCGCCGGGAAAACGGCGCGTTTGCGCTATCGCCCGACGCGATGATGAAGAATCTACTTTTGGGCGCCTACTCCCCTTCGATCACCCGCTGCCACCAGCCACGACGCCTGTCGGCGGGAGTGGGCGTATCTTCCGCCGGGACGACAGACTCAGGTCGCGCCGGCAGTTGAGGGATCTCCACCAGGATGGTCACGTCCTTTGAAGGGGTGGCGGCTGGCCGTTCCGGCTGCACAGCCGTTTCCTCCACCACGGAAGCCGGCTCTTCCGGCGCCGCTGCCTTTACTCGGCGGCCACGGCTTCTGGGTTTACGCGTCTCTTCCTGTACCGGCGAAGCATCGGGCGTCTCCGTTTCATCCTGCACGGAGCCTTCTTCCATGACCGTTTCCGTTTGCGAATCGTTATCTATCGCTCCATCCAAGGATTCCGCGGACTGATGGCGCTGCCCGTCACCACGACCGCGACGGCGGCGATTGCGGTTACGGCTGCGGCTGTGGCCCTCACCGGCCTGCTCACGCTCCATGCTCGCCTGCCCGTCCGGCTGCTCGCTCGCTTCATTGACGGTTTCTTCCGCCTCCTGCGACGGTGAAGCGGCTGCCGCCTGCTGCGGGCGCACGTCCCGTTCCTCCTGCCCTGATCCGCCGCGGCGGCTGCCGGAACGGTTGCGCTTATGTTTACCGCTCGATTTGCGGGTTACCGGCTCGGAAGAATCGAACCGCGCACCGCCCTTGCCTTTGAAGACATAGACGCTGTCGTTATCGTCGGCGTGCAGCTCCAGGGCCAGCATGATGCCGAGCGAGTTTTCCATCGCGCTCATCGTGTCGCGATACGTGTTGAACAGCTCCAGCAGGATATGGCGGGAGACGGACAAGGTAACACTTCGCGAATCCTGATTCTCATTCAGGAACCCGTGCAGGTTGCGGAACATCTGCATCACCAGCGTTTCCGGCGACATGGTGCGCCCCGAACCGCTGCACACCGGACAGGTCTGCGTGGTGGCTTCCTCGATGCTGGATCCCATCCGCTGGCGGGAGAGCTCCATCAGTCCGAACGCGCTGATATGCCCCACCTGGATGCGGGCGCGGTCCTCGCGCAGCGCGTCTTTCATGGACCGCTCGATATTGCGGCGGTTCTTATGGTAGCCCATGTCGATGAAATCGATCACCACCAGTCCCCCGAGATTGCGCAGGCGCAGCTGCCGCGCGATTTCCCCGCAGGCTTCCTGATTGGTCTTGTACGCGGTTTCCTCGACGTTGCGCTCCGTCGTCGAGCGACCGGAGTTCACGTCGATCGAGATCAGCGCCTCGGTCGGGTTGATCACGATATAGCCGCCGGAACGCAGCGGCGCGGTGCTCTGGTAGAGCTCACCGAGCTGTGACTCGATATTGTAGGACGCGAAAATCGGCTGGGATTCCTTGTAGAGCTTCACCCGAGCCGCGTGGCTGGGGGTCAGCATCTTCATGAAATCCTTCGCCTGCTTGTAGGATCCCTCCCCTTCCACGTAGATATGCTCGATATCGCCGTTGTAATGGTCGCGGATCGAGCGTTTGATGATGTCGTTTTCCTCATACACCTTGGCGGGCGCGATGGAGGAGAGCGCGTCGTCCCGCACCTGGTTCCACAATTTGATGAGATATTCGTAGTCGCGCTTGATCTCGGCGCGGGTGCGATCCATCCCGGCGGTGCGGATGATGGCGTTCATGCCGCGTATATCTTTGAGTTCCTCGGAAATCTCCTTCAGCCGCTTGCGGTCCTCCCCGCTGGCGATCTTGCGGGAAATCCCGCCGGCGCGCGGTGAATTGGGCATCAGGACGCAATACCGGCCTGCCAGCGAAATGTAGGTACTGATGGACACCCCTTTATTCCCTCGCTCTTCCTTGATGACCTGCACCAGCACCAGCTGGCCGGGGCGGATCACTTCCTGGATCTTGTAGCGGCGGTAGGAGAGCGAACGATGGGAAGATTCCCTTTCCTCCGGTTCGGATCCGCCGTGTCCTTCGGCATGTGTCTCCGCCTCGCCGTGGTGAGTGTCCTCTTCTTCCGGGCCGTACTCAGAGGGTGCGGATTCTTCCGCGTCATGATCGGACGATGGCGCCTCGGAGGCGGCCTCTTCCGCCGCGACCAGGGAATGCGAAGTGTCCGCCGCCTGCGCTACCGAAGCACCGCGGAACGGACGCCGCCGTCCTTTACGGCGGCCGGAAGGCGAGGCGGATTCTTTTTCGTCTCTGGAAGATTCCGGTTTTTCATCGGAAAATTCCTCCGCTTCCACCGCCTCCCGGTCGCGTGAATGCGGCATATCCTCATCCGCTTCCATTTCCCGCCGGGCCGCCGCCGCTTCCGCTTCTTCCAGCAGGCGCTTGCGGTCTTCCACGGGAATCTGGTAATAATCCGGGTGGATCTCCGCGAACGGCAGGAACCCCTGCTTATCGCCGCCATATTCCACGAACGCCGCCTGCAGAGAAGGCTCGATTCTCGTGATCTTGCCGAGATAAATGTTCCCTTTGATCTGTTTTTTCGATCGGGTAATAAAATCGAAATGCTCGATTTCCCCTTCGTCGGTGATGACCACGCGGGTTTCCAGCGGTTCCATCGCGTCAATCAACATGATGCGTGCCATAATCTGTGTACTCCTTGAAATGCTTGAACGTCGACCAACCGGCAAACCCGTCGCCGCATCCGCACTATCTCTCCTTGCATGAGGAGGGTGCGGAGCATTGGCGGCCGCTGGCGGTGTCCGTTAGTAGGTTGAATAGTCCGGCGTAGATTTACTGCCGGTTCTCTTTATTCTTTGATGATGCTGATCGCCCGAGCGCTTTTCGACCGGAACCCGAAACAGTCCTACGCTGCGCGTCACTTGAGTCAGGTTATATATCGAATCGTGACGTTACCGTCTTTCCATGTGTTGCCCTGCCGGCGCATCATCCCCGTAACCGCACCGCCTGCGTCTATGCGCCGAAATGCTGGTAGGCCGTGGTGATCATGACAAAGGCCGTGGTAAATAGTATCGCGCTCATCGCTTGAATCCTTATAAGGTATCTGGTTTATGAAAATAGGTATTCTATATGCTGTCCCGCATCCTTGCGCGAACGCCGGACGGAAACGAGTATTCCGGAGCGCCCTCTGGGTGAGGGCATGTTACCGCTACGTCCACATCTGGCAGCGAATGCGTTATAACCTTTTAAGTTATAGCGCTTTTTTCAAACAGTATCGTTACAGAACGGTAACGATACTGTTTGAAAGCGCTATAAATAACGTGAAGCGACACGATAACAGTTCCTGTTAAAGCGGTATTTACGCTAAGAATCAAGCATGTTCTTTCGGCCTCCGTTGAAATGGTTCCATTTTCTGCTTATCTTCCATATGGCTGCGGGGCTCTGCACCGCCGTGGAAGCTGCCCCCCCGCCCCTTGCCGCCAGCGCCGTCGCCTATACGCAGAAAGCGCATGGAGCGGTGGTGACCTTGACGATCAACCGCCCGGCCGCGCATGTCCGCGCCTTCATATTACACACACCGTTACGCCTCGTGGTGGATATGGACAGGCTGGACAACCGGACGATCACGCTGCCTTCCCTGCCAGAGGGCAACCTGGTGCGCACCATGCGGTTCGGTCATTTCAGCCCGACATCCTCCCGCTTAGTGCTGGAACTGGCGGAAGAACCGGAGCGCTACCGCACGCGTCAGCAACCTTCCGGCGCAACCGGACCGGCAAAGCTGACGATCTCTCTCAGCATTCCGGCAAAAGGCAACCATTATCCACCCTTTCACGTAAGCGCGGACATCGCTTCCGCTGCCCCGGCGGCGGACGAAAATTCTTCGCCCCATAAGAAAACAAAGGAAAAATCGCAGGATACAGGGTCAGCCGCGACCCGTAAGCGGCGGGTGGTGATTGACGCAGGCCACGGCGGCAAGGACCCAGGCGCCATGCTCGGCAGCCGCCTCCAGGAAAAAAACATCACGCTGGCCTATGCGTTGAGCCTGAAAGAGGCGCTGCTCGCCACCGGCAATTACAGCGTGACGCTGACCCGGCCCGACGATAATTTCATCCTTCTCTCGGAACGGGTGCGCCTGGCGCGTGCCGCGCGGGGTGACGTGATGATCTCGCTGCACGCCGACATCGCCATGCAGAAGGACGCGAAAGGCCTCTCGGTCTATACCGTCTCCGAGGATGCTTCCGACAGGGAAGCGGCGACGCTGGCGAGCAAGCAGAACGAAGTGGACAAGATCGGGGCGATCGGATTCGCCGAGGCCCATCCCGACGTGGCGGATATCCTCATCGACCTTGCCTCCCGCGACACGCGGATCAAGGCGACGGACTTGGCGTTCGGGGTAAGCGGCAGCATCAAGAAAGCCGGCATCCTGCTACTTAAAAATCCCAACCGCTACGCGGGTTTCCGAGTACTGAAATCGCCGGACATGCCCTCCATCCTGATCGAGCTCGGCTTCCTTTCCAACGCCGACGACGAAAGATTGCTCCAGAATCCGGCGCACCGCAGCGAAGTGGTCCGGGCGGTCGTCGGAGGGCTGGACAGGTATTTCACGAAACACCCCGTTAAGTGAGAAAGCACCGAACCCTTAAACAGGTTCCACCGCGATCACTTCGGGAATATAATGCTTCAGCATGTTCTCGATCCCCTGCTTGAGGGTCAGGGTGGAACTCGGGCACCCGGCGCAGGAGCCGTGCATCTCCAGATACACCACCCCGTCCCTGAAGGAATGGAATACGATGTCCCCCCCGTCCTGCGCCACGGCGGGCCGTACCCGTATCTCGATCATCTCCTTGATCTCCTTCACGATATCCGAATCCTCGGCGGCGGATTCACCGCTCGCGGGCGCGGTGCGCGAATGGACGACCGGATGGCCGGCCATGAAAAAATCCATGACGGATGTCAGCAGGTCCGCCTTCATCAGCGACCAGTCGAACGAGGCGTCCTTGGTGATGGTGATGAAATCGGCGCCGAGAAAAATGGCGTTGACGCCCGGAATCTGGAACAGGCTGAGCGCCAGCGGCGATTCCTCGGCCATGGCGGCGCTGGTATAGAATTTGCTGCCGGAGGCCAGCACGGTCTGGCCGGGCAGGAATTTCAGCGTGTTGGGATTGGGGGTGGTTTCGGTCTGGATGAACATAAAATCCGTAAGTAATAATTGAGGAGAAACATGGCCGGTTGGCTTTGGCAACAACGCTTTATTTCAACCGGCCACTACCAGCGACCGCTGGTGCGCCGCCCGTGCGGCGAACAACAAATGCGTCAGCATTTTTATAGGTAAGCCATATGTAAGCCGATTTCACCCAAAAACAAGTAGGTTTCCCGTTTCCGACTTGCTAAACGTAAACGCATGTCTTCAAGGCCCCTCATCATTCACTGGTTCCGGCAGGATCTGCGCCTCGCCGACAATCCGGCCCTGCATACGGCGGCCCAGGCGGGCGATGTGCTGCCGGTTTATATCCTAGACGAAAAAAGCGCCGGTCCTGCACACCGCGGCGCGGCAAGCCGCGTATGGCTGCACCATTCACTCAAAGCGCTGGACAGCTCGCTCAAAGGCAACCTGGCGCTGTACCGCGGCGAGGCGGCGGACATTCTCTCCGGTCTGGCGAAAAGGGAAAAAGCCGCCGCGGTCTATTGGAACCGCTGTTACGAATCCTGGCAGCGTGAACAGGAAAAACAACTGGAAGGCGCTTTAGAGAAAGCCGGGATCGAAGCGAAAAGCTTCAATGGCTCCCTATTATGGGAACCGTGGGAAATAACCAAGAAAGACGGCACGCCCTACCGCATCTATACGCCGTTTTTTAAAAAAGGCTGCTTGAAAGCTGCTCCGCCCCGCTCGCTGTTATCCAAACCCCATACATCATGGATCTCTCCCCCGAAAGATGCGCTGGCGCTCGAAAAACTGGCGCTGCTGCCAGCCATTCCGTGGGACGGTGGCATGATGAAACAATGGCAGGCCGGTGAAACACATGCGCACGCCCGGCTGGACGCCTTCCTGACAACGAGCCTGAAAAACTATAAAAAAGGTCGTGATTACCCGGCGGACACGTACGGTTCACGCCTTTCTCCCCATTTGCATTTTGGTGAAATCTCTCCCCATCAGGTATGGCATGCCGTCTCAGCTATACGTGCGAAGGGCGGCGCCGATGCCGATGCAGAACATTTCATGAGCGAGCTCGGCTGGCGGGAATTCAACTATTCGCAGCTTTACTACCATCCGACCCTGCCTGCCGATAACCTGAAGAAGCGGTTCGACGCCTTCCCTTGGCAGTACGACAAAAAAGCGCTGAAGGCCTGGCAGCGCGGCATGACCGGCTATCCGCTGGTGGACGCAGGCATGCGGGAGCTTTGGCAGACGGGATTCATGCATAACCGGGTGCGCATGGTGGTGGGATCGTTCCTAGTGAAAAACCTGCTGCTCGACTGGCGGGAAGGGGAACGCTGGTTCTGGGACTGCCTGGTGGACGCCGACCTCGCCAACAACGCGACGAACTGGCAGTGGGTGGCCGGGTGCGGCACGGACGCCGCGCCCTATTTCCGGGTGTTCAACCCGGTCCTGCAGGCGAAGAAATATGACGGCGAGGGAAAGTATATCCGGCGCTACGTTCCAGAACTCTCCCGCCTGCCGGACAAATATCTCTTCACGCCGTGGGAAGCGCCGAAAGAGTTACTACGGAAATACGGCGTGACGCTCGGACATACCTATCCCCATCCGGTCGTCAACGTCGAAACCTCCCGCCAGCGGGCGCTTGCGGCTTACAAGTCGTTGTAACTTTCCATATGGGATTGTGTATCTTCCCGCATGTCAACCCTTATATTTCATTAACAATGAATTTTCCTAAATTAGGTGAGTCTCAAATATAGTCGTTCAACTTAAAAATGGAACATTTTTAGAGGTGATAAAACGACTTTACTCAGCATTAAAGTTTTTGACATCACAAATCATTTTTTATTGACATTAAGACCAAGGTGGGGGTTAAGTTGGCAACTCAAATTCGTTTCGCCTGATGCAAAGCATCAGCACTTAATTGTGTTACCATTTTTTCTGGCTTTAGTTCCCCCCGTTTTGTCGCCGCCACCTCTTCGTCCTGCATTCGCAAACACCATTTTGGCAAAAAAGGTGACACACGATCACGGGTACGGAGACGTTGTTTTTAATATTTCCGTTCCAACTGGAGCGGGAATTGGTTGTGAGGCGATAGTAAATTTTCGAGGGCAACCCATGCCCGCGCAATGGATCGCCAATCATCCATGCACTTGGTATTTCGGAAAGCATGGCGTGGCTCACGCCGTGCTCTACGATAATGAACCGGGTTATACTCTTTGGGGGTTAACCCTACCGTTCTAAGCTAAGGGACTTCCTACGGGAAGTTTTTTTTTGTTTTTTTATCTGGCCCGGAGTTCAGATAAAAACTCATCAACACGTATGTTGAGCCCTTCCGCCTGACAGGAAAGTTCCTGCAAAGCTTCCAGAATTTGCCCGGCGGAGTTATCAGCATCCGCGGAAGCGGCGGACACGTCCCGCATGCTGATAGTAATCACATATGTTTCATATTCTGCCTTTCCATTTACCATTTCATTACATTTTCCCCCAGCGTTACTATCGTTTTTTTAGCCGCCCGCTGGCATGGTGGAGCTACAGCATAAGAACACTGTAAATAAACCATCATGCTCAAGGAGATGCATATGACGATCAAAGGAAACGTGAAAGAAGCGGCCGGTTACGTAAAAGAAGAACTGGGCGAGAAGATGAACGACGAGAAAATGGCGCAGGAAGGACGTAATATGCGTAACGAAGGCCGTATCGAAGACGGTAAGATGCCGAAACTGACCAAACCAGGTACCACCGGCAATCATTCTGACGCGGACGACGCGGACGCGGAATAATCAATCAGGAAGCATGGCGGAATTTATGTTGACCCAGTTACCAAGTCCCATCCCGCTCCTCACTCCGAAAGGAAAGGCGTATGCGGTGGCGATCATCGATTACGGCCCGCAATGGGATCTGCTCTGGGTCACATTTATTCACGAAACGGGAGAATGCTGGACGTATCATAACAAGGATATTCGTCAGGATCTGAATGAATCCTTGGGCATTCGCAAGCATTCTCCTCTCTCTCCCGGTGCGGAGCCTTTCAAGCCTCTGCATACTGAAAATGGCAGGAACGGACACGATGTTTTCGAACAGTTAAACCCTGTAGTACATTCTTCTTCGAAGAATGCCGAATTTGTGACCAATTAATTATTTAACGGAGTATTTACCATGAAATCGTATCGTTATCTTTGGCTTTCGCTAGCTCTGGCGTTCTGTGTGGCGCTCAGCAACGGAAGCGCACAGGCTGCCACAAGTAAACAAGAACTCAACACCGATGCCGCGCAAGCCCTGAAAATGTTAACCGCTAAAAACCCCGCCGCCGCGAACGCTGCGAAGCAGGCGAAGGCCATCCTCATTTTCCCGAATATCGTGAAAGCGGGTCTGGTATTCGGCGGCGCCTACGGTGAAGGCGTGCTGCAGGATCACAGTAAGGTCGACGGCTATTACAATTCCATCACCGCCTCCGTGGGCTGGCAGGCGGGCGCCCAGTCTTATGGATACGCCGTGTTCCTTATGACGGACAAGGCGGTAAAATATCTGCGTGATACGAAAGGATGGGAAATCGGTGTCGGCCCGACCGTGGTACTGGTGAACGAAGGCGTGGCGAAAAACCTTTCTTCCACTACCTTGAAAGACGATGCGTATGCGTTCATCTTCGATCAGCAGGGCCTGATGGCTTCGCTGAGTATCGAGGGAACGAAAATTTCACAGATTCATAATCCATAATTGAAAATAGACTGGCCATAATTGAAAATAGACTGGAAGAAAAAGAAACCGTGTTCATTTGAAAAAGTGAACGCGGTTTTTTCGTTATCGCTTCTGCTCCGGTACCGGCCATGGGGAAACCCCCAGAATCTGCGCCAGCTTCGCATAACTTTCCTCCAACCCCGTTTTCTCGTGTTTGCCTTGCGCAAGAAACTGTTCGAGCGGCTGGAAATGCTGGATGGCCCGGTCGACATCGGGATCGGTACCGCGCCGGTAAGCTCCCAGACGGATCATTTCCGCCATGTCGTCATAGGTGGAAAGCAGGGTACGCGCCATCGTCACCAGCGTATTTTCCGCGTTGCTGTTACAATCCGGCATGGTACGCGAGACGCTGCGCAGGATGTTGATCGCCGGGTACCTGCCCCGCTCCGCGATGGCGCGCTCCATCACGATATGCCCGTCCAGGATTCCGCGGACCGTATCGGATACCGGTTCATTCGTATCTCCCCCTTCCACGAGAACGGTGAACAGGCCGGTGATCGATCCTTCCCCCTTCAACCCCGGCCCGGCCCGCTCCAGCAGGCGGGGAAGCTCGGCGAACACGGTCGGGGTATAGCCTTTCGTGGCGGGCGGCTCCCCGACCGACAGGCCGATTTCCCGTTGCGCCATGGCGAAGCGGGTGACGCTGTCCATCAGGCAGAGCACGTCTTCTCCGCTGGTGCGGAAATACTCCGCGATCGCCATCGTCATATAAGCGGCTTCACGCCGCATCAATGCGGACTCGCTGGAAGTGGCGACCACGACCACGGAGCGTTTGAGCCCCTCTTCTCCCAGATCATCCTCGATGAATTCCTGTACTTCACGCCCCCGCTCCCCGATCAGGCCGATCACGTTGACGCTCGCCTGGCTGTAGCGCGCTAGCATCGACATCAGAATGGATTTTCCGACCCCGGAACCGGCGAAGATCCCCATCCTCTGCCCCCGGCAGCAGGTGAGGAAGGCGTTAAGCGAACGCACGCCCAGATCCAGCTTGCCTTTCACCCGATCCCGCGACTGGGCCGGCGGCGGCGAGGCGCGCACCGGAAACGGCAGCCCGCCGGATGGCAGCAATCCTTTCCCGTCGATCGGCTCACCGAACGCGTTGACGACACGCCCGAGCCACCCGTGGGACGGCATCACCGTGGTGGCCGACGGCACCACCGCGATTCTGGAGCCGGGGCCGACGCCTTCCAGCTGGTCGAACGGCATCAGCAGGGCATAGGTGGCATCGAACCCGACCACTTCCGCCATGACGTTCTCGGCGGCGCTGCCCGCATGCCCTCTGCGTTCTATCAGGCAGCGGTCCCCTACTTTCAGCACGGAGGAGAGCCCCTTGCAGGTCACCACCAGCCCGCGTACCGTCTCCACCGTTCCGGTGAACCGTACGGGACTCAAGCGTTCAATCGCGTCCAGAAGGGGATGGGACATGCAGGATTACCGGATCGTTCATTCATCAGGGTAGAGGGCGGCCACGGCGGGTGCAAGCGAATAAAGCCGGCGCGCGCTCCGGTTTATGATGGAAACCGTCCCGGAATCCTTCTAGAACCGGCAGATGTTTAACGCTTTCGCCAACCCTGCCCGTTTTGCCCGATTGCTCGCCACGCTGCAGCTCTGGCTGGCCGCGGCGACGCTGCTGCTTCTCGGCGCCGGAACGTACAGCGCGCTCGTCTCCTCACCTCCCGATTATCAGCAGGGGGAGATGGTGCGCGTCATGTACATCCATGTCCCCGCCGCCTGGTGGTCGCTGGCGATTTACGGCAGCATGGCGCTCAGTTCCGCGATCTTCCTGATATGGCGGCACGCGGTGGCGGATCTGGTGGCACGCGAAAGCGCCCTCATCGCGCTCGGCATGACGGCGGTGACGCTGATCACCGGCTCGCTCTGGGGTAAACCGACCTGGGGGGCGTACTGGGTATGGGACGCGCGGCTGACCTCCATGCTGATCCTGTTTTTCATCCTGATGGGCTACCACCTGCTCGCCCGCGAAGCGGACCATGACGAGGCACGGCAGAAAATCTGCGCCTGGTTCTGTCTGGTAGGCGCGGTGAACCTGCCGGTCATCAAGTTTTCCGTCAACTGGTGGAACACCCTCCATCAGCCCGCCAGCCTGCTGCGCGCCGGCGGCTCGGCCATCGCACCACAGATGCTGTGGCCGCTCGGCCTCATGGCGGCGGGGTTTCTTACTTTCTGGCTGCTGGTGCTGGGATTGCGTATCCGAACCAGCATGATGCGGGCGAAGGTGGTGCGATTGCAGGCACGACAGCGTATGCGATAAAAAAGGGCTTATGGTGTTAACGCTACGTTATACCGGCGCAGGCCGGTATCCAGCGAAACATATAGTCATTCCGATTTAAAACCGTACGGTTTTAATCGGATAAAATGACTATAAACCTATAATTTATAGTGTTTTTATCCGAAAATTTTCGTACGAAAATTATTCGGAAACACTATAACCCTGATGCGAAGCATCTTTTTAGAAGGAATAGGGTATTTGCTTTGCACATGAGAAGAGCCGGGCTGGATACCGGCCTGCGCCGGTATGACGGTACCGCTAACGATATAGTCATTCCGACTAAAAACCGTACGGTTTTTTTCGGATAAAATGACTATAACCATATATTTTATAGTGTTTTTATCCGAAAATTTCCGTACGGAAATTATTCGGAAACACTATAGTGTATTCTCATAAAATAAGCCAGATGGTCTATAAGCCGGGTTCTGTCTGCACCCTTGACGAGTGGAGGCGATCATTCCTCTAGGCGCGCCGTCGCCGACGCGCTCATGCAACCTACCCGGACGGGTCACGATGTGAAACGCACCGACATCTTTCGCAAGACGTACCCGTCCCTATTTGGTCTTGCTCCGGGCGGGGTTTACCCTGCCATTTGCGTTACCGCAAACGCGGTGCGCTCTTACCGCACCGTTTCACCTTTTCCCCCATACCTTACGGTAGGGAGGTAGTTTGTTTTCTGTGGCACTTTCCCTGGGATCGCTCCCGGCGGGCATTACCCGCCACCCTGTTTCACGGAGCCCGGACTTTCCTCGCCGCGCCTTGCGGCACGCCGCGATCACCCGACCATCTGGCCGGGTTGTTGTACGTTAAAGCGCGCTTTTGCACAAGCGGCATATGCAAAAAATCCGGGGAACGGAATATTCCCCGGATTTCCTGCATCGATTCAAAAAAGCGGCTAACTCTTTTTACCGCTCTTCACTTCCAGCGCGGCACCGCCTCCACCGTTGATCGGAATCATGCGCGGCCTAGCCTCATCCGGTACTTCACGGAGCAACCGGATACGCAGCAGCCCGTCACTGAGCTCGGCGCCCTGCATGGCCGAACATATGGAGCACGAGCAGGATCTGCTCCATGTGCTGGACGCCGAAGACCAAAAGCAGCTTGCGGGACTGTTGTCGAGATTGATTCGCAGTTTTCGCTAACACGATCTCATGTTAACCAATCGAGAACAACACACAACCAATTCTTTCCAATTCTCTTGACAAGGCTCCATCTAAACGTTACAATGGCTCAAATCGTCAGCGTAATACGTACGGAATTTGAGAATTCGCGTATTGGCGCCTTCGTGGAGGCAATCATATCGTGTATAGAAATTTGCAATGGGAAGCGATTGCGGCGCTGACTGTAATGGCCACGGCGTTCACCGCGCCCGCCGGCGCGGCGTCGGGGCGCCTGACGGTCAAAGCGGACCAGCCTGGCGTCAAAATCAGCCCGATGCTGTACGGCTTGATGACGGAAGAGATCAATCATTCTTACGACGGAGGCTTGTACGGCGAGCTGATTCAAAACCGTGTGTTCAAGGATAATGCGGCGACGCCCGTCCATTGGTCCGCGGATCTGAGCGGCGGCGCGGCCGGGTCCATCGCGCTCGACGCCAGTCAGCCCATCCCAGGCACGGCTTTGACGACGTGCTTGCGCCTGGATGTGACGAATGCGGGAACGGGACGCGGTCTGGGCGCGGCGAACGACGGCTACTGGGGCATCCCCGTCAAACCCAGCACTGCCTACCGGGCCTCGTTCTACGCCAAGGCCGACGATAACTTCAAGGGACCGCTGACGCTGACGATCGAAAGCACGGACAGTAACAAAGTCGCCGCGCGGACGACGGCGCCGGCGCCCGGAACTTCTTGGAAGAAGTATACGGTCACGCTCAAGACAGACGCCGCGGTCACGTCAGGCTCGCAGTATCGTTTCGTGATCTCCGCCAAGGGAACGGGAGCCGTCTGGCTCAACCAGGTCTCGCTCTTCCCGCCCACGTATCACAACCGCCCGAATGGCAATCGGATCGACTTGATGAACCTTCAGGCGGGTATGTCTCCGACGTTCTTACGACTGCCGGGCGGCAACTATCTGGAAGGCAACACGATCCCGGAGCGCTTCGACTGGAAAAAGACGCTCGGCCCCGTTGAGGGGCGCCCAGGGCACCAAGGCCCATGGGGTTATCGCTCCACCGACGGGCTGGGTCTGCTGGAATTTCTGGAGTGGTGCGAGGATCTGAAGATCGAGCCGCTGCTTGCCGTCTACGCGGGCTATTCCTTGAATGGGGATCATGTGGAGCCCGGCCCCGCGCTGACGCCCTTCGTTCAGGACGCCCTCGACGAAATCGAATATTTGACCGGCGACAAGAACACGACCTGGGGGGCGCGCCGCATCGCGGATGGTCACCCAAATCCCTTCCCTCTGCAATATGTGGAGATCGGGAACGAAGATTCGTTTGATAGATCGGGCAGCTATGACGGCCGTTACGCCCAGTTCCATGACGCCATCAAAGCCAAGTATCCCAGGCTCCAACTGATCGCCACGGCGAATGTCACCAAGCGCAAGCCCGACCTGATGGACGACCACTTCTACAAGACCGCTGGTGAGATGGAGCGCGATAGCGGGCATTACGACAATTATGACCGCGGCGGTCCCAAGATCTTTGTCGGGGAGTGGGCGTCCCAGGACGTCAGCGAACCATGGACCGACGCGGATAAAAAAGGCCCCACCCCCAGCTTCTCGGCGGCCCTCGGCGACGCCGCCTGGATGATCGGCATGGAGCGAAACTCCGATGTCGTTCTCATGTCCTGCTACGCCCCGATGTTTGTGAACGTCAACAAAGGCGGCCGCCAGTGGGCCGTGAATTTGATCGGTTACGACGCCAGCGCCGCCTTCGGGTCGCCGTCGTACTACGCGCAGGCCATGTTCGGCGCGAACAAAGGTGATGTCGTGCTGCCCACGGACGTCACGCTTACCGACGCCCCCGTCCAGCTGGCGCCCAAAGGCAAAGTCGGCGTCGGCACCTGGGCGACGCAGGCCGAGTTCAAGGACGTTCAGGTGACGCAAGGCGCCGCCCCGCTCCTTCCGGC
>CBDFKY010000005.1:0-273310 GCA_965248995.1 Rickettsiales bacterium | reverse complement strand
ACGAACGGTCTAGCGGTTTCAGTGTAAACTCAGCGCTTTTCTGTGAGATATCACCT
Source organism: Rickettsiales bacterium (assembly GCA_965248995.1). GTDB lineage: Bacteria > Pseudomonadota > Alphaproteobacteria > Rickettsiales > UBA998 > CBDFKY01. Next base: position 273,254 of record CBDFKY010000005.1, on the reverse strand, counting down.
TTGCTTATTATTTAGCACTCCTGGCAAGACCGTTACCCAAAGCCGATATATCCTGTCCCACACCCCCCCGTACGGTATGGCAGCCGGAAAGAAAAAGTGTGGCACATAGCAAAAATATCAGAGTTCGCATCGTTTTATCGCCAGCTTTAAAGTTTTTTTAGTCATCTAGATAAGAAGTGACATGGGATAAAGTCAAAACATTCTGTCAAACGAATAAAAAACTCAAAAAAGAGTTGAAAATAAATAAAAATTAACTAAACTGGGGTCAGTTACATTGTTTTTAGTTAATTTATTTTGAGGTTGAATTATGTTAGGACAAAATCCTTCCGCTTCAGTAACTGGCACACCCGAAAACATTAATGAGTATGTGGAAATAATCACAACCACAAAAGATGCTGCTGTAACAGTTCCGGTCGATAACGGAAATGGAACAGTAACGGTGGAAGTTATCGTGAGAGGTCCTAAATAGTCTTCACGCATTTTTGATCTTCTACAAAGCGGCTTTTGACCGCTTTTTTTTATTTCATCTCCTATGAAATTTAGAGTAAGCTTTTTTTAGAAACAGAAAACCGTTATCTATAAAAAATATGTTCGGCGCAGATCACTAAAGAAGCAAGATCTTCTCCGACTCCTGCCACCGTATGACAGGCAGAAAGCACAAGGGACAGGCAGCATAAGAGAACAATCGATCGTATCATATGAATTTTGCGCAGGATTCGCGCTCCCGATATCTTTAGATAAGGGCAATGTAGCGAACGAATAGCGATAGTCAATGTCTTCTTTTTACGCTATGTTGTCGGCCCGAATGTCACCCATCCTACAACGCGTTTCCCATGCAGATAGAATTAGGCATCACTAAACCGAAAGCGGAGACCCGCGTCGTCGTGGCGATGTCGGGTGGGGTGGATAGTTCCGTCGTCGCGGCTATGCTGCACGAGGCGGGATATCAGGTGATCGGGATCACCTTGCAGCTCTACGACCATGGTGCGGCCATAGGGAAAAAAGGCGCCTGCTGCGCCGGGCAGGATATCCATGACGCGCGACTGGTGGCGGATCAGCTCGGTATTCCGCATTACGTGCTGAATTATGAAAACCGTTTCCGTGACAGCGTGATGGATGATTTCGTCGATACCTACCTGTCTGGAGAGACGCCGATTCCGTGCGTGAAATGTAATCAGTCGGTGAAATTCAAGGACCTTCTCGCCACGGCAAAAGAACTGGAAGCCGATGCGCTCGCCACGGGGCATTACGTCCAGCGCCTGATGCAGGGAAATAAATCGGAATTGCATGCGGGGCTGGATAACGGCAAGGACCAGAGTTATTTCCTGTTTGCCACCACGCAGGCACAGCTGGATTACCTGCGGTTTCCACTCGGCGGCATGACCAAGGAACATACGCGCCAACTGGCGCTGCGGTATGGGCTGGCGGTATCGGATAAACCGGATAGTCAGGATATCTGCTTCGTACCGAACGGCAATTATGCCGGCGTCATCGAAAAACTGCGCCCCGGCGCGTGCGATGCCGGGGATATCATTCATACCGACGGCACGGTCCTCGGTCGCCATGAAGGGATCATTCACTACACGGTCGGCCAGCGGAAAGGGCTGGGCGTGGCGTATGCGCATCCGCTCTATGTCATCCGGCTGGACCCGGACAAAAAACAGGTCATCGTCGGGGAGAAATCGGCACTGGCGAAAAAGCGCTTCATGCTTCGGGACGTCAACTGGCTGGAGGACCAGATCGTCTATGCACCGCGTTCCATCGAGATTAAATGGCGTTCCGCGCAGACCTTGAAATCCGCTACGGTGACTGCGCTGGAAGATCATAAGGCTCTGGTGGAGACCGACGATGCCGAATATGCCATTTCCGCGGGGCAGGCTTGCGTTATGTATAACGGCACCCGTGTGGTCGGTGGTGGCTGGATTACCCGGGAGCAGGTTTAAGGCTCGGTACTGTAAATTTATATCGTTCGCTGGGTATCAGATGTGGTCATACCGGCGGAGGCTGGTATCCAGCAAAAAAATGAACCGGATGTGAAGCATCCCTTTATAGGATATGGCATGTGCTGTGCGCATAGGACATAGGCGAACTGGATACCGGCCTCTGCCGGTACGACGTAGCGTAAACGGTACGATTCCCTTAATAAAACATCCGCGGCGCTACGGAAATTTCCGCTTTACCGTCCGGCGTCAGGGCGAGAACGGAAAGGCCGCGCTCGATCGTCCCGTCCGCATGGAAACGGAAAATGCCGTTGGCGGGACCTTCAAACCCGGATGCGCGGGTAATGTGCGCGGCATCGAATCCACCCCCCTGAGCGAGCGTGGCGGCGAGCGCCACGGCGTCATAGCCAAGCGAGGCGAGGCGGGGAGGGGTGTAATGGTTGGCGGCTTCGAAACGGCTGACGAAACCGCTGTAGGAGGCGAGCGGGCTGCTGGCGAACCAGCTTCCGTACAGCGCCGGGTTACCGAGCAGGGTGCGCTCATCCCAGAGCCCGGTGCCGAGATAACGCACCTGGTCATTCCCGAGCTGGTAGCGTTTGAGGTTGTCCACGAGTTTCAGGAACGATTCGCCCCCTTCCGCCAGCAATAACGCGTCGATCGGCTGCGGGTTGCCGTCGCTGCCGGTCTTCAACTGCTGGATATAAGGAGTGATATCCGCCGCATCAGGAGGATAGCGGACGATTCCCGCAAGCATCACCCCATGCACGGCGGCATAATCCTTCAACGTATCCGCCAACACGATCCCGTAATCATTGGCGGGCAAAAGCGCCCCGATATGCTGCTGACCCTTCTCAACCGCCGTCGCGACGACGCGGTTCACCTGTTCTTCAGGCAAAAAGCCGAACAGGTAGCTGTTGTCGCCTGCGACCGAGCGGTTATTGGAAAAGCTGATGACGTTGATATGGTGGGCTTTGGCGATGGGTTTCACCGCGCTTACTCCGTCACTGAACAGCGGCCCCAGAATCAGTTGCGCTCCTTCGCCGATCGCTTCTTCCGCCGCTTTCGCCGCCTGCTTGGGCTCATCGCCGGTATCCTTGGGCAGGATCATGATGCGCGGGCTGGCGTCATCTTTCGGCAGGGCCGCGTATTTGTCGAACAGTCCGAGCATCGCCGCATCCAGCATCGCCTGTCCCAGTTCGGCGGATTTGCCGGTGAGCGGCAGCAGCAGCGCCACGCGTATTTCCTGTGGATGGGTCGCAGGGTTCGTCTGCGCCTGTGAGGTAATGGGGTAAGTCGCGGAGGCGGCAGGGTAGGGTTGTTTCGTGGGAGACGCGGTATGCGTTTCATACGGATTGGCTTCCGGCATGGCGGCGTAGGGAGAACGCTCCGGCGTATCGAGCGGCGTGAGGGCGCACGCCGAGAGGAATACGCACAGGCAAAAGGAAAGCAGGCGGGTGGTTAATGCTTGTAATTTCATACGTCCGGGCTTTTAGTGAGATAAAACCGACTGCAGCTTACCATATGGCCACACAAAGTAAATCGTTTACGCATCCTGAAAAAACCGGCGTCCTCTATCTGGTCGCCACGCCGATCGGTCATCTCGCGGATATCACCTTCCGGGCGGTGGAGACACTGAAATCCGTAAGCGTGATCGCCTGTGAGGATACCCGTGTGAGCCGGGTGCTGTGTCAGCATTACGGCATAGCGACCCCCCTGTTCGCTTACCACGATCATAATGCCGAAGCGGCGCTGCCGCAATTGTTGGCCCGTATCGAGGCAGGAGAATCGATCGCATTGATTTCCGACGCCGGAACGCCGCTTATCTCCGATCCGGGATACCGCTTAGTGAATAAAGTGGTGGAAACCGGCGGACGCGTGGTGCCGATCCCCGGCGCTTCCAGTCTCGTTACCGCCGCATGTGCATCGGGACTGCCGACGGATCGCCTGCATTTCAGCGGTTTCCTGCCCGCCAAAGTGCAGGCGAGGAAACAGGCGCTGCACCATCTCTCCACTATCGACGCGACGTTGATCGTCTTTGAATCGAATCACCGTATCGCCGAAACGCTGCAGGATGCCTGTGAAGTACTGGGAGAAGCGCGCCGCGCCGTCGTTGCCCGGGAAATGACCAAACATTTTGAAGAATTCCGCCGTGGGACGCTGGCGGAGCTGGCGGAGCATTATAAAAATCAGTTACAGGTGAAAGGGGAGATCGTCCTCCTTCTCGCTCCGCCGGAAGCCGTGGTGACGCCGCTCAGCCGCTTCCGTCCCCTGCTGGAAGCGCTGCTGCCGCATTATCCCGTGAAGCAGGCCACCGCCCTGCTGGCGGAAACGCTGGAAGTCTCCCGAAAGGATCTCTATACGTTGAGCCTGGCCATCAAGGGCGGAAATTAATTCATGCCTCCTTCCCCTAAACGGCAGGCAACCTACGCGAGAGGCAGGCACGCGGAACTTCAGGCCGCCGCTCACCTGCAGGCACAGGGGTATGAGGTGTTGAAAGAGCGCTATAAAACCCCTTACGGTGAAATCGATCTGATTGTGGGTAGAGATACGTTGCTGGTATTCGTGGAAGTCAAAGCGCGGGTGGATGAAGTGCGAGCGCTCGAATCGCTGCAACCGCGGCAAATAAAACGCATTATCGCGGCGGCAGAACATTTTTTAATAGATATATCGCATATAAATCCGGACATCCGGTTCGACGTGATTACTATCTCGGCGGCAGGCCTCACCCATCTGGAACATGCTTTTGAAAAAGAGTGGGAATAATGGAATAAAGATGACATGCAGGTGTTATTACTTTTTCTAAAAGCTTCATTTATTGCTAATTAGTCTATAATTTATTAAATGGCTTTATGTCTTAATAAAATGGTAACAAAACATTGCTATGGTAAGATTTCTGTAAGATCTTTTGTAAATTATAGGAAAAGTAATTTTTGCAAGAAAAACAGCAGAATGAGTAATAATATAAAAACAAACGAAATTATCATAAGGAGTAGTTAATTATGGGAAAAGCAATATTCGGAGTAGCAGAAAACGGTTCTGCTATCGTTGAATTACATACGGATGGTCAAAGAACTGAAACCTATGTTCTGGTGGCAAACGACAGCGGAAAGCTCATGCCTAACAAGACACATGATATGAATTTTAAAGCAACCTCAACAGTGAATTTTGAAGTACCACCCAATGATATAAAAGGACTCCCTTCTACCGCTGAGCTTCTAGAACAAGCGGTCCGCAATATCTCCGGTGATTCAAAAACTCCAACCGCAATCGCTAATGAAGCAGGGAAAGCTTTCGGGGAAAGATTAGAGAGGGATGGCAGAAGAGCGGATGCAGGAGTAAAAAATAACTTTGCCGCTTTGACCGAAGGAGTTAATTTGGTGGCAGGGTTGCCTACCGGCGATTCCTTTGCAAAATCAAATACTGTTCCAAACCGCGCGGCTGAGGCTAATGTGGGTCGAACGACCTAATTAAAGAGCTAAACACCATCGCCACACTGAAACTCCTAGTCGAACAGGCTTGAAACCGATGACTCCTCACTGATACGGTGCACCGCTTCGGCGAGCAGCTTGGCGATGGTGACGATTCGGATATTAGGCGTGGTGCGCACCGCCTCCGGCTGCAGGATGCTGTTGGTGATGACCAGTTCCCTCAGCTCGGAACCGGCCACCCGCTCGCAGGCCGTGCCGGACAGTACGCCGTGCGTGATGTAGGCGGAAACGCTTTTGGCGCCTTTTTCCATCAGCGCCGCCGCCGCGTTGCAGAGCGTGCCGCCCGAGTCGACGATATCGTCGATCAGGATACATTCCCGCCCTTCCACGTTGCCGATCACGTTCATCACTTCGGACACGTTGGCCCGCTCCCGGCGTTTATCGACGATCGCCAGATCCGCGTCGATCCGCTTGGCGAGCGAACGGGCCCGCGCCACCCCGCCTGCATCGGGAGAAACCACCATCAGGTTGGACGTGTCATAATGGGTGCGTATGTCGTTCACCATCACCGGTGCCGCGTATAAATGATCTAACGGAAGATCGAAAAACCCCTGTATCTGCCCGGCATGCAGGTCAAGCGTCAGCACCCGGTCCGCGCCTGCGGAAGTGATGAGATTAGCGATCAGCTTGGCGGAAATGGGCGTGCGGGGGCCGGGTTTGCGGTCCTGCCGCGCATAACCGTAATAAGGTATTACCGCCGTTACCCGCCGTGCCGAGGCGCGCTTGAGCGCGTCCAGCATGATGAGCAGTTCGATGATATGGTCGTTGGCGGGATTGGAGGTGGACTGGATCAGGAACACGTCCTCCCCGCGCACGTTCTCATTGATCTCGGCCCGGATTTCCGAATCCATGAAGCGCTGGACGCTGGCGTCCATCAGGCGAAGATTGAGGTGTTCCGCCATGGCCATCGCCAGCGGCAGGTTGGAGTTTCCGGAAATGAGCTTCATAGGGTATCCTTTTTTAAGAGCAACTGATGAGGGGGTGGGGGACGGCCGCATCTATCTGACATTTATAATCCATCATTTCCGCATGTGGAATTGCCGCTAGATACGTCAAGGTAAAATCCAGCCTGGAATCGACCCAGTTAAAATGATCAAATTCAACATTTTGAGAATTCTTCAGGCTGTATTGGCTTTGCTCATCGACAAATGCACAAAGCGTTGAGCGCTTAACTCTGGGCTGCCTGCCTTCCAGGTTCCTCACATTGATCGTCTCCAAAGTCAAACAGGGATTTTTTTCGGTGTTATAAACAGTAACGCGATAAAAATCTCCCATCGGTTCTTTTATGAAAGAACTGGTGGATATAAAACGTATGTAGGGATCAACAAAGCTATCTGTGGCTAACGCTTTCGCCGGAAGAGATAGGACAATGGAAAGCATTGATAAAAAAACTGATGTAAATTTCATTTACTTATTTCATGCTGGGATGCCGAGGCTTTTTAACAAGGGTAAGAAGGGTAGTAAAATGAAGATTTAGTGATGACGTTCACGTATGGCTGCCGACATGATCTTTAACACTCTCATCTTGAAACCGTTTCTTTCAGCGTCATTCCCCCGCCATTCCCTAGCTAGCCAGCCGCCTTTCCTGCTCGTTAATCGCCTCCACCCCCGGCAGGGGTTTGCCTTCCAGCCATTCCAGAAAAGCCCCGCCTGCCGTGGAAACATACGTCATCGCATCCGTCAAACCCGCGTGGGCGAGGGCGGAAACCGTATCGCCTCCGCCTGCCACGCAGGCAAGCCGTCCCGCGCTGACCTGGCCTGCGATGCAACGGGCGATAGCGACGGTGGCGTTGTCGAACGGCGCGGTTTCAAACGCGCCGACGGGGCCGTTCCATACGAGTGTGCGTGCCTCGGCAATAGCGTCGCTCCATTCCGCCACGGTCGAAGGGCCGACATCCAGCGCCATTTCATCGTCCGCTATATCGGAAGCGGAAGCGACGCGGCACGGCGCGTGCGCCGCGAAGGCTTTCGCCACCACCACGTCTTTCGGCAGCAGGATGCGGCAGCCGCGTGCTTTCGCTTTTTCAAGAATGGACAGGGCCAGAGATTTCAGGTCCGGTTCACAGAGGGATTTTCCCGTGGTGTGACCATTGGCGTGCAGAAACGTATTTGCCATGCCGCCGCCGATCATGATGATATCCATCGTCTCCACCAAGTTGCCGAGCAGTTCCATTTTCGTGGAAACCTTCGAACCGCCGACCAGCGCGGCGACAGGACGTTTGGGTGAAGTAAACACCGCTTCCAGCGCGTTTATTTCCTCCAGCATCGCATTCCCGAAATAGGACGGAAGATACGCGGGAATTCCTGAAATGGAAGCGTGAGCGCGATGAGAGCAGGAAAACGCCTCGTTGATATACAGATCCCCGAGCGCGGCGAGCTGTCTGGCGAAGCCCGCGTCTCCCTTTTCTTCTTCTGCGTGAAAACGCAGGTTCTCGCACAGCAGCACCTCTCCCGATTTCATATTGGCGATGGCGTTGCCGACATCCTGTCCGATACAGTCACCCGCGGTATGAAGGGTAATGCCATGCAGGCCTTCACGCAGCGCCTCCGCGACGTTGAGCAGTGACATGGAAGAAACCCGTTTCCCTTCCGGCCTGCCGAAATGCGACAGCAGCACCACTTTCGCCCCGCGTTTCGCAAGGGAAAGGAGGGTCGGCAGCACGCGCATGATGCGCGTGTCGTCCGTGACGCTTCCGTCTTTCATCGGCACGTTGATATCCACCCGCACCAAGGCTACTTTTCCTTCTACGGGGACCGTGTCCACAGATTTTACCATATGAATTCTCCTGGAGATGAATGACCATGCCTTTACCTGATGTGTGTGATATCTACAAGGCGGAAATAAAATCACCCGGATGAGGATGATAAAGATTTTTTCATCTTTACGTGTTTTACTGTTTTCTATTCAATAGATATGTAGTTTCATAGATTAAAGAGGTGTTCCATGAGTGAAAAGCCCAACAGTCTGCAGGATACGTTTCTCAACGCCTGCCGGAAAGAAAAGCAACAGGTGACGGTTTACCTGAATAACGGGGTGAAATTACAGGGCATCGTCTCCGGATTCGACAATTTTTCCATGATCCTGCGTCGCGGACCGCAGGCGCAGCTGGTGTATAAGCACGGGATCGCGACGATCGTCCCGCTCAATCCCCTGTCACTCTATGCCAAAGACGGCGAAGAGGACGATACGACACTGCCGACGATTACTGGAGAGGGATCTTTCCAGATCGCATGACAAAAGCCGTTATCGTCTGTCCGGACGTGAAAGCGGAATATCATCAGCAGAAGCGCAGCAGTGAAGCGCGGCTTGAGGAGGCGATGAACCTGAGCCGTGCGATCCACCTGAAGATTGCGCATCATTTTGTTTTTCCCGTGCATCAGGTCACGCCGGCCACGTTCATCGGCTCCGGCCAGACTCGTCAGGTCGCAGCCAAAGTAGCGGAAGAAGAGGTGACCGTGGTGATCTTCGACTGTACGCTCACGCCGATGCAGCAACGCAATATCGAGCGGGAAACCAAGGCCAAGGTGATCGACCGCAACGCCCTGATCTTGGAGATTTTCGGCGAGCGGGCCAGCACAAAGGAAGGCAGGCTGCAGGTAGAACTTGCGGCGCTCACTTACCAGAAAAGCAGGCTGGTACGTTCCTGGACGCATCTGGAGCGCCAGCGCGGCGGGGTGGGATTCATGGGCGGACCCGGTGAATCGCAGATTGAAACCGACCGCCGCTTGATCCGCGACCAGATCGCCGATATCAAACGTCAGCTGGATCAGGTGGTGCGCACTCGGGCGCTGCACCGGAAATCACGCGACAGCGTGCCGTTTCCGACCATTGCGCTGGTAGGATATACCAACGCCGGCAAGTCGACCCTGTTCAACCGCTTGACGAATGCCGGCGTACTGGCGGCGGACGCCCTGTTCGCGACGCTCGACCCGACCACCCGCGCCGTCACCCTGCCCGCCGGGACGAAAGTGCTGCTTTCGGACACCGTCGGGTTCATCTCCAACCTGCCGACCCAGTTGATCGCCGCGTTTCGCGCCACGCTGGAAGAAGTACGCAGGGCCGATATCCTGCTGCATGTGCGTGACATCACCCATGAAGATACGTCCGCGCAGCGCGACGACGTGCTGGGCGTGATCGATACGTTGTTCGATTCTGCCGATGCCATCCCGCCCATTCTGGAGATCTGGAACAAATCCGACCTGGCTTCGCCTGAAATGCAGAAGGAGATGCAGCGGCTGACGCAGAATCCCGTTGCCGTTTCGGCCGCTTCCGGGCAGGGGTTGGAGCACCTGCTCGCCACCATGGAGATGATGCTGGAGCAAAAACTCTATCAGTCCGTCTCTTTCACGCTTCCGGCGAGCGACGGCAAGGCGCAGGCCTGGCTCTACCGTCACGGTCTGGTCGATGCCACCACCATGCCCACACTGGATCAACTGCAACTGGACGTGCGCCTGAGCTATGCCGATATCCAGCGTTTCACCAAAGCCTTCGGCGCGGTCGCGCAGCTGCGGCAGCGGGAATTATTTGCGGACCCGCGCTAACTGGTCCACGGCGCTGGAATAATGCGGTGCCGCCGGGTTCCAGGCGAAGTCCGCGGCTTCATCGAAACAATAATGCGCCAAAGCGTCGGATATACGCGTCAGTACCGCCGGCCAGCCGAGCGTCGCACCCTTGCTCCCCCGGTCAACGCGCTTTGCGAGATCTTCAAGGGCGGTCGCCCCTTTCAGCTGCCAGTATTCCAGCGCCATCGCCGCATAAGGCATCTTTTCCAGCGTATGCATCAGCCACCCGGCGATGACGAGCTGGCAGCGGTTTTTCTCGCTGACATCCTTAAAGCCCGGGGCTGTCCCGGTTTTATGGTCGATCAGCACCATGCTGCCATCCCGCCGGTACTCGATGCGGTCGATTTTCGCGCTTACTGTCACCGTGCCCCTTTCGGTAATCCACGGCGCTTCGTAAGGTATTTCCGCTTCCATGTCCGCGATGTCGTGCGCGCGTGATGATTCCGTATGGATGACGCCCTGCAGGATACGCTGCAGGCGGCGGGTATAAAACTGCGCCTGTGCGGGCGGTACATATCCCTGTAACGCTTTTTGGAACAGAATCGCAAGTTGCGAGAAGTATGGCGTCAGGTCGGAAGCATCATAATGCAGCGCCGCGCTTTCCATCACCCTGTGCAGCACGCTTCCGAGATCACTGGCGCCGAACGGTGCGTCGAGTGGCTTCCGCTCCCGCAGACGGCAGATGTGTGATACGTAGATTTCAAAAGGATTGTGAAGCAATGTTTCAACCGCCGTGGCACTCAGGCGCTTCATCCGAAGTTCTACGGGCGGGGAAGGAGGGATGTTGTCCGGAAGATCCGGTGAGGAAAGCAACTGCAGCTTCCGCCATGCGTTCAGTTGCGGAGCCGGTGTGACACGGCATGCCCACTGCAGCCGCTCGAAGAAACGTGAAGGCTGCGCCGGTGCATCACAACGTTTTTCCGCATGGATCAACACGACTTTCGGCGCTTTCAGCATCATCCACAGATCATGCGCGGCCGATGCGCTCTGATGTTCCGCGAAATTCAGTCCGAGCCGGTGACGCATCGCCTGGTTCAACCAGGGTTCGGACGGGATGGTGCGTGGCCAGATCCCTTTGTTCATCTGCGGGATGATCACCAGATCCGCCTGATGCAGCCGCATCTCCAGCGCGCCCATGACGGACACCCTTGCATCCTCAGGGACTGGCCGGGGTATGCGAAGGCGGGCGAAATGCTGGGTGAGCAGTTCGATATATTCTGCTCCACTCACCCTCGGCTGACGGGAGAGAAGCGCGGTGAATTCACCGAACGTTTCCAGTATCCGGGATGTTTCGGAATCGTTTTCCGTCACATACTGCACTATACGCTGATGCAGGGTGAAATAATCCGCCAGCGTCGTTTTGCGGGACTGCAACAGTTGCACGATCCCCTGCAGCAGGGTGCTTTTTTGTTTTTGCTGACATAGGCGCGCTATATCCTGCAGCGTTTCAAACGGGTGCCAGCCGCGCAGCGCTTCCGTATCCAGCCACCCGGCAAGATTCAGCGCCTCACTGCGCAGAGACGGAAAACTGTCCGCATGGCGTAACAATGCCAGCAGGCGATGGGATTCATACGGGAGAAAAGCCAGTTCCGCACTCAACATCAGCAACCGGTACGCAGGCTGATGCATGGCGGGGAGGCCAGCAGCCCGATCGAGGGAGACCCCCCAGCCTTTCAGCATGGATTCCAGCCGCGTGATGAAGGCATCATCCTCGCTGACTACGTTGATTCCGGTGTCACCTTGCTGTAATGCCTGCCGGATCGCCAGCGCGCACAGCTCCGACTCCGCGATATCGTCCGCGCAAGCATGCAGAGTGATATGGGGAAGGCAGGTGAGGCCGGCGCCGTTCATCTCGCTCATCGCTGCGGCGGGCAGCATGATGCGGCTGAGATGCCGGTCCCGTTGCGTTTCCTCCACCGTCACGCAATGAACATCCGCGCGAGTCAGGCCGCCGGCCTCAAGCCATTGCCGGGCGTGGTACTGCGGATGGGAAACATGCACGGTTTGCCATGCCTCCTCGCTCATGGACAGATCCAGACCCGGCAGAATCACCTGTCCGCCGGGAAGCTGGCGGATCCGGTGCAGGAGGCGTGAAGCGGACAGGGTATCGGCCGTATAGCCGGTAGCGATGATCGGATATTTCGGTGGATGCGACCCCCATTTCTCCACGATCGAACGAACCAGCAGATGCTGGTAGGTTACCGGTTCGATACGGTTTTGTGAGGCCAGATACGTATCCAGCGCCTGATTCAGGGCCTGAAACGCGCTGAGCATGTCCAACCAGTGGGCGGCGTATTCGGCCGGCACCACGTTGGCCAGCGCCTCCGTTGTGATCTCCGCCCGCAGGCAGTCGTCCCGCAGGTTGAGGAACGATTCCGCATAACGCGTCGCATTGACGAACGAGTTTTTCTCTCCTTCAAAAAACGCGAACACCTTGCGTTGCATCAGGTCGTGCATCAATTCGCTGACCCACGCTTTACGGGCGATCCCGCCGAAGACTTCAGGAAAACGTAGGGCATCCGCGGGCAACCATTCATGCGGCTGCAAATCTCCCAGAGAATAAAGCGAGGGCAGAAGCAGGGGGGCATTCCCCGATGCCGCGAACAGCGCTTGCTGCAATTGCACCACCGCGCGGCGGTTGGGCAGCAGAATCCGCAGCGTGGCGAACGTTTCAGGAGCTTTATCTGTAAAATAATGCGCCAGAAGATAGTCCGCCAGCGCTTTCGCAAAATGCCGTTCGCCGAAAAAGGTGAGGATACCCGGCAATTCCACCTGCATCAATCCATCAATTCAAGCAGGGATACGCCGTCATCCTTGTAAGGAAAACCGAGCGTATCCCAGCTGTTGAACATGTGCGCAGGCATTTCGGCATAGGCGCGCAGGCCATACGCAGGATCGTCGATCTCCAGATAACGCGCATGCAGATGCAGTTTCTTGTCAAGCGGAGGCTGATTGATGAATGCGTCCGCCCCGCCGTATTTTCCGTCGCCGTAAACGGGGCAGCCGATCGCATTGAGGTGAACGCGCAACTGGTGGGTGCGCCCGGTCACGGGGGAAAGCTCCAGCCAGCTGACGCGTCCTGCGAAGGAAGCAACCACCCGGTAATGGGTAAGGGCGTATTGTCCCTCGTTGCGGTCCACCAACACCGACATTTTTTGGATGCCACCGCCTTGGTCCCGCTTCGCCAGCGGCAGCTCAATGGTACCGATCGGCCGGTCCGGCACGCCGACCACCAGCGCCCAGTAAAGTTTTCTGGCTTTTTTATCCTGAAACGCCTGCGTCAAATGCGCCGCCGCTTCCCTGCTTTTAGCAAGCAGCAGGATGCCGCTGGTATCACGGTCGATCCGGTGGACAAGGCGCGGCCTTTCACTGTGCTCATCCGTCAAAGTATCCAGGCGAGTATCGACGCAGTCCCGCACGCCCGAACCTCCCTGCACCGCCATGCCCGCCGGTTTGTTCAGTACGAAGCACGCGTTATTTTCGTAAATCACCCAGCGCCGCGTTTCTTCCGCCTGTTTTTTGCTGACGCGGGGTGCTGAAGGCTGCTTTGCCTCTTTCGCCGGACTGTCACCCTCGTCGAAAGAGGCGTAAATGGTAATGACGTCGCCCTCGGCAAGCCGCGTTTTCTGATCCGCCTTGCGTTTGTTGATTTTCAACTCGCCCTTGCGGATCAGTTTCTGCGTAAGCCCGTAAGACAGTTCGGTCACATGGCGCTTGCACCATTGGTCCAGCCGCAGTCCCGCGTCCGCAAGGGTGACGGTGTAGGTTCTCATATGTTTATCCACCGGATCATTCCCATACCGCAGATCACCGCCAGAATGGAAAGCGTAACGGAAGCCACGATATAGACGAGCGAAGAGAGGTAGCCCGCCCTTTCGAACAGCGTCACGCTGTCCCATGCAAACGCGGAAAACGTGGTGAACCCGCCGAGGATGCCGGGTACGAGAAACAGTTTCATCGCGTCGTTCAGGCCACCCCGGTGCAGTGCGTAGCCGTTACACACTCCGATGAGAAAGGAACCCAGAACGTTGACGGCAAAGGTGCCGAGCACGGTAGGCTGGCCCGCGCCGAGGGAAACCGCCGCGACCATGGCGAGGCGCAGCATGGCTCCGATCATCCCGCCCGCACCGACCAGAGGAAATGAGCGTAGCCCCGGCATCATTCCGACAACGATAACTGCAGGAGGTGACCGTTACGGATAAACTGCAGATCCAGTCCGTCGGCAGGACCGGACAACGCGTGTTCCAGCTCTTTGGCTTCCGTCACTTTATGGCCGTTACAGCCCGTGATAATATCGCCCGCGCGTAAAAAAGAAGGGGCGTCGGAAGGAACTTCCAGCACGATCACCGCTTTCAAGTGCGGCGGCAGGTGGTAGGCGGAGGCCATCTGCGGGGTGACCGTTCCCACCTTCACACCGCTCAGGGCATGTTTTCCTTTCAATGTCTTTACCTGACCGGGCAGACTTGCGGGAGGGGGTGTCAAGGACACGGCGACATGCATCAACTGGCTGTGACGTAAATAGGTAAGGGTGACGGGCGCGTCCGCGGAAGCCGTCCCGATCTTGAAGCGCAGCGCCGCGACGGAATCCACCGCTTTACCGTCCAGTTCGGTGATGACGTCTCCGGCTTTCAGACCTGCTTTCTCGGCAGGCGAACCGGTAATCACGTTTTCGACCAAGGCACCGGCAATCCGGCTCAAACCGAGCGACTTCGCCACTTCCGGCGTTACTTCGCTGTATTCGGCGCCGAGCCACAGCCGTATCACGGTGCCGTCTTTTCCGCGGTTATGCAGCAACGCGCGTACCATGTTGGACGGGATAGCGAATCCGATTCCGATGGAACCGCCCGACTTGGAAAAAATCGCCGTATTGATGCCGATCAGTTCGCCGCGCATATTGACCAGCGCCCCGCCGGAATTGCCGGGGTTGATGGCGGCGTCCGTCTGGATGAAATAATCATAATCGTTTACGCCGGCGGCGGAACGCGACAAACCGGAAATAATCCCGCTGGTCACCGTCTGCCCGACTCCGAACGGGTTGCCGATCGCCAGTACCAGATCGCCCACGGAAAGCGTATCTGAATCCGTGATGGTGAGAGCGGGAAGCGGCTGTTCCGCATGTTTCAGCTGCAGCAACGCGAGATCCGCTCCCTGGTCGGCCACCACGACGGAAGCGTCGAAAGCGCGCCTGTCGCTCAGGACGATACGAATGTCACTGGCATCCTTGACGACATGCAGACTGGTGATGACGAGCCCGGAAGGATCGACGATGACTCCGGAGCCCAGCGATTGCACCTCCCGTGCTTTTGGCTGAGCCTGCATCCGGGGGGCGAAAAACTGATTGAAAAAAGGGTCGTTGAATAAAGGAGAAACATCGGGTGCCACCTGGATGTGGCGGGAAGTGTAGATATTCACCACCGAAGGTGTCGCCTGTTTTACGACAGGGGCAAATGAGAGCAGCATATTCTGAGGTGAGGTGGGAACGGTCGGATTCACTTCTGCACCGCTGTTTCCCAAATTTACTAAAAAAGTAAACGCGATGAGCATAACGCAGGAAAACAGTTTTTTCTTTCGTATCATGGCTCATCCATACAAAAAAGACAGCTGAACCTGCAACTGTCTTTTTTATGAAATAATGAAAGTAACAGCTTAAGCGGCCAGGGAGTCGTCCTCAGGCACATACCCCGAATCCTGTCCTTTGGCGCTCTCATCACGATCCACCAGCTCGATAATGGCTAGCGGAGCATTGTCACCATAACGAAAACCGGCTTTGAGAACGCGGATATATCCGCCGTTACGGGATTGGTAGCGCTCGGAAAGCGTGGAAAACAGTTTCTGCACCATCGACTCGTCGCGTACGCTGGAAACAGCCAGACGGCGGGCATGCAGATCGCCGCGTTTGCTGAGCGTCACCAGTTTTTCTACGTAAGGGCGCAGTTCCTTGGCTTTAGGCAGGGTAGTGGTGATCTGTTCATGCTTGATCAGGGCCGCCGCCATATTGGCCAGCAGCGCTTTGCGGTGGGCGCTGGTGCGGTTCAGTTTACGGCCTTTCATATTGTGACGCATGACGTTCTCTCAGTCTTTACAGGTAATGTGATTCAATAAGGCTCTTCGAACCGGCGGGCCAGTTCTTCGATGTTTTCAGGTGGCCATTCCGCGACATCCATCCCGAAACGAAGCCCCATGTTTGCCAGAACATCCTTGATTTCATTCAAGGACTTACGGCCAAAATTCGGTGTCTTGAGCATTTCGCCTTCCGTCTTCTGCACCAGATCGCCGATATAGACGATATTATCGTTTTTCAGGCAGTTGGCGGAGCGTACGGACAGTTCCAGCTCATCCACTTTTTTAAGCAGGTAAGCACTGAACGGCAGATCATTTTTCTCACCGCGCTCTTCGTCCAGAGGAATATCCTCAAAATTGATGAACAGGCGAAGCTGATCCTGAAGAATACGTGCAGACAGTGCAACCGCGTCGTCTGGCGTAATGGAACCGTCGGTCGTCACGTCGAGAATCAGTTTATCATAATCCGTCCGGTTACCGACACGTGCGTTTTCGACGCGGTAAGCGACATTGAGGACAGGGGAGTAGATGGAATCGATAGGAATAACGCCGATAGGCTGGTCTTCATCGCGGTTCTGTGCGGCGGGGATATACCCTTTGCCGACTTCCACGAACAGTTCCATATTCAGTTCAGCCCCTTTGTCCAGGGTGCAGATGACCAGATCCTTGTTGATCACTTCGATATCGGATCCGGCGGTGATTTTCCCGGCGGTCACCTCGCATGGCCCTTTTGCCTGCAGCGTCAGTTTCTTACGCTCAGCCGTATGGGCGCGCAGGCGCAGTTCTTTGATGTTGAGGATGATGTTGGTGACATCTTCCCGCACACCGTTGATGGCGGAAAATTCATGCAGCACACCGTCGATCTTGATCGAGGTAACGGACGCGCCCTGAATGGAGGAAAGGAGAATACGGCGAAGCGCGACGCCGAGCGTCACTCCGAAACCGCGCTCAAGTGGCTCCGCAAGCAGTACGGCGCGATTGTTTTTGCTGCCTACCTGTTCGATGTCTATCTTTGCGGGCTTAATCAGATCCTGCCAGTTTTTATTCAGAATATTTGCCATGAATCTATTACCAAAAAGGATGATGAGAGAAGTGTAAGGGAGGCCTTAGACGCGGCGGCGTTTAGGAGGGCGGCAACCATTATGCGGAACAGGCGTCACGTCCCGAATAGCCGTCACGTTGAATCCTACCGTTTGAAAAGCGCGGAGTGCCGATTCGCGGCCGCTCCCGGGACCTTTTACGCGGATTTCTATGGTCTTCATCCCGTGTTCCTGAGCTTTGCGCCCGGCATCTTCCGCAGTGACCTGAGCAGCATAAGGCGTGGCTTTTTTGGACCCTTTGAACCCATGCGCCCCGGCGGATGACCAGGATATCGCGTTACCGTTCGGATCGGTGATAGTGATGATAGTGTTGTTGAAAGAAGCGTTCACGTGCGCCACACCGAACGGCACGTTTTTACGGTCTTTCTTTTTTAATTTTGCGGTTTCTTTAGCCATGACCTGTTTCTCTGGTGAGATTATTTTTTCTTGCCGGCGATTGCTACGGCTTTCCCTTTACGCGTCCGCGCATTTGTATGCGTGCGCTGCCCTCTTACCGGCAGCCGCTTGCGGTGCCGTAGACCGCGATAACATCCAAGGTCCATCAGGCGCTTGATATTCATGCCCACTTCACGGCGCAGCTCACCTTCCACCGTGTAGCTTGCGTCGATCGTTTCGCGCAGCTTGATGATTTCCGATTCCGTCAGCTGGTTGACACGCTTGCTGGCGTCGATTCCCGCCTTCTGGCAGGTTTCCTTGGCACGTGTCGTGCCCAGGCCGTGAATATAAGTCAGCGCTATTTCAAGACGCTTTCCTGAGGGGATATTTACACCTGCAATCCTTGCCACGTAGTGTCTTCCTTACAAACAGAATAAAAAGTAGGAGCCGGATAATACGTAACGCAGTCCATAAGTCAACCACTAATGTCGGTAAAAATAAGTTCGCCATACAATTAACGGATGCGCCTTATAATTAACTCTTGGAGAGCCTGCCAGAATCTTTTTGCCGCGTTATCCGAAATATGGTATGGATTAGGTAATAAACGGGAGAATGAGAAATAATATGCTGCGTAAATTATGTGTGATGACTTCTCTGGTAATGATGTCCCTCTCTTCCACGGCGCTGGCTTACGGACGGGACCGCGAGTTTTATGACGGCTATAACCGTCATGAGTATTATCAAAACGAACATCGTGGCCATCCGTGGAACTGTCCGCCGCAGAGGAACTATAACGGCGGCGGATACAATAATGGCGGTGGATATTATACCGAGTCCTATTCGACGTGGCAGCCTTCGTATGAAAGGGTGTATAACGTATATCCCCAGCAGGTTTATGCCCCTCCGCCGGTATATAACGTCTATCCCCAGCCGAGGGTCATCTACCATTATCCGGTCCAGCCCCGCCCAAGCGTAGTGTTCCAGCTCGGTTTTTAAGCGTTGGATCCGCTTGAGGCGCCCGTTCTGATCGTAGGCGCGGGTCTGGTGGGATCGGCGCAGGCGATCGCGCTGGCGAAAAAGAACATTCCGGTGATCGTCGTCGACAAGGCGTTGCCTGATGAAGTGTTGAAAGCAGGTTATGACGGGCGGGTCAGCGCGATTTCCCATGCTTCCACGAAGGTGCTGAAGCACCTGGATGTCTGGGAGAAAATATGCGACGAGGCGGGAGCGATCGAGTCCATCCTAGTGACGGAGGGAGAGGCATTTTCTGATATATTGTTCGAATCGAACGAGCTAGGCAGCGAACCGTTCGGATACATGGTGTCGAACATGCATCTGCGGCAGGTGCTGCTGGAGCGGATGCTGGCCTGTCCCTGCATTACGTACAAAGGCGGAGATGCGCTTCGTGATGTTTCCTTCGACTCGAAAGTGAGTGCGACGCTGGAATCCTCCACAACCATTCGGGCGGATCTGCTCGTGATCGCGGACGGGAGATATTCCTCGGTACGTGAGAAAGTGGGGATCACCGCGCGCAAGTACGATTACGACCAGCAGGCGATCGTCTGCACGATCGCGCATGAAAAGTCGCATAACGGGCAGGCAGTGGAATGGTTTTTTCCGGCAGGGCCTCTGGCGATCCTGCCGATGAAGGGGGGGTATCATTCCGCCATCGTCTGGACGGAGGAAACTATGATGGCGGATTATCTGGTCCAGATGGAGGAAGTGGAGTTTACGCATCACCTTGCGTCGAAACTGAAAGGAAAGCAGGGTAGCTTTCATCTGACGGGCAGGCGTTACTGTTATCCCCTGAACCTGTTTCAGGCGGAAACCTATATCGCGTCCCGTACCGTGCTGATCGGAGACGCCGCCCACGCGATCCATCCCATCGCGGGTCAGGGCGTGAATCTCGGTTACCGGGATGTCGCGGTGCTTACCGAAATTCTGGCGGATGCAGCAGGTCTGGGGCAGGATCTCGGCTCGACGAATTTACTGGCGCATTACCAGCAGTGGCGGCGCCTGGATGCGACCAGCATGACAGCGACGACGGATATTCTCAACCGGCTGTTTTCCAGTTCATCTCCCTTGGTCGGCCGCGCCCGTCGCGCCGGTATGGCGGCTTTCAGCAGGATTTCTCCGCTGAAATCCTTTTTCATGCGCTCCGCCATGGGGCTGGAAGGGGATCTGCCGCGCATGTTGCGCGAGGAAGCGATTTAAGGTAACCGTACTCCATGCATTACGGCAGTTATACGCTTATCCCCCACACGTTCGACGTACTGATTCTCGGAGCGGGCGGCGCCGGACTGCGCGCCGCGATCGAGGCGGCAAAGCACGGGGCGAAGGTGGGAGTGGTGACTAAAGTGCCTCCGACACGCAGCCATACGGTGGCAGCGCAGGGGGGGATCAACGCGGCGCTCGGCAACGTGACGGAGGATGACTGGCGCTGGCACGCCTATGACACGATCCGCGGTTCCGACTGGCTGGGCGATCAGGACGCTATCCGCTATATGTGCCGCCACGCGCCGGAAGCCATTCATGATCTCGAAGCGATGGGCGTACCGTTCACCCGTGACGAGGAGGGCAAAATCTACCAGCGTCCGTATGGCGGCATGTCCACCCATTACGGTAAAGGAGACTTGGCGTTTCGCGCCTGCGCGGCGGCGGATCGCACGGGCGATGCGATGATGACGGGGCTATACGCGTACGTGCAGCGTTTTCCTGTTGCTTTCTTTGAGGAATTCATCGTGCTGGATCTGCTGATGAACGGTGACGGTGCGTGCACGGGCTGCATCGCCTGGGAACTGGCGACCGGGGATCTCCACCTTTTTCAGGCGGCCCATACGATTCTGGCGACCGGCGGATACGGCCAGATTTTTGCCTCCGCCACTTCTTCTTCCACCTGTACCGGGGACGGCAACGCATTCGTGCTGCGGGCGGGACTGGCGGTGCAGGATATGGAATTCATCCAGTTCCATCCGACGGGTCTGGCAGGGTCAGGGGTGCTGATCTCCGAAGCGGCACGGGCGGAGGGGGGCGTGCTTCTAAACGCGCACGGTGAGGCGTTCATGAGTCGCTACGCCCCTAAATATAAGGATCTTGCTTCCCGCGACGTGGTGACGCGCTGCATCATGCAGGAAATCCGCGAGGGCAGGGGGTGCGGGCCTGATAAAGCTTACGTCCATCTCGACCTGACGACGATCACGCCGGAACATATCGCCACCTATCTTCCAGGGACCGAGAGCGTCGCCCGGCATCTCGCAGGGATCGACATGACTTTGCAGCCCATTCCGGTAGTACCGACCGCCCATTACACGATGGGAGGCGTGCCGGCCAATCTGGACGGGCAGGTGCTCGATCGGCACGGCGAAGTGGTGGAAGGCCTGTATTGCATCGGGGAAGCGGCCTGCAATTCCATTCACGGTGCCAATCGACTGGGCTGCAATTCCCTGCTCGATCTGATCGTGTTCGGCAAGCGTACCGGGGCGTACACGGCCAGCCATACTCCATTGACCCGACGGGATTTCTCCGCATCGTCACTGGAAAGAGCTCTTCATCGCTTTGATACGCTGCGTCATGCGAAAGGGCGAACGGACCCTTATACCTTCTGCCGGGAATCCCAGCATATCACGCAGGCTTACACGGGTATCCTGCGTGACGCCGCAAGCCTTCAAAAGGGACTGGATGCACTGAACCGGCTGCAGGAACGGTTCGTATCGGACTGTGGGCTTCACCATAGCGATTTACGGTGGAACAACGGTCTGGTCACCGCCCTCGAGACGGAAAACCTGATGGTGCAGTCACGGGTGACGCTGGCTTCCGCCCTCTTCAGGCAGGAATCCCGCGGGGCGCATACGCGCACTGATTTTCCCGCAAGGAACGACGCGCAGTGGCTGGCGCATACCCTGGCATGGAAAGAAGAGGACGATAGCATCCATACCCTGAAGCGTTCTGTAAGAATCGAGGCGTCGGAAGGGGAGGCACCTTTACTGCCGGAAGCGCGTGTCTATTGATAAGCCTTATAAAAATCCGGTTGCTTTTTGCGCATAGCCTGTTATAGCCGTTTTATATAAAACGTATCGTTTTTATATAAGGCGCCTCTGCCCTTTGAAATCAAAGGCCCTTGTAATCGTAAATCAGTTCAGGAGAATTGCATGAAAAAAGCCCTTAGCTTCGTTTTGATCGCCACGACGATGATGTCTTCCTTGACGCTTGTCCCTCATGCGGCCACGGCGACGGAAGCGTCAAAACCGTTGCAGAGCTGCGAGGTATTCGCCAATACCATGACGGCGAAAGTGGTGGATATTTTCCATGATACCAAACAGACGGAGCCGCAGAAGCGCGATACGCTCGCCGCTTTGTTTCAACAGGCGGTGGATACCGACTGGATCGGGCAATTCGTGCTCGGACGTTTCTGGAAGACCGCCAGCCCCGCCGATCAGGCCGAATATCTGAAATATTACCGCAGCTATCTGACGATGGCTTATATCTCCAAGTTCAGCGATGAATCCGGCCACAGCGTGGACACGATCAAGATCGCCGGCCTTAAACCCCTGACCCAACAGAATCAGTTTGAAGCGGCCACCCTGATCCAGCGCAAGGGCCAGCCTGACGTGAAAGTGGATTACGCTCTGGAACAATCCGCCGATAAGTGCCGGGTGCATGATATCAAGGTCGAGAATATCAGCCTGCTGACCAGTCAACGTTCCGAGTTCTCGACGCTCGCACAGAAATCCGGCGTCAAAGGCGTGATCGCAGCCTTGAAAAAACAGCTGGGCCAGTAAATAAGTTTTTCTACACCGCCAGCACTATCTTACCGATATGCTGGCGGGATGCCATGTAGGTATGAGCCTCATCAGCCTGCGCAAATGGAAAAATACGGTCGATGCGGGGGTGTATGGTCGGCGGCAGCGCCTTATCATAGAGGCTCCGTATCGCCTGAATGATATGCGCTTTAGTTTCGACTGGCTGAGAGCGCAGGGTCATGCCGCGCCAGCACAGGTTTTTCATCAGCACTCCGCTTAATGAAATGGATGTTTTCGCCTCTTCCATGCAGGCGATGGAGATCAGCCTGCCGCCGTATCGCAGCAGTTTCAAATAAGCGCCGATCATTTCTCCGCCTGCCATATCCAGTATCACATCCATAGACGTATGTTGTGCATACTCCACCAACGCCGCCCTGCCGGGTGAAATGACATGGGCTCCGAGAGATTCGCAATACGCCGCTTTTTCCGGAGTGCTTGCGGCTGTATAGATAACGGCGCCCTTGCATAGCGCCAGTTGCAGCGCGATGCTTCCCACGCCGCTGGCGCCGCCGGAAATGAACGCATGTTCGCCGGCCCGCAGGTTCGCGAGATTAAAAAGAGCGTGCCAGCCGGTCGCCAGCGCTTCAGGCAGGGCGGCTCCGCGCGCCAACGTTTCCGTCTCAGGCAGATGGAAACACAGCCCCGCGTTCGCCGTCACATATTCCGCATAACCTCCCTCAGATAACAAGGCGCACACTTTCTCTCTGGGTTGAAACGATGTCACCCCTTCACCTATGGCGTCGATGATCCCTGAAACTTCCAGACCGGGTATCGGATGCGTTCCCTCCGGTAAGGGATAGCTTCCTTTCACCTGAAACAGGTCGGCATGGTTCACACCTGCGTAGCTTATCCGGATAAGTACCTCCCCCTTTTGCGGAGAGGGAACCGGTACAGTGACTTCTCTCAGACGTTGGGAAACCGCGTCAATCGTAATGGCCCGCATAAGGAGGGCCGTGTTACGGACGCTCAAGCACCGTGGCGATTCCCTGTCCGCCGCCGATGCACTGCGTTGCCAGCGCATACCTTCCACCAGTCTCCTGCAGCAGGGAAGCGGCCTTGCCGGTAATACGGGCGCCTGTTGCGCCGAGCGGATGGCCCAGCGCCAGAGCGCCGCCATGCAGGTTTACTTTCGCGCTCGTTATCCCTATCTCCATAATACAAGGCAGGGCCTGCGCGGCAAACGCTTCATTCACTTCAGCGATATCGATATCGGAAATAGTGAGGCCGGCCCGTGCAAGCGCTTTTTGAGTCGCCGCGATCGGACCCAGTCCCATGACCGCGGGATCGATGCCTGCCGTGGAAATCGCCTTGATGCGCGCCAGTTTCGGCAGATGGTGCCGGTCCGCATACGCTTCCGAAACCACCAGCACCGCCGCCGCCCCATCCGTCAGCGGCGAAGAGGTTCCCGCCGTCACCGTCCCGTCCTGCAGAAACGCCGGAGAAAGCGCCGCCAGTCCGGACAGTGTCGTTTCAGGCCGCAGGCAGCCGTCCGTGGCAATCATTCCCACCTTTGTCGGGATGGGAATGATTTCATCGGAAAAGTCCGCTTTTGCCGCTTTTTGCTGACTGGCGAGCGCGAACGCCTCCTGCGTTTCACGTGTAATGTGACAGCGGGCCGCGACATTTTCCGCGGTCAGGCCCATGGACATGTAGGCCGAGGGCAGGGAGGCATATAAAACAGGGTTGGGTAACGGGTTGAATCCCCCCATCGGTACGCGGGTCATGGATTCCACGCCCGCCGCGACAAACACCTCTCCGGCGCCAAGGGCGATTTTCCCCGCCGCCATATGGATCGCTTCCATGGAGGAGCCGCAAAAACGGTTGACCGTCACGCCCGCAGCCGTTTCCGGCAAACCCGCGAGCAGTACCACCAGCCGTGCCAGGTTCAATCCCTGTTCCCCTTCCGGAAAAGCGCAGCCCAGTATGAGGTCTTCGATATCGGCGGGATTCACGCCGCTTTTTTCCACTAATCCTTTCACCACTTCGGCTGCGAGACTATCGGGACGCACGGACGCCAGCGCCCCTTTATGGGCAGGCGTAAAAGGAGAGCGCACGTAAGCGGATATGACCGAAGCCGACATAGTTACCTCTGGAAGAAGATATTACTATGATAGATCATAGCGCTTTTTACACGTCCGTACTACGGAATTGATAGGCTATGGAATTGATGAATTCCAAAGGCGTTTTTAAGAAGTGATCTTCTTAATCTCCGCCGCCACCAGACGTTCCACCATTGCGGGGAGATGCGTATTAAGCCATTGTTTCAGTTCAGGTTTAAGTGCTTCTATTACAAGATCCTCTACCGTGGCGCCTGAGCGAAACTGAAGCGTCGGGCCGCTCGAAGGGCTGGAGATGGAAGAGATTTCCGCTCCCCGGCTTTTCAGGGATTGCAGCGCTTCCGTGGAAGCTTTCACGGTATGTGAATCCAGCAGACTGTCGATGCTCGCCAGAATATCCTCATGGGCTATGTCCGGTGCGACATGCGAATGCACAGGTTCGGCGGCGGAAAAATGCGCGTCGATGGAGCCGAGTATGTCTCCGGGAGCGGGAGCCGCTTTTACCGGCTCGGCCAGAATGCTGGCCAGGTGATCGGCGGGGGAGGGCTCCACCATGTCCTTCAGTTCCAGTACGTCGGAACCCTGTACCACCGATTCGTTTTCCACGGGAATGGGGTTTTCCGCAGGGGCTGATTCTTCATCCGCGATGATCCGTTTAATGGACTGCAGAATTTCTTCCATCGACTGATCTTTATTATTCGGCGTTTCCGGCATATCAGGCACTCATACCAAGTTGAAAAATACCTATAACATAGTACGTGTTAAAAGCCGATTAAAAGCCGATGAATTGATACTTGATCTCGTCTTCCGCTTTTTTCGTATCATATTCCGCAACGCCGAGCTTCAGGTTCGCCGGGCTCAGCTGCCCGGTAATGGACAGCAGGTTGTAGACCGCCACCAGCCGGTTCCGGCTGGAACGCTCCCGATTCACTTTGGCGACGAACAATTCCTGTTCCGCGTCCAGCACGTCGAGCAGGGTGCGCGATCCGTAGAGCTGTTCCTGCTGTACCCCGTCAAGCGCCACTTCCGCGGCCTTGATCGTAGCGTTTTGGGCCGTGATGTCTGCGGTAGCCGTCTGGTAACGTTCCCATGCTTCGATCGACTGCTGGCGGATTTCGTTGGTGGTCTGCCGCAGTTCATAGCGCCGTCTGCTTTTGGCGATTTTCGCTTCCCGGACCCGGGCATATTCCCCGCCGCCTTGATACAGCGGGATATTCACGTCCACTAACAATGAATCGGTATTGTAATTGACGCCCGATACACTGGCGCCGTCGGTGCGTAACGCATCGGCCCGCAGGGAGACTTCCGGCAGGATACGGGCGATATTGATGCCGACATTGTCGTCCGCGGCTTCCACGACATAGCCCGCCGTGATGATCCGGGGATTGTTTTTGAGCGCCACGTCAATCGTCGTTTTCGAATCCGTTGGGATGACCGGCAGCATGACGGGATATTCCAGTTCTTTCATGGGCTTGTACCCCACGTTCTGCTCGAAATCCGCTTCGGAGGAAATCACGCTGCCGCTGGCATTGATGGCGTCGGACTGGGCGCGGGAAAGACGGGCTTCCGATTGCGAAACGTCGGTTTTCGTCGCGTCGCCCGCATCGAATCTCTCATGGGAGGCTTTCAGATGTTTTTCCAGCACCGTGACGTTATGGTTGCTCAGTTCCAGAATCTTACGGTCACGCACGACATTGAGGTACGCCGTAATCGCCGCCCCTATCACGTCCTGAGTGGTGGAGATAAGCTGGGCGCCCGTTGCACTGATGTTATTCTGCGCCTGGGAAGTGGTGTAGTACGTTTCACCTCCGCTGAAGATCGGCTGTACGATGGACAGGCGGCGATCCCGCGAATCGATATAACGCCATTTGCCGGAAGAGGTGCCGTTGCGTCTTCTGCCCTTGTCGTAATCCGCGCTGATGTTGGGAAGCCAGCCTGAAATCGCCTCGTTGAACCGCTCCCCGGCTTCACCGAACGCCTTTCTGCTTGCGATGATTTTCGGATTATCCGTGTAAGTGTTGGCCAGTGCGTCACGAAACGCGGTGTCCACTTCCACGGGTTTTGCGGCTGCTGGTATCTGCTTGGTTTTAACGGATGCCGGGCTTTCAGTCTGATCAGCTCCTTTCCCTCCATTATGCGCAGCCGCCAGCGAGTCGGTCGCCTGAAGCGATCCGGTCAGGAAAACGGTGGTGAGCAGGAAGTGAAGTGAATTGGAAAGCTTCATAAAACTAATAAGGATGCGATGTTACAGAGTGAAGGAAGAAAACTCTTTCTGATAAGTTTCACTCAGAGGGTACGCGGAAATTCGCTCCTTTGCAACATAACGCACACAATCACCCTCTTTAATCCCCACGACAATATCCGCCAGCGCCTTTTGTGTTGCGAATATCCTGCTGGTGAAGCGTAATCCGACCAGCACACCGCCCTCGGCAAGCTGATCTTCGAGCGTTTCGGGAATCTCCGGCAGGGCTCCCTCGATGATAATCCGGTCATAAGGCTGGTGTTCCGCGCATCCCGCGGCTACCGAAGCGGTGATGAGATCAATGGCGCGGATATTGAGGGAGGCGAAAATGGTCCGGGCCGCCGCCACCAGTTCCGCGGATTCTTCAATCGCCACGATATGAGGTGTAAGGCGGGATAACACGGCGCTGCCATACCCATAGCCGGCACCTACGTCCAGAACGTTATGGTCGGGCCGGATTTTCGCATGTTCCAGCATGCGGGCGAAAACCAGCGGCTCCAGCATATATCTTCCTTTCGCGATCGGCAGGTCGTCATCCACGTAGGCCGCCCCTCGCAACGCCTCCGGCAGAAAAGCGGCGCGTTCCACCTGCAGCAGCGCTTCGACGATCGCCGGGTCGTGGATGCCGTTCGTCGCCAGCTGTCCCTTCATCATCAGGGTGGTAGGGGAATAAGTGTGTTCCGTCATGGTCGTATCAATGCTCCCTGCCTTTTTTCTGGCGCAACTGCAGTTGCAGTTCGCCGGACGGCCAGATGACGAACTGATCCATCTGGGAAGCGGGAATATGGGAAGTACGCGCCGCCCCTACGATACCGGAAAGCAGTCCCGAGGCACCGACCGTATCGCCCGCACTTGGACGCAGGGCGGATTCCAGCGAAAGCAGCCCGTCCGATCCGGGAAAATACGCGCTCGCCTGCGGAGCGATGACTTTCCTTAAATCGCCGCTGCCGCTGTCCAGCACGACCGTCTGGGGAGAGGAGGAAAGATTCGTGACCTTGAGCATGGCATGAGCCTGCGGCGCATTTGCGGCAAGCAGGACGGAAAAAAGGCATGCGGCTGTAAAACGGTTCATATATTACTCACTTTCCGGGAATAAAAAAGTTCTCTGTAACCGTATAATCGTTCCGCGCTAAAATGAAACCTTCTTTTTTCCGGTCGCTATCGATTATGCTAAAATTTTCTTGCCTCTTGATACCGTCTTTTTTTAACGTTAGAGTTCAGCCGTCATGACAGAAACCCCTTCACCCTTATTATATGAAAATCCGGCTGCCGAGCGGACGGAAGAAGGGATACCTCCCGCATCTGCATCTTCGCGCAGGGACGTGCCGTGGCTGTGGATCAGTGCGGCGGTCCTGGTGATTGCCGCGCTCGGCTGGTGGGCGCAGCGTGATGTTCCCACGTCTGAAACGGATGCGCGTGTGAATACGCCGACGCCTTACCAGGCGAACAAGCCGCAGCGGTTTCATTTGAAGGACATATCCCGCGAACACGCCGCGGACGCTTCTCTCCAACGTAAAACGGTGGGGGGGGAAACAGGACTGACGGTGACGGATAAACCCTTGCCGGAGACAGCCCGCCCGCCGGCATTACCCGCCGGTTCCGCGGGAGAGGATCTTGCCGCGCTTCAGCGGAAAGTGGAAGCCCAGCAGCAACAGATTGCCGCATTGCTCGGTTCGGTCAGTACGCTGGAGAAAAAAGTTTCGGATCAGCAGGGCAATACGCAAAGCGTTTCTGCACTATTCCAGCAATACACCCTGCTTAAAAACAAGATCACCAATGCGGAGGCTTTTTCTCCTGAACTGAAAACCTTCCTCGAATTCACAACGGTTCCGGATACGGTGCGCGAAAAACTGGGCTACTTCAAGCCGTATTCCGCGAAGGGTATTCCCTCGATGGATCAGTTGAAACTGAATTTCGACCGCAGTATTCGGGCGTTCTATCGCGACGGAATGATGACCAATTATGAGCGGGGTGAGCAGGGATTCTGGGCGGATGCCGAGCGCTGGCTGAACTCGCTGGTGATTATCCGTAAAGTGGGCAACGGCCATCATGACGATACGGACGGGGCGGTCATCGCCCGCGCCGAAGGGCACGTGCAGCAGGACGATATCGCCCTGGCGCTCGATGAAGTGCAGCGCCTCAGTATCCATGCGCTGCCATATTTCAAGGAATGGCGGTACGATGCATACGCGCATATAGGTTCACAGAAAATCCTGCAGGATGTCGACATGCTGCTGTTCGCGGCGCATTAGGAGGCGATGATGCTGATGCTGCTCCGCCTGCTCGTCACCCTTTTCATCATCGGCCTGGCGAGTACGCTCGGACTCTGGCTTTCGGATAATCCCGGAGAAGTGCAGCTCGACTGGATGGGATACCGTATCGCCACGAAATTCTGGGTGGTGCTGGTAGGTCTGGCGGTGGCGGCGGTGCTCGGAGCGCTGCTGCTTTCGTTCGTCATGCGCGCGGTGCAGTTCTTTTCCTATTTCGGGACGCGCCGGAGCCTGAAACAGCATCAGAGTGGTCTGGAAGCCCTGACGCATACCGTCGCCGCACTTTCGCTCAGTGATTATGTGCAGGCAGAGCGGCACCTGAACCAGAGCCGCAAACTACTGGGCGATTCCCTGCCGCTCAATACTCTGCTGCAGGCGCATATCGCCTCCAGAACGGGGCATCAGGATGCCGCGTTGAAGGCCCTTGAGTCCCTCCAGGAATGGCCTGAAACCCGTTTCGTCGCGTTGTCCCGGCTAAGTGCCCTGTCCGTGCAGAGCGGTGATACGGAAGAAGCGCTACGCTATGCGAAAGAAGCGTATCTTCTGCGCGCCAAACATGTTCCCACAGCCATCCATTATCTCGGCCTGCTGTTTAAAGCCGATGCGTTCGTGGAAGCGCAGGCGCTGCTGAAAGCGTTGCGCTGGCAGCGGACCATCACGAAAGAACAGATGCGGCATTTCACCGCCCGGCTGCTGGTGGCGCAGTCGATGAGCGATTCCGCAGCCGCGACCGATAAACAGGAAATGCAGGAAGCATTCACCTGCGATCCAACGTTTCCGCCCGCCTATGATTACCTGATTGAACTGGCGCGACAGGGGTCATGGAAACGTTCGTTGAAAGAACTGGCCAAGACGTGGAAATTGCGCCCTCATCCCGCGCTGATCGATATCATGCTCGACTACCTGAGCGACGCTTCCCCCGCCATGCGGATGAAACGCGCCGCGTTACTGGTTTCCTACCATCCCGGGCATATCGAGAGCCATATCGGTATCGCGCGTGTCGCCATGCAAGTACAGCAGTGGGACATCGCCCGCACCCACCTCAAAGCCGCTCTTGATCTTTCCCCGCAGGCCCGTATTTTCCGGCTTCTCGCCACGCTGGAAGAAACAGCACATGGAGATACCGCGGCGGCCTCGCTGTGGTTACGCCGTCTGACGGAAGCGGAACCCGATCCGGCATGGCACTGCATTACCTGCGGGTATCGTTCCGGCGGATGGGTGTCGCACTGTGAGGCATGTGATACGTTCGACAGTTATGAATGGGGGAAAACACCCTTACCCGCAGGGTTGTTCCCGATATCTACCGATACGTTATCGATTATGAAAGGATAAGCATTTTACTTTTTTCAAAAAAGTGGCGATATCCCTTGCAAAGTCTGGGCCTTCAAAAAACTTATGCCGCCGCTTCAATCGTGTGTTTCAACGTATCGCTCAGGCGGTTGACCAGCGCATCTTCCTTCGCTTCCACCATAACGCGTAACACCGGTTCCGTGCCTGACTTGCGGATAAACAGTCGGCCGTTGCCGTTCAGTTCCGCTTCGGCATTCGTGATGGCTTCCTTCACCGCAGGCTTGCTGGTCGGGTCCTGTTGAAGATCGTTCAGGCGGATATTGGTAAGGCGTTGCGGAAAAGGAGTGTAGCATGCGGTGCAGGTGCTGAGCGACTGTTTATGCTGTTGCATCGCCGCCAGCACCTGCAAGGCCGCTAGCAGTCCGTCTCCCGTGTTTGAATAGTCCGAGAGCAGGATATGCCCGGACTGCTCACCCCCCAGGTTGCAGCCATGCTGCCGCATCGCTTCCGTCACGTACCGGTCCCCCACATTGGTGCGGATCAGTTGCAGGCCGAGGGAACGGATATAATGTTCGAAGCCGAGGTTGGACATCTGGGTGGCGACAATCTTGCCGGAAGGCAGGCGATCGCTCTGCTGCAGGAAACGGGCGATCATCGCCAGGATCTGGTCGCCGTCGAGCAGCTGGCCCCGCTCGTCGCTCATCACCACGCGGTCCGCGTCACCGTCGAGAGCGATCCCGACATCGGCGCGGTGGCGCCGTACCGATTCGATCATCGCTTCGGGATGGGTGGAGCCGCAGCCTTCATTGATGTTGAACCCGTCGGGATCGATCCCGAGCGTGAACACTTCCGCACCCAACTCCCTCAAAATGATCGGCGCGACCTTATAGGCGGCACCATGGGCGCAATCTAGCACGATCCGCAGGCCGTCCAGCCGCAGATGATAGGGAAAGGTGCGTTTGATCAACTCGATATACCGGCCGCTCGCGTCGTCAATGCGGGTGGCACGGCCCAGATTCAGGGAATCGACCCGCATGTCGTCTGAATCCCGGCTCATGAGCGCCTCGATCGCCGCCTCCGCCTTGTCCGTCAGTTTCTCGCCCTCGGACGTGAACAGCTTGATCCCGTTATCATAATAAGGATTATGCGAGGCGGAAAGCATGACGCCGAGATCGGCCCGCATGGATTTCGTCAGCATCGCCACCGCCGGCGTCGGCAGCGGGCCGAGCAGGATGACGTCCATGCCGACCGCGATGAAGCCGGACGTCAGCGCCGGCTCCAGCAGGTAGCCGGACAGCCGCGTATCCTTGGCGATCACCACCTTCGGGCGATGCAGCGTGTGGCGCTGGTTGAAATACGTCCCCGCCGCCATGCCCAGCTTGATGGCGATCTCCGCGGTCATGTTGCCGCTGTTGGCTTTGCCCCTGATTCCGTCGGTACCGAAAAATTCACGTGTCATAGCGGTCAGTGTAGCGCATGGGTGATTAACACTTCGTTGATACAGGGTTCCAATCACGGCAGCCAGCAAAATATTTTGTTGCATACGACATGGTTTTATCCCACTGTTCACGTCGTTAACCATATCATAACAGAAGGATTTTACCATGCCCGCCACCACCTCCAGCGTATCGCCCGCGAAGAACCCCGTCGCGGACGCCCTCCAGCAGTTTTTAAGCGATACCTATGCGCTCTACCTGCTGACCCATAATTACCACTGGAACGTGGAAGGCCCGCGCTTTTCCTCCCTGCATCTGCTGTTCGAACAGCAATATAATGAACTGTTCCTCGCCGTCGACCTGATAGCCGAACGTATCCGCGCGCTGGACAGCTATGCGTTGCCGGATCATTACAGCGCGATCCTCAAAGCGGTGGACGCGGTGAAAAATCCTCTGCTTAAGGAAGCGGACAGTGACAAGATCGCGGATAAAATGGTGCGCAATCTGATGGAATCCAACCAGAAAGCCATCGAATCGGCCAAGATCGTCAAGGAGAAGGCGGCGAAACAGGAGGATGATGAATCCGAAGATCTGGCGGTACAGCGGATCCAGGTGCATCAGAAAGCGGTCTGGATGCTGCGCAGTATCCTCAAGTGAAACGATAATCGGCAGCAGCATTTCATGTGGCTGGATATTTCTTCTTTTCCAAGGGTTCAACTAAACGGTGATAGGACATCCTTACGAGCTTCAAACGCATCATGCGCATGAACCCCACGATGGACACGGGATGGCGCACCGTTTCATGAGCTGGTTCAGCGGCGTGAGCGGCGCGTTGTCGCTTACTCCGTTTCTGTTGAGCGCTCTGGATGTCGGTAAGATAAAGGAAGTCAGGGACATTATCGATCATAACGGGGCCTGCTGCACGGTCATCGCCAGCAAGAAACCGGCCTGGGGTCTCAGCTATGCGTTTTCAGCCGTTGAAAAAGGAACGCCGGTGCACGGGCTGGATGGATTGTATCCGGAAATTTACGGTCCGAGTTACGGCGTTGCCGGTTTCATTTCCAGCTTGCTGGTACGCCTTCCGGGCGTCGGATATCATCTGGGTACCGGAACCCTGCCGGAAGGGCTGAATGCGCAGCTTCGCCGGATTCCCCGGGTCGGAAACCACGTGGCGGAAATGAAACTCGCCAATGCGCTGGCGGCGGGCGGTATCGTTCTGCTCGGAGAACTGACCGGTAAGGCATTGACGGACTGGGAAGAAGCCCGGATTTCCAAACAGACGGAGGCGGGCGAGCCGCAAGACCCGGAAGCCAAGCCTATTCTCGGCAAATCCGTAGCGCTCGGCGCCAAGGGCATGGCGCTCTTCATCGCGCTGCCTACCATATTAAGCGGCGTCGGACATGCGGTGCAGGTGGCCACCGCCACCTTCGGCATCGATAAAATCTCCGATATTCAACATCCCGAAGGCATCGGCGGTCATATCATGGCTTTTCTCGGCAAGCCGATGGGGGTATGAGGCGGCAACTATAAAGCGCCCACCGGTGCCGCCACCGCCGGACTTCTGGGGCTGTGCTGCGCCGTTCCGGCCGCCATTTCCGTCGCGACCACATTATTTCCCTCCCTTACCGCGAGTAAACCCATGACCACGGACGCCACCAAACCCTCTTCCGATACCGCTCACCTGTCCGTACTGGACAGCGACATCGAAACGCTGGTCAATCATCATCACTCTTTTTCATGGGAGGAGTTCGAGGCGCAATCCGCCCTGCTGGATCAAACGGTGGATAAACTGCAGGAAGAAGTGAGACATGCCTCCCGGCTCGCCATGATCGCGAAATGGGGAACGATTGCGCTCGGAACGGCGGCTTCGTTTACCGGCGCGCATCTGCTCTTACGGCGTAATGCGGCAGGCCAGTCAGAAGCGGAAGCGGCCGTGATCAACACGGCGAAAGAAAAAATGTCGGAGTTCGAAACACTCTCAAACCTGAGGGAAGGAGTGGCGTTATTGCCGGTCAGCAAACCGCTGGTGGAAGGCGTGCATTACCCTCTTCCGGGAGAGAACGGGTCGGAAGGGTATATGAAAAACTTTCTCGAAACACTCAAGGAACTGCCCGATAAAGTGTTTTTCAAACGCATCAATAAGGTGATGAAAGAGGGCGAGACGCTGGCGCCCTGTTGTACCCAGCCTATGGTTGCCTGTTGTGTTACGCCTTATTATAAAGGGACGGTGTCCCAGGGGTTGGCGGCAGCATTAAAGGGAGTGATGGACATTCTGCCGGATCAGGCGGCGGTCCGTCCCGCCGTGCAGGCAAATCGCCAGCTCGTAGCGGCGGGCGGCCTGAGCGCCGTCATGGGAGCGGTCGGCTGGGTGGGAAATAAAATCGAAACCACCATCGTTGGAAAACGCAAAGGCCGTCTGGAAGAGCTGTATGAGCGCCAGAAAGTGGTAAACGGCCTGAAAGCCCACTGGCAGCGGGATATGATGCCGGACTCCCCCTCCATGCAGCATATGCGCTGAATTTGGAACGAAAATGCATATGTTCAGAGCCATGTACTCTGAACATATGCATGGATTTCAATGATGAAGCCCTGTGATAGCGTTATTGCATCAAAACGCCGCACGAACCCGTAACTGGCAAGCTGGCTGATTGGCTCCCTGTTCCGTCGAGGTGTTGTAGATATCCGTACCTGCCGTGGTCGGATCGGAGGCGCAATCCGTCGCCGCAGTACCAGCAAAGGTGAAGACGGTGGTCGCTCCCGGCGATCCTTCCACGATCACCGCATTTAGCGCCGATGCGCTCCAGGCGGCCTGTGCGCTGCCGTTTAACGGCTGGCCGTCGTCAATTTTCTTGTCGATATTGAAAGCCGTCTGCGGCGTCATCGCGTTTTCAAGCGTATAAGCCCCCGCAGCGATGGAGATGACGCGCGAGAGCTGAAAATAATTGCGTCCGGCGGAAGAATGAATGGTGATATAATGACCGAGACCGATATTCGCGGGCGGAAGATACGTATCGATCGTCCCTGCAGCGGCTGTTACCAGCGCGTCCGTTGCGGTGACGAATCCGTTGTCGATCAGGGATACCTGCGAAAGATCGCGCCAAAATAAGGCGGTTTCATGCCCGAGATACATAGGGTTGGCCGGCAGCGCTTCCACCTGGCGGTCACCGTCGCCACGGTTGGCAGCCCCGGAGCGGGCAGTGAAGCCGAATTTCGTGGCGTCTGAGCTTAAGATATCACCCGGAATGTTGCCGTATTTGTCGCGGAACGTATTAACCGCCGTATTGTATTTTTCAAGTTGCGCGATGGTGGAGCGGATCTCCGCTGCGCGGATCATGTCCTGCCCTGCCAAAACCCCGCCGACGATCAGGCCGATGATAACCAGTACGATGGAAAGTTCCACCAGCGTGAAGCCTGCGTTCGAAGAAGAATGAACCTGTGTTTTTGTCATGAGATGGTACCCGTTACCAAAATGTTAATGAAGCCTGTGCCAATATATTACTGTCAAGCAGTATGCGCTTTTTTAATTAACTTTCAGTTAAACATTTTTTAGATATATTTGATGTCTTGTTCAGGCAAGCGCCTTGACAAACCTGTATAAATTCCGTCATTCACTAAAACATGTCCACGTCATCGTATGTCCTGGTTGGAAAAATCACCGCTCCCCACGGTATCAAAGGGCATGTGAAATTGCAGAGCTATACGGAGCTGCCGGAAGACATCCTCCATTTTCCTCTTCTCTATAATACGGATGGACAGCATACGTACCGTCTGACGAAACGGGGGAATCTGAAAGGGCAGCTCATCGTGTCTCTGGAGGAATCCACCACGAGAAATCAGGCGGAACAGTTGCGGGGGGTATTGCTCCATGCAAAACGTGAAGAATTTAAGCTGTTGAAAAACGAAGAAGTATTTTATGTGCATGACCTGATCGGCTGTGAAGTGATCCATCAGGAGGGGTATGCGGTAGGGCGAGTCCTCGACCTGCATGATTTCGGTGGGGGTGACATCGTGGAAATCGCCCCGCCGGAGGGAGCGTCATTCATGGTATTGTTTACGGATGCGAATTTTCCTGAAGTGAATATTGAGGCGCGCCGGGTGACGTTTTCGCCGCCGGAAATAATGAAAGGGGAGTGATTTTCGCTATACATTCCTATATTTTGCGCTATTTTAGAGGGCGTGCAACTATATATATGCCTAAAAAGGGGTAACTTCATGAGCTTGCTGGAATCCGCACCGATCTACAAACCGTTTCATTATCCCTGGGCATACGACGCATGGTTGATGCAGCAGCGCATTCACTGGCTGCCGGAAGAAGTTCCCCTCGCCGATGACGTGAAAGACTGGAAAACCGGCATCAGTTCCGACGAGAAACACCTGCTGACGCAGATTTTCCGCTTTTTCACCCAGTCGGATATTGAGGTGAACAACTGCTACATGCGGCATTACTCACAGGTATTCCAGCCGACCGAAGTACAGATGATGCTTGCGGCGTTTTCCAATATGGAGACGATCCATGTGGCGGCCTACAGCCATCTCCTCGATACGCTGGGCATTCCGGAAACCGAATATCAGGCCTTTCTTTCCTATAAGGAAATGAAGGACAAATATGATTACATGCATACGTTCGGCACTGAAACCAAAGAAGGAATCGCCCGAACCCTGGCGGCGTTCGGCGCGTTCACGGAAGGGCTGCAGCTGTTCGCATCGTTCGCCATCCTGCTGAACTTCCAGCGTTTCGGCAAGATGAAAGGCATGGGCCAGATCGTCGCCTGGTCGGCGCGGGACGAAAGCCTGCATACGGAGTCGATCATCCGGCTTTATCACACGTTCATCCAGGAAAATCCCGAAGTGAATACGGAAGAACACGCCCGTGACCTGTATAAGATCTGCGATACGATAGTCACGCTGGAAGACGCGTTCATCGACCTCGCGTTCGGGGTAGGGGGGATCGAAGGGCTGACGCCGGAAGACGTGAAGCGGTATATCCGCTATATCGGTGACCGCCGTCTCGTCCAGCTGGACCTGAAGCCCATGTACCGCATCGAGAGCAATCCGCTGCCGTGGATGGATGAGATCCTGAACGGGGTTGAGCATACCAATTTCTTTGAAAACCGCGTGACGGAATACACCAAAGCGGCGACCAGCGGTTCATGGGACGAGGCGTTCATATAGGGAGGAAAGTGGAGGCCAGGGGCGGAATCGAACCGCCGATACAGGATTTGCAGTCCCGTGCATTACCACTTTGCTACCCAGCCCGAATGTGGGAATATAGGAATATTATGCCGCAAAGGCAAGGTGAAACTTACTGTTCTACTGAAGCGCCAGTTGCGGCTCGCTGAGCATTCTGCCATCGGCCTGATGGGCCGTAGTGATCCGGATATCAGGGGTGGAACGATCCGTTTCCGCAGGCTCTTTCTTGCGCGTGAAGGCAACGGCATTATTGGCCGGCTGGCTAAGCCATGGGCTGGCATTCAAAGCCTCCGCTTTTTTGGTCAACGTCGCGGACGCTTCATCGAGTGATAGGTTAACGTGCTTGTTTTCCGCCAGCAGCATACTGAGCTGACTGGTCAGTTCCGCTTGTTCCGCTCTGGGGTGGGAAGCGATGATGTTGGCGAAAGCCGCGACGATCGTGCTGACCCCGTCTACTTTTTCGATATCCGCCGTGTTTTCCTTGCTGGTATGGGAATAACACTGGTTAGCGCCGACATACAGCAGGGAGGCAGCCATATTGAACACGGAGGCGCTGGAATTGATGCGCTGCGTGTTGTAGTCTCCCGCCGCTTTATTGTAATCGGCTTTATATCCTTCATTACGAAGTTTTTCCAACGCCAGCGTATCACCGCTGAGATTACCATTCGTCAGCTGATCATTGCTGTCATGAAATATTTTTTCAAATTTATTGCGCTCACGTTCGTAATGGTCTTTTGAAAGGACCTTGATCGGCGAGCCATCTTCATTTTTTCCTATTTTATAAGGATTGATCTTGGCTTCGTCCTGCCCGAGCCACGTCTTACCCTGATGCCACTCACGCATGGTATTGGCGGCGCCGATAAAGTTCAGCACGTTGTTGAATCTGGGGAACAGACCGGCATAAAATTGTGGAGGCTGATCCAGCAATCCGCCTTTTTTCTCTAACGGAGAAATAATGGCAGGGTTTTCCTTGCCTTGCGCATCCGTGGCGGCGGGCCCGCCTGCCAGCTCCCCGTTGCCGAGCGCGCTGGCATGCGTCCGGTGTTTTTCCTTTTCAGGCAGAATCAGGCCGAGTCCCATCCCGAAAGCGACCAGAAGCCCTGCGACCTGTTTGCCGAGATTGCCCTGCTCCTTTCCGGAGTTGGACATCTCGATGCCGCCCCACACCTGCATGGCGTTATTGATTTCAGGTGCATGTTCATAGACAAGCTGCACGGCGCGATCCCACTGCGTACGTTCCGCGGCGGCGGATTCCAAAGTGCGAAGCGCGTCCGCCGGAATGTCTATGCCGTGGTCGCCCAGTTTTTTCTTCATGTCGCGCATGGCGAAGCCGTTCACCACGTCGGGATTCTGCTGGCCCGCCGCGATCAGCAGCACGCTCGGAATGGCCCACAGGATGCCGCCGACCGTCTCGCTGTTGAATACGTTGCCGTCGGCACGTCCCCGGCTGCGATAGACTCCGGACGCGATAAGGCAGGTGTCGGCCGCCAGATACAAAAGCCCCGCGACTGTCAGCTGCTTTTCCTTGACCAACTGGCCAAGAGATTTTTTTTCCTTATGATCCCGGTCCGTCAATTCCGCGGTATAATTACCCACTACGGCAGGATTTTTCGTATTCGCAAGCGCGGTCAGCAGTCCCTCGGCGCTTCCGATATCCCGCAGGCGAAGCACCTGTTTTCCGTCCTGCTCATCGGCCAGTACGTTAAATCCCTTTTGATCCAGCAGGGTCTTGATCGCTCCGAGCTGCTCCGCACTCGCTTCCGGCGGCGCCTGGATCACCGCGTTCAGGCCTTTTCCCGCCGTATAGATTTCAACGTCTTTGAGCAGGGAGTCGGGATGGTGGAAGCTGTATTTCATATCAATTCCCTTTTGAACCCTTTCATGGTACGGCTGAATTATGACAAGTTTATGGCAACGCAACTCTTTTTTTGATACCGATCGTCAGTCCTTCTTCGAACGGCAGCAAAATGCTTTCAAAAAGAGCGGGATCGCTCATCTTCGCATTAAATGCCCGCATGGAGGCGACGGCGCCGTTCGAAGCCGCCTTGGCGGGTTCCCCGGCCATATGGCCGAATAACAAGCTGTTGTCCGCAACCATTATTCCCCCTTCGCGCAGCATAGGATACGTCAGTTCAAGAAACGCCGCATAGTCGCATTTTGATGCATCGATGAACACCATGTCAACCGTTTGTTGCATATTTTTCAGTATGGGGAGTGCCATCCCCTGCGCTACCGTGAAACGTTCGGGGTAGGGAGAAGCGTCGAAATGTTCTCTCGCCACCGACGCCTGATGCGCGCTTCCCTCGATCGTCGTGATCATGCCGCCTTCCGGCAGCGCCTCCGCCATCCATAATGCCGAATACCCTACGAACGTACCGATCTCCAGGATATGTGCGGCACCTATCAGCCTGACCAGCATTTTCAGCCACTGTCCTTCCAGCGGGCTGACCTGCATTCCGGGATTGATCCGCTCACCCCGCAGCCGTACCTGCCGCAACAATTCTGATTCATGCACGAAGGTACGGTCGATATAGGAATACGTGCTGGAGGAAATCAGGGAACGCATTCAGCGGCGCATTCCAAGCGATGCCAATATTTCTTCCGGTAATAGTTCCCGCAGATCTTCTCTTTGCAGTATCATGACGTGATCGCCTCTGGGGGCGCAGAGTTCCGGATTGGAAGCGTGGGAAAACAGCACGACGCTCCTGCAGCCCGCCGCTGCGATGATATGCATCGGGCCGGTGTCATTGCCGACGGAGAAAGTGGCTGCGCGGGCCAGATCCGCGATATCGCCGAACGAGGTCCGGTTAGAGAGATCGACGGCTTGCGGCACCTGAGCGGCGATATCGGAAAGGAGGGTCGCTTCCGCTCCGCTTCCTATCAGCAGGGGAATCACTCCCTGTTGTGCCAGAAGTTGCGCCAGCGTGATGTAATGTTCCTTCGGATAGCGTTTTTCCGGCCGGTGGGCCGAGCCGCCGGGCACCAGCAGGGAATAAGGGGAAGAAGGTTGAAGTGCCGCGAGATTTTCCCCATGCATCCAGCTGATATCCGGAGGAAAGACCGTTTCCATTCTGGCAATCCGCATCTGTTCCGCCTGCCTGTCGATCGTATGCATCCGGGTACGATAGTCTGACCGGTGCCGGTGCGACGCACCTTTCGCGATTCCGGAGAAACGGGGTTTCGGGAAAGGCAGAAGATGAAAATACAGGCCGGAACGCATCGAAGTCTGCAGATCATAGACCCAGGTGAAGCGTTGTGAGCGCAGCCGTTTCAATAAAGCCCGCCATGCGCGCCAGTGTGACCATGCCGGGCGCGTATCCACCCATATTTCATCGAACCAGCCGGACGGCTGCATCAGCGGGGCGTAGGCTTTCGTGGTCAGCAGGACGAGATGCGCGTCTGCATGGCGACGGCGGATCGCCTTCATCACTCCTGAAGCAAGCACCATGTCGCCGAGCGCCCCGTGCTTGATGATCAGAATGGTTTCCCGACCGCTCATGCCGCTGATTATTTCACGGAGAAACGGATCGGGATCAGAAATTCCAGCTGCGCGCCGCCGGGATATTCGGACGGCACCGCCGGCATGGCGGCGGAGCGGGTGACCGTTTCCAGCACCGCCTGATCCAGCAGGACGTAACCGGAGGAGCGCTCGATGGCGGCGCGTATCACTTCGCCGTTACGACGGATACGCAGGCGTAACACCACTTTTCCTTCCATGCCGTCCTTAAGGGCGGCGGCAGGATAAATTTTGTGGCGGTCGATCCAGCCGGACAGAAGCTGCTCATATTTTGAAATCACCTCACGCGCCGCGCTGTCCGTTCCCCCTTCACCGCCGGTTCCGCTGCCGCCGCCTGAACCGTCTCCCTGATGTGCTCCCGTATTGCCGCTGCTGCCGCCGGAATTCCTTAATTCTGGCCGTGACATGTGACGTGCGGCCTCTCGTCCCGGCTGAGAATACGAAGATTCGGGGCGAGCGGGCGGCGTGACGTCCGGTTCGGCTACCGGCGAAGGTTTCGGAGTCGCCTGGCCTGGTGAAGGCGGCAGGGGCGCCGTTTTGACGGGAGGGGGTGGGCTGAACATACGGTCCATGCTGGTTACGGCATCATTCATCGACGTACCCTGATGTGCGGCAGGTGGCGAAGAAGGAGCGGGGCCGCCGCCGTATTCCCCCGTTTTTTTGCCGAACGTGAGATGCACCTGACGGGTTTCGGCAACGGGAGCGTGGGATTTAAAGATCATCCAAGGCAGCAGTACCCCCAGATGAAGCGCGACGGCGGTGAGCAGCAGCGCCATAAAGGGAGGAATTCCGGCGGCGCGCTCACGTTCATCGCGTTTCAAACGTTCCAGGTGAGTAAGATAAGCGGAACTGTAACCAATCACCATGATCTTACTCGCCCCACCATCGCATCTGAATTCCTGTCATTAGGATAAATAGATAGAGCAGAGGCAGCAAACCGCAGGTCGGCCATATCAATGCCATGTGTCTCTTTCGTTCCCGGGCTGCCCGCCGGCCCAATATCAGTCCGAAAATCACCGGTAAGCCGAACAGCAGGAACGCTATAAAGCCATTGAAAATGTCCGGTTTTAGTGAACTGGCAGAAGCTAAAGGTATATTCATGGGAACGGCTCACGGCTTTTGCGCGGCAAGCACCACGTCGGATGCCCCCGCCTGTTCGACGAACCGCATGATGTCGATCAGTTTGACCGCTTCCATCCCGGCGTCCGCCTTGATGGTGAAGCGAAGTTTGGGGCTTTTCTTCAAGCGCTTGCCTACCCACACCCGTAAATCTTCCAGCGTGAACATGACCTCGTCGTCGGCGACGATCTCGTCATGGATGCCGAGGCTGATCATCGCTTCGCCGAGCGACGTATCACCCGTCTGTTCGGAGAAAGGGATCTTGACCGGCAGAATCGTTACAGGCGTGACCTTGCCGGTGACGATGAAAAAGATCAGCATCAGCAGCATGACGTTGATCATCGGTACCAGACCGACTTCGCGCGGGGTCTTGCGCTTGCGGTAGATATCGAGCATATACGCCTCATCGCTCATAGGGCCGCTCCCGCTTCGCGCTTCTTCCATCGCGCCAGCTTCACGTCCTTGCCGCCCGCCCGCTTGACCATATCCAGCGCGTCGACCATCATCTGCACTTTGACGCCGGCATCGCAGAGAATGACGACGGGACTGCCTGCATGGGTGACCAGCGCCGCTTCCAGTTTGTCTTCCAGATCTCCGAAATACACCAGCTGGTTATTCAGGAACGCCGCGCCGCTGCCGAGCAGCACCAGTTCCTGCGGCGGTTCGGCGGCAGGACGCTGAAGGGCCGTTTTGCCGCCTTTCGCTTCCGTATCCAGCATGGAAAGCGTCAGCGCCTCGATATTGATGTAGCTCGTGGTGAGGACGAAAAACTTCATCAGCAGGAACATGACGTCGATCAGCGAGGTGAGCGGAATGCCTCGTGAACGTCGGGGGCGGCGGGTGATCTCCATCATTCGATTGTATAGCCCTTATTCCGCCAGCGAGCCGGTGGAAATGGTGACGTTCGCCTCATGCGCGACAGGACGCAAATCCAGCATACCCAGCACGCCGAGTCCGGCGATCAGGACACCGCCTATCACCAGCACCACTACATAACGACGCGAAGTTTTTTTAGCCATTTCCCTTCCCTTTCCTCTGATTTTTACGAATTTCTAGTATGAAATCATGCCGAATTACGTTACAACATTCGTCATAGAACAAATCAGCAGTCAAGGAAATGGAAAAAACCATCGTATTAGTGGGATTGATGGGCGCAGGCAAATCCACCATCGGGAAAAGGCTTGCGAAAACGCTCGGCATCGAGTTTCGGGATTCGGACGATGAAATCAGCGAAGCGGCCGGATGCAGCATTTCCGACTTGTTCTACATTCACGGGGAAGCCATTTTTCGCGACCTGGAAAAACGGGTGCTGACACGCCTGCTGACCGATAATATTCCCAAGGTGCTGGCGACCGGCGGGGGCGCTTGGATGAACGAAGACATCCGTACCTTAACCGCGAAGCACGCCCGTTCGGTTTGGCTGAAGGCGGAACTTTCCGTGCTGGTGGAACGGGTGTCGAAACGCAATACGCGACCTCTGCTGGAGCAGGGGGATAAGCAGGCCATCCTGAGCAAGATGATGGAAGAGCGTTATCCGTTTTATGCCCGGGCCGACGTCACTATCGACAGTGACAGCGGCAACCATGAACTGATCGTCTCCTCGATCATGCGTTCCCTGGCGCCGGAAGTGCGTCACTTCCAGCACCATGGCGGCGAATGGGTGCATTGAGCCTATGAATGATCCGCTCACGTCCCCGACGCTTACCATACGCACGGCGACGCATTCCTATCCTATCCTGTTCGAGGAAGCCGGTATTCAAAGGCTGGACGCGATCATCGCTCCCTATTGCAGGGGTCATAAACTGGTGATCGTGACGGACGATCAGGTGGCGTCGCGGTATTTGGAACCCGCTCGGTCGGCTTGCGCGCGTCTGGGGAAACAGGTTCACGTCGTTACTGTGCCGGAAGGAGAAGCGAGCAAATCTTTCCCCGTTTTTCAATCGCTCTGCGAGGAGATCCTGTCTTTCCAGCCGGACCGCCATACCACGCTTGTCGCGCTCGGCGGCGGCGTCATCGGAGATCTGACGGGATTCGCGGCGTCCGTCACCTTACGCGGTCTGCCGTTCATACAAATACCGACCACCTTGCTGGCGCAGGTGGACAGCTCGGTCGGCGGCAAGACGGCGATCAATTGCAAGGCGGGGAAAAACCTGATCGGTAGTTTTTACCCGCCGATGGCAGTGGTGATGGATATCACGACGCTTGAGACGCTGCCCAAACGTGAAATGCTGGCGGGCTACGGGGAAGTGCTGAAATACGGCTTGCTCGGTGATACCGCGTTTTATGAGCGTATGCTAGCGGAAGGGGAGCGGATGCTGAGCGGTGACCATCAGGTACGGAAAGAAGTAATCGCTAAGTGTTGTGCGATGAAGGCGACCATCGTCGAGGAAGACGAAAAAGAACAGGGAAGGCGGGCGCTGCTCAACCTCGGCCACACGTTCGGCCACGCCATCGAGAAAGCGGCCGGTTATGACGGAAGCGTGCTGCATGGCGAAGCCGTGGCGCTGGGATGCCTGATGGCGATGACGCTTTCCGCGCCGCTGATCGAGGAGCGGGACGTGGAGCGCCTGCGCACCCATTATCGCCGGGTCGGTCTGCCTTGCCGCTTGAAGGATCTGAGCGAAGAGGTTACATGGGATGCCGGCGAACTGACGGACTATTGCTATCAGGATAAAAAAGCCGATAGCGGTGCGCTGACCTTCGTTACCTTACGTGCGATCGGTGATGCGATAGTGGATAAACAGGTGGATGCCGGGCGCATTGAAGCCATTTTCAGGGAGTATCGTTAAGATCATGGAGACCGCCCCCTGGATGTTCGATGCCTGCGCGATTTTCGTTCTGCTCGTCCTCTCCGCGTTTTTCTCCGCGGCGGAAACCGGCCTTACCGCTGTCTCCCGCGCCCGGATCTACAAGCTGCTCAAGGAAGGAAACAAGCGCGCCCATAAAGTCAACGCCCTGCAGGACAAGAAGGAAGACCTGCTGGGGACC
Organism: Rickettsiales bacterium; assembly: GCA_965248995.1. GTDB lineage: Bacteria > Pseudomonadota > Alphaproteobacteria > Rickettsiales > UBA998 > CBDFKY01. Next base: position 228,820 of record CBDFKY010000005.1, on the reverse strand, counting down.
GTACTACTCAGCTATACCCTGCTCAATATCATGGCGACGGCGGTCGGTACTTCCCTGTCCATCAACCTGCTGGGTCAGGACGGGCTGATTTACGCCACCATCGTCCTGACCGTACTCGTACTGATATTCTGTGAAATCCTCCCCAAAACCTTCGCTATCCAGAATGCCGAACGCATGGCACTGTTCGCCGCTCCCGTGCTCGCACCGCTGGTGCGGTTGCTTTCCCCCATTACGCAAAGCATTCACTGGTTCATCAAGATCATGTTCCGGTTGCTCGGCGTCGATATTTCCGGAAATGATTCGCTGGTGTCCGCCTCGGAAGCGATTCGCGGCACCATCGAGCTGCACCATCAGGAAGGGGAGGTGCTGAAGCATTCGCGCGACATGCTCGGGTCAATCTTGGATCTGAGCGAAGTGAGCGTCAGTGACGTGATGACCCACCGTAAGCAGATGGAAATCATCGACGCGGACGGATCGGTTCATGAAATCATCCAGCAGGTGGTGCGTTCCTCGCGCAGCCGCCTGCCGCTCTGGCGGGAACAGCAGGACAACATTATCGGGATACTGCATATAAGGGACGTCATGCGCCTGATCGCCCGCAATGATAAAAAGGTGGAGCATGCCGAAATTCTGGCATTGCTCTCTCCGCCCTGGTTCGTCCCCGAATCCACGCTGCTCAATGAGCAGCTGCTGGCATTTCGCCAGAACAACCGCCATTTCGCCATCGTGGTGAATGAATACGGGGCCTGTGAGGGAATCATCACGCTGGAAGACATTCTGGAGGAAATCGTCGGCGATATCGTCGATGAACATGATATCGCGGTGGCGTCGGGCGTGAAAAAAATCGGTGACCATGCCTACCGTGTCAAAGGCACCATGACGATACGCGACATCAACCGCCTGCTGGACTGGGGACTGCCCGACGAGGAAGCGGCCACGGTCGGCGGGTTGCTGATGCATGAAACGCGTCATATTCCGGAAAAAGGGGCCAGCTTCGTGTTTCATGGCTACCGTTTCACGGTGGAAGACAAACGCGCCAACCAGATCCTGCAACTGGTGATCGAGCGTTTGAGCGAACAGGAAAGCGAAGGGTGACCATGCGCGGCTCACTCCCGTTCGATCCTGCGGACGTTATCATCGAATACCGCGTTCAGGGACGTTACGTGAAAGTATCCGCCGTGGATCCCGTGACGTACGAAGAGGTCAGCATCATGGGAGATGCACGCTATCCGAAAGAATATCTGGCATCGCAGGCGGTGAAGAAACTGCGAAAACTGCAGCAGAATCGCTAAGATGGAAAAAGGGGAAAAAATCTTGCTCCGTATTCCGGCAACAACGTCTTTTTACAGGCGAATGGTACAAGTTGCTTTTGCCTGCACGTGCCTGATCTTCTATGCCTTTACACAATCGACGGCGGAAGGCGCACCCATGCAGACGCTGACCATTATGGCGGACCCCAGTCTGAGGGTGCCGATCACCCTGATCGCCAGGCGATATGCGCTGGACCACCATCTGTCTGTCTCCACCAGTTTCAACTCGACGAAAGAGCAGATCGCCCAGATTGAAAAGGGTGCTGAGGCCGGGATACTGTTGGCGGCCCGTCCGGAATGGGTGGACGATCTCCAGCAGAAAGGGCTGATCGATATTTATTCCCGGAAAAACATCGCCCGCAACCGTCTGGTGCTGGCAGGTTCGGAATTCGAGCTGCAGAGCGTGGATATCCAGGCGGCGCACGCTATCGGCGCATTCACCGATCATCCAGATGGATTTACGTTCATTATCGGTGACGCCGGGGATACCGCCGAAGGAAATTATGCCGAAGCCGCGTTGCATACTCACCATTTGTCGGACATACTGGCACCTTACGTCCTCCGCCTGCATACCAGTTACCAGATAACGGACACGATCAGCCGTTATCATTCGATGGGTATCACCTTTCGCAGCGACGCGCTGCTGTTTCCGGACATCAAGGAAATGAGCGTGTTCAAACCGAAAGACCATCCGCCCATACTCTATCAGGGTGTGGTAATCGTCGGTGATGAGATGGACAGCTCACGCCGGTTCCTGACCTACCTTGCTTCTGAAGAGGCATGGCATATCTTAAAAACCTTTGGTTTCGATCCGGCATAAGCAGGATCATCCTTAATTGTCATTAAATATTCACCTTTTTTGATTGCCGATATGGTATCCTGAAAAAGAGTGATGGAATACACATTGGAATTACTATGCCCTTGGTCAGAAATTTTTTAACGGAGGCGGTCTCGAAGGTTCGGCAAAAAGCCGACCATTTCAGCGACCCGGTGTTGCCGGAAGGCCGCGAAACCGATTCCCGCTACCGTGAGCAGGCGGAGCATAACCTGCGGCAGAGCGAAAAGCATTTCATGTGGGGCAAGGCCAGCGAAATCCTCACCATGGTGATGTCGGCGGTATTAATGGGAGGTGTGACGGGCACGCTGGTAAAAGCGGCCGCAGCAGGATCGTTTGGTCTGCCGTTATTAGGGGCCGTCGGTGTCGCATTGGCAACCGCGTCTCTCGCTGCCGCGTATGTCAGTTTCAAATCCCAGGGCCGCAACTGGATGAACGTCAATGAAACCAATGCCGATCTGAATGCGCGCAGCACGACGAGAGAGCTGGCCCCTGCTATCTCCCAGTCGGTAGGGCAGGAAGTCAAGTCGGCATTCAAGGACGCCATCAAGGAACTGCATCAGGAACAGCAGCAGGCCATGATCGCCGGTGCGGCGAATACGAACGGTACGGTACCGGCGGCCGTGGGCGGAATTACACCGGAGCCGACCGTACTCATTCAGAAAAATGCGCCGGAAATGAGGGAATCGCCCAGCACCCGCACCCATGCGCAGCCGGAAACCCGTTACGAGGGTAAGCCGCTCGAAGATCAGAAAATGCTTGAGGCGGCGGCGGTGCGGCAGTAGGGTGGTGTAAACTGCCGGAGTAGCTCATGTCACCTGTAAAAATATATAAAACCCCTTCCTGTCCTTATTGCCAGCGGGCGCTCGCCCTGCTTAAGATGAAAGGAGTCAGCGACATTGAGGAAATGGATATTTCCCGTGACGACAGTCTGCGTGAAGAAATGCTGGAGCGTTCCGGCGGCCGCAAAACCGTCCCGCAGATTTTTATCGGCTCCACGCACGTAGGGGGTTTTGATGATTTGAATGCCCTCGACAGGCAGGGCAAACTCGATCCGCTGCTGCGCCAGGCTTCATGAGCACGCCTGAGGAAATCGCCGCGGAAGCGAAAACCATCCGGGAAAAACATCGTCAACCAGAGGAAGCGGGACCACCGTCCCAGGGCGGAATGGTTCTGCGGATCGCTATCGAACTGATCGCAGCCGTCACCACAGGCGGCGTGATCGGGTGGTTTATTGACAAAGCCCTGGGATCGTCGCCGGTTTTCCTGCTGATCTGCCTGCTGCTCGGCATCGCCGCCGGATATGTCACCATCAGGCGCGTGAATGACGCATTCACGGCCCAACTGGAAAAATCTGAAGCTGACGCAAACGAAATGCTGGACAAATGACGCGTGATTGCTTAAGCACATGGGCGAACAGAAAATCATAGGATCATATATAGCACATGGCGGGCGGGCACCATTCACCCTTAGAGCAATTCACCGTTAAAACGCTGATTAGGCTGCCGGAAATCGGCGGCTATACGTTTGATTTCACCAACGCATCCCTGTTCATGATGCTCGCCACCTTCTGCGCTTACGGTTTTCTAAGCTTCGGGATACGCGGGGCGACCATGGTGCCCAACCGCTTTCAGTCCGTCGTGGAAATGACGTACGAATTCATCGCCGCCACGGTGCGTGACAATGTCGGGGCGAAAGGCAAGCCGTATTTCCCGCTGATCTTCTCGCTCTTCATGTTCATCCTGATGTGCAACCTGCTCGGCATGATCCCGTATTCCTTCACGCCGACCAGCCATATCATCGTGACGTTCGTCCTGGCGATCATCGTATTCCTCGGCGTCACCGTGCTTGCCTTCGTGAAACACGGCACGAAATTCCTGATGTTCTTCCTGCCGGAAGGGACGCCGTGGTGGATGGCGCCGATGATGTACCTGATCGAACTGTTCGCTTACCTTGCCCGCCCGGTCAGCCTGTCCATTCGTCTGGCTGCCAACATCATGGCCGGGCATACCATGCTGAAAGTGATCGCGAGTTTCGTCATCATGCTCGGCATCGCCGGAGTGGTGCCGCTGGCGCTGCTGGTGGTCTTGACCGGTTTTGAAATCGGGATTGCGATATTGCAGGCCTATATCTTTACCGTCTTAACCTGCGTGTATCTGCACGATGCGCTGCATTTGCATTAACTAATAACATTTTAATTAACATCTTAAGGAGTGAAGACATGGAAGGGGAATCGTTAAAATATATCGGTGTGGGTCTAATGGCGTTCGGCATGCTCGGTGCCGCGCTCGGCGTGGCGAACATTTTCGTGGCGATGCTGAACGGGATCGCCCGCAACCCGTCGGCTGAATCGAAACTGGCGAAATATATCTATGTCGGCGCGGGGCTTTCCGAGGCGATGGGCCTGTTTTCACTGATCGTTGCGCTACTGCTTATTTTCGTCGCTTAAGCAGCCGTCCCGGGAAATATCCATGCCTCATGAGACGCACCATCATTCCGAACCACCGGTAACGAGCGCGGTAGACGCATTGCTTAAAAAAAGCGATGCGTCATACCATGCGGGCGGCGAAGTGAACACGGTGCCTCATGAAAAAACGGGGATGCCGCAACTGGACGTCAGCACGTTTCCTTCGCAGATACTCTGGTTGCTGATCGCATTTTTCCTGCTTTACCGCCTGCTGGCGAAATCGGCCCTGCCTTCGATCGAAACTGTGCTGGAAAAGCGTAAGAGCCGTATCGAACGTGATCTTGTCGCAGCGGAAAAATTTTCGGAAGACGCGGCAAAGGCGGAACATGCTTACGCCGAAATGCATCGGCGGGCCAGGGAAACCGCTGCCGAGCGCATAACCGGAGCTTTGCAGGCACAGCGCCTTCGCCAGGAAAAGGAACTGGGGCAGGCGGACGCACAGGTCATCGCCCTGCTGCAAAACGCCGAAGCGGTCGTAAAAGAACGCAGGAAGCATTTTCTGGAAGAGATGTTGCCTTTCGCGGAAGGGTTGGCGGAACGCCTTGTTCAGGAACTGACAGGTAAAACACCTGATGTGGCTACCCTGCAATCAGCACTGGCTTCACATCGTAAAACAGGCTAATATAAAGAATATGCGAGGAGTCTCATGAGACTGGATGAACCGTTAGTCGTAGCAATTTCATTTTTCCTGTTTATCGCGTTTTGCTATAAACCCTTTGCGCGTTTTTTGACAAAAACGCTGGACGCACGCGCCGCCCGCATCGAACATGAGCTCTCTGAAGCCATCCGGCTGCGTGAGGAAGCGCAGACCATGCTGGCGGAGTACGAACAGAAATATCGGGAAGTTGAAGCGGAGTCCGCCGAAATGCTTCGCCATGCGGAAGCGACGGTGGAAGCGATGTATCGGGAAGCCGAATCAACGCTGAAAGCCGCCATAGAAACACGCATGACCGCAGCGAACGACAAGATCCGCCGGGCGGAGGAGCGCGCCGTCCAGGACGTGCAGCGGCAGGTGGTGGACGTGGCGCTGGAAGCGGCCCGGCAAATCATTATCGATAAACTGAACCAGGAGGCGGATGACACGCTTATCCAGCTTGCGCTGAAAGACGTAAACCGCATCGTCCACTAGGCGTTTTCATGAGGTGTGCGCTTCTCAGATATACGGCGTGCCTGATCCTTGGATTGATGGTGAGCGACGCTTACGGCGGCGCATGGACGTTGGAGAAAGGAAAACAGCAGTATATCGTCACGTACCGAAGTTATGCGACGGTCGCGTATTTCTCGGGTAACGGCGACAGGAGAGACAAGCTCGGTCGTTTCAATAAGCAGGAAGTCAACGTCTACAGCGAATATGGGGTGACGAACGACCTGACGGCGGGAGTCTCGCTGTTCGTCAGCCGTTCTTCCGACGTGTCCCGCGCGAATGCTTACACGGCGTTTGAAGAATCCGCGCCGATGTCCAGCAAAATAGAGCTCTCGGGCCTGCGCCGTACGGAGTTGTTCCTGCGCAGCCAGCTGTATCGCGATGATGCCTACGTTTTTTCGCTGCAACCCGTCGTTTCGCTTCCGGGATATTATGTGACCCACTCGGAAGGATCGGCAATTGCCGATGCGTTCGAGTGGGGCGCAGATGCGATGGGCGGCCTGAACTTTTCTCTCCTTGGCCGGATGCATTTTGCGGATTTAAGCGCCGGATACCGCGTTCGCGGGGATGGGCTCGGCGATCAGTATCGCCTTCACGCAGGTGTGGGCCTGTCACTTGATGATGACTGGACGCTGCTGCCTGAACTGGATACCACCATTTCGGCTACCGGCATTCACCTGGCGACGACGACTATTACGGGTCAGAACGATTATGATCTGACCAAAGCGCAACTTTCCGCGGTATACAAGGTAAATGACCGTGTCAGATTGCAGGGCGGAATATTCGACCACGTGGCCGGCCGCAATACGGGAGCAGGGGGAGGAGGGTTGCTATCGGTATGGATCAGCTTATAGCTTTCCCTTTCTCCGAAACGATAGATATGCTGAAGCGCGAAGCGCTTTCGCCACCAATCGGAGAGTGGCTGATTCATGAAGGATTGATTTCAGAAAAGACACTTAAAGAGGCATTGGACATTCAGCGTCTTCATGGGGGCAGAATCGGAGAGATTCTAACGAAAAACGGAAAATTATCCGTGCTTTCACTGTATCGTGTTCTCGCGAAACAGCAGAAAATACCGCTGGTGGATTTAGTAAGCGATCCACCGGACGGGGCGTTGCTGGAAGCAGGGCATCTGCCGACGTATCAGCGCCTTCAGGCGATTCCCTACCGGCGGGCAGGTGGCACGTTAATGGTGGCGACCACTGACATAAAACGATTTGAACGTCAGGAAAACAGAATTTTTGGAGAGGACGTTACTTTACTGCTTACCTCACCGAGAGATATTCAATGGACGCTGGAGAGGGTTTTCGGCGCGCATTTCAGTGAAAAAGCGAGTGAAACGTTATGCCGGGAACTGCCGCATTATGCGTTGCGTAGGGAATTTGAGGCTAAGGCGCCTTTACGGTTCGGTGTGTTGCTGCGCGGGGCTTCAGCGGTGAGCGGCGTCGTAATGGCCTGGATGTTTCCTTCCGTGGCGGTAAGCGCGCTGCTCCTTCTTTTTTCAGTATTTTTTCTCACGATTCTGTTATTTAAATTACTATTGATACGGAAGGGCTTGCATGTCCGCTCTGGCATCATGCAAAAATGCGACGTCCCGCTGGCGGACCATGTCAACTGTCCGGTCTATACGATACTGGTGCCTTTGTACGATGAGGCGAAAGCCGTACCCGATCTGCTGGAAAGCCTCAAAGCGCTCGATTACCCTGCCGACCGCTTGGATATCAAGCTGATTACCGAGTCGAACGATCTAGCGACACGTGCCGCCATCCTCGCCGAGCGGCCCGATGCGCGGTTTCACCTGGTAACGGTACCGTATTCTCTGCCGCAGACCAAACCAAAAGCCTGTAATTACGCCCTGCAATTCGCCGAGGGAGAATTCGTCGCTATTTACGACGCGGAGGATAATCCCGCTCCCTCCCAGCTGCGCCACGCGGTCGCCGTATTTCGTGCATACCCCGAAGTCGCCTGCCTGCAGGCCTGCCTCAATTACTACAATGCCCGGGAAAATCTGCTGACACGGTTGTTTTCACTGGAATATGCGATGTTGTTCAACGTCATGCTGCCTGCTTTGTTCAGTTTGAAAATCCCTATTCCGCTCGGTGGCACAAGTAACCACCTGCGGCGCTCCGTGTTGGAAGGGCTGGGCGCATGGGATGCCTACAACGTTACGGAAGATGCGGATTTAGGGGTGCGCCTGGCCAGCGAGGGATATGTTACCCTGCCGTTTCCTTCCCTTACTCGTGAAGAAGCCCCTATACGTATAAACGCATGGTTGAAACAGCGGGCGCGCTGGATAAAAGGGTATATCCAGACGTGGACGGTGCTCGCCCGGACTCCCGGTATAAGAAGGCTGGAACTGGGGAATACGGGATTCTGGGGTATTCATTTTTTTATCGGCGCGGCGTCGTTCAGTTACGTGATCTCACCGTTTCTATGGATGGCGGCGCTCTGGTGGCTTTTCATGCCGCCTTCCCTGAATATTCCGGTATTCGTGCATCAGGTATGCTGGTTCACGTTAGGTGCAAGCCTGATCCTGCAATGGGGTTTTGCATTGGTCATGAGAAAAGACGGTGAATACGCTCCTTCCTGGCTTACGATCCTCACATGGCCTTTCTATTTCAGCCTCCACGCCGTCGCCAGCATACGCTCCGTCTGGCAGCTGATCTTCGCACCTTATCAATGGGATAAGACATCCCATCACGTAACGAAGATAAAAAGAACGATATAGTAGTTGCACTGCACCATAAACGCTTTATGCTGCGTTATCTATTATATAATTCATAACCTACTGTAAAAAATGATTTAATCCAATAATTGCCATGTCAGGGTCTTCCGTTTCTCTCTCCGTCATGCTGAAATTCACCGCGGTGGTGGCGCTCTCACCGCTGCTGGTACTGGCAGGACTGGTGCTGCTCGGGCAGATCGATATTTCGGTATTCCTGATCAGTTATCTGCTGATCATCTGCGCGACGTTGCTCTTCGTCTATCCGTTTTTGAAAAATATGGCGGCGTTGACCGAGTATGTCCGGGCGCTGGCGCAGGATAAGAAAGTGGTGCCGCCGAAACTGATGGTCATCAGCATGATGTTCGAGCTTTCCGGCGCACTGGCCAGCCTGCAGGCATTATGGGAACGCAAGCGCTCCGACATGCAGACGGTGATTACCGAGCGGGAAATCCTGGTGGATACGCTGCCCGACATTCTCATCATGATCGACGATAACAAACAGATCGTCCGCACCAACCGCGCGGCACGGGCCATTTTCGGCCAGAATCTGGCGAAACGACGCTTAAGCAGCGTCATTCCTAATCATTCGCTGACGGAAGCGGTGGAGGGAGTGCTGGAAGATCTGCGCGGACGGGAAATCGAATTTCGCATGGAAGAACCGGTGGTGCGCGATTTCCTGGCGATTATCGAGCGGTTTCCCATCTCTTCCAAGGGGAGCATCAGCGTGGTGATCACCATGAACGACATCACCGAACTCAAAAGCGTGGAGCAGATGCGGGCCGATTTCGTCGCCAATGCCAGCCATGAAATCCGCACGCCTCTGGCGAGTATTTCCGGTATGATCGAAACCATCCGCGGTCCGGCGCGGGACGATGATCCGGCGATCGACATGTTCCTGGAAATCATGGCCGAACAGGCGGAGCGGATGCGGCAGCTGATCAACGATCTGCTTTCCCTTTCCAAGATTGAGATGAACGCGCATAGCGTCCCGACGGACCCGGTGGATCTGGTACGGGTGATCCGTTCGGAAGCCCGGTATTTCGAGCTGCCCGCGAAGGAAAAACAGATGAGCGTCGTTCTCGACGTGCCGGATGATATGCCGCACGTGAAAGGGGACCGGAACGAACTGGCGCAGATCGTCCATAACTTGATCGGTAATGCCATCAAATACGGTAATCCTTCGACGGAAGTGCTGGTCAGCAGCCGTGTTACCACGGAACTGCCTTCGGATCAGACGATGCGTAATATCAGCCGCGCCGTCATGTTTTCCGTGCGTGACCAGAGCGAAGGGATTCCTAAAGAACATCTTGCCCGGCTGACGGAGCGTTTTTACCGGGTGGACTCGGCCCGCACGAGACAGGTCGGGGGGACGGGACTGGGGCTGGCGATCGTAAAAGGGATTCTCAATCGCCACCGGGGTGCCATCAGCATTAATTCTACCGTGGGGCAGGGGTCGGTATTTGTGATTTACCTTCCGCTTTACGAGGAGTCTTAAAATAAAGCGAAACTTTCGGTAAAAAACACTTCAAAAAACCCGTAACTGTCTTTACGGGTTTTTCTGACTTAGGAATTTTTTTAAACCGGTTTCTTGAATCAGGAAGCGGCTTTTTTCCCACCGAAATTCATATTGCCGAATTTCGCTGCGAACTTGTCCATCGCGCCCGTTTTCTTCAGGGTCGCCTTGCCGCTGTTCCAGGCGGGATGCGTGGTGATATCCACATCCAGTTGAATCGACGCCCCTTCCTTGCCGTATGTGGAGCGGGTCTTGAAGGAACTTCCATCGGTCATGACGATGGTGATTTCGTGGTATTTGGGATGGATGTCTTTCTTCATGTCTGATTCTCTATCAATAAAGAGGAGGATATTTAATGCATCGGAGGATAAAATCAAGTGATTTCTTTCGAGCGGGGCAGGGAGTGATAAATAGCCGTCTCCACTTCCTTACACAACATTTTCCGATTTTCATCGGGACGCAGGTGCAGCGGCTCCAGGCATTTGAGCGTTACCCTGATTTCCTTTACCCGTGACAGGCGCCATACATGGCGAATCAGCGTATCGTCCCCGTACCAGGCGATCACTTCCCAGTTGGTATCGTTCATCGGCACGCCGTCAACGGATTCATAGCAGATGGCGACGGGCTGAACGTTCAGGGGTTCAGGATAGGGCCATTGTTCCGCCAGCGCGAACAACGATGCCTTAAACGGTTTAAGCGTCCTGCCGTTACTGGTGGTACCTTCAGGAAAAATACAGATCTTCTCTCCTTCATGGAGTTTTTCAAACAGCATGTGCTGCGTATGCTTGCTGTCCGCACGGGCGCGGCTGACAAAGATGACGTCGAACGCGCGTGCCATAGCTCCCAGCAAAGGCCATTTTTTCGCTTCCATTTTCGGGGTGAACCGTATGTCGGCCAGAGAACCGACCACCGCCACGTCGATATAACCGCAATGGTTGGCGGCGATCAGGAGAGGGGCCTCAGCCAGAGATCCTTCCACCGTAATCACCAGCTTCCACAGTCGTTTCAGGTTAATATAAAATAACCCTTGTACTTTTTTTCGAGCATTTAAGTATCCTAGAAAACCGCAGGCTGAAGCAGCGACCGATACCAAAAACGCTATAAAAAACAATGAAATAAATCGAAATAGCTGGGGTAGAAACATAATAAACGCGTAAAACAGGTTAGAATAGATTAATGGAGCACGTAAGTATAATATCGTGGAGGGAAGGCGGATTTGCTGCGTTGCAGCATGATTTTCACCGAATCTTCACACAAAATCCTTACCTTTTTTTGTTAGTATATGCGAATCACTGGTAACATCCAAGTGAAGCCTACACAAGGAACCGTGTCACTATGACAAAACGAAGCGACCATTACCACTGGAATGACAGTCCTGCCCTTCAGGATATGACGATTGAAACGGGACATGGCGGAAAACTGTGGGCGGTCCTGTACGCACCGGAAGATACGGCTTCGCATGAAAAGCTGGCCGCGCTTCAGGAAACGCTGATCCGTGACCATGGTATCTACAGCTATGCGCAGAACATCGAAGGAAAACCCGCGCTCATCGCCAAGAATTTCGGCAAGCCGGAACATCTGCTGGAAGCGCTTCAATCCACCGGGGTGGTTGCCGGTACTCCTACCGTGCAGGAAGTGAAGGACCCGAACGCGAAGCCGATGACGTTCAGTGACCGCTTCGATGAGTTCCGCCATACGCACGGGATGAGAGTCTATGCAGGTCTCGGCATGATGGGCCACCTTACCCAGGCGGTGTTTCTGGGGTTGCCCAAGGAAATAACGCGAAAATTCGGATTCGAGGGGGAAGGGAATACCGACAATCTCCGGCAGGCGGCCCTGAACATCCTCAATTGCAGCCTGTACCTGTGGAAAGGCAACGGCGACCGGGGGTTGCAGACGGATCCCGTCTTGCAGAAACTTCACGGTATGTTCGCCGAAAACGGAATCGACCTCGCCAATACCTCCGTGGAGGACACGATCAAGCATTACGAATCCAACAAGCCTTTCGCCAAGAAGCTGGATGATTTCATCAGTGACAACCTCATGTGGTTCACGGAAGGCATCGGTATCGTCAACAACGTACAGACCGGTATGGCAGGCCTTAAAGATCAGGATTACGGGCGTTTCATCCTGAGCGCCTCGGCGTTGCTTGGCTCCACGTACGCCACGGCGGTCAAGGAAATCCCGATGAAGGAACAGCCGCCGGAAAAACTGGCCAGCCCGCTTGGTAAGGCGCAGGCGATCGCGCAGTCTTCGCCGTTCTTCGTCAATACGCTCTCGAATATCGTCGGTACCGTGGCGTTGCCGATGGATTCCTGGCGCCGTTATAATCTGATTAAAAACCGGCCCGTCGATTTTCAGGAAACGGAAAATGGACAGGTAACGAATCTCAGCATGAGGTATAAGGAGAAAGCCGGGCTGGATTTAGAAAAGGCGCGCGGGGAATTCGAGCAGGCGTGGAATAAGCAGCAAGGGCTTTCCATCGATGCCGATCCTGATAAATTGCGTTTCAATAACGGCGTGGACGTCGACATTTCCGCATCGAATGCGAACATCAACAAGCTGCGCAGCAATGTATCCGTAGCTGAAAACGCGGTGAAGCTCGGCAATAATCAGGACATCGTCTGGCAGGCGCATTCCGCGATGAGCACGTTTTACCTGCTCTGCAACCTCGCCTCCATTTTCTGTTCCAAAAATGCGGCGGAGGACAAGGATCCTTTCATGAAATACGAGGAACTGCTCGCACGTACGGCGCAGATGGTCACTCAGGCGGAGACCGGTGTCGAACGTGAGCGTGTGATCAGCATGGCAGCCACGGGGCTTGCCGCGATGCATGATCAGGTGCGGGGTGTCAAAGCGAACGATATCGCCGATCATTTGAAGCAGCTGGTGCAGGAAATCGAGCATAACCCGTTTGTGTCTAAAACGACGCCGCATCAATCGCAAACGCAGGGAAAACAGGCAAAAGAGGAACTGCACGAGGAATTCGCCAGAATAAGAGATGCTTCGGGGATAACGCCGCCGGCTACGACGATCGATGCCACCAACGAAGTGATGCATACGCCCATGACGCAGGCAATGCCCTCGCTGACCGTGCATTAAGGCATCAATCCCCCTTATAAACTGCTTGCCCTTACTCGTAAACTTGCTTAATACAGGGCTGAAGTTTCAAGCGGTAAAGACGATGCAAAATACTCCCTATATCTGGGATTCGTGGTACTGGTTCGATTCGGCGACCGGGCTTTTCCACGTCTATTATCTGAACGTGGATGATCACACCCTCGTGCCGAAAGAAGAGCATCATTTCCATGCCCGTATCGGTTATGCAACGACCAGAGACTTCGTTACGTACGATTATCATGACCATGCGGTGATGACGGCGACAGATGCGTCCACCTCCCGGGATAATACGTCGATATGGACGGGTTGCTCGCTAGCGTACGGGAAGGAAACCGACCGGCTGATGGCGTATACGTCACGTGACAGCGCACAAACTCCCGTGGAGGGTCTGCCCCGTCCGTTTACGCAGCATATCAGTTTTGCCATGTCGTCCGACGGGCTGCATTGGCAGCGGGTAAAAAACGCGCATATCGACGCCGACCCACGTTTTTTCAACACGCAAAGCATTAAAGGTGACGTTGTCATCCATGCATGGCGGGACCCGGTCATTTTCCGCGCGCCCGGGAGTGAGTATGCATATATGTTATTGTGCGCACACGGTAAGGATTTGCCGCATGGCATGAAAGGAGAGAAAAACGGCGCACACGGAGTGGTCGCACTCCTGCGCTCCCGCCAGCCCCGCATGTTGACGGACTGGGTGGCGACCGGTATCAGCTTCGCCGTCGGCGTGCCCGAGGCGGAAGTTCCGAGGATGTATATCGACGCACTGACCGGCCGGCATCTGATCGCTTTCAGCTGCAAGAACAGCGAGGCGTATATTCCTCATACCCCCGATAAATCACGCGTTCAGTACGGATTTTACGGCTTCCCCGTAGACATGGCCTCCCTGGCCGCCCAGGCGGAAGCGTCGACAGGGGAATTTCAGGTAATCACGGTTTCCGAAAAGGAAAAGACGCCTCTCCTCTCTTATGGTGAAGACGCGCTCTACGCGTGCCAGGTGGTCCCTGAACTGGGAGGACAGATTATCGGGTTCGATACCGATGCTGGAGTGATCCGCGCCTCGACGGTGCGCCGTATGGAACATCTGCGGCCGGCCTCCATGGATTTCCGTGATTTCACGCTATAACCGCAGGGAATGAACATGGACGTAGACCCCGTTGAAACGGTTGAAAAAATCCGCGAACAGAACGCTTCGCGCCTGAATACGTACGTGGCGCTGACGGTGGCGATCATCGCCAGCTTTACGGGCATCTGCAAGGTCAAGGATGATAACCTGGTGCAGACGATGGAACAGGCGCAGGCGGACAAGATCGATCACTGGTCGTGGTACCAGGCCCTTCATATCCGCGAGGAAACGACCTCGCAGCATATTTCCGCCCTGACGCTGGGAATGCAGACGGCTGCCGCTCCCCAACAGGAGCTCTACAAGGCGGCATTGAAGGAAGCGGATGCGAGACTGAGCCATCTGGACGGCCAGAAAAAGGAAATGGAAACCAGTGCCAAAGCCGATCAGGAAAAATACGACGCGCTGAATTACCGCGACGACCAGTTCGACTTAAGCGACGCCATGCTCGCCATCGCCATTTCCCTGCTGGCGATTACCGCCCTGGTGCAAAAACGCTGGCTCTACGTCCTGGCGCTGGTGCCGTCAGGGCTCGGAATACTGATGGGACTGTCGGGACTGATGGGCTGGCATATTCATCCCGACACCATCGTGGTACTGCTTTCATAACCATTCATTCGGACAGGGAATACAATGAAACTTTCACATGTGGATAATCTGCTCTGCATCGGTATGCCGGTGGCGGACATTCTGATCGGCAAAGCAAAAGCGGGTGACCTGATGCAGCGTTACGGCATGAAACCCGGCGTGCGCAATATGTTGTCGCCGGTCCAGATCGCGGCGATGGAAAAGGAAATCGCGACGCTGAAGGATGGAATCGACGTCGTGGCAGGCGGCTCGATGGCGAATACGGCGTCCGCGGTGACGCGGCTCTGCCCCGATGTCGCCATTACGTTCTGCGCCGCGAGCGCGAAGGATACGTATGGCGAGATCTTTTCCGACGCTGTGATCGACGCGGGAATGGAACTGATTCCCGAACAGTGCATGGGCCTGGAGACCTCCCGTTCCTACGTGTTGACGGATGAAAAGGGAGAGCGCGCCGTCGCCCGCTATCTGGGGGACAGCATGTCTTCCCTGAATGCGCAGATGATTGAGGCGCAGATTGAACGGGCGGATATGATCCTGCTGGAAGGAGAACTGCCCGCCCTGCCCGAAGGTTATACACTGTGGCGGGATATACTCGCGCTGGCGGCGAAACATGATACCGCGGTAGGGTTTACCCTTTTCGGCGCAGAACAGGTGAGGGTACATAGCGTACTGTTCATGGAAACGATCGAGCGACATGCGGCCTGTGTTTTCGGAAACGAGGAAGAGATAAAAGCGCTGTTCGGCGAAAAGTTTCAGGATTACGCGCAAGCCTGCGATACGATATATGAAGCGCTCGCCGGGCGGTCGGATGACGCGCTGCTCTGCATCAGCCACGGAAACGCCGCGCCTTACTTACGTACCAGAAACGGAGTTTTTCAGACGCCGCCCGCTTCCGTGCCCAATGTTGTCAATACGCTGGGAGCAGGCGACGCCTTTATGGCCGGGGTGATTTCCGGGCTGTTGAACGACCAAGGTGAAGAAGAAAGCCTGAGACTCGGCCATCGCGTGGCGGCGGCGGTGATTTCGCAGGCGGAACCGCAACTGAGTGAAGAATCACTTCAACGCATCGCTGCGGCATGATATGTTGCGGTGCAACATATTGAAAATACGGTTTTTTTCCTGCAAGCTTTAGGTTTACAGACCTGAATTTCTATGTTAACTCTGCGACATTATCATTAGAATGACTGGAAAATACTGTTATGACGGATTTTGCAATACGATTGACTACGATAGATATTGCCGTGATCATCGTATTTTTCATCGTTGCGCTGAGTCTGGGAATCCTGCTTTCGCGCAAAAATAAATCTTCCGAGGATTACTTTCTGGCGGGCCGCTCCATGTTGTGGCCGATCATCGGTTTTTCGCTGTTCGCTTCCAACATCTCATCCACCACGCTGATCGGTCTGGCCGGCGATGCCTACGCTACCGGTATTTCTGTTTATAATTATGAATGGATGGCCGCGTTCGTCTTGGTCTTTTTCTGCGTCTTCATGCTGCCGTTTATCGTGCAGTCCAAAGTCTATACAATGCCGGAGTATCTCGAGCGACGTTATGACCACCGGGTAAGGCTCTATTTCGCCTGCCTGACCCTGTTTCTTAACATTGTCGTGGAAACGGCGGCGAGCCTATATGCGGGGAGCCTGGTCGCCAATATGGCGTTTCCTAATCTGGAACAATGGCAGATCATCACGATTCTGGCGGTGCTGGCAGGATGCTATACGGCGATCGGCGGATTATCCGCCGTCATGATCGCCGAGACGGTGATGGTGATCGTGCTGTTGATCGGCTCGGTGATCCTGTCCTATCTCGCCTACGATAAAATCGGCGGATTTCACGCTATTTTCGAAAAAATACCTGCCGATCATTTGAGCCTGATCCGCCCGTTGAACGATCCCGGCGTACCCTGGCTGGGACTGGCGACCGGCGTGCCGCTGCTCGGGTTTTACTTCTGGTGTACCAACCAGTTCATGGTACAGCGTATCCTAAGCGCCAAAGACGTGCTGCATGGACGCAAAGGCGCGCTCATGGCGGGGCTTCTCAAGCTTTCCGTGCTGTTTATCATGGTGCTGCCGGGAACGGCCGCCATCCTGCTGTATCCGCACCTGAAACGCCCTGACCTCGTATACCCCACCTTATTATTCGACCTGATGCCGATCGGTCTGCTCGGACTGGTATTCGCCGGTTTCCTGGGCGCGCTTCTGTCGGCGGTCGATGCGACCCTCAATTCCGCTTCCACGCTGGTGACGATGGATATCGTCAGCCGCTATCGTCCCAACCTTACCAGCAAGCAGCTGATGCGCGTCGGCAAGCTGGCGACGATCGTCATCATGTTCGTAGCGGTGCTCTGGGCTCCGCAGATCAGGCACTTCGATTCCCTGTTCAAGTATCTCCAGACGGTCATCGCCTACGCAGTACCGCCAAGCGCTTCCATGTTCCTCGTCGGCGCTTTCTGGAAACGCGCTAACGCACAGGGAGCGTACGCCGCCATGATTGTCGGTGTTATCAGCGGCATCGTTTTATTTATCGCGAATGTCATACTCGGAATCGTGCATATTCATTTCCTCTATATCGTACCGATTCTGGTCATCATCTGCGTAGCGACTCTGGTAACGGTAAGCCTGTCGACTCCTGCCCCGGACGCGTCGAAAACCGATAATCTGGTCTGGACTTCGGCGTATTACAAACAGGAAGGCCTGACATTGAAAGGCGTGAAATGGTACAATAATTACCGCGTGCTTTCCGTGTTCCTGCTGGTGCTGACCATTTGCCTGGTAGTGTCCTACGCCTAGAGTTCTGCGGCTTGACATAAAACTTTCACATAAATGTGATTGGTGTCAGGCGTAAATTCTGTTATTAAAAATTAACAATGTATTTCATTTTTCTGTAAAGGCAATCGTCTTTCAGGGCGAAAGCTATAAGCAACTTTTTGAATATATGCGTTCTGCCGCTGACGCTCCAGATTTAATTCTAAATATAAATTCTAAGGATTCTCCCACTATGCTGCTTGAAGCCCCTATTGTTGAAACGAGTCTTCCCGCAGACAGCAAATTCAACTATCCTGAACAAAAAAACATCCTTGCGATCTATCATCTTCAAGGGCAGGTGACGGCGGGATTTGAAAATGGCTTTAACGAACTCAACATGCCCCGTTATGCGGGAGATCTCGCAAAATATCCGGACACCGGGGGCCAGACCGCCCATGTGTTTGAAAAATTATGGGCCAGTGCCAAGAACGGTACACCATCCATTCTGTTCGCCATGTCGAACGATTTCCAGCATCCGGATGAGATAAAGGTAGTGCGGCATAATCTTGCCTCGCTCGATCAGGGTGACGCATTCGTGGTTTACCTTCCTTTCAACCTGTTTACTCAAGGCGGTGTTACCGAAAAGGAATGGATCAAATACGGCCAGACGGAAACGGATCCGAATCCTAAATTCGCCATGGTTCCCAAGGAAGTGACGATGAAGCACCGTGAAGCGCTTTATCCGCTGATCGCCAAGGCATCTATCGATTTCATGCGCGAAAACATCCAGGGTTTTAACGAGAAGAATATTATCCTGGACGGAAATTATGTGGATGGGGCGCAGACGATCATCCATGCCCAGGAAATTTTAAAAGAGGATGACGCGTTCAAGGGGGCAACCGCGACCGTAGTCACTCCGCATACGTTAGGGATTGAAAAATGTAAATCCATGAGCGAGGCGTTCATTAAATTCATGGATAATGCCCTGGACGCATCGGGGCTGGACAGCGGAAAAATTAGCGCTCTCAAAGAGCAGCCGTATCTTGAAAAACAACGTAACGTCCAAAAAATGGCGGCACGTTATGAGGATTCTGCGAATGTGGCCGGGGCTATCGCGGAAGTGCTGGAAACGAGGGAGACGGATTTCGCGTCGTTTCAGCAGAAACTGGCAGAGGCGCGGCTTGATCCTCAAATAACCGCCGTTATCCTGAAAGAAGCGGCTCTCCATGATCTGGCGGCACGAAACGAAGAATTTTCCTTCATTGACCGCCTCACCATGGAAAGCGGGGAAAATCTTTCCCGGGTCGGAGCGATCAAATCGGTAGGTGAAGAGTCCGTAGAGCCACTTCGGAAGTGGACCAATGACCGTATTCCGGTCGAATTCGTGCGAAACGGGTTCGACAGTAACGTGTACAGACCGGATGCGCTTGAAAACGTAACGGAAGAAGTGATCGTCACCAGTGCGCAGACTTTGCTCGGGGAAGCGCATCCGTTTGTCCCCGGCGCTGCGCTGTTGCGAACGATAGAAGCGAAAATTGAAGATCTGAATCTGGTCGGTGATGAACAAGCGGCGAAAACCGGGCTGCTGAACCATCCTTACCTGCGTGGGGAAAGAGAAGTCGTGGAGGTGATCAGGCGTGGCGACAGCAAGGAGTCGATCGCCGAACTGGTGAAAGCGGAACAGCGGGACCGCAAAGAAGATTTTGCTTCTTTTCAACAGCACATGACATGGGCCAGCACGTATATCGGTGACATGAATGATATCAAGTCATCCGCGCTGGCGCTGGAGGAAACCATTGACGGCATCCAGTCGAAAATAGATCGCCAGGCCGAACAATTGCGGGAAGGCACGACATTCATTGCCATTTCCCGTCCGGATGCACGCAAGGGAAGCGATCTTTCCATAAATGCATTTGCCCAGTGGGCGTTGGAACATCCGGATGAAAAGGGTTCCCTGATTTTGGGAGCCCATAAACCGGAGAAAGGAAAAGCGTCTGATTACCAGCAAACCCTGCTTAATTTGGTGGAAGCGCTGGACATGGAGCATCCCGAACTGCATTTAGGCGAACGCATTTTCCTTATGCCTTCCCTGCGGAGCGACCAGGTACGTGCCCTCTACGCGCTTCCCAAAGCCGTCGGACTCTCCCCGAGCCTTAATGAGCCGTGGGGGCTGGTAGGGGTGGAGCAGGCGGGAACTGGTATCCCTATCCTTGCGTCAGATAAATACCAGTCCACCAATTTCATGCAGGCGCACATGCAGCAGCAGGGTGTAAGCATTTTACCGTTCGCCTCAGGAAACGTAGAAGATTTTGCGGCAAAAATGGGAGAAGTGACCAAAAACTATGCAACCTATAAAAAACACGCCATCGCCAATGCCGGCGACGTCGGCGAGGCGTTTCAATGGGAAGCCATGTATCGTGACAGTTACCAACCTACCTATGATACCCTGATAGCGAATAACATCGTAGAATTCCAGCGTTCGCAAAAGCCTGATGCGCATGTGGGTAATGGAGGATCGTTAGGGGGGAAGGTCGTCTCTGACTATCCTTCACAACAGCGCGACATATGATGCATCAATGACTATGATGACCGTATTACGTAAGTACGATCGATATATGCCTCAACCCGTGCTTTAAATTCGGCGGTAATGGTATCCCCGCGTAAGGTGACGACTTTTTCGCCGTCTTCGAATACGGGCGCGGCCGGATTTTCGCCGGTGCCGGGGAGGGAAATGCCGATATTGGCATGGCGGGATTCTCCCGGACCGTTGACGATGCATCCCATTACCGCGACGCTCATCTCTTCCACGCCGCTGTAACGCTCTTTCCACATCGGCATTTGCGAGCGCAGCCATGTCTGGATATCGCTGGCGAGTTGCTGGAAAGTGGTGCTCGTCGTACGGCCGCAGCCGGGGCAGGCGGTGACGAGCGGCATGAAGGAGCGGATTCCCATCGTCTGCAGGATCTCCTGCGCCACTACCACTTCCTGCGTTCTGGGTTCATCTGGGCGGGGAGTCAGGGAAGCGCGGATCGTATCGCCTATGCCTTCCTGCAACAATACCGACAACGCCGCCGTGCTGGCTACGATCCCCTTCGAACCGATTCCCGCTTCGGTCAACCCAAGATGCAGCGCATAATCCCCCCGCGCCGCGAGTGCGCGGTAAACCCGGATCAACGGCTGCACTTCGCTCACCTTGCAGGAAAGGATGATGCGGTTACGCGGCAATCCGATCTTTTCCGCCGTCTCGGCGCTTTCCATCGCGGAGACGATCAGGGCCTCCTCACTCACCTCGCTCGCCGACCGCGGGGTTGCCAGTGCCGCGTTCGCATCCATCAAGCGGGCGAGAACCTGTTGGTTCAGGCTTCCCCAGTTCACGCCGATCCGCACAGGTTTATCATGAGTTATGGCCTGCTCGATCATGGCGGCGAATTGCGCGTCATGCTTTTCGCCGAAACCGACATTGCCGGGATTGATCCGGTACTTTGCAAGGCTGCGCGCCATTTCCGGATAATCCGCCAGCAGACGGTGGCCGTTATAATGAAAATCGCCGACCAGAGGGACGGCCAGTCCCCAGCGGTCCAGCTGTTCGACGATCCGCGGCACCGCCTGTGCCGACGCGTCGTTATTCACCGTAATCCGGACGATCTCGGAACCCGCTTCGTAGAGCTGGCGAACCTGAGCCGCTGTTCCCGCGATATCGGCGGTATCGGTATTGGTCATGGACTGCACCACGATCGGCGCGCTTCCCCCGACCATGACGCCTCCCACTCTCACCCCAACGGACGACCGGCGCGGCAACATGGCTATCGCCCGTATCCGAGCGGATGCACCGGCGGCGCATCGGAGCGATAGCGCAACTCGGCATAACAACCCCACAAAGTCCCGCTATCCGCCTGCTGCAGACAACTGGATCGGTAAAAAGGGAAGGTGGGTCCGTTATCCAGATATTGCGTGAGTGCCGCGGGTAGCGGTTTAATCTGTTCTTTCACTGCGGGTGTAGGAGGAGTGGACAGGAGGGCCGCCAGTCCAACCCCGGCAAACAGCAATACACCTATGATCAGGAAAGGCCGCAAATTGAACGGAGGTTTATGGGAACGAAGAACGGGAGTGCGGATCGGTTCCCGGATAAGAGGGGCTGGATGGAGATGAGCCATCATTTTCTGCGGATCGAACCCCAGGTAGCCCGCATATTTTTTGACGTAACCCCGCCCGTATACTTCTCCCGGTATGACCGACCAGTCCCCTTTTTCCAGCGCTTCCAGATAAGCGACAGGAATATGTAGGGTGCCGGCGATGGGAGCGCGTTCGAGCCGCATTCCTTCACGCGCATCCTTCAGCATACCGCCCACTTCACGCTTTGCGGCCATGGAGGCGTCAGAGGACACTTGCGGCGCATTCATAAGTCAGGCCGCCTGTTGGGTGTGAGAAGAAAGAAAATCGCATGCCTGAGCTATCAGTTCCGCGATAATATACGCTGCCGGCTGGATATGCGTCACCAGACCGACACTCTGTCCCGCCATCAGCGAACCCGTCTCGACATCCCCGTCGATGACGGCACGCCGCAACGCGCCCGCCCAGAAATGTTCGATCTGCAGTTGGGCTTCCTGCTTGGTCACGCTTCCGCTCCGGTAGGCGGCGATCACTTCATGCTGCGTGCGGGTGAACGCGTCGGTAGCCTTGTTGGCGAGGGCACGCACCGGAATGACGGGAAAATCCGGGTCCACCTGGACGGACGCCACCGCGTCACGCGCGCTGCCATGAATGAACGCCTTTTTAAAGGCGGGATGGGCGATCGATTCCTCGGCACAGACGAACCGGGTTCCGAGCTGCACGCCGGAAGCGCCCATTCGCAGGTAGGAGGTCATCGCCTCTCCGCGTCCGATGCCGCCCGCGACGATGACGGGTACGTCGCGTATGACGGGCAGGATTTCCTGCGCCAGTACCGAAGTGGAAACGGGACCGATATGTCCTCCCGCTTCGGTACCCTCGATCACCAGCGCGTCCGCGCCCATTTTTACGAGTTTCTTCCCGATGGCGGCGGAAGGGGCAAAGCAGATGACGCGAGCGAACGTTTTAATGGAATCGACCGTCACCGCTTTGGGGATGCCGCCTGCCAGCACCACGTGTGATACGTCGCAGCCTTTGCATACCTCGATCAACGCGTCCAGCTCTGGATGCATCAGGATAAGGTTCACGCCGAAAGGTTTCCGTGTAAGCGCCTGGGTGGCTCGGATTTCCTGCTCCAGCAGGGCAGGAGGCATGGCGCCGCAGGCGATCACCCCGAACGCCCCGGCGTTGGAAAGCGCCGCTACCAGATGGCGCTCGGACACCCAGGACATGGCGCCGCCGAGAATGGCATATTCGCTGCCGAGCAGTTCCCGACCACGCTGCCAGAGGGAATGAAGTTGCGATAATTCGGATGATGGGGCGGACATAAAAATGAACTTATCGCCTTTCATCCACAAAATCCAGATGTATCGAGTGCAGAATCAGGTATCGCTGAACGGCCTGCAGATAAAAGCGGCATGTAAATCCATGGCACATACATTGCCCGGACATGCTCCACGGCTGTCAGCCTTAGATGTTCGTTGGCGTGATGACATCGAATGACGCCAGTTTTTCCTACACTTCGGAGGGATTAAAAGGCCGGGTGAGGTAATCGTCCATACCGGCGGCAATACAACGTTCCTTATTACCGGTCGCCGCATACGCCGTCATGCCGATAATCGGGATGTGCCGCATGCCATGCTGCTTCTCGTATGTCCGTCACGCTGGTCGCTTCCACCCCGTTCATGCCCTGCATCTGAACGTCCATCAACACGGCGGCGAAGCGATGGCCTTTTTCCAACCGTTCCAGCGCTTCGCCGCCGCTGGTGACAACCTGGTAAGCAATGCCGGACTTCTCAAGACATTGAGTGGCTCCCCAACATTCGATGCATTCTCTCCCACAATGAGAATTACCGGCGCATGGGGATGCGCAGGCTGGATATCGTATTCGGGAGCCCTGATTTCCGATGGGTCCGGTGAAGCTATGGGCAATTCGACGCACACCGTAAACGTCGAGCCTTCACCCGTTTTGCTGTCCAGCGCGATGGTGCCGCCCATGATCTCGGTGAGCGTCTTGGTGATAGCGAGGCCGAGACCGGTGCCGCCGTATTTACGGTTGATGGAGGAATCCGCCTGAACGAATATGTCGAAAACGGTCGCCAGCTGCTTTTCCGCGATGCCGATACCCGTATCCCGTACTCCGCCTCCTTCACTTTCTGAATATCGCCGCCCGCTTCGATGACCGTGCGCTGGATAGCGATCAGCGCTTCATGCTGGCCTGCGGTCGAACGCGACTTTTCATCCTCCAGCTTTTTCGCGGTCACATCATGCGCGATTTTCGTGAATCCCTGCAGGCTGCCCGCTTCATCGCGGATGGGATGCACGATGCCGTTGGCATAAAAACGGCTTCCGTCCTTGCGCATATGCCAGCGGTCGTCCGTGGCGCACCCGGTTTTGCCGGCGGTGTTCAATTCCCTTTCGGGAACGCCCAGTTCACAATCTTCCGGCGTGAATAAAATCCGGCAGTGGCGGTCCAGAATTTCCGCTTCCGCATACCCGAACAGCCGTTCCGCTCCGCTGTTCCATAACGTAATGATGCCCGCGGCGTCCGGGCAGAAAATAGAATAGTCTTTCACACTTTCCAGCATCATGCGAAGCTGAGACTCCACAGAAGTCGATCTGTGCTCGGCAGTGAGGGATTTGCTGGAAATCGTCACAAAGTTTCTATTGCATCCATGGGCCTGTACGGAAGCACGCATTATCCACGGACTGCAGTTTGTTTGCAATTCATTTTCACGGGCCGAACATAGGCCGCTCCATATGCGCCGCACACATTATCATGCCGCTTTAAACGGTTCAGACTACCGATAGACCAGTATTGCAAATGACGGGTTTCTTGCTTAGCTCCATAGAATATCGCTTGCAGTGAGGGTAGTGCGATAATCTCCCTGCAGACCGATATCGAAATCGAGCTGGTCGGTGCGGATGTAGGTACGGTCGGTGGCATCGCTTTAAGCGAGGCGCAGTTCTCCCGCTTCGGTGAGTCCGCCGTCCGTATCGAACCCGGTAAGGCCGAGGCCGCGCAAATCGATTTTGTCGATGCCCGG
This sequence comes from Rickettsiales bacterium, assembly GCA_965248995.1. Taxonomy (GTDB): domain Bacteria; phylum Pseudomonadota; class Alphaproteobacteria; order Rickettsiales; family UBA998; genus CBDFKY01. The sequence goes on along the minus strand of CBDFKY010000005.1, from coordinate 204,097 downwards.
CTGGAAGTCGGTGATGATGTCGGGTGTGGCATCCGGGCTGTGGGTGAGGGCGGAGAAAATGAAGATGTCTGCCCCATCGCCGCCGGTCATCGTGTCCCGGCCGATGCCGCCGGTTAGCAGATCGTCGCCCGTATTGCCGAGCAAGAGGTTCGCCCCCGCATCCCCGGTAATGGTATCGTTGCCCACGGAACCATTGACCGATTCGATAAGCGTCAGTGTTTCCGTCACACCGGCAGAGACGGCGGTGCCGGCGCTGAGCGAGATGTTCCAGCCGACCGTCGCGTCGCCGTAATCTGCCATGTCGGTACCGTTGCCACCATTTAGAGTGTCGCGACCCGCACCGCCCATCAATGTGTCGTTCCCATCGCCGCCAGCCAAGAAATCATTGCCGTCCGCGCCGCCGAGGAAATTGCCGCCGGCATCTCCGGTGAGGGTGTCATTACCTTTGCTGCCGAAAGCCGATTCGATGTTGGTGATATTTTCCGTGATACTGGAATAAACGGCCTTGTCGGTCAGCAGGTTGATGTTCCAGTTGCCGCTCTGGTCACGGTAATCGACCAGGTCGATGCCGTTGCCGCCGTCCATCGTGTCGACGCCAATGCCGCCCTGCAGCGTGTCGTTCCCGTCGCCGCCAGACAGGGAATCGTTTCCGGATGCGCCGATGAGCTGATTATTGGCAGCTGAGCCGATCATGGTGACGGTGCCGGAACTGATGCTGACGTTTTCCACGTTGAGAAACGGGGCGGTGACGGTGTAATGCTCGGTATTATAGTCATAGTTCACGGTAAGCGTACCCGCTGCGAGGTTCACCACGAGGGACGTCGCTCCGCTGTTGTGGAAGCTGACGGTATCGTTGCCGAGGCCGCCATCGACCGTATTCGCATAGGCAGTGGTGCCTGCCCGCAGACTGGCGCCGATTTCGGCCCGGATCAGGTCGTTGCCGTCGCCGCCGTACAGCTTGTCGAAAAAGCCGCTGTCATTGTCCAGCGTATCGTTCCCGTTGCCGCCTTGCAGCGTATCGTAGTCGCCGATGCCGCCGGTGATGGAATCATTGCCGTTACCCCCGTAGATCAGGACGCTACTCCCTGAGCCGGTGATCGTATCGTTACCGTCTCCGCCATCCAGCGTGCAGTATCCCGTATAAAGGCCCGAGCGGTAATTGATGAAATCATCCCCCGCATCTCCGAAAATGGCGTCGTCACCGCTGGAGCCGAGCACCGTATCGTTACCCGCACCGGCATGGACGCTGTCATTGATGTTATGATAGGTGCCGATCAGATCATTGCCGTCGGTTACGGTCTGCGCGTGCTGGCGCAGTTCCTGCATCCCCCAGACGGTACCGTCGGCGAATTGCACCACTTCCACGGCGTTGTAGCCCAGGACATCAAATTGGCTTTCCACCCGAAGTGTGTCCGTGGCACTGATGCGCAGCACCATGTCGTCGCCATCACGCATCACCGTCACGGCGTTCGGCGTAATGCCTGCACCCAATTGAATCGTATCCATCGTCGAATAATAAAGATGCTGCTGCACGTCGTAGATGGTGTCGTTGCCGTAGCCGATGTTGAAGATATAAACATCGTTCACCGTTTCGTACAGTGAAGGCGCACCGCCGATCAGGCGGTCGTTGCCGGGCCCGCCGTCCAGCGTATCGCGTCCCCCGGCGCCGTCCAGCGTATCATTGCCGAGGCCGCCCGTCATTACGTCGGCGCCCGCGGTGCCAAGCAGATTGTCATTCCCGTTCGTACTGGTGCTGAGCAATGCATTAAGCGAAGTCGTCGTACCCGCGACGTTGAGCGATTCTACCCTGTGGCCGTTGCCCGCATCGAAATACCCTTCGATACGGATGCTGTCATTCGCGCTGGTGCCCACATGGATGACCAGGTCGTTTCGGCTCTGTTCGTAAGTCAGGCTGGAAAGCGTGATGCCGGAGTTGAATTTCAGCGTATCCGACCCGGCGCTGTCGGAGATGAACGTCGGGCCGTAACCGCTGCCGTAAAAATACGTGTCATTACCCGTACCGCCCAGGAGATGCTGCGTATAATGCTGGTTGGCGGTGTCGGCGAATTCCAGCACGTCGTTGCCCGCTCCGCCCGCGATGGTGTTGACGACCGTGCTGCCCGAAATCGTATCGTTCCCTGCCGTGCCGCCGGTCAGTCTGGCAAGAACCGCCTCATCGTCCCACACCACGCCGCTGGCGAATTTTATCTGTTCCACATGGTTATAATCACTGAACTGGTCTTTGATCACCACTGCAGCGACATTGTTTATCTTTACCGTCAGATCGGTGCTGGAAAGGCTGGATTTGGAAAGACTGATGCTTGCCTCCGTGATGCCCGCGCCGAACTGCAGCGTATCCGGCGTATCATAAAACACATTGGCCAGATGTTCCGCGATCGTATCCACACCGTCGCCCGTATTGTAGATATAGGTGTCGCTGCCGTCGCCACCGTCGAGCAGGTCGTTCCCCTTGCCGCCGATCAGCGTATCATTGGTGAAAAACCCCGTGATGGTGTCATTGCCAGCCGTGGCTTGCAAAAGCTTGGAGCGGATCATGTCGGTGTTCCATACCGTGCCGTCGGAAAACTCGATGGTCGCCATTTCAAAAGGAGGCGCACCAATATTGAAAATCTTATGATGGTCCTGCACGGTGATGCTGTCGCCGGAACTGAGCTTTACCACGAGATCGAACGGATTGGCGTTGCGTGCCAGCGTCACATCAGCGGGCGTGACCGAACTGTTGAACAGGATGCGATCATTTCCCGCAAGGAAGACTTCGTTCTCGACATCGTAGATCGTGTCCTGCCCATATCCTTTGCCGAAGACGTACGTATCCGCGCCGTCGCCGCCTTCCAGACGGTCGTTACCTGCACCGCCGTCCAGCGTGTCATTGCCGAAAGAGCCGTGAATCGTGTCATTTCCCGTCGTGCCTTGGCTGGCGGTAATGGCGGTACGCACCTCTGCCGCGGAAAGTGTCTGGTCGCTGAACATGAACTGTTCGATCTGATAAGGTGGGCCGCCTACGTTAAAGGTCAGGTTTTGATCGATAATGGTCAAAGTTTCACCCGTCGCGATAATTTTAACCACGAGGTCGTTGCGGTCGGCGCCTTCCGCGAACGTGACTTGCGCACGCGTCAGGTTGGTGAACTGCACCTTGTCGTTATCGTCACTGGTAATACCCGAATCGAGATCACGGATGGTGTCGTTGCCGTATCCCGTAGCGTAAATGTAGGTATCGCTCATAGTACCACCTTCGAGCAGATCGTTCCCGGCCCCGCCGTCCAGCGTATCGTTGCGGAAGAAGCCGATCAGGTGATCGTCACCCGGTGTGCTTTTGAGCAGGAGGTTCCAGATATCCTGATAGGTATAGGCGCTGCCGTCCGAAAAATAAAATTCCTCGATAGCGTTGTTGATGGAGAAAATGCTTTCCGGTTCGAACGGTTCGTAGTCGAACTGGTTTTTAATCGTCACCGCCTCACCGGTATCGTTCAGGGTCACCACCAGATCATCCTGATCCGTTCCCCGCGCAAAGCTCACATTGGTTTTCGTGATGCCGGGCCCGAAAGCGAGGCGGTCGTTATCCTTGAACAGGATACTGGTCATGCGGTCGTCGATGACGTCGTTGCCATACCCTTTGGCAAAGATATAAGTATCGCCCATATCGCCGCCCATCAGCGTGTCGTTGCCCGCACCGCCGTCGAGCACGTCTTTCGAGAAAAAGCCCTGCAGCAGGTCATTGCCCGCTGTTTTCTGCAACAGTCTGGTTTGAATATCCGACGCGTTCCAGCTGGTGCCGCCCGCGAACTGGAACGACTCGATGCGTTCGTTCAGTGAATAAAAACTGTCCAGTCCCAGCGTGCTGGAGGCGAACTGGTTCTTAATGGTCAACGTATCACTCACCCCGTCAATCCTGAATACCAGATCGTCTGATCCTGCCGCCCGCGTCGCGTGAATATTAGCGGTAGTGATGCCGTCACCGAATTCTACGGTATCCGGTGCTTTCATCAACACGTTGGTCATAGAGTCATGAACGGTGTCCTGGCCGTAACCGAGACCGAACAGGTAGGTATCGCCGTCGTCTCCACCTTCCAGCGTATCGTTCCCCGCACCGCCGTCGAGCGTCTCGCTCTCTGCAAACCCTGCGATATGGTCATTACCGTCGGTCTTCGCGCGGTCCACCATCAATTGCTGTACTTCTTCCGCGGAAAGTGCAGTGCCGTCGCCGAAAAAGATGAACGTCTCGATACGGTCATCGGGGGCGGGAATTACCAGCCCCCCCGCCTGCGGATTGGCGGGCGTGGTGTAATGATAATTGATATCGTCCACGGTCACATCATATCCGCCCGTGACCGTATTGGTCACGATATGGATGCCGGACTGGTTGGTATACCCGGTGGAATCGAAACCGGGCGGGATTTGCGTCACCGAAGCCAGTTGGCTCAGCGGATTATTCAAAATGGCCTGTGGCACGAAGCTGTACGCGTCGAACGTGCCGTAACCGAGCGTTGAGACATCGAACTGGCTGTCGATCACCATCTTGTCCCCGCCGCCGAAATCGATCAGCAGCCCCTTACCTTCCAGGTTCGCGGTCGCCTGTCCACTGGCCGAGACATCGACGCGGGTGAAGACGGCGTTGTCCAGACTGAGGCCCGCACCGAACTTGACGCTGTCGTTACTGTCCAGGAACACGTCCTGCTGATGATCGCGGATCAGGTCGGCTCCGTCGCCCGCGTTGAATTTATACATATCTCCGCCATCGCCACCTTCCAGTGTATCCGCGCCTTTCTTCCCCTGCAGGATATCCGGGTCGACGGTGCCAATGATATGGTCGTTCCCGTCCGTTGCCTGCGCTTCCGTGACCGCACGGCGGATGTCGATGGTGGTTTTGGTCGCTCCGTCCGCGAACACGATCTGCTCGACGGCATGATCGGCGCTGCTGCTGAACAGGAGCGAGCTGCCCGCTTCATGGGCGAAATCGTCCTTGACGCGCACCAGGTTGCTGGTACCGACTTCCCTGATGAGCAGGTCGTTGCCGTCACGGGTGATGGAGGCATGATCGGCGGTAAGGTGGGTAAAGCGGATGGTATCGGTCTGAACGTTGGTCTGGTTATAGGCGGCCGCAATGATGTTGGTATAAGTGCCGCCGCTGGAATCTTTGATGGTAAGCGACCCGAAACCGGGATCGACGATGTAGGTGTCGGAGCCTTTGGCATCGGTGACGGTGGCGTTGCTGCCGGTGATGATGTAGGGCGTATCCAGCGTGTTACCGGTGACGGACTGATTGCCGGCAGCGATGATGATGGGCTGGAGGGTCTTACTCGCATCGGCGTCGGAGGTGATGCCTGCGGTGAGCTGCGCCATGGTCAGGGGGAGGGTGCGCCCGTAAGCTTCCTCGACGATATCGGTGAGCAGCTGGGTATCGGACATGCCGACGATGTTGATGGGGGTGCTGATGGCATTCCCGAAGAAATCCTCGGTCTGGGGGATGGTGTGGAGGACGTAATCCTTGAGTCCGAGCAGGGTGGGGAGGTACTGCTGCCATTTGGCGAGCGCACCGGAACCCGACAAGGTATCGAACGCGCCGTCGACGGAGGCACGCAGCTGGACGGTACCGACGGTGGGCTTGTAGACCTCCGCGCTGCTGTTGGCGGAATTGGAAGCACCGGAGGGCGCGGCGGCGGAAGCGCCGCCTGCGCTGCTGCTGCCGTTGCTGCTGTTGGTGGTATTGTTGTAGGCGTCGTTATAGGCTTTGAGGAGACTGGCGAGCGGGGTGGAGGAACCGTGCCCCATCTGGTAGATCTCGATATGTCCGTCACCCTGCTGAAGGTAGGGACGGGTATAATTTTCGATGGTGGCGACGGCGTCATTGTCCCAGAGAAACTTGATATTCAGCGTAGCTCCGTTCTCCTGCAGGATATCGCCGCCGGTGACCTGGAACACATGCCCCGTTTTGGTGTTCAGGGCGATGGGCACGTCGAAGCCGAGAGGTTTGATGCCGCCGGTAACCTGGATGTTGTCGACATAGACGTGGTCGTCGCGTTCGATGTCCTTGATCGTGCCTTTGCCGTAAACACCGAAATGGTCGTCGCCAGCGCCTCCGTAAATGGAATCCTGACCACCAAAGTTAGCAATCACATCACCCTTTTCACCACCGACTAATGTGTTTTTTCCAGGCCCACCATAGAGGTAATCAATGCCGTCACCTCCATCTAGGTAGTCGTCACCTTTCCCGCCATAGAGTTTATCATCGCCTTTTCCACCGTAAAGCGTATCGTTAGCATTGCCTCCTTTGATAAGATCGTTGGTGGCGTTATCCGTACGCATGTCCCATGTATATGGAATCGTTCTGGTGGGTAATTTTGATTCCAGTAATGCGTCGTAATCTTTAGCGTAACCAGCGATTAAAGAATTTTGATCAATACCATTTATTATGGCTCTCGCCCCTAAATAATCTGCCTTATCTGAATTAATATATTGCGAAAGTGTGGCTCCCGTAAAAGAACCATGCAACATACCGTAAACGGCGATTTTTGCTGCAAGGAGAGGTTCCTCTGCTTTTTCAGGATGATTTAATAAATCTACTCCAAACTGATTACCCATCTTTTCGTAATTGGCACGTCCGGTCAGATGAACAAATCCTCGACCATAATAAGTATATCCATCGTCAGTTCCAGGACGATTTCCTAAATCTGTTCTATCACTGTATTTAGCCATGAAATAGTCGTAAGCAGAATTGCCATTATATTTTTCGTGTAAGCTAGTAAATCCTTGAGTTTCGTGTTTTGCAGTTGCTAAGACATAGGAAATCTGATTCGTTTCAGTAACACCCTGAAAAATCATTTCATCAAAAAGATATTTGATATAATCATTATGCCCACTGTTGTAAATTGCACCAATATCTGCGATAAAAGGGGTTTCGAAAATAGTAACTTGCTTCTCTTTCATTGTTAATTTCCTTTTGCGCTATGAAGATATGATTTAACAGACTGTTCAAGCTCTCTTGTATCTTTTTCGAAGCCATGAGAAAACTCAGAACCTATAGCGTACGCTTTATTATTATCAAACCATAAAAAAAACATTTTATTACAGTAGGCATAACACTTGGAAGGCAGATAGAAACCGTTTAATGGCTCATCTTTCAAGGAAAAACTTTTAGTGGTATTGAAATATCCTGCTGAAATTACACCCATAACTCCTTGGTCGATAATGCCGAAAGTAAATTTTGCTACCTCGCAATCATGTTGACCTTGACAGTCTTTATCTAAATTAATGCTGACTTCAAAGCCAGTTTTTGAACAACTTGCTTTTAAATAGCGAGTACCAGAAGAATAAGATTTTTGATAAGGAAAATACGTGGGTATCGAATAGGTTTTTCCACCACAGGTAAAGGAACTATCTCCTTCATATTTTTTAGTCACGGTTTCAGCATGCGTCTCCGCTCCACACAGCAACGCAAGAAATAAGGCAAGGCAGAGTCTGATTATCTTCTTCATGCTAATATGAATATCAGAAAGCTTAAACAGCTTTCAAGATAAAATTAAAAATGCAATTATCATTTACGGGCTGCAATGTTTTACTCGCATCGGCGTCGGAGGTGATGCCTGCGGTGAGCTGCGCCATGTCAGGGGGAGGGTGCGCCCGTAAGCTTCCTCGACGATATCGGTGAGCAGCTGGGTATCGGACATGCCGACGATGTTGATGGGGGTGCTGATGGCATTCCCGAAGAAATCCTCGGTCTGGGGGATGGTGTGGAGGACGTAATCCTTGAGTCCGAGCAGGGTGGGGAGGTGCTGCTGCCATTTGGCAAGTGCGGCGGAAGCGGAAGAGCCGGAGAACCCGTCGAACACCGCGTCTATCGTCGCATGCAGTTCCGTCGTGCCGATGGTGGGTTTGTATACGTTGGCGCTGCTATTAGCGGAGTTGCTTGCACCGGATGGCGCGGCAGCTGAACCGCCACCCGCTGTTGTAGTGGTGTTGGTACTGTTCGTGGTGTTGTTATAGGCGTCGTTATAGGCTTTGATCCACGTGGCGAGCGGCGTGGAGGAGCCATGCCCGACCTGGTAGATTTCGATATGCCCGTCACCCTGCTGCAGGTAAGGGCGCGTGTAATTCTCTATGGTGGCGATCGCGTCGTTATCCCACAGGAATTTGACGTTAAGTGTCGCGCCGTTTTCTTGTAGGATGTCTCCACCCGCTACCTGAAACACATGGCCCGTCTGGAAGTTGGTGGCAATGGGAACATCAAAGCCAAGCGGCTTGATCCCGCCCGTCACCTGGATGTTATCAACATACACTTTGTCGTTACGTTCGATGTCCTTGATGACGGCTTTTCCAAACACGCCGAAGTGGTCGTCACCAGCGCCTCCGTAAAGTTGTGATGCGGTTGCCATCGTGGTCGCTGCATTATAATCACCCAACGCATCGTTGCCCGCACCACCAACAAGCACGTTTCTGCCTCCCCCACCGTTTAACAGGTTGGCACTGTCATCGCCAATCAAAAAGTCGTTTTTGTTAACGTCATTCGGCGTGCCATCCCCTTTTAAGTGGAGATTTTCAGTGTCCGCTACTTGAAGTTCATCTAACGCAATGCTTACAGGAATGTTGTACGTTGTTTTTAGTAACGTGATGGCAGGCTCTATATGGTATTTTAAATCATTTGAAAATAGCGCATTATACTCCAGCGTTAATTGTGCCCCGTACAGCTTGTCATAGGCAAGAATATCTGTTTTATGATGGGCAAACATGGTGCCCATTTCTTTTGCCTCATCCAGTGTTGGATTGACATGGTCTTTGTACGGCTTGAACACTTCAGACTCGTAATATCGCCCCTTGGCAATGCCTGGCAGATCATCACCGTTTGAATCATAACGGATTTCATACCAAGCCTCGGCACGATTGCCATCACTAATTGCAGCGGTTAATTTTGGTCCGATCAGGGTAGGGCTATTATAGGCAAGCGAAAACAGCGCAAGCCGTTCTTCTGCATATTGAGGTACGGAAGGCAGTTTCGCACTCACCACATTTTCATAAGTTGGCGCAAGAGTGTTGAATACCTGCTTGGCTTCCGCTTCACTGGTAAAGGTGAAGGTGGTACGCATATTTAGAGTAGGGTGCGCATCGGAATAGTTTTTCATTTCTGGGTTTAGCAAGCCAGCCAATGTGTTTGCGCTGGAGGATGCGTGGGTGGAGATGATGTTATTAAGGCTTGCACTAAGAATGTCTCCATCAGCATTGGTGCCAGCCGCCACCGTAATTACTTTTACCACTTCTATGCGTACCCTATCATCTTCCACGTTAAATCCCGTGCCAATAGTGGCTTTGTTTTTTGAATCGTCGTATAAAAAGGGTTTGTAGTTTTCAAACAAACGAATCAAATCATAGCGCTGGGTAACATAAGCGGATTGTGTCAGTGGTTTATAGGTGATGGGCATGATAAGATCTCCGTAGTTATTTGGTGGATTTCTGAAAATAGGTTTTAGGTGGAGTAAAGCTGCAAACAGGTGACGCATAGAAATGCAGACCGTCTATTGTACGAGTTTGCGAACCTTCATAAACAATTATGAATGCTGTACCTGCTTTTTGATAGGCTCTGCCCTTATAATAGAGCATGAAACAGGCATCAGTATTATTGCCTCCCTCTGTGTTAAATGCTTTAAGATACTTTAGTGAATCTAACGCCACGCGACATCTAGGGGTACGCCAGCTTGATTGTGGATCGCCAATCCAAAACCTAAGGATTTTATCCGCTTTCCCGTCATGATCTACATCCATCTGCGTGGTTTGAATACCTCCTGCTGGTGTCATGCTCTTTTGGTCCTTTTTAGAAAGTATTTCTCCCCATTGATCTTTCGGCACGTCCTTCCAAATGGGAAGACGGAAGTTTTTGAAGGACTTCGGAATTACTAACGCCACATCTCCCTTCTTCCATTGAAGAATATAATCTTTATTTGCTGAATCGTTTAGCAAAGAAAGCAATTCATGGCAAAGCGGAAACTTATTAGGAATATTCGCACGATTATCTATAGGGTCAAGCGTCCATTCCCTTTTTTCACTCGCATTTGCAACGCTTGTTTCATTTGCAAGATTTAACAAAGTTGCAAATATCAGAGCAGTTATATGTATCTGTTTTTTCACGACGTAATCCTTACCAGATTTTTATGCAGCTTTCAAGAGAACCATTAAAGAAAAATTATCGTTAGCAGCACTCATCCCCACTTGCGGGATCGGGGTGGTGGTGGCGTTACCGAAGAAATCTTCGGTTTGGGGAATGGAATGTAGTGTATAATCTTTGAGTTTCACCAATGTTGGCAGGAACTGCTGCCATTTGGCGAGTGCTCCCGAACCTGACAGGCCGTCGAACACCGCGTCTATCGTCGCATGCAGTTCCGTGGTGCCGATGGTGGGTTTGTACACCGTTGCGCTGGCATTGGCAGAATTGGTATCCGCCCCAGAGGGTGCGGCTGCGGAACTGCCACCTGCGGTTGTGGTCGTGTTGGTCGTATTATTGTAAGCAGTGTTGTATGCTTTGATTAAATCAGAAAGTGAAGTTGGCGTGCCATGCTTATATTCGTAAATTTCAATGTTACCATCGCCAATGCCCAAATAAGGGCGGGTGTAATCCTTGATGATAGCAATCGCATCATTATCCCACAGATATTTGACCGCCAATGTCGCACCCGTGGGCTGGTTGATGTCGCCGCTTAACACTTCAAATACATGTCCCCGCGCTTCATTTACCGCAATCGGCACATCAAAACCAAGCGGCTTAAGCCCTCCTGTAACTTCCACGCCATTAATATAAACACGGTCTTCCGGCGTGGCGTCTTGAATCGTTTCCTTACCTTGAACATGGAACTTATCCGCCCCCGCCCCACCAATAAGCAGGTCATTCTTGCCATAACCAGTTAACGTATCATTCCCTTTTCCGCCAATGAGGACAACTCCGTTTTGAATATAAGGCTTTAAGTAAGGAGCCCTTTGCAAGTCATGCGTTGAGAGGGAATTATCACTGTCTGTACCGTAAAAAATAGGGCGGTTTTGTGAATCGAGAAAGCGTGTTGTTCCGACTTGCTCAGAAAATAAATTATCAGATAGCGCTTTGACTTTATCGTATAATCCATTGTTTAAATAAGAAGAATTCCACGCTAAAGCAGTATCTTTTTCATTTGTATAAGTAGTACGAGTATAATCTGTAGTGCGTGGAGTTACATTGCCAGTAAAGTTCAAATATACAGTCCTTCCAATTCCTGAAGGATCATTCCAAGGCTTAAGAAACACCCCATTTGCAATTAACGTAGCGAGATCATTACTTTTAAGATCAAAATTTTCCGTTACGTTTCCTGCACCGTCTTTATAAATTGGCTCTGATGCAAAATTAGTAATTTTACGATCATCTAGTGACCCACTAGGTAAAACAAACGTGGTATTGTCTACAATTTTAAATCGCATTGAGTTATATATGTAAGTGCGTTCAGCAAGATCATCTTTGCCATCTACAAAGTTGTATTGCTGCATATCCCATCCATAAAAATCATTGCTAGTATATCCAAGCAATGAAGCAACTTCTGTCTTGGTGTAAACCTTATCACGAACAAATAAATCAACAGGTGCAGCAAAAAATCTTTGAACAAGTTCAAACTGTGATGCAACTGCGAAACGACCTCCACCCGTATCCATAAACTCCTGTTTGTTGATAGACACTGTACTTGTTCTATCGTCTGGACGGATTAAAGTATCCGTAGCCTTTTCAACGGGAACATTACTGCTTCCATAAAGGTACCAATTCAAAATTGTCTTAGCGCTTGGTAATGTCATAACAATCTCATCAATTTAGGTTTCTAAGTTTTTGGCAATTATCGTAAGTGTAAATAGTGTCTTTAAGGTATGAAATTTTTATTTTTCCATTATCAAGGTATTTTGCTTCATAGTCAAAAGCGATGTTATGATAACCATAACCAAAGATTTTATTTAAAAAAGAGTCGGATGGAAAATAGTCCTTATAGCCCCCCCATAAACAGTACAACAATTGGGATTTTTTTTCTTAAACTCCTTTACTGAAGCATAGGGCACAAAATCATATTCTTGCGAACCTGCTGCACCATCAGAAATCCATACTTTTTTTTGAGAAATGATGCGTTGAATTGCTATATCAATCCGCTCCTCATCACTAAGCCATCCGCCTTCCGCTAGGCACATACCAGAGTAGTTTAGTCCCGCAGGTAGCATCAGGGCGAAAACAGGCAGCAGAAGCAGATATCGTTTTTTCATAGCAATTTTCCTTACCAGATTTTTATGCTGCTCGTAAAGAGAAAAACCAGGAAGTATTATCATTTACAGGTTGCAATGTTTTACTGGCATCCGCGTCGGAGGTGATGCCGCCGGTGAGTTGCGCCATGGTCAGGGGGAGGGTGCGCCCGTACGCTTCCTCGACGATGTTGGTAAGAAGCTGGGTATCGGACATGCCGACGATGTTGATGGGGGTGCTGATGGCATTGCCGAAGAAATCCTCGGTCTGGGGGATGGTGTGGAGGACGTAATCCTTGAGTCCGAGTAGGGTGGGGAGGTACTGCTGCCACTTGGCGAGCGCGCCGGAACCGGAGAGCGTACTGTGTTGCCAAAGTTGATCATTAACTTCATAAAATATTTATTTCTTATGCAGGTTCTACATAGCTAATTGAAAAATATGGTAGCGGGAGAGGGATTTGAACCCCCGACACGCGGATTATGATACCTCAAGGGATATGTTCTGTATCATTCTATAAAGTTCTATATATTTATATAAATCAGTTTATTGGGTCTTTAATGACGGATTCAGATAACAGTTTTATTCTCTCATATTCTATGGTTTTCTTGGCACGATTACACAGGAATTACACAGACTTTTTCACCGCAAACGCAAGGATTACCGCCATAAATCCCACTGCTTCCATTCCCCTTGCGCTCCCATCATCCCTACATTGATATGCGGTGATGCGGGAAAAGCATCTATGAGGTTTATCACACGTTCCTTCCAACTTCTATGCATTCAATCGCATCCAGCAATAACAGGCGCAACCGTTTATAAAGACATACCCTGAGCGTCGCAAAGGATTTCTTATGTATCAGTGAGATTCTTCGCTGCGCTCAGAATGACAACATATGCAAACTGAGGCACCACCCTTTTTAGATAGGCATTAACGTGGTCTTCCACCACTCTTAGCATTAGATTTTTCGGCTGTATTTGTATGTTCCCTATCTGAAGGGTTAAGGGCTATTTTATCAAGCACCGATTTATCTAAGCCCTGAAGCATTTCCTCAAAACGTGCTGGGTCATTGCTGCGTTGTGTCTCGGTTTTGACGGTTCTGTCAAGTCCAAGAATTTCCTTACCGTCATGCAGCACCTGCACTTTTAACTTTTCAGGATCAATGTTCACCACGGTGTGGCCATGCGTCATCTTCGTAAGATCCATCCCCGCAGGAGCCAAAGCAACGCCGCCATTTTCCGTCAGAACATAACCAGTACGTGTTCCGTCAGGAAATAAATCAACCGATTGCAGTTCCCCTGGTGTATTAGCGTGCGTATTGGATACCATGATACGACCACCTTCCAAAGCTGTCACCTGAAATCCATTTGCCGTTTCACTGAAGATGGGAGGACTTTCAGCTTTTTGTGTTTGCCGCGTCTCAACCGTTCTGGTTTCATCGACTTTATAAATAGTGATACCGTCATGTTTCACTTCCACGTGTAACAATTTAGGATCAATTTCCACTACTGTATGACCATGTGTCATCTGGCTTAAGTCTGTGCCAGCGGGAGCAAGATCAATCCCATTATTTGCGGTGGCGATATACCCCGCGCGGTTACCGTCAGGAAACGCACTAACCGATTGTAGCTCGCCTGGCTTAGCATGTGTATTCGTTACATCGATCTGCCCGCCCTTAAATACTGTTACCTCAAATCCGTTGGCTGTTTCACGTGAAATAACATCATTTTCAACTTCGCTCATATGGTGCCTCTATAATAAGGATTTATCTTCTTTCATACTCAAAGAATCAGTATGCATTAATTTAATATAAAGATGTTTATATACATTGTCTATTAAATAATTATTAAATAATTATGAAGCCGTTCTTTATCTTTATTGTATATTCTTTTCTCTTAAAAATAGAGCAGACTTGAAGCGGATGTCATCATGAGGCGCAATCCAAGGGTCTTGTGAGCGAGCGGGAATTCTTCGCAGTGCTTATGCGTTCAATCGCAACCAGCAATAACAGGCGCAAACGCTTATCAAAGACATACAGGGCAAGGATGTCATCAAACTGCACACCTTCCTTGAAATCATCATGCACCTGCACGGTTCCATCGGGGCGGTGTGTACTCTGGCGAAAGGCGTAAGAATACCCACTAAGGCGGTAATAGCCAAGGTTAGAAAGGTAATGCGCGGCTTTGTCGTGATCCGTGATATGCAATCCGCGCTGTTGAAGTAAGGATAGCTGGTCAGGGATAGCAAGGTAAGGCTTGGAATAGTTCATCATCTCACTACAAACAAGAAGACCAGCCTGTGGTGGGGCTGGTCATGTTAGGTAGAAGTATATAGATGTTTTGAGAGTCCTGCAAGGGGGAATTCTGTGGAAGCAAAGACCGCTCTTAAAACGAACCGTATAGGGAACTTCGGTAATTACGGAAACTTGCTACTCAATTTTTATAAAAAGAACACACATAGAAAACGACCATTTCTATACATATCGGTCAAATCTCAAGCACTTTCAACTGATAAAAAATCTCAATCTGTTCTTTGAGTTGTGCCGTCATATCACCCGTACCCTTAGCTTTAAGCACTTGTTTATGATTTAGATTAAAACTTACATCTTTATTAAATTTATCTTTAGATGCACTATCATTCCAAACAAAAATAAAATTGTCTTGCGGTTTGTCTTTTCCTGCATTTTGCCCCATAAGAAAACCTACTTCATGATATACATTTTTGTTACCATACGTTAAATCTGCAATAAGCAAACCACATCCTTGAATCAGTTCTAAAATTTCATCGGTAATTTCATAAGAATAGCCTTTCTTAAACTGGTCAATACGGATGGGTTGAATTTTCAAATCAAGTCGGTTATCGGCATTCACCTCATCAATAGCTTTTTGGATTGCCTCATAATTTCCTTCTGTTTCAGGACTAAACTGCATGGATACAAATACCGTTTGGTGGCGTGATTCCAGCACACAGTCAAACACTTTAATTAATTCTTCTGCCTTAATGCTTTCAGTATGGTAGATGTGGTTTTGCACAACCCAATTATGGAAAATTCTTAGTGCATGGGGTTTGCTGATTGCATAGTAGGTGTAGGCAGTAAGCAAGCCATGATTTGGGGATGCCTGCATCATATGATTTTCAAAAAGCGGATTAATTACTCCTAATACGGCTTTTACCCGTTGTGCGTCATGCACCACTTCTTTTTTATTTAGTAGTTCCAATGTATTGATAAGATATGTGCGCTTGCACTCTTTTTCTTTGTCCACACCATCCGCTGGTTCAATCACTGCCATGATATGCGGGATCATTTCCAAGTCCCAACTGTCTAATATCTGGCGCGCCAGCGGGTATGATTCCCCAAATGTGGTTCGTAATTTCTCATTATCAAAAGGGCTGCCTTGGTCCAGAATCAGGCTTAAATTTTTTTCCTTGGTGATGGGTATCTGGTGGAAATTGAGATTATGAAACAAAACGCGACTATGTTTTTCTAAATCTGCACTGGTAGGAAACAGGACAAGGCAAAAGGGTACGTTTAATGCTTCAAATTTCTGCCGTTGCGCATCATCTTTTAGCTTTTCAGGCTCATCTAGTACGCTTAAGCGGTGATTGCCGTCAATACGATGGAATTTTTGAAACGCATCATTAGTGATCGTCAATCTGGCGCGTTTCAAATAGTTTTTTTGCCGCGCATCATTTGGGTTTTGGTAGGCAGTGGTATTATACCGCAGTGTAAAGTCATCGAACGGATGAGATTGCCCTTTACCCTGATCCAGATTTTTCAAAAAATCATCTACATCGTCCATATAAATTTCATTTCGCAGACCATTTACAAGAGATGCGCCTAAAATGACTTCAGGGAAAAAAAGGTATTCTTCATCATTAAGAAAATTTACCATCCTTTCATGGTGTTTAGTAATCAAGCTGCGTTGATAGCTTTCGTCTGCCTTAGAAATGCCGTGCAAATCTTTCATGGTGGCATAGCCACGCAAGCAAGTAAAATTCGCAAGTGCCCTATCCAGTAAACCACGAAGAATTATAGGATTTTGTATAGGTTTCGGTCGTTTTCTAGCTACCATATATCACCCTAAAATCATGGCTTCAATTTCACGTTTGGCGGTGTCTAGCCCCTCTTTTGCTTCAATCTGTAACTGCTTGGCGTGAGCGCGCATCGCTTTGATATGGTCAGCAATTTCCTGTTGTTTAGGAAGGGGAGGGAAAGGGATTTTTATTTGTCGTAATACCTCTGGATTCACCCCTGATTGATTGTTCCAGTTGGTACAAATGGTAAAAAACACCTTTTTACGCTGGTATAAGTTCAAGAGATGCGTCAGGTATTGAGGATTCAATTTTTCTGCCTTTACCCTGATTCTGGTCATATGGTTAGAGCAAAAATAGTCACCTTTCAAATCAAACCATACGGATTTGCCAACCAATATCTGGCTGTTTGTGTTATTGAACAAGACTTCACCATATTGCAAAATGTCATTTTTTCTATTTTGCAGTTCATTTGAGGGGATATAGATATTTTTCTCAAATGAAAATTCTCTATTATTCGTGATATTTGTTGGTCGTATCTGAATAATGCCGCTTTCTTCTTTCCCTTGGTCGCTCTTTCCAGAAGCAAAACCAGATTGCATGTATTGCACACCCTTAAACAGATATTCCGTTTCAAACGTACCATGTTCAATGAAATGAAAAATTTGTTCTGCATGATAAAGAGGATCAAACCGTCCGCCTGTTAGGTCGCTTAAAGGGCGGGTGAAGATGCGGCTGGCGGTAGTGTTGTCGGGGGCGGGTGGCAGGGTGATGCCAAGTTCTGAAAGCAGATAATCATCAATACTTGCCAGCAACGCTTGCGCCTCTGCTTCCTTGCGTTGCTTGGCAAGTACAGCTTTTTGAGTTTTTTCTTTAATATTAGAATCATTTATGACGGGAATAGAAAGGAGGGCTTTATAATCTAAGGCAGGGCGAGTTCCACCTGTAGCCCTTTTACTCGCTATTTTTTCTACACTATCTAAATTAAGATATGCAGCTATATTTTCGCTAATTTCTTTGGAACCTGTACGAATTACTACCATATGCTGATTGATATTGCCTTCAAAGTTTTCAGGCACAACAGAAGCAACTGCCATTCTCCCCACACCAGTAATTTTAACCAGAAGGTCACCTGCTTGTAAGCGGCTTCTCTTTAATAAACCTTCATGCGTTTCTCGCGCAATAAATGCCAAATCGTTAAGCTGTAATTCACCTGTAATAGAGAGGTTTTGTACTCTTATAAAAGGCACACCGCCTTCTTCTTTGGTTGCATAATTTTCTGCATTATCTTTTTTTGGGGTGGCTCCCCCCGCATGATAGATGGAAAAATCTTTAAGCCGATAAGGAGTTTTTGATTTCAGTATTTTATCCAAGGCGACAAGCTCAGGAATATAGCAAAATGGATCAAGCCGCCCTTCCAGTTCACTGCTCTGAATGAGAAATATCTTGTTTGGGTCTATGGTGGGGGAGAGGGCAAAACTCATGCTTCCCCCTGATTCATGGCTCCAATGAAGCGTGAGAGTTCATGTGTAATCAGGGGCAGGTCATCTTTTCCTGACGGTTTACCTGTTGCATCATAGCCTATATCCTCTGCAATCGCCATGAAGATAGGGTAGTCCTGCAATGCCGCGCAACGTGCTTTGGTATATGCCTCCTGTAACGTGTCTTTGAGTGCATTGATCCGTTCGCGGTATTCTTCATCAACCCCCTTCTTCCATTCTTTATATGCTTCCGTTTTGGTGAGGGCTGCACCGCTTAACCCTTCCGTATTCTCGAATCCGCGCAATGTTTTGATATGCTGCTTTTTTTCGCCTTCAATTTTATCACATTCCTGTTGGTAGTGGTGCGTGTGTTTGGCTTCATCCTGCAGGCGCATTTTTTGATTACGGATATGTTCAGAAATAGCTTCATCATGTTTTTTCAGAAACATGACAGAGCTTTTCACGCCCGCACCTGTAGCAGAAAATGCCGTTTGAGGCATGGAAATCACTGCAATGATACGGAACTTTTCTTCAATCCCGTCACGGACATATTGCAGACTGGAATTGGTGAGGATACCGTCAGGGATGACGATTGCCAAATAGCCACCTTCGCGCAAAAAATTATGGCATTGTTCAATAAAGAGGACTTCAGTGCTTTGGTTATCGCGCTCTGTTTCTTTGGCGGTCAGATTCAACCAATCCGCTTCTTTTTGTGCGAAGCCGTAGTTTTTCATGTAGGCTTGTTCGGTTTGCCGTACCGTTGAGCCAAAAGGCGGATTCGTAATGATGTAGTCAAAACGGCTATACTGAAAGCCGTGGTTTTTTGTCTTTTCCTGTAGGTCGTGGTCACTCAATAACCCATCCGCTGCAATGACATTCGTGTGTCCGTCATCATGAATAATCATGTTCATTTTAGCGGTACGGGCGATTTGCTCGTTAATCTCAATGCCATACAGTTTCTTTTCTGCGAAATCATGCCAGTGACGATGATGTCTTGCGCTTTCCTGTGTCCCGTTCTTACCCGTTTCATCGGGGTAGTATTCATCCGCTTCACGCCGCACCTTATCCAGCGCATGAAGCAAAAAGCCACCACTACCGCATGACGTATCCAGTACTAAGGATTCATGGGTAATAGGGAGGCAATCTACAATGAATTTCACGATAGGGCGGGGTGTAAAATACTGCCCGAAATCACCACGGAAAAATGATCCCATGAAAGTTTCAAAGGCGCGTCCTTTACTATCCAAATCGGTTTCGTTCAGGTTGACCGATTCTAGATACCCTACCACGGTACGCAATTTTTCGGCAGAAAGGCGTATGTCATCCTTGAACACTTCAGGGTCTTTTTTGCGTCCTTCCTCATAAAGGTTTTTAATGCGCGTAAGTAATTCCGCATTTGTTTTGGAAGGCGTTTCTTCACTGAATACCTGAAAGTCGTAAGGTTCGCCCTGCTTGCGGGGTCTGCGTTCATCCCATATTTTGCAGAAAATCAGTTTGTCCAGTTCGTCAAATGCTGCGGAAGGGTTCAATTCACCACCGCCCCATAGGGCATTATGCGCTTGCTTGAAACGTCTGGTCAGTTCATCTTCTGTTACCTTTTCCAGTTCAAAAAGCCGTTGCCCTTTCAATGAACCGCCACCTTTGGCGTATTTATATTTTGCCAGCTTATCCACCCCATATTGCGGGATGTCTGGAATAGAAATACGCGCTTTGGGTGTTTCACTTGGGACTTGATAGTATTCATCCTTGATGCCCGATGTCGTCCAAACATATTTTGCACCTATTGCCACCGCATAGCTAAAGCATTGCTCAATGGCTTGCTTGAACTCTAATTCTGAAACTTCCTGCCGTTTGCACTCCACAACAATATGAGGGGAGTGATGTTTATCGTCATTATAAACAATCATATCCGCTTCACGCACTGAAGAACCCAGTGTAACAGATGTAAACTGTATGATGCGCTGCGGTTTATAGCCATAGACTTGCACCAGCTTTACATAGGTTTCTGCCTGCACTTGCTCTTCAGGATTCGTAAAGTTACGGCGCTTGTTTTGGTGGGTATAGGTAACGTATTTGCGCTCTTCATCAAAGGAAATCAGCCCAGCATTTACGCCATCTTTGAGTGTTTGTGTAAGGGTTTCTGCCATGATGTCCGTTTATTTTTATGCGAAAAGCATATGTTACGTTTTCCTATTAGTAGCTTGATAGCCTATTCTTTCGTATTGGTCAAAGCTGGTGCGGGGCAGATAATTTACACGATAAAATCATTTTAAGTAGGGTTCGCTATACCCCCACCACCTCCAGCACTTTATGGAAGGGCTGGTCAGGGCATTGATGCAGGTAGGTAATGCAGCGTTGCAGCCTGTCATCATGCGCTTGCTTATCCGCTTCGGGAAGCCGCCACGCGCTTATATCTTCCCCTGATTCGGTGACTTCCGCAGACAAGGTTTTACAGGATTCTTCTGATCCTCTGGAAGCCATCATACGGGCGAAAACAATATCATCGTCATACCATTCCATACGGTCATGGTAAAGGACAGTGAACATTTCCAGCCGTTCTGCCTCATGTGTCAGCATGTCCACCATACGGGTGGAAAATACTGTATCAAACGCTTCCAGTACTACCCGCCATAGTTGATACCATTCCAGACAATGCAAAATATAGTGATGTTGCCGCTGTAAAAACGGGGTATCCTCTGCCGCCCATGCGGTGATTTTAGCGTAATCTGGCGGGCTGGCACTATGGAATCTGGTCATGCGGTTGGTTAGCATCATTTGTCCCTGCATGGCGTTCAGTGCGTTCAGTGCCGCAATCCTCCCCTCATACATGGCGACCTGCATGACATCATGGGCATCACGCATCCTGCGGTATTCGTAGGCGCGCTGCGGATTGCTCCACATTGCATCCATCATGCGTTCTATTTCAGGGTCAGTGAAGGTAGGGGCTTCTTTTAAGGTACGTTCCACATACCCCTGCATGATGACAAGAAACGCCTCCTTGCCTGATAATTGTGTGAGCAGGCGGGTTGTTTGGGCTTTGGTGATGGTCATGATGTCATCCTATCGTTTGAGAAGCAGGCTGTGCAGCGCGTCCAGATTCCTGTGAGGGCAGTGCGTTTATTATCATCTCCCTTAGCAATAAAGGGAAATGTCAAACGCCTCTGTCACTTTCCACACTTCGCGCTCGCGGTGGCATGTCACAATCGCGGCTTTAAGGTCATCGGCAAGGCTCGCTGGAATATCAGGCGGGGTCATGGTGAGATTGGGGAGAGCAAGGGTATAGGTATCCAGTTCTTTATCCTCACGGCACGCTGCATAGGTCAGGTCATCGGTAAAACACTCTATTGTCCAGTTACAATGCTCTACACTCTGCTCCAGGATGCGCCGCTCGCGCCCTGTCATCACACTCACGTCACAGCCATGCAGCGTTACAAATACGTCCACCAGCATGTTCCACCGCAAAAAGCCACCAATGATCACTTGAATGAAGGTGAGAGACTTCTCCAGCCGTGCCAGTGCTTCAGGTGTGGGATTGCGTGTGCTCTCATCCTGTCGGTTGATGCGCTGTGAGATGCGTAACATCCAGTCTGTTTCAATACTGATGCGCCATGCCGCTTCCATTGCTAACCTGCGGGCTTCGGTACTCACATGCTGGATCATATCATACATTTTCCACCATGCGTTATAGGCATGTCCTTCATCTGGGCGGCGGTCAAACTCCGCCACCATGCGCGCAATCTCACCTTCACTGAAGGTGGGTGGCAATTTCTGCCACGCATCCAAGTGACGTTGCAGCGTCAAAGCGAAGACTTCTTTGCCAGTCAGGGATTGGGCACATTTAAGAGTAGCGGCGGGGGTTGGTTTCATGGTTATTTCCTCTGCGCGATAACGGCTTGCAGCGCATCCATTTTGCGGGCAAGCAGGGTGGTTTCTAATATGCGCCGCTGTCCTTCCAGCAAGGAAGCAATCGCATGTCCTTCCTGCGGGGTGAGTTCGCCACCTGCCACCGCTTGAATCAGTGCATCCATCGCCGCGCTGATTTCTTCAGGGGTGGTGGCTTTGGGGATCGTAAAAAGCACAGGTGCATCTTTGCGCGGTGGTAGTACCCGCTCCAGTACCAGCCGTATCGCCGTCATATCGCCTGCTTTTGCCAGTTCAATCGCCTTGCGCGATATGGCTTCGGCTTCCTCTTCCAGTAACGCCTGCACTGCCAGCGTTACCTTATGCCGCGCCCCTTTGGGTTTCCCCGCTGGGTTGCCCGATTGCCCAGGCTGAAACTTCCCCACCTGTATTCGACCTGTATTTTCAGGTGTATTGTTGGCAGGTTTTTTGTCAGTCATGATCTAGGGTTCCTTTTGTGAGGTTTTGTGAGGTTGTTTGTCGCGCATAATCATCCAGCCCGTGTCCCAGAATATCCATGACATGCTGCCACGCGTTCAGGTCAATTTCTGCGGGTGGGCTGATGCAGAAAATCACCGCCGCCGCTTCTGCTATTTCTTTAGTGTACCCTGCCTCATAGGTGAGGATTGCAGCGCGTTCCTGCCAAATGCCATAATATACGTCAGGCGCGGTTGCGTGGGTGGCATTATCGGGATTGGGTAGCGAAGGCGTGGCAAATGCACTTTCCAATGCTTCCAGCAATCCACAATCACCCGTGGCGTGAATGGCGTGAGTGGCGCGACTTTTCATCGCACGCCCTTCTGTAGTAAACACATATAAGCATAAATGCCGTTTCCAGTGGCATTATTTAGCGGATGATATATGTATTTCATCCCAGAAGTGACTGCGATGCAGTGTCGCGCCACTCGTGCCACTTGCGCCACCCATTTCATAAGTCCGACTCCTCAATTAAACGAATGCCTGCAATAAGCCGTACCCCTTTTGTGCCTTTGCGGGGTGTTGCGCCTAATCGCTCCATGCGGTTAGTGAAGTTTTTACGGTTCAGCTTGCGGGTAATGCCTGCGCCCCGCGTCCAGTTATCGTAAGCCATATAGAGGTCACTGGAAAGCATGGTGGAATCAGGGGTAAGTTCGCATTTTTCCTCTATAAATTGCGCCACCTGATCGGCTTCCTTGCGCCATTCCTGCTTGGCAGTTTTGCAGCTTGCAGGTTCAGTAAAGACTCCACCGCGCTGTATTACCCCTGCATATGCCTGTAGTGCCAGCGCAATAATGCCCTCAATCTCTGTTGCCAGCGTTGCCTTAAGCTGTGGGTCACGCTCTGCTTCGGCAAATACGCGGTTGAATTGAATCACCTTTGCCCGTCTGAATAATGCATCGGAAAAGTCCCGTGTATGAGGTAAGTGGTTCGTGCCAAACCAACAGGTACAATAGGGAATGAAGTCAAACGGCGGCTTATTCTTATGCTCTGCGGTGGTCAATTCGCCTGATGTAATCGCTTTCAATTCTGCATCGGCAATTTCGCCACCTTCTGCAATTTCTGTCACCAGATTCACCAGTTTCATATGCAAATGCGCCCGCTGAAACTTATGGCTGAATTGTGCTGGCTGCACCGCCGATACATTCACCTTTCCAACCAACATCATGATGACATACAGCAACACACTCTTACCATTCGCACCCGATCCAATCAGTAATACAAAAGTCTCAAAATTGGCATGGGCTACCATGCTGTATCCGATCAATTCTAAAATCAGGAGGGCTTTGTCTTTCCCGTCACTATCATCTCTGAAAATCTCTGGTAGAAACTGGATAAAGCGGGGGCAAGTTGCTTTTACGTTATACGCGTGGGGAATCTGGGTGGTGCAATAATCCTCTCGCTCGTGCGGTTTCAGTATCCATTTTCCACCTTCCCAATGTAATGCACCGTTAATAAAAGTTATAATCTCGTTATTCTTATTCCATTGCTGGTCAGGGGCATGTATTTCTGTTTTTAGTACATCCACCACCCCATTCACCACATGACTCTTGACAGCGTAACCAATGCGCTCCAGCCCATGCTGCACCCATTGCTTGACCTCCCGATCCTCACGGGTAAGCCATACCCCTTTTTCATCCCACCGCCACACATGCGCGGTGGTGCCAAGCAGGTTTTCTTTCCCAAGTGACTCAATAATTTCCCGCGCCATTTCTAAATCGTCAGGGTCATCCTGCACATCACCTTCCTCGCGTTCGTCAGCGATAAAGCCCTTCATTGCGCTTATGGTTGTGCCTGTGTTTTTTTTGAGTACTTTGCGGAGGCGTTCTAACGAAAGCCTGTCCAGCCCCTCTGTATCCTTGAGCAATGCACCTATTTCCTCAGGGCTGGTCTCAGGCGTAAAACTCTCTGCTCGCGCCATGAGTGAATCGTAGGAATGCTCTTCAGGTGGCGCTGCATCTGGGTCATATTCAGCGTTATCAATCGCCTCATGTACATGGTTTTCGGTTGATTCTGTCTGTAGATTAGTGCTATGATTAAACATGATTTTTACCTTTGAACCCCTTTGGCAAGGGGGTTTTTCTTTGTGAATTTTCTGGAATGCGGTGAGGCTTTTTTAGGCTGCATCGCACCCGCTTTCAGGGCGGCTTTGACAATTTTCTCCACCTGCGCTTGCGTCCATACTTCCGCACTTGGCTGCATCATTAGCCCCGCCCTCACTAATGATTGAAAGGCACAGGAAATAGAAAGTTCACCACCTCCCACCAATTTTCCAATGAGGAAAGTCCCTTTGTTGAGCGCGTGATTTTGAGTACCAGACGGGGCTTGTGCAATGGTGTTGCATTGATTCTCCAATGCTTTCAACCCGTAGCGTGAACCGCTGGAATCATCCCGCAATCGACACGGTGCATATGGCTGCATCGGTTTTGGTGGGGGGTAAATGGCGGCAATCAAGCTATTAGGGGCAGGTTGCAAGAGGTAGTCCAGCAAGGAACGCTCCCAAGTGTAGGGCTTGCCTGTGTCGGGGTGAATGGAAGGGGCGAGCATAATATAGCCGCCATTGCCCCTTGTATCTATGCCCTTAACACGCTTTGCCGTATTGCGTAATTCCTGCCCTTCCTGCATGGCAAAAAAAAGATGCTGCCCCTTGTAAGTACGCTGTAAGGGGGTAATCGGCAAACTTTTTTGCGCGTCCAGCCATGCCTGCCCTTCTGGTGAATCAACATCAAGCACCCATGCCCCAGACTTCACACCCATAGCCATTGCAACATTGGCAGAAGGGCATTTCTGCCACCAACCATTGATGATTGCCGTGTTAGTTGTCGCGTCCTTAAAGCCGTTGGATGTGAGCGGTTTTTTGCTCCTTGGCACACAAGGGAACACAGCATAACCCGCCGCTGCATATGCAAGTGCAGCGTGGTGTAAACTATCACGCATCTTACTGCATCCGTTGCTGTGCAGTGCTTGTGCATTTGCCACCTTGAAGCAACCATTCATCCAGATCATTCTGGTAATAAAACACTTTGCCGCGTTTGATAAACTTAGGACTTGTCCCGCTGGAACGCATCATGGCGAGAGTTTTGACGGCTAATCCTAAATAAGTAGCCGCATTTTGTGTATCCATTCTTCCATCAGGAAAAATGAAAACAGAGTGAGTCGTTTGTTGCATTGTGTATACATTTCCTGCATTGGATATAAAAATTACGATAAATATCGTCTTACAAGGAAAGACATAATCCAATTTTGTCCTTTACACAAGTTATTGAATCGGTGTAAGAAGGATATGGCATTATATAGAACTTTTGACGTTAAGGATACATTATGGCACGCAAGGCAAATAGCTCAAACCAACCGAAGGCGGAAAGCATTACGGTACGGCTTGAACCTAAAATCAGATATGGCTTAGAACTTTTGGCACGCAAGCAACGTCGTACCATTTCTTCTGTAGTTGAATGGGCTTTACAGAAAGCGATTCATGACACTGCTGAAGGGCTTTACGATGAACAAGGGAAAGAACTTAATCTTCTGGAGTTTTTATGGGATGTGGAAGAATCCGATAGATTGTATCAATTAGCAACGTGTAGGCGTAATCTAATGAACTTTGAGGAAGAAAAGCTGATAAAAATAATTATTGAAAGTGATTATTTCCATGCACTTAGTGATAGTTTTCTTCATCTAAAAAATGATGAAAATCCGCATATTTATCATCAAAAAATGAGAGAGGGTCTTAGAGAGCATTTTGATACTTTCAAAAAAGTTGCAAATGGTGAATTAGGAAAGGATGCGTTACCCAAGCCACCGCGCCTTACCAAAAAGCAAAATGGTAAAGTGCAAGGAGGGCAATAAACATGAAGTTTGTTACTCTCACCCGTCAAGCCTCACGAAAACTGGAAGGAGGTCAAAAGCTACAGGAACATGGCATTACCTTTGAACGTCTTGCAAATGGTGATGGTCGTTATTCTGTTAATGTCATGGTGGATGGTCAGCGCATCCATCGAGTGATAGGCAAGGAATCAGACGGCACAACCCGCACTCAAGCGGAAGAGTTCATTGAAAAAGCAAGAATGGATGCCAAAGAAGGGAGGTTGAATCTACCCAAGGGCAGGAAAACCACGCTTATGGTTGATAAGGCAGTGGAACAATATCTTGCAAAACTCAAAGAGGAAGGGGGCAAGGATATAAAATCAAAGACGCACCGCCTGAATCAGCACGTCATCCCTTTTTTCAAGACAAAGTCACTCGCACAGCTTACCACATTTGACATTGAACGATATAAAAAGCACCGTTTGGAAGAAAAGGCGGCACATGGTACGATTAATCGGGAATTAGCGGCACTCTCTCATATGCTCTATAAAGCGATGGAATGGCGGTGGCTGGATCATAAGCCTTGCAATATCAGGCAACTGAAAGAAGAAAGAGCACGAATTACCTACCTTACGACAGAACAGGCACACGCCCTGTTAGAGGCGGCAAAAGAGGATCAGAACCCTCACATTTACCCCTTTATTGTTATCGGTCTGGCAACTGCCATGCGTCGTTCAGAGATTTTATCCATCCGTATTGAGCATATAGACTTGGATAAAATGATGATTTTCATACCAGAAGCAAAGGCGGGGGCACGACAACAGCCTATCACTCAGCATTTAGCGCAATTCTTGAAGGGATATATAGAAATTGCAGGTGCAGGGCAGGAATGGCTTTTCCCTGCTATTGCAGCCCGTAGTGGGCATACCATGAACATTGAAAAACCTTGGACGCGGGTAGTAACTAAGGCAGGGCTTGATCCGCGTGTTGTGGTGCGCCATACGCTACGTCATACCGCCATCACGCACTTGGTACAGGCGGGCGTGGATTTGCCAACCGTTAAACGGATTTCAGGGCATAAAACCATGCAGATGGTAGAACGGTATAGCCACCAGAACGGGGCGCATATTCAGGCGGCAATGGATAAACTGGAAGCACGATACCTTATCAAGGCGTGATGACGAAAATTGCACGATTACACAGGAATTACACAGAAGAGAAAAATCCTGATTTCAAAATCGTTCTAACCCATTGAAAAATATGGTAGCGGGAGAGGGATTTGAACCCCCGACACGCGGATTATGATTCCGCTGCTCTAACCAACTGAGCTACCCCGCCGAAACGACATTCACTGCTATCAAATTCCACGAGGGGTGGCAAGTGCTAAATAGGATTGCGCCTCTATGCGTTCATAACATTCATTGCTTTTCAAATCCTATATAAAGCACTATAAGCAATCATTTGGATATCATATGAACGCAATTGGTGAGCTGTTTCCTTCCTTTTCATTTGTCCCGGTCGTCGTGCTTGAACATGCACAGGATGCCGTTCCTCTCGCGGAGGCATTGCTGGAAGGTGGGGTCAAATCAATTGAAATCACGTTGCGTACCGAAGCCGGACTAACGGCGATTGCCGAAGTGGCTCGGCATGTTCCTTCGATTCTGAACGGTGCCGGCACCATCACTTCCGTTGCGCAGATGCGTTCCGCCTGCGATGCGGGAGCGGTCTTTCAGGTGAGTCCGGGAATGACTCCTTTGATGGCGCTGTATGCCAAGGAAAACGGTATTCAGTGGCTGCCGGGTGTGGCCAATGCGACGAATATCCTGACAGCCATGGAATACGGCGCGGACCATATGAAATTTTTCCCGGCTTCCTTGTTAGGAGGAGTTCCCATGCTGAAACAGTTCGCTTCCGTTTTTCCGCAATTGAAATTCTGCCCCACCGGCGGGATCGATGAAAGCAATATGCAGGAATATGCGGTGCTTAAATCCATCTTTGCCATTGGCGGATCATGGATCACCCCGAAAGAACTGATCGCTGCGAAAGACTGGAAAGGGATTACTGCCATCGCGAAGCGGAGCATCGCCGCTCTGCGGCCGAAAGCGGCATGAGTGTGAAGCCTCCGACTCCTGATGATTCCATGCGCGGGATGAAGCTGATGGTGTCAGCGATGGGGGTGGTGCTGATCGGCGGCGTGCTGGTTCTGGTTTATGCCGGATTTCGCAAAATCGAGCAGGAGGGCAGGGACCATACGGGTCTGCAGAAACCTGTGACGTCGACCTGTATAAAAAATACAGAGAGCATTTCGTTGCCTGAGGGGGTTGTCGTTCAGCCCCTGTATCTTTCGGATACGCATATCAGTGCGACGATACGGAAACCGAACGGGGATTACATGGTGCTGACCTACAATCGGTGTACCGGGGGACTGGATAGTACCTTCAGCTTTCTGAAAGCGCCGCAATAAACGATTTGACGGCTTCGATGTCGTTACTCACACGGGTGAAACGCTCAGGCCGTTCAAATAAATCGGTGAGATGCTCCGGCAAAGCGGGATACTGGCCCGTGGCTTTCATCACCGCGTCCGGAAATTTTGCGGGATGCGCGGTTGCCAGTGTCACATATGCGGTGTCGGCTTTGCGCGCAGTGTCATGCACCGCCCGTATACCGATGGCAGTATGAGGATCCACCAGTTCGCCGGTGCGCTCATACACAAGGCGGATGGTGTCTGTCGTCATCTCATCATGCGCGCGCATGGCCGCGAAATCGCGGCTTAAGCGGGCGTGGGCCTGAGGCGAAAGAGTAAAAGAACGTGAAGTCTGCATGGAGGCCATATGTGTACGCACCGTTTCCGTATCACCCTCATAAAGATCATGCAGAACCCGTTCAAAATTACTGGAGATGCCGATATCCATACTGGGACTGAGCGTTTTGACGACGTCGCGTATCTCGTAAGTGCCGGTTTCCAGGCAGCGCGTCAGAATATCGTTGCTGTTGCTTGCGATTATCAGCTTATCCAGCGGCAGCCCCATCCGTTTGGCCAGGTATCCGGCGTAAATATCCCCGAAATTTCCGGTAGGAACGGAAAAACTGATGTTGCGGCTGGGCGCACCCAGCTGAAAGGCGGCATAAAAATAATAGACGATCTGGGCGATGATGCGTGTCCAGTTGATCGAATTGACCGCACCGAGCGGATGGTCGCTCAGAAAGGCCTTGTCGACCAGAAGCGCTTTGACGATATGCTGGCAGTCGTCGAAGGTGCCGTCAATGGCAAGGCAATGGACGTTGGCGTCTTCCACGGTGGTCATCTGGCGGCGCTGCACGTCGGAAACACGGCCATGCGGATAGAGAATCACCATGTCCATCCGGTCTCTGCCCTGGCAGCCTGCGATGGCGGCGGAACCCGTATCGCCTGAAGTCGCACCGATGATGACCAGTTTCTTATCGCGTTTCTTCAGCACGTGCTCCATAAGTCGGCCGAGAAACTGCAGAGCGACATCCTTGAAGGCCAACGTAGGGCCATGAAACAGTTCCAGCAGATACTCGTTATGCCCCAACTGTTTAAGAGGAGTCACGGCGGCATGGCGGAACGTTGCGTAGCTTTCGCCAATCGCTTCCCGCAGCTCTTCCCCGGATAATGTATCGCCTATGAAAGGGGCGAGAATACGTTCGGCCAGTTGCGCATAAGGCAGCGATGCCATTTTTACCAATGCTGACGGGTTGAAAAAGGGAAGATGGGAGGGGACATACAATCCCCCGTCAGGCGCCAGGCCGGCAAGTAAAACCTCTTCAAACGAAAGTTCCGGGGATAGACCTCGCGTCGAGCGATAAGTAATGGAAGCCGCTTCCGTCATCGCGTGATCATTTGTCTCCGAAGATACCGCCCTGCGCCTTCAACTGGATAAACGGCGGGCCGAGAATCACCAGAATGAATGCGGGCAGTAACAGCGTGACGAGGGGGATAGCCATCAATGCCGGCAGACGCCCCGCTTTTTCTTCCGCGAGCATCAGGCGTGACTGCCGGTAATCATCAGAGAGAACCCTCAGGGTGTCGGTCAGGTTGGTGCCGAAGCGTTCCGTCTGGATCAGGGCGGCGACCAGTGAGCGAAACGCGACGAGATCGGTGCGCTCCGCGAGGTTGGATAATGCTTGGGAACGGTTGTTGAGCAACGCGAGCTCCAGCCGCGTACGGTTCAGTTCTTTGGCCAGCGCCGGATGCGCATACCCCAGTTCCACGCAGACCCGATTGACGGCAGCATCTAAGGCCAGTCCGGATTCCACGCACACCACCATCAGATCCAGACCATCTGGAAAGGAACGAAGCAACGATTTCTTACGTTTCTGGGTACAGTTCGAAACATATAGCTGGGCGCCGAACAGCCCGCACACCAGAAATAATCCACCGGAGATGTAATAAAGCCATTCCTCACCTTTCAAAAGCAGCAATATACCGATAAGCGTCACGATGGGAGCGGCAATGCGGCGATAAAAAAGCAGAGTGACGGGCGCATTGGTGACATCCAGGCCCGCCTGCGTCACTTCGGGACGAAGCGTCTTCATATTGCGGTCGACATCAATACCGAGCACCCGCATGAATTGATCCATCGCTTTGGTGGATAAAGACATTTCCTGTTCAAGTTCGATGGGCGACGTCAGATCCTGACTGTAGCCCATTTCATCATAGTTGCTGGTCAGCCTGGCATCACGTTCGATGCGCTTGAGCTTCTGGCTTCGCGTGATGGTCTTGTCGATAAACAAATAGAGGACGAAAAACACCAGCCCGATAAATGCGGCGATAAAAATATTGGGGTTCTCTAACATGGCGATATTCCTGATTTCTCTTAAATGTCGATCTGGACCATTCTTCTGACGATGATCTGCGCTACGACGATCATGCCGGCTGCAATCGCCAGGATGACATTGCCCTGTGTCGTCGTGAACAAAGGTTCCAGATGCTTGGGTGCAAGATACAGCAGTATACAGAACAGCGCGATAGGAATCGCGCTCAGAATATAGCCCGTGACACGGCCTTCCGAGGTCATGGCGCGAATTTTCTGACGCAGCTGTTTACGCTTACGAATGACGCCCGACAGGTTGCTGATAATTTCCCCCAGGTTACCACCGGTTTCCTGCTGAATTTTAAGTACTACAACGAAAAAACGGATGTCCTGCTCTTCAATACGCGTCGCCAGACGGGTCAGCGCTTCGTTAAGAGGGCGTCCGAGTGCCAGTTCATCCGCTACCTGGCGGAACTCTCCACGCACCGGTTCCTCCATATTTTCGGAAACCATATTGATGGCGCTGTTGATGGGAAAACCCGAGCGGACGCTGCGTACGATCATATCCAGTACATCCGGAAACATGGCGATGAATTTATCGTTACGCTTCTTGATGTTGCTGGTCAGAATCGCTTTTCCGAGCCACAGAGGCACCAGAATTGCCAGAAGGACGAACCAGCCGTTCAGTTGAAATATTGAGATGGCGATGAGTGAAACAAGCATCAGTCCCACGATCGTAGCGATGAAAATACCGGCACTTTCCTGTTTCCCTGCTTTGACGATTCTCACGACGAGTTTTCTACCGAAGGGCAGGGTGGACAAGATACGCAGTGCGGTGGAATCACTGATATCCGCTTTCAGGATATCCAGTACTTCCCGCATCTCATCCCGCTTTTTCCCGAGAGTCTGAGTTTCCTCCATAACCTGACGCAGCACGTGACCGGTATGTCCCCCGCTGGCGGAGTAGCGTGAACCGAGCAGACGGGAGTAGAGCACATAAGCGAGGCTCCCTACGACAATGGCGATGACTATGGCTAATATGATCATAATTTACGACACTCGTCCTATTCCTAAACAATCCAGTAATTCCTGAGAACGACCAAAATAATCGGCCCTCGGCAGGAATCGCGGACGTATTCCGTTAGATACAAACTCACCGATCAGGTTTCCCTGACCATCCACACCCTTGGTATTATAGTGAAATAATGTCTGGGTAATGATCGTATCCCCTTCGCGGCCTACCACTTCCTCGATATGCGTAATCCGGCGTTTGCCGTCACGCATCCGCTGCAGTTGAATGATGACCTGCACCGCGCTGGCAATTTGATAACGCAGCGACGCGTCGCTGACCTTGACTCCCGACATATTGACCAGGTTTTCAATACGCGACAGGCAGTCACGCGGTGAATTGGAATGGATAGTGGCCAGTGACCCGTCATGACCGGTATTCATGGCGGTCAATACGTCGATCACTTCATCCCCGCGAATCTCGCCGAGAATGATACGGTCAGGGCGCATCCGCAACGCGTTTTTCACCAGTTGCCGCTGCGTCACTTCTCCTGCCCCTTCGTTGGAAGCGGGACGCGTCTCAAGCCGAAGCACATGGGGCTGGGAAAGCTGCAGTTCCGCCGCATCCTCGATCGTGATGATGCGCTCTCCGTGGTCGATGTAATGGGAAAGCGCGTTCAGCAAGGTGGTCTTGCCACTGCCTGTTCCCCCCGAAATGATGATGTTGAGACGTATATTCGCACACACTTCCAGAAACCTGGCCATATCCGGGGTCAGGGACTGGTAGTTCATATAATCACGCAGACTGATTTTGGACTGCTTGAATTTACGGATGGAAACCAGGGCACCGTCCAGCGCCAGTGGCGGAATAATCGCGTTGAATCGGGAGCCGTCCGGCAGGCGTGCATCCACCATGGGACTTGCCTCGTCGATACGCCGTCCGACGCGGGTAACGATCCGCTGTATGACCGCCATTAAATGCGCTTCATTGATAAAGGTGACATCGGTAAGGTAAATCTTCCCGTTTTTTTCAATGAAAATCCGTTTTGCGGTATTGATCATGATATCCGAAACGTCCGCGTCGCGGAGCAGATGTTCCAGCGGTCCGTATCCCAGAATCTCATCGATCGCATGATCCTGAAGTAACGCGACCTGCCCGCCGGTAATGGCAGCGTCATACGTCTTGATGATTTTTCCCGCTTCACTGTGGATGCGCTGTTTGCGCCGCTCTTCCGAAAGCTGATACAGGCTGGTGAGATCGATTTTATCTACCAGCTCGGCGATCAGTTTCATTTTCAATTCAAGAAACTGGGGGGTTTCCAGATTTTTATCGGTGAAACGTAAAACGTCATAGGTTTGTTTTTGTCCAGCAAGATCATGAGAACCGGCAGATGAGCCCGTGTTCAGATTCATTCCCTGCCGCAAGGCGATTTCATCCCCGGAGACCATGGAAATGGTGGCGGGTAAATGTGCCGTCCCGCCCACGGGAAGCATAGCTTTCTCCCGCAGTTCCGCATCGGGGTACTGATCTTCAGATAACGGTTTTTTACCAAACATCTCTATGCTTTCCTGGGTTTTTCAAACATATCAAGCACCCCTTTCGCCAGACGGTCAAACTCATTAAGCAACTGCGACTTACCTATTTCGTAAACAGGCGTGCCGCGATTTTCTGATTGGCAGATCGTTTTGATGTCATTAGGTAGATAATAATCAATCGCCCTTCCGCAGATACGTTCGAAGTCCTTGGGGTGGACGGCTTCCTTGTATCGTGACCCACTACGGTTAATAATGAGTGAAAGCGGTTTACTGGTGATGCCAACTTCCGCCCAGGAAGATAGCAACCTTGAACTGTGGGTAATGGATTTGAGCAGCAGCTGAGCAATCAACATGATATGATCGCTTGAGCTTAAAGTGGAAGAAACCCAGTGATTCCAGACATGTGGCATGTCCAATATGACATACTCATACTTGCCGGATAAATGTGTGATGAAATCGCGGGTCAGATCCGCTTTGATTTGCGGAAGAAAATGCAGGGATTGAGGGGAGGTGATGACATCCAGACCGTCACGGTAGGTCATGACCATCCGTTCAATCAGTGTTGCGTCCACTCCACGTTCCGGATGGTCGAAGATTTCTTTGATTCCGTACGGAGAATTCAGTTCAAGTTGTCGCGACATCATGCCGAATTGATAATCCAGATCAACCAAAACCACTTTTTTTTGATATTTCTTAGCGAGCAGATAGGAAAGATTGAGGGCGACCGTGCTGGATCCGTCTCCGGCGCTGCCGCTGAAAAGAGCAATGACTTTTCCCGTTTGCGCTTGATCGGCGTTTTTTTGTACCAAAGCAGCGCGTATGTCGTCAACGGGTGCAGGATAATTGAAATATTCTATCACCCCCCTGTCTTTCAAAGCGCGATAGAAACCGATATCATTTGTTTGTCCAACGGTTACCACGCGGGTATTGGATTCACAGCATTCCGCGAGATTATCAAGACCGGGAAGAATTTCCCTGCCGGCCTGCCCTATGAATAGTAAGATATATTTTGGACTATAACGCTGTTGTTGAAGTTGCGCAGCCGCTTCCGCAGCATTTCCTTCAATGATTTCGGCGTGCGAATATCCAAGCGCATACGTAACCGCATTGACCGCTTCAAGTTCTGCAGAAGAGCTGATAATAGCGAGTAAAGGACTTTTCTCCACCATACATCAGTCTGCTGAGAAGCTCAGGGTTTGAAGGTCTGCCGTATCTTTCTTGAAATAGTCTTTGGAATCAAAATTCTGATAGGACTTGACGTTCTGATAGGCTTTTTTGCCGTCATATAAACCCAAAAGGGAAGGATTCACGAACTGCTGTCTGTCCGATACCATCTGTACCATATTGGAAGCATTGGAACAACCGAATGCGGGATGATTGAAATTATAAGGATTGATACGATTATCTATATAACGATTTTCACAATCATGCGCAATCACGCGTTCATATATAAGGTCGATCTCACTACCGGTGGAAGCCACACGCTCTGACTGAACGTTATAAAGTGAAAGCGTCTGCTGAGCCTGATTACAGCGCAGGTTTCCCTCTTCACAGCGAATTTCGGCACGTGTCGGCTGATCACCTTCCACCCACTGAGTCAGTTCAGCGAGCGACTCATCGGAAGACAGATCGACGGTTACCACTTCGGATGAAACATCGAGCAATGATTCGGGAGTGCCGCGGTTTGCATAAGCCTGAGGAGGAATATTCGCGGCGCAGGCGCTCAAGGAAAACGCAGCAAAAGAAACAAGTAAAAAACGCGTTGAAGTCATCATATCAGTCTACCATGTACCCAACCGGGCCTTCGCTTGTAGGAGTTTGTGAAATACGATCGATATTACCATGCAGGCTGCCGATGGCGCCATAGAAAAACATTTCCATCATACTGGCGGGCCGGAAATCGTCCGTAGGCAGTTTAATGTCCGCAGAAACGACCGGATCGACGATGTAAGGGGTAACAGCCAGTACCAGTTCGGTTTCTTCACGCTGGAAAGAAACGCTGCTGAACAGTGCCCCGAGAATAGGGATTTCCTTGGCGCCTGGAATACTTTCAATGCTTGAGGCAACCTTATCTTGAATCAATCCGGCGATCATGAAACTTTCACCCGCTGACAATTCGACGACAGTCTGCGCACGCCGCGTACTTAAACTTGGTACGGTATATCCCCCCAGATTCAAAGCGCCATCCGTATTGATTTCTGATACTTCCGGTTCCACAGCGATCCGTATCCGGTTTTCCGCAAGGACATAAGGGGTGAATTTAACTGAAACCCCGAATGGTTTATATTCGATTCCTACGCCGTTATTGCCACGTGGAACAGGCACAGGAAATTCACCCCCTGCCAGAAACTGTGACTTTTCGCCGGAAAGTGACACCAGATTAGGCTCAGCCAGCACTTTGAAAAGCTTGTCACGCTCCAGCGCTTCCAGCATAGCAGAAATACTGTTTCCTCTGGAGTTCGTAAGGCTGATGGAACTGACGCCCCGTACATCAGAAGGAATCTGGAATCCACCGATAGGCAGGGCGCTGCCCTGAGTCAGGGCGCTGATACCACCTCCTGTTCCCAGTTGAAACAAGGTGTCTGATCCTCGTTTGACCGCCTGAAGGTTGAGCCCAAGGTTTTTTAACGCGGAGCGCCGGATTTCCCCCACCCGCACCCTGAGCATCACCTGCTGTCCAGATGTGACTTCAAGAAGATTAATCACTTTCGTATCATCGGAAGGCCCTGCTGCGCCTTTACCCCCTGCAGGCGAAGCGGCTGCCCCGTTTCCGCCAGCAGTAGGAGCGACATACTCGTTTACGATTCTCACCGCACGCTCGACTGCCTGAGCGGAGCCCACTTTTCCCGTAAGGACTATGTTGGTATTCAGCATTTCCACGCCGATCTGTTCAAATGGCAGGAATTCCTTCAAGGATTTCCGGATAGCGGGAAGGTCATAACCGACATTCACGGTCAGGTCACGCAAAACGCCGGAAGGGCCAAGAACTCGTACATCCGTGATGCCGATTTTTTTCCCCATGATGGAAAGTTTACGTTTGTCATGCACGTACGCATCCGCCACATCAGGATTCGCCACAATCACTTCGGTCATATCCGCCGAAACATTGACAAGTTGCGAACGCCCTGCGGGTATGACCAGCGTTTCTGCGGAAGCCTGCACAGCGCAGAGAGAAACACCCACTGACGCAAGCGCCACACTTTGTTTAAAACGATTCATCATCATATTATCTTTGCTTAACAGTTTCATTGCGTGATTGCCCTTTGTCTCCAGTCTCTTTGTCTTCCGTATGAATTTTAGGCACTTCGACATCCGTTTTAGTGACGCCTCTCACCAGTGAGATGGTTTCCTTTTCCGCATTTTCTTTACTGCCGAATTCCTTTTCCAGATCGGCATGGCTGATGTCGTTAAAAGTGGTGACCACAGGATCTTCATGCCCGTCCTTGTCTTTCAGGGAACGCAGAGCAAGGGAAAGATAACCGGATTCCTGGGCAAGGCGCATACGTTGCGCATCGGCCAAAGGAACCTCAAGACTCACGGAAGAAGGGAGGCGATCCCGTTTATCGAGCTTGGATTGCTCATCTTTGGAAAGAATGGTCGGCATTTGATTGACAGCCAGCACTTTGATATTGTTGACGAGCGTCTCTGTCACCGTGGTTTCGTTCACGCCGGTATCCGCGGCTACCTTTTTAGGCAGCTTGATTTTGCGGGTAACCACGATATCTACCCTGTCCCCCGGGTACACGAAGCCGGCGAGACCGGCCACCCCGTCACTGGAAATGGTGACCATCCGCATTCCAGAAGGAAGGGCCGCCGCAATGAAACTGGGGTCTTCAGGATTGGAAAGGCGATGAAGATTGATAGGTTCGCCTTTCACGAAAGCGGAACGGGAAACCCGGCCAACAATCGACTTGCTTTCCTCGCTTGTGGTAACGAAGCCGTCTACCAGCAGATGTTTCGGCCAGCTTTCCGGCTTTACCATGTCGGAGGTCAGCACGTCACCCAGCTCTATGGGTTTTGACGCCACCAGGACACTGACGGTTTCCACATCCGCTGCCTTCGGGGAGGCGATCACCTGTTTCTTGTCCCCGCTGCCCATCACATTCAGCACCAGAAAAAAGGCTGCCGCTGCAAATACTATCGCTACTATAAATCCAATTGCTCTCATCTTATGTATCTACCGTGTATATGCTTCCGTTTCTTACAGAAATAAATGCATGATTACTTTTAATCTCCCTACTCATAATCTTTTTATGGTAAAAAGGTCAAGTCAGTTTAAAAGATTTTTTGCAAACTGTGCGAATTTAGATTGCAAACGCCCGGTAATCCCCTGTTGTGTGTCACTTTAAACGCATTTGAGAGATAGCTCCGCCGCTTCGGATAACCGAAGAACAGGGCCCCTAAATTATGCCGTTGCTTTTCATTTATAATCCGTTATCAACAGAATGCGGTGGCGGGGATAACCTGTCATGAGCGGCCTAACACATTGTATATAAATATCATCTTTTAAATCATCACTCAGGAGCACGTAATATGAAACTTTCCCTTATCACTCTTTGTAGCGTCCTTGCCCTCACTTCCGGTGCTATGGCCTATACTTCCAAAACGGAATCACAGATGCAGACCGAATGCAGCGCCAAATGGAAAGGCGATGCGGCCAAAGTGAAATCCTGCCTGAACGGCAAGAAAGGCTACCAGGCGAAAATGACGAAATCAGGTACCACCACCTCTGCAATGTCAAAAGAATCTGCCGTAACCACAAAAAAGGTTCACGCAATGGATGATTCTAAAATGATGCAGAAATCAACCAGCCAGAAGTCAATGGATGATTCCAAAAAAATGTAGCATGTCACTGCTGACTGTTCAGTAAAGCGTGAGAGTTTGTGCGGCGTATTCTTGAAGAATACGCCGCACAGTTTTTTTAAATGAATATACTTTTGAGCTTTCCAGAAAATCGGGCTCGGTACAGAACGCAGGCGGTAGTTCTTGTGATTTTCTGTACGATATATTATCGTTTCGCCTTCAGGCCATAACGGAGGAAAAGCGGGAATGCGCATACTGGTGATCGAAGATGAACAGGAAGTGGCCGACTATATCTGCAAAGGACTGCGTGAAAGCAGCTATACGGTCGACCATTCGGCGGACGGCCGGGAAGGGCTGTTCATGGCTACCACGGAAACCTACGATCTCATCATTCTCGACCGGATGCTGCCTAACGTCGATGGGCTGGTAGTCTTGAAAACCCTGCGGGGTTCCGGAAATAACGTGCCGGTCATCGTGCTGAGCGCGCTGTGTGAGGTAGATGATCGGGTGCAGGGATTGAAAGCGGGTGCTGATGATTACGTCACGAAGCCTTTCGCTTTCACCGAACTGCTGGCGCGGGTCGAAGCGCTGATGCGCCGTCACCATGGGGAGATCGAAACGGTTACCCGCCTGACCATCGCCGATCTTGAACTGGATCTGCTGGCGCGCACCGTAAAGCGCGGAACAGCGAAAATCGCGTTGCAGGCGAGAGAATTCAGCCTGCTTGAATATCTGCTGCGGCACAAGGGCCAGATCGTAACGCGAACCATGCTGCTGGAACATGTATGGCATTATCATTTCGATCCGCAGACCAACGTGATCGACGTGCATATCAGCCGCCTGCGCCGGAAGATCGACGACGATTTCGAAACGCCGTTGATCAAGACGGTGCGTGGGGCAGGCTACACTATCAGTGAATAGTAGCAAGAAAAAGGTAGCAGATGTGCTGTCTCTTAAAATACATCACCATGTTAGTTGCTCCTGCATTTCTTGCTTGACGCTCGCTGGTTTTTAGCGCAAATACTGTATTCCCATGTCGAATGGGGGGATTAGCTCAGTTGGTAGAGCGCCTGCTTTGCACGCAGGAGGTCAGGAGTTCGAATCTCCTATCCTCCACCATACATCACGTCTAAGTTACTGATTTATAGCGATATTTTTTAAAATTATTTTACCTAACCCGCAAATCAACCCACAAAATAAATACTGGTTGAGGGTGGATTGTCGCGAACAAGCGCGGATGTTTTTCGCTTGCATATCCTGCTAATTGTTTCTACTTTTCCTGCATGATAGTCGCAGTTGACTATCTGGGGCGTGAGAACCCCTAATAATGACGGTTTTGTGTGGTCGTTATCCGCACTCCTTGACTTTGGTCGGGGAGGCGTTTGCGTATGAAACAGGCTTTCCCGCCAAAGGTAAGCGCGACCTTTTCATTATAGGTTTCTCAACTCCCCGATCACCACGGTTTTTTAAAAAAAGGGGAAGTTATGAAGAAAATGATATTTGCGATGGCTGTAATCAGCGTGTTTACAGGGAATGCAGGGGCTCAGAGCCTAGAATTGCACGATCGCCAAACTGGAAAGTATTTAGGCAACCTGAATAGCAATAGGTATGATCCTAATTCCGTTTCCAACCCATATGGGCAATATGGAAGCAAGTATTCAAGCGATAGTATCAATAATCCGTATGGCGCATATGGAAGCAGATACTCCCCAAGCAGTGCCAATAATCCTTATGCAACACAAGCGCCTGTTATTATTGCCCCCAGAAATACATGGGGAAGGTAATGGGGCAATTACGTCCCTACTTAAACACAAAAGGATGACAATATGAAAAAAGCACTATTAGCAATAGCAGTCATTGGTTTGTTTGCGTGTAATTCAGAGGCGGCGCAACGAGTAAAAGGTTATACTCGCTCAAATGGAACCTATGTGTCACCCAGCTATAAAAGCAAGGCAGATTCTACCCGATTCAATAACTATAGCACGAAGGGCAATAGCAATCCCTTCACAGGCAAGAAAGGCTATGAGCCCGCGATTAATTCGCTGAAGATTATCAGGTAGGTGTTATGGGCGTGTTAGCTGGTGTTATCGCAGCAATAGCCATTGTTTGGCTTGCAATAGTCTATGAAGGATTCAGAAACTTTCTAATTTTGCTAGTGGTGGCTGGCGGAGTATACTGGTTTTACAACGACCAGCAGGAAAAAAAATCGTTTCAGCTTATAAAGTCAAAAGAGCTTTTTTTATCTAATGTGGTGCTTTCCCATGATTATGGAGACAGCTATACGGTATCTGGTGAAGTCAAGAACAACTCTTTTTCATATAATGTTGACGACATATATATCACCGCATTTATTCAAAAATGCGATGAGAAAAAATCATGTGTTACCGTAGGTCAAAACGATACTAACTTATATACATCCGTTCCTTCACAACAGGTTAGGACTTTTAAGGGTTATGTTACCTTTAGAGATATGCCAGATTTAGGTAAGAATTGGTCGTGGTTTTATGTAATAACGAAAATTAAGGCAAGCGCTCAAAGAAGTTAAAAATAGCTTTGAAAATCCAGTGATAATATCCACCCGCCTCTACATGTGTTCTAAAAAGCCCTTCAAAAGCGGTTGCTATTCGCCTTTATCAGACAGCTCAATCAGGAATGCTTCTTATCATTATTAGCGTATTGTCACTATCATCTGGGTCAAAGTCGGGATGGGTGGCGTGATATTCTGCAATCGCGTCCTGTTGTGATTGCCCTATTTTACACATAATCACATGCGTTCTGGGCAAAGGCGTGCGCTCTATCTCCATTTTCTTTAAGCGGGTGCGTAAGGAGTGACTCATAGATTACTCTGCTTAAGTGCCTGATATGTTGCGCGGCGTTGCTGAAATAGCGATATGATAAAGTCACACATATGCTGTCTTTCAAGTGGAAAATCCTGATACGCCTCATTGAGGCACACAAACGCATAGGGATGCACATGCGGATTGAAATCATGCTCTTCATGCGTAAATCGCTCTAATGCTTCGGCGTGTGTTTCTGGGTTGGCATAAGGAATCAAAACCATAGGATGCTCTATGGCGTGTTGCTTCTCTATGCGGTTGATGCGTTTTGCTAATCCGTTCATTTGCGCCCTTCCAGTGCGGTGATGCGCTGCTCTAATTCCAGCGTTTCATAATGCTTGCGGTAGCCTTCACATAAATCAGCAAATGCCTTCCCTTCTAATGGGGTGAGTTCACCACCTGCCACCGCTGCAATCAGGCTTGCTTGCGCGCTCAATATATCCTGCGGACTATTTAGGGCAGGTAAGGTGAACGTGACGGGCATATCTTTACGGGTTGGCATAACGCGCTCAATCACCAGCTTGATTGCCGCCATATCGCCTTCCTTTGCCAGTTCTATAGCTTTGCGCCCTATCGTTGCTGCTTCATCCTCAAACAGTGATTGTAGGGCAAGTGTTGCCTTGTTACGGCTGCCTTTCGGTCTGCCTGCCCCTTCACGTTTACCGCCTTTTTCTGTCATGCGCTTAAACCTATCTTTGATATTTATTGATTGTTTATCAATATGATAACATGATTTCCTTGCAAGGTGAAGGAACAAAAGCAGATACGCGCATAGTACCACTGTTAAAAAACTGAAATGACACTTTCGCCATATGCACGGAAATAAACCGATAAAACCGACTAAACCGACACCACTTTCCATGAGGCGGCATTGCGATTGGTTGTCACACGCTCTAGTTTCAAGCCATTCACGGGGCGGTTGGCATGTTGTTTAAGGTAATGCCCTAACCGCTTGCGGTTGATGCTGCCACGCTCGGCGGCAATATCAGAAAATAACTCCCTCAATTCACCATCCGCACCATAATCCGCAAAGCCGTCCACCAGTTGCCGCACCTGCATAGGGACTGAGCCGTGAACTTGAAACCATAGATACAACAGTTGCCCCAATGTTTCGCGCTCTGGGTCGTCCTGCATCGCGGCAAACATGGGTTGCACGGGGTCAGCATATCCCAACCATAACAACGGATAACGGCACAATTTTTCCCACGCTCCATAGCTGCCAAGCGGTTTGCAGGCGGGCGGTGTTTCCCCTGATTGCACCCACGCCATAATGATTGTCAGGGCTGCGGATATATATTGCGCCCGCGCTGCCTGCATATCACTTACTAAATTAGGGTTTTGATAGGTACGGGTAGCGGGTATTTCCTCCCCTGTGTCCAGGGTAATGGTGATGCAACGGCGCACCATATCATGAATCGGTGACACATTATTACCGCTTGATAAAATCAGGCTGCGCGTGCCAACCTCCGCCGTTTTGGATACGCCTAGCACTCGGTCACTGATATGTGGTGAGGTCAACGCCGTGCATAGGGTTTTATGCGCTTTGATGTCGGTGGTGAGATTGTCAAACTCAATCACGGGCGGCGCGGTCATGAAAGCGGCAAGCAACAGTTTGCGGCATTCTTCTTCATCGGCTGGGAAAGCGCAAGGGGTGCTGCGGTGACTACTGGCAAAAGCGGCAATAAATTCACAGAGATAGCTTTTACCGCTACCAATCATCGGCGCACGCACATGAACCATCGGCGCGGTGGGGAGGCTGGGGCGGCACGATGCGGTGAGAATAGCGGATAATGCAGCGGCTTTATCATAGTCTTTCGCAAAGCAGAAATCTTCCAGTAGTGCCTCTATTTTCGCCATTGCCCGCATTGCATCCTGCTTTGTCGGATGTGGTTTTATGTAGTAATCTTTGGGGTCAAAAATACCGTAAATCTGGCTTTTCGTGTCGTAACCCGCCTGCATCATCAGACTGTTATCTTCCCGCAAGTGCGGTTGATACGCTAACCCGCTCAACGCTGGCAAAATACGATACTGATTATGGTCATGCAGCATGTGGATCACCCGCCCGTCAGGGTCAGCGGTGACATATTCCTTACTACGACCATCAAACCGTTGCCATTCAATCAGGCGCGAAAGTGCATAGGTCAGTGATGCGGTTGAGTCAGGTTTTACCCGTGTTTTATGACTGTCTTTCTCATAGACCACAGACACGATTTCGCCCCCGCGCTGATAATACTCAGTGGTATCTGCCAGCACTTTTTCTGCAATATCTGCAATGCTATATAATTCACCTGCCCGCAAGCGGATGATCGGCTTGCATTTTGCCTGCGCGGTATCAATACCTATATAATCCAGTAGGGTGGTGATGTTGCGCTCAAAACAATGCCCATGCTGGCACTTAAAGCCACCAATCGCAAAATGTTCTGAAGGTTCAAAATAGACTGTGCCACTATCCACGCTATCCGTATGCTCATGCACCCACGGGCAGGTGATGTCATGCTTGCCTTTTTCAAGCTCTATTTTATACAAGCCAAGTTCACGCAGTACCACTAAAACAGGGTTTTCCTCGGGTGCAGGGGTAAAAAGTGCGTCCTGTAATGCGCCCGCCTGCCGTTTCTCTGCTCTCGCAGGCTTGGGTTTTTGAGCGGCTCCTAACGTGATGCCCAACCCCGCACACAGTTCTTCCACACTGTAAACGCGCTCTGGTTCCCATTTATCCAAACGACACTGAAACAGTGGATTATGTTTGCCATTAATCGCTTTGGGATTCCTTGCCAGCCTTGCACTAAAGCCCTTCATTCCTCTATCCGTTAGCCCTGCCTGCACCAACGCATCCGCAAGCCTATCAGCAACCGCTAAATCAGTAAGAGGCACACTTAAT
The DNA here is from genome assembly GCA_965248995.1 of Rickettsiales bacterium. Lineage (GTDB taxonomy): Bacteria > Pseudomonadota > Alphaproteobacteria > Rickettsiales > UBA998 > CBDFKY01. The sequence goes on along the minus strand of CBDFKY010000005.1, from coordinate 160,324 downwards.
CGGTAGCCATACTGATAATTATCCTTTGACGTTTCAATAATATAGGTAGGTGGAAGCGTTATCTTTTCAAGTGCAACCTTTTCACCTATATCATCCAGCACAATCACATAAATGCCCGCGCAAAAAGACTTCTGTCGTTTGTAGCTCCCTGATTCATCGGGATGAAATGCCGCTAAAGCATAGTAATTGTTAGCATTATCTGGCAATGATTGCCCATTCCAAACCTTGCCACCCCAACCGCCCTTAGTTCTGGGGTCGCCTCTTTTTGAAACCACAAACGCCTTTGCATCGCCCTGCAATTCCCCAAACATTGCCTGCATGAAATCCGCATTGCTCACATGTGAAAAATCGGTTGTGTCGGTTCTGTCGGATTTTTCTGGTGCATCTGGGGAAACTGTCATTTCGATTTTTTCACTCATGACGCGCCCCCAATCAGAAAAAGACGCACAGGGCTTTGCAGGTGATACCGTGCAACATGAGCAATTCCATCTACTGAATGATATGCCTCACGAGGTGCGTCTATCGTCAGCTTATGGGTATGTCGCAAACTGCTAACATGCTGCGTCAGGCAAAGCACATCCCAACGGCGCAATGATTCAATACGGGTGAGTCCGTAAGGGTGTAAGTGATGCAGATAAAGCAGTGAACGTGCCACCTTCCCCCGTGTGCGGGATTCATGCAAAATCGCGCCTGTGAGTGGATCATATGCAACAATTTCAATGACGGGATTGCGGGTTTTATCTTGTGCAATCAATGCAGCTTTGCTAGGGTGAATGTAGATTTTTTGGATATGCCCGCTTGTCCCCACTTGCGGGCTTTCTTTTTCATGTGTCATGATTATGCACCCCCTTCGCTCTTACCATAAGCAAGAGAGCGCACTTCATCAGCACGCCAGCATGTTGCACGCCCTAATTTCACGGGCTGGCACTTAAAACGCCCGTCTTTAACGCCCTGCCACCAGCACGATTTTTGAATACCTAGAAATTCAAGAACCCGAGGCAAGCGCACCAGTCCTTCAGTGGGGAAAGAATTATCGGGATAATGTGAAACGGATGATTTTAATTTATCTATCGCCCGCCCCTCAGTAGGGAAATTGTTTTTGTCCATAAATATCGTCTCTTTTTCGGATTATTACATCCACAGCAGGATTGCTGCGTCTTGAAACGATTATTTGCGGATCATAGAGCTATTAGCGATTCCACCTCTTAAAAAAAACCACTATGGAAGTGGCGTATTTTATCATATTAGAATTATTTTCAATTAGTTAAGCGGTTTTTCATTTTAAAGAAGTTTTGATAAACGGGCAGTATTCCAACCTGATTCTTTCCCCAAAAAACGATTATCTAATACGCATAGAACCCTCAAAAAATCGGTTACTGCATTTTTTGAATATAAGGGGCGCAAAACCCTACAAACCTTTCTGGCAAGCATATTCTCATCTGGTGCATCCTTACTTTGTGTGCCCTGACTCGCATAGTAATGACTTCTTATGTACCTATCACTTTCACGCATTCCTTTTTCATATTCGTCCATTTCATAAATTTTTAATTTTCCTTGTAAATCTCTTATCATCTCAAGACTATCAGGAGGAATTTTTGTGATGCGTTCAATGGTTGCGGTTGCAACAGCCGCTGCAATTTCTTCTGGGTCTCCATTTTTAATTGCAACCTCTAAAGGCAGGGGAGTTATAATTAGTTTTTTAGAAAAATTCTGAATGCTCGATTGAGCATGTTTTTTGAAGGAATCTCGTAAATCGCAGGAAAATGAAGATTTTAAGTTTCTGTTTCTTCTTAAAATAGCTTCAATTTTCTTTAGATGCTCCCCCAATTCCTTGGCATCTTCTCTCATCTGTTTTGTGGTGGAAAATGGTGATTCTTTTTTATGGTTTTTAGCTCTGGCTAATCCATTAAGGACTTCTTCAATTTTGCCGTTCTTTTGTGCAAGCCCCCATATTTTTGGCATGATCTCGCCTTCAGCGCATAATTTTAGCTGGGTTTCATACACTCCTTGATTATCCCAATAGGGAGGTATTTTACCTGATAGTATCCTCATTTTTTGCTTGAATAGAGCGGCTTTCAATTCTTCTCTGATTTCGTTTGAAAGTGCATTAGGAAACCTTACCGCTTGAAGTATTTCAGCATGAATGTCCTGAGAGACTTTTTCAGGGTCAAATGATAATGCAAAACTTTTAATTGCTTCTGCTCGTTCTAAATCAGTTAGACGGTCATATGATCCTATGAATTCTAAAACTTTCACCCTCTTATCCCCACCACTTTATGACTGTCATTGACAATCGGGCTGTAACAATAATCCGCCCAATCCTGCATGAGGCGGTGACGTTTTGCTAGCAAGTCACCCCGTCTATATGCAGCTTCCACCTTATTACTCACCACATGCGCTAATGCCATTTCTGCTACTTCGCTGGGGTATGATGTCATCTCTGCTGCCCAATCCCGAAAGGTGGAACGGAAACCATGCGTTACCGCTTCCAACCCCATGCGGCGCAATATCATAATCATTGCCATATCAGAAAGCGGCTTTCCTGCCTTAACGCTTGGAAAAATGAATGTGCTCTGCTTTGTCGCGTGCATTTCTTTGAGTATCTGCATTGCATGGGAAGATAGCGGCACTCTATGTTCATTCCCTGCCTTCATGCGTGCCGCTGGGATAATCCACATGGCTTGCTTCATGTCTATTTCATCCCACGTTGCCCCTCTCACTTCCCCCGTACGGGCGGCGGTTAATATGGCGAACTCCAATGCCCGCACCGTAATGCCCTCTCTTTGCTTTAACTCTGCCATAAAGCATTGGATTTCGGCATAGGGCAGTGCTGCATGATGTTCTTTCTTTGCCACTTTAGAGGGCTTGGGCAGTATCTTATCCAAATGCCCGCGCCACCGCGCAGGGTTTTCACCATTACGAAAACCACGCACCCTTGCCCAATCCAAGATAAGTTCAATACGCGAACGCAGGCGGGTTGCCGTTTCTGTTTTTGTTGTCCAAATCGGCTCTAAAGATTTCAGCACAAGGGCTGTGTCAATATCTGCAACCGATAACTCACCCATGACAGGGAAAGCGTAAGTGCTAAGGGTTGCTTCCCACTGTGAAAGATGCTTGGCATTTTTCCACCCTGCTTTATGATTGGCAATATATTGAGTGGCACATTCAGCAAACGTCATATGACTGGCTTGTGCTAAAAGCTGTTCACGCTTCATGCGCTGCTTTTCAAGCAAGGGGTTTTTCCCCTCCATCAGCATTTGTCTGCACGCTCTGGCTTTTTCTCTCGCTTCTGCAAGGCTGATCGTGTTTACCGCACCTAATCCCATTTCATGCGCTTTGCCCTGCTGCATGTAGCGAAATAACCATGACTTCCCCCCTGTCTTTGTTATTTGTAGCCATAGCCCCGCACCATCGCCATATAATCCCGCTTTGGTGGCTTTATTCACTGATAAAGCAGACAGCTTATTTGCACTCATATTATCCGACTCCTAACCAATTAACCCGCAAAACAACCCACAAGATAAATCAGCATTTAGCAGGATTGTAACGGACTGTCAAGGATTGGTGTGACTGCAAGTCACTGAAAAGAATGGTATAAATGGACAGGAAAAAACCGTAACGGATTGCCGTTCGGATGACCTATCCTCCACCAATCATTATGGTCCTCCACCAATCATTATCGCCTGTTTGTTTATCAAATACCCACTAACACTTCGTGCAGCACCAAATGTTCCATTTTTAAGTTGAACAACTATAGTGTTTCAACTCTGTTGGGGAAGACAAGTAACGTACCGCTGGGGTTTATCTCGCTGAATGAAAACGTGATGATGGTGGCGACGGCGTTGTGGATGCTCACCCACTGAGCGCTGGAATTTTTTAGCTTTCCCTTGGGGAGTTTCTCTGTAATCTGCGCAGGATGGGCCCAAAGGTGAGCCCCTGCGCCAGGACGGAAAACAGCACGACGATATAGGCCATTGGCAGCAGCAGATCTTTTTCCATTCCCCGCGGCAGGGAGAGCGCCATGGCGACGGATAGCCCGCCGCGCAACCCTCCCCAGGTGAAAAGCAGGATGGAACTTTTCTCAAACGGAAACCTTGTGCGCATCAGGCCGATGGGAAGCGCCATGCTGATAAGCCTTCCTAGTAACACCGAGCATATGGCGACTATGCCCATCAGCACATGCACGGAATGAATGGTAATGACCATGATTTCCAGACCAATCAGCATAAACAGCACGGCATTCAGTATGTCGTCCAGCAGTTCCCAGAAAATATCCAGCCGGTGGCGGGTTTCCTCGCTCATGGCGTGTTCGCGCCCGTGGTTGCCGATGACGAGTCCGGCCATCACCATGCAGATGGGCGCAGAGACATGGAGCGCTTCGGCCAGCGCGTAACCACCGGTGGCAATGGAGAGCGTAAGCAGTATTTCCACGCTGTGTTCTTCAATGGGGCGGAGCATACGGTAAACCACCCAGCCGAGCACCAAACCGAGCGCACCGCCGCCGAGCGCTTCGCGCGCCAGAAGCGTGGCTACCGAGGCAGCGTTGACCGGCTCCGCTTGCGTGGCAATGCCTAAAATGGTCAGGAACGCCACCACACCGATGCCGTCATTAAATAGACTTTCGCTGCCGATCTGCACGTAGAGGCGGCGGGACAGGCCGAGTTTTTTGAGAATGGACAGCACGGCGATAGGGTCGGTAGGCGAAATCAGCGCACCGAACAGTAGGGCGTACATATAGCTCAGATTCAGGCCGATGACCTGCGCGGCTCCCCAAAGAAGGCTGCCGGTAATAAACGTGGCAAGCACCACGCCCCCCACTGCCAGCACCACCAGCGGCCATTTGAACTCCTTCAACTCGTTAAAACTGATATGGAGTGCACCGGCGAACAGCAGGAAGCCCAATATACCATGCAGTAGCGTCTTCGATAAATCCATCTGCGCCACCAGCGAGGATACTTCTTTCGCATCCAGCCAGCCTACTTGGTGCAGTAGAATGGCCAGCAGAGACAAGCTCAGTGCAAATGCCATATAGCCGATGGTGGCGGGCAGCCGTAGCGTGAAATGGTTCAGGTACCCGCCGAGTGCGGTGAGCGACACCATGAGGGAGAGAAGCTGGAAACCGGTCATAGTGCACCGCCTAGGGGAAGGTTGAATGCCATGATCATCTGCCTGCCTTCTTTCAAGGTAAGCGCCAAGCACGCGGGCTTGCAGGCCATGCTATGGGCGAGGATATTGACAATAGGATACACCGCGTCCGCGCCGACTCTCATCTAAGCCGTTTTGGCAAGTGGCGACTCCGCCTGTCTGTCCGTCCGGCTGAAATCGTAAATGCCGATGCCTTCCTTGTTGGCGGGGTGCTTCAGCACTTCAGGATTGGCGAGCGCTTTCCTGGTATCGTCATACCCGGATTTCCAGTGCGCTTCCATGCTCAGGCGGGAAAACTCAACATCCTTGACATATCCCTCATAGGACGTGTTGTGGTAAATCAGATGAATAATATTATAGACCTTGTCATCGGCGTTGGCTTCAAGCAGTTTCATCTCCGGCAGTTGCTTTAAATGTTCCGGCAACTCTGCCAGCATCACCGCAATCGCGTGACGCAGCGCATGGTGGTCGCGGAACTGGTCGGTGTTGGCGCGGGTGCGGCTGGAATACTGAATGTCTTTCTGGCGCGTGGCCAGCTCCAGCATATTTTTCGGGTATTCTCCGCTGGCGCTCCATAAATCTATCTGGAATATCAGAGTGTCATGCAGGGTCTTGGTTGAAAACCATTGCAGGGGGGTATTGGAAATAAGTCCACCGTCCCAGTATGATTCTCCATTTATTTCCACCGGAGGGAATCCAGGCGGCAGCGCCCCGCTGGCCATCACATGTTCAGCTGTAATGACGGTGTCCTCATTGTCGAAATCCGTAAAATCCCCGCTTCGTACATTCACCGCGCCGACTTTGAAATACATCTCGCGGCGGTTGATGCGGTCGAAATCGATCATTTTCTCAAGCGTGACTTTCAGCGGTGCCGTATCGCAATAACTGATGGAAGCATCCGAGCCGGGCGTCATCAAAAGCGGATTAACCATGCGCGGCGTGAAAAAGCCCGGAATGCCGAACAGGATACTTCTGAGTGCGCTCATTTCACTGAGTGCTCTACGTTGCGTATCATTGCCGGTAAGCAGTTGACATACCGCGTCCGGCGTATAGCGAAATGCGTCGGCGGTGACAAATTCCCAGAATTCGCGGAGTTTTTCCAGCCGCTTCTCGGGCGCATTGCCCGCTATAATAGCGGAATTGATAGCGCCGATGGAAACCCCGGCTATCCAATTCGGCTCCAGTTTGGCCTCGAAAAGCGCTTGGAACACGCCCGCCTGATAGGCGCCGAGCGCCCCTCCACCCTGTAAGAGCAGCGCCACGCAGCTGAACTCGCAGGCGGAATTTCGGATAGTAGCCGGTTTAGTCTTACTTACAATCGTGCTGATAGATGCCATAATAGCTTGCCTTTCGGATGGAATAGATGCAGGACCAGCCTTACACCGTATACGTCAATGCGCAACGTCTAAATTCATCATTTCAAAGTTACGCCCCGCGCAGGGTGGCATCGCAAGCGCAAAGGGACGCATGGAAACGCTGAAAACACTTACCTTGCTTCTGGCCGCCGGCGTGGAAGGCGGCGCTGCCCTCGTCATCGGCCTGGCCGCTGTCGAGGCGTTTTTACGCGCGTTGCGCCTGTTCCTGCCCGGCACGACGATCAATGAATCCGATGCCAAGGAAAACGTGCGGCTTCAGCTTGGCCGCTGGCTGGCGGTGGCGCTGGAGCTGGAACTCGGTGCGGATATTTTGCGCACCGCCGTAGCACCCACCTGGAACGAGATCGGCCAGCTCGGCGCGATCGTCGTGCTGCGGACGGCGCTCAATTACTTCCTGCAACTGGAAATCGACAAGGCGGAAAACCGGCAAAGCGGAGCAGCAGTGTTGAAAGACAGCACATTACCCACGGAGGCCCAAACGCCATGAATTTTTTGACATCGCATGGGTCGGCATCAACGCGGAGAACGGGCGCAAGCTGCTGCTGTCCCTGGTGTTCATTGCCGTTATCCTGATTGCCAGTAAAATCTTGCGCACGCTGATTGGCTGGATTACCGGCAGCGCCAGCCGCGATTCCATCCAGACGAAATTCTGGACGCGGCAGGGCATTAGCCTGCTTGCCACCGTGACCATCATTATCGGCCTGCTCTCCATCTGGTTCAATGATCCGACAAGGCTTGCCACCGCCTTCGGCCTGATGTCCGCCGGGCTTGCCTTCGCGCTGCAGCAGGTAGTGACCTCCATTGCAGGCTACTTCGTTATCCTGCGCGGCAACACCTTCACCATGGGCGACCGCATCACCATGGGCGGCGTGCGCGGCGACGTGCTGCGCCTCGGTTTCATCCAGACCACCATCATGGAAATGGGCCAGCCTTCCAGCGTGCAGGGAGCCGATCCCGCCATGTGGGTGAAAAGCCGACAATTCACCGGCCGCATCGTCACCGTGAGCAACTCGAAAATCTTCGCCGAGCCGGTGTATAATTACACCCGCGATTTTCCCTATATCTGGTAAGAAATGGCGATTCCCATTACGTACAAGGCTGATCGGGCAAGAGCGGAAGCCATTTTGCTGAACGCCGCCCAGTGCCATGCGGTGAATGAGGAGAGCCTGGCAGCGGAAGCGAAAGAGGATTTACAAAAGCGTTTCGGCGTCGACCCTATCGATCTCGTGCCGCGCGTGTTTTACCGCATCACCGACAACTGGCTGGAGCTCACCGCGCGCTTTCTCGTCCACACCCATCTCATCCGCAACGTGAAAGACGCGATGAGCCGCGAGATCATCGCTCAGTTCGATGAAGCAGGCATCGGCATCGCCTCCGCGACTTACGACATCGTCGGGTTTCCAGCCATTGAGCTAAAAAATGACATAAGCGGGCACTGCATCGTGACCATGAAAACAACCTACGCCGTCGAAGGCTGCTGCTTGTTTGATTACTTATCACGACCTTAATAATCCATAGTGCTTTATTCCGTAATTTTTTTTACAGAAATCATTTGGAAGCGCTATAAAAGGCCGCGCCGAGGATTTTGCCCTGATTCGGCGCCTGCACCAGAATGGCGACGCCATCGCTGGGCGGGTCGATGAGAAGCGCAGAGGCTATAGTCTGCGAGGTCAACGCGCCTAAGCGCTTCGCACTGGTTACATTGTTGATGCTCTCCAGCATGCGCCCACCATTTTCGCCGGCCCGTACGTGCGTTTTCGCATCGCGATCATAGCGCACTTCCAGAATGTCGGCATTCGGCACCTCTTCGGGATGGGTTTGATCCACCAGCCCGATAGTAACCGCCAGTTGATTGCCCTGCGGTGCGATGGAGACATGGAAGGTCGGCATCTCGCTCTTCGCTTGCGTAATGGCGCGCGACACCTCCTCTTCATTCGAGCCAACCATGCCTTGCGTCCCGTTTACCACCAGTTCCGGCGTAAATACACTACCGCCCAGGACTTGTGCATAGGCGCGCTGGCGCTGGGTATTGGCGGGTGAGGAATAGGTGTCTTTCCAGCTTAAGTGATCCCAATAATCCACATGGTAGGAAAGCGCCACTAAAGACGGGTCGGCTGCAGCACGCTGTTTAAGCAATGCGTCCGCCGGAGGGCAGGAAGAACAGCTTTGCGAGGTGAAAAGCTCCAAAACGACGGGCGATGCAGCATGTGCCGCCTGTGCGTCCGCTATGCTCCAGCTTGCGATGATTGACCCCATAATGGCCATTGCTTTGCGTGTCAGCATATCAACTCCGTTTGTCGGTATAGAGTTCGGGAAACTCTTTTTTGACATGTTCAACGCGCGGCACGTCGTAGGTTGCGATGTAGGGATTATCAGGATGCAGCGCGGCGTAATGCTGATGATAGCCTTCAGCAGGGTAGAATGCGTGAAGCGGCTCCAATGTGGTGACGAGCGGCGCATTGTAATCATGTTGCTTGGTGATGTCCGCAATCACTGCCTCCGTCGTTTGTTTTTGCTCAGGCGTGGCATAAAAAACAGCTGAACGATACTGCGTGCCATGGTCCGGCGTTTGATAATTCAGCTCGGTGGGATTATGTGCGGCGACGAAATAAATATTCAGCAACTGCTGTAAGCTGATCACTTCAGGATCGTAAGTAACTTTCACCGACTCGGCATGGCCCGTCTTGCCGGTGCTGACCGTCTCGTAATGCGCGGTAGCGGCTTGCCCTCCCGCATACCCCGGCACGGCCTGGCTCACCCCTTTGACATGCTCAAACACGGCTTCCATGCCCCAGAAGCAGCCGCCCGCCAGGACGATGCTTTGTTCCTGCGGGGCTGCATGTGCCGGAAAAGACAAGCAGGCGGAAAGCAGCGCGGTGGAGAGGCTTAAACGAAAAAAGTGACGCATAATGACTCCTAGGTTTCTTTTGAGGTGAATGTTAGCGCTACGCCACGGTTGCGATAGCGCAAGGTAGATGAAGGATTTAAGAGAATTTTTTGTTTTTACTTGGTAGAGTATTCGCGCTCAGGCCAGAACAAGTTACATGAAAAAGTGCATAAGCCGGTAAAAACATGCTCTAGCACGGTCGGGAACGATACGGATTTTTTATAAAAATACCGGTAGCCAACATACCGGCATTGTGCTTTAAGCAGCACGGGAATATTCCCGTTCGGCTTTAATTTTTATTATTATCAAAGGATTATTTTATGAAAAAGACTCTTGTAATGCTCAGCCTTGCAGCCATGTGTAGCGCCACTTCGGTATTCGCTGCGGATAAAATGATGATGGATAAAGACCAGATGGGTATGATGGTCGATAAGCACATGAAAATGATGGACACCAACGGCGACGGCATGCTTAGCAAAGACGAATACATGGCCGGCATGGGCAAGATGTTCGACGACAACAGCCATAAGGGCATGATGAGCAAAGACGACATGATGAAGATGAAAATGTCCCAAATGAAAGATATGGGCATGATGAAAAAAGACGGGATGATGATGGGGAAATAGGTTAGACGGGATGGAGGCCATCCCTATGGGGTGGCTTCCATTTCATCACGCGATAGACGGCATGACCGGCAGATGATTTCGGTTCAAGACGCTCAATCCATTATTCATAGCCATTTGCCTCCGCCTTTTTCCATACCGTTGCCCCTGGCGGACACGCTGGGGCATATTCTTGCTATAGACATTCCTGCCGAGCGTGACCATCCCCCTTTTGACCGCATTACCCATGATGGTATTGCCCTTAGTTATCATGCGCTGCAAGCGGGACAACGTTCTTTCCGGGTTGCTGGTTTCGCCGCCGCAGGCGTTTGCCGCCAAGTGCTTGCCGATCCGGAGCATTGTATGGAAGTTGCCACCGGTGCGCCATTGCCGCAAAACTGCGATACGGTGATCCCTTATGAGCTGTTTTCAATAGAAAATGCTACGGCCATTCTGCCGGAAGCAATGGCGTTGACTATAGGGAATGCACTTCACCGGCAAGGCAGCGATGCGCGGCGGGGCGCGACGCTATTGCAGGCAGGTGCGCGTATCGGCGCGATCGAAATGGCGGTGCTCGCGGCCAATGGCGTGGCGATGCCCCGCGTATTTCAAAAACCGTGCATCGGGATGCTTTCCACCGGCGATGAGCTGGTTGCCGTCGATGCGCCTATTGAAGATCACCAGATTCGCCGCAGCAATGATGCGACGTTGCAAGCGGCGCTGCGGCAGCATGGCTTCTGCGCGGTGGAAACCCGGTGGGAGCCAGATGATAAGATGCGTATCCGCACATGCCTTGAACAGCTGCTCTCACGCAAGGATATGGTGCTGGTTACCGGCGGCGTCTCGCGCGGCAAGCATGATTACATTCCCGAAATTCTTGCCTCGCTTGGCGTCGAAGCGCTGTTGCATCAGGTGGCGCAGCGGCCCGGCAAGCCGCTATGGTTCGGGCGAACGTCTGGTGGCAAGCCGGTATTCGGTCTGCCCGGTAATCCTGTTTCCTGCCTGACTTGCCTGATGCGTTATGTTATACCGGCACTGCGCCACATGAGCGGAGATGAAACCATGATTACCGATGCAGTGACCCTGGAAGTGCCTATCCCACCGCATGAGCGGTTGACGCTATTTGCGCCGGTGCGTAAAGGCCGTGTGCGCGGAAGCGTTCTGCCCGTACCAACGAACGGCTCAGGCGATTTCACCGGCTTGCTGGGCACGTGCGGATTTGTCGAATTGCCACCGAGCGCGGCGGACTATACGCCGGGTGACGCCGTGGCTTTTTATCCGTGGGCATCAGCATGACGCCGCATATGGTCATGACCGACAGCCATGGGCGGCGTATGCGCAAGCTACGCATTTCGCTGCTTGATGCCTGCAATATGCGCTGCGTTTATTGCATGCCCGATCAACCGCATTTTTTGCCGAAGGCGGATTGGGCGACACCTGCCGAACTGGTGGCTATCGCCGGTCATTTACGCGCGCTGGGCATTGAGGAAATCCGCTTAACGGGTGGCGAACCGACGCTTAGGCCGGAATTATTGGAGATCGTCCAGGGCTTGTCGCGTCTTAATCTGCATAAACTGGGGCTTACCACGAACGGGCTGTTGCTGGAGGAAAAACTGGAGGCCTTGGCGGATACGAAATGCCGCTACCTCAATATCAGCTTAGACAGCCTGGAGCGGCAGAATTTTCTGCGTATCACCGGGCGTGACGCTTTTGACACCGTGATGCGCGGCATTTTGCGCGCGCGGGACTTAGGCTTTTCGGTTAAAATCAATGTTGTGGCGTTGCGCGGGCTTAATGAACATGAAGTGCCGGATTTTGTCGCCTGGTCGGGGCGTGAAGGCATAACGGTGCGTTTTCTCGAAGCGATGAATATCGGCGTGATGAAAGAGCAGTATGTCAGCCGTCTGATTCCCGCGCATGACATGATTGCGGGCATTCGCCAGCAGTATCATTTGACGCCTAATATGGATGCTCCGGACGCTACGGCTTATAGTTTTACGGCAAGTAACGGCGCGAATATCGGTTTCATCGCTTCGGAATCCGAACCGTTCTGCGGCGGCTGCTCACGGTTGCGCTTAACGCCGCAAGGACAGATAAGGCCTTGCCTTTTTAAGGAAGATGGGATTGACTTGAAATCGCTGGCACCAGAAGAGTATCCTGCCGCGCTGGCGCAGGTCATCGCCATGAAACCTTATGGACGCATCGCGCATGTGGCGCAGCCGATGTATCAGATTGGAGGATGAATTGAGCGAACTGACCCATATCGACAGGGACGGTGCACCTAAAATGGTCGATGTGTCGCATAAAGCGGTGACACGCCGAAGTGCTACGGCGCGCGCGTGTATCCGCCTGCCCGAAGTGGTGCGTGACGCTTTCAAGGATCAGGGACCGGTCACCAAAAAAGGGCCGGTATTTCATACCGCCATCATTGCCGGTACGATGGGTGTCAAAAAAACCGCCGAACTGATTCCGTTTTGCCATACGCTCCCCATTGAGCATTGCGCCATTACGATCACGCTAAGCGGCGAGCATCTGCACATTATCTGCGAGGTGGCCACTACCGCCCGCACCGGCGTGGAGATGGAAGCGCTGACCGGCGCAACCATTGCGGCGCTCACCGTCTATGATATGACCAAAGCGCTTTCACATGCCCTGGTGATCGAGGATATTGCGCTAGTGGCGAAACAAGGCGGCAAGCGAGACTTTCCATCGGTGGCCACTGCATGACGCTGCACGGTCTCATTCTTGCCGGCGGACGCAGCACGCGCATGGGCTATGATAAAGCCGCGATCGCCTATCATGGCGTGCCGCAGTCGCAACATTTAGCAGGGCTGCTCACTTCGTGCGCCGGTAAGGTGTTTGTCTCGCTCAGGCGGGAACAGCACGGTGAAGCCGCTTTTGCCGGACTTACCTGCATTGTCGATCATTACCCTGCCGCTTCACCGCTCAACGGCATCGCTTCAGCCATGCGCGCGCATCCGGGCGCGGCGTTCCTCGTCGTTGCCGTGGACATGCCGTCCGTCACTCACCACGCACTTACAACACTCATCGCGCTACGCGACGTAAACCGCATAGCTACCTGCTATGAGAGCCCGATCAAAGGCGGCCCTGACCCGCTATTGGCGATCTGGGAAGCGCGCGCATTGCCAGCGTTGGAACAGGCGCTGGCGAAAGCAGAACCTCCGTGCCCTCGGCATTTTTTAATGAAACAGGACGCGGCTTGCCTGAGGCACGCCATTGCGCCGGAAGTGCTGGGCAATGTCAATACGCTTGAAGAATTTCATGCCTGGCGGCAGGAGCCGGTATGCGCATAACAATACAGTATTTTGCTCAGCTTCGCGAATTACGCGGTCTTGAAGAAGAGACGCTGGAGACGGACGCGCCGACGGCGGAAGTGCTGTATCATGAATTGCAGGCACGCTATTGCTTTCCGGATCCCGTCCAGCAGATAGGCATTGCGATTAACGATGTGTATGCCAAGGCCCACACCGCTTTGCATCCAGGCGATCTGGTGGTATTCATCTCACACATCTCCGGCGGCTGAATGTTTTCGCTAAGCAAGCAGCCGATCCTCATGCAGCCTACCGCTCCGCTGCATCCCCATGCGGGCGCGGTCGTGACGTTTGAGGGCCGCGTGCGCGCGCTTAATGACGCGAAACAGGTGCGTGCGCTGGAATACGAGGCGTATTCAGCACTGGCTTTGGGCGAAGGCAAGGCTATTCTGGCCGAAGCGGTGAGGCGGTTTTCGCTGTTTGACGCCGAGGCTGTTCACCGCACCGGCCATCTGACCATTGGCGAGTTGGCGGTGTGGGTATATGCTAGCGCGATGCACCGCAAGGAAGCGTTTTTGGCCACCGAAATGATCATAGGTGAAATCAAGCGGCGCGTGCCGATCTGGAAAAAGGAATATTACGAATCCGGCATTGCACAATGGGTGCGCTGCAATCATGCGGATCATGCATGATGCTGCCGCTTGCCTTCGGGATCACAGCGCTGCTGTATGCCATGGCTGGCTTTGCCGGAGGCTCAACCTATCTGGCACTGCTGGCCTTGTGGAAATTACCGATTCTCCTCGTGCCGCCACTGGCGCTCATTTGCAACGCCATCGTCGCCGGGGGAAGCGGACTGCGCTACTGGCATGCCCGCCTGCTGCCCTGGCGGTTGCTGTTGCCGCATATGGCGCTGGCGGTGCCTTGCGCCTATTTCGGCGGCAGGCTGAGTATCGATAAAACCGCCTTGAACGCACTGACGGCGTTTTGCCTGACCGCCAGCGCACTGTTATTGCTGAGCCGCACCGCAAAACCGGTACAACATCCTGTGCCGCCACCGATAATGCTGGCGCTGGCCGCCGGTGCTATATTGGGTTTTTTTTCCGGCGTGGTCGGCATTGGCGGCGGCATTTTCTTAGTACCTTTTCTCTATGCCTTAAAAGCCGGCCAGCCACGCGACATCGCCGCTACCTGCACCTGGTTTATTCTAGCCAATTCACTGGCCGGACTCGCGGGGCAATGGCATAGGCTGGACATGGCGCAGATGTTGCCTTACTGGCCATTGCCTTTGGCCGTATTCATCGGTGGCCAGGCTGGCAACCTTCTCCTGCTCAAGCATTTACCGGAAATGGCGGTGCGGCGGCTCACCGGCCTGTTGCTGTTCGGTGTCGCCGCGCGGTTATGGTGGGATTTGATTAAGTGAATACAGAATTATTTCGACATTGCCTGAGGGCGTAGATAGAATGGCGCAACTTTCAAAGGAATCATCCATGCCGCAGCACGATACTGAGCCACGCGGAACCCATCCGCTGTGGCTGCGCATCACCCATTGGCTGAACGCTGTGGCCGTTTTTATTATGATCATGAGCGGCTGGCAGATATACAATGCCTCGCCACTGTTTAAAGGCTTCACTTTTCCACCCGCCATCACCCTTGGCGGCTGGCTGGCTGGTGGTATCCAGTGGCATTTCGCCGCCATGTGGCTGCTGGCGTTCAACGGCGCGTTGTATTTATGCATGAACCTCGTCACCGGACGTCTGCGCATGAAGTTTTTCCCCTTGCACTTTCGCGAATTATTACATGAATTCGGCTTAGCGCTGCGCTTCAAGCTCAAGCACGATGATCTGAGCCATTACAACATGGTGCAAAAGCTGGCGTACCTGGTTGCGATCGCGGATGCGACCTTGCTTGTCTGTTCCGGGCTTGTATTATGGAAATCGGTACAATTTCCGATTCTGGGCATCCTCCTTGGCGGCTATGATACGGCGCGCTATATCCATTTCGCCGCCATGAGCGTGATGGCCGGGTTTATTGTCGTGCATATAGCGCTGGTCGTTTTAGTGCCACGCACGTTACTCGGCATGATTATCGGGCGGTTTCGCTTAGGAAAGACGGTATGACATTTTCTTCCGGCGATAAGAAACTCATTGTGCGCGAGGCGGAGAAACTCCTTGATCCGTCGCGCCGGCTGTTTGGACGGCGGGCGTTGAGTCTGGGCGCATTGACCATGCTTACCGGCTGCAAGCTCACGACACCGCAATCCGTCGAACACGCCTTGCAGAGCATTTCTAAATTCAATGACCGCGCCCAGGCCTGGCTATTCGACCCCGCCCGTCTCGCGCCGGAATATCCGGAATCGATGATTACTCGCCCGTTCCCTTTTAATGCCTTTTATGATGAGGGCAAAGAACCGCAGGTGGATGGCGCAACGTATGCCATGCAGCTTAGTGGCCTGATCGAAAATAAAGCGCCTATCCGCTTGTCCGACCTGAATGCGATGAACCAGGTCAGTCAGGTAACCCGCCATATCTGCGTTGAAGGCTGGAGCGCCATCGGCAAATGGGGCGGTGTGCGCTTTAGTGAATTCCTGCAACGCATCGGCGCCGACACCACGGCAAAATATGTCGGCTTTAAATGCGCCGATGATTATTACCAGAGCATCGACATGCCGACCGCACTGCATCCGCAGACTATCCTGGCGCTGACCTATGACGGCCAGACGCTGCCCGCCAAATATGGCTATCCCATGAAACTGCGCATGCCGACCAAGCTCGGCTACAAAAATCCCAAGCACATCACCGAGATTTTTGTCACCAACCAGTATCCCGGCGGCTATTGGGAAGACCAAGGCTATAACTGGTTCGGCGGCTCATAAGCTTGATACAGCTCATAGCATCGGATTTTTGCCTATAGCCATATGACTCGACGCAGCATTGCACCATCATCTTTCGCTCTGCGAGCCAAGAATGGCGCAGTCAAATGAAAGGCCGGATATCTAAAAAATCCATCATCAGTCATTGACAAGCCTTTGGCTTTTCCCTTATGAAGTATCCCATTGCCCAGGTGGCGGAATTGGTAGACGCGCTAGCTTCAGGTGCTAGTGTTCGCAAGGACGTGAAGGTTCGAGTCCTTTCCTGGGCACCATTAGCATCGGACAGCCGGATCACAGAGTATGAGCTTACTGCAAATCCACGAGCCCGGAGAATCCCCGGCGGCTCCGTCCCCTGAAATCGCCATAGGTATCGATCTGGGTACGACCAACTCGGTCGCCGCTTATTTCGGTGATGGCAAGGTGAAGGCCATTAAAGACAGGGAAGGAAACAGCATCGTTCCTTCCGCGCTTTATTTTGCGAAGGGAACTGTGCATATCGGGAAAGACGCCTTCGATAAAGCGGCGGAGAATCATACTTATCCACTGCAATCCATCAAGCGGCTGATGGGTAAAAGTGCCAAGGAAGCGTATGAACTGCTTCCGCAATGGGCAGCATTTTTAAAAGCGGATGCATCGGAGCTTCCCGTCGTTCTGGTCGACGGCACGGAACAGTCGCCGATCACGCTTTCGGCGGAAATACTAAAACATATCCGTTCCGTCGCCGAACAGGATTCAGGGGGAAAAATAACGAAAGCGGTGATTACCGTTCCGGCGTATTTCGACGATGCGGCCCGTCAGGCCACCCGTCAGGCCGCCACCCTTGCCGGGATGGAAGTGTTACGTCTGATCAACGAACCCACCGCGGCGGCGGTGGCGTATGGTCTGGAACAGGGCAGGAAAGGGGTATATGCCGTTTATGACTTAGGCGGAGGGACGTTCGACGTTTCCATTCTACGGCTGGAGCAAGGCGTGTTTCAGGTGCTAGCGACGGGCGGAGATACGGCGCTGGGGGGGGACGATATCGACATGGCGATCGCCCGCGTTCTAGCGGACAAACAGGTTCCCGCCGCTTCATTTACTGATTTACTGCAAGCGGCGCGTTCGTTGAAAGAACTGCTCGGCGCTCAAACGACAGCGGAGATGACGTGGCAGGGGCAACGCCTGACCTTCACGCTTGCGGAACTGAAATTCATAAGCGCATCCCTGATTAAGCGCAGTTTAGATATCTGTAAGCAGGTGCTTGAGGATGCGGAAATGACCCCGAAGGAACTGGATGGAGTGGTGCTGGTCGGCGGCTCGACGCGTTTGCAGGCGGTACGCGACGCGGTAGAGAGGTTCTTTACCTGTCCGATCTATTCGGACCTCGACCCCGATCGCGTGGTCGCTTACGGCGCGGCCATTCAGGCGCACGCGCTGACGCACGGCAGTGACCATCTTCTGTTGGACGTGACGCCGCTTTCACTGGGGCTGGAGACGATGGGCGGTATCGTGGAGAAACTGATTTACCGCAATACGCCGATCCCTGCGACGGCTGCGCAGGAATTCACCACCTATCAGGACGGGCAGACCGGCATCCGGATCCACGTGCTGCAGGGAGAGCGCGAGCTGGTGGATCAATGCCGCTCGTTGGCACGGTTTGAACTGACGGGCATCCCGCCGTTGCCCGCCGGAGTTGCCCGTGTCGAGGTCCGTTTCACGATCGATGCGGATGGCCTGCTGATGGTAACGGCACAGGAAAAGAATAGCGCTATTACCCAGACCATCGAAGTTCGGCCCTCCTACGGCCTGCCGATGGAAAAAATCGAAGCGATGATTCTTGAAGGGATGCGTCATGGCAAGGAAGACATGCTTGCCCGGCTGCTCATCGAAGAACGGGTGGATGCGGCGCGCACACTCGAAGAATTGCGCTCCGCCCTGGCGCAGGACGCGGCGCTGCTGGATGTAAAAGAGCGTGTGCAACTGGAGGAATCCATGAAAGCGCTTACCGGATCCATCGCTACAGCGACCCGTGATCGCCTGCATGATGCGCATATGGCGGTAAAAGCCGCTTCCGCTCCTTTTGCGGAAAAGCGGATGAATCATGCGATTCAACGGGCGTTATCCGGTAAGAAGGCGGAAGATTTGGTCTGATGCGGGGCTGCTCCGTTATTACAGTGCTTCCGAACCAAGGACTCGCCATTTCATGGCAATTCTTGGTTTGGATGAAATGACTACGTCTGACGGTTTTCCAGAAACCTGCGGACTATTGAGATCTCTTCATCGCTGGGCGGACGTGTTTCTTCATAAGACGGGTTTATATCATCACTGCGTGCCCATTCCTTGAGAAGCACAAGCTCCAGTTCCGCCCATTTCATCAATGCCTGGGAATATTTCAGAAAGATAGTGCTGGCCGATTCTTTCTCACCGAATGCGAACAGTTCTACCGTGCCGGTCGCGGAATAGGCTTTCAGATGAAGACGCTCCTGAATCTGGCAACGCAGATCAGCGAGCGTTCTGGGAATTTTTTCATTCTGGGGCGGAATGCTGGCGATGTTACTGTCTCCGTGCAGCAGGCGAAGCTGGGTGATCTGTTCTTCGAGAAGCCTCTGCTGTTGTAACACCCTAGCATGGAGAGTGGAAAAATGCTCGTTCATGATGCGACGCTACCAGAAAGACGCGAAGTGCGGGAGTGTCTATTATTGTGAAAAAATCACCGGTCTGCCGATTGCCCTCACCTTTTGGTCATTTGGAAGGGTAACAGCGACCGGAGCGGGGGCGACGCTTTCCCAGACGGCATAACGCACCTTGCCCTGCGCGGAAGCGAATTCCAGCACGAACGTCGTATCCGATGGCTGAGGTATGCGCCGCTTGAACGTAAATCCTTTTAAGGCGCGGACAAGTTCTTCCATCGCTTTCAGAGAGAACTTTTCTTTATTGGAGTAACGCGTAAAAAACCCGTAGCAATGGTCGGCTTTGCTGCATGGTTCACGGGCGTCCGTATCCGTCATGGAATAAAACGCATTTATTCGCGCTCCCAGCATCAGGCTCAACAAATATTGCCGTTGCAGGTAAGCGATCTGAAGATCTGGCGTTACCTCGTTTTTCCCGGTTCCCGCACTGTATCCCACTTCGGTGAACAGGACGGGTTTTTCCGCATCCGTTGCCGGAATCCATGTCTTGACCTGTTCATGCTGCCTGAGGATCTTTTCAGGGATATTGCCGGGCTGGTACGGATGGACTGAAAGCCCGTCGAGCAGGCTGAGCAATCCTTCCTTCTTTATCGCTTTATATAACCACGGCGTATTGTAATTCGCAGCCGAAGGGCCGACGACCAGCGCCTCCGGATCTATTTTGCGAATGATCGGGACGATGGCTTTCGCCATGGCGACGAATTCCTGGATCGCCGCATCGCGGCTCAGTTTTTCACCGCGTGCTGGTTGCCAGAATGCAGGCGTATTCGGCTCGTTCCACAATTCCCAGATGACGTGACGGCCTTTATAACGCATCACCAGCGCCGTGATGAAATTGCCGAATGCTTTGCGCTGCTCATCCGTGCTGACGCGGTAATGCACGCCGTAGAGATGGTTGGTCAGACCTAGAGAAATAAGAGGACGCAGATGGTGCTTGGCAAGCAGTGCCATAATTTTATCGCAATAAGCGAAATCATACGTGCCCCGTGTGCGCTCTATCAGCTGCCAGTCCGGCAGAAAACGCACCAGTCTGAACCCCGCTGCCGCCAGCTTTTGAAAATTGGCGTCATTGCCGCCGGGATATTTTCCTTCCGGACCATAATTATAAGTCACCGCCAGCGAGCCGGGTACGGTGGCGGAAGGGAAAGGATCCTGGGTTGCGAATGCTGCAGGCGTCGTTATCAGTAAATCCATGAAGATACAGGACAGGAAGAATATTATACGCATACACTCTCTTCGGAAATAGGATGGCAGATTCAACGCACCACCATTATCATGCCTTCAACCAGATGCGGTAGGAGAAAAAGCATGTCTTCGAGAGTGACCGCAACGCATCCTTCCGTACCACTTCCGTCATCCGCCATAATATGAAAGAAAATGGCGCTGCCACGTCCGGAAATCGGGGGATCATCATTATAACCGAGTGGAATGATGATATCATAACGGTGATCTTCCCGCCAAAGCATTTCATATGACGCTTCAAAGGGTAAAATGACAGGGCGGTTATAGGAAAGATGATCTGGGTCGTCACACCAGCCCATGTTGCGGGTTACAGGAATGACATTAAGAGAAGCATGCGGCGCGGGTAGGGAGATTCTATCGGCACGGTAATAGAGTTCCCGCAATGGGAAGCTGCCGAGCGGCGTCTTACCGTCACCCTCACGCTTATGGTCAGTGGGACCGTTTTTCCCTATCGTGCAGGGGAAAATATCCTGTTGATGTTGAAGGGTAAGATATTGCGTATCAACGTGAAGCATAAGGCTGATTGTAAAACACAAACGATATGAAGCGCTATAACAGCTTTAAAAAGGCTGGTTTTTTATATTTTGCTTTGGAAACGTTTTTAACGGCGCAGTTTTTACAATTGTATTGTTTACTGGTGACGCCGGCGTTTTGTTCATCCAGGGCAACAGTTCTTCAGACTGCACTTTTTCACTCATTAATGCACTATAAATCCTCTCCAGCGCTTCAGGACCGACACTGACCTCGCCGCGGAAAGGGTTATCGAGCGTCGCCACCAGAAAAATCATCAGCCCGAGCAAGGCGGAAGACAGTCCGGTCATCCAGGCATGCATCGCAAAACTTTTCGTATCGAAAAAAAGCGTCACCATGATGCTGATCATTCCTCCGATAATCACGAGTGCCCATATTGACCGCGGCAGTCCCGCCGTAACGGTGTCGAGCCGTGCCCGCCGAATTTCGATCAGTTTGTTATATTGCCTGAACACTTCAGCCTGAATGACTCCCTGCGCTAAAGTGGCAGGTACGAATGCCATGACGGTAAACTGAAACCTGTTCAGGAATTTATCGGAATTGGTAGGTATCAGGCCCTGGCGTTGCAGCGGCCAGCCTACATCAATGACATCGCGGGTGTATTCACGCAGTTCCTTACTCAATTCACCGCGCCAGGGTTCCGGGTAGCCCGTCACATCGTGATAAAGACTGGCGATGATTTGCGCTTCCGCGCTGACACGGCGCTCCACCAAAGAATAGGAATCCCATGTGCCGACCGTTACTAACCCGAGTGTGATGCCGTAAAATACAGTAATTGCCGCTAGGAAGAAACCCACGATATCATTATGGGAGTGATCCTCTTTATGTAACCGCCGTACCCAGTGACGTGTACATGCAAGGCCGGCCAGACCGAAAACGACAAAAAATCCGACAATGATGAGGGCGAACAATTCGCTTGGCAGGTTATATAGTCGATAAAACTGGATCATTGCCTGCCATGGACCGGAGTGAAAATTGCTTGGAATAGGTCTTATAATTCCTCTAATTTCTATTTTTAACTGTAAAGAAAATATACGCCTTTAAGAAAATTTAAAAACCGTCACCATTTAAAAAATCCGGCAATCGGGCCGGACGCAGATTGTTATCTACGCAGACCAGTGTCACCTGCAATGAGGTGATACGACCGTCCTGCCTCCAGATTTCCTGCTGCATGGTGAAAGTGGTGCGGGTATGGGCGATTACAGCGGTCGTCACTTTCAGGATATCATCCAGAAATGCGGGCGCATGATAGTCGCAACGGCAGGATCTTACCAGAAAACCGATGCCGTGCGTGTGCCATAAGTCACGTTGCCCATATCCGAGCGTGCGCAGCCATTCCGTGCGGGCGCGTTCGGCGAACTTCAGGTAACTGGCGTAATATACCACTCCACCCGCATCGGTATCTTCATAATAGACCCGCAGTTCATAATTCATCCAGAAGGTTTTCCTGTGTTTCGGTGGAAGGGCGCAAGGGTGCATTCAACCCTAAATGCCGGTAAGCGGTATCCGTCAACACGCGTCCGCGTGGCGTGCGCTGCAGAAATCCACGCTGGATGAGATACGGTTCAATCGTATCTTCTAGGCTGTCACGCTGTTCGGACAGACCGGCGGCGATGGTATCGATGCCGACAGGGCCGCCGCCGTAGTGGGACGCGATGAAATCCAGATATTGCCGGTCGGCGCTGTCCAGTCCCGCATGATCCACTTCCAGCAGGCTGAGGGCTTTATCGCACAGGCTGCGATTGACGATAGACGCCCCTTCCATCTGGGCGATATCACGTACCCGGCGCAGCAGGCGAACGGCGATTCGTGGCGTGCCGCGCGCCCGTCTGGCGATTTCCTCTATCCCGTCTTCGGAAATGTGCATGTTAAGCAGTCGGCTTGCGCGATGGATAACGCTGCAGAGTTCATCCACCTCGTAAAATTGCAGCCGGAGCGGAATGCCGAAGCGGTCCCGCAGCGGGTTTGAGAGTAAACCCAGTCGTGTTGTCGCACCTACCAGCGTGAACGGTTTCAATGTGATCTGCACCGTACGTGCACCGGCCCCTTCACCGATGATCAGGTCCAGTTTGCCGTCTTCCATCGCGGGGTAGAGCACTTCCTCCACCGAGGCATTGAGGCGATGAATTTCGTCGATAAACAACACTTCCCGCGTCTCAAGGCCGGTAAGAATGGCTGCAAGGTCGCCCGCTTTACTGAGCAGGGGGCCGGAAGTGGAACGCAGGCCCACGCCCAATTCCGCCGCGATGATATGGGCCAGAGTAGTCTTGCCGAGACCGGGAGGACCGTAGAGCAGCGTATGGTCCAGCGCCTCCTTGCGCTGGCGGGCGGCCTGCACGAACACGTTCAGATTGCCGCAAATCTGTTTCTGGCCGGTGAATTCCGCGAATCCTTTCGGGCGAAGCGCTTTGTCCGGCGCGTCTTCCGCCTGTACATGCGCATCGGCAAGGCGTTCGGTCATGCCGCGAATTTCAACACCCGTACCTGTTTCACGTTCGGCAGCGCGGCAATCGCCTTGCTGACGGATTCAGGTACAGGCTGGTCGATGGCCACGAAAGCCACCGCATCGCTCTGTTCCTCGTTACGGCCCAGATGAAAATCCGCGATATTGATGCCGGCATCGCCGAGCAGCCTGCCAAGCCCGCCGATCAGTCCCGGCTTGTCCTCGTTGTGGACATAGAGCATCATCGGTGAAATCCGCGCTTCCAGTTTCACTCCGTGCAATTCGACAATGCGCGGCTGTTTGCCGAACAAGGTGCCTGCCACCGTCCGTGAGCGTTTGTCCGTCGTCACCGTGATGCGGATCAGGCTTGGATAATGGCCTGTGTCGGTACTGGTGGTCTCGCTGATCTTGATGCCACGCTCCTTGGCGATCATCGGTGCATTGACCATGTTGACGCTGGTGACGAGCGGCTCCAGTATCCCTTTCAAGGCAACGGCGGTAAGCGGTTTGGTGTTCAGCTTGGCCACATTTCCCTGATATTCGATGTGAATTTCATTCAGGCCGGTTTCAGTGAGCTGGCCGGCGAAGCTGCCGAGATATTCCACCAGTTTCAGGTAAGGCCCTAATTTCGCCGCATCTTCCGCCGATACTGAAGGCATGTTCACCGCGTTCGTCACCGCGCCCGTCAGCAGGTAGTCTGCCATCTGTTCCGCGACCTGCAGCGCGACGTTCACCTGCGCCTCATTGGTGGAAGCCCCCAGATGCGGCGTGCAGATCACGTTTTCCATACCGAACAGCGGATGTTCCTTGGCCGGTTCCGCTTCGAACACGTCGAGCGCCACCCCGGCGACCTGGCCGGATTCCAGCGCCGTTTTCAGGTCCCCTTCATGAATCAATCCCCCACGTGCGCAGTTTACGATGAACACGCCTTTCTTCGTTTTCGCGAAACTTTCCTTGTTCAGGATGTTCCGGGTAGAGTCGTTCAGCGGCGTATGCAGCGTGATCACGTCGGCGCGGGAAAGCAGTTCCTCCAGCGTCACCTTTTCAATGTTCAGGTCTTTGGCACGTTCATTGGAAAGGAAAGGGTCATATCCCACCACTTTCATCTTCAAACCCTGGGCGCGATCCGCCACGATGGAGCCGATATTGCCGCAGCCGATCAGGCCGAGTGTCTTGCCGGAAAGCTCGGTGCCCATGTACTTGTTCTTTTCCCATTTACTGGCATGGGTGGAAGCGTTGGCCTGCGGAATCTGGCGGGCGAGCGCCATCATCATCGCGATGGCGTGCTCGGCGGTCGTCACGGAATTACCGAACGGCGTGTTCATCACCACGACCCCGCGCGACGTGGCGGCGGCAATATCCACGTTATCCACGCCGATCCCGGCCCGTCCTACCACTTTCAGGTTTTTCGCCGCGTCGAGCACCGCGGGCGTCACCGTGGTCGCCGACCTGATCGCCAGACCATGGTAGTGTCCTATGCAGGCAGCGAGTTCTTCGGGCGTCATCCCAACTTTGGTATCGACTTCAATACCGCGCTTGGCGAAGATTTCCGCGGCGAGGGGACTTAGTTTATCGGAGATGAGAACTTTGACGGTCATGAGTCTTGTGCCTTTGTTATAGAAATAAATTTATGCGACTTTGCTTTGAGCGGATGCGGCCTTTACCTGACCGTAGGCATATTCCAGCCACGGTAAAACCGATTGCATATCGGAAAGTTCCACCGTCGCCCCGCCCCATAGTCGGAGGCCTGCCGGTGCGTCGCGGTAGCCGTCAATATCGTAGGCGACTCCTTCTTTTTCCAGTGTTGCGGCGATTTGTTTGGTGACGGCGCGCTGTCCTTCGTCATCCATCGCGCTGAACCAGCCGTCCACGATTTTAAGGCAGATCGACGTGCAGGAACGTTCCGCTTTATTCGCTGCCAGGAATTCTACCCATGAGGTTGTTGCCACCCAGGCTTCCACGGCGCTTAAGTTAGCCCGGCTGCGCGCCTGCAGTGCGGAAAGGCCTCCGATGGACTCCGCCCATTTCAGCCCGTCGACCGCATCTTCCACGCAAAGCATGGAAGGAGTGTTGATGGTCTCGCCTTTGAAAATGCCTTCCACCAGTTTTCCGCCTTTGGTCATGCGGAACAGTTTCGGCAGCGGCCATGCGGGCGTGTAACTCTCCAGCCGCGCAGCCGCGCGGGGAGAAAGGACCAGCATCCCATGCGCCGCTTCTCCGCCCATCACTTTCTGCCATGACCAGGTGACGACATCCAGTTTGCTGAAATCCAGATCCATGGCGAAAACGGCGGAAGTGGCGTCGCAGATGGTCAACCCATCTCTTGAAACCGGAATCCATTCCGCATTGGGTACGCAGGCACCCGACGTGGTGCCGTTCCATGTGAAGCAGACATCTTTTGAAAAGTCTGTCACCGATAAATCCGGAATGCTGCCGTATTCGGCCGTGCGTACTACGGTATCTTTCAGCTTCAGCTGTTTCAGAGCGTCCGTTACCCAGCCCTCGGAAAAACTCTCCCATGCCAGCATCTCGACAGGACGCGCGCCCAGCAATGTCCACATCGCCATTTCATACGCGCCGGTATCGGAGCCTGCCACGATGCCGATGCGGTAGTCCGCCGGAATCTTGAGGATCGCCCGGCTGCGGTCGATCACTTCCTGCAGCTTTGCCTTGCCGGCTTTGGAGCGGTGCGAACGCCCTATCGGCGTATCCTCAAGCGCTTCGAGACTCCAGCCGGGCCGTTTGGCGCAGGGGCCGGAAGAAAAGCAGGGATTGGCAGGTTTGGCGGTGGGTTTGACGGTCATTCTTTTGCCTCAATACGAAATTTTACGTATCCTTACTGCGTTTCGCAGCCACGCTCAATCAATAAACACCTGCCGCCGGTTAAATTCCTTGCAGCCTGCGCCCACGCCGTACGGAAAGCCACATGACCAGCCCGCCGGCCAGCATCATCGGAAGGCAGAGTATCTGGCCCATGCTCATCCAGTGCAGCAGTACGAAGCCGAGCTGCGCATCGGGCTCACGCACGAATTCGATGGTGAAACGGGCCATGCCGTATCCCAGCAGGAACGTACCGGCGATGAAGCTCGGATATTCCCGCACGCGCGTACGCAGCATCAGGCCGTTGAGCAAAAGAAACAATACCAGTCCTTCCAAGGCCGCTTCATACAGCTGGCTAGGATGGCGCGGCAGGGGGCCTCCGCTCGGAAAGATCATTCCCCAGGGCGCATCTGTCACGCGGCCGTACAGTTCGCCGTTGACGAAATTGGCCAGACGTCCGAAAAACAGGCCGATCGGCACGGCGCAGCAGATCATGTCCATCAGGCGGAAATAGGAAATCCGTTGCGTGCGGGCAAACAGGTAAAACCCGAAGATCACGCCGAGCGCCCCGCCGTGAAAGCTCATGCCGCCATGCCACATCTGCAGGATTTCGGTCGGATGGCTGATGAAGTAGGAAAAATTATAGAACAGTACGTAGCCGATGCGTCCTCCCAGCACAACGCCCAGTACGCCCCATACGATCATGTCGTCGCGCTGTTTGTGATCCAGCATCGGTGAGGAGTAGCATTGCGTATCGAGCCTGCCGATCAGCCACCACCCGCCCATGATGCCGGTAATGTAGGCAAGCGCGTACCAGCGGATCGCGAGAGGCCCCAGATGGATCGCCACGGGGTCGATATGGGGGTAGGCCAGGGCGAGGGCGGCGATCATGCGGAATGGGAACCGCGGTACATGGAGAAGGAAGGCAGTCCCTGATCCCGGGCTGAAATATTCACATCTTTCACCGGCCATGCGACGGCGAGGTCCGGGTCATCGTAACGGATGCCCCCTTCGCCTGCCATATTGTAGAGCCCGCTTACTTTGTAGAGCATGTCGGCGGGCTCATCCCTCAGTACGCAGAAACCATGCGCGAATCCCGCCGGCATCCAGAAAAGCAGGCCGTTGGTATCGCTCAGTTCGAGACCGTAATGCTGTCCAAAGGTGGGCGAAGCGGGGCGGATATCCACCGCCACATCCCATACTCTTCCACGTGTGACACCTACCAGCTTGCCCTGCGGCGGTTCCATCTGGTAATGCAGGCCACGCAGGATTCCGGGCGCGGAACGGGAATGGTTGTCCTGTACGAAATCTTCCATGATTCCGCACTCCGCCAGCTTTTCGCGATGATAGCGCTCGACAAAAAACCCTCTCGCATCTCCGTGGAGGGTGAGTTGGATGACTTTAAGCCCGGCCAGGGGTTCGGCGATCAGTTTCATGCTGAATTCATAAGAGAGAACGAGAAAAGAGTCAAATATGAATGAAGGTAAAAAAATCCGCCCGACCGTCATAATAGTTTCACAGTATGGCGTTAGAGTTGGTATATTAAGTAGATGAATAATTAGGCATTGCCATGGCGAATCAACCAGTCCTGCATATCGTAAGTAATAAGCAACCCAGCATTTTGAACGGAGAAATGCTCTCGGGCGCGGCAAAAGGTGCTATCGTCGGCAGCGTGATCGGCGGGCCTGTGGTCGGCACGGTAGTCGGTGCGATCGCGGGCGGGGTAGGCAAGCATATTCAGGATAATCAAAGCATTCAGAGAACCGGCGGGGTAGTGGAAACCTTCAAACCGCCAAGCATTTTTAACCGCGAAGCGCTGGCCGGTTCCGTGCTCGGTGCAGCCGCTGTCGGCACGACCGCATTCACTATCGTTGGAGGGGCGGCAGGGCTGGCGGCACTTTTCGCAACGCCGCTGATATTGCCCATCCTGGCGGTTGGCGCCGCCGTTCCGGTCATCGGAGGCATGATCGGCGGTTCTATCGGCAAAGGCCGGATGGAAAAAGAATATGCCGCAGCCGAAATCGCCACGAAGCAACAGGCCGCGCAGTCCCAGCTGGTACAGGCCCGGGCACGCTCGGCCGACGCGGGCATGAGTTATAAGAATTCCGCTCCGCTGGCGGAGATCGAAGCGGGAAGGAGCGGAGCTCCTGTCCAGGGCGGCGCGGTAGAAAGAGTTCTGGCTGCCCGTCAGGCCGCGCAAACACCTCAACTGGCCGGTTCACCCACGTAGCGCAGCGTTCGAAGCCGCGATATCCAGCCATGTCAAGCGGTCGCGGCTGAAAGAGGCTAATGCGACCGCTTTTCTGTAGATATTTCCATCTATGCCCAACTCTTCGGATGAGGTTGGGCATCCCGCTTTTTTCAGGATGGTTTTCAATGTATTCGCATTTAACCCCTTTAAAGATCCGTATGGCGGTATATCGGAAATTTTCAGCGTATCGACAGGACGGATGCATTTTTCAGTATATTCCTTCTGCCAGCGCTCCGTAATCGCCGTTCCACATGATTCTTCGATCTGTTCATAAGGAAAGGGCGCAAAATGAAAAAATCCTGTTTCATTTTTTCGCAGTTCTTCCTGAAGACTCAGCATGGTAAGAGTCGTCACCGCGATGATTTCGCCGTGGAAACGGCGTTTGGACAGCATCGGGTTCAATATCTCCAGCACATGCGCGATCATATGTTCTCCTTGCGAGGCAGGGTGACTGCTTCCGGCCTGCCGCATCGCCTGTCCGCCTGCGATCAACGCTTCCATCAAAGGTACGATGCGTCCCGAGGTAGTCCGAGCTTCGAAAGATTTTAACAGTACACTCTGCCGGTGGTTGAGAGGTTCAAACATATCCGTATCAAAAGCCGTATGTCGCACGGCATGGCTCAGCCAGGCATCGTTGATCACGGTGGTGAGACATAACGTATCTCCCACACCACTGGCAATCAGACGGGCAGGAGCGTCCGAGAGCACTTGCGGGTCATACAGCAGGGCGACGGGCGGAGCGGCATGGAAAGACTGTTTATACCCTTCGTACGTCAAGGACGCATTACCCGAAACATACCCGTTCATCGAAGGAGCCGATGCCAGGACCGCATAGGGAATTCCTGCCCGGCACGCGGCATATTTGCAGAGATCGTTGATCGTGCCGCTTCCCACAGCCAGTACGGCTTGAAAATCCCGTGCTTTCTCCAGCAGTTGCAGGGCGGTCTCCATATCCGCCTGCGGAGATGCGGCATAACAGTGATGCGCATTGCAGGCGAAAGGCGGTGTATCCGAAAAGCCATAGGCGTTGGCGGTATTGTGATCACTTACCACTAAAAGCGTCTGGTCTAAAAAGATTTTTGATAATTCTTCTCCGACATCCTGACGGTTACATGCTATGATTTTTGAATCGTTCCCCATATGTCCTTAACGTAGCGGGTGAATGAATGCTTGAGAAATGAATTCTTTTTGCTACAAAGATACCCATGAAAACACTGGTCTTAACGGTCTGGGTTGCGATTTTCTTTATGATGAGTGCAGCTTCCGCCCATGCAAAACCTATGGATACGTTCGTGCGAGGCCTGCGGGAAAAAGCCCGCGCCGAGGGTATTTCCGACGACCTGCTTGATCAGGTGTTCGACGGTTTTACCATCAATCACCGCGTGCTCGCCAAAGACAAGCAGCAGCCGGAAGATACGCTGCGATTCACCAAATACCGTCAGAACATCGTCTCTGCCGCGCGTGTGCAGAAGGGCAGGGAGATGTATGCCAAGCATCGCATCCTGCTGGAACAGGTAGCGAAAACCTATGGCGTGCCTGCCCCCTACATTCTCGCTTTATGGGGCATCGAGACCAACTACGGCAGTTTTTCCGGTGGTGAGAACGTCCCCCGTGCTCTGGCTTCCCTTGCTTATGAAGGACGGAGGGAAGCGCTGTTCACACGTGAATTCATCACCTCCCTGAAAATCATTCAGGAAGGCAACATCAGTTTCGACCAGATGAAAGGCTCATGGGCCGGAGCGATGGGGCAATGCCAGTTCATGCCTTCCAGCTACCTGCATTTCGCCGTCGATTATGACGGAGACGGCCATAAGAATATCTGGACGTCGCTGCCCGACGTGTTCGCCTCGATCGCCAATTATCTCAATCAGAGCGGCTGGCAGCAGCATGAAGGATGGGGAAAGGAGGTGACGCTCCCCCAAGGATTTGACGTAGCCCAGGAAAATATCAACGGGTTTTTTCCGATCACCCATTGGAGAGACCGTGGCATCCGTTTTGCAGATGGTACCTCATTACCCGATGGAACCAGCCCACAGGCCGCATTCATGCTACCCGGGAAGCCATCGGAAGGGGCGTACCTGATCTATCCCAATTATCATATTTTCCTGAAATGGAATTTTTCACGACTTTTCGGTACCGCCGTCGGATTGCTGGCGGATGAGATCGCAAAAGGAAATGTTAAAGGAGCTTGAACATCATGGCGAAAGCAGCAAAGAAAACGGCGCAGAAACAACGACTTTCCTTTAAGCGTAGGACGGCGCTTCGCACGGCCAGACTTGCCTGCAAACCCCACGCACTGATGGGTTGCGTACTGCTCGGGCTGGTGGCGTGCAGTTCCGGCAATAACAGCCATCACAGTGGAGATTATTCCGGCGGCTATTCTCCTTTCGGAGGCACGGAAAATCCTACGGCGGTGAAACTGGGCAAGGCGTACACGGTCAATGGAACGACGTATTATCCGCGTGCCGAGCCGCATTACAGCGAAACCGGCATCGCCTCATGGTACGGCCCGACGTTTCACGGACGTGAGACGGCCAGCGGTGAACAATACGACCAGCATGAGATGACGGCGGCGCACCGCACCCTGCCGCTTCCCTCCATGGTGCGCGTCACGCGAATGGACACCGGGGCGTCGATCATCGTGCGTATCAATGACCGCGGACCTTTCGCGAGCAACCGTATCATCGATCTTTCCAAGGAAGCGGCCTCCAGCTTGGATATGATCCGCCACGGCACGGCAAAAGTGAAAGTGGAGTATCTGCCCGCGGAAACCCGGCAATATGTCGCGGGTCTCGGACTTGATATTCCCGACTACATGATGGCGGATGCGAGTGACGCTGAAAAAGCCGATCTCAAACTCGCGAATGTAGCATCGAGCCGCCTGGAAAAGCATGGCGTGCCGCATGAGACAAAAAATGCCGGAAAACAGCTGGCACAGGCGGAGAGCAAAAGAAGCGCGGAGCGTCCGGACGTGAAACCTGCCCTGCGACTGGCAGATTCCTCCTATAAGCCGGAAATGATAAAAGCTGAGGAATTGCCGCCCGTCACATCGCAGAAAGTGCAAGCGCACGCTATCCAGACTGCTTCACTCGATACGAAGAAATCCAGTGCTTTGAAGGTCGCTCCGTCCCAAGCGGCGGCGCAAAAGGAAAAACCGGCCGCTACAACTGATTTACCTGCGACCAAAGTGGCGGCGGCCGATCTGGCGGAACATGAAAACGTGGTACATATTTCCTTTCATCCGGGCAAACCTTCAGCCCCTCTCGCACTCGCTTCGTTCGTGACTGATTCCGAGCATCCGGCGTTCGGTGCCACTCCGACCATCATGTCGGATTCCCAGCAATTCAAGGTGCAAACGGCTGCATTCAGCAATTTGGTCAACGCAAAGAAACATGTGGAAGAACTCGGTGCGATCGGTAAAGCGCGTATCATGCCGATCTCTAGTGATTCCGGTACGGTGTATCGTGTCATCCTCGGCCCGGTAAACGGATATCATCAGGCAATGAGTATCTTGCGTCAGACGAAAGATATGGGCTATAAGGATGCCCGGATTATGGTGGAATGATGAAATACGCGAATCAACAGATGAATGTCCTGAAATACGTTGCGGCCGTAATGATAGTGTCATGGTGCAATAGCGCCACCGCGTTTGAAACGAAAGCGGTGCACGCGGTGGCGATGGACCATGAAACGGGCGTGGTGATCTTCGATAAAGCCGCCCATGAAAAGATGTTTCCCGCCTCCATGACCAAGATGATGACGGCGCATCTGATGTTCGAAGCGCTGAAAGCCGGCCAGATCAAGCCGACGGATACCTACACGGTCAGTGAGAACGCCTGGAGCAAACAGGGATCGAAAATGTTCGTGCCGCTCGGCGCTTCCGTCACCGTGGACGAACTGATGCACGGGATCGTGATCCAGTCCGGGAACGATGCCTGCATCACGTTCGCGGAAGGATTCGCAGGCAGTGAGGAACGTTTCGCCGAGCGTATGACCCAGGAAGCGCATGAAATCGGGATGAAGGACACCAATTTCAAGAACGCCACCGGATGGCCGGACGAGGAACACGTCACGACGGTATATGACCTGGCGCTGCTGGCACGCAATACCATCACGGAATATCCCGAATATTATAAGATTTATGCCGTACCTGAATTTACTTATAACGGTATCCACCAGTATAACCGTAACCTGCTGCTTTCCAAAAATCTTGGGGTGGACGGCCTGAAAACGGGCCATACCGATGATGCGGGATATGGCATCACCATTTCGGGTATGAAAGAGGGGCGACGTATAGAAGTCGTGGTGGCAGGTCTCGCCAGTGAGAAGGAGCGTGCCCAGGAAGCGGAAAAGCTCTATAACTATGCCTTCGCCGAATCCCGGAATGTCAAGCCTGGCAAAGAAGGAAAGGTGCTGGCCTCCCTGCCGGTATGGTATGGCGCGGTTGACACGGTGCCCGTAACTGCCGAAGACGGGTCGGTAATAACGCTTCCCACCGTTCAGAAAGAGGGTCTCGCCGCTTCTGTCACATATAGTACGGGCTTGAAAGCCCCCATCAAAAAAGGACAGAAGGTGGGAGTATTGAAGATTACCCATCCCGCGTTTTCACCGCAGACCATTGATGTGTTCGCTGCCGCCGATGTGCCGGCCGCCGGTTTCGTCAAACGTTTGATGACCAATCTTCATACCCTCATTGCGGGCGCCTGAATCTGATGACCGACAAGCGACGTGGGCTGTTCATCACGTTTGAAGGAGGGGAGGGCAGTGGTAAGACGACCCAAGTGCAGTTGTTGAGCGAATATTTAAGTTCGGAAAACATTCCTCATATCACCACACGAGAACCGGGCGGGACGCCGGTAGCGGAAAAGCTTCGTAGTCTGGTGGTGGAAGCGGGTGAAATTTCCTGGCTTCCTGAAAGCGAAATATTATTATTTCTGGCGGCACGGATCGAACACGTGAACCGAGTCATTCTACCCGCGTTGCGGCAGGGCATTACCGTTATTTGTGACCGGTTTCATGACTCTTCACGCGCTTATCAGGGGTTTGCAAGAGGGCTGGGAGTTTCGTTTTACGATCAATTGCACCGCCTCACCTTATCGACGTTCGTCCCTGATTTTACGTTTTTATTGGATATTGAACCTGCGCAAGGACTGAAACGTGCCTCTGAACGCCACGGTAAGGAAACGCGGTTCGAAGAACTGGGCCTCGAATTCCATACGCATTTGCGTGAGGGGTTCCTTACATTATCGCGCAGCGAGCCGGGCCGGATCATCGTCCTGGACGCTTCGCTGGAAATGAGTGTCCTGCATGAGCAGATTGTCTCCCGGTGGCATAAGTGGCGGTGAACGCAAAAAGCGATCTTTCGGTTTTTCCTCCCGTCATCCATGGACATGAGGCAATCGAAGCCCAGCTTGCGGAGGCGATACTTTCCCGCCGCCTTCCTTCCGCTTATTTATTTACGGGCATTCAAGGAATCGGCAAAGCGTCCATGGCGTTTCGTCTGGCGGTCAGTCTGCTTGCCCCGCCGCAACATGATGATGACAGGGAAGTGGATTTATTCGCAGGAACGCAAGTATCTCCCCCTTCAACCGCCACGTTGAAATATCAGAAAGACTCAAGCACTTTAGGACGCATTTCACAAGGGTCCCATCCTGATTTCATGCGGGTGCATCCGGAATATGACCAGAAAAAACAGGTATTCAAACGGGAAATTCTAATCGGGCAGGTGCGCGCCATCGGTACGTTCCTTTCCAGGACCGCCGGTGAAGGCGGCTGGAAAATCGTCCTGATCGATTCCGTCGACGCGCTCGGCATTCATGCATCCAACGCATTGCTGAAATGGCTGGAAGAGCCACCCCCACAAAGCCTGTTTATCCTGATCTCCCATAAGCCGGACGCACTGCTGCCGACCATCCCTTCCCGCTGCCGTGAACACTCGTTTGCCGTTCCTGCCTTTTCCATCTTTGAACGCATCGTGGGAGAGTCGGAAATGCAGCCGGAGCAGTTGCGTTTCTTGAACAGGGTTACAGGGGGCTCCCCCGGCCTTGCCCATGAATGGATGCGCACCGGCTGGCTGCATCATGTGCGCTACCTGACCGAATTCCTTGGCGCAAAGCCGGAAGCGCAGCCATATCTGCTGGCGGAATTAGGGGAAGCGGCGATGAAAGACGCAGCGTTTACCTTATCTCATTGGCAGGCGTTGCTGGATATGTTTTTGCTTGCCGTCGTTCAATGTCATCAGGGAACGGAAAATTCTATTCTTATTCCAGAGGTAAAACAGGCGGCTGAATATCTTTCGCGACGCTTTTCGCTGTCACACTGTTTGTCCGTATGGGACCGGCAGCGTGCGGTTTACCGCGATTCGGAAACGCTTTATCTCGATAAGCGCTACACCCTTATGCAGTTGCTGGGTCAAATGGTTGCAACGGCATGAAAAGCCTACTAAGGTTGCGTTCATGACCAAGCGCCCCTTCTACATCACCACTCCCATTTACTACGTCAATGACAAGCCGCATATCGGCCACGCTTATACCTCGATCGCCTGCGACGTTCTGGCCCGTTACAAGCGCTTAGAGGGCAGGGACGTGCGATTTTTGACGGGAACGGACGAGCACGGTCAGAAAGTGGAGAAATCCGCCGCCACCGCTGGACTGACGCCACAGGAATTCGTGGATATGGTGTCGGAATCGTTCCATGAGCTGGCGTCCGAATTACAGCTTTCCAACGACGATTTCATCCGCACCACGGAACCGCGCCATATCCGTGCGGCGCAGGCGATGTGGGATGCGTTGATGAAAAAGGGGGATATCTATCTCGGCAGCTATGCAGGATGGTACTCGGTACGCGACGAAGCGTTCTACGGTGAGGAAGAACTGGTGGGCGGGCTGGCTCCGACCGGTGCGCCGGTGGAATGGGTTGAGGAACCGAGTTATTTCTTTCGCCTGTCCGAGTGGGCGGAACCGTTGCTCTCGCATTACGAAGCGCATCCCGAATTTATCGCGCCTGAGAGCCGCCGCAACGAAGTGATCAGTTTCGTGCGTAGCGGTCTTCGTGATCTCTCCATTTCCCGTACCTCTTTCAAGTGGGGAATCAAGGTTCCGGGTGCCGAAGCGCATGTGATGTATGTCTGGCTGGACGCGCTGGTCAATTACCTCACCGCGATCGATTATCCGGAGTTGGACAGCGCCCTATATCAGTCATTCTGGCGGGACGGTGAAGTGATGCATGTGGTGGGAAAAGACATTCTGCGTTTCCATGCCGTCTACTGGCCCGCGTTCCTGATGAGTGCGGGAGTGCCGCTGCCTACGCAGGTATTCGCGCACGGCTGGTGGACGAATGAGGGACAGAAAATTTCCAAGTCGCTCGGCAACGTCATCAAACCGGAACAGTTGATAGAAACCTATGGCCTTGATCAGACGCGATATTTCCTGCTCCGCGAAGTGCCGTTCGGTTCGGACGGGAACTTTTCACGGCTCGCCATGGTGCAGCGGATCAACAGCGAGCTGGCAAATACGATCGGAAATCTGGCCCAGCGAAGCCTGGCCATGGTGCAGAAGCAATGCGACGGAAGGGTACCGAACCGTGATGCGATGACGGAAGCCGATCACACGCTGCTGAAAAGCGCCTATGGATTGCAGCAGGCCGTGCGCACCACTCTGGCCGACATGAAATTTCATGCTGCGCTGGACGCTGTGGTGGAAGTGGGCCGCAGTCTCAATGAATATATCGACGCACAAGCTCCCTGGGCATTGAAGAAAACCGACGCGCCGCGTATGGAAGCGGTGCTTTACACGCTGTTGGAAGGCATTCGCTGCATCGCGCTGTGTCTGCAGCCTTTTATGCCTACGGCTGCCGATAAAATGCTTTTTCAGCTTTCCATTCCTGAGAATGCCCGCGAAAACGATTGCATCAGTTCCGATTATGCGCTGGTAACAGGTGCCGTACTACCGGAACCGGAGGGTATTTTTCCCCGTTTTCAGGTAGTGGAGGAACAGTAGAGGGTGCTAGACCCCGACTCCCGCAGCCGTCGATTCGATCCCTTTGCGGGTTTTTTCAATTTCCTTGGCTAGGAACGACATTTTCTTTTCGCTCTTTTCGTGTTCCTTTCGTTCGCCGGAGGAAAGCAAATGATGAATGCCGATCGCCGCGCCCACGGTTGCCAGCACGGCAAGCGTTATATTGGCGCTTTTAGGTAAAGGGCCTTTCTCAACCGTTTCAGCGATCGTATGCATGACGTTACCGACCTTGCCGCTGGTAACCTTTTCCTGCACTGCATGAATCACTTGCGATTCTGAATTCGCCAGCCCGTTTTGCGCATCGTGCAGCCAGCCGGTGGCGTTGCTGATTTCTTTTACGATAGCTTCTCTGGCATCCGGGGCTATTTTATTCACCACATCGACATCGACCCCAAGCGCTTTCGCAAGATCCTTCGATTTCGAGAGATCAAGCTTGGGTTTCCCTGCGGTCTTTTCAACATATGCCTGGGTACTTTTAGCCAGTTTATCAATGTCAATTCCCTGCACGTTATGCGCGGTCAGGATGTTTCCAAGTTTTTCCTTGAGGCCGGAAGGCATCGCTTTGATATCGACCGCGAACTCGGTGATTTTATGCAGCACTTCGTCGGAAACCTTTTCCGGAAGAAGATGCTTGACTGCTTCAGTGACTTTGGCAACTGCATCCGCAGCTATGTTTCCATTCGCGTCCCTTCCGGCAGTCTCCTTGATGGATTCGCCTGCCGTCTTGATCATCTTATCCAGCAGCTTGTTCTTGTTGCCGAATTCGTTGGCAGCCGTTAGAACCACACCCGATGCAATGGTTCCCTGCACGATAGGCGCTACAATACTGGGCTTGGGATGGGCCTGCATCAAAAGAGCGGTATGCTCACGCTCCTTGTATAACTGCTCCAGATTCGCGCGCTGTTGTTCAACTTCCGCCGTGCTGGGATGCGCGGCCAATCCCGCGGGTACACCATCCGGCGAGTTGGCATCTGCCATTTTATTCAGTTTTTCCACTTCCGCCTTATCCATTATCTTATCTGCCGCATCATACATTTTTTCGGCGGCGTGCAACATCGGAGATGATGGTTCTGTTATTGGCTGAGCTTCAGGCATACGGATTTAACCCCTTTGTTTAACTTGTGCTGTCCCGTCAAGATTAGCTGGAGATGATGACAGAATCATGACATATCAGGTTAAAAAATGAGAAAATGCATGGAAAGGACGCATGGCTATCTATCTGGGCTGTGATGTGGGAACAAAAACGATCGGCCTCGCGATCTCCGACGGGCTGGGGATGACGGCGTCGCCGCTTACGACCATCCGGCGCATTAAATGGAGCCATGATGTCGAAGCGTTGAAAGCGACCATAAGCGAGTATGGAATTACGCACTGTGTGGTGGGGTTGCCTATCAACATGGATGGCTCCGAAGGACCGCGCTGCCAGTCGGTACGCGCCTTCGCCCGAAACGTCACGCAGGATACGGGGCTCGGCGTCTTTTTCTGGGATGAGCGGCTTTCTTCCGCCGCCGTCGAACGGATCATGCTCGCCGCGGACCTGTCCCGCGCGAAGAGGGCCGAGCATGTGGATAAACTGGCGGCGGCCTACATCCTTCAGGGATTTCTGGATTCTATACGCCCTTTGTCATCCTGAACGGAGCGAAGGATCTCGTTATGTGGCATAAGATCCTTCGCTCCGTTCAGAATGACAGACAGCAAACCTTCCCTAAAGAAAATTGGGAAAATTACCGGCGCTCAGATGTTGCAGATCCACGTCGGTCACGCCGTTCAGTCGGGCGACATATTCCAGCGTATCGTCCGCCGCGCTTAAGCTGCCGGGGTGAGCTACTTCCGTAATGCGTACCAGACGTGCGTCCACGCCGTTGCTGATCAGCGCATAAAATTTATCGCCCGTCGCCAGATCATCGGCGATTCCTGAGAACGCGGCGAACACGGAGGTTTTGGAGAAGTCGGTGACGACGTTGCCTGCGACGTACATTCCCACGTTGACGCCGAGCGTCTGCGGTGCGCTTGCGTCGCCGGAAGCGAAATTCGCGCCGGTACCGCGCAACGTCGAGCGATCGAGATCGGAAAAACTGAAACGGTCGATGCCGAAATCGAACGCGTCCGTCACTAAATCGACGTCCGTTTCAACCAAAGAGAACTCCGCTACCGCATAAGTGAAGGTATCGTTGCCAATGCCGCCGGTCAGCGTATCGGCCCCCATGCCGCCGATCAGCGTGTCATGGCCAGTGCCACCGACAAGGACATCCTCGAACATTCCGCCGGTGATGCTGTCCGCCCCGTTGCCACCGTCAACATAACTGTCGGCCGTCCCGCCGAGCGCTCCGCCGTCGCCCGCCGTGATGGTATCGTTGCCTTCATTGCCGTAAATCGTATCGACGCCGTCACCGCCGGAAATCGAGTCGCCGCTTTCACCGCCGCGCAGGATATCGTTTCCGCCCGCGCCGCTGAGCGTATCGCCATGCGTGCCCGCGATCAACTGGTCACCGTGCGTGTTGCCGGTCAACGTTGCTTTATCGCCCGTATTGATCTGTAATACCGATCCGTCGCCGATGACGAAGTTTTTGTCCGTAATGCTGCCGTTATAGCCGATGAATACGTATTTCCCGTTCGCCACCGCATTGTCCAGCACCAGCGATACCCCGCCGCCGGAGGCGACAATATCCGTGGCGCTGCCGCCGTTCAGCGTGATATTGACCTGATCCGATTTTTCAAACCCGCCGAATCCGATCGTAGCGTGCGCGGTAAGGGCGCTGTCGTTGATGTTGAACGTATCGTTACCCGCGTTTCCGTAAATGGTAAGGGAAGAGGCGGCGCCGCGCGGTCCCGCGATGTTGACGAGGTCCGTGCCTAACCCGCCGTAAATCGCGACGCCCGCACCGTCCACCACGCCGGTCGTCAAGGTAATGGTATCGTTACCGCCGTTGCCATAAATCACGGTCTGGCTGGTGGATTCCAGGGCGCTGGCCGTAATGCTGTCCGCCCCGTCCGACGAGTCGTCGAACCCGTTTCCCCCGAAAACTGTCACGATGCCGTGATGCGAGGAAACGTCGATGACGTCATTGCCGCCGTTGCCGAATACCTGCAATATGCCCCGTGAGCCTTCGCCGTCAGCGTCACCCTGCACGGTGTCGTTACCAAGACCGGCATAAATCATTTGGGTCGCCACTTTCGCGAAATCATCGAAATTGATCACGTCGGCACCCGCGTTACCGTATGCTTTCGCGTTGCCAAGGCCGGTGATCAGGGTATCCGCTCCGTCGGTAGAATCATTTATTCCGTTGCCGCCGAAAATGGTGACGTCCCCTGTCGAGCCGCTGGCGTTCAGCGTATCGTTGCCGCCGTTGCCGAACAAATGCACCGTTCCCTGTGCGGCGCCGATCAACACGTCATCATTGCCGAGACCCGCCCAGACGGTGGTGGAATGGTTCAGGCCGGTGGACTTGACGAATAAGATCGTATCGTCCCCCGCATTAGCGAAAATCCGGTTGGAACCGCTGGTCGCCCCCGCTCCGTTGATGATGATGGTGTCGGAACTGTCGGTGGTGTCATTGATACCGTGCCCGCCGAAAATCAGGTTATCGC
Source organism: Rickettsiales bacterium (assembly GCA_965248995.1). Taxonomy (GTDB): domain Bacteria; phylum Pseudomonadota; class Alphaproteobacteria; order Rickettsiales; family UBA998; genus CBDFKY01. The sequence continues at coordinate 120,614 of CBDFKY010000005.1, read as the reverse complement.
CGTTGCCGGTCGTGATGGTATCCCCACCGCCCATGCCATAAATCAGGTTGTTGCCGTTGAGTGAATTGTTGTTGGCGCTGACAAGATCGAGCGGCCCGCCATAATTCTGTCCAAGCGCATCATCCGCCGCATTCACGCGGTCATCCCCGATCAGAATTTTATCGTCCGACCCGATCACCAGGAAGTTGGCGCTGCTGAGCGCGGCTTCCGGCGCGCCGGTCAGCGTGATGGTCTTGTCCGCCCGCATCAGGGTGACGTTGCCGCTCGCATCCGGGTTTATCACGTAATCCGAAGCGCGACCGCTTAAGGATAAAATATCGGTGTTCGGGTTGAACGCGACCTTCGCGGTCTTTATGTCATCAAAAACGAAAATACCCATATTGCATGATCCTTCTTCAACCGTTCCTTCATGCTTTAAACGAATTTCGCTTAAATTACCGTTAACGGCTCTGGGTATAATGGCGGTTGACGATGCCGCGCTCCCGGTTCTTGAACGATTTGTGGCCGGTGCCCGGAGCGGCCCGCCATAGGCATTCCCGCTCCAGCGCCCGCTTTGCCATGTCACGCACGAATTCCGGTTCAAACCCGGCATACTGGCAGACGATCAGAAAATCGCGGCTGGTGCCGCGCAGCCAGATCAGCGCTTCCTCTTTCCATTGCAGGTTTTCCTTCTTCCGGCTGTTAGAGGAAGCGTCCATCAGCGCCTGAACGATGACGGAACGCCATATTCCCTCTTCGCTTTCCACAGGGTTATGAGGTTCCGCCAGACTAGGGTCGTAACGGTTACGGGCGGGAGCGCAAGGAGCTTTAAAAGACGGAAGCGGGGGAGAAAAATGAATGGCAACAGAGGACATGGGTACGTATTTCCTGTCAAGATGCGTTGAGATGTTGCAAAAGCCATTCCTTTTTCAAGTCCGGCCTCCACTGCTGGAAAACTAATCCGATTAGATGGTGCCGGAAGTGAGAATATCATCCCATTCAGCTTTTTTCTTTTTCTCACGCATTTCCAGCAGCACGCATGGCAAATAAGGTTGTTGCGATGCAACAGGGTGTGCGAAAAATGAATTTTATGCAATGAAATCACGCTGTCCCCGCAAGTCTGCCAAGACGCGGCCCATTTTTTTTGTTCTAGTGCGTGTCACACTAATTCTTTTTCCACCGTTTATTTAAGGAGCTTTTTTCTATGAAGATGCGAAAAAAACACCTGTCGCTGTTGCTTGCGGCATTGTTACTGCCCATGCCGGCTCATGCCGCGCTGGATACGGGAGATACGGCATGGATGCTGACTTCCACCGCACTGGTACTGTTCATGACGCCGGGCCTGGCGTTTTTTTATGCCGGGATGGTGCGCAGCAAGAATGCCGCTTCCACGCTGTATCAGAACGTCATCGTCATGGCGGTGACCGGCGTGCTGTGGGCTATCATCGGGTACAGTCTGGCATTCAGCAGCGGGAACGCCTTTATCGGTGATCTTTCCTACGTCATGCTTCACGGAGTCGGGCAGGCACCGGTGGATGACAAGGCGACTATTCCTCACATGCTGTTTATGGCTTTCCAGATGATGTTCGCCATCATCACTCCCGCGCTGATTACAGGCGCTTTCGCGGAACGCGTGAATTTCATCGCCTGGCTTCTGATTCTCACTTTGTGGAGCCTGCTGGTGTACTCCCCGGTAGCGCATTGGGTCTGGGCGCCTACCGGCTGGCTGGCTAAAAGAGGCGCGCTGGATTTCGCAGGCGGTTTCGTCGTGCATATGAGCTCAGGCTATTCCGCGCTCGTCGCCGCGATCGTTTTCGGCAAGAGAAGAGATTTCGGACAGCATATGCAGCCGCACAACGTGGCGCTGATCGTGCTCGGCACCGCGATCCTCTGGTTCGGCTGGTTCGGTTTCAATGCAGGCTCGGCCCTCACTTCCGGCGGTCTCGCTGCGCAGGCGTTCATCAATACGTTCTTCGCGGCGGCCACGGCGATGCTCGCCTGGACGTTCTATGACACCCTCAAGGACGGAAAGCCTACTGTGGTCGGCGGCTGTATCGGTATCGTGGCCGGGCTTGTTGCCATTACACCCGCTTCCGGCTATGTGACCGCCGGTTCCGCGCTGATCATCGGCGTGGTGACCGGGTTGCTCTGCAATATGATTTCGCGCCTGATCAAAAGCAAGTTCAGCATCGACGATACGCTGGACGTGTTCGCATGTCACGGTGTCGGTGGAACGATCGGTGCGGTGATGACCGGCCTGATGGCGAGCTCTGCCGTTAATCCTTCCGCACCTAACGGATTGCTCAACGGAAATAGCGCGCCTTTCGTGACCAACATCATCGGCGGAGTGGTCATTGCGGCTTACAGCATCATCGCCACCTATGTTATCATCAAGCTGGTCAATCTCGTCATTCCTGTACGTGTATCCCCTCAGGATGAAGATAAAGGGCTGGATCACTCACAACACGGCGAAATTATTAATACATTCATTCAATAATAGTTAAAAATAGCATAATATCTTCAACCCCCGCAGAATTATCTGCGGGGGTTTTCTATTATCTCAATATTACAATATAATAGTATTCGTTTAGGTTGACGGGCTGAACAGGTAGGTTTTTGAATTATTAAATCAAATTTTGAATACTTTGTTTATTAAGTCAATTTTAACGGCTGCTACGTATAATCATTAAGAAAAAGGTTTTTTGCTTTTATGTATAAACCCGGCCCTTACTCTAGCATCACCGCATTTACGTTGCTGGAAATGAGCGTAGTGCTTGCGGTAGTCGCGCTTATCCTAGGAAGCGTGATTGCGCTCGCCACTCAGCAGTTCAATACGAATACCTACCAGCAGACTGCCGATACCATGGCCACGATCGAGGCGGCGTTACAGAGACAGGTGATGATTTCGGGGTATCTGCCATGCCCGGCGTCACGCACGGCCGCCATAGGAAGCGCCGGTTACGGAGTCGCGACGGACTGCACCGCGGCGGCTCCCGCAGGGACGACCGATATCAGCACGATCGCCGGAACCGCGGACGACGTGCGTATCGGAGTCATTCCCACCCGCACGTTGAATTTACCGGATAAAGTAATGATGGATGCCTGGAACATGCGCCTCACCTATGCGGTAGTAAAAGATCTGGCTGTCAACAAGACCACGTTCGATGCATATGTAAAACCCGCTTCAGGAGGCATCAACGTAACTGACAGCGCAGGAAATTCCGTGATCTCTTCTACACTGGCCGGAAATCTTGTCGCTTATGTGATCGTGAGCCACGGCAACGATAACAAGGGAGCGACCGTTTCGTCAGGAGGAAGTACGAACGCCTGTACTGCAGGATTCGGCGATACGGAAAATTGTAACAACGATGCCACGTTCATCGATACGGTCATACAGGACAAAGTGCTCGCCAACGCCACTTTTTATGATGATCTGATCGTGTGGAAACCTTACTACCTTATTAAATCAAGTCTGAAATACTAAATAATATATCGAGCGGGATGAATGTGATGGAACTGACACCATATCGTAACGGCTACACGCTGATCGAGCTATCGGTAGTGGTTGCCCTGATCGGGATACTGATGGGGACGGCGCTGTCGGTGGGCAACATTTCGGTGGAGAAGAGCAACATCGTCACTACGGATACATCGCTGGATACAATAGAGAAAGCCATTCAGCTTTTTTATAACCAGAACAAGCGAGTTCCGTGTCCGGCAAGCCCGACGCAAGCGCCGAACACCGCGAATTTCGGAGTAGAGGATAACTGCAGCAACGCGACGCCCGCTTTGGGCGGGATCGTCGAACTGAATGACGGGACGCCGGACGAACAATGGGTCGGCACGTTGCCGGTACGTTCGCTGGGACTGCCGGACAGCGCGATGGTTGACCGGTGGAACAGCCGGCTGGTGTACGGGGTACAGAAGAATTTCGCCGATTCCAGCAAGACGTTTACGGGAGAGGTAGCCAATTCACTGGCGACGATGATCAAGATCCGTGACAAGGGAGGCAACACGATCAACCCGAACGCGGTGGCGGCTGACCTGCAGAACCCGGTGGTGTATGTGCTTCTGTCGCTCGGTAAGGATAAGATGGGCGCGTACAACAAGGCTGGGACGCTGCCGGTTTCCTGCGCGGCGACGAATACGCAGCGGGACGTGCAGAACTGCGACTTCACCATTCCGGCGACGAAGAACAGTATTTTCGTCGATACCGATATCGCCGATTCCACCACGACGGCGGAGTATTTCTATGATCGTATGCGATGGAAAACGAAGGTGAATTTCGGTATTGTCCCACAGCCTAGCCCATCAGTTATAGTTGATTCCTTGTTTGTGGCGTGGAACGTAACGTGTCTGCTTACGAGTGATTCAAAAATTAAATGTTCAGGTGACAATGCCAATAAGCACTTAGGCAATGGTAGCGTAGGTGACACTACAAGTTTTACAGAAGAAGCGAATCATTTTAGTGATTGGATAAGAGTGAAAGGAGATTGGTATGGAGGTTGCGGAATACGTTCCAACCAAAGTGCTTATTGTTGGGGGGGTAACAGCGACGGTCAGTTAGGTAACGGTACATATAGTGGAGACGTGGATACTCCGGTTTTGGTGACCGGAGGGTATAGCTGGAAAGATATTGAGCCTAATGAAACACATACCTGCGGCATTACGACCGCCGGAAAAATGTATTGCTGGGGGAAAAACGACGTGGGTCAAGCAGGTAACGCTACCACCGGCGGCTCGTTCAACATACCAACCCCTGTCTTAGGTACAGGCGGCATAGCCGCTTATACGGATTGGGCGCAGCTTTCCGTCGGAGATGCCACGGTATGCGGAATACGGAGCAACAAACAAGCCTATTGCTGGGGAGATAATTCACTTGGGCAAATAGGTGATGGAACTGCAATTAATCGTAATACTCCGACCCCTATTAGTGGAGGCACCAGCGACTGGATGCAGGTCCGTACCGATGGCAGCACCGGAGCTTGCGGGGTTCGTACAAGTGGGAGAGCGTATTGTTGGGGAGATAACGGATATGGCCAGCTAGGCAAAGGTTCTGCAGGTAATTCACTGGTTCCTGTAGAGGTGGCAGGTGGTTACACCGACTGGACCAGCATTGTTCAAGGGTATAACATCGCATGTGGTCTTCGGGGTACCGGAATAGCTTATTGCTGGGGGTCAGATCAATTCGGCTCCTTAGGGCTCGCTACCTCTCCGACCGTCGATCAATTTTCTCCTCAACTGGTAAGCGGAGGAATTACAGACTGGAAATTTATCGCTCCCGATCAACGCAACCATTCCTGTGCCATCCGTAGTAATGGAAATTTATATTGCTGGGGAATAAATGATAACGGGCAGTTTGGTAACGGTTCGACTTCCAACAGTATTGTTGGACCTACATTAATTCCAGCAGTTACAGCGAAAACAAATTAGGTTGGTATCACAACCCTTCCAGAAAATCGCTGAATGTCACACTGAAAAACTGCGCGAACTCATTCATCATCATCTGGAACACAATCATCAGTACGAAAATGCTGACGATAAGCTGCAGCGGCTGCAGGATGAAAAACACCTGCATGGTCGGCATCAGGCGCGCCAGAATACCGGCGGTGAAATTTATCATGAGCCCGATCACGATACTGGGGGCGGAAAGTTGAACGCCCACTTCAAACACATGGCTCATCAACTGCCCGAAATAGTCTGCCAGATCGTTCATCGGGGGGAAGTTGCCGGGAACGATCAGGGAATAGCTGTCGGTCACCCCGCGTAGCATGACGTGATGCAGATCCAGCGTGAAGAGAAACGTAAGCGCGGAGACGCTGAGGAAATTGCCGAGCACCGTTCCCTGCGCCGCCTGCGTGGGGTCGAACTGGGTGGCGATGGAAAGGCTGGACTGGTACGAGATGATCATCCCCGCCACATGCATCGCAGCAATCAGGAATCTGGCTACGGTGCCGATCAGCAGTCCGACGAATATTTCACCGAGCAGCAGCGCCACCAGCCGTCCGGGATCTTTCGGGACGGGTGGAAGGTACGATTCCAGAAAAGGCGCCAGCGCCAACGACAGGACGATCGCCAGGCTGAGCCGTATCCGGGAAGGAACGTAGCTTTCACCGAACCCCGGCATCGTCATCATCGCCGTGCCCAGGCGGGTGAATACGATCAGCACCGCGAAAATCTGCTCGGTGAGATAGCCTTCGAGTACGTTGAATTTCATAAACCGTCGCTTTCGTCCGCGGTGGTTTCCTGCGGGGCCACACGGTTCATCAGGTCAATATAGAGATCATTGAGCTTCGCACCCATGAACGGCAGGGTAAGCATCAGCACCAGGAAAATGGCGACGATTTTCGGAACGAAGGTCAGCGTCGCTTCCTGAATCTGGGTGAGTGCCTGAAACAGCGCGATTACCAGACCCACCACCACGGAGACCAGCATAACGGGCGCCGAGATGATCAGCAGCACGTAAATGGCGTCTCTTCCAATATCCAGAACTTCATTGCCGTTCATAAAGACTCTGCGCAGCGGTGCATATGCTCTTAGTTATAATCGGTTTAAGTCTCTCTGCCAATGAGTTTTGTGCGGCAGCGATGGTGATCGGGTTTGGATTGTCATCATGTGACAGTACACCCACTTCGGACCAGAACGCCCGTAAAGCGGTAGAGGCGAACACCTCTGCCATTCTTGAAAAGCATGGCGTTCCTTCCATCATTAACGGTACGGACTATCGTACCGCGAAAGAGATGTACGAGCTGCGGGACCGTGCAGCTTTTGCAACTTACAGCTACGTGCTTAACCAGCAAACGGGCGGTATGATATGCGTCGCTAAATCGGTAGGCTATCCTATGCCCGCCAGCGTACAGATGAGTAACCCTGAAAAATTCGTTCAGTGGTATTCCGGAAGTCCGCTGACATTGCCGCAAGCCGAACCTAACGGCTTGTTCATGCCTACCGGACTCGACGCAACCTATCAGAAGGTCATCAATCCTAATAATGGAGAGGTGACGATGGGTAGCATGGAAGACAACGTAAATGTCTTCCCTTACGAATTGCCGGGTGCGGAAGTGCCTTGCAGCGCAGTTTATGAAGGAGGTAAGAAGTAATGAAACGCTTTTTATCTTTATTGTTCATGCTGCTGCTGGCGCTGTTGGCTTGGTTTCCTGCCCCCGCTTATGCGGACAGCGATGACAAGTTCGCGGCCGCTACCGAAGTTCAGGTCCAGGCGATTCAAGCCAAATTCGGCAATCCTGCCATCCTCAACGGCCGTGATTTTCTGACGGCTAAAGAGATGTATGAGTACAGGGATAAGGCTGGTTTCAGCACTTATTCCTATATCAAGGATCTGAGGGGAAGGTTTCACTGTCTGGGTTTGTCGGTGGGTTATCCTATACCTGCTTCGGTGCAGATCTCGAACCCTAAAAAGTTCGTGGATTACACCACACACGGTAGAATCCTCGTCCTGCCTCAGGCAGAACCTAATGGGCTTTTCATGCCCGACGGTCTTGATGCGACATACCAGAAATTCATCAATCCCTTCACGGGTGCGATAGATTTAGGGTATGTTGAGGATCGTCTCAACACGTTTCCCTACGAGTTGCCGAACGCGGCGACATCTTGCGCGGCTTTCAAGCGTAAGCAGTAAGTGACGGCGTCTAAATGAATGAGAGGGTCGACACCGTCGGCTCTCTCGTTTTTTTGTTCATTTCGTGGTATTTTTTCATGCAACACCAAGACAATGCTACATTGCTTATCGGTGCCGCGGCACTTGGCGCATTCGCGGCCGCGATGCTCTGGAACAGCGCTGCGCTGTTGCCGTTTTCCATTATCCTGGCGGCGGCGATTATCGTTCGCCCGACTTTGAATGTCTTGCGCGAGCGCCTTCGGGCCCGTCGTGCAACATTGGAAGCTATCGCTTCGCTCGATCATCTGCAAGGCAGGTTCCTCGAAAACAGCGCTTTTCTTCCCGAAAGTAGTGGCGAGTTGATGGAAGAAATTTCCGCAACGCTCGAAAAATTAAAGCGGTAGTTTCCGCTGCCGGATGCCTGCCACACGCAGGCATTTTTTTTTATCTTCAATTGTAAAATCGTGCCCTTGCACATAGGTTCGTGAAACGTTACAACGTTGCTTTATGAGCATCCTTATCGTAAACGCCGGCTTCTATACCCACATCGCCGCCCTGCTGCTGGAAGGGGCGGAAGAAGCGCTGCAGGAATCGGGCGCTCAGTATGAGATCGTTACGGTGCCTGGGGCGCTGGAGATTCCACCCGCCATCGCGATAGCGGCGAAAGCGGGCCACTATGACGGGTACGTCGCGCTCGGCTGCGTTATCCGTGGGGAGACATCGCATTACGATACCGTCTGCAATGAGAGCGCCCGCGGTCTGATGCTCCTGGGCACGATGGACCGTCTGGCCATCGGCAACGGGATTCTTACGGTGGAAAACGAGGCGCAGGCCCGGATACGGGCGGATAAACACCAGAAAAACAAGGGAGCGGGGGCGGTGGAAGCCTGCCTTGCGCTAGCGGCGCTGAGGCAGCGGTTCGCAACCACCGAAGGCTCCTGCTGATGGGCATTCTGCCTGACCACTGGATACGGAAACAGGCTCTTGAACAGGGAATGATCGCGCCGTTCGTGGACGGGCTGACGCGCGAAGGGGTAATTTCCTACGGCGTTTCCTCCTACGGATATGACGCACGGGTTTCCGACGAATTCAAGATCTTCACGAACGTCGATTCCGCCATCGTCGACCCGAAAGCCTTCGACAACAACGGCTTCGTCGACCGTAAAACGGATATCTGCACTATTCCCCCCAACAGCTTCGTCCTCGCCCGCACGGTGGAATATTTCCGCATCCCGCGCGACGTGCTGGTGATCTGCGTCGGTAAATCCACCTATGCGCGCTGCGGCATCATCGTCAACGTTACGCCGCTGGAACCCGAATGGGAAGGGCATGTGACGCTGGAATTTTCCAACACCACGCCGCTGCCAGCGAGAATTTATGCGAATGAAGGGGCGTGCCAGTTTTTGTTTTTAAAGGCGGATTCGCTGTGTGAGGTGTCGTATGGGGATCGCAAGGGGAAATATATGCACCAGCAAGGGGTGACACTGCCACGAGTGGAGGGGAAGTGATTACAATTTTGTCAAGTTTTCCGCAATTCGCCTGTAGGACTGATTGATGCTTTGAAAAGATCTATAATACTGATTTTTTTCATTAGTTTTTTCATTAACTATATTTACACTTGCTCTTTTTGTTCGGTGCTTGTTGCATATATCTTGCGTCAAATAAATGACAGGCACCCCCTCTTTTTCTGCAATTTCTCTAAGCTGTTGTGTGAAGTCACAACATTTTTCAATCACAAACGGAGTTGCTTCACTGAATATACGCTTAAACTCCTCTTCCGAAACTGCCATGCCACGACTTCTGGCAAAACTAAGAAACCTTTTGACGCTTTCATTCACCTGTTCTATCCAGGCTTCGGTAGAAGAAGAATACCCTGTGCCAGTGAAAGCGCCACTATTAAACCGTTTTGCCATCTGCACTACCATCCCCAAAAATTGAGGTTTGAAACTCAATCCGCGATTTAACTGTGTCGTCTGATAAGGATGAAGCAAGTCTATCCAATTTTTTAAAACTGCACTTAAATTGTCTATTGCTTGTAAAGAAAAAAAGGCAGGCGAAACAGGGGTGATAAAGTAATCGCAAGACATAATAAACAAAGCATTAATAATACTGCTTGCGCTTGGAGACGTATCTATTAAGACAAATTCATACTCTTTTGCCTTTTGACGTATAGATTGTTCAAAACGATAAGGAATATTCTTTGTAAATTCGTTATTGGTTTTTACTACTTCGTAAAGGCTGCCTTCCAATTCAGAAAGCATGATCGAGCCCGAGATCAAATCGATTTCACCCTTACCCTCTCTTGATGGAATATTAAACATATTTTTCTGGGGATTTTCTGGCTTATCTTCTTTCAGATAAATATCGAAATATTCTTTCAGTGAAATATATTGTTCTATATATCGATTCCACTTTGACCCTTCTTCCGAAGAATACTCGACCGCGGTTGAAAGCCCATACACAGCCGATGTCAGATTCATCTGAGGATCAGCATCAATTAACAGCACTTTTTTGCCAACATCCGCCAAGGCGAATGCTAGATTATGTACAAGGGTCGTTTTTCCCACTCCTCCTTTATGATTGTAAAAAACGATGGTTTTCCCCATTGCTATGTCCTTTTCTATTAGTGACAGATGACTTTAGCATCCTCCATCGGTGAAACAAAGTGATAATATGCTGGCATACGGCATTCTGCCTGCTACAAAGATCAGCATGGATAAAATACGCATCATCGGGGGAAAGCCCCTTCACGGTTCCATCCGCATCAGCGGGGCGAAAAATGCTGCCTTGCCGCTGATGTGTGCTTCGCTGCTCACTAGCGAACCGCTGACGCTGACCAACATGCCGTACCTTGCCGACATTGTCACGATGGCGCGGTTGCTGATGCAGCATGGGGTGGAGTTAAGCATGAGCGATGACCACCAGATTGAAACGCTCGGTGAAATACCGCTCGGGCGCACGGTGGTGCTGAACGGGGAGAATATTTTTAACCGCACTGCACCGTATGAGATTGTCCGCCAGATGCGTGCATCCGTGCTGGTGCTTGGTCCCCTGCTTGCCCGCTTCGGTGATGCGCGGGTGTCGCTGCCTGGGGGATGCGCGATTGGTACGCGCCCCGTGGATCTGCACCTCAAGGCGCTCGAACAGATGGGTGCCACGATTACTCTGGATCAGGGATATGTGCTTGCCTCCGCTCCTGATGGCTTAAAAGGCGCTGAGATTTATTTTGATAAAGTATCCGTCGGGGCGACGGAAAACATCTTGATGGCGGCTTCCCTGGCAGAAGGCACCACGGTATTGCAGAACGCGGCGCGGGAACCCGAAGTCTGTGACCTTGCGTACTGCCTGCAGGCGATGGGTGCAGAGATTGAAGGAATCGGCACCTCCACCATCACCATCCACGGCAAACGGGCGCTGCACGGCGCATTTCATCCCGTCATCCCTGACCGTATCGAAGCGGGGACGTTCCTTGCGTGCGCAGGAGTGGCGGGGGGAGAGGTGGCGCTGAAAGGCGCGCCTATTGCGGCGCTCCGACCTGTGATTGACAAATGCCGTGAGGCAGGCGTCATGATCACCCAGCCTGACGCGGACACCTTACTGATTCGCTCCGACGGCAAACTTAACCCTACGGATGTCATCACGCAGCCGCACCCTGGCTTCCCCACCGACATGCAGGCGCAGTTTATGGCGATGATGCTTGCCGCGAACGGCACCTCCACCATCACCGAGACCATTTTTGAAAACCGCTTCATGCACGTGCCTGAACTGATGCGCATGGGCGCCGACATTCATATCATCGACCGCGCCGCCATTATCAAAGGCGGGAAACCCCTGCACGGGGCAAATGTCATGGCGACCGACCTGCGTGCCTCTGTCTCCCTCGTCATTGCCGCGCTGACTACCTCGGAAGAAACGCTCCTGCACCGTATCTATCATTTAGACCGCGGCTATGAGCATCTGGAAGCGAAGCTGGCGGGTTGCGGCGTGGATATTGCGCGGGTGAAGTAGTTTTTATAGAAAAAGGCTACACAGTATCGCTTCAATCCAGAATGTAAATTAAAGGAGTAATAATGGTGTCCGAAGTGGTATCATATTGCGCAGTGACTGGGTCTGCTGTAGTTCCAAATACCGACACAATCTTGCCCTGTCCTGGTTTGCCATCATCCATCTTTTGATCGATAAGATACATTTCCTGTGGAGTGAATGCGCCGTCATTTGGTTCCCATCCTGATGTTTGACCGCCTAAAGTCAGGATTGTATGTCCAGCCATAGTGTAAAATCCAGGGTTATTGGTCGATGTATAAAAAAGACTGTATCCTAATGATGGATTGGCAGCAGACTTGGGACAGTTTACACCCAGCACATGCCAAGCATTATTCGTCGTTGATCCTGGTATACCAGTATAGTTACCTTTAATCAGTCCTGCATTGGCTAACTGTTGCCATGCGCGATATACTTCATAGCGATTCTGATTTAGCCAGAAATCTGAAATGTGACCATCACCATTTCCGTCACATGTTGCCACTGTTCCAGTAGATGTGGTTTGACAGGTGGCGGGTGCGGCATTTGCTGCGCCCCAGAAATCGGTTGCGTTGCTCATATCCCCAGGCATAGCAGCATATTTATTGTTAAATGTACTAAGGGCAATTTGATATTGGCTAATCTCGGTTTGAAATGCGCGTAACTCAGCGGCACGGATAAGCGACTTTCCTGTCAGAACGCCGCCAACCAACAGCCCGACAATGGTCATGACGATAGCCATTTCCAGTAACGAGAAGCCTTGAATGGAAGTAGATTGTGGGCGGCTATACATACAGGAGAGCTCTCCAGTTTAGGAATAATACCCTCACATGTTAAAGGTAAAAGCTTAGGAAAGCTTTAACTTCAAAGGGTTTATGCTCTGCCACTGAGGGGCTCTGCAAGGAAATCATAAAAAAATGCGCTTTTTGTCATTTTAGTGGTTGACCTATCAGGCAGTGGTGTCTATAAAGACCTCCCGCAGCGATGACAACGAAAGCTGAAGCGAAGCGGAAACGTCCTCAAGGGCTGCAGATAGAGATTGTAAAGAAATGTTTGGGTACGGGTGGTAAGTGCCGACAAGCAACGCAAGTTGCGAATCACGCACCTATCATCAGTACAACATATGATACACAAAATGTATCATGGCATGGGATGTATGTAAATCCACTTCGGTGGTTTTGAACCATGTGATGATATGTGCGTAAACTGAATAATTGCTTTGAACTAGTTTTAAAGCGGGATTAGATTCTTCAACATGAGAGTTTGATCCTGGCTCAGAACGAACGCTGGCGGCAGGCTTAACACATGCAAGTCGAACGTGAAGGTTCCTTCGGGAACTGGAAAGTGGCGCACGGGTGAGTAACGCGTGGGAATCTACCCAGTAGTATGGAATAACCATTGGAAACGATGGCTAAAACCATATACGCCCTTCGGGGGAAAAATTTATTGCTATTGGATGAGCCCGCGTAAGATTAGGTAGTTGGTAGGGTAATGGCCTACCAAGCCGACGATCTTTAGCTGGTCTGAGAGGATGACCAGCCACACTGGAACTGAGACACGGTCCAGACTCCTACGGGAGGCAGCAGTGGGGAATATTGGGCAATGGGCGAAAGCCTGACCCAGCCATGCCGCGTGTGTGATGAAGGCCTTAGGGTTGTAAAGCACTTTCGCTGGTGAAGATAATGACGGTAACCAGATAAGAAGCCCCGGCTAACCTCGTGCCAGCAGCCGCGGTAATACGAGGGGGGCTAGCGTTGTTCGGAATTACTGGGCGTAAAGCGCGTGTAGGCGGATATGCAAGCTAGTGGTGAAATCCCAGGGCTCAACCCTGGAACTGCCTTTAGAACTGCATATCTGGAGTATCGGAGGGGAGTGCGGAATTTCTAATGTAGAGGTGAAATTCGTAGATATTAGAAGGAACACCGGTGGCGAAGGCGGCACTCTGGACGATTACTGACGCTGAGACGCGAAAGCGTGGGGAGCAAACAGGATTAGATACCCTGGTAGTCCACGCCGTAAACGATGGATGCTAGCCGTCGGGACTTACGTCTCGGTGGCGACGCTAACGCATTAAGCATCCCGCCTGGGGAGTACGGTCGCAAGATTAAAACTCAAAGGAATTGACGGGGACCCGCACAAGCGGTGGAGCATGTGGTTTAATTCGAAGCAACGCGAAAAACCTTACCAGGACTTGACATGGGTAGTACGGATTTCAGAGATGATTTCCTTCAGCTTGGCTGGCTACCACACAGGTGCTGCACGGCTGTCGTCAGCTCGTGTCGTGAGATGTTGGGTTAAGTCCCGCAACGAGCGCAACCCTCATCATTAGTTGCCATCAGGTTATGCTGGGAACTCTAATGAAACTGCCGGGGTTAACCCGGAGGAAGGTGGGGATGACGTCAAGTCTTCATGGCCCTTACGTCCTGGGCTACACACGTGCTACAATGGTGGTGACAGAGGGCTGCGACACAGAAATGTGAAGCCAATCCCTAAAAGCCACCTCAGTTCGGATTGTGGGCTGCAACTCGCCTGCATGAAGCTGGAATCGCTAGTAATCGTGGATCAGCATGCCACGGTGAATACGTTCCCGGGTCTTGTACACACCGCCCGTCACACCATGGGAGTTGTTTCTGCCTTAAGCAGCCGAGCCAACCGTAAGGGGGCAGGTTGCCACGGTAGGGGCAGCGACTGGGGTGAAGTCGTAACAAGGTAGCCGTAGGGGAACCTGCGGCTGGATTACCTCCTTTTAAGGTTATGGGATGACTAGGGATCGCCACTTCGGTGGCATCGCCTTCATCCTGTTCTTGAAACATCGGCACCTGCCACCCGTTCCCAAACATTTCTACTCAGCATAATGCAAAAGCCCCTTTTCAAGTGATTGAGAAGGGGCTTTTTAGATGAATAAAATCAAAGCTATTTGACAGGTGAAGATAAAGGAATATATCTATTGTGCATGATAATATCCACTTCGCTGCCTGAAAAAATATCATGGATAGTTGCACAGCCTAAACAACTTTTGGGGTTAGAAAATACTGTTGACTGGATTAGAGGGTCACCTTTACGTAATGGCGAAGAACGTATTGCTTATCCATTGGAGATTTTTGGCCAATCACTTCCAGACCTTTCCTTAGAAATAGTGGCATATCCTCATTTTAAACCTCAAACTTGGAGTATTAATTTAAAGTTTGGCATACCTATTGCTAGGTTGGACTATGGAGAGGAAATTACACATACTAATGCTATGCGAAGTGCCGAACAATCTGAAACAATACCCTATTTTGTATTCGGATCCCATATTCATTTGTAGGAGGATAACAAACATCTTTGTACAGAATCCACGTCGCCAAAAAAACTACGAGTAGCTATAGAACTACCAAAAGGTTTTCGCACCTTTAACACTACCTTTAGATATTTTTGTGATAAAGCTAATGTTCTGATTCCAGCTGATGTTCATTTGGATTTACCCCCTAGAGAAACACTATTATGATTGACGAATCTCTCATTAAAGAAGCTGTATTCTCTTGCCAACGTTTCTTTCATGACGAAGGGGAAGTGCGGCTGACAACGCAATGCCTCTATCCTACCAATAACCTTGTACAGGTTGCTGTACGTGGAGGGTTCCGCGAATTTGTTGTGTCAGATATGGGGGGAGCATTGCAAGAGGCATCTAGTGCTGGTTTGATTGTCCATACTACAAATTCAGCCTTAAATAGCCGCGTGAAAGACCAGGGGCTGAAAATAAGGCAAGGTGAAATTATATCCCCAAAATTGCCATTAGAAGGGGTTGCTGCAGGTATTATATTGGTAGCGAATGCTTCTAAAGAAATTGCCGACTGGTGTTTTAATAAGTTCAAGTTTTTAGAGAAAAGAGATTTTCGTCAAAGACTTGCTGAAATTATGAATAAAAATTTTAGTCAAGAACTGTATCATAACTATGAAATCAGAGGAAACAGTAATAAGCAACATAAGTTTGAATATGCAATGCTCAGCAAAACAGGTGGTATATTGCTTGATTCTGTGTCTCACGATACAGCGTCGATTAATTCGCGAGTTGTTGCAAATCTGGATGTTCGTCAAAAAGAAGATAATAACTATCAGCAATTTATTGTTTATGACGAAGAAGAAAACTGGATTGCTCCTGAACTAATGTTACTTAAAATGGCTGCGTCTATTGTTCCATTTTCTCAAATTAAAACAGTCCCTTTTCAGTGGAAATGATTTTCAGTGGAAATGATTTTTTTGAAAAACACTCATGCACCTCACCGACTCCCACCTCTCCACTTTAATCGAAGAGCGTTACCGCCAGCGCGGCAGGGAGTATTTCGCGCAGGGCATGGTGGAACTTACCCAAATGACCCCTTCCAAAGTCACCGCCAAATGCGCGGGCACACGGCTGTATAAAACCCGTCTGGAACTGAAAAACAACACATTATCAGGCGAATGCTCCTGCCCCGCATTCACCGATTTCGGCCCTTGCAAGCATATGGCGGCGGTCGCTTATGCGGTGATGGCAAAGCACAAAACTAGCTATGCACCGAGCGAGGAATATGAATGGCGCAAGGAAGAATGCAGCCGCCTGGAAAAGCATTTAACGCAAAAAACCAAAACCGAACTGGTCATGCTGATTATGCAATTGATGCAGGAAGATCCAGACTTGCAATGGATGATGGAACGGGAAATGGAACGCTGAGTGTCACTTCGCCGCATGAGGAAGCCAATCTTCACAAAGACGGCATGACAAACCCTGTCTTCCTATGTTACCCTCCCACCATGCAGCTTTCTCCCGATGTCGTGGCGCTCCGTGAATTCTATGCCTCTTCCCTCGGGGAGTGTGTGCGCCGTGACCTGCATGCCGCCATTGCCAGGCATTGGAATAAGGAGAATACCCCTGCCAACGCTTCGGTGATCGGGCTGGGCTTCGCGCCGCCGTATCTTCTCCCTTCTCTCGAATCCGCCGCATCGGTGCTTGCCGTCATGTTTCCGCATATGGGCGGGATGTACTGGCCGCTCGACCAGGCCAACCACACCGTGCTCGCCTCGGAAGCCGACCTGCCGCTCGCCGACCAGAGCGCACAGCGCGCCATCGTGGTACATGCGCTGGAACACAGCCCGCACCTCGCCACCCTGATGGGTGAAATGTTCCGGGTCCTCACGCCCGGCGGGCGGGCGCTGCTCATCATCCCAAACCGCCGCGGGGTATGGTCGCGCACCACCAATAACCCGTTCGGCTTCGGGCATCCGTACCATAGCGCCCAGATCCGCCACCGCGCCGAACTGGCGGGATTCACGCATCTCGCTACCAGCAGCGCCTTGTTTTATCCGCCGTCATTTTCGCGTCTTATCCTGAAGTCCTCCCACTGGCAGGAACGCGCGGGGCGTCTTTGCCTGCCGCTGATGGGGGGGGTACTGTTAGTGGAAGTGGAGAAACAGCTCTATGCCTCCATTCCCGAGCCGGCCAAGCGCCTGATAATCATCCCCCAGCTGCGGCCTTACGGCGCTTCCGTATAAATACGTAAGGAGCGTTTCCACGCGCGCCACATGTGGATTCATAAAAACCCGTTGTGTTGTCACTTTGCTATGCTACCATAACGCAACGCGCCACTCTGCGCAAATGATAGGACTGATGCGTGCTTGATAAAGACTGGACGGTTTCGAAAAGCTATAAGAAGCGTGCGCTGCAATGGCGTATGGATGTGGAAAAGGCATTCACCGAGCACCCCGAAGCAACCGGCGAGACGTACGGCGAGCATTTATGGTTCACGCTCAAAATGGCAGGCCGGTTCATTTTCACTTCCGCCGCCATCACGCTGCACGGCGTCTTTCCGTTCTTATGCACCCGCACCGCCAGCATCCAGATTGAACAGGTCTACCGTATCATGAAAAGCCGTATTCCCAAAAAACGCCGCGAGGAAATCGATCGTGAGGAACTCGCCCCGATCCGTCTTCCAATTCGGGAGGGGGATATCCGCGTGGCGATCATCGGCGGAGGCTTCAGTGGGGCGATGGTGCTGGCGAATCTTGTAAAACGTGCGGAAGGTGCGCTCATCATCGAATGGTTCGAACCCGATACGTGCGGCAAAGGCGTGGCATACAGCACGAAAACGCCGATTCACCTGCTGAACGTCCGTGCTGAAAAAATGGGCGCATTTGCCGATGAGCCTGAACATTTCTACGCATGGCTGCAAACACCCGAAGGCCAGAAAATCCTGACCGAACTCTGGCCGGGTCATACGGTGGAAAGCCATACGTTTGTGCCACGCTTGGTTTACGGCACCTACCTGAAAGCCATCGTTGCCGCAGCGGAGAAGCAGGCTGAGGCGAAAGGCATCACCATCCACCATTATCCTACCACCGTGACCGATGCCAAGCTGATGGATACTGAAACTCAGGAATTACTGCTGAGCTTTGTCGCAGACCGTGTCAAAAAAGAAGTGCAGGTGGATGCCGCCGTGCTCGCCACCGGTAACCTGCCTCCCCGTTCACATGGGTTCAAAACCGGTGTCATCGGTTATTCGGAGCATTACGTGGATGACGTATGGAATACGCATCCCTCCCATCTATACCCTCATCGCGTGCGGGAACTCTCCGCAGAGAGCGAGATCGTCATCGTCGGCACCGGCCTGACCATGATAGATATCGTCATGACACTGAAAGCGCATGGCTATAAGGGCACCATTACCGCCATCTCCCGTAGCGGCCTGCTCCCGGCGGCGCATGCCTCCTCAACTCCTTATCCCGCGTGGGAGTGGGTGCATAGCCCGCATTACGCACCTAAAACCGCGTTTGAATTGCTGGTGCGTTTTCGTAAGGAAATAAAAACCGCGCTCGCACAGGGGTATCACTGGCAAAGCGTGGTGGATTCATTGCGGCCAGCCACGCAGACGATCTGGAAGCAGCTGGATATCGTACAAAAGCGCATCTTCCTGACACGCCTTTCCACGTTTTGGAATGTGCATCGCCATCGGATGGCACCGGAAATCCACGAGCAGATCAACGCGCTTGTCTTAGCGGGCATGCTGAAAGTCGCGGCGGGTAAAATTTACTATATCGGCTCGGATAAGGAAGGCATCACGGTAGCGTACCGCAAGCGGGGCACCAACCGCGTGGAAACGCTGCGCCCGGCGCTGGTGCTCAACTGTACGGGCCCGGAATATGATATCGTGGCGAGCGACCATACGCTGCTCAAAAAACTGCGTGACCGTGAACTGATTACCGTCGGGCTATTGCGCGCCGGTATTGAAATCACCGCATCCGGCTCGGCCAAGGGCCGTGCGGAGCTGGCGCTGTTTCCGATCGGCACCCTGATGATCGGTGAACTGCTCGAATGCGCCGCTGTACCGGAATTGCGGGAACAGGCGGCGCAAGTAGCCCTTCAGGTGCTGGAAAGGGTGGGCAGCTTGCACGCGGGCGCAGGGTCTTCTATACGTAGCGGCTTCGCCACTTACCCCCATGAAGGCATTTAATGGAGCCGCACGCCCTCGATATACGCAATCTGCATAAAACCTACGACGGCTCCGGCAGTAAACCCGGCAAGACAGCCTTGAGCGATGTCAACCTGCAGGTGCGTGCCGGTTCGTTTTTCGGTCTGCTCGGCCCGAACGGGGCCGGTAAATCCACCATCATCAATATCATGGCGGGTCTGGTGATCAAGTCTTCCGGCATGGTGAAAATTGCCGGTCATGACATCGACACGGATGAGCGACAGGCTAAACGCGCTATCGGAGTGGTGCCGCAGGAACTGGTGCTCGATACATTTTTCACCGTGCGACAGGCACTTGATATTCATGCAGGTTATTACGGGGTGCCGAAGCGTGAACGTCGCACTCAGGAAATCATTGAGGCGATGGGCCTTGCCGACAAAGCGGATGTCAAACCTCGTGCCCTTTCCGGAGGAATGCGCCGCCGTCTGCTGATCGGTAAGGCGCTGGTCCATCGCCCTAAGGTCCTGATCCTTGACGAACCGACGGCAGGAGTAGACATTGAACTGCGCAAGCAGCTCTGGGCGTACGTTCGTGAACTTAATGCACGGGGCACTACGATTTTGCTCACCACGCATTACCTCGAAGAGGCGGAAGAGCTCTGCGATGAAATCGCTATCATCAATCATGGTAAAGTCGTGGCGTGCGATAGTAAGCAGCGCCTGATGGCGGGCTTTGAAAACAAGCGTCTGCTGATTCGCACTCAGGCGTCCACCCCAGAGTTGCCGCAATCTTTGAAAGAGTATGGTTTTGAACGGATAGCCGACGGGCGATTAATGATCCGTTATAAGCCGGAAGAGTCGGACATCGAAGCGATGCTGGAACAGCTGCGTGCTCACGGCCTGCAGATTTCCGACCTCACGACCAAGGAAACGGACCTTGAAGATATTTTCAGCCATCTAACCGCCAACGCCGCTTGAAAAGCGGCGCATTTTATTCTATATTGAAATCGTCAGGGGCATTCAGCCTTCTAACTATGGTAATAGCGCAGAGTTTGGAATAGACGTTTTGGACCCGGGGGCAGTACCCGGCATCTCCACCCTAGTCCTTTTTAGATGCATATCACCCCACGGGTGGCCGGTATGCGGAATACAACGTAAAGCGGCCACCCGTGGGGTGCTTTACAAAAAAGGACTATGGTGGGGATGACACAGCATCGACAGACGTAATAAAGGAAGGATGTTTACCCGGCATTGTACCGCCGTAAAGGGCTAAAACTTCTAAGTGCAAACGATAACCACGCACTTGTTGCTGCTAACGACAACACCGTCGTAGCCGTTCGCGCCGCAGCCTAAGGGTCGCTCGCATAACGCTAGTAGTAAACGCGGTCAGGGGGCACCGGGCAACAGAACGCCCCCACTTCATACCTTACGTCAATCGGCTTGCAAAGAGAACTACGCTCCGTACTTATGTCAAAAAAAACCTCCAATGCTTACGCAGAAGGAGGTTTATTGCTGCTCTTTGATGCCCAAAAACAACCAGCGGCTGTAATTTCTAACGTCGCTGCCGTTAAATGCAAGTAAAACGTACTTTTGTCTACGTCATTAACTTTCCCTGCAGCTAACCCGAGCTGTATTACAGTTGTAACAGACAATAAAAAAACCGTGATATTTGTAAGAGTCGTCATGGTGTAAAAAATAAACTTCTATAATGGTAGCAAAAAATGTCTTTGTCCCGCAACTAATTCCATTTACATTTATCAATATTTTAAATTGATCATCAAGCATTTGAGAAACTGCCATTGAGAAACTGCCATAAGTAGAGTTTATAAAGTCCCGCACATTTGTGCGTTGACAGGGTAGGCAAAAATGCTATATTGCTCCCCTTATTATAGATGGGTTTAGAAATTATGTTGGCAGTGATTGAAACGGGTGGAAAACAATACAGCGTCAAGCCTGGCTTGAAACTGGTGGTCGAGAAGATCGAAGGTGCGATAGGGGACAGCATCGTGCTGGACCGCGTGTTGTTCGCAGGCGATAAAATCGGCGCGCCACTGGTGACCGGTGCCAGCGTATCGGCGACGATCGTAGCGCAGGGACGGGATGATAAAATAATCGTCTTCAAGAAAAAACGCCGCCAGAACTATCGTCGCAAGAACGGCCATCGTCAATATATCACCACGATTCAAATCAACGACGTATCGTTGTAACATTCTTCAGGGAGCATAGAACATGGCACATAAGAAAGCGGGTGGTAGCTCACGCAACGGACGCGACTCGGCGGGCCGTCGCCTGGGCCTGAAGAAATACGGCGGAGAAGTGGTGATTCCCGGCAACATTATCGTGCGCCAGCGCGGTACGAAATTTTATGCCGGTGCGAATGTCGGCATGGGTAAGGATCATACGTTGTTTGCGCTTGTGGAAGGCAACGTTGTTTTCAGTATCAAGGCTCGCGGTCGCCAGTTCATATCGATCCAGCCACTAGCGCAAGCGGCTTAGCACCATTCTCTTGTTACGGTCGGTACGGGTTTCGCGTCTCTTGTCGCTTGCCGTTTCGTAACCTGTCAATTGACGTATCACGTGCGCCAGTCCTACCATTTACAAGCCATGCTCGTCGCTGCCTGCTGGGGCGGAAACTTTATAGCGGCGAAACTGGTGCTTGCCGTCATGCCGCCTTTCTGGCTGCTGGCCCTGCGCTTTGCGATCACCGCGCTGTTAATCGTACCCTTTTTCCCCCGGCCTCCCGCACCGATACGCCATATCCTGCCCTTGTCCGGCTTACTGGGGGTGACCCATTTTTCATTATTATACCTGTCGATTTACGCAGGTCTGGATGTTTCAAGCGCGGTAATTTCTTCCCAGCTGGGCGTGCCTTTTTCCTGTCTTCTCGGAAGTATCCTGTTCAAGGACCGTATCGGGCACTGGCGATCGCTCGGAATGCTCATTTCGTTCGCCGGTATTCTGATTATCTGCGGCAGTCCGCGGATTGTAGCGCAATATTGGCAGTTCCTGATTGCCTGCACCGGAGCGTTTATTTGGGCGCTAAGCAATATTTTCCTCAAACGTTTTCAACAGGTGAATATGATCGGGGTACTCGGCTGGATGGCGTTGTTCAGCGCACCCGTTCTGGCAGGCATCAGCGCCGTCTTCGAGCACGGTCAGTTTGCAGTATTTCACCGCGCCACGTTCCAGACATGGGCCGCGCTTTCGTATACCGTGCTGATTTCCACGATTCTGGCTTATGGCACATGGTACAGCCTGATGCGCCGTTATCCCATCTCCAAAGTGGTGCCCTACACGTTACTCGTGCCCGTATTCGGCATCGCCTTCGTCCAATGGTTTTTCGTCGAACCCGTAACCTGGCAGTTTATCCTCGGCGGTATATGTACGATAGCGGGAGTAGCGATCATCGTGGTACGCCGTCCTGAAAACGCCGTTCCCGATGCCGCATAAAAAGCGTTTTATAATGGACGTAACCCCTCTATAACGGTCCCATGTCATCCCGTTTGATTCCATTGTTAGTCCGGCGCACCCTGCTTACCAAGCGCAAGGGCGGGTTTATCTCACTTATTTCCTGGTTTTCCATGCTGGGAATCATGCTCGGCGTCGCTACCCTGATTCTGGTGACTTCGCTGATGAACGGTATCCGTCAGGAAATGCTGGCCAGTTTCATCGGCGTGGACGGCCATATTCAACTGGTGGCGAATCGTGCCGTCATTTCCGATGCGCGAGCGTTGAAAACAGGCATCCTGCCTGCCTTGCCTGCCGGTGCTACCGTCATTCCGCGTATCGAGGGACAGGTCATGGCGACGGGTGCTACGGATACGGCGCAGGGGGCCCAGATCATTGGTATCCACGCCGACGATATCGCGACCAAACCGAAACTGGTCGCCAGTATGAGCGAGGCTGCGCGCCGTGCCTTTATGGAAGGAAACGGCGTACTGATCGGTGAAAGCCTGGCGCAGGCGCTGCGTCTGCGTCCCGGTGACAGCGTTACCCTTATTTCACCGCAGGGAAGGGCGACGGCCTTCGGCTCTGTACCGCGTATAAAGGCTTATCCGATGCTCGGCACGTTCAAGCTGGGGATGCACGCGCTTGATAGCGCGTTGATATTGATGCCCTACGATGCGGCAACCGTGTATTTCGCACTTGCCGCCAAAGGACCGGATCCGGCGAGCCTGCTGGAGATTACCCTGCCGGATATGGAACAGGCAGGAAACATAAGCGTCCGGTTGAACCGGCAGCTTGGCAATGGTTACCGCGCGTTTTCGTGGGAGGAGGTCCACGCCTCGGTCTTCACCGCGCTGGAAGTGCAGCGCAACGTGATGGTGATCATCCTGGCGCTGATTATCCTGGTGGCGGTCTTCAATATCATTTCCTCACTCGTCATGATGGTGAAAGATAAACGCTCGGACATCGCTATCCTGCGGACGATGGGGATGAGTAAGCGGGGAATCATCACCTTGTTCATCGCTTCCGGCATGAGTATCGGAGTGATGGGCACCCTGCTCGGCCTGTTGCTCGGACTGCTCGGCGCCGCAAAACTGGAGGCGATCAAATCCGCCATCGAGCATCTGATCGGTCAGGAGATACTGGTGGCGAACATTTATTTTCTATCCACGCTCCCCACAAAAACGGACCCTTTCGAAGTGGTGATGATCACGGGCATGGCACTGGTATTTTCACTGCTTGCCACGATTTATCCCGCCTATAAGGCGGCCTCCCTCGATCCGGCGGAGACGCTGCGTAATGGCTGAAATCATGCTGCAGTTGAAAGGAGTGACGAAATCCTATCCGCAGGGTTCCGCAGGTCGGGTGACGGCGCTCAAGCCCTTCGATCTAACCATGCATAAAGGAGAAATCGTCGCGCTGGTCGGGGCGAGCGGGTGCGGTAAATCCACCTTGCTGCATATCGCCGGATTACTGCTGCAGCCCGATGCGGGTGAAGTTTGGATCGGGGGAACGGCCGCACATCATGCCACCGCTTCGCAGGCAACGCGTCTGCGCCGTGAAAAATTAGGTTTCGTCTACCAGTTCCATCATTTGCTGCCGGAATTGACGGCGCATGAAAATGTATGTGTGCCGCTGATGTTGAATAAAGTCAGCGAACCTCAGCGTGCGACGGAATTACTGGGCATGGTCGGTTTGAAAGAGCGCCTGCATCATCTGTCCGGCGCATTGTCAGGCGGTGAACAACAGCGGGTGGCCATCGCCCGCGCCCTTGTCCACCGGCCCGCCCTCTTTCTGGCGGATGAGCCGACCGGAAATCTGGATCCCCACACGTCGGCGCACGTCGAGGCAATCATGGTGGGGGCGCTTCGCAAGCAGAACGCCGCGGCGCTTATCGTAACGCATAATCCGGAACTGGCGGCCCGGATGGACAGGGTCGTGCATTTATAAATCACCTATACCCTCGCTTCTTTTACCTTTTTTTTACGTCCACCGTGGTACTGCTGATCTGTAACCTTGGTTTAAGACACGGAGTTCTCGCGATGAAGAGACTGGCTGACTGGAAAATATCTCATAAAATACTGGCGTTGATGATGGTATCTTCCGTGCTCGGCTCAGCGATCACCAGTGCGCTGGTGGTGTCGCGGGCCAAAGGTCACATGGTCGAATCGCAGGTGAACAAGATGTCGGTACTGCGTACCGCGAAAAAAGCCGAAGTGGAAAAATATTTCCAGAATATCAGGGATAATCTGGTGATCAACGCGGCCAACGAGGAAATCACCTCGGCGTTGAAGGACTTCCAAAGTGCTTGGTTCGAACTGGGACTGGACGGTAATCAGGAGCAGGCGCTGCAGAAACTCTATATCGATACGAACCCTAATCCCCTCGGCAAAAAAGATGTGATGGACTCGGCGAGCGACGGTTCGCGCTATTCCAAATTGCACGCAAGATATCATCCCTGGTTTCATCAGGTTCAGCAGAAAAACGGCTATTACGATGTTTTCCTGATAGATATGGAAGGAAATGTCGTCTACACGGTGTTCAAAGAGCGTGATTTCGCTTCGAACGTTGCGCATGGGGAAGGGAAAGATACGGATCTAGGTGCGGTTTTCCGGGAAGCGGCGGCGGCTTCCGCCAGACCGGGGGATATATTCTTTTCGGATTTCAAGCTTTATCCTCCCAGCAGTAACGTTCCTGCCGGATTTGTCGCCACTCCCGTACTGGACGCGACGGGTAAGAAAATCGGCGTGCTCGCCTATCAGATGCCGCTTGGCAGAATGAACGAGCTGATGAGCGCCGGCATTCGGGAAGGGCTGGGCAAGACGGGCGATGCGTTCCTTATCGGGCCAGACCTGCTCTACCGTACGGATTCCAGCCGTTCCAAAGAAGATGATGTCCTGAGCGCGAAGCTCGACATACCGCAGACGCGCTCGGCGCTGGAAGGAAAATCCGGCATCGCCAGGACTACGAACCATGAGGGGGTGTCCGAGTTTTTATCGTATGCACCGATTGACGTCCTCGGAAAACATTGGGTGATCGCTCTGGAAGAGTCTGAAAATGAAGTGCTCGGCGTGGTCGGCCAGATGGTGAATGAAGCTATTATCGTATCTTTGCTGGTCATCGCCGGCGTAGGGGGACTGGGCTACGTCCTCTCCCGCAAGATCACCGTGCCCCTTTCCGAGTCGATTAACACGATCAGGCGTCTGTCGCGGGATGAGCGGGAAACTGAGGTCGTCCATATAGGGCGGGGAGATGAAATCGGGGAACTGGCTCAGGCGGCGCTGGTATTCAAACAGAACATCGAGGAAAAACATGCGGATGCCGAAATGCAGCGCGGCGAGCGGCTGAAACTCGCCAACCAGTTTGAACGGGATATCAAAGGCTTCGTTTCCATGGTGGCCGCCGCGGCGACGGAACTTTCCCAGACCGCCGAAGGCGTGGCGTCTTCCATCGGCAGGTCTACTCACACAGCGAGTCAGGCCGCGGTCGCTGCCCAGCAGACCGGCAGCAACGTGCAGTCCGTCGCCTCCGCTTCCGAAGAACTCTCCGCTTCGGTACGAGAGATTTCATCGCAGATGCAGCGCTCCAACCAGCTGGTAAGCGAATCCGTCCACCGTGCCGAAGTGGCGGACGCTCATGCCATGTCCTTGGTACAGGCGACCGTAAAGGTGAAGGAGGTGATCCAGCTTATTTCCGACATCGCCGGCCAGATCAACCTGCTGGCGCTCAACGCGACGATTGAATCCGCCCGAGCCGGTGAAGCCGGAAAAGGCTTCGCCGTAGTGGCGTCCGAAGTGAAGAATCTTGCCAACCAGACCGATAAATCCATCGATGAAATCACCCGCGTGATCGACCAGATGAATTCCGCTTCCGAGGATATCGTCAGCTCACTGCGCGACATCAAGGGGTCCATCGCCCACATCGCCGAATCTTCCAGTTCCATCGCCTCGGCGGTGGAGGAGCAGTCCGCGACGACGAACGAGATCGCCAGCAACATGCAGACCGCGGCCAAGGGAACCGACGTCATCACCAGCAGCATGAGGGACGTATCGAGCGCTTCTGCCGACGCCGACAATTCCGCCGGACAGATTCTGGAAGCGGCGCAGGAACTCTCCCGCCAGGCGGAAGGATTGAATACGCGGGTGGATGAATTCCTGACCGGATTGCGGGCCGAATAACGAAAACGTTTAATGCTTCAGCATGTCGAGAATCTTCGTCAGCTGTTCCGTCTGTGCCTGCGTGGTCAGGTCCTTAGGGATGAAATCCGTACCGGTGGAATCGAAAAACAGGCTGATGACGGTGAACATCAGACCTATGATAACGCCGAACCGTGTGATGCATCCCGTCAGTTTCGAGGTGCCGTTAAACGCGCATTGCCATAAACCGATATTCAGCCATAGATCGTAAGCGTAGCCGAAGCCCGTGGCGAAACGCGCCAGCGCCGTGCTGACTCCGGCAGGGAAAGGCAAGGGATGGAATTCCAGGATAATCTGGGCAAACGTAGTTACCGCGCTCACCAGTACCGTATAGACCCAGAACATCCGCCAGAACGGTTCCTCGCCACGCAGCGGCCCCATAATCACAGTGATGATCCATTCGAGCATAGGGATTTATGCCATAGCAAACAGAAGCTGTAAATGCTTAAGAATTTCCATTGCATTTCAATGGATGGTAACGTAATAGTGCCGTTATTATGGGATTGATCGTTCAAAAATTCGGCGGAACTTCGGTAGCGGGTACGGAGCGTATCCGCATGGTCTCGCACCATGTCGCACGTGAAATCGCCGCCGGACATCAGGTGATGGTCGTCGTCTCCGCGATGGCGGGCATTACCGACGAACTGGTCGGTTACGTGAAAGATCTTTCTTCTCTCGAAGACGTAGAAGCGTATGCGGATCATGACATGGTGGTGTCCGCGGGGGAACAGGTAACCGCCGGTTTGCTGGCGCTGCGCCTGCGTTCGATGGGAATACCGGCCCGTTCCTGGGCGGGATGGCAGGTGCCGATCCATACCTCCGGTGAACATGGCAAGGCGCGGATAGAGAGCATTGAAACGGAAGCCGTGCTCAAGAGCATCGCGGATGGGCGCGTGGCGGTGATCACCGGGTTTCAGGGCGTGACGGATGCCGGACGTGTCACCACGTTGGGACGGGGCGGGTCCGATACTTCCGCCGTGGCCTTGGCAGCCGCTTTCAAGGCCGAGCGCTGCGATATCTATACCGACGTGGACGGTGTCTACACTACCGATCCGCGTATCGTGAAAAACGCCCGCAAGCTGGATATGATCAGCTATGAGGAAATGCTGGAGCTGGCCTCCGCCGGTGCGAAAGTCCTGCAAACGCGCTCCGTCGAAATGGCGATGAATCATCAGGTACGCCTGCAGGTCCGTACCAGTTTCAGCGACGTGCCCGGCACCATTTTAGTCAAAGAGGAGGATATGATGGAAAAACATCGAGTGACGGGGCTGGCCTACAGCCGTGACGAGGCGCGTATCACCCTTTCTTCCGTGGACGACAAACCGGGAATCTGCGCCGCGATTTTCGGTCCGCTGGCAGAAGCGAACCTCAATGTCGATATGATCGTCCAAAACGTGACGCCGGACGGTAAGACGACCGACGTGACTTTCACGGTCGCGCAAGGGGATTTACCCAAAGCGAAAAAACTGCTGGATGGTTTAAAAGACACGATAGGGTATAAAGCGCTTCATGCGGACGACAATGTTGCGAAGCTCTCAGCAGTAGGGGTAGGGATGCGCTCCCACGCCGGTGTTGCGCAGGAGATGTTCAAGACGCTGGCGGCGAAAGGGATCAATATCATGGTCATCACCACGTCTGAAATCAAAATCAGCGTGTTGATTGAGGAGTCCTACATTGAACTGGCGCTGCGAGCCCTGCATGATGCCTACGGGCTGGAAGCGGTGGTGGAGAAAGGCTGATTTCCTTAGTTATAGTGCTGACCAAGATTCGTGTAGCCCATGCTTAATCACTTGGATCACTTTTACACAAATTTTATCTTTTTCCGTAACACTCTGAATCAGCATTTTTTTTAGATTTTTTTCGTTTAACGTCTGATATCAGCCAGGGATGCATTCCCATGTTACGTACATCCGCCTTATTTTTACAAGGTGTAATGCTATATTCTGTCATTTTCTGCGGGACAGATGACGGCTATGCGGCGTCCCTTCCCGGTTCGGCGGATCCAAGCCGTGTCGTATTGCCGACGTTATCCATCCCTGAACAGGCGGGGGATTCAGATACCGGTATAGTGAATGCTCCGTCTCCAATTACTGTTCCTGAAACCGCGAAATCCATTCATTTTACCCTGAAAAATGTGGTAATGAAGGGTAATACCGCATTTAAAGACAACGAACTGCAGGACATCTTTTCTCCTTATATCGGCAGGGATATTACGCTCGACATCGCCTGGGCCATCACCGGGCAGATAACCGAACGCTACCATGCAAAAGGATATTTCCTTTCCCGGGCGTATGTTCCCGCACAGACGATTGAAGAAGGGCGCCTGGAGATACATATCTTGGAAGGATATATCGGGCAGGTGGAATATAAAAGCGTTGATAAGAGCAACCGCATCATCGTCGGCATTATAAAAGATATCAAAAGGCAGCGGCCCGTCACGACGAAAAGGCTTGAATCCCTAATGCTGCGACTGAATGACCTGCCGGATTTGAAATTTCATGGGACGATCCTGCCCGACAAAGCCCTTCCTGAAGGAGCGGTCAAACTTATCCTGGAAGAAGTTCACGACCATGGCCGGGGGCTGATAAGCCTGGATAATTTTGGATCGCGCTTTTTAGGTCCCTACCAGCAGGCTGCGACCTACCAGAAAAGCTTTTTCCCCAACCAGCTCACCACGGTCTCCGCTTCCACCAGTATTCCTTTTAAGGAACTGGCTTACGGCGCGTTCAACCACGATATTACGCTTTCCCCGCAATTAACCCTTATGCTGAATGGAAGTTATGTTAAAGCCAGACCTGGATATCGGCTGGTAAAGAATCACATCAACAGTAATGCGTTGGAGGCGGGCCTTGGACTTCGCTACCAGCCAATAAGGCAAAGACAGGGAGAATTTATTTTTTACCCTGCAGTTCACGGGAAAGAATACGGAGGGAGATATTTTCGATGATGTGCCACTAACGCGGGATCGTATTCGTCTGGTGAATGGTACCGTTGACTATAATACATATGATAGCTGGAATGGCTATAATGATGTTTCCGCGACATTAAGTCAGGGTGTCGGCTGGCTTGGAGCGAGCAGCGCCCGACTGCCGCATCTTTCGCGCGCCGAAGCGGACCCTGAAAGTACTACGTTCAATTTTTCCTATACGCGTGAACAATCGATTACGGATGGGTGGCAACTGAAAGGGGATATTGCCGGACAGGTTGCTTCCGATCCGCTTTTTTCTTCGGAAGAGTTCGGATATGGCGGCCAGCGTTTCGGAAGGGCCTATGATCCTTCCGAAATAACAGGAGACAATGGAATCGCCGCTTCCGTGGAACTGCGCTATTTAGGCATTACTCCACGCTATGAGACCTACATGATTCCGTTTGCGTTTTATGACCAGGGCAAAGTATGGAACCTGGATACGAACGGCGCCGATGCCGACGCATCTTCCGCTGGCCTCGGAGCGCATATCATTCATGAAAGCGGCGTTGAAGGAATGGTGGGGCTTGCATGGCCGCTCGGTAAAAAAATTGAAAACCCGATTTATGGGAATAGCGGGAGCCCCCGTCTCATGGCGCAGCTTTCGTTCAAATTCTGAACAGTCGTTAGTAAATGGTAAAATACCCACGCCGGCAGGTAACATTTCTTTAAGAAATGAAATGCTATAATCCTGTATGAAATATGCGTTGCTGCGTAACACTTCTCTTCATACCATGACTGCCCTGATGATCGGGCTGGTAAGCCAGGCGTATGCGGCCCCGGAAGGTGGAAAAGTGGTTGGGGGTAACGCAAGTATCGCCATCGGTGCCGGAAAAATAGATATTTTTCAGCATTCCGATAAGGCGGTGATCGATTGGCATAGCTTCAATATCGACCCGGGCGAAATCACTGAATTTCATCAGCCTTCTTCCTCATCCTCCACCCTGAACCGTGTCATGGGAGGTCTGGGTGCCAGCCGGATCGATGGTGCTCTAAAAGCGAACGGCAACGTCGTGCTGGTCAATCCTGATGGTGTGATGTTCAGCAAAGGTGCCAAAGTCGATGTTGGAAGCTTGCTTGCGACTACCGCCGATATCGACACGAAAGCTTTCATGAAAGGAAGCGGCCAGTTCGATAAAGCCGGTAATCCCGATGCGCGTATCGTAAACGATGGTACGATCACTGCGAAAGAAGCGGGTCTGGTGGGGCTGGTCGCTCCGAACGTGGAGAATAACGGTATCATCAGGGCGACTCTCGGAAAGATCACCCTGGGCGCCGGAGAGACATTCGCGGTGGATCTGTATGGCGACAAACTGATCCGGTTCGGAATCAGTCCGAAGGCAGTGAAGCAGCTGGTGCGCAACACCGGCAGGATCGACGCGGCCGGTGGTGAAGTGAACATTACGGCGGCGGCAGGCAAACAACTGGTCGAAAACCTGGTACAGGTGAAAGGGGAGATTCTTGCGCCGACCGTTTCAGCGGGCCGGGCGCGGATGTTTCGCTGCAGAATGCAAAAATCGATGCGTCCGGGGAAAACAAGGCAGGCAGCATTCTCATCGGCGGCGATGTACAGGGGAGTGGCAATACGCCCCGCGCCGGGAATACCCGAATTGATAACGGTTCGGTCATTACCGCCAATGCGGCCACGCAAGGGGACGGCGGCAAAGTGATCGTCTGGGCGGATGGTGGGACGGAGTTCAAGGGGCATATCGAAGCACAGGGCGGCGAAAAAGGCGGTAATGGCGGATTCGTTGAGACTTCAGGGAAGGAAAAACTGACGGCCACTGGTGACGTAATTGCCCAAGGCAAAGCGAAAGGATCACATTCAGGCACATGGCTGCTCGATCCACGTAATGTCACCATCACATCGGCAACAGCAGGGGGTACATTCTCTGGGGGAAATCCAAATATTTTTACCCCTACCGCTAATAGTTCAACTGTCCTTAACACCACCATTAACAGCGCGCTTGAAAGCGGAACGACGGTAATCATCACCACCAATGACAGTGATGGTAATGTTACCCAAAAGGGTGATATTACCTTGTCAGCAAATATTACCAAATCCAGCGGTGCCAATGATGCGGGATTAATTTTGCGTGCAGCAAATACGATTAAAAATACAGGCACGCGACGTATTGAAGTGACAGGCGGCACGGGAAAGCTGAACGTCAAACTCAATAGTGATAGTGATAATTCAGGCGCAGGCGCCATTAACCTTGCCAATACCACGGTCATTACCAATGGAGGAAATTTCAGC
The DNA here is from genome assembly GCA_965248995.1 of Rickettsiales bacterium. Taxonomy (GTDB): domain Bacteria; phylum Pseudomonadota; class Alphaproteobacteria; order Rickettsiales; family UBA998; genus CBDFKY01. The sequence continues at coordinate 88,712 of CBDFKY010000005.1, read as the reverse complement.
GCAGGTGGTGGTAACGCCGCTTCTAACGGGCAAACCAGTGGACAATGGGATAATGCAGCTATGGCACTAACCGACAGTGCTTATGGTGTTTCTGGCAATGAAATGGGTGTTTCAATTAATGATAGTACTGTTTCTACGAATCAGGGAAACGTGTCTGTTGTGGGACATGGATATGATAGTTCTTCGGGATCGAACACTTGGGGGGTAAGAGTTAACAATAGCATCATTAATACCAGCAGTGGTAATATCAGTATCTATGGCAACGGCGGTGCGGGAGGTGGTGAGAATGATGGTCTTTTGATCTATGATGGCGTATCACAGCTTACTTCGACAGACGGAAACATCCTCTTGCACGGAGTGACACAACAAAATGGTGGTGATGACGAAGGAATAGAAACAGCTTCAAATTCAGGTACACATATTATCTCCACGGTAAATGGTAATATTGATATTTATGCACTGATAAACAATCCCAGTCCTGGCTCAGGCGATTTTGATCAGAGTCGTATGGATGTTACTTCCACAAATGGCAATATTACCATTACATCAAACCGTATTGTTGATAACAACGGATCATACAGCAATTTTCAGGCTGGTGGAAATATCGTTATAAGACCAGTGGCATCCAACACCAGTATTGGGCTTGGTAACGGTGCAACGGGCATTTTAAATCTTGATACAAACGCATTAGGATATTTTTCTGCTGGTGGATTATTTGAAATAGGCGATCGCGCGAATGGTAGTGGTGCGGTGGATCTTCGCGCATGGGACTGGAGTGGCAAGTCTCACAACGTATTGATTACAGGCGGTGCGCTTACCGTAAATGGTGCGCAAACAACAGCACCTAACAAAAATCTCACCCTGCTCTCCCGCAATACGCAGGATATCACCCTGAATAATACCATTTCTTCTGCCAGTGGGTCTGGTCAGGTCAATCTATTGGCCAGTCAGCATATACGAGCGAATGCCAGTGTCCAACATGCCGGCACCGGTCAGGTCAATGCGGTGGCAGGATGGGACGGTACGCATGGGTTAAATGCGGACGGGAGCATCACGATTGGGACTATTATCGGCACCGGCAGCTATTATGGGAACAGTTCCGGTTCCATCTTCGTGAATAATGGCGCCGGAACACAAGGTGTGGCACTAGGTTCCAAAGACGGAGCGACCACAGTGGCGGGATATAATGCAACGCTTGCCGCACCGAACGTCGCCAGCGCTTATGCACAGCTGGGGTATGTAACCGCCGCATCAACCGGCACCCTGAATATTAAAACGGCAAATGACCTGACGCTGAGAGGAGGCGGAAACAATGGCGCCTACGCCATGATAGGTAACGGAGGGTTTGATAGGGATTTCAATCTAAGCGGCAACATTGATGTGGCTTCCGTTGGTGACGTTTCACTTGCTGGCGGTACTGCTTCCAATACATTCGCCACTATCGGCAATGGAGGACAATTTTCAGACGGCCTGAAAGGCGGCAATATCACCCTAAGCTCAAATACACTGACGATTCAAGGGGGCGACGGTTTTGATTCAGGGGCGCATCTCGGTAATAATTCCCGGGAAGGATCAGGAACGGTTTCGGGAAACATTACGGTCAATACGACCAATTCTATCCAGCTGACAGGTTCGACCGGACCCAATACTGATTCTTACGCACAGATAGGACATGGAGGATGGTCGCCATCTTCTTATGATTCCAGCGGAAATTTATCAATCAACGCGGGTAACATATTCATACAGGGAGGTTCCGCGTACTGGTCCTACGCTCAGATTGGCCAGGGAGGTGAAACAACGCAAGGCAACCGTTCTGGCACTATTTCCATCACTACCGCGGGGGACGTTACCTTACAAGGTTCCGCTACGGCAAATGATGGTAAAAACTATGCCATGATAGGCCATGGGGCAGGAGATGGAGTAGGAGTGACCGGTAATAGGAGCGGAAACATTCTTATGAATGTAGGAGGAGAACTCAGCCTGGTAGACTCAGGTACGAACGCCTACCTTGGGCATGTGACCACCACTGCCAGCGGTCTTTCCAATGCAAACATACGTGTCGTTGCGAATTCCTTGGATTTCGCCGCTGGTCCGAACTCCGGCACATTTGATCTCAACAATGTGAATTTCAGCAACCGTATGGGATCGAATCTGGCTGGAGGTGATGTGACGATTGTCTCAACCAATGCCCCGATCATCGTCAATAACGGAATAAATGGATCAAGCACCACCGGCCACAATCTGAATATTCTTTCTTATAGTGACATTACGCTTCATGATAATATCGGGGTTTACGGCAGCGATGACCATATCAATCTCGTTGCCGGCTGGGATGGCATTCATGGCTTGAATCCTATTGACGGTAGTGTTGATTTCTCCACGCTTCGCTTGCGCGATGCCACGGATACGGGAGATCTGATAATAAATAGCGGCACCAACTTATTTACAAACGCGACGAGCGGCACCGGTATCATCGCAGCGGCTGCGGGTTCTTTCATTAACAACAATGCCGGAGGCGGCGGGCTTGTCAATTTCGGACCCGGCAGCCGGTATGTCATCTATTCGACCAGCAACGCCGGGACGACGTTAGGGCTATTGACGCCCTCTTCCCAAGGCGGGGGATATGCGCTGCATCAGCCGCTCGGACTGCCCGCCGGCGACCAGATCGTCTATGATTCCAACGGCCTGCTGACATTGCTGGTGAATGGCCAGACCTATACCTATAACGGGAGTGCGCAGTTAGTGACAAGCGCCGGTGCGGCGGGTTACGGAACCTATTATGCATTGGATGCCGCCAGCCTTACCAGCTTGACCGGTGCGGGGTATACGCTCGGGAACTTTACCGGCTCCCTCTCGGGCAATGCCACGTTTGCGGCGGCGGATTCCACCCATGCGACAACGGGGACGGATATTACTGGAAACGTGAATACCTTGCTCTCCTCCCTCGGATATGATCTGAGTTTTAATAATGCCCCGACCAATGAACTGGTCATCGGTAAAAAAGCCATCACGGCGATCACCGGACTGACAGGCGTAAATCGTGCCTATGATGGTACGACCCTTGCCACCTTGAATACGGGTGGTGCCGGATTCACCGGCATCGTTGGCGGGGACACGCTGAATGCCGCAGGATATACCGCTGCTTTCACTGACCCCACTGCAGGCGTCGCCAAAACTATCAACGTTACGGGGTTAAGCCTTGGCGGTGCAAGCGTGGCGAATTACAACCTCATAGGCACAACTGCCACCACTACCGCAGATATTACCGCTCTTCCCTCTGCGGGGAATGGTGCACTTCCTTCCGCACCAGCGCCGCAACCTGTCCTGCCGCCTTTAGTGCAAGCACCAGTCATTCCGCTCGCCATTCCCTCAACGCCTTTATCCCAGCCACCGGTGGCGCCCATTCCCGCACCTGTAACCAGCGGCACCAATGGAAACAACGCAACTCTTCCGGCTTTGCCTTTATTGCCTGTCCGGCTTATCCCCGCCACGGTACAATATGTTTCCCAGAATGGCTTTCCCGCGTTACCGTCCGTTGAGGTGGGAAGATCGGAAAGCACTACCACTGTAAAGCCTGAACGCAGCGGAGAAGACAGGTACCTGATCGCCGAAACCCCTGACGCTCCAGCCACTGCTCCTGATTTGCCTAAGGAAAAGCCCGTTGAAATCGTCGGTAAACTCATTACCGTCCATCCAGCATTGGTCAAACTCTTCGGTATTAGCAGTGCTGTTAGCAATGAGTTTTAGCGGATTCAGATATACATCAGTGAGAATACCTACTTATAAGCCGGGAAATACTAAGAGCCGCTTAATCCAATTAAATGTAGGGAAAAATAATAAGGTATTATCGGGATTGAATATTTGTTTAAACTGTAGCATTTTCTAATTAACCTCGTATTTTTTATGCTATACTGCATTCTATGACACGAGCATATTCGATAGATTTAAGAGAGCGGGCGGTGGATTATTTTTGGGGCTGGCGGCAAAAAAGATGAAGTGTGCCGGATATTCAAAATTTCTGCTGACACGCTATATAACTGGCTTCGGCAATACCGCGAAACGGGTGATTTATCGCCGAAACGTAAGGGGTCCCGCCTATGGAAGCTGGATCATCCGGCAATCATAAAATACGTTGAAAGCCATAGTGACTCTACGTTACAGGAGATTGCTGAATATTTTCAAACTGGCAAAAGCGCCATCGACTATAGTGTTTCCGAATAATTTTCGTACGAAAATTATTCGGAAACACTATAAAAGGCAAAAAATCGCAAAGAATCAGCCTGATATGTGGCTTACTCGGCAAAAAGCTCATCGCGCCGCTGGCCTTTGAAGGCTACACAAACGCAAATGTTTTCAACCAGTGGCTGGAGCAATGTTTGCTCGCCGAGTTGCCGCCAGGGCATACCGTGATTCTCGATATAGCGCGTTAACTTTACATGTGGACATTTCATGTCCACATGTAAAGTTAACGCGCTATAACTATATGATTTATAGCAGTACTTAACTTTGTAAGTAGCACATATTCATGTGCAATTACAAAGTTAAACTGCTATAATGCGCGCTTCCATCACTCAGCAAAAACGCGGGAACTTATTGAAAATGCTGGATGTAATCTCATTTATCTGCCGCCGTATTCGCCTGACCTTAACAACATTGAGCCGTGGTGGGCGATCCTGAAAAGCTATCTGCGAAAGATTTTACCCGATGCTGAGTGCCTCATCCATGCCATCAAACGCGCTTTTGAAAAAATGAATTATTATAAAATACTCAGAAATTAATTGGGAAATGCTATATACCACAAACTTCCTGCATTTAAACTACGAGGCGCTTTCCAACTAACCCATTGAAAAGACTGGTTGCGGGGCCAGATTTGAACTGACGACCTTCAGGTTATGAGCCACATGGCCTCATGTTTTACGTGGTTTCATATAAGCATATATCTATTGATATTTCAGTGTTTAATGCTTATTGTATGGTCCATTACATTTTATGAACATACACCGTTTTTGACCTTTTTAGTAGCAACCAGGTAGCAACGGAGTAGCAGCTAAGGGAGTGAATCATGGCTACGCATCGTATCATTTTTACCAAGGCAGTGTTGGCGAAGATCGTGCCGCCGATTCGCCCCGAAGGCAATCAAGGCGGCGTATTCGATACCTATTACGACTTGCGCGAAAAAGGACTGGTGTTGCTGGTATCTAATGGCGGTGCGAAGACCTATTACCTCTATGCAAAGGTAGAGGGCAAACCTGAACGGATAAAGCTGGGAGCGTTCGAGGATATTTCTATTGAGCAAGCGCGTAAATCTGCTGCGAAACATCGAGGAGATATTGCCAAAGGAACAAATCCGCAGCAAGCAAGGCGCGCATTCAAGCAGGAAGCGACGTTCAAGGAACTGTTTGACGAATATATGGAGCGCTACAGCAAGAAGCAAAAGCGCTCCTGGCAATATGATGAGCGGGAAGTGAACAAATTTCTTCCACACTGGTTCAAGCGAAAAATCTCTTCCCTCACTGCGCAGGAAATACGGCGGCTGCACGAAACCATTCGTGATGAAAACGGTCTGTATCAGGCGAACCGCCTGCTGGAGCGTATCCGCGCCATTTATAACAAAGCCATCGAATGGGGCTGGCAGGGCAGTAATCCGGCGGCGGGGATCAAGAAATTCAAGGAACGTGCGCGTGACCGTTTTTTGCAGCCACATGAATTGCCGTATTTTTTTGAAGCATTGACAGCGGAAGCGAACAATGGGGTGAAGGATTATATCATGCTCTCATTACTGACAGGAGCACGTAAAGCCAATATGCTGGCCATGCGCTGGGATGAAATCAGTCTGGAGCAGCGGCAATGGCGCATCCCTGAAACCAAAAATGGTGAGCCAGTGCTGGTGGCGCTCTCTCCGCAGGCAATGGAGATAGTGCAGACCCGTAAAAGATCAGCGGAAGGGGGATGGGTGTTCCCGAGCACGGCTAGCACTAAGGGACATCTACAAGATCCTAAGAAAGCATGGCAGCGCTTACTTAAAAGGGCGGAAATATATCAGTTAATCGATCTGCTGGCGAAAAGGGAAGAATGGAAGGATTCACTGATTGAGAAAGCACGAAAACAAGCCGAAGAAAATCTCTCTACATCGCTCGAAGCGCACCGTAAAACGGCAATGACGTATCAACTTGATAGTGTTACCCTTGGGCTACCAGATTTAAGGATTCATGACCTCCGCCGTTCGCTTGGAAGCTGGCAGGCGGTGACAGGAGCGAGCAGTTATGTGATCGGTAAATCGCTTGGGCATAAAAGCCAGCAGGCGACAGCCATCTATGCGCGGTTGAACCTTGATCCAGTGCGTGAATCGGTTGAGCGGGCAACGGAAGCGATGCTGGCGGCGGCGAACAGAAAAATGTAAGAGGGCTGAATGACTACGGAATTATTGCTTTTTGGGTTACCTATTCTTCTTTACTTGATGGCAGTAGCGATGCCTTCCAAGAGTTGGTTGGGTATTCTTTTTATTATCGACAGCCTGTTAATTGGAGGGTTGTATCTGCTTTTCAGCCGGTCAGGCGATTGGGGAGGAATGATATTACTGATGGCTATATGTGCTATCGCTTTTTCTGGGATTGTTGCAAAAACCCTCAGCTTGCATCTAAAAAGGAAAGGCTATTTGAGGAAGTTTTTCGTGCTTCCGCTCATTTTTGGGTTACCAGTTGGATTTGGCGTTTTTATCTTTCCGTTTAAGTATCATGATTGGAAAGAGCGTCCAGTTGAGGTCTCATGTATGAGCAAAAATTTTCCATTTAAAATCGATGATATAACATTTAGTCTTCCATTTTCTCCTATTTTTTCCGTGTATTTTGACCCTTTTCCTGTTTTGGAAGCGTATAAAGAAGGGATTTTATTTTACGAAAAAAGTGGGGTGCGAGAAGCCTGTGGTTTAATAGATAATAGTGATAACCCAGTTCCCGGAACCAAACTGGCCATTGTGATACAGAATGTCGAATATGCATCTAAAGATTCCGTCCACAATGCGTTATGCCCATCAAGACATACTGCATGGGAGAAAGAGTTATGTTCCCCTGATCTCCAAACAGATACTCTCGGGTATCCCTATAAAATCTATATTTATTCCAAGTCTTCTTTTGTTGCCCCTTGGTCGTCAGAACAATCGGAAGCTACCTATAAAAAGTTCCTGAACGACACTCGTCAGGGCATCAAAAACAGAACTAACGGCTATATACACGCTGGTGACCATTATTATTGGGTTTCGGATGATCCAAAACAAAAAACACCTGATAATTACCCCTTTACATTATCTTGTGACGCGTCGGCGAATATGGAGAGTGTTTCCTGCCTAACAGTTTATGGGCTGACCGATAAGATAAATGTACAATTTTCTGTTTATGGTTCCAGCAAAGAAGTGCCAGACAAAGCATCGAACCAGAATAAAAAATTGCTTTCCTTGCTGAGGAAGCTTCAGCTTGATTACAAAAAGCCTCATGAATAAACAAGAAGTATTGTAATATACCATAAAATGGTATAAATTAAAAAGATGTTTTGATGTGGCAGGTGAATTTTACTGGGAATGCGGCGAAGCAGGCGAAGAAACTTCCTAAGCGCGAACAGGATATTCTGGCGCTGCTGGTGAAGGATTTACGCTTGCGCGGGCCCGTGGTTTCGGAGTGGAAAAATTACTCTAAACTCGGTCCGAACACGTATCACTGCCATCTCAGTTATCGTTGGGTGGCGTGTTGGCGGGTGGAAAAAGGAGACATGGAATTGATCGAAATCTATTATGCAGGGAGCAGGGAAAATGCACCATATTGAAGATGTGAGCGTCACGGTCAAAGGACTTTCGGTCAAGCCGAAGACCTACCATTTGCCACGCATACTCGCAGAGGAATTGCAGGCCTATATTGAAGCGTGGGTGGACGCTGAACGCATTCCAGCGGAGCAGGTGCTGCCAGAGGCGTTCGATGCCGTAAAAGGGCCTGCTACAGCGTTGCGCGGTGCGCGTTACCGCCATGACCTCACGCAGAAAAAACTGGCGGAAAAACTCGGCATTCGTCAGCATCATCTGTCAGAAATGGAAAACGCCAAGCGGCCCATCGGTAAGGAAATGGCGAAAAAGTTGTCGGCGGTGCTGGAAGTGGATTATCGGTTGTTTTTGTAAACGCTGAAGCGTTTCCAGTAAACGAATATCCAAAATAATCAATTACAAAGTGCGCAATTTGTAGTAGAATCCCGTTCCGTCAAAAGGCGGATGAACAAGATAGTTGGCGCTGCCTGTAAAACCTAAAACAGGAGAAATGTGCCGTGAATCCATATGCTGATTTTAAAATTGAGAAAATTGTTCACCATACTACGCCGCAATCCTTGCAAACATACCTTTATGAAAAAGGATTTCTGCAAGACATGGATTTATCAAAACTCAAAGAAAGCCTTAAAAAGAAGGACTATGTGGAAGTGGTGGGCAGTCAGTTAAAGGAGCTGATACAAACAGAAGCTACCGTTATTAATGATTTTTGCATTGTACATGTGCTTTCAAAAAAGCGTCCTTTTCTTAGCTTGGCACAAGAACTTCATCTTCTGCAATCTCATTATACCGATAGTCTCAATTCTCTTGCTTCAAATCATGATCGTGTTTTCTGGCTGCTTTCTGTGGATCGTGAATTTACAGAGAACTGCTATTATGCCTGGAATGCACGAAATTTAGCAGATAGATACTGGCTTATCCGCAGCGATGTTATTCCTGCTGATGCGCCGCCACTCACTCCTGACATGATAGCGAAATTGAAGGATGCCGTTGTAGCTTATCTACCAGCGGAAATACGGGGCGGTCCCTGCATAACGCGTCACTTTGTTTACGGGGGCAAGGAATTTCTGTTCCTCTTAACGCGGGATATGCCAGAGCCAAAAGAATGCTTAAACGATCTAGGGGAAATTGAACCCCAGATGCTGGTTCCCATAATGAAAATAATCTTCGCTTGTGACGTGGAAAATCAGCATTTGAATATTTTGGGAGATAGTCCTGCTACACGTCAGGAAATGCATAAACTTTACGCTAAGGAAATTTTCGGCAAAGAAATACCTGACGAACCGCAAGGAAAACCGGTTTACGATCAGGAAAAAGTGTTTCAAGAACTCATATCCCTAAAACGTTTGAACCCTACGATTCCGAAAGCATCGAATGTAAAAGATATATGGGTAAAGGCCATCCGTTTACGCTTGAAGCGTGGCGGAGAGATATTGCTGGACACCAAAGCACAAAAGCGCGGTGCGGAAGACAAACCCGATGCTATATATGATCTACTCAAAAAAGTGGTGCAAGTGGAAGAAGGCAGATTTCGCCCAATCAAGCAGAAAGATGTTGAAGTAATAAAAATTGAGTTTGTGGCACATTACACTGATCCGCTTGTCAAAAAAGAAGCGAAACATAACTTCGCATTCATTCGCAAACATGGCTCTAATTTGGGTCATGAAGAGATTGAAGAGGACATTAGGAAATGTCTGTTGGCCAGCGGTTATATGCGTAAGGGTGGTGAGGCTGCCAATAATAATGCCATACGCGTTGCATCCAAAATGCTGGAAGCGGTATAAATTTGTGCGAGACGAATCTATTGACGCATTTCTCTATGCGTTGGATCAGGAACTTGATTCAGAAATATGCGTGTTTGATTACGGGCAATATCAATACTGGCGAACTATTTTTCCTTTTCTTGTAGAAAATAAAATACTGATTCCTGTGACTAGGTCTGCAAATGAGATAGCCTGCCGCCATTGTGGTGAGAATGTTTCTCTCAAAGAACAAAACGATCAGCCATATTATCACTGTGCGGCGTGCGGAGACGTCCGACGGCTAAACGGCAAAGACGTGCTCCACTATCAGGCCTCTATTCATGCACTCGCAAAACATTTAGCGCATGGGTTGGGTATCGTAACGAACCCAGAACCTATCGCAAGCGAATGCTTATACCGATTAGGGGTAAAAACATTCCGAGCGGGACAGTTTACCCTTTATTTAGCGCGGGGCGTTGCAAGAGAAGAGGGTAATGGGTTTTGCACCGCTTGCATACCTGTTCAGGTGAAAGGGTTCGGTGTCATCCTTTCCTTATACGGTGGAGAGCTGACAATTCCTAAAGAACGGCTGATGCAGGTGCCGTTGAGTTTAGTGCTTAGGCAGCAAAGTTCATTGTTTTATATAGACGAAAACCTGTTTGCTGAACGTCTATGGTCTATTTTTGCGAACATCCCTAAAGGAAAATTACAAAAAGAGCGGTGCGAGGCTTGCGTAAACTGGCTGCAGGACCGGATTGCTGACAACACATTTCAGCAGGGTGATAAGGCGGCAGCTTTTGAAATGGCGCATCAGCAATTTGGCATAAGGCGGGATGCCATGCAAGACATCTGGGGAAAAGTGGTACCAGAAACATTCCAAAGAGCTGGACGGCGCAAAAAATCATACTAAAGAATCATCCGGAAAATCGTGATCCGTATGATTAATCCGTATGATTAGCATCCGGATATTTTTGTACATTCATCGTTGTTAATCCTCATTTTTTATGGAGCACGACGATGAATAATATAGCATCACTTCTCACCCGCCGCGAGGCAGCGGAATTTCTCGGTGTTAAGGAAAACACCCTGGCAGTGTGGGCCTGCACGCAACGCTACGACTTGCCGTATGTAAAAATAGGCCGGTTGATTAAATACCGTCGCGCCGATCTCGAGCAGTTCGTGTTGCGGAATATGTGTTCTGCGGGAGGTAGCGATGTCCTTTAATCGTGATGGTTTCAAAAAATTGCACCGTGATTCCCTGTCGTACCTTCCAGCGATTCTCCAGCGCCTTTTGCCGGGTGGAAGAGTGGAAGGCCATGAATATGTAGCGCTTAACCCGCGCCGCGCCGATACGCAGCATGGAAGTTTCAAAGTCAATCTACGTACTGCGCGCTGGGCAGACTTCGCGGTGAACATTCATGGCGGCGATGTGGTGTCGCTTGCGGCGTACCTGCTGGTGCTCTCTCAACGTGAAGCGGCGGAAGTAATCGCCCGCATGATCGGACGCGGAGGCAGCTATGAATGATATGTTGAACAGTGGAGAGAATCCATTAATTGCGCTTCACCTGGAAGCGCTGATGATTCCCATTTCCGAAGAGGAAGCAGTACAGGCAGTGCAAGCGACAGGCAAGATAAAAGACGTCCCAGAGAAAACCCCGATTTTCCCCGTCCCTGACGATGCGCCGCCATGCAATTTCATGCTGCCAAAGCTGGGGAAGCCTGCGGCGCTTTATGCGTACCATATGGCTTCTGGTGAATTGCTGGGTTACAATGCGCGGTTTGAAACTGTTAATAGCGATACAGGCAAGCGAGAAAAAACGATTCTGCCAGTCTGTTTCTGTAATGTGAAAGGTGGCAAGCGTGCGTGGCGAAGCGTGGGAATGCCAGTGCCCCGCCCGCTCTATAGACTGCCAGAACTGTCGAAACGTGGTGAAGCCACCGTGTTGATCTGTGAAGGCGAAAAAACGGCGGACGCGGCCCAGTTTTTATTTCCAGATATGGTAGCAACTACGCCGATGCACGGGGCGAAATCTCCGCATAAAACGGATTGGACATCTCTGCGCGGGCGCACCGTAATGATTTCGCCTGACGTAGACGCAGCAGGAGAAGCCTTCGCTGATATGGTATATGATCTTTGCCATGATGCAGGTGCAACGCGCATATTGCGTCTATCACCAGAGACTTTCGGAAAATGGATTTTTACCGAGGAAGGAAAAATTCCACGCGGTGAAACAATACCCGAAGGCTACGATCTGGCGGATGCGCTGGCGGATGGCTGGACGGCGGAAGCAATAGCAGATTTACCGCATACGTTATTCGAGAAACCCTATATCGCCGCATCAAAAATGGAAGAACTTCAGCAGGGCATTCCTGAATCAACATTTCGCCTGCGCCCGAACGGCGTGGAACTTAGGAAAGAAGACAAGGAAGGCAATGTGGAGTGGCAGTGGTTTTGTTCCTTTCTGGCGGTGACCTGTCAAACCCGTGATGCGGCAGGAGAGAATTGGGGCCGCATAGTGGAATTGGTGGATAATGACGGCAGGCGGAAAGAATATGTGCTGCCGATGACGGCACTTGCAGGAGACGGCGTAGCGTACCGTGAAACGTTGTTTAGCTTGGGACTGCGCTTATCTCCCCATGCTAAAAATCATCTTTACTCATACATTACCGTCTGCAATCCGCTAAAGCGCGCCACCTGCGTACCCAAAACCGGCTGGCATGATGTGAGCGGCGCGGGACAGTGCTTTGTGTTGCCAGGGAAGGTGTATGGCATGATGGCGCGGGAGCGCATCGTGCTCCAGCAGGAACAGGTCAGCACACATTATACTATCAAAGGGACGGTGCTGGAGTGGCAGCAACAGATTGGTCGTTACTGCGTGAGCAACACCCGTTTGCTTCTAGCTATTAGTACGGCGCTTTGCGGGCCTCTGTTGGAATTGCTTGGAGAAGAAAATTTCGGCCTGCATCTCTCTGGCGGCTCATCCATTGGCAAGACTACGGCGTTGATTGTGGCCGCTTCCATATGGGGCGTACCGTTAGCGAGTTGGCGCACCACCGACAATGCGGCAGAATCCCTCGCTTGCGCCGCGAATGATACGGCGTTATTTCTGGATGAACTCTCGCAAGTTGGAGGAGCGGCAGCCGATGCGATGGCTTATATGCTGGGAAACGGCGCGGGTAAAGCGAGGGCGCGAAAGGACGGCAGTGCGCGTACCCCCTTACAGTTCCGGCTGGTATTCTTAAGCACGGGAGAGATAGGGCTGGCTACCAAAATGCTGGAGTGCGGTAAGCAGTCAAAAGCAGGACAAGCGGTGCGCTTCATTGAGATCGCCGCAGACGCAGGAAAAGGACATGGATTGTTTGAATGCATCCACGATGCGAAGGATGGCAATCAACTTTCCCTGTTACTGAAAGATCGCGCAAAACGGTATCAGGGCAGTGTCGGGGATGCTTTTCTACAAGGGCTGGTGAGCCAAAGAGAAGAGGTGCGCGAACGTATCAGCAGTGCACGCCGAAACTGGGTAGAAAAGTATGTGACTGAAGGGTGCGACGGGCAAGTGCAGCGCGTGGCTCAAAAATTCGCTCTCATCGCGGCGGCAGGGGAATTGGCAATTCATCTCGGGATTTTTCCCTTGCAGCCTGAAACGGTGAGCGACGCATGTGTCCAGTTGCTTGGTGAATGGGTGGCAGGGCGCGGCGGTACGCAGGCGCATGAAGTCGACCAAGCGGCGCGGCGTTTGCGCTCCCTCGTTGCTAAACATGGCAGCAGCCGCTTTGAAACGCCGTGGACGGAAGGCTACGCCGAAAGTAACTCCATTCAAATTCAGAAGGTAATCGACCGCCTCGGATTCAAACGGCTGACGGCAGCCAAGGAATGGGAGTATTTCCTGTTGCCGGATGCGTTCGAGCAAGAAGTGATAGGAGGGATGGCACCGAAACTGGCGAAAGAATATTTGGCCGACCAAGGTTTGATCCGGCGGGATGAGCAGAGAAAATATACTGTCAGCCTCCGTGTTCCTGGGTTCAAACAGATGCGGCTGTATCATATACCCGCCGGAATATTGGAAGCAGGAGGTGACGATGGCGATGCATGATTTTTTCAAAGGGTTAAAACCAGTTATCGCTTCAGGTGTTGCAGGTGTTTCAGGTGTTGCGCCAGCCAATAACCCTTCCAACCACCACATTTTTACGCAGTCTGCCGAGCGCAACACCTCCTGCAACACCGCTGCCCGACATGAAGCGGAAGGTGTTTTGACCGGTGTTTCAACCGGACATCAGGCAAATTGCCGCATTCCGCCATATGAAACACCTGCAACACCTGAAACACCTGATCCGTTCCATGATGAATATTGGCATGACTTCTATGAAGAACGCGCCGCCATCATGGAGTTTGAGGGCGAATTACCACGCCTGGAAGCAGAACGCCTTGCAAATGAATGGATTCTAACACTTAAAAAGGAGAATGATGATGACCAACACTTTACCATGCACTAAGTCCGTAACACAACTTTCCACGCTGAATGCTGTAAAACACGGCGTTTTAAGCGCGCATCTGCTGCTGCAATGGGAAAACGCCTCCGAATATGATGTGCTGCTCACCCAAATGCAGGGCGAATATGTACCCGAAGGAGTGACGGAAAATCATCTTATCGAGGAGCTGGCAGGCGTTATCTGGCGCAAACGGAGACTGCGTATTGCGGAAGCGGCGCATTATCAGAAATCTATTGAGTCCAACCTTTCTGATAATCATACGGCGGTCGCGGCGCTGGCCTGCATCATCACGGAAACTACTCCCAGAAAATTTAACCGGCAAAAAGCGCTGGCCAGTACGGAAGAGCAAAACCAACGGGAACTGGAAGCTATCAGTATTTTACTGGAGCCCACGCGGAGAGTTTTTTCAATACTGGAAAGCGGCGGAGCGTATGAACAGGCGGTGGAAATGCTCACCGCCGCGACGCTTGCATGGTGGAACGATGCTCTGAACGGGAAAACCGATAGTTACACGCCTTATAAACCAGATGCGGAAAGCCTGATGCGATTTCTGAAGCGTGAGGTGCTGCCTGATTATGTTCGGCGGTATGAAGACGTGACCTATCGCCCGTTAGTTAAAAGGCAGGCGGAAGGCGAAGCGTTTATGCCAGGCGAGAAGCTGGACAAATTTTCACGCTATGAAGTGCATCTGGATCGCAAGTTTGAACGTACGTTGACTGTATTGCTGCGCTTGCAGGAAATGCGGCGGAGCAAAGCCCCTATGTTGCCACCAGCTTAATTTGGCTAATGATTTCGGTAAAATCTGGCGAAGAAAAATAATGGGTAGTATTGGTTCAGGGAATCGGTATAGGAGCGGCAGCAAAGCGACAGAAGAAAATTTCTGGCGCTTCAGCATAGCGACGCTAAAGCAGTTCAAGGTAATCGGCGAGAAGAAATGGAGTTCTGGCAGTTGGAGATGGTTGCGTTTCAGCGAAGTGCGCTGCTCAGTCGGCTATGAGTTGAATACGTTGCAAGAACCAGCGTGGCTGCGAGTGCAGTATTCTGATAAGCGCAGCGAAAAGCCATACGACTATAAGATTTACCTGACCACAACCGAGCCGCATTATGGCGGGACGCGCTGGTGGTTTCTCTGCCCAGCGAAAGCTTGCGGAAAGCGGGTGGGCGTGCTTTACCTCGGCGACATCTTCGCGTGTCGGCATTGCCGTAACCTTGCTTACGCTTCACAGAACGAAGCCCCACATTTCCGCCTCCTCAGTAAAGCGCAGGCGATACATCAGCAATTAGGCGGCGATGGCGTGGTGGATCATAGACCATACAAACCCAAGGGGATGCACTGGAAAACCTATTGGCGTAAGGTGCAGGCGATGGAAAGGGTGCATGACGCCGCGCTGATGGAAGCGGCCTTGCGGCTGGGAATTGAGGTGTAAGGGATTGGCTGTTTCGTAATTATCACGGTGGTAAATATAGAAGAAAGATAGTAAGATACTATAATCTTTTGCAATCGTCACGCTTTCTGCCTAATGACTCAGGAGAATCAACATAAGAAACAAAAGAGCGGATTCAAATGAACAATGACCAAATCAAACAGTTGGAGAAAGAACTCTGGAATTCGGCAGATAACTTACGTGCCAATTCCAAGCTGACAGCGGCAGAGTACAAAGACCCTGTACTTGGGCTGATTCTACTGCGATATGCTCAGAACCAATATGAAGAAGCAAAAGTCATTATTGAAGCCTCTATTCCAATAGGGCCACGCGGCAAACGTATCATAACGAAAGAACATTTTCTTGCTGCTGGCGCCATGATGCTACCAGAGAAATCACAATATGATTATCTGGCCAATTTACCTGAAGGAGAAGATGTTAACGAGGCAGTAAATGAAGCAATGCGCTTGATTGAAGCCGCATATCATGATCTTGGTGGTATTTTGCCGAAGAACTACCAGGAATTAGACGCGGACTTGCTGCGCGAACTGATTCGAGTGTTCAATAAAGAGACAGTTAAAAGCCTTAAAGGCGATGTGTTTGGTCGCGTCTATGAATATTTTCTGATGAAGTTTTCAATGATCGGTGCAGGTGCGCAGGAAGGCGGAGAGTTTTTTACCCCGCTTTCTTTAGTCCAGCTCATCGTCAATTTTTTGTCTCCTTTGGGAGGCATTATTCATGACCCCGCATGTGGCTCTGGCGGCATGTTTGTACAAACCGGACATTTTGCCAAGCTGCATACGGGTAAGGATGCTAACGCAGTTCTTAAGGCATACGGCACGGAACTAAAATCCAATAACGTGCGCATTGCCAAGATGAACCTTGCTATTCACGGCATTGAAGGAAAAATCATCGAAAGTAACAGCTTTTACTCCGACCCACATAACCTTACAGGCAAATGTGATTTCGTGATGGCCAATCCACCATTTAATGTCAATAAGGTGGATAAAGAAAAGGATTTCGTAAAAACCGACAAGCGGCTGTTTAGTGATGTGGGCCTGCCGAAAGCCGATAACGGCAACTATCTGTGGATTCAGTATTTCTACCATTACCTGAATGAAAAAGGCCGTGCCGGTTTCGTTATGGCATCCTCCGCCACCGATGCAGGCGCGAGTGAAAAGTTGATTCGCCAGAGGCTGATTGGAACCGGCGCGGTGGATTGCATCGTGGCCGTGGGCAACAATTTCTTCTACACCCGCTCTCTACCGTGCCACCTGTGGTTCCTTGATCGTGACAAGCGGCCAGAGAACAAGCGCAAAATCCTGATGATTGATGCGCGGAACACGTTCCGCCAGATCAATCAAACGCTGCGTGATTTCTCGCCGGAACAAATGGAAGGCCTGACCACTATTGTGAAAGCCTATCGCGGCGAGTATGTCAGCAAAACTTTCGCCAGCAATCCGTGGCTGAAAGAGCATTTCCCCAGCGGCAGCTACGGGGATGTCGAAGGCCTCTGCAAAATCGTCGATCTGGCCGAGGTGGAGGAAAATGACTGGAGCCTCACACCGGGTCGCTATGTAGGCTATTCCATCGAACTGGATGAAGGGTTTGATTACACCGCACGCCTTAGCGAAATTCACAGCGAGCTGGCCACGCTGAATGATGAGGCCACCACCCTGATGCAGCAAATCCTCAAGGGGGCGGCATAATGAAGGGTTGGGAAACTGTAACCTTAGAATCCGTGTGTACGAAAGTTACCGATGGGACGCACGATACCCCGCAGCTTATAGAAAACGGATTCCCGCTGATTAAAGGAAAAGATATTTCCAAGGGGTGTATAAATTTTGAATCTTGCGATCACGTCAGCGAAGAAGAACACCTAGTAATAATCAAAAGATCAAAACCAGAAAAAGGTGATGTTCTGTTTGCGAACATCGGCAACAGCATTGGTGATTGCGTTTATGTAAATACGGATCGGCCTTTCAGCATCAAAAATGTTGCCTTATTTAAGCCGGATCACAGAAAAATTGTTCCCAGATTTCTGTATTATATTGCGAGTGGTGAGAAGTTTATCGGAGAGATTCTTGCAGGAAAAAGTGGTGCTGCCCAGCCATTCGTATCACTGGCTGCTCTAAGAAGGCATCCAATAGTTATTCCGCCACTTTCCATACAGCAGATGATTGCTGATATTTTGGCAGCGTATGATGATTTGATCGAGAATAACCTGAAGCGAATTAAGCTGCTCGAAGAAATGGCGCAGATCACCTATGAAGAGTGGTTTGTGCGCCTGCGCTTCCCCGGCCACGAATCCACCCCCATTAATTCCGAAACCGGCCTGCCGGAAGGGTGGCGGATGGGAACGATGCAGGATCTGTTTGATTTCAAAAATGGTTATGCCTTCAAAAGCGGTACTTACGTTCAAGATGGGCAGCACAAAATCGTTACCATTAAGAACGTGCAGGATGGCTCATTCATTCCTGATACGAAAGATACGATTGCAGAATTGCCCAGCAACATTAAGACACATCATCACCTTTCGACGGGTGACATCATTATGTCGCTTACAGGAAATGTTGGACGCGTTTGCCTTGTTTACGGCGAGAACTATTTACTCAATCAGCGCGTCGCAAAAGTAGTCCCAAACAACCCAGCAGATCGTCTTTACGTTTATGCTCTGCTTCGTAGTCGAGGTACGCTCACCCAGCTAGAGAATATCTCGAACGGTGCGGCACAGCAAAATCTGAGTCCCGTCAACGCATCTAAAATGCCTGCGCTAGTGCCTACAAGAAGTGTGCTGAATGATTTCAATAAGAATATCGGCAACATTATTGATTTGATTTGCCTCAAGAACATTGAAAACAACCGCCTGCGCGAGGCACGCGACATCTTGCTGCCTCGCCTGATGACCGGCGTGATCGACGTGGAAAGTTATGACCCCGCCCAACTGCTGAAGGAGGCTGCATGAGTTACGAATACTCCGAAGATGGGCTGGTAGAAGCGGCACTGCAGGAAGTGCTGGAGGCCTTGGGCTGGAAAGTTGTCACTGCGTGGAAGAAAGAAGCCTTCGGCGATGATGGGCTGCCCAATAAAACCAATTTAGGGCGTGCGAATAAATCGGAAGTGATTCTGAAACGCCATCTTCGAGCTGCCTTGCAAAAGTTGAATCCCAATCTGCCAGATGTGGCTTATACCCACGCCATCGACCAGATCACTGAAAAAGCAGCCGATAAAACCCTTGGGCAGATCAATAAGGAAAAGCACGCGCTGCTCACCAAAGGCGTACAGATTACTTTCCGTAATGCCAAAGGCGAAATGGAATCCAAACGCCTGCGCGTGTTTGATTTTGAAAAGCCCCTGGAGAATGAATTCCTCGCTGTGCGCCAGTTTGAGGTGCTGGGAGATTTAGGCGTTAAACGTCCTGATGTTGTAGGCTTTATTAATGGTATTCCATTAATTTTCTTTGAATTAAAAGCGCATCACACTGATCTGGCAAATGCGTTTCATGATAATCTTTGCGACTATAAGGGAATAAATGGCGTCAAAGGTACAATAGAGGAACTATTTTATCATAATGCTTTTATCATATTAAGTAATGGCACAGATGCCAAACTGGGAACCATAACTAGCCCTTATAAGTTCTTCATTGATTGGAAACGCATTGAAGAAGAGGAAGAAGGAGTGGTGAGTCTGGACACCATGCTACGAGGCACATGCGAACCAGCACGGCTTCTGGATTTATTCGAGAATTTCTTGCTGTTTGATGGTGAAGGAAGCAATGTAGTCAAAATTATTGCCAAAAACCATCAATATATCGGTGTAAACAAGGTGGTGGCGCAGGCTCGGAATATCGAAGAACTTAAAGGAAAGCTGGGAGTATTCTGGCATACTCAAGGTTCCGGCAAGTCCTATTCGATGGTGTTTCTATGTCAGAAAATCCATCGTAAATTCGGTGGTTCATATACCTTCTTAATTGTGCTGGATCGTTCAGAACTGGAACGCCAGATTTACGATACATTTACTGGCTGCGGTGCGGTAACAGAAAAAACTCCTGGTGAACTAGTCGCAAAAAGTAGAGATGATTTGAGAAAATTATTATCCGAAAATCACCGATACATATTTACTCTCATCCATAAATTTTCTTTCGATCCTAATAAAGAAAAAGAATATCCCTGCATTACTGAACGTAGCAATATTATCGTAATTTCAGATGAAGCGCACCGCACCCAAGGCGGCAAGTTCGCACAGAATATGCGTTTTCAAGGCATACCCAATGCTTCCTATCTTGGCTTTACTGGCACTCCAATTATTAAAGATGAAGTGGAACTCACCAAAAATATTTTTGGGGAATATGTTTCAGTGTACGACTTCAAACGAGCTATAGAAGATGAAGCAACACTGCCGCTGCGCTACCTAAACCGTGGTGAAAAGCTGGGTATTGAGAACCCGAAACTGGATGAGCGCATGGCGGAAATCATCGAGAGTGAAGACCTCGATGACGACCAACGCGCCAAATTGCAACGTGAATTTGCGCGTGATTACCCTATTCTAACATCAGAGGCACGTCTGAATGCCATTGCCAAGGATTTGGTATGGCATTTCAACGAGCGTGGCTATCAAGGCAAGGCCATGTTTGTTGCGCTGGATAAGCCTACGGCGGTGCGAATGTATAATCTGGTGATGAGGCATTGGCCGGAGTATGTGGCCGAACTGAAGAAACGCATTTCACAATCTCCAGACCAGCAGGAAGAGCTGAAACTTAAGCAACACCTGAAACGCGCTGAAGAAACCGAAGTATGCGTGGTGGTGAGCGGTGAACAGAACGAAGTAGCCAAATTCCGCGCTATGGGGTTGGAGATTGAACCACATCGGCAAAAAATGGTCGAGCGCGATCTGGAAAAGGAATTTAAGAATGATGAGAATCCGTTCCGCCTCGCTATCGTATGCGCCATGTGGATCACTGGCTTCGATGCACCATGTGTTTCTACGGTATATCTAGATAAACCAATCAAAGGCCACACGCTGATGCAAACCATCGCCCGTGCAAACAGGGTATATGATGACGAAAAAGAGAATGGCCTGATTGTCGATTACGGCAACGTGTCCCGCAAACTGGAAGAAGCCTATGCTGTTTATGGCGAAGGTGAAAATAAGAGCGGAAAAGACACCTGTGGAGATGATGGCCAAGTACCCATTAGCCCAGTAGAACGTTTAGAGGGACTTGCGGTGGAGCTGGCTGCCTCTATCGGTGCGGTAAAGCAGTCCTTGCTAGGCTTGGAATTTGAACTAGATGGACTGGTTAATGCTCAAAAACCGATGGAAAAACTGGGGCTTATCCAAAAAGCTATGAACTGCGTCTGTTTAAACGAAAAAACGCGCACTGAGTTTGAATTCTCTGCGCGGAACGTGTTCCGCAAATACAAAGCCCTTTACCCCGAAGAGCAAATTAAGCCCTTCATCAAAGAGTATAATGCGATTGAAGCTATCTATGAGCAGCTCAATCAGAAGGTCAAAGGGGCTGATATTACCGCCGTGATCCGCCGCCTCCAGCAGGAAGTGGATATGAGCATCACAGTGGAAGGTTCATCCGGCAGCGATGATGATTATGTGGATTTGAGCAAGCTCGACTTCGGCAAGCTGCGTCAAGCCTTCCAGAAATCGGACAAGAAGAATCTGGTGGTTTTTGATCTTCAGGAGGCCATCGAACGCAAACTGAAACAAATGATACAGCAAAACCCGCTAAGGCTGGAATTTTATGAAAAATACAAAGCTATTATTGACGATTATAATAATGGGAAAGACCTGCAAACAGTGCAGAAGGCCTTCGATGAACTTCAGGGCTTTATGCAGGAACTCTCAGAAGAAGATTCACGCGCTCTTGCCGAAGGGTTAGACCAAGAAACATTAGCCATTTTTGACCTGCTTCGCAAACCTGAACTTTCCAAAAAAGAAAAGGATGAAGTCAAAAAAATTGCGATCAAAACGCTTTCGACTCTTAAAGAAGAGAAACTCAGAATCGAACGTTGGAGTGAAAGTATACAGATTACTGCGCAGGTGAAAACTATTATTTTCGATACTTTGCAATGGTTGCCGCAAGAGGCATATGCGGATGATGAAGTGAACGAGCGTACAGATCGTGTTTATCAGCATATTTATACGACTTATCGGGGCGAAACGATATTTTCAGCAATACAATAAATCGTAGGCGTTACACGTATGTTGCTGTCAAAAGTATCCTGTGGTAAGCCCTGTAGTAGCAACGGGGTAGCAACGCTCTTTTTACTATCCTCTAAAATCTTTCCTAACCCATTGAAAAGACTGGTTGCGGGGGCCAGATTTGAACTGACGACCTTCAGGTTATGAGCCTGACGAGCTACCGGGCTGCTCCACCCCGCGATATGGAAGGAAAGGCCTTATATGCTGGTTTACTGAAAATTGCAAGGGGTATGTGATGAATCCTTGGCATTTTGTATAAATATACTATATACTGGCAGCATGAGCGAACATTTCAATTATCCGGTGCTGGTGGATGAAGCGATGCGCGGCGTGGTGCGGCAAGTGTTACGCCATGCGAACGCGGACGGTCTTCCGGAAAATCATCATTTTTATATTTCGTTTAACACGCAGTATCCCGGTGTGAGTATTTCTCCGCAATTGCGGGAGCGTTACCCGGAGGAAATGACGATCGTTATTCAGCACCAGTTCTGGGATCTGGAAGTGCATCAGGCGATCTTCTCCATTATGTTGAGTTTTAACAATATTCCGGAAAAACTGGTAATTCCTTTTGATGCGCTGACCGCGTTTGCCGATCCCAGCGTCAGGTTCGGCCTGCAATTTCATGCTAAGCCTGCCGCTAAAGATATTGCGCGTGAAATCTTAAGTGAGGATATCTCGGTCGCTTCTTTTGAGGAGGAAGAGGATACGGAAACTTCTTCCAGTCAAAAAGTGATTTCGATTGATGCCTTCCGCAAGAACTAGCGATATCACTATACCGTTTACCGATCGAATCGAACAGTTTGAGCGTAGTTCCGTCGTCGTGGTCGGTGATATCATGCTGGACGTGTTCGTTTACGGGGAAGCGGAACGCATTTCGCCGGAAGCGCCCATCCCTGTGCTGCGCGTCGTGAGGGAAGTGCGTATGCTGGGCGGAGCGGGCAATGTGGCGCGGAACGTCTCGGCCCTCGGAGCGCAGTGTGTTTTGATAAGCCTGGCGGGCGCGGACGATACGGCTGAGATTATTCGGGAGCTGTTGACAGCGGAAGCCCGCATGAAGGCTCATTTTATCACCGAACAGCAACGCATCACCAGTGTGAAAACGCGTTATATCGCAGCGTCACAGCAATTACTGAGAGCCGATCGGGAAGACGTCGTTGCCGTTTCTAAAACATCTGAAAAGGAAATGCAGACATTCGCGGAAGAAATTTTACGTGACGGTGACATTCTGGTTCTCTCCGACTATGCCAAGGGGGCATTGCCGCCCACCATGGTCCGGGCGCTTATTACGCTTGCCGGAGCAAAAGGAATCAAAGTGTTCGTCGATCCCAAGCAGTGGGATATTGGTCTGTATGCGGGTGCCGACCTGATCAGTCCGAATGAAAAAGAGATGCAGCTGTTGAACCATGCCCCTCTTGCTGATGAACGGGCGATGATTGAAGTGGCGCGCCAATGGTGCCGTGCTCACCGGATCGGGCATGTGTTGATTACCCGCGGTTCAAAAGGCATGATCCTGGTGAATGGTGAAGGACTGCAGGCGCGGATCGGCTCTGAAGCCCGGGAAGTGTATGACGTCTCCGGGGCCGGTGATACCGCGATGGCAACCCTGGCAGTAGCCATCGGCTGCGGGGCTGAAATGGAAGAGGCGGCGTATCTGGCGAACGTGGCGGCAGGGATTGCCGTCGGACGGATGGGTACGGCGGTAGTGCACCGTACTGACCTTAGAACCGCCGTTCATAAAGCACGGTTGACCACCGGCGCCGACAAGATTCTCTCCCGCGAGGCGGCAAAGACGGTGGTGGCCGGATGGCAGGCGAAGGGGCTGAAGGTAGGATTTACCAACGGGTGTTTTGATCTGGTTCATGCCGGGCACATCACTTCCATTTCTTCAGCGAAATCTTACTGTGATAAGCTGGTGCTGGCCATCAACAGCGATGCTTCGGTACGTAAACTGAAAGGGGAGAGCCGGCCCGTCCATACGGAAATGGACCGCGCCATGCTGCTCGCCGCCTTGCAGGACGTGGATATGGTGGTGATTTTCCGGGAGGATACGCCGGAAGCCCTGCTTGAGTCGCTGCGTCCAGACGTATTGATGAAAGGCGCGGACTACCGAAAGGAACAGATCATAGGCTGGCAATTCGTCGAAGGGTATGGAGGGGAGGTGGTACGCATTCCGCTGGTCGAGGGATATAGTTCCACGAATACCATCTCGCGTATTCGGGCGGTAACCTGATGCCTATAACGCTGGACTTTGTTCATCCCGCCTTTTAATGTCACCTCCATGAGTGAATATCTGGTACTGGCGAGGAAATACCGCCCGCAACGGTTCGAAGATCTGGTCGGACAGGACGTGCTGGTGCGCACGCTGACCAATGCGATTGCGACGCAGCGTATCGTCCATGCGTTCGTGTTGACCGGTATCCGGGGGATCGGCAAGACGACTACCGCCCGCATCATGGCCAAGGCGCTTAACTGCCTCGGCGGTGACGGAACCCTGCAAAGCGCTACGGCGACGCCTTGCGGCGTTTGTGCGAACTGCGTGCAGATCACGGAAGGGCGACATGTCGACGTGATGGAAATGGATGCGGCCTCCCGTACCGGGGTGGACGGAGTGAGGGAAATCATTGACGCGGTGCATTACCGTCCGACATCCGCCCGTTATAAGGTCTATATCATCGACGAAGCGCACATGCTCTCCAACAACGCGTTCAACGCGCTGCTCAAAACGCTGGAAGAGCCGCCAGCGCACAGCATATTCATTTTCGCCACCACGGAAATCCGTAAGGTGCCTGTCACTATCCTGTCGCGCTGCCAGCGGTTCGACCTGCGCCGTCTCACCAATCAGGAAATGGTGGCGCACCTGAGCAAGATTTGCGAATGTGAGAAAGTGGAAGCGGTTGACGACGCGCTGGAACTGGTGGCGATTGCGGCGGAAGGTTCGGTGCGGGATGCGCTTTCTCTGCTGGATCAGGCGATCGCGCACAGTAAGCAGGGAGATGACGGCCAATACCGCGTAGGCGCCGAAACGGTTCGCGGCCTGCTCGGTCTGGTAGACAGGGCCAAGCTTTATCTTATGCTGGAGCATCTCTTTTCCGGGCAATGCAGGGAAGCGCTGGCGGAACTGGAGGCGCAGTACCGGGATGGGGCGAACATGCCTAATCTGGTGACCGACATGATGGGGGCCGTGCATATCGTCAGCCGCCTGCTGGTCGCTTCGGACTATGCGCTGGATCACAGTTTCGCCCCGCATGAAAAGGATATGCTCACCAGGCTGGCCAGCACCCTTTCCATCCCTGCGGCGGCAAGGGCCTGGCAGTTGCTGACCAAAGGGCTGGAAGAGATAAAAACCTCTCCGAATGCCCTTAACGCTACGGAAATGCTGTTCATTCGTTTCGCATATACGGCGCATATGCCCGATCCGGCCACGATCATCCGGCAATGGAAGGAAGGAAACGCGGCAACCCCTGCAATCCCTAAACCTCCGGGAGGAGGGGGTGGCGCCCATGCGACGCTGGTGCATACGGCGCCGTTTACCCAGAACACGCAGCTCGCGCAAAAGATCGAGCCGGTGCTGCATACGCCGCATCTGGCGCTGGCGACGTATCATCCCGATGTTACTCTTAAACGTTTTGAAGACGTGCTGGAACTGCTGGAGCAGCAGAAAGAGCAGATTCTGCTGTACCATGTGATGCAGCAGATCAGGGTGGTGGCTTGCGCCGGACAGGAACTGGTGATTTCCAAAAATTCGATGCCGGAGCCTGAAACGCTTAACCGGTTGCGGGAGTTGCTGAAGCGGATGCGTGGCTGGAGCATACGTTTAAGCGATGAAGCGGGCGCGCCGACGATCGCCGAACAAAAAGAAGCGCAGAGGCGGCTACGATGGGAAGCGGCGAAAAATCATCCGCTCGTCGTGAGTATCCTTGAAACCTTCGAAGGGGCCGCTATGGTAGCGGTGGAACCGGAACAACCATGAGGAAGAAACGATGAATATCCAGAAAATGATGAAACAGGCGCAGGCGATGCAGCAGAAAATGGCTGAAATGCAGACGCAGATGGAGCACAAGGAATATGCCGGTAAGGCTGGCGGCGGCATGGTCGAGATTACGGTGAACGGGAAAGGTTCGATGCTGAAAGCGACGATCGACGACTCCCTGCTCAACAAGGACGAAAAAGAGCTGCTGGAGGATCTGATCGTCGCAGCCTTCAATGATGCGAAAGGCAAGGCGGACAGCGAATCGCAGAGCGAACTTTCTTCACTGACGAGCGGACTGGGGTTGCCCGCCAACTTCAAAATGCCATTTTAGCATATTACGCAAGAGACCGACTATCATGCGTGTCGATCAGGCATCATCTTTCTTGCGTGAAATGTACGATAAGGCTCCAGATAATGAAAAAGCCTTATCCATTCATTTATTCGGGATCATATACGCCGAACAGCTGGAGGGTCTGTCGAAAAAAGAAATCGTTATGGGCGAAGGACTGCCGGTTTCTTATCAGACTGAGCTTAACAAGGGAATGAATCTTGCCAGGTATGTCGAGTTGAAAAGATAAATAACCTTCAATGCCCGCCCGCCGCAGCCGCTTTGGCTCTCGGCCGGTTAGCAGGAAGCAATAAAACGGCGGCAACCAGCGCTCCCGTTAGTAATAGCCCGAATAACGCGAAGGTATCGGCGTACCCAAGCAGCGTCGCCTGAACCTCCAGCGTATGGTTGATGTTACGCAGTGCCTCGTGAGAATTTTTTATATGGGCCTGTATGGTGGAAAGATACTGCTCGTAACCCAGGCTGCCCGGAACCAGATGGCTTGCGAGAAAATGCTGGTGGATCTGCTGGTGACGGGTGACGTAAGTGAGAGCGGTCGCGATGCCGACACTGCCCCCCACATTCCGGAACAGCGCGAACAGGGCGGAAGCCTTGTTGCTCTTTTCCCTCGGTATATCGGAAAACGCCAGCGTGCTGATGGGGATAAACAGAAAGGGCAGGCCGATCACCTGGGTGATCCGCATCCACATGAAGCTGTTGAAGTCGGTTTGCGGTGTGAAACGCATGGTATGAAACATGCCGAACGCGGCAAGACCCAGGCCCACGAAAATCATGAAACGCGCCTGCACTTTTCCGATCAGCTTACCGGAAAGCGGCATGAGGAAAATCACTGCAATGCCGCCGGGTGACAGGATCATGCCTGCCAGCGTGGCGGTATAGCCGAACTGGCTTTGCAGCATGAGCGGCAGCAGGGTTGAGCCGCCGAACAGGACGAACCCGACCAGGAAAATAAGCAGGCAGGAGAGGGAAAACGAGCGATTCTTGAATAATGAAAGATCGATGATAGGATTTTTCTGCCCCCACAACCAGACGACCGCGATACTCAAACTAAGCGCGCAGGTCAGCGTCCAGCCCAAGATGAACGGGCTGGAAAACCAGTCGTCCTGCTGGCCTTTGTCCAGAACCAGCTGCATCGCCGCCAGCCCGAGCGATACCAGTCCGAGGCCGATATAATCGACACGCGGAGCCCCGCCGGTCTCTGCCCTCGGCGTATCGTTCTCAACCATTTTCCAGACCAGAAACGCCGCGGTGATGCCGACGGGCACGTTGATATAGAAAATCCAGCGCCAGGAAAAATGATCGGTAATCACTCCCCCGAGCGTCGGGCCGAGGATAGGGGCGGCGATCATGGTGATGCCGGTGATGGCGAACACGGCCCCTCTTTTTTCAGGAGGAAAATAATCCAGGATGATCGCCTGCTGCGTCGGCTGCAACCCGCCGCCCGCCGCGCCCTGAAGAATACGGAACACGATCAGCCCCATCAACGAAGTGGCGGTTCCGCAGAAAAAGGAGGCGACGGTAAACCCTATGATGCAGCCGATAAAAAAACGTTTGCGCCCTACGATGTCCGAAAGCCATCCGGAAAGGGGCAGGATGATGCCGTTCGCTACCAGATAAGAGGTCAGCACCCATGTGCTCTCATCCTGTCCGGCGCCGAGCGACCCCGCGATATTGCGGATGGAGACGTTGGTGATCGTGGTGTCCAGCACTTCCATGAATGTGGCGAGGCTTACGACGATCGCCACCAGCCATGGGTTACTGCGCAATTCATTCATGAGCAGCC
This sequence comes from Rickettsiales bacterium, assembly GCA_965248995.1. Classification (GTDB taxonomy): domain Bacteria; phylum Pseudomonadota; class Alphaproteobacteria; order Rickettsiales; family UBA998; genus CBDFKY01. The sequence goes on along the minus strand of CBDFKY010000005.1, from coordinate 60,936 downwards.
GTATAAACGGTCGGTTCCACGGAAAGCCCGGCCCCTAGCACCACGCCTTCCGGAATGGCGGTGTCGAACGTGATCTTGACGGGGACGCGCTGGACGATCTTGACGAAATTCCCCGTGGCGTTTTCCGCCGGAAACGCGGAAAAGCGGGAACCGGTCCCGTTCTGGATACTATCCACCACGCCTTCCAGTTTCAGGTCAGGATAGGCGTCCACCGTGATGGTCGCCTTCTGGCCCGGCCTCATTTCCGTAATCTGCACTTCCTTGAAATTGGCGACGACCCAGCGTTTGTCTCCTACGATGGTGAAAAGCTGCTGGCCCGGGGTCGCATACGCCCCCTGTTCCGCGGTACGCATGGTGACGACGCCGTCTTCCGGAGCGCGAATGGCGCTGTCGCTCAACTCCTTCTCGGCGAACGACACCTGCGCTTTCGCATTCTCCACCTGTGCCACACCACTTTTTTCCGTGGCCACCGCATCGTCGATTTCCCGCTGGCTCCCCACCACCCGACCGACATTTTTTTGACGCTTCGCATTGACGGATGCGTTGTTTGCGGTGACCTCAGCGGAGACAAGCAACGCTTTTTGCGCATCCAGCCGCAATTGATAATCCCGCGGGTCGATCTCTACCAGAACATCGCCCTGTCGTACATGTTGGTTATCCTTTACGTGAAGTGCCGTAATATATCCCGGTACTTTCGGCGCGATGGGGATCACGTGCGCTTCGATGGCGGCGTCGTCAGTCGATTCCTTACCGCGCATCGCCGCCCGGCTGATAAAAACGGCGAGCCCCGCTGCCGTCAGCAGGCCGATAATGATAACATATTTTTTCTTCATCCCTCATCCCCGTCTGCACTATGTGCCTGCCATATTGCATTTCCTAAGTAAATTCTATAGGGTATTGTTTCGTCTAAGATCAGTGGTGATACTCACCGGAATTTTATCCATATCATTTATTATACGAATTGGTACTAAAAACTTCGCCGTTGCCGCTCTTTTCCTGAAAATTCCGTCAAAACACACCGCTGCGGACACATCATGCGCATTGCCCTTTCCAAGAGTTCGAGCCTGACGCTGGCGTTCATCTTTACCATCATATTGCTGTTTTCCGTTATGACGCTGATGTATTTCATGGATCGGCTGATGATGTTCGCTCCCGAAAACGGATGGGTCTATCCGTTGGGATGGGCCACCATCACCCTGCTCGTCGGGGTAGCGGGGGGAGGATTCTTCATCGGTGACCGCGTGGTGTTCCGCATCAACCTGATCGCCGATACCGCTGAGCAGATCATGCGGACCGGAGATTTATCCAGCCGCATCCCCGTGCCCGGCAAATGGGACGACTTAAGCAAACTGGCCACCATCCTCAACCAGCTTTTCGAGCGGATCGAATGCCTGATGGGAACCGTCCGGCAGGTTTCCGACCATGCGGCGCATGACCTGCGCACCCCGCTCACCCGCCTTCGCAACCAGCTGGAAATGCTGCATGACCGCGGCGAAGACGAACAGCTTGGCATTCATGTGGAAACGGAAAAGCTCCTGCAGGAGGCGGATAAGATCCTTGCGACGTTCGCCGCGCTGCTGCGTATCGGGAACATCGAATCGGGTAAATGGCGGGTGGAATCCGAAATCATCGCGCTCGACACGCTCATAGCCGACGTGGTCGAATTGTATGAACCGCTCGCTTCGGAACAGCAACAGCAGATCCATGTCACCCTCGCGTCCGTGCTGTTCCAGGGAGATAAAAATCTTCTGTTTCAGGCATTTGCGAATCTTCTGGATAACGCCATCAAATATGCGCCGCCCCATGCCGCGATTCATATCGCCTTGCAAAAACTTCCGCAGCACATTCATTTTTCGGTGATGAATACGGGATCCACCGTCCCGCCTGAGCATCTCGACAAACTGTTCCAGCGTTATTATCGCACCGATACGGCCCGTAGTGAGAAGTCGGGAAACGGGCTGGGGTTAAGTCTGGTCAAAGCGATCATTGCATTGCATAAGGGGTCATGCACGGCAGGTAACACCGAGCAGGGATTCGAAATCGGTTGCCTGCTGCCGCTTTTTTAAGGGAAATTCTTTTGTATGAAAAGCAAAGTTCTAATGATCGGCTGCGGCTCCATGGGAAAAGCGTTGCTTTCGCGCTGGCTGGACCAGGAATGGATGCGGGAATTTTCCTTTTCAATTATCAAACCTTCCAGCCCAGATGCCGGCTGGAATGCCCGATCGGATATGAAGTGGTATAAAAATCTACAGGAATATCATGAATCTCCCGATTACATCCTGCTGGCGGTAAAGCCCCAGGTAATGAAAGAGATCGGTCTTTCCGTGAAGGAACGTTTCGGGACGTCTCCTTTTTATATCAGTATCGCGGCGGGCATCACACTGGATTCCTACCGGCATATGTTTGGAGGAGAAGTGAGAATCGTCCGCGCCATGCCCAACACGCCGGTGAGCGTGGGTGCGGGTATGACGACTCTTGTATCTACCGATACCGTCACCGAGTCCGAACGGGCCATGGCGGAACGATTGTTCGCATCCGTTGGAAGTGCGATATGGCTGGAAAATGAAAGCCAGATGGATATGACGACGGCATTAGCGGGAAGCGGACCCGCTTACATATATATATTTATGGAGGCGTTGATCAAGGCAGGAACGGAAAGGGGGCTCTCCGCCTGCCTGGCGGAGCAGCTGGTGATTCATACGATGAAGGGGGCGACGTTGCTTGCAGCTTCCAGCGACTATTCGCTGGAAATCCTGCGCCGGCAGGTGACCAGCAAAGGCGGAATAACTGAGGCGGCGCTGCAACAGTTCACTGATAATGACAGATTATTTTCCCTTGTTTCTTCTGCAATGGATGAGGCGCTGATACGTGCAGGTGCTCTTAACACCGCACTGAGCCTTGCTTAGAAAAAGAATAAAAAACGATGGGTATGTTTTGTGCAGTGCACAAAGGCGCTTGACAATAGTCGGGAACCGTTGCATAGTGCGCTGCAAGAACGCTTGGTACGTTACCCGGCGTGAAATATCATATCTCAATTTTTAAGCCCTTTAAGGAGTTTCATATGGATACGAACTATACAGCAAACAAGGCAAAAGATTTTACGAACAAAGCGCAGGACTTCACGAACAAAGCTCAGGAGCAGGCGCGTGATTTCACCAACAAGGCCCAGGAGCAGACACGCGATTTCACGAACCAGGCGAAGGATTTTTTCAAATCTTTCGGCAGTTTCGGTAATGCCGGTATTCCTTCGGTGGATTTCAATGATCTGTTCAACCTCGCTCGCCGCAACATGGAAGCATGTTCCGCTGCCAATCAGGTTATCCTGGAAGGCGTACAGGCCATTAACAAACGGGCTGCCGAAGTGCTTCAGAGCAATGTTGAAAAATGTCTCTCCATTTCACGCGAGATGATGAGCAGCACATCGCCGGAAGCTAATTCCAAGAAGTCCTCCGAAGCCGCTAAGGATGCGTTTAGCTCATCCGTCAACTCGGTACGTGAAATTTCTGAAATGATCTCTAAATCTACGTTCGAAGCGTTTGACCTGATCAACAAGCGTACCGCAGAAGCACTGGAAGAAAGTTCTAAACTGATCAAGAAAGCCGCTTAAGTTATTTAGCCGGCAAAATCAGGAAACGGAGCCATTAAACCGGCTCCGTTTTTTTGTGTGCTTGTCAATACGCGACCGTTCCGTTAGAACCCTCCGTATGACAAGCAACACTATTCTGATTATCGATTACGGCTCCCAGGTAACCCAGCTTATCGCGAGGCGGATCCGTGATAACGGGGTCTACAGCGAAATCGTACCATTTAATGAAGCGGTATCCGCCCTGCTTCGTATCAGGCCTGCGGGGATTATCCTCTCAGGTGGCCCGGCTTCCGTAAATGAAGCATTTTCCCCTGACCTGGATGAAAAAATAATTGAGAGCGGAGTGCCGTTGCTCGGCATCTGCTACGGTATGCAGCTATTATGTCAGGCACTGGGGGGCGATGTCGTCAAGGCACAGCAGAAAGAGTTCGGCAGGGCGCATATTACGATCACGGCGGAGTGTGATTTGTTTAAAGGGATCTGGAAAAAAGGTGACAATCCTCAAGTCTGGATGAGCCATGGAGACAAGGTATCCATACTGCCGGACGGTTTTTTGGCCACCGCCAGTACGCCATCCTCACATTATACCGCCGTGGCGGACGATACCAATAAACGCTACGGCCTGCAGTTTCACCCGGAAGTCATCCATACGCCCGAAGGGAGTGAGCTGCTCAAAGCGTTCGCGGTAAATATCTGCGGATGCTTACCGGAATGGAAAATGTCTTCCTTCAAATCCCGCAGCCTGGAAGCGATCAGACATCAAGTAGGCAAAGGAAAGGTCATCGCCGCGGTCAGCGGCGGGGTGGATTCTTCCGTAGCGGCGGCTTTGCTGCACGAGGCGATAGGGGAGCAGCTCACCTGTATTTTCGTGGATACCGGCCTGCTTCGTCGCAACGAAGTGGCCGATGTGCAGATGATGCTGGCTGGCCGTCTGGGCGAGCATTTCATCACGGTTTCGGCGGCGGATTTATATTTTGACCGGCTGAAAGGGGTAAGTGATCCGGAAACCAAGCGAAAGGTTATCGGTGCAACGTTCATCGAGCTGTTCGAAGCGGAAGCTCTGAAATCAGGCGGAGCCGATTTTCTGGCGCAAGGGACGCTGTATCCCGATGTGATCGAATCCGTTTCCTTCAGCGGCGGGCCGAGCGCCACCATTAAATCGCACCATAACGTCGGCGGATTACCGGAGAGGATGCGGATGAAACTGGTCGAGCCGCTGCGCGAACTGTTCAAGGACGAAGTCCGCGCCCTCGGCCTGGAACTGGGATTGCCGAAAGAGATGATCGCCCGCCATCCTTTTCCCGGCCCCGGTCTGGCGATACGTATTCCCGGAGAGGTGACCCGCGAAAAAGTGGCTCTCCTTCAGGAAGCCGACGCGATTTATATCGAAGAAATCCGTGCCGCGGGCCTGTATAATGAAATCTGGCAGGCGTTCGCGGTGCTGCTGCCGGTACGTACCGTGGGAGTAATGGGCGACAACCGGACCTATGATTACGTATGCGGCCTGCGGGCGGTCACTTCGACGGACGGAATGACGGCGGATTATTATCATTTCAGCCATGCATTTTTAGGCGGCGTGGCGAGCCGGATCATTAATGAGGTTGAAGGCATCAACCGTGTCGTGTACGACATCACCAGCAAACCTCCGGGAACGATTGAGTGGGAGTGAGAAGATGAACGAGCAGGACGGTCTGATACGCGAGATCAACGAAGCGGTGAACCAGGAAAGGCTGCAGCATTTTCTTGTGCATTTCGGACGCTATATCGGCGCCACTTCCGCCGCGATCATTCTGGCGACGCTGGCGTATGTATGGTGGCAGACCCATGTACAGGCGGGATATGCGGAAGGCACGCGGCGTTTCTACCATGCGGTCAAACAGGTGGAAGACGGAAAAGCCTACGAGGCCAGGGAATCGTTCGAACGTCTGGCTTCAGGCAGCGATGCGAAGCTGGCGATGCTTGCCAGAATGTGGCTGGTAAAGCTGAAATATCAGGGAGGCAAAAAGGAAGAAGTCTCCGCCATGGTTCAGTCCTTGCTGAAGGAAACGGAGGGAAGAGAAGATCTCAAACCTTATCATGACTGGCTGACGCTCTACGTTCCGGGAACTGAGGAGAAGGATAATACCTACCGTCTCACCAATATGGAAAGGCTGGCCGTTGCAGACATGCGGGAAGGCAAAACGGAAGAATCGGCCAGGATTTATCGCGAAATCGCCGATAACAACGCGACGCCCGCCACGATGAGAGAGCGCGCCACCCTGATTTTGTCAACGACGCTGAAAGGCTTCCGTGCGCCATCGGAAAATTTACCGTCCGCAAATATATCCCTCTCCGGTTCCGGGCTTCCGGTAAAGGATAAACAGTAATATGCGTTATTTTCGTGCTACATCTCTGATGAGTGTTCTGGTAACCATTACTCTGTTGAGCGGATGTTCCTGGATATCCCGTAATACCCCTTCATGGATAGGAGGAAATGAAACATCCTCCGAAGAATCCAGAGAAGATGCGATGAAAGCCAAAGACCCGGCACGTTTGCAGATCATTCATGAAACGGATACGCCGGAGGCTAATCCGGAAGTGATGAAAGGGATCACCTTATCCACTCCCGCGGCCATAGAGGAATGGACGCAGGAAGGCGGGGGAGCGGACCAGGTCAGAGGGCATCTTAAAGGAAGCCTTCTTAAGGAAGTGGTCAACCATGCCGATGTCGGCAACGGATATGACTGGAACCCACTGGCGATCGCCCCTTCTCCCATCATCACGAAAGAACGGGTTTTCGCGATGGATGGTCGCGGTGTCATTTCGGCTCATGACAGGCGAGATATCTCCACGGTGTTTTGGAAAAGCAGGGAAGTCTACAGTAATTCAGGGTTGCTCGCAGGAGGACTGGCGTATTCCAAAGGGACGTTATACGCGGTAAACGGTCATGGAACGCTGGTCGCACTGGACGCCAAGACGGGCGCGGCGCGCTGGCGGCGCGATCTGGCGGAACCTGTCCGTTCATCGCTACGCGTGCATGATGATACGGTACTGGTGAGTACTGCGGAAAGCCACTTGCTGGCTTATGAAACGGAAAAAGGGACGTTGCTCTGGCAGCACCGGGGTGTCGGGGAATCCACCAATCTTTTCGGAGGCGCTTCGCCGGTTCTGGCGGGGGATGACGGCGTCCTCGTCGCTTACCCTTCCGGAGAATTGTTCCGCCTGCGCCTCGCTTCCGGGGAAGTGGTGTGGGGCGATACGCTGGTGCGACCGCGCCGGACGCTGGCGGCGGGTTTGTTCGCGGGCGTGGACGCCAATCCCGTCAGTGATGGAAAGATGGTCGTCGCGGCGGCATCGAGCGATCTGATACTGGCGGACGATGTCAATACGGGCCTGCGACTGTGGGAGTTGCCGGTAGGCACCACGCATAGCCCCTGGCTGGATACCTCCCTCCTGTTCCTGATTACTGAGGAAGGAAATATCACCGCCATTACGGCGGATCGTGGAGAAATCGGATGGAGCAAACCTCTTTCCGCGGAAAAGAAGAAAGTTTCCGCCACTCATTACTACGGGCCTTTCCTGTTGAACGAGACCCTGGTCGCGTTTGATAATGCAGGAACGCTTTATCAGTTCAGCCCTCTCACCGGCGATGTCATCCGCCGCACCCCTTTGGTCGACACGCTCATCTCTTCGCCTGTTTTCGCCGGAAAATCCGCTTATCTGCTCAGTCGTGATGCAACACTGTATCAGGTGGATTAATGACGTTCCGCGCCGCGATTCTCGGGAGGCCGAACGTCGGTAAATCCACTTTGTATAACCGCCTGGTCGGCAAACGGGAGGCCATCGTTCATGATGAACCCGGCGTAACGCGGGATCGGAAATATGGGCGGGCTTCAATCGGCGGGCTGGAATTCGAAATCGTCGATACGCCGGGCCTGGAAGATATCGGCAACGATTCATTGCCGGGGCGAATGAGCGCGCAGAGTCTGTCCGCGCTTGCCGAAGCGGACGTGGCGTTGTTCTTATTTGACGCGCGCGTCGGCATCACCGTCGAGGACGAACATCTGGCACGGCAGATCCGGCAGGCCGGCATACCCATGCTGCTGATCGCCAATAAAACGGAGTCTCTGGAAATGGTCAGGGATAACATCATGGATGCCTACCGCCTGGCACTCGGAGATCCCGTTCCTGTTTCCGCCGAGCATGGCACGGGTATGGCGGCGCTTTATGAAGCGCTTGTGGTCTATGAGAAAAAAGAGACGCACACAGAAGAACAAACGACTGAACAAAAGCCCGTGCTGATAGCCATCGTCGGGCGTCCGAACGTGGGAAAGTCCACCCTCGTCAATCATCTGATCGGGGAAGAGCGCGTACTGGCAGGTCCGGAAGCGGGAATGACGAGAGATGCGGTTTCGGTGGACATCACCTGGCAGGGTCATGCGTTTACGCTGGTGGATACGGCAGGACTCCGCCGTAAATCCAAGATTGAAGAAAGTCTGGAGGAGCTCTCGGTCGGCTCTACTCTTAACGCCCTGAAATATGCCGAAGTGGCCGTGTTGATGATCGACGCGACCATGCCGCTCGAAAAACAGGATAACGTGATCGCCGGACTGATCGAACGGGAAGGGCGCGCCTGCGTTATCGCCCTGAACAAGGCCGACCAGATACCCGTCAATGATGCGTATGTAAAAGCGCTGCGCCACCGCATCGAGGACGTGGTGCCGCAGATGCGGGGTATTTCCGTCGTTCCGATGATCGCCGTGAAAGGGGAGGGGCTTGATGCGCTGATGGAAGCCGTCATGGAAACGCATCGCATCTGGAATACGCGTATCTCCACCAGCCGCCTCAATGAATGGCTTTATCAGTTGATGGAGCAGCATTCCCCTCCGCTGGTAGGAGGAAGACGGCTGAAGTTCCGCTATATGACGCAGACGAAAACCCGCCCGCCCACGTTCGTTATTTTTGCCAATAAGAATAAGGAAGTTCCGGATTCTTATCTCCGCTACCTTACCAACCAGATGCGTGAAGTGTTCGGGCTGCAAGGGGTTCCGATCCGCCTGATGCTCAGAACCGGGAAAAATCCGTATAGCAAGTCATAAAAAAAGGGGAGAGTATATCTCTCCCCCTTCGACCTCAGAAGTTAACGCCGCATGGCGAAACCTTCCATTGTACCAACGGTAACGTGCTGACGCTCCATAGAGCAGGCATGGAAAGGCTGAAGCATGAAATCAGGATCGCGTGTGAGTTGCGTCATAAACGCTTCACCACTGGCTTCCAGATTCATACCCCAATCATGTCCCGCGCCGGCCGTAACTTTCATCACAGCCTTCAGCGCAGTGAAAGCGGCTAACGGAATGTTAGACAATTTCATCCCTGTTACGGAATGATAACCGTCAACACCGTGCGCGCGAATGACGTTGAGGTTGCGTAATGCATCAGCACTTCGCTTCCCAGTGTCAATTCCACTCAGGACACTGCCCGCCACCGCACCGACCACTTCCGCTTTGGCGAGAAATGGCAGGTATCGGCGACAGTAATCCAGTACCTTTTCTGCCACTTCCGAAATTTCCGGAAAGGCAGTGTCAAACCGTCGTTTTTCCCATTCAAGGGGACGGAAGCCGGTAGTGCTTCCAAGGATATTAAGGTGCGTTGCCTCCAGAACGCTGCGCTCTTCGCTCAGGTAAGCGAAACTTGCAGCACGCGGAGACATCAGCAGCATATGCGGCGTGGATGAAGAAGACACATCGTGCCCTTCAATCACTACGGATAATTTTAACCGATGAAACACGTCTTCTCCAAACACCTCGGAGGGTATCGTTTCAGCAACTGGGCGTAATGCTCCTGTTGCTGATCCAAAATGCCGATAAAGCGTTCTGCGTTCAATGGATCGCCGTTTTCCAGATTTAGGTGGCGAATTTGATATGTTTCCAAATGGTTCGTTTTCCATTCAGTACGGGAATCGTCCTCTTTGGGATAAGTTAGTGGTATTTTTGCTATTAACGGTTCAGTGGAACAACCAAGAATTCGTCTATGCGATTCTTGATTGGCTGGGCGATGTGAGATGTGATTTTTCGGAGGAGTTTTTTCAAAAACTCACTGAAAAGAATGGCTTACTTAAGTTTGTTCTGAAAGCGCTCGAGCACGTATCAAATCTTATCAAAACTGCGTAACGATCCCGCCTTGCCTTAACAGCAAGGCTTTTTTTTAAGCTGCCTTATTCCGTTTCTTCGCTCTTTCCAGCAAGGGCTTCAGATATTCCCCGGTGCGGCTGCCCACGTGATCCGCCACCACTTCCGGCGTACCAGCAACCACTAGATATCCGCCCTTATCACCCCCGCCGGGGCCGATATCCACGACGAAATCCGAACATTTCACCACATCCAGATTATGCTCGATGATCACCATCGTATTACCCTGATCGACCAGCCGCTGCAGCACGCCGAGCAGGCGGCGGATATCTTCCGAATGCAGTCCGGTGGTCGGTTCATCGAGGATATAGAGCGTGCGGCCCGTTGCCCGCTTGGAGAGTTCCTTCGCCAATTTGATCCGCTGCGCTTCCCCGCCGGAAAGCGTGGTGGCGGACTGGCCTAAGCGGATATAGCTGAGGCCCACTTCCTGCAGCGCCAGACATTTTTCCTGGATGGATGGTTGTGCCGTGAAGAACCCCACCGCTTCGTCCACCGTCATGTTAAGCACGTCCGCGATGGATTTGCCACGATAGAGCACTTCCAGGGTTTCGCGGTTATAGCGCTTGCCTTTGCAGACGTCGCAGGTGACATAGACGTCGGGCAGGAAATGCATCTCGATTTTGATGAGGCCGTCCCCCTGGCAGGCTTCGCAGCGTCCACCCCGCACGTTGAAGGAAAAACGCCCGGGTTTATAGCCTCGCGCCTTCGCTTCCGGCAATCCGGCGAACCAGTCGCGGATCGGCCCGAACGCTCCCGTATAGGTCGCCGGATTGGAGCGGGGGGTCCGCCCGATCGGGGACTGGTCGATCTCGATGACTTTATCCAGATATTCGAGCCCGGTAATGCTCTCATGCACGGCGGGCAGATCCTTGGTGCGCATGATGCGTTTGCTCGCTGCCTTATAGAGCGTTTCGATAACGAAACTGGACTTGCCGCCGCCAGAAACCCCTGTGACACACGTCATGATGCCGAGCGGGATTTCTACGGTAATATTTCGCAGATTATTGGCGGTGCAGCCTTTGACTACGATACGCTTATGCTTGGAAACACCACGCCGTTTTTCCGGTATCTCGATCTGTCGTGCCCCGCTCAGGTATTGTCCGGTAATACTGGTAGCGTTTTCCATCACCTGTGCCGGCGTACCCTCCGCGATGATCTGGCCGCCATGGATTCCGGCTCCCGGCCCGATATCGATCAGCCAGTCGGCCCGCCGCATGGTATCTTCGTCATGCTCCACGACGATGACGGTATTACCGAGATCACGCAAGTGTTCCAGCGTGCCGAGCAGCCGGTCGTTATCGCATTGATGCAGCCCGATGGACGGCTCGTCCAGCACGTACACCACGCCCGACAGGCCGGACCCGATCTGTGAGGCGAGGCGGATACGTTGTGCCTCCCCACCGGACAGGGTTCCCGAAGTACGCCCCAGCGTCAGATATTCCAAGCCTACGTTTACAAGAAAGCCGAGACGCTCCCTGATCTCTTTCAGCACTTTTTCACCGATTTTCTGCTCATTAGGCGTCAGCGTCGCTTCTAATCCCCCAAACCAGTTCGCCGCTTCCTCAATGGAAAGCTTGCACACTTCGCCCACATGTCTATGCGCGATTTTCACGCAGAGCGCTTCCGGCTTCAGGCGGAAACCCCCGCAGCTTTCGCACGGGGCATGGTTCATGTATTTTTCTAGATCCTCCCGCATCCCTTCGCTGTCCGTTTCACGGTAGCGCCGTTGAAGGTTCGGCAGAACCCCTTCGAAGGGTTTATTGCTCTTGTAACTGCGCACACCGTCATAATAGCTAATGGCGATAGGGGTATCGGCGGAACCGTGCAGAAGGATCTGGCGGATATTTTCCGGCAGCGCATCCCACGCTTCGTGCATGGAGAATTTATAATGCGCAGCCAGCCCGTCCAGCGTTTGCAGATAAAACTTGGAAGTCGTGCTCGCCCATGGAAGAATCGCACCCTTGTACAAGGTCAGGCTAGGGTCTGGAATAATGGCCACTTCGTCGAAATACATCTGCGTGCCGATACCGTCGCAGGCAGGGCAGGCGCCGAACGGGCTGTTGAAGGAAAACAGGCGCGGCTCAATTTCCTCAAGCGTAAAACCGGATTCGGGACAGGCGAATTTTGAGGAGAGGGTAAAGGTGGAATCGGCAACCGGTGATTGGGCATCGCCTTCCTGGCTTCCCGATTTCACCACTTCCACGTAAATCAACCCGTCACTCAGTGAAAGTGCCGTCTCCACGCTGTCCGCCAGGCGATTGCCGAGATCATTTTTCACGCTTAGGCGGTCTACTACGACTTCAATGGTATGTTTCTTGTTTTTTTCCAACTGCGGCACGTCTTCCATCAGGAAGATTTCCCCATTGATTTTCACCCGGGTAAAGCCACGCTTTTTAAGATCCATCAGTTCTTTGGTATGCTCTCCCTTGCGACCCCGGACAATCGGCGCCAGAAGATAAATCTTCGTATCTTCCGGCAGTTCCATGATTTTATCGACCATCTGGCTGATGGTCATCGCGGTGATGGGTCTACCGGTAGCGGGGGAATACGGCACGCCGATCCGGGCATAAAGCAGCCGCAGGTAATCATATATTTCCGTCACGGTACCGACCGTGGAACGCGGATTCTTGGAAGTGGTCTTCTGGTCGATGGCAATCGCCGGAGAAAGGCCTTCGATGGACTCCACGTCGGGTTTGTCCTGAATATTCAGGAACTGCCGGGCGTAAGCCGACAGGGATTCCACGTAACGCCGCTGCCCTTCGGCATACAGCGTATCGAACGCCAGGGAAGACTTGCCGGAACCGGAAAGCCCGGTAATGACGACGAATTTTCCGCGGGGAATATCGATCGACACGTTCTTGAGATTATGTTCTTTGGCTCCGCGAATGGAAATGACGCCGTTGGCATGCTGCATGGGGAAGAAATCTCTGAAATAAAATAAAGGATGCGACGGCGGAGTTTAAGAGAAAACCGCCCGCCACGCAAAGGATTTTCTGCCCGATTTAGGTTTTACTTGCAATCCGGTGCCTTCCGCCTTAAAACTCGGGCTATGCCTAACGCCATGACTCGTTCAAAAGCGCCTGCACACAGTCATTCGGAAAGGGGCGTGCTTTTGAACAGAAAGCTTCTGGAAAAGGGGCTGATCGGCATTATCACGGGCGGCGCATTTCTCTCCATCGGTATTACGGCCCTGATTTTCTGCTCCGTGATTTTCGAAGCGCTCCAGTTTTTTACCCGTATTTCGCCCGGTGATTTCCTGTTCGGCACGCAGTGGAGCCCTCAGATCGCCATTCGCAGCGACCAGGCGGGCGCCTCCGGACTGTTCGGTATTCTTCCTTTGGTCGCGGGAACGGTACTCATCACGGCGATAGCGCTGGGCATCGCGGTACCGATCGGCGTGTTCGCCGCGATTTATATGAGTGAATACGCCGCGCCGCGCTTGCGAAACACCGGCAAGCCCATACTGGAAATCCTGGCCGGGATCCCAACCGTGGTCTACGGATTTTTCGCCGTGATCGTGATTGCTCCCGCACTTCGTCATGCCGGACAGGCGCTCGGCTTGGATGTCGCATCTGAGAGCGCGCTCGCCGCCGGTTTAGTGATGTCGCTGACCTTGATACCGCTCGTTTCTTCGCTCAGTGACGACGCCATGAAGACCGTGCCGCAATCTTTGCGCGATGCCAGCCTGGCGATGGGAGCCACCTCTTCGGAAACTATCATACGCGTCGTTCTGCCCGCTGCGCTGCCGGGAATCATGGGCGGCATCCTGCTTGCCACGTCCCGGGCGATCGGTGAAACCATGATCGTGGTGATGGCGGCGGGACTGTCCGCGAACCTGACGGTCAATCCCCTGCAGTCGGTGACTACCATCACGGTGCAGATCGTCTCCCTTCTGGTGGGGGACCAGGAATTCGGCAGTACCAAGACACTGGCGGCCTTCGCCCTCGGTCTTACCCTGTTTCTCTCGACACTGGTGCTCAACGTGATCGCGCTGGTGATCGTCAGGCGATACCGGCAGCTGTATGACTAACGTTCAAAAAACCGCTTCGTCCCCTGCGGATGCCCGGTTACAAAAGCGTTATGCGAAGGAGCGGCGCTTCAAAACCTATGGCCGTCTGGCGCTTATCATCGCCGCCTCCATGCTGCTGTTTCTGCTGGTAAGTATTACCGGGGCCGGTGTGAAAGGCATGATGCAGGTCACTGCGACGCTGCATTTTTCACCAGAACTGCAGGCGGAAAAACTCTCAATAAACGCCGCCGTCAAACGGGCATTGAACGAGCAGTTTCCACAAGCCGGTTCCCGCATTCAAAAGCGGCTACTGTACGGGCTTCTGGCACCGGATCCCTCGCATTTCGTGGGTGAATCATACGGTGAATCCATCACGGTCCCCCTGTCCAGTTCCGCGGAATTATGGATCAAGAACGGGGCGGAGGAAACTACAGTTGCTCGATTTGGTTTGAAACCGGAACAGATAAGCTGGTTGAAAACGATGGAGCAAAACGGACAGCTTACTACAAGATTAAATACGGGATTCTTTACCAACAGCGATTCCCGTGACCCGGAACGGGCGGGATTCGGCGGTTCGGTGCTCGGTTCGCTTTTCGTCCTGTTCGCGTGCCTTGCCGTATCCCTGCCGGTCGGGGTGGCGACCGCGATTTATCTGGAGGAGTTCGCACCGAAATCCCGCCTCCGCGATATCATCGAAATCAACATCAATAACCTTGCGGCGATTCCTTCCATCATCTTCGGGCTACTGGGGTTGTACCTGTATATCGTCCTGCTGGGCCTGCCGCGTTCTTCCGGGCTGGTCGGCGGACTGACGCTCTCACTCATGACGTTACCCGTCATTATCATCTCCACGAGGCTGGCCCTTGCCGCCGTGCCCTCCACCTTAAGGGACGCTGCACGGGCGATCGGTGCCTCTCCCCTGCAGGTGGTCCTGCATCACGTGCTGCCGCAAGCTATTCCGGGAATCATCACCGGAACCATTCTGGGCATGGCGCGGGCGATCGGTGAGACGGCGCCGTTGCTGATGATCGGCATGGTCGCGTTCATCGCCACGCCTCCCCGTGGCTGGAGCGACCCGGCGACGGCCATGCCGGTACAGATTTACCTGTGGGCCAGCAGTCCTGAACCCGGTTTCATCGAGAAAACCGCCAGTGGTATTATCGTGCTGATACTGATATTGCTTTGCCTGAACGGGCTGGCAACGTATATTCGTCGCAAAAGTGAACATCATTAGGGAATGCATGGATCCGGTATCTTCTGAAACTCTTTCTATGGAAGCGGAGGCCGTAAATGTTTTCTACGGTGAAAAACAAGCCCTGCACCAGGTTTCCATTCCTTTTCCGGCCCGCACGATCACGGCGCTGATCGGGCCGTCGGGTTGCGGTAAATCGACGTTTCTGCGTTGCCTGAACCGGATGAACGACACTATTCCCGGATGCCGGGTGACGGGCCGCATTCTTTTCGACGGCCATGATATTTATGACGATACGCAGGACGTGGTGCTGTTGCGTGCCCACGTAGGCATGGTGTTTCAAAAACCCAACCCGTTCCCGAAAACCATTTATGAGAACGTGGCATACGGCATAAAACTGCACCGGATGCACAGTTCGAAAAATGACCTTGACGGGATGGTAGAAGCGAGCCTCAAGCGCACCGGATTATGGGAAGAAGTGAAAGACCGCCTGCATCAACCCGCTTTTTCGCTCTCCGGCGGCCAGCAGCAACGCCTCTGCATCGCCCGCGCCATCGCGATCCGCCCCGAAGTCATCCTGATGGATGAACCCTGCTCCGCCCTCGACCCTATCGCGACGGGAAGGGTGGAAGAGCTTATGATGGAGCTGAAACGGGAATATACCATCATCATCGTGACGCATTCCATGCAGCAGGCGCGGCGCGTCTCGGACCATACCGCGTTCTTTCATCTGGGACGGGTGGAAGAGCACGCGAAGACCGGGCAATTGTTCGATTCTCCGCATCATGAGCGGACGCGTGACTACATTCAGGGACGTTACGGATGATAAACATCCTTTTAGCGCAAGGACAGGCAGACGCTTAACGCTTTTTCAATGACCGCCATGATAGCAAAGGGTGTGTCACCAAAATAATATTCGAGAAAAACGCGATGAAGTTCCTGATTGGATTGGTAACGGTATTTGGATGCGTGATCGGGGGATACCTGATGCATCACGGAAAACTGGCGGTGTTGTGGCAGCCGAACGAGGTCGTCATCATCGTCGGTGCCGCCATCGGCGCGTTTACGATCGGCAATCCGGGGCCGCTGATCAAGGCGGTGCTGAAGAGTTTCAAAAATCTCGTCAAGGGGATGCCGTACAATAAAGCGGCCTATATCGACCTGCTCACCCTGCAATACGTCGTGTTCAAGACGATGCGGACCAAAGGGATGCTGGAAATGGAATCCCATATCGAAAATCCGCATAACAGCGGCATCTTCAACAGCCGCAAGACGTTCATGAAAAATCACCACGCCGTGGATTTCTTTGCGGATTACCTGCGCCTGATTACCATGGGGGTCGATAATCATTACGAACTGGAAGACCTCATGACGCGGGAAATCGCCGCGCATCGTGACGAAGGAAAACATATCGCCCACACTATCACCAATATGGCGGAAGGCATGCCGGCGCTCGGGATCGTGGCGGCGGTGCTCGGAGTGATCACGACGATGGGAAGCATCAGCGAGCCTCCGGAAATTCTCGGAGGATTGATCGGCGCGGCGCTGGTCGGGACGTTCCTTGGCGTATTACTTTCGTACGGTATCATCGGCCCGATGGGAAATTATCTCGGAGCACAGTTCGAAGCCGAGGCGAAATATCTCGAATGCATCAAATGCGGCATCCTCGGCTACGCGAAAGGACTGGCACCGGCGGTCGCGGTGGAATATGGTCGCACGTCGATTGAGATTCTTTGCAAACCTGCGTTTCTGGACGTGGAAAAAGCCTGTGACAGCGCGATGTAGGGAATAAAACCATGGCCGAAGTGGAACAGCCGATCATCATCAAGAAGATCACGATCAACGAAGCCGGCCACCATGGCGGGGCGTGGAAAGTGGCTTACGCGGACTTCGTGACCGCCATGATGGCGTTTTTCCTGCTGCTCTGGCTGCTTGCGGTGACCTCGGACGCCTCATTGCAGGGGATCGCCGATTATTTTACGCCGACGATCGGCCTCAAGGATTCCAAAGGTATCGGCTTCGAAGGCGGCCAGACGGATGAACTGGACGACGGAACGCAACGCAGCGCCAAATCCCGTCCCAATCTCGTCAACGGGCAGCCGCCGCAAGGGGTGAAACCGCTAGATCCTAAGAAAAAAGCGGTGATCGATTCCCCGGACGGTGAGTCGCAACTGTTTGAAAAGAGTGCGGCATCGGTGCAACAGGCGGTCAACAAAGACGCATCGTTGAAGGATCTCGGTGAAAACCTGCGGATGGAGCAAACGCCGGAAGGTTTGAAAATCCAGATTATGGATACGGAAAAAGACCCGATGTTCAACCCCGGCAGCACCGAATTGACGGAAGCGGGAAAACGGCTGATCGGCAAGATCGGGGAAGTGGTCAAGGGAATGCCCAACCGTCTCTCCATCACCGGCCATACGGACGGCGTCCATTTCGTGTCGAAAACAGGTGTTTCGAACTGGGAATTGTCTACGGAGCGTGCCAATGCGGCCAGACGTTACCTCGCCTCGACCGGCATGATCGAAGAGCGTATGGCGAAAGTGCAGGGCAGGGCGGACAAGGAACTGCTGTATCCGGGAGATCCCAAAAATCCGAAAAACCGGCGAATTGAACTGCTGCTGCTGCGCGGCGACTATGTGAACATTCCCATCGAAGAAAATCCGGCCGGAGGGCTCACCCCGATTCAGGATCAGCAGAGCGATACGTTGAGTTTCGAGGATAAGAATAAGGCAAAGGCGCTGGAAAAGCCCAAAGTGGAAGTCAAACCGAAAAAGCCCGTTATTTCCATTCCGGACACGCCGATCAAAGAAGACATCGGCGGTAATAAGGATACGCTGCAATTCACACCGCATTAGCGGGCTATCGGCGCTCACTTTATACTTGTCAAGCTCCGGAATAATTTGTACACACGCAACCTTGGATTTTGAGTTTTGTTAGATCCAAAACCGCGCACCCGTAGCTCAGCTGGATAGAGCATCTGACTACGAATCAGAAGGCCGGGCGTTCGAATCGCTCCGGGTGCGCCATTTCCACAAGAATGGTCATCCTGACATTAAGATAAATGTTCGAACTGTGTTCGAACGGCTGCATCATGAATTTTTATGCATCAGCGAGAAAATTCTTTCCCCTTTTTGATATTCTCTGAATAATGCCATGGTTGACAACTTTGGCTAGGTAATGAAAGAATGAAAGAAATATTCCGCTGGAAACCAGTAAGCGGCCGCTTGAACGGAACATACACCCTCTAACCAGACTTCTTTAAATTTTCTTATAACAAAGGCCTGGTTATGAAACCTGATGAATGGCAGCGTTTCTATAACGAAGCGGAACAAAACCCCGAAAGTTTCTGGGAAAAAGCCGCCGATGGACTGTATTGGAGAGAACGCTGGAAACAGGTAACGGACTTTGATTTTAACGCCAGACCCGTTCGGATACGCTGGTTTGAAGGAGCTACCCTGAACGTGGCGGAAAATTGCGTGGATCGTCATCTTGCCGACCGTGCCGATCAGACGGCGATTCTATGGGTGCCCGATGAGAAAGACGAACCGGTTCGCTCTATTACATACCGTGAATTGCATAAGGAAGTATGCAAAGCAGCCAACCTGCTTGAAACGTTGGGAGTAAGCGCGGGTAAGCGGGTAGTGCTCTACATGCCGATGATTCCCGAGGCCGCCATCGCGATGCTTGCCTGTGCCCGGATCGGGGCGATCCATTCCGTCGTTTTCGCAGGATTTTCCGCCAACGCCCTTGCCGAGCGTATCCGCGACTGCGATGCCTGCCTGATCATCACGGCGGAAGAGAGCCGCCGTGGAGGCAAGCGTATGGCTCTACGATTCCAGGTGGATCAGGCGCTGAATACACTGGGCCGCGATGTACCGGTAGTATGTGTCGGAGGGCAGCGTCCCCTTGATTGGCACGCCGGAATAGCCACGCAGAGCGAAACGCATCACGCCATCGCCTTTGACGCCGAGCATCCGCTGTTTATTCTCTACACATCCGGCTCCACCGGCGCGCCGAAAGGACTGGTCCATAGTTCGGGAGGATATCTGCTGCAGACGATGCACAGTTTCAGGCATGTGTTCGATATCCGAAACGGGGATGTGTTCTGGTGTACGGCGGATATCGGCTGGATCACGGGTCATAGCTACCTGTTGTACGGCCCGCTTGCCGCCGGCGCGACGACGTTGATGTTCGAGGGTACTCCCCTCTATCCCACCCCTGAGCGTTGCTGGGAAATCATCGACGCCCATGCGGTCACGCAATTTTATACCGCCCCGACCGCGCTCAGAATGTTGATGTTGAGCGGCGACGCCTCGCTGTCCTCCACCGCACGTACCAGCCTTCGCGTCCTCGGTTCGGTGGGTGAGCCGATCAATCCCGAAGTCTGGCAATGGTATCGCGATAAAGTGGGAGGTGGTCGCTGCGCCGTCGTCGACACGTGGTGGCAGACGGAAACGGGTGCGCATATGATCACCCCGGTGCCGGACGCGTTTCCGGTAAAAGCCGGGGCGGCGGGGCGGCCCTACTTCTCAATCAATCCGCTATTGCTGCGCCCGGACGGAAGCAAAACGCCGGAAGGGGAGGAAGGCGCGCTTTGCATCCCGCACAGCTGGCCGGCGCAGGCTCGCACCATCTGGGGAGACGACGCCCGTTTCGCGGTTACGTATTTCGACCCTTATCCGGGGATGTACTTTTCCGGCGACGCTGCAAAACAGGATGCTGACGGGGATTACTGGCTCCTCGGACGGATGGACGACGTGCTGAATGTCAGCGGTCATCGCCTCGGCACCGCCGAAATTGAGTCCGCACTGGTATCGCATTCTTATGTGAATGAAGCAGCGGTCGTCGGCATACCGCATCCTATCAAAGGCGAGGGGATTTACGCATTCGTAATTCTGTACGATGGATTCAGCGATAATGAGGATTTACAGGGAGAACTCAAACGCTGGGTGCGTGCGAAAATCGGAGCGATTGCTGTACCGGAATGTATACAGATGGTCGATGGATTACCCAAAACCCGTTCCGGAAAGATCATGCGGCGGATCTTACGCAAGATCGCCGCGGGTGAGATCAGGAGCGAGGCGGATATCAGCCTGCTGGGCGATATTTCCACTTTGCTGGATCCGGAAGGAGTTGTTCGATTGGTTGAAGGCAGGCTGGACACCGGGTCGAGCGGCAGCACATAAAGCCCTCGGCATGTAAACATGAAGTTATGGATGGATAGTTTGACTATCGGCGATTACCATTTTTCGAAACGTTCATGATATGTTTTTTAAAACCGGTTTTCATTCTCAGAACTTTCAGCACACCCATTTTTGAAATGGGAGCAGCCGAACCAGTACGGTGTCGCTTTCGCCCATATCGTATCGCCATATTTTTTGTGCAACAACGTATAGGCTTCATGCGAATAACTGGCATGAGAACCGTCTTTCTGACAGCCGTAGCGTGTCGTGCGAACCGCCTGATAAAGGTTGGCCGCGACGGCGTCGGCATGTTCATATCTGTTCCATAAGGCGGATGGTGACATGCCGGTCGCTTGCGCGATGACGGCTTTTGTGAGATATTCGGGTCCTGATCCGGTCGCTTCAAGTGTATTCAACTCGTAAGCGTCGGCAAATTCGTGATAAGGGTGTCGCGCAAGGAGTGCGCGTTGTTTCTCAAGATAAGGTTCGACTTCACGCTGAAAGCCGGCATCATTCACAAAAAGAGGAATTTGGCGATACCGCCAGAGGCTGGCCTGATCCACAGGAACGATTCGCGCTTTATCGAATAAGCGGTCATCCAACCGCTTAGAGTCCACTTTGCACCACCAGTCATTGTCGTTATGATTGAACGTATCGATTTTAGTCATATCCGTATTGAGAGTTTTATTCTCATCTTCCTGAATCGATAAGATAACGGGACGAATATATTCCAGATAAGGCAGCGGCCGAAACCGCGGCGTGCGCAACAGAAACGCGATATAATCGTTGTATGCATGCCTGCTGATGGCGTTTAAAAGCGGCTCCCGAACCGAAGGATTAAGCTTTGCGGCCAGCATGGCGTAAGTATCCATATCGTTCGCGCCGAAACCCAGCAGGATCGCCCGGGTGACGACCGCCCTGCTCAGGAAGGCCCGTTCTTCCTTATTCCGCGATACGTCACTCGCGAATGCATAGAGCGTTGTCGTCGAAAAACTATTGATCATCTCCCGCCATAGATCGGACGAATCAGCGTCTTCATCCCGCCAGCCATGTCGCGTTTTATGGATGGCCAGCAATTCTTCCCTGCTTTCAGCAAGAAGGGTGCGCCAGTGGCGAAATCCATTTGAAAACTGCTCAAGCATGATCGCAAGCGTCTTACGCCCTTCCTGTGCATGGCCGGTATAGAGCAGCCAGCGCATCGTGTTATTCAGTACGGCCTGATAGTCTTTTGCAGGTGAAACTTCATTTTGTTTCCTGGCGAGCTGTTGAAATTCTCGGTGTGAATCCAGCAGAGCGATAGCCTGCGCGTATTCTTCCCGTCCCAGCCGGAGCCGGATGGACTGCGCCCACATATCCAGCAGCCATTCCTGATAAGCCTCGCTTTCCTGCTGCCAGTCGCGCGCCAGATACGGCTCGGCGGCCTTCAGGATATCCGAGGTCAGCGTATCTTTCGGTTCAACCCTGCGCGCGGCGATCTGCAGCCATTCCAGCCCGCCGCCGTCCTGCCAGCGCTTCCATGCGTGTTGCACGATGTGGTGATTTTGCTTCCAGTAGGCGTTTTGAGGTTGATGCAGCGCATAGAGCCAATCGATATCAAACACGTTGTATGTCCATTTTGCCTGCATCCAGTCAACGACCGCATTCTGCGGCGCCATCTTGCGGACCACCTCCATCCGTTTCGATTCCAGAGGCGTATCGGTCAGCCACCAATCCACCGTTTTCGACGTCGTATCATAAAGGGAGAAATAGGCGTCAATCTGCGCAAGGGCGTCGAAATAATCGTAATAGCTCTGTTTCAGATCCGCCGCTTTTTCGGGATTTACCTGAAGGCGGGAGAGGAGCCACGCGAGGTGTTTTTCCGGATCCGGCCCTGAATGTTCCCATCCCATGACAAACGCGAAATTGATAATCAGCGCATGGGCGGGACGCAGTGAAGGATCGGCCAGCATGGTGTCGATGTCGTCATACGCTTCCTGTTCCCGTTCCAGAGCCCGTAAAGTGCGAAGATGCATGTAACTCGCATAAGGACGCATCGGCGCATCGGGGATGGCGATCACCTGATCATAAAACGTCTGTGCATGATCAAAGTCATTTTGATAGAAATACCAGCTCGCCTTCTGGTAGAGATAATCGGAAGCCGCCCGATTCGGCAGGTTTTTACCGGTGGGCATGAGAGGTGGCCACGCGTTGCTTCTCCGCGCATCGCATACTGAAAAAACCTTGTTCTGGTTTTCTATCCAAAGCTGTTCATACGGCGTTGCCTCTTCCGTTTGCCCGCGAATATCCTGCAATATACGCAACGCATGTTCGTAACGACATTCCGGATCGGCATAATCATTGGCCGGCGGTGGGTTCGCAATACCCATGTTCAGTAAAAGCTTATTCCAGAGCGTGGCGGCCGCCTTGTTATTACTGTCGTCATAATAATGCTGCCCATAGATATTCTGCTCACTGCGCAACGCAAAAAAGCGCTCCGTGATCAAAGAGGGGCGTTTCGTCACATTCGCAGTCGCATAACCTGCGCAAGGCGATGTGATGACGGCACATAAAATCAGCAGAAAGGGGCGCATGATGAACTTTGCGGTATGAAAGGAAGTTAATTAATTCTATAAGGCTTTGTCGTTCTATCCGATGTCGTCAAGCAAAATGCTTCCTGTGCCTGAAAGAATGCCCACGAGTCAAAGATAACCATGATAAAAAGAGGTATTTTTCATGAAATATCCCCATTTATTCATCCCCATCATTGCTTTGACATCCATCATATTTTCCCCTGAGACCTATGCGTGCAGTTGCCGCGAGGGGACGATTAAAGAGAGAATCGCGGAGTCCGACGTTATATTTACCGGTACCGTCAAGCAGTTTACGGGTGAATCCGCTGGCAAATGCGGTTCTAAAACAGCTACCGTAACGGTGAGTCGCCAGTGGAAGGGCACGCTTCCAGAGACGATTGAAATGCCCATGAA
Source organism: Rickettsiales bacterium (assembly GCA_965248995.1). Lineage (GTDB taxonomy): Bacteria > Pseudomonadota > Alphaproteobacteria > Rickettsiales > UBA998 > CBDFKY01. The sequence goes on along the minus strand of CBDFKY010000005.1, from coordinate 37,836 downwards.
TGATGGTTGCGTGGGATGCGGGATGTACCTGAATACTGGCACCACTTACCTGATATATGGACATTTGACCGATCAGGGTACCGTGGGAACAGGCATGTGCAGCGGCAGTCGACCCGTAAAACAGGCGGCAGGCGAGTTCAAAACGCTTGAAACTTACGCCGCCACCTTGTCTGAAATGGATAAAGCTATTGAAACGTCGCCCGATTCCGTCACTCCGTTGATGGCCAAGACCGATTATTTGCTGAAAATGCATGATGATAAAGGAGCTTACGTGATTGCGCGGAAAGCCTCAGGGTTGGAAACCGGGAAGCGCAACGCTGCGGTATGGAAGGCGCTCGGCCAGAGTCTTGAGGGGATGGCGCAGCATTCGGAAGCGTGGGGGAAAACGACCGAAAGCCTCACCCGGCGTAAGCAAGCGATGGAAGCCTACCGAACGGCTCTAAAGTTATCACCGAACGATATATCCGTGCGCCGCAAACTGCAGTTCATGCAGTTAAAAGCGGGAGAGCCCATGAGTACGATTTTCCCGGACAAAAATGCCAGCTCCATGGATTTTTCCGGCAGGAAACTGGAAAAAATCACTTTTGCGGGATTCAATCTGCAAGGTGCCGACTTTTCCCATGCCACCTTGCGCGACGTGGTATTCGACCATAGCAATCTGGAAAGCGCACGCTTTGAAGGGGCGCAACTTTCCAACGTGTCTTTTAAGCATAAAACGAATCTGGCGCATCTGAAGGTAAAGGATGCCCAGTTTTACAAAGTGCTTTTTGATGATGTGGATATGGCGGATATGTTTTCGGTAAGCGAGATTCGTTTTGAAAAAAGCATATTTAAAAATCTGATACTGGATAAATTAAAAACAAACCGCCTGATATTTCATGATGCCGCATGGAAAAATGTCACGGTTCGCAACAGCGATTTTTCCATGATGTCATTTACGGGAACCATGAAGAACGTAACGTTCCTGCATTCCGATCTTTTCTATATGCGCGCCATGTCCAGCACCCTTGATACCGTGACATTTGATCATACCAACCTGAAACAGACCGGATTCAGTGCCAGTAACATGAAAGGAGCGATATTTAACCATGTGAACGCAACGGAAGCGGACTTCCATCAGACACGTCTCGATCAGGCACGTTTTGAGGATACGGACCTGACGCAGGCGAGTTTTTATGCGGCAGGATTGCAGGGAGCGGTGTTCAGGAATGTAATCGCTCCTCCCGTGATGAGTCCTACAGGTGCGGATTATTCAGAACATCCCGAAAGTGAACAACCTTACTACGCGGAATACGCTAACAGTAGCGGTAATTCCAATCCGGGTCAGACGAATTTTTATATGTCGGTGTATGATTGCGCGACTCTCTGGCCACCATCTTTTTCTCCTGAAAAAGCGGGGGCGGTACTGACGGATGGACAATGCACCAAAGACACAAAAATCCTTGATATGCATGGGGCAAGTGCCATCTCAAATTACCCTCCCGATCCTAACATACCACCCATCCCGGGCCATGAGCTGGCCTTTCAAAAGGGTATATTCAAAGATGCCAACCTCCGGCATATGATTCTGCGGGGCGTCAATTTCGATGGAGCGGATTTCTCGAGTGCCGATCTCAGCGGGACGGAATTATCGTACAGCAGTATTCGCGGCGCAAATTTTACCGGTGCAACATTAAACGGAGTGAATCTCACCATGAGCCGATATGATTGCACTACCGTCTGGCCGCACGGATTCGATCATGCGGCGGCAGGTGCGGTTTCCGTCGAGGCGAAATGTGCTGACGGCAGTGACCTGCGTTATATGGATATGAACGGTAAGAGCCTTCGATCCCTGGCGCTCGCCCATGCGAATATGGAAGGGGTGGAATTCGGCACGTTTGCCAAACTGCAATCCGTTGATCTCTCCGGCGCCGATATGACATGGACAAAGTTTGATAATGCAACATTCACGGACGCCGTCCTTACCGGAACGGATTTTTCCAATGCGCGGCTTTCCGGAGTGCGGTTTGAGCGTACGCGTCTTGCGGACGCCATACTGATCAATACGCTTTTGGATAACGCCGATCTGACAGGAATGGATCTGCGCGGCAGCGATCACCAGAAGAGAAAAATGCGTGAGGCCATACTGGTGAATGGTCAGGCAGAAGGGGTGAATTTTGCAGGCGCTGCGCTGATGAAGACGGATTTTTCCGGGGCAAGGCTCAACCGCGCGAATTTCGCGGGCGCCGATCTGACGGAAGCGAAGCTGCAAAATCCCCGTTACTCCTATGTTTCCTCTAATGCGGGCGCACTTGAAAAACACAATAATTATGCATGGGCGATGCAGGATATCAGTTATCTGCCGCACATCGCACATGTCGCGGGCGCTGATTTTTCAAAAGCGAACCTCACGGCGGCATATCTTGGCGACGTGGATTTTTCCACCGACAGGCTTGAGAGTGCGACGCTCACCCTTGCCCGGTTCAGCTGCGGCGCAAAATGGCCGGAAGGATTTTCTCCCGTTGACCACGGCGCAGTACTGGAAGAACCGTGCGAGGGGGTAAACCTTCCTCCAACGGATCTCTCCGGGCAGGATTTAAGCGGAAAAACGCTGGCTTTTTATGATCTGCATGATGCGAATCTGAAAAATGCCGATCTTTCCCACGCGGACTTGAAGGGAACCGATCTCAGCGCTGCTCATCTTGACGGTGCCGATCTGCTGTTCGCCACCTATGACTGCTCTACCCGATTTCCCAAAGGGTATGATCCTGGAAAACAGGGCGCTTTTCCGGAAGGTGAATTATGCAAGGATAATCCTTATAGCTTACCTGATCTTTCCCACCGTGACCTGAGAAACCAGAAATTAAACAATCGATATTTGGTGGGGATGAATCTCATCGGCGCGGATTTGCGAAATGCATCCCTGAACGGTTCCGACCTGACCCGCGCCAATCTGTCGGGCACCAAACTGCAGGGCACGGATTTTTACGGCGTCACGTTGCTGGATGCTGACCTGAAAGGGGCGACTTATGATTGCAGTACGAAATGGAACCGGGGTTTTAGCGCCGAAACGTCAGGGGCGACCAATAAAGATGGATCATGCCCTGCAATCCCTGAAAACCGCTTTAACGTGAACGACTTTATTAGCGCGGCATGGTCACACATAGCGCACAAAAAACAGGATTTCTCCAGAAAAGATATTGTCGGGACGGGCTTTCGCGATATGAATTTAAGCGGCATGAACTTTTCAAACAGCAAAGCGGACTGGACAATATTCACGCAGATCGATGGTGCTGATTTCCGCCACGCCAGCCTGCGCGGCGCAATTATCGAAGCCGGTGCCCATAATACGAATTTTGAAGGGGCGGATTTAAGCCATGCGGATATACGCGGAGAAATGTCAGGCGCGAATTTTCGCGGCGCCATTTTGAAAAATGCGCATTTCAGCGATTACAGCAGGATTGATACCGTGGACTTGACCGGTGCGCGGTATGACTGCCGCACTTTTTGGGGAGGTGACGGGAAAGATTTTGATCCTCGTACGAAAGGGGCGATCCTGGAGGATCAAAACTGTTCTAAACGCTTTTATAGTCATTCCGATTAAAAACCGTACGGTTTTAATCGTATAAAATGACTATAACCATATAATTTATAGTGTTTTTAACCGAAAATTTTCGTACGAAAATTATTCGGAAACACTATAACGTAGGGAACTGTAGCCATACGAAAACACTTTTCAGGTGTTTTGATCGGGTGTCATAAGATAACTGCTCTAGGGCAAAGGCTGACTCCGAATTGAGCGTAACGCTTACACTTTAATATATTCGAATCTGAAATTAGCGAAAATGCAATATTGCTGGACTTACTTTTACGTTAGAATTATATTAACCATTAAAGTCTTATGGTAATATAATGATTAATGTCGGCTGGTATGTCCCGAGTATCGACGAAAATAATTTTCTTGGCCTGCCTGCAGACCTGGAACCTACAATTTACGATCCCGCGAACTATACGCTGACAATGCAGGATAATTTGAGCACTCGGGGCTCTATAGATATAAAAAAGCGACTGGAACTGTTTCGTGACGTGCTGGGACAGGATTTCAATCCTTTTACGCCGGAAAGGCTGGCATTGCATGAAACGGCAATCGCACTTGCGACCACCGTTAAATTTGACGGTGAAGAAGCGTACCAGGCGTCCGTGCGCAACCTGTACCGGAATGAGATTTTGCCGGTAGTACAAAAGGAAGCATCCTATTTTGATAGCTTGCGTGCGGATATTCGCGAAAGCCTGCGGCAGCGACCGTTTAAAGGACCGGAATACGCCGATAAATATGCCCAAACCGGTGAAACGTTCGATAAAAGCTTGGAAAAATACCGGGAGCAGGCGGATATTCTAAATACAAAAATCGCAGAATGGGACACAGGCGTTTCCAATGAAGCGTCGGTCGCGAAAGAACGGGTGCGTCTGTCGCAATTGGAAAGACTGATTCATATTATGGAAACTGACCGGGAAGGCATCATTCTGGAGATTGCCACGGAACGCCTGTTCCAGGAAAAAACGCGCGCATACATGAGTGAAATGATCGCCGGGGCATTAGGAACGCAGGAAAATCCGGGCAGACTTGCCTTGAGCGAACATCTGGATTTTCTGACGCTGCACCCTGCCGACATGCGAAAATCCATCTTGATTACCGGCGCTCCGGCGAGTCGAAAAAGTCTGTTGCGTGAGCATATCATGGAACAGGAAATGTCAGGCAGTCATGACGCCGTAATGATGAATCCCGATTTTTACAAAGGGTTCCTGATGGAGCCGGAGCACCAGACCTCCGAACTTTTCGGCTCTCTCACCCATGCGGAAAGCTCCCTCATTTTTGACGGTATCGCGGAGCGCTGGCAGGAAAAAGCGCGCAGCGGCAGTGCGCCTGATCTCGTTATGGACATATTGCGTTCCAGCCGCTGGATGCGTGACGTGGCCAGTACGGGGGACACACGCGTTATCATCGCGAATGCCACGTTGCCTGTGGAGACCACGCTGCAAAGCTCGTATGAGCGCGGTCAGGAAACGGGACGATTCATGCCGAGCCATGGTCTTATTCTCGGTCATACGCATCAGCCATGGCTGTTGCTGGATTCGATAAACAGCGGCTACGAAGTGCAGGTGTTCAGCACCGATGTGGAAAGAGGCGCCGAGCCTGTTCCGGCGTTCACGTTCGACCCCGCGACTCCGGACAGGATCACGGTATACAGGCCCGATATACTGATCGATTACTGTGAAAAAGCGACGCTCGACCCTACGGCGCACAATGCGGCCGCGTTAAAACGCAACTCCACGCCGGAACAGGTGGCGGGGAATCTGTTATCGCATGTGTCGGAAAGCAGGTCGATGCTGTTTCAAAATGAGGAAGGCGAGGCGCTTGCCGCTCTTTCCAAAAATGAAACGGGAAAAGTAACGTTTCATGTGGAAGCGGGGCAATGGCCGGCGCTGGAGAAGGCCCTCGGCGGAGGCACGAAAGCGGAATTCCTGCTGCGGGGACTGCTTGCCCATCAGGTGACGGTTGAAAATGAAACCATCGCCTCCACTGTCGAGCGGATAACGGTCGAGTTGCAGGAACAGGCGAAGGATAAACGGCCTGCACCTGCGCTCATCGAGCATATCGATGCGGAAAAATATGTGGAGTTGCTGCGCCAGCTGGTGGAAAAAGGTTCCCGCTGGGTGAAGGACGTAGATAACGTCGTCTACAATTTTGGCGATCATGCAGATGAAAATTTTCCTCGCGGTGTGCAGATACGGCAGGAAAGCCCCGACCAGCCCGGCATCGTCAAATCCGTCTACGATCTCTCAACCATGGGAGAAAATATTGCTCTGGTGTTTGAAGCGCGCTATTATCCAACGAAAGCTTCACGTGAAGAGGCGATTGCGACATTGAAGGAAACGGGTATCCTGCAGGGAGTGGGTATTTCACTGAACCAGCATATGATGAAAGATATCGGCCAGGATTATGCCGTAACCGCGGAGGAGCCGCCGTTCATCACGGTAACTCCGAAACCTGAAAGCGCCAAGGTAGCTCTTCAGTTGATGGATTCCGATGATTTCAGATTACCGAACAACAGGGGCGGCTTCCGCTCCGTACCGCCCTACGGATTTATTGCCTGCGGGGAACGTGACCTTGAAGCGATAAAAGAAGCCTTGCACACATTCGATGAAAGTGGAAAAGACGATTACAGCCTCTTTTTACGCAGTGAAACGCTGGTGACGATGGAAAATGGTGAGGGCGTTAAAACATCCCAGCTGCAATCCCAGCTCAATAGCGAAGCCTACGTAGCGGGAAGCGAACAGCAGGTAGCGGTGGCCAATTTCCCGGTCTATGGTACACAGGTCGATTATTTCAACAATGCTTATACTCTGGTTCCTGTAACGCAGCAAGAAATGCAGGGAATATTTTCGCGTTTGCTGAGCGAACCTGCCCGGCTCGTGTCCGTTCAGGGTGATGAAATCCTCGCGCTGCGGCTGGATAGTCCTTTACTGCTCCCTGACGGTACGACACTGCAGTCCGATGATTTTCTCACCATACCTAAAGAAGAATCGCAAAGGCTCGCCTTTCTTCTGGAGCGGGGGGAACTGGTCAAACCGGACGGTACGCTAGCGATAAAAGCCGGTGTCGTTCCCGCCGTTCTTGCCACACGCAATTATCATAAACAGCATGACAGACCTGAACCGATCGTCGTGGAGCCTGAGCTGCAGCCGACGATAGAGAATTTGCGGAAGCGAGCGTTATAGCGTATGCCGCATCCCCTTTTACCTGAAGCCGTCACTATAGTGTTTCCGAATAATTTCCGTACGGAAATTTTCGGATAAAAACACTATAAAATATATGGTTATAGTCATTTTATCCGGCAAAAACCGTACGGTTTTTAATCGGAATGACTATATCTGGTTGATCGACTTTGACGATACGTTAGTGGAAAAAACCAATGTGCTGGGATGTGCAAGGCAATGTGTCGCGGATGCGATGGAAAGAGCCGGCGCAGAAAATCGCGTCATACTGGAATACGTGGCCGACCGCCTCGCACGGATGGATGAAAATGCATTTAAAGCGTCCGGCTGTTTGGAAGGGGAAGGCATTTATTCGGCAGGCTTCGCTCTGCAGAAGCTGCTGGAAGAAACCATGGAACCCGGCGTTCCGCTGGATAAGGCGAAAGGCTCGCTTTTTTTCGATATGTATCAAAATCCGGATAATCCGAACAGTTATAATTCCCTGGTGGAAACCTCAGGAAATTTCGGGCTGATCCCTGACGCGGAAGCATTTTTTCAAGCGCGCAGCGATGCGGGAGAGAAAATAGCCGTAGTGACGGACCGTAATGGCGATATTATCCGCAAGCAGGCATCGGCGCTGGGTAAATCGTTTGACAGTCTGGTGCCTGTCATATTAGGGGGAGGTGATACCGCTTCCGACGGCAGACCTTTACGACTGAAACCGAAGCCTAATCTCTATCTTGAAGCGCTGCATTGAACTCAAGGATTTCAAAAATCATACGATCCTTATAAGATTACATTTTTCCCGCCTCGTTTTCTAAGATCATTTTTCATAGTCTGCGTTTTCTTTATAGAGTAACAAACGGAGTAATTATGAAAGCACTGACCTGGCACGGCAAAGGCGATGTTCGCGTGGAGAAAGTTGCTGATCCAAAAATCCTGCATCCTCGCGATGCCATCATCAAAATTACCACAACGGCGATTTGCGGCTCTGATCTGCATATTTTGGATGGGTATGTGCCTACCATGAAGGCTGGTGACATTCTCGGTCATGAATTTATGGGAGAAGTGGTGGAGCTCGGCGCGGAGGTGAAGAACCTCTCCATCGGAGACCGGGTGGTTGTACCGTTTACCATCGCCTGCGGAGAATGTTTCTTCTGCAAAAAAGGTTTTACTTCCTGTTGCGAAGTCTCCAACCCCAACAAAGATCAGGCGATCAAACTGATGGGGCATTCGCCTTCCGCCCTGTTCGGTTATTCGCACATGTTCGGTGGCTTTCCAGGAGGACAAGCGGAATATATCAGGGTTCCGTTCGCGGATGTCGGACCATATAAAGTGCCGGAAGGCGTCACTGATGAACAGGTGGTGTTTCTAACCGATATTTTCCCGACGGGTTATATGGCAGCGGAAAATGCGGAAATCGAGCCGGGTGATACGGTGGCGGTATGGGGCTGCGGCCCGGTCGGGCAGTTCACCATTCAAAGCGCGTGGATGCTGGGCGCGGGTCGCGTCATCGCGATCGACCATGTGCCTGAGCGTCTGGCACTTGCCGCATCCGCAGGCAAGGCGGAAGTGATCGACTTCATGAAAGAAAAGGGCGGGGTGTATGAGCGGCTGATGGAAATGACCGGGGGACGGGGACCGGATCGCTGTATCGACGCGGTCGGCACGGAAGCCTATCCGCATGGTTCGTTCGATGCGGTGCTGGACAAGGTCAAAACCCTGACCATGCTTGGCACCGACCGTCCGCACGTAGTGCGCGAAGCGATTCATTGCTGCCGCTGCGCCGGTAATGTTTCCATTCCGGGCGTCTATATGGGCTATATGGACGAGTTCCCGATCGGCAAAATCGTCGGCAAGGGGTTGACGGTGAAATCGGGACAGACACATGTGCACCGTTATCTGCCGACCCTGATGAACAAAATCGTGACGGGCGAGATCGACCCTTCATTCATCATTACCCACCGTATCACGCTTGACGAAGCGCCGGACGCTTACAAGATGTTCCGCGACAAACAAGACGGCTGCGTCAAAGTCGTCATTCACAACCACTAATCATTCAGGAGATTTTTTATGAATAATTCCGTTTCCCCACGCCCTTTGGCTGTCGTTACCGGCGCTTCCAGCGGTATCGGTTATCACCTCGCCCGCCAGTTCGCCAAACACGATTACGATGTGATTATCGCCGCTGAAAATGATATTGAAAGCGCTGCAAAAACCATTCAGCAGGAATTCTCCGATGTTTCCATCCAATCCATCCGCGTGGATTTACGGCAATTCGATGAAGTGGAAAAGCTTTGTGCATTCATCGACCAGACAGGCCGCTCCGTAGCCGCTATTGCTATCAATGCCGGGGTCGGCGTCGGTGGTGCGTTTGAGCAGAACGACCTGCAGGAAGAGCTGGATATGATCTACCTCAATGTCGCCTCAACCGCGCATCTGGCGAAACGCAGCATTCAACGCATGTTGAAACGCGCGGAAGGCGGGCGTATCCTATTCACTTCTTCTATCGTCGCCAATATGCCTTCTCCGTATCAGGCGGTGTATTCCGCCACCAAGGCGTTCGTGCAAAATCTGGCGGAGGGACTACGCTTCGAGATGAGGGATAAAGGCATTAAGATCACCGCCCTGCAGCCGAATGCCACTGATACCGAATTTTTCGAGCGCGGCCATATGATGGATACCAAGGTTGGCCAGGCGAAAAAGGATGATCCGGCGCTGGTTGCCGAGCAGGGTTTCAATGCGTTGATGGATGACAAGGATCATCAGTTCGGCGGACCGTTCATGAGCCGTCTGCAAGGCATGGTGAGCGATATGATTCCCGAAACGATGAAGGCTTCGATGAACGCAAAGCAGACAAAGCCAGGCAGTGCGAATGAAGAAATAGCAAAAAAATCGGTTGATGCTTAAACGTGGAAAGCCCGCATAACTATTAGAAAGGAAATTTACCATGCCTCTGACACAGATGAACGACATCGGGAACGCTGCGTTTCTTATCACTCACCAAATGCTGAGAAATGTATTGCGCAGCAGTATAAAACCTTGCGGCGGCCCTACGAATGGTGGATTGGATAACCATATGTGGGCGGCAGTCATCAATAGGACTGGTATCGTGCAAGCCATCTGCTATTCGAGCGATGAACCCGGTGACCAATGGCCGGGCAGCCGCGTTATCGCGATTTCCAAAGCGAACACGGCAAACGCCTTAAGCTTGCCACATTTCGCTCTTTCCACCGCCAATCTTTATGCCGGCACCCAACCTGGCGGTCCCTTGTTCGGCTTGATGAATACCCATCCTGTCGATACCGCCACCATGTATGCCGGTGACGCTTCCTCTTACGGTACGCCGCAAGATCCGATGATCTGGGAAAAAGCGAGCGGTATTGTCATATTCGGCGGGGGGCTGGCATTGTATGATGGCGGCATCCTTATCGGTGCTCTTGGAGTGTCGGGTGATACGTCATGCGCAGACCATAACATTGCGTGGCGTGTGCGGCAGGAGCTTGGATTCGGTAAGGTTCCGGCCGGTATCACGGCTGACAACAACGACGCCATCATCTACGATTTCGGGATGCTTGGTAAAAGCAGTTCCGGTTACGGACATCCGACGACCGGGCTTCAGGAACAGAATGTCGCCAAGGAAATCCGTGCAAGTGCGGACGGAAAATAATCTTTTCCAATTTAACTGGGCAATGTTTCCAACGTTTTTGGTTCCTCAGGTGTATCACCTAAACGTAAAGCGCGGAAGCGCGCGGATTCTGCGTAAGCTGTTTTCCTTGCTCGCATGAGTGAGCCGAGCGGCCGGTGTGCGGCAATGCCATGCCAAGGGCTGAACGACATGTGGTCGTCCACCAGTTCCGAACGCGTCTTAGTCCAGGCCTCCTGCGGGGAAACATGCAGTCTGGCTACCGAAACATAAGAGCTTTTTTCTTCCGGCCATTCCACCGAGGAATCCTCAACCGGCATGGATTCCAGATCCGTGCAAAGCTGCGCGCGAATTTCCCACGAGCCGCCGTGGTGATTGAAAAATTCCAGCACCGCGTGACGTATGGCCAGTGGGTCATTATGGATGTCCAGTAAGGTACCCGTCAACGCTTTCAGTTCCGGTGATACCGGGACAAGCGATAATTTGGCAATGTAATCGCCGAAGCGGAGCGGCGCTTGCGTAAAAAACGTCTCACCGAGGGGATGTCGTTCCGGTTCACCACCCATGTTGCGGATCTTCGGGCTGGTGCCTCTGACGCTCTCGATCGCCTTTTCCATACCGCGAAGCACGGTGGAAGCCGCCACTTTCAACCCTTCCGCCTTGTCGGTCAGCGCAGCTAGCGGCTTTAAACTGGTGAGAAATCCTTTCAGACTTTTGACTTGAAATGTCGGTCCCGAATTCACCATGAGAAAATCCTGCGTTGTATCCTGCTCAGATCCCGCAAGCCGTTCTCCCGGCACGTTGATGATTTTCAACGCCAGTCCACGCGGGGTGGAAATTTTATCCGGCAGCATATCGCCGGGAGAAGTGGAAAGGCGAAGGACGACATCATACTGCGAAGGAACGGCAAAAAGTCCTTGCGCATAGATTTCCGGCAAGCCTGCCGACACTTCGAGCGTGCCTTGCAGCAGTCCGTGACTTTTGACATGCACGCTTCGTAGCGGATGACCGGAGTCGGCATAGGTTTTTTCCCGCATGGCGCACATTGTCTCCAGCAACTTATCCAGCGTTTCCGCCTCGTCAGCCTCTAAAAGTTCGCAGTCGGGCGTATAACGCAAGGGTGTGACGGAAGTAATCATGAATGCTCCTTATTCGTTAAACTGAATGATCTAATCGCTATGTAAGCCGGTACCGTTTATCACGGGTATGTGCACAGCCCCCGACGTATGGGGCGCCACGGGGCCTTGCGTTTGTACCGCCTGCACGTCCTTGGCGCCTATGGCTTCCGCCAAGTGCGGCATCACCCGATGTGCCAGCTCAGCCAATACGCCGGGTCTCCCTACAACTACCTCATCTTCCGGTGCCTCCGCCAGGCGTATCAGAGTCTCCACCACTTTCTGTGCGTCATAGACCGGCGGGATAGGCTCCGCTTTATGCCCGGTGTAATTTCCCGCATGTTCGAAAAAAGGCGTATTCATGGCCATCGGTAACACCAGGCACACATGGATGTTTGCCGGTTGCTGTTTCAGTTCCAAGGAAGGGTGCTGGTAAGCCCGATCACACCACTTTTGGAAGCGACATAAGAAGCATAATACGGTGCCGGAATTCTGCCGAGCATGGAGCTTACGTTGATCAGTACTCAGCTTCCGTTTGCTGTTTCAGTTCCAAGGAAGGGTGCTGGTAAGCCCGATCACACCACTTTTGGAAGCGACATAAGAAGCATAATACGGTGCCGGAATTCTGCCGAGCATGGAGCTTACGTTGATCAGTACTCAGCTTCCGTTCACGCGAAAATTTTGCATCGCAGCGTAGCTGCCATATAATGTGCCGAACAAATTGGTGCGGAGCACCTGTTCATGGTCGATGATCGGTACGTCTTCAAATTGTCCAATGGCGCCCACACCGGCATTATTGATCCATGTGTCGATACGCCCGAACCGTTCAACTGCCGCATTCATTACCTTTTTAGTTTCTTCCCGTCTGCTGACGTCCACAGGAAACGCCAAGGCATCACCACCGTTTGCCTTGCATTCTACCGCAAGCGCTTCAAGTAACGCTCCCCTTCGTGCAACGAGAACGACGGAAGCGCCTTTTGCGGCGAAAGCCAGCGCCGCACCGCGACCGAAACCGCTGGAAGCGCCGGTGATGATGATGACCTGCTGCGAGAGCGGGGGCGGGGATGCTTTCACGACTTATCCTTTTGCAAAATAACTATCATTTTCTCCTTACCCCTTAACATTGGCCAGAAAGCCCTGCATGGTCTTTATAAACCATCCGAAAATTTTCATGTAACAGGCAATTTGTTTTTTTCTATGTGCCTGTTAAAAAATACGAATTGAAAATAAAAGGGAAATGCCTATCTACCCAAATCTAGTGCTTCCAAACATGACCCTACCGAAACACGAACCCATGCTTTACTGGAAAGGTGATCGACCAGATACCGCTAAAACATACTTCGCTTTTTGGAATATGTTCAGCGGGAGCACACGCCATTGCAGAAGCAGCTTTCATTCCTCACGGTGATTACGAATCTCCTTTTGGAGAAGCTTTGGTGATTGCCTTACGGCAACGTGAGTGGAAGGTACATACCCAGATTGGGATCCCACCTTGTTCAGCCTTGCATCGCGTACCTATGAGTTATTCAAAAGTTCGAAAAACGAGCAAAAGCGCCAACTGATCAATTTCATGTTTTCGAACTTGGAATTACGGGGCGAAAAGCTAGAGTTTGCCTTACGTCCGCCGTTTAATTTAATGGTCAATAAATGTGGGTACTTATCAAGAATGGCTCCGCGAGCAGGATTCGAACCTGCGACCACTCGATTAACAGTCGAGAGCTCTACCGCTGAGCTATCGCGGAACAGGGTGGATGCTTTTTACACAAAGCAGACGGCCTTTGCAACGGAATTTATAGCTGGCGCAGGTGAATAATAAATTCCATCAGGGTGTTCCAAAGCTCAAGCATCTGTCTGCCTAATGCAGGTAAGGATTTGGCTTATTGAGATAATTCGCTACATACCGGGCAATGCCTTCTTCCAGCGACAGGAAAGGCTGAGTATAGCCGGCCGCATGCAGGCGTTGCATAGTGGCCTGCGTATAATATTGATAACGCGGCTTGATATCCTCCGGCATATCTACGTAACTGATATGCGGCTCCTTGCCGAGCGCTTTAAACGCAGCGTTGGCCAGTTCCGCGAAGGATCGGGCCTTTCCGGTGCCGACGTTGAATAATCCCGAAACATGTGGATTTTCGATCAGCCACAGCACCACGGAGACGCAATCTTCCACGGAGACGAAATCCCGTAACTGTCCCCCGTCCGGATAATTCGGGTGATAGGATTTGAACAGATGCACGGGCCGTCCCGCCCGTACATGGGGGAATATGTTGGCGAGGACGCTGCGCTGGTCGCCCTTATGGTATTCATTCGGACCGTAAACGTTGAAAAAACGTAAGCCTGCCCATTGTGGCGGCTGCGGTTCACCCAGTTGCAGGGAGCGGGCAATCTGGTAATCGAAGGCGTATTTGCTCCAGCCATAGGTATTGAGAGGCTGGAGTGTCTGCAGATATTCCAGTGAAAGGTCGTCTTCAAAGCCGTGCTCGCCGTCACCGTAAACGGAAGCAGATGAGGCGTAGATGAGCCGTTTGCGATTGATGATCGACCAGTTGCGTAATATCTTGGGTAAGGAGACGTTTACTTCAAGTGCCAGGTCGGCATCGGTCTGCGTGGTAGAAGACAGAGCTCCCATATGGATAATGACGTCCAGCATCTGAACGTTGGATTCCAGCCAGAAAAACAACTCGCTCGGTGAAATGACCTCATCCGGCGGAAATCCGGCGATATTTCGCCATTTATCCCCTGTTCCCAGAAAATCACAGACGACGACCCTGTCCCCCGGGTAACGTTTGGAAAGCGCCGCTGCGATATTCGATCCGATAAACCCCGCACCGCCCGTGACCAGAAAACTTCGCATCCATGCCGCCTTTTATCTTATGAATTTTCTCTCGTTAATTCTAGCTAAAACCCGGGCACCTGTCATGCGCTTTTCTATCTGAAGCAAAAGAACCATGATTATTTTACTTTTGTGTTAAAATTACTTTCATTTTGAAAACTACATGATTCTGTAACATGAACTTGGTAGAGTATGAAAATATATAGTTAGGATTTTATATGGCTGACGATAATAAACCATGGTGGCAACCTGCCGCGGATTGGACGAAAAATCTTTTCAGGCTGGCGACCGGGGGTCCTGGCGCGGTGATGACAGGTGTCGCATTGGATAAGGCGAGTGATAAAATCGTCGACGCAGTTGCTCCGAAACCGCAAGTGAAGGAAGCCTCCAAGCCTGCGGACGTGCAGAAAGTCTCGGCGACTAACGTTCCATCAACGGTACCTGCTCCCGCTGCGGCGGAGCCGAGCTTTATGGATCAATTCAACAATCTGATGAGTCAGGCGTCGAATGGATTAAATAACATGGCTACCGCAGGACAAAATCAACTTAATGGTCTGATGCAATCATTGTCCGGTGCTGCCAATTCCCCTTTACTGGCTATTTTCAATGCACAGAATCTCAAGGCGCTTTCGACGCCGCATCCGGAAATCGATGCAGAAATCGCAGCGATGCCGGATAGAGCGGAGTTCGAGAAATTCAAAGGGGGAATATTGGCGGGTCTTCTCCCCGGATTTGCGGGTGGCGGGGATTCTGCGACCGATGCCACGAAACAGGCGCTCAGCGGAGCTGCGGACAAGGCCGGTGAGCTTGCCGGAAAAGTCGGGGAATTTTCAAAAAACCTTTCCGGTATAGATATTACGGAAATTTTGAATAAACCGGGCTTCAATGCCCTTGCCCTCAAGCTTTATCAAAATACGAAGGACTTACAAGGGCCGAACGCGATTTCTTCATTCGGCATACCGGTCATTAAACACGTCGCTACCAATATCCTCTCCATTTTTGGGGATGCATGGCAGAAAGCGTCTGCCTTGGAAGGAAATTTCGGCGATAAAATCAAGGCTTTTTTCAGTGCTCTCATTGAAGGCATCAAAGCGGCGGCGGTAGGCGGTATGGAAGAAGCCGTCACGGATCGGGCTGATAAGGTCGGCAAGGATGTGCAGGCGCTGGGATTTGACCAGAATGCCGCGAATTTAATGCGTGGAATCATGCAGTCGAAAGTGAAAGAAAAAATGCCTGACTGGTTAAAGCCCAATACCGACACGGTACCTGCCGCCCAACCTCAGCAGGTCGCGCAGACCGTTCCCGCTATACAGCCGAAAAGCGAGGATACGACTCCTTATCTTCCTCCAGAAATACAAAATTTGTTCACCAACTTGTCTTCCAACATCAAGGGAGCGCAGTCTGCGAATACTGCGCAGGCGCAAATCACTCCCGCGGTGATACAGGCTTCTAGCGGCCCTGCCGTTCCCGGCATTAATTAATCAGTCCCACGTGGCGATCGGGGGCAGGGACATCAGTATCGCCTCAGGATTTCCTCCAGTCATTAGGCCGAAACGGGTTCCTCGGTCATAGACCAGGTTAAATTCGGCGTAGCGTCCCCGCTTGAAAAGCTGGTGCCGGCGTTCTTCTTCTGTCCAGGGCTCGGCCATCCGTTCACGGATAATGTGAGGATAAGTGGTGAGAAAAGTTTTGCCGACCGCTTGCGTGAAGGCACAATCCGCCTGCCAGTTACCGGTATTCAGATAATCATAAAAAATGCCGCCGGCGCCCCGCGCCTCGTTACGATGCTTGATGAAAAAATATTCATCACACCATGCTTTGTATTTTTCGTAATAGGCGAGATCGTGCTGGTCGCAGCAGTCTTTGAAGGCGGTGTGGAAATACGCTTCCATTTCAACGTCCGGCGTCATGGGATTCAAATCACTGCCGCCGCCGAACCACCAGCGGCCGGAGTCTTCACCCGCCTCACCGCCGTCACCGATCACGATGAAGCGAGTGTTCATATGTACGGCAGGGACATGCGGGCTGGTCATATGGGCGACCAGCGAAATGCCGCTGGCGAAAAAACGCGGATCTTTGTCGGCGCCGGGAATTTCCTTGCGGAATTGTTCGGAAAATTCGCCTTGAACCGTAGAGATATTGACGCCTACTTTCTCGAATACCCGCCCGCGCATCAGCGATATTTCACCGCCTCCGCCCTCGGATCGCTGCCAGGGGGTAAGCTGGAAGTTTCCCGTTTCCCCGGGATAAAGCACAGTGTCACCTTCCGCTTCCAGCGTTTCAAACGCACTGCAGATACGGCCCCTTAACTGACGGAACCAGCTTTCCGCACGTGTTTTCTTTTCCGTTATCGTCATGATAAAAGCACTATCTTTGTTACTGTCGCTACGATAGTAGTTTAGTCTTAATGTTTAGCAAATCTGATACGTATATTTTAGGCATCGGTACGGACATCGTCGACGTAAGACGCGTTCAAGTGGTTTTAGAGCGTCACATGTCACGGTTCAAATCGCGTATTTATACCGCGGCTGAAACGGCGTATTGTGAAAGCGCTTCGCACCCTGGGCGAAGGCTGCTGCGCTATGCGAACCGTTTCGCTGCGAAAGAGGCGGCTTACAAGGCGCTTGGTGCGGGGAGGGGAGACGGTATTACTTGGCAGGATATGGAAGTCATATCCACCGATTCGAGAGGGCAAAGCGCTCCATCGTTACTTTTACATGGTAGAGCCAAGTACCACGTCGAACAAAAAGTCCTGAATTCTTCCATGGCTTACAAGACACAGCTTTCGCTTAGCGACGAATATCCCTATGCACTTGCATTCGTTATTCTCTCGATAGAGAAAAACGCTAATCTTTAGGCGTCACTTTGACATTGGGCGAGGCCCGCATATCCACCACCTTATCTACCAGCCCGAATTTCAAGGCATCTTCAGCGCTCATGAAATTGTCCCGCTCCATGGATTTTTCCACTACCGCGAGCTTTTGGCCCGTGTGTTTCACATACAGGTTATTGAGGCGTTTACGCAGGTTAAGAATTTCCTGGGCGTGAATTTCAATATCCGACGCCTGTCCCTGAAACCCGCCGGAAGGCTGGTGAATCATGACGCGGGCGTTCGGGGTGACAAAGCGCATCCCGGCTTCTCCCGCCATCAGAAGCAAAGAGCCCATGGAGGCGGCCTGACCGATGCACAAGGTGGAAACCTTCGGCCGAATATATTGCATCGTATCATAGATCGATAATCCTGCCGTCACCACGCCGCCGGGAGAATTAATGTACATCGAAATGTCCTTATCCGGATTTTCCGATTCTAGGAACAATAATTGTGCTACCACCAGCGTCGCCATTCCATCATGTACCGGACCGACCAGAAAGATGATTCGTTCCTTGAGCATCCGCGAAAAGATATCATAGGAACGCTCTCCACGACTCGTCTGTTCCACCACCATCGGCACCAGATCGGCGTACGCATCGAGCATGTCATTTTTAGAGTGGAGCATTTAGTCTTCCTTTTTCTTTTTCTTGGACGAGGTTTCAGGAGTTTCAGCATCCGTTTTTTTGTCTGCGGATGCAGCTTTTTTCTCACCCGCCCCGGATTTGGCAGCCGCTTTTTTCGGGGCTGTGGTTTCTGCGGCAGTTTCGACCTCGCCGCGCTCTTCGGCGAGTAGTTCATCCAGCGTCTTGGCGCTTTCCTTCACCGTGATTTTCTCTAAGATGAAATCCACCGCTTTTTCTTCAAGGACTGGCCCGCGCAGTTCCTGCGCCTGCTGCGGATTTTTCTGGAAGAATTCCAGGATTTTCATTTCCTGTCCGGGATACATGCGCGCCTGTTCGAAAATGGCGTTCTGCATGTCTTTCTGCGTCACCTGCAAACCGTTGCGCCCAGCGGTCTGTGAAAGCAGGATGCCGAGCTGCACGCGGCGTTTGGCGATCGCCTGATACGATTCGCGCTCCGGCTCCATGACCTCTTCCGTCTTACCCTCTTCTTTTCCTTCCGACAACGCCTGCTGCCAGATGGAATCGAATTCCAGCTTCACCATGGCTTCGGGCACTTCGAACGCGCATTGTTTCTCCAGCGCGTCGAACAGCTGCTTTTTCAAATAGCCCCGCGCCATGCTGTCATGCTCTTTCTGCAACTGCTCACCGACGAACTGCTTCAGGTTTTCCAGCGATTCATAACCGAACGTCTTGGCGAGCGTGTCATCCATCGTTGCCGGAACCACTTCCTGCACTTTATGCACCGTCACTTCGAACCGCGCTTCCTGACCCGCCAGATCCGCGCTGTGGTAAGCTTCGGGGAAAGTAACCCGCACTTCTTTTTTCTCACCGGCCTTCGCTCCGACCAGCTGTTCTTCGAAGCCCGGAATAAACTGACCGGACCCCAGCTCCAAGCTGTAGCCCTTTCCCTCGCCACCGGCAAACGCCTCATCCCCTAAAAATCCTTTGAAATCTATGACGGCCACGTCTCCGGTTTTTGCCGCCGCGTCCGTCTCGCGATCTTTCATTTCCCGTTTGCTTTCCGCCAGGCGTTCCAGACTTTTCTGCACTTCTTCCGGCGTAGCGGTAAAGGCGGGTTTCTCTATTTCGACCAGGCTGTAATCGATCTCCGGAGAAGTCGGCATCAGCTCGAAACTGACGGAAAGCGTCATCTCGCCTTCATCCTCATAATTGTCGATCTTGATGTCAGGTCGCAGGGCCGGAGTGGCGGGATATTCTCTCAGCAGGTGGCGCACCGAATCATCGACCGTGGCATTGATGACTTCGCCCATCGCGTTGTTCTTATATTTCTGCTTCAAGACCTGAAAAGGCACTTTGCCGGGGCGAAATCCGGGAATGCGTACTTTCTCACCTACTTTTTTCAATTCTTCTTCCAGCTTTCCGGAAATGTAATCCGCGGAAACGGTCACGTGGTAGGCGCGTTTCAGCCCTGAGTTTTCTGTTTCTTTAACAAGGAATGCCTGGTCTGTCATAAAGGATACTTTGTACATTTGATGGTGAGTAAACCTAACACATGTCATACGGGAAGAGGCAGTGCAAGCCCTTTATGCCGCGCCTTCCAACCCTCACGTTTGAAAGGGGCCATAGAAACGAATGGTTTTTCTTTTTTAAATAACGTGGTATGATTTCGTTGATTATCTTAAAATTTATGTATTGATACAGGCGGGTTTTCTTATGAAACGTTTTACGATCCCATGCGATTTCAATGGCCAGAGCCATCCTTTCAACGTGTATATCGGGGAACCGCATCCCAAGAAGCATCCGTTGCAGAACCAGTCCGCATGGCTTTCGTCGGAACGGGGAGGAAATATCCCGGCGGATGTGATGGAAAGTTTTGAGAAACTCTTCAAGATCTCGCAGGAAAACAACGTGTCGTTTGAAGATCTCTGCGTCTATGCGCTCGGGAATGCCTCTGAAGAGGGCGATGGCAACGCTGCGGCGAATGCCGGTTAAAATTTTGTGATGCCGCCGGCATGAAGGGAGCGCGATGATTCAACGCTGGTTTTTTGGAAAAGGGAAGCAGCCGGAATCGGGCGACGGGCAGGAAGTGCCGCCTTCCGCGGTGGAAGAATCGCTTACGGCTTTGCAGCATCATTCGCAGGAAGATGAAGACGGAGAATCCATTTACCAGTCATTGCCGGAAGATCTGGGCGTTGCGGCTGGTGATGCAAAAGGAAAAATCACCTTTTCGGTAGAAGATCTCGGCGACAGGGAAGTGACGGCGGTACGGGCCCGCGCCGTCGAGAACATGGAGCATTCCGTCAAGCGCGAGGCGATCCGTATCGCCAAGGACATCCTGGAAAATCTTAAGATCAAATGCGCCGGTATGTCGATCAAGGAACTGATCGACAGCGGGAACGTTCCTTTGATGGACGAAGTGCTGGAAGGCATAGGAAAAGTAGCGGGAATTTTCGATCATCACCTGAAAATTGCCTTGCGACTGGATCCTGAGCTTGTCAAAGAGGAGGAGATGGAGGAGGCTATCGCAGCGCTCGGCATTTTTCAGTATCATACGACGCTGCGCGCCGCAGACCAGGCCATGATCAAGGCGGTGATGGCCGAACAGAAAGGCGAGCGTGAACACGCGGCGGCGCTTCGTGCGCAGGCGACGGCGATGCGCGCCGATATCGCAGCGATGCCAACGGAATACAAACAGGGTGGTTCCGCCAGGGCGGCCGACCTGATGGCGAAAGTGGAAAAGGGAATCGACCGCGTCGTCGAGCGGATGCAGCAGATGACCCAGTCCATGATGGGTGACCCTGCGGGAATATCCCGCGACAAGAAAGGCGGGGGGAAAGATCCGGGACAGCCGGAGCATACTCCTTCCCAACAGGCGTGGGGTGAAGCGCAGGCCAGCCAGCAGAATGCCGCGAACCAGCAGGCTCAGCAGCAAATCGCCCTCAATGCCGCCAAGGCGATTCAGGAAGCGCGGACCGCACGGCAAGCGGCGCGTAATACGACGACAAAACAGTCGACGCATGCCAAGGCGACGATCGCCCCTCCACGTGTCTCAGACGTTTCTTCCCAGCAGGCCGGCGCAGGAATGCAAAGCCCAAACGGCCCCGCCCCCGTAAACGGGCTGATGGGTAATAGTCAGGCCGGCGCGGATGCGGTGGGAAGCGCTGGTTCCGTCCGTCGCAATTCAATGCGTTCCACTACCGCGGGCGTAGGCGTGAACAAAGTACGGGTAAGCGCCCCTAAAGTAACGCCGCCCGCGGTGCCGGTGACACACCATACGCCGACACAGCAACCTCCAGCCTTCGGCGGTATGCTCGACCCTTCCATGCTCAGCAGCATGCAGGGACGGATGGCCAGCGTGGCGGGTCAGAAAACCAGCGACGCGCTCGCTCCTAATTCCGCCGCGCGGACCATAGCGACGTTGAAGCAGGAGCAGGAACAGCAGCGCACCACCTCTTCCACGGCCAAGGCGGCGGAAAAGGCGAAGCACGCCCATGACGCGCATGAGCATGAAGAACATGAAAAGGCGGCGGCGCGCAAAGCCGAACAGGAAAAGGAGCAGAAAAACCAGCCTGTCGCAGGGTTCAACCCGCGCAAGCCGACGATTACCCGTTAAGTGAACCTATCATCCGGGTAAACCGGTGCATCACTTACGGCGCAATTTATATCCTTGTTTTCCAGTGTAGGGATTACGATTTCCCTTTGTACTGTAATTATTGCTTTTGAAAGAATCACTTTCAGTCCGGTAACTGGAAGCGACGTAAGTGCCGTTGGATTTTGTATACCCTCTGACTCGTCTGCTTGCAGCATGACTATCCGACATAGTGGTAATCGTAAGAAACATCCCGGTCAGAAACATCGCGGTAAATATTTTTTTCATTTTGAATGAGCTCCTTTATTTATCGTGATCGAACGGTTTCAGTTATTTTCTACAATAAGTAGGCAGCTTTTGAAAACAAAAACTTCACCCGTTGAAATAATCATAAATCTGCTTCGCCGTCTTCGCACTGATGCCGGGCGCGTTCTGCAGCTCCTTCAATGTGGCAGTTTCAATCGCCTTGACTGTACCGAAATGAAGGATCAGCGCCCGTTTCCGGGTCGTACCGATGCCGCTGATCTCGTCAAGGGAGGAAACGCGCATGGCGGCGGCTCGCTTGATCCGGTGCGAGGTGATGGCGAAGCGATGCACTTCGTCGCGCAGCCGCTGCAGGTAATGCAGGGTAGGGTCGTTGATTGGGAGCTGGAACGGCTCGCGCCCGACCATGAAGAAATGTTCCCGCCCGGCATTACGGTCCACCCCTTTAGCGATGCAGACATACGCCAGATCCGTGATCCCCAGTGACTCCATCACCGACTGCGTCGCGCTGAGATGCCCTTTTCCTCCGTCGATCAACAGCAGATCCGGCCATTGCTCAAGCAGATGTTCGGGATCTTCTTTCTGCAGGCGTGACAAGCGGCGGGTGAGGACTTCGCGCAACATCCCGTAATCGTCACCAGGTACGAGTTCCGTATTGCGGATGGTGAAGCGCCGGTAACCGGATCGGTCGAAGCCCGCTTCACCGCTGAGCACCATGGCACCGACCGCATGAGTTCCGGCAATATGGCTGTTGTCATACACCTCGATGCGTTTCGGCGTACGCGACAAGGCGAACAATTCACCGACCGCCTGCAGATGCTTCGCTTCACTGCGCTGTTGTGCCAGACGCAGGCTGAGCGCTCCTTCCGCCTGCGCGCGTAATTGCTCGACCAGTGTTTTGCGCTCACCGCGCTCGGGCACGGAAATGGTTACCTTATACCCCGCAAGCAGGCATAGCGCTTCCTGCAGCGCCTCCTGATCGGCGGCGGCGGAGCCCAGAATCAGTTGCTTGGGGACGGGGTGGGACTGATAATACTGCCCGATAAACGCCGCGAGAATGTCCGTCGTTTCGCTGTCACCCACGTTTGCCGGAAAATACGCGTGGTTGCCGAAATGCCTGCCGCCGCGAAAAAACCATACCTGGATGCATGCCTGCCCCGCCGCGTGGTGGCAGGCGATCACGTCGCCTTCCTGCACGCCGCTCTGTCCCGAATTCTGCTGTTGCTGGATCTGGGTCAGCACGCGGATGCGGTCACGGCAGGCCGCCGCTTTTTCATAATTCATCGCTTCCGCGTACCCTTGCATTTCCTGCACCAGCTGGTCCTGCACCTCACGGTTTTTGCCCTGCAGGAACGCGTCCGCCTGGGCGATCAGGGCTTCATATTCGGGCGCGGATACGTTGTTGACACACGGGGCCGAACATCGTTTTATCTGGTATTGCAGACAGGGGCGGGTGCGATGCTTGAACACCGTGTCGCTGCAGGGACGCAACAGGAATGCCTTCTGCAGCAGGGTAATGGTTTGGCTCACCGCCCCCGCGGAAGCGAATGGCCCGAAATACCGCTCCCCTTTTTTCTGTGCGCCGCGATGCTTGACGATGCGCGGAAACACGTGCTCGCTGAGACGGATATAGGGGTAGGATTTATCATCCTTCAGTAAGATATTATACCGTGGTTTATGCTTCTTGATCAGTGTCGCTTCCAACAGCAGCGCTTCCGCTTCCGAGTGCGTCTCGATCACTTCCATCCGGTGCGTTGCTTCCACCATCCGCAGGATGCGAGTATTCAGCGCTCCCTTATTGGCATAATTGAGCACGCGGTTTTTCAGGTGCTTGGCCTTACCGACATACAGCACTTCCTCTTCCTTGCCGATCATGCGATACACCCCTGCCTTCATGCTGAGGCGGGCCGCGAACGCCCGGATATAGGCGCTTCCCTTGAGAACGGGCAGTTTAATCTGTGATGGTTCTTCCATAGCGTACTGATGATATAGAGCGCTTTGCCGCCGAATCCAAGAAACGTTATTTTGCGATTGCCGATCCGCAACGCCGCCGTATGTTATCCTTATGCTGATGTTGATTTCCCCCGCTAAAACGCTGGACATGTCGCCCATGACGCGAAAAGTGGCCGCTACGCAGCCCCGTTTCGTGGAAGAGCGCCGTCAGCTGGTGAAGATAATGAAGACGTACGACATATCGCGGCTTGCCGGGCTGATGGGAATCAGCGAAAAGCTGGCGGCATTGAATGTGGAGCGCTACCGGGACTTTCCCGCAACCTTGTCATCACTTAACGCAAAACCCGCCCTGTTTGCCTTTCGGGGAGATGTGTACCGCCCGATGGATATCGCTTCCTACAGCGATGAAACAATCTCGTTCGCCACACACCATCTACGGATTCTCTCCGGCTTATATGGCCTGCTGCGGCCGCTGGATTATCTGTATCCTTACCGACTGGAAATGGGTGTGAAGCTGCCGACCGCTCAAGGTAATACGTTATATCGTTTCTGGGGAAACCGGATTACGCGGGCAATCGCCGAAGACCTCAAAACCGGGAAAGTACAGGAAGTGATCAATCTCGCGTCGGAAGAATATAGTAGGGCCGTGCAGCCGGAGCAACTGGATACGCGCTATATCACCGTGGAATTCCGTGAGGAAAAAGGGGACATCTCCAGGATAGTCGGTATTCATGCCAAGCATGCACGCGGCGTGATGGTGGATTATGTGTTGAAACATCGTATCACGAAAGCCGAAGGCCTCAAGCAGTTCGACCGGGAAGGGTACGGTTTCGATGCCGACAGATCGGACAGGCATCGTTTTGTGTTTATTCGCAGCACGTAAGAGGCGCTTGCACGATCGGAATCCTTATGCCATACCGATGGACAGACGTTAGTTTAACTTGAGGACTTTATATTTATGACGCACTTACGCTCTTTTGCTTTGGCCACCACCGCTGCTCTTACTCTGTTTTCCGCTGCATGGGCCACGACCCCCGAAGCGCCCAAAACCACAAAGGTGGAGAAAAGCGTCAAAGCAGAAAAGACGCCGGATTATACGATCCTCAAGATCAACGGTGAGGATGTGAAACGTTCCACGGTGGAAGGAATCTGGACGGCCTTGTTCCCCGAAGGCTCCGCCCCGGCGTTCGACAAGACTGACGATAAGGTCCGGCAGAACGTGCTGCGCGGCGTGGTAGGGGAATACCTGCTGTATAAAAAAGCGGTGGAATCCAACATAGAGCAAAAACCGGAAGTGCAGAACCGCCTGGCTTTGCTGAAGAAAAAACTGGTGGTGGAAGCGTTCCTTCAGGAAAAAGCCGCCTCTGAAGTGACGCCGGCGGCGGTGAAGGCGGAATATGACAAGCAGAAGGAAGCTACCAAGGATGAACTGGAAGTCCGCGCCAGCCATATTCTGGTGAAAGACAAGGAAACGGCGGATAAATTACTGAAAGAGATTAAATCCGGCAAAGCCTTCGAGGAAGTGGCGAAAGCGAATTCCACGGATAAATCCAGCGCCGTCTCCGGCGGGGATCTTGGATATTTCACCAAGGACAAGATGGTGAAGGAATTCGCCGACGCCGCGTTCGCTTTGAAGGTGGGGGACGTTTCCGAACCGGTGAAAAGCGACTTCGGCTGGCATGTCATCAAAGTCACCGATTCCCGAAAAAAAGCGATGCAGCCTTTCATTGATGCGCGTCCCGCCATCGAGCAGAAGCTCCGCGGCGTTGCACTCGGCAATTATATCAATTCTCTGGTTGATAAATCATCTGTGGAATATTTGGATAAAGACGGTAAGAAACTGGAGTTTACCAAAAATCCATCCGCAGGAAAATCTTCCGCGTCCGCTGAATAATCATGACGAATCCGCTCCGTTCCCTCGGTGCTGCCGTACTGGTGATGTTTCAGGTCATCGGACGCGTGGTCATATTTGCAGGCGAAGGGTTGCGGCCGATAGTGTCTCCCCCCTGGTATCGTCGCCAGCTTATCCGCCAGATGCTGGAAATAGGGTATTATTCGCTGCCCGTGATCGGACTCACCGCCATCTTCACCGGGGCCGTACTGGCATTGCAGAGCTATAGCGGGTTTTCGCGTTTTTCCGCAGAGAGTTCCATACCGATCGTCGTGGTGCTGTCGATCACCCGTGAACTGGGGCCGGTACTGGCGGGGCTGATGGTGGCGGGGCGGATCGGCGCGGCGTTCGCGGCGGAAATCGGGACCATGCGGGTCAGCGAGCAGATCGACGCGCTCACCACTCTTTCGACCAACCCGTTCCGCTACCTTATTTTTCCCCGGCTGATCGCGGGGCTGCTGATGATGCCCTGCCTAGTGCTGGTCACGGACATTATCGGGGTGATGGGCGGCTATCTGGTCAGCGTCCACAAACTCGGTTTTTCATCGGGTCCCTACATCACCAATACGCTCAAACTGCTGCAATTCCGCGATGTCTTTTCCGGTCTCGTGAAAGCGGCGGTTTTCGGATTCATCGTGGCGCTGATGGGATGCTATCATGGATACCATTCCAAAGGCGGCGCTCAGGGAGTAGGAGCGGCCACCACGAACGCGGTGGTTTCCGCTTCGATCCTGATCCTGCTCTCAAATTATTTCATTACCGAACTGTTTTTCGCACGGTAACTGTATGTCCCCAAAAATCGCTCTTGCAGACGTCTCCAAATCTTTCGGCAGGAAACAGGTGCTCAAGAATGTCTCCCTGAATGTAACCGAGCGCGAATCGCTGGTCGTCATCGGCGGATCGGGTTCGGGAAAATCCGTATTGCTGAAATGTATTTTAGGCCTGCTGAGCCCTGAGAGCGGCAGTATCCTGATCGACGGAACCGACGCGGCTGTCCAGAAAGGCGAGCAGCGCGAAGCCTTGCTTCGTAAGTTCGGAATGCTGTTTCAGGGGGGGGCCCTGTTCGACAGCCTGACGGTTTGGGAAAACATCACGTTCGCCGTGCGTCAGCGCGAAAAACTCAACCGGTCACAGGCGATCGACGTAGCGGTGACCAAGCTGAAACAGGTGGGACTCGGAGCAGATGTGGCAAACCAGCGCCCTTCCGAACTTTCCGGCGGGATGCAGAAACGCGTAGCCCTGGCGCGGGCCATTTGCGGCAATCCGGAAATCATCTTTTTCGACGAACCGACCACGGGACTCGACCCCATCATGGCGGAGGTCATCAACGAACTGATTGTGCGATGCGTGAAGGAACTCGGCGCAACGGCGGTGACCATCACGCATGATATGCATTCCGCCCGCATCATCGCGGACCGTATCGCCATGCTGTATCAGGGTTCTATCATCTGGCAGGGCGAGGCGGCGGCGGTGATGGAGAGCGGCAACGCTTACGTCGACCAGTTCGTGCATGGCCGGGCCAGCGGGCCTATTGCAATGGCGGCGTAATAACTTACACTCAGCTTCGCCCCCCTTTTTGCTGGGTGGCGGCAATATGTCCATCGATAGCGGTTTCAACGGAAGAAAGAATTTGGCGGACATCATAGTTTTGAATGCCCAGTAGCTCTAATTCGACAGTTGCTCTTTTCTTTGCATATTGGCTTAAGTTATCACCGTGTCCCATGTCAGTGGATTGAGAAATGGAACCATTTTTAGTACCAAGACAAACCGCGCCGTAGTTTATGATGATGTCAACGACATCTACCAGATTCAGTTGTTTGCCTTCTCTGTTTTTAACTTTAAACATCTCCCGGTTTTGGTTATCTTCTACAAATGCTTCTGCAAATGTAGAAAGTTCAAAAGGTTTCTTACCTGATGATTGAAGATTTTGAACATGATTCATATGCTAATCCACTCCGTCTGATTGCCAGATACAGCATTAATATTAATCCAACTAATATTAAATTAAAACTAATTTTGAATTGCAGCTGTAATTTTTAAGTGCATGTACCGTGCAACATGCCTATAACCATGAGCGTTCACTATATAAATGGAAGGGAAAGGAAAGTATGACTGCAATTCTTGGCATTCACGCACGCGAAATCATCGACAGCCGTGGTAATCCGACCGTGGAAGCGGAAGTATTGCTGGAAGACGGATCGCTCGGCCGCGCCGCCGTGCCCTCAGGTGCTTCCACCGGTACGCTGGAAGCACTGGAACTGCGCGACGGGGAGAAAAACCGGTATAAAGGCAAAGGCGTGCTTGATGCCGTCGCCCATGTGAACGGCGAGATCGCCGATACCCTGACCGGCATGGACGCGGAAGAGCAGCGTGCCGTCGACCGGATGCTGATCGAATTGGACGGCACGGAGAACAAGGGACGTTTAGGCGCCAACGCCCTGCTTGCCGTTTCTCTGGCGACGGCGAAAGCGGCAGCGCTGGCGTCCGGCATGTCGCTGTACCGATATGTAGGAGGCGCTTTCGCTCATCGCCTGCCAGTGCCTATGATGAACATTATCAACGGCGGCGCCCATGCGGATAACCCGATCGACATCCAGGAATTCATGATCATTCCCGTTGGTGCGGAGGATATGGCGGATGCGGTACGCATCGGTGCGGAAATTTTCCATTCCCTGAAATCGCAGTTGAAAGACGGCGGATATAACACGAATGTCGGGGACGAGGGGGGCTTCGCACCCGATCTGGAAAGTTCGGACAAAGCGCTTTCCGTCATCATGAAAGCTATTGAGAAGGCTGGATATAAACCGGGTGAAGACGTGATGTTGGCGCTCGACGCCGCCTCTTCCGAATTTTACCATAACGGGAAATATGAATTGAAAGGCGAGGGCAAAACCCTCGATGCCGGCGGTCTGATCGCCTATTACGCGGATCTCGTCAAACGTTACCCGATCGCTTCCATCGAAGATGCCTGCGCCGAAGACGACCATGCGGGCTGGGCGGCGCTGACGCAGGAACTGGGTGGAAAAATCCAGCTGGTGGGGGATGATTTGTTCGTTACCAACCCGCGCATCCTCAAAGATGGCATCGCGAAAGGGCTGGCGAACTCGGTCTTGATCAAGGTAAACCAGATCGGCACGCTGAGCGAAACGCTGCAAACGGTGGAAATGGCCCACCGGGCCGGTTATACCACGATTCTATCGCACCGTTCCGGTGAGACGGAAGACACCACCATCGCCCATCTGGCGGTAGCCACCAACTGCGGCCAGATCAAGACCGGCTCGCTCAGCCGCTCCGACCGTACCGCGAAATATAACGAACTGATCCGCATCGAGGAAGAGCTTGGGCTGGACGGGGTCTATGACGGAAGTATTTTCCGCCGTAAGTGATTCCCTGAAATGATCGGTAAATTACGTGGCTACGTCGATACGGTCCGGGACGACCACCTCCTGCTGGAAGTGAACGGCGTAGGATACGGCGTATTCGCCTCCACCGCCACCCTTGCCCGGCTGCGCCAGGAAAGCGGGTTGGTTTCTCTGTTCATCGAAACGCACGTGCGTGAGGATCACATTCATCTCTACGGATTTATGTTTGAAACGGAACAGGAAATGTTCACCCTTCTCACCACCGTGCAGGGGGTGGGAAACAAGATGGCCCTGTCCATACTCGGCGTATTCTCTGAAGAAGAAATAGCGGCCATTATCCTGGTGCAGGATACGGCTTCCCTTACCAGGGTAAGCGGTATCGGCAAGCGCATTGCGGAACGTATCGTGGTGGAGTTGAAAAACAAGCTGCCTTCGCTGTCCGGATTATCCGGTTCGGTCAAGGAAACGACTAAGATTCAGGTTCCGGGCGGCACTGACCTACCGCTTGCTTCCATCATGCATGACGCTATTTCCGCTTTGGAACATCTGGGCTACAGTCGCGTGGACGCGCATCGCGCCTGTCAAAGCTCCATGCAACAGGGAGCGGCCACATTGGACGATATCATTCCATTCGCGCTGAACCTGCTGTCAAAGCGATAGGCACCGTTCAGCCGTCGGACACTGTTTTTAGTGTGCAGTGCAAAATACATATGGCATCGCTACTTTATAAAGGTATTCTTAATGTTTCACCTGTAGAGTTTGAGATAAGAACATGTCTCAACTCAACCAGCCATAAAGTGTCGTCTTATGTCCGCTATTGCAGAGGTTACTCCCTTGTCGAATCCTAAAAAGACGATCCTGATCGTGGAAGATAACGACCTCAATCTCAAGCTGTTCAGAGATCTGCTGGGCGCGAACGGGTATGAGACGGTGGAAACCAAGGAAGGGTATGAGGCGATAAACCTGACCAAGTCGCTCCGCCCCGACCTGATACTGATGGATATCCAGTTGCCGGAAATATCCGGGCTGGAAGTGACCAAGCGGATTAAGGCGGATAAGGACATCAGTCATATCCCTATCATCGCGGTGACTGCTTTCGCCATGCGTAACGACGAGGAGAAGATCCTGCATGCGGGTTGCCAGGCTTATGTCTCCAAACCCATCTCCATCGTGGATTTTCTTGCATCTGTCCGCCAATTCCTCAAAGATGATGATGAATAGACGCAAAGTGGACCGCGTTGCTGACGCATTAGGAAGGAGATGAAATGACGGCGCTTATCCTTGTGGTGGATGATATCCCGGCCAACGTCAAGTTGCTGGAAGCGAAGCTGAGTGCTGAATATTACGACGTCATTACTGCGTCTGACGGCTTTGAAGCAGTGGAGCAGGTCAAGAAACATAAGCCTGATCTGGTATTGCTGGACGTGATGATGCCTCGTATGGACGGTTTCACGGCGTGCGCCCAGCTGAAAGCCGACGCGGACGTATCGCATATTCCGGTGGTGATGGTGACGGCGCTCAGCGATGTGGCGGACCGGGTGCGGGGTCTGGAAGCGGGCGCGGATGATTTCATTACCAAGCCGATCAATGACACGGCGCTCTTCGCCCGCGTACGCTCGCTTATCCGCATCAAGGTACTGCTGGACGAACTGCGGATGCGTGACAAGACCGGTAAACAGGTCGGAGCGCTGGCAGAAGGGGAAAACAGCTTCACCGCGGATGTCTCAGGCGCGAAGGTGGTTCTGATCGACGACGATATGGTCAATTCCCGCAATATCTCCGAGCGGCTCGGCAGGTCCTATGCAGTCCAGCATTTCAGCGATCCGACCGAAGGGTTCGAGCTGTTGAAACAGCAGACCCCGCCGGACGTCATCCTCATCAGCACCATGCTGTCCGACGTCGACGGCCTGCGTATGGCAGCGCAGTTCAAGAACGTGGAACAATTGCGCCATGTGCCGATTATCGTACTGGTGGACGAGGAAGAAACGCATCTGATGTTCAAAGGGCTGGAACTCGGTATCAATGATTATCTGAGCGTGCCGGTCGAACTGAACGAGCTGGAAGCGCGGATCAAGACGCAGATCCGCCGCAAGAAATATCAGGACGCTCTGCGGTCCAATTATCAGGCCAGCGTTTCGATGGCGATTACCGATAAGCTGACCGGGCTTTACAACCGTAATTTCCTGGACGCGCATATTCAGAACATCATCAACCAGTCGCTCATCAATCAGAAGGCCTTTTCCATCATGATGCTGGATATGGACCATTTCAAACTGGTCAACGACACGTACGGCCATGATGTGGGAGACGAGGTCCTGCGCGAGCTTTCCAAGCGCATGGTCAATGCGATCCGCAGTTCTGACCTGGCGGCGCGCATCGGCGGCGAGGAATTCATGATCCTGATGCCGGAAACCGGTTTTTCGGATGCGTATAACATCGCGGACCGTATGCGGGCAGGGATTGCACGGGACCCTTTCCCCATTTCCCATGCGGTGGGACAGATCACCAAAACGATCAGTATCGGGGTGTCCGAACTGAACCTTGGAAACGATAATGCGGCGGCGCTGATCAAACGAGCCGACAACGCGCTTTACGAAGCGAAAAACAGCGGGCGCAACCGCGTCTGCCCCCAGCCAAAAGTCGTGCCGGTAAGCAGCGCGCGTGCCGGCGGCCTCAAACCGCTGGGGACTTACAGTCCCGCCGAAACCGGCGGTGGACGACAGGGATACGGGGATTATTGATCCCGCGCGGCGTCAAATCATCCTGCAGACTTTTCTTGCAAAATTTCCGTAAAAGATTTTAGCCTTGCCGCTAGTTTTTCAGTTGTTCTTTTGCGGAAAATAGGATAAACCGCCTGATCACGAGATAAATCCGTATTCACAGTATAGTTTACATATAGCAAGAGGAAGACCATGGCTAAGGAAAAGTTTGCACGTACCAAACCGCATTGTAACATCGGCACCATCGGTCACGTGGATCATGGAAAAACATCATTAACGGCGGCAATCACTAAGGTGTTGGCTGAAACGGGTCAGGCCGAATACACCGCTTATGATAAAATTGACGGCGCTCCTGAAGAGCGTGCGCGCGGTATCACGATTGCGACGGCGCACGTGGAATATGAAACGAATAAACGCCATTATGCTCACGTGGATTGCCCGGGTCACGCCGATTATGTGAAAAACATGATTACGGGTGCGGCCCAGATGGATGGCGCGATTCTAGTAGTGTCCGCTGCGGACGGCCCGATGCCTCAAACACGGGAGCACATTCTGCTTGCGCGTCAGGTAGGGGTTCCTGCACTGGTGGTGTTCCTGAACAAATGCGACATGGTGGATGATGAAGAACTGCTGGAGCTGGTAGAAATGGAAGTACGCGAACTGCTGTCTTCCTACGACTACCCTGGTGACGATATTCCAATTATCAAAGGTTCTGCCCTGGCGGCACTGGAAGATTCCAACAAAGCGCTCGGTCGTGATGCCATCCATGCCTTAATGGATGCGGTGGATGCATTTATCCCCCAGCCCGAGCGTCAGATCGACAAACCGTTCCTGATGCCGATCGAAGACGTGTTCTCCATTTCCGGTCGTGGTACCGTGGTAACGGGCCGTGTTGAGAGCGGTATTGTGAATGTCGGTGACGAGATTGAGATTGTCGGCCTGAAAGCGACTCAGAAAACCACGTGCACCGGCGTAGAAATGTTCCGCAAACTGCTGGATCGCGGTGAAGCGGGTGATAACGTCGGGGTTCTGCTGCGCGGTACGAAACGTGAAGACGTGGAGCGTGGTCAGGTGCTCGCCAAGCCGGGCTATATCAACCCGCACACGAAGTTCAATGCCGAAGCGTATATTCTCACCAAAGAAGAAGGAGGCCGTCATACGCCATTCTTCTCTAACTACCGTCCCCAGTTTTATTTCCGTACTACGGATGTGACCGGTTCGGTAAAGCTGCCGGAAGGAACTGAAATGGTAATGCCTGGCGATAATATCGCGATGGAAGTCGAGTTGATCGCTCCGATCGCGATGGATGAAGGGTTGCGTTTCGCCATTCGTGAAGGCGGGCGTACCGTAGGCGCGGGTGTAGTCAGTAAGGTGCTTGCGTAGTCGATATGTTATTAAATCAAAAAATACGCATTCGCCTGCAAGCTTTCGACCATCGTATCTTGGATGGGTCTACCGCTGAAATCGTCAATACGGCAAAAAGAACAGGTGCGCAGGTTCGCGGACCTGTTCCCTTGCCCCGCCGCATCAACCGTTTTACGGTAAACCGTTCTCCGCACATTGATAAAAAATCGCGCGAACAGTTTGAAATCCGCTCTCATAAACGATTGATAGACGTGATCGACGCGACGCCGCAAACCGTAGATGCGCTAGGAAAGCTTGATCTTCCCGCAGGCGTTGACGTACAGATTATGGTGATGGCATCCGCCTGATCAGTAGAATGTAATTTGCAAAAACAAAGAAGCGATGGGCATTTAGCTCTTGCCTTGCTTTTTTTGTTTCTGTATAAACGACCTCCCCTCTTGGCTTTGTATTATAAATACATTTCCTTTAGGTGAAGAATAATAAGGAAGTGGAAAATGCGAACAGGTTTAATTGCTAAGAAAATAGGGATGACGCAGCTCTATAACGAATTTGGAGAGCACGTACCTGTGACGGTATTGCACGTTGATAACGTACAGGTGGTGGCGAACCGCACCGTTGAGAAGAATGGATATAGTGCGCTTCAGCTCGGTTTCGGACAACGTAAAGCTAAAAATGTTTCCAAGTCCGTGCGCGGCCACTTTGCTAAAGCTCAGGTGGCACCTAAACAAAAAATTATTGAATTTCGCATTTCTGCGGAAAACTCTGTTGAGGTCGGTTCTTCTCTTTGTGCCGCGCATTTTGTTTCCGGCCAATATGTTGACGTGGTTGGAATGAGTAAAGGAAAGGGCTTTGCCGGGGTGATGAAGCGCCATAATTTCGCGGGGCTTGAAGCTTCGCACGGGGTTTCTATTTCGCACCGGTCGCATGGATCCACAGGGCAGCGTCAAGATCCGGGCAAGGTATTCAAGGGTAAAAAAATGGCCGGTCACATGGGGGATCGGCGTGTTACGGTCCAGAATTTGAAAATTGTTCAGTCTGATGCTGAGCGCGGCTTGATTTACATCAAAGGGGCCGTGCCGGGATCAAAAAATGGTTTTGTGTTTATCAGCGATGCAGTAAAGCGGGCGGTTCCGTCTGGCGTTCCGCTGCCAGCGGCGATCTTATAATTCACGTTACAATCGGTATACGAAATGAAATTAGCAATCACAACATTACTGGCGGAAAAAGCGGGCGAAACAGATCTTATTGACTCTGTATTCGGGCTTGAAGTACGTAGGGACATTCTGCACCGTATGGTGCAGTGGCAGCGTGCAAAAGCGCAGGCTGGAACTCACAAAACAAAAACAATTAGTGAGATCAGTGGTACGACTGCCAAGCCTTTCAAGCAGAAAGGTACGGGTAGAGCACGCCAGGGATCTCGCCGAGCTACCCAATTTGTTGGCGGTCAAACGGTCTTTGGTCCGGTTGTTCGGTCACACGCGCATTCTTTAACAAAAAAGTTCCGTGCCTTGGGACTGAAAACCGCGCTCTCATCTAAATGTGCGTCTTCCTCACTGATTATTTTGAAAAACACATCGTTTGCGTCCGGTAAAACATCCGAGCTTGCTAAACATATTGCTTCACTTGGGTGGAATAATCCTCTTATTGTGGATGTGAATCCTGCACCGGAATTCTTAAGGGCCGCTTCTAATTTAAAGGGAGTGGATGTGCTCCCGGCCATCGGAATCAATGTGTTGGACATACTGCGCCATAAAGAACTGGTGTTGACAGAAGCGGCTGTCAGTGCACTTCAGGAGAGATTATCATGAGTAAATCCAGTAAGAAAGCGGTTTCAGATGCCATTCCTGCATCTTTGTTCGATGTTATTATTGCTCCGGTCGTGACTGAAAAATCAACCGCAGCGCTAGAAAATAATAAAATAGTATTTAAAGTGCGCCCTTCGGCTTCAAAGCCTCTAATTAAACGGGCAGTTGAGTCTATTTTCGGTGTTTCCGTCGTTTCCGTCAATACTATCACTTTGCCTGGCAAAACGAAGCGTTTTCGTGGTGTGGCAGGAGTGCGTAGTGATGTAAAAAAGGCGGTGGTAACCTTGAAAAAGGGCGACCATATTGATCTGTCTGCAAAGGTATAGCCATGGTGTTGAAAACTTATAATCCCACTACTAAATCTACCCGGGAGCTTATTACTGTTGATCGCTCCAGTTTATGGAAAGGTGATCCTGAAAAAACATTAGTGATTGGTTTGACTAAAACCGGCGGTAGAAATAATCTGGGCCGCATAACTTCGCGGCGTGTGGGAGGAGGGCATAAACAAAAATATCGCCTCGTTGATTTTTGCCGGTCTAAAATCAATATGGGTGCTACTGTACAGCGTTTAGAGTATGATCCTAATCGTTCAGCTTTTATTGCGCTTATACAGTATGAGGACGGCGAATTAAGTTATATCTTGGCTCCTCAACGGTTGAATGAGGGGGATAAAGTCATTTCAGGCGAAAAGACGGATATTAAGCCCGGCAATGCTATGCCACTTAAAAACATTCCTGTTGGAACTATAGTCCATAACGTCGAATTGAAACCAGGTAAAGGGGGGCAACTCGGTCGATCCGCTGGTGCTTATATTCAGTTGGTTGGTAAAGACTCCGGTTATGTTCAGGTTAAGCTGCGTTCTGGTGAACTTCGCGCTGTAAATGCGGAATGTATGGCCTCGATCGGCGCTGTTTCTAATCCTGATCATCAAAACACTAACGACGGTAAAGCAGGGCGGACGCGTTGGAAAGGTAAACGTCCTGTCTCCCGTGGAGTGGCAATGAACCCTGTTGACCACCCGCATGGAGGTGGAGAGGGACGTACCTCCGGAGGACGTCATCCTGTGACGCCTTGGGGTAAATGTACAAAAGGCGCTCGTACGCGTAACAAAAATAAGCCATCAGGCAAATTCATTGTGCGTTCACGTCATCAAGCAAAAAAACGGTAGGATAAAGGTGGAGTAATATTATGGCACGTTCGGTTTGGAAAGGCCCATTTTTTGATATGTATCTGCTGAAAAAGGCAGAAGCAGCACGTGATTCTTCCAGAAATGTGGTAATTCAAACGTGGTCTCGTCGTTCGACCATTATTCCACAGTTTGTAGGATTAACCTTTGGTGTGTATAACGGTCACAAATTTATTCCTGTGCTAGTTACAGAAGAGATGGTCGGTCATAAATTCGGCGAGTTTTCTCCAACCAGAACATATACAGGCCATGGCGCTGATAAGAAAGCGACAAAGCGGAAATAAGGATAAACAGTAATGAGTAAACAAGCACATAAACGATCTCTCGCAGATAACGAAGCCAAAGCGGTATTGAGTAAAGTTCGTATCAGTCCCCAAAAACTGGGATTGATCGCTGGTTCAATTCGAGGATTGAAAGTGGGAGACGCCATTACCCAGCTGGAGTTCTCTCCAAAACGTATTTCCTTAGATGTTAGAAAGCTGCTTCAATCAGCAGTTGCTAACGCTGAAAATAATCATGGTCTAGATATAGACACTCTTTATGTAAAGGAAGCTTGGGTTGGAAAAGCGATGGTGCTGAAGCGATTTAGCGCTCGAGCACGGGGTAGAGGGGCACGTATCGTTAAGCCATTTAGTAATATTACGATTGTGGTTAAATCGCGGGGAGATGCATAATGGGACAGAAAGTTAATCCAATAGGTTTGCGTTTAGGAATCAATAAAACATGGGACTCTCGCTGGTTTGCATCAAAAGATTATGCTATTAAGTTGCATGAAGACCTAAAGATCCGCGATCACCTCAAGAAAAAGTTAAAATCCTCGAACGTAAGTAAAATTACTATTGAGCGAACTGCTAAGAAGGCAAGTATTTTTATTCATACAGCTCGTCCTGGTGTGGTAATTGGTAAAAAAGGTGCCGATATCGATAAGATCAAATCAGAATTATCAAAATTTACAAAAGATGATTTGGCCATTAATATCGTTGAAATACGCAAACCCGAAATTGATGCCACTTTGATTGCAGAATCCGTTGCCGACCAGCTGGAGCGGCGTATTACTTTTCGTCGTGCTATGAAAAGAGCGGTTCAATCATCGCTACGTTTGGGGGCTAAAGGGATACGTATTAACTGTGCTGGACGTTTGGGAGGAGCAGAGATCGCCCGTACGGAATGGTATCGTGAAGGAAGAGTCCCTCTACATACACTTCGTTCTGACGTGGATTATGGGGTGGCCAAAGCTTATACGACCTATGGAGTGATTGGCATTAAAGTCTGGGTTTATAAAGGTGATAGTCTAAGCGTCGAAGAAAGTGAAATTACTTCGAAAAAAGTCGCATAGTCCTATAGAGTGCAAAAAGTCAATTCTCAGAAATGAGTGTAACATTACCGTTGACAATTATACCCCTTTATGTTTTTAATGCGTCCCCTACTATCCTATAAATATTTTATAAGAAGCGGAAATTATGTTATCTCCTAAACGCACAAAATTTCGTAAGGCATTTAAAGGACGTATTCACGGCGTTGCCAAAGGTGGGTCTGATCTCGCTTTTGGCTCTTTCGGTTTGAAAGCAGTCGAGCCAGAACGTATAACTGCCAGACAGATAGAGGCATCCAGGCGTGCTATATCACGTCATGTAAAGCGTGCCGGCCGCTTGTGGATTCGCGTTTTTCCAGATACTCCCGTATCTTCTAAACCTGCTGAAGTTCGCATGGGGAAAGGAAAGGGGGTCGGTTGAATTGTGGGTATGTAAAGTGAAGCCAGGGCGCGTATTGTTCGAAATGGACGGTGTTCCACCTGAATTGGCGCGCGAAGCGTTCGAAAGAGCTGCGGCAAAATTACCTATTAAGACAAAGTTTATTTCAAGGATCGGAGTGTAATAATGAGTGCTCTCAAAATATCTGAGTTTGCTGGAAAGGAT
>CBDFKY010000004.1:0-233407 GCA_965248995.1 Rickettsiales bacterium | reverse complement strand
TCAAACATACGGAAGGCCCTTATTATCTGATAATAATGGAGCAGTGGAAAGCCGGACAGAGCGTTGCCCCCTCCTCTATCACTCTCTCCCTGAAAGGTCTCAACGTCATTAAAGAAACACGTCATAAACGTGCCGACGAACCATACACTGACGCGCAGCTTGAAAAATATGGCCTCGCCATTTGCGGATTATTCACTGGCTGAAAGCGACCGGCCAGTTGGTGAAGCAGGAAGACTACACCATAATTATCCCCATTGCTGGCGCACCGACCAGCCGATCATCTATAAAGCGATGTCCTCTTGGTTCGGGGACGTGCCGAAAATCCGTGACCGGATGGTGGAATTGAATCAGGACATCAACTGGATTCCCGCGCCATATTAAGGACGGACGCTTCGGCAAATGGCTGGAAGGGGCGCGCGAATGGTCGATCAGCCGCTCCCGCTTCTGGGGCTGCCCGATCCCGGTCTGGCGCAGCGACAATCCCAATAACAAGGAACTCTACGTCTTCGGCTCCGTCGCGGAACTGAAACGCGTTTTCGGCGCGGACGTGACCGACCTGCATAAACCTGTGGTCGACCTGCTCACGAAACCCGACCCCACCAACCCGACTTACACTATTTCCCGCGTGGAGGAAGTATTCGACTGCTGGTTCGAGAGCGGTTCCATGCCGTTCGCGCAGGTGCATTATCCGTTTGAAAACAAGGCATGGTTCGAGGCGAATTTTCCCGCCGACTTCATCGTGGAATATGAAGCGCAGACACGGGGCTGGTTTTACAACATGATGGTGCTTTCCGTCGGATTGTTTGACGCCATCCCCTTTAAAAACTGCATCTGCCACGGCGTCCGTGCTGGATGAAAAAGGCCGCAAACTCTCCAAAAAACTCAAGAATTATGTGGATCCCAGATTACTGTTCGAGACCTACGGTTCCGATGCGCTGCGCTGGTTCATGCTTTCTTCCACCATCATGCGCGGGAATGAATTGTTCCTGGATGCGGAAGGCACCTTTATCCGGGATGCGGTACGGCTCTATATCAAACCGCTATGGAATGCGTATCATTTCTTCTGCCTCTATGCGAATGCCGACGGCATAAAAGCGGATTACAGCCTCGCTTCGGATAATGTCATGGATGGTTATATCCTGGCAAAAATTGAAAAAGTGCGTGGATAATGTACGCGCCGCGTCCGATGCTTATGACATGCCTGCCGCCACGCAAGCCGTTTCCGTTTTTCTGGAAGTGCTGAATAACTGGTATATACGCCGCAACCGTGGCCGCTTCTGGGGAGGCGAACGGAATGAGGACAAAATTCAGGCCTATAATACGCTGTATACGGTCCTGCATACCATGTGCCGTGTAGTTGCGCCTTTCCTGCCTCAGGTAAGCGAGGCGATGTTCGCCGGTCTGGTGAATGGCGGTAATATGGATGTTGCCCATAGTGTGCATCTGGCGAATTATCCGCAGGAATTGCAGACGTTTGAAGCGGACGAGATGCTTATGCAGGTGATGGACAAAGTACAGGATATATGCAATACGGCGCACGCGATTCGCAATGAGGTCGGGATTCGTATTCGTCAGCCTTTAGCCAACTTGACCATATTCAGTGAAAATCTGGATGAATTGTTTAAAAAAGTAAGTCATCTCAATAAATTGATTCCGCAGAAGGGAAAGCACTATTTTCAAGCTCTCATCGAAGACGAAACCAACGTAAAAGAAGTGCAGATTTCTTTCGACTTTAATGCGGTCGCCACTCGCAAACTCAAAATTCATTTCCCTGTCGTGGGTAAGCGCCTTCCCGTTAAAATGAAAGATATTGCTACGGCAGCCCGCACAGGCGGCTGGTCTTTCACCGAAAGTGGTGATGTAGCTATCTGCGGAGAAATTTTGACTAACGGCGAGTTTTGAATTCACGCTCGAATCCACTATTAAAACCGGAGCCGCCGCGGCTTTCATCGCAGGATGGACTCGTGGTACTCGATACGGTCGTTACTCCCGCTCTTCTGCAGGAAGGAATTGCAAGGGATGTGGTGCGCCTAGTACAGCAATCCCGCAAGGAAGCGGGATTCGACGTGGGGCCGACCGGATCAACCTGTTTTTCCAAAGCGAAGGAGCGGTCGCCGATGCGATACGTGCTTACAGCGGCTATATAAGTGAACAGACATTAAGCGTGTCGCTGACGTCCGGCATCGTTTCCGGC
Organism: Rickettsiales bacterium; assembly: GCA_965248995.1. Taxonomy (GTDB): domain Bacteria; phylum Pseudomonadota; class Alphaproteobacteria; order Rickettsiales; family UBA998; genus CBDFKY01. Next base: position 231,213 of record CBDFKY010000004.1, on the reverse strand, counting down.
ATGTCTCACCGTTTCAACCTATGATATTGCGGGCGAAGCGGTAACCCTCGGATTGCAGGCATTGGGAAAAGAAATGAAAGCGGGTTGAATCATTACATGTCAGGCGGCTCCAATGGTTGAACATGGATAATCAGGCGAACAGCATTGCGGTGATCGGCGCAGGCGCGTGGGGGACTGCGCTCGCTATCTTGTGCAACCGTTCTGGGGCGCACGTGACGCTCTGGTCCAGATCGCAGAATCTCATGCAGACGATCCTCCAGACACGCACCAATCCGCGGCATTTACCCGACATATTCATTTCCCCTTCCATTCATGTCACGAGCGATATCAGTGAAGCGGTGCAGGCCAACGTCCTGATCCTGGCCGTTCCTGCCCAGGCGATCCGGCCCGTCTGTATCACGCTTGCCGATATGATCGACCTGCATGTCCCTCTGGTCATCGCGTCCAAAGGGATTGAAAGCGGCAGCCTTCTGTTATTGTCGGAAGTCATTGAAAACATGCTACCTTCCAACCCGATCATGGTGCTCTCCGGCCCGAACTTCGCCCGCGAGGCGGCATTGGGACTCCCTACCGCGACCATTCTCGCTTCCAAACATAACGGATGGCTGGAACGCCTGCAATTCACGCTCAGCGGCAGAAACTTCCGGCCCTATATTACCAATGACGTGGTGTCGGTTCAGGTGGGGGGAGCGGTGAAAAACGTCATCGCCCTCGCCTGCGGCATCGCGATCGGCGCGGAACTGGGAGAAAACGCGCGCGCCGCCATCATGACGCGCGGTCTGGCGGAAATGATGCGGCTTGCGGAAGCGAAAGGCGGAAATGCGGAAACGTTGAGCGGACTGGCGGGAATCGGTGATCTGATGCTGAGCTGCGCCAGCACGCAGTCACGCAACATGGCGCTGGGCTTTAAGATCGGCCACGCATCGTTGAGCGATTCGGACATACCCGTCACTCCCACAGGGTTGGCGGAAGGGGTCGTCACTTCGGAAGCGGTGTATGACCTTTCGCAAAAACTGGGGATTTCCATGCCGATTTCCGTCAACGTGGCGAATATATTGCGAGGAAGGGTCACGGTGCAACAGGGAATCGAAACATTGCTCAGCCGTCCCTTAGGAAAGGAATAAAGTCCAGAAGACACCTGCTCCGCAGAAAAGGGGCAAGACGCCCGTATCGTTTTTTTATCCTGGAAATCTTATCAGCTTAAGCCTAAGAACAACCATGTTCTTTCGTTCACGGAAACCAGGAGAAATTATGAAAAAAGTATTTTTAGCTGCAGTGCTTTGTATGGGAACATCCACGGCCGCCCTCGCGCATGACAAGGATGGATGGGTTGACCATAAAGTGGATAACATGTTCATGATGATGGATACGAATAAGGACGGCTCCATCAGTGCCGAAGAAAATGAAGCCGGCGCCAAAAAAATGTTCGTCGATGCCGACAGCAGCGGCGATCATATGGTAACCAAGGATGAACTGAAAGCCTATTTCAAAGCGAAAAAAGGCGAATGGACCGATAAACCGCAGGACCACAGCCCGAAAGAAAAAGTTCAGTAATATGATGTCGGTCGGCGTACCACATTCATGTGACGGGTTATTATCCAGCTGATCAAGGCACGATATCAAAAAGAGTCAGCCGCGTTTATGCAATCATGAACGCGGCTTTCGCTTCATCAGATTTGATTTTCTTACGTAAACTATAGAACTTGTGCAAACGGCAGGCTTACGTTAAAAGCTTTTCCGTAAAGCGGGTGTGGCGAAATTGGCAGACGCACTAGATTTAGGTTCTAGCGCCGCAAGGCGTGGGGGTTCAAGTCCCTCCACCCGCACCAGATTAATTTACAGGCAAGAATAATTGCTTCTGCATTATATCTATAAGCTGCGCCGCATCTTCCTCAAATTTCTTACCAAGTTGCCACCGATGAATGGAAAACCTACCGTAAGGTCATTCCGCACACATTGTTGCTCCAAACCAAAAAGCTCACCTGGCCTATCGAATCCGTCAACTCCAGAGTCAGGCATTATCTTGCCCGCTATCATCGTAAAACCTTCTGTTATTCAAAGTCCCCATATATGGCCGAATTATCTCTATACTGTCTCTTCTTCTCGCAGGCTATCTATAAGTGACAATGCCGAAATTTTGAATTCTAAAACCGGTATAATGCATCTGAATATTCTTTCTTTAGGTAACATCAAGCACATTTATACATAGTTTCTAGCAATCTATAATAGTATAGTAATTTAAATTTTATGCGGTTTAAGCGAATGTCTCTTTAATTTACGCTTCTATTTCCGTCCCGCCCACAGTAATATTTCCTATCAGCAAGGAAGGCTGTCCTACACCCACCGGAACGGACTGGCCGGCTTTCCCGCATGTGCCGACTCCATCATCCAGAGCAAGGTCGTTGCCGATCGCCGTAATACGCTGCATGATCTCGGGGCCATTCCCGATCAGCGTCGCCCCTTTAATGGGATGCGTGACCTTTCCATCCTCGATCATATAAGCCTCAGTGACGGAAAACACGAATTTTCCGGAGGTGATATCCACTTGCCCTCCTCCCATATGCACGGCATAAATCCCTTTCTTCACGCTGCGGATCATTTCACCGGGATCTTCCTGGCCGGCAAGCATATAGGTATTCGTCATGCGCGGCATAGGCAGATGCGCATAAGACTCGCGCCGTCCGTTTCCGGTAGGCTGCATACCCATCAGGCGTGCGTTCATGCGGTCCTGAATATATCCCTTGAGGATACCGTCTTCGATCAGGACATTATAGCCGCTGGGCGTTCCCTCGTCATCGATGGTCAGTGACCCCCGCCGATGTTCGATGGTTCCGTCATCCACCACCGTCACCCCTTTGGAAGCGACACGCTCACCGATACGGCCCGAAAACGTCGAGGTGCCTTTCCGGTTGAAATCTCCTTCCAGGCCATGTCCCACGGCTTCGTGCAGCAGAACCCCGCACCATCCGGCACTTAAGACTACAGGCAGCTCACCTGCCGGTGCAGGCCGCGCCTCCAGGTTTACCAGTGCCTGACGCAGGGCTTCGTCCGCCTGCTTTTTCCAGCGTTCCGGGCTGACATACGCATCATAACCGGTACGCGCCCCCGCCCCTGCGGAACCTGTTTCCATTCGCCCGTCCTGCTCCACAACCACGGATATGTTGATTCTCACCAAGGGCCGGACGTCACGGAGCAGTTCTTCGGAAGGCCGCAATATTTCAATGCGCTGGTAATTACCGAGAACCGATGCGGAAACCTGCTTTATCCGCGGGTCTCGGGCACGAAGATAGCCGTCGATTTCCTGCAATAACTCGACTTTCCGGGCAAATCCCATTTCATGGATGGGATTGGTCGCCGTATAGAGCGGTTTGGCGAAGCGGTTCGGCAACAGGTTCACCTGTCTCACCCCTTCCGATGAGCGGGTAATCGCCCTCACGGTTTCCGCGGCGCGCGAAATCGCCGCTTCGCTCAATTCGTTGGCATGGGCGAATCCGCAGGTATCCCCGGAGACGGAACGCAGACCGAAACCCTGCGAAGTGCTGAAACTGGCGCTGCGTATGCGTCCGTCATCGATGGATACCGCCTCGCTCTGGTCGTATTCGAGGAACAGTTCCCCGTCATCCATACCATGCAGCGCATTACCGACGATCGTTTCAATCCGTCCCCGCTCCAGGCCGTTTTCATCAAAAAAAGAATGTGTATCTGTTGTCATATATATAAGTATATAGAGGATCCCGGTGGTCACCACCAGCCTTTATAGTGAAAATAGTGCACCGGGAAATGTTTGCGTGGATCTCGATTGCGTCGAGAAAGAAAATGCGGTATAGATAGCTGAATTCCTAAAAACATGACCATACATCTGTTAGAGAAGGGTATGAAACTCCCATTTATTTTATTTAAGGCTTTGATATTCGCAGGTTTTATAAGTCTGGTATCGGTCTCCTACCCTGCGTTTGCCGATAGCAGCCTGATACAGGGAATCGCAAAACCCTGGCAATATGTTTACCAGAATGCCGCCACTCCGGTGATGGAAAGACTGACGCAGCTGCATCGATTTATTTTTCATATCATTCTGGTGGTAAGCATTTTTGTCACAGGCCTTCTGGCATATGTCTGCGTCCGTTTCCACCGCAACCGCAATCCCAATCCGAGCCAGACGACGCATAACACGACCGTTGAAATCATCTGGACGACCGTGCCGGTATTGATTCTGGTGGCTATTTTCATTCCGTCGCTGAAGCTGCATTATTATATGGACAAAGCTCAGCACCCCGACATGACAATCAAAGTTACCGGCTACCAGTGGTATTGGGGATATGGCTTTCCGGATCAGGGAGTCGATGAATATCTGAGCAATATCAAGGCGGACAAGGATCTGAAGCCGGGAGAGCCCCGCCTTCTTTCGGTGGATAACCCTCTCGTGGTGCCTGTAGACACCACTGTGCGGGTATTACTGACCGGTGCGGATGTGATTCATAGTTTTGCCATGCCATCTTTCGGTGTGAAGACCGACGCGATTCCGGGCCGCCTGAACGAAACCTGGTTTCATGCCAATAAAACAGGCATTTTCTACGGACAATGTTCGGAATTATGTGGATATCATCACGGTTTTATGCCGATTGAAATTCGTGTGGTTGAAAAGCCGGTGTTTGCAGAATGGGTGAAACGTGCGAAGGAAGGACATTTCGCGCTGGAGGGACTCTCAATCCCGCAAGGAAACATCGTTGCTTCGATAGCCTCTGCTGCCAAACCGTCGTTGAAATAATTTACTCTTAAAGATTTTTATCATGAGCTATTCCGCCACTGCCGATCATTCCCTTGCACACGAGCACGCGAACCCTACCGGGTTGAAGCGGTGGCTTTGTTCGACCAATCACAAGGATATAGGAACGCTGTACCTCGTGTTTTCCGTATTCGCGGGATTGCTGGGTGCGGCTTTTTCCATCGTACTGCGTATGGAGCTCGCTCATCCGGGTGATCAGTATTTTCATGGTAACTATCAGCTCTATAACGTGTTCGTGACGGCGCATGCGCTGCTGATGGTATTCTTCCTGATTATCCCGGCGTTGTTCGGAGGCTTCGGCAACTGGTTCGTACCGATTATGATCGGAGCGCCCGACATGGCGTTCCCACGCATGAACAACGTCAGTTTCTGGCTGCTCGTGCCTTCCATCACCCTGCTTCTCTTGTCCGCGGTAATCGGCGAAGGTGCCGGAACCGGGTGGACGATGTATCCGCCGCTCTCCAGTATAGCATCCCATCCTGGCTCTTCAGTGGATCTGGCGATTTTCTCGCTTCACCTGGCGGGTATTTCCTCCATTCTGGGCGGAATCAATATCATTGTGACCATTTTCAATATGCGTGCCCCGGGCATGACGATGTTCAAAATGCCTCTGTTCTGCTGGTCGATCCTGCTGACGGCGTTCCTGCTCGTACTTTCTCTTCCGGTTCTGGGTGGCGCCATCACCATGACGTTGACCGACCGGAATTTTGGCACGCATTTTTTTGATCCGGCCGGGGGCGGTGATCCGGTTCTTTACCAGCATCTGTTCTGGTTTTTCGGCCACCCTGAAGTATATGTCCTCGTCCTTCCGGCTTTCGGGATTATCAGCGAGGTGGTACCCACCTTTTCGCGCAAACCCATTTTCGGTTATACCGCGATGGTATTCGCCATGTCGATCATTGGTATCCTCGGTTTCGTGGTCTGGGCGCACCATATGTTCACCGTGGGAATGAGTGCCAATACACGGGCCTATTACATGTTCGCCACCATGGTCATCGCGGTTCCCACAGGCATCAAGATTTTCAGCTGGATAGCGACGATGTGGGGTGGGTCCATTGAATTTAAGACACCGATGCTTTTTGCGGTGGGGTTCATCTTTCTATTCACCATAGGCGGAGTTACCGGCGTGGTGCTGGCCAATTCGGCGATCGATATCACTATGCAGGACACTTACTACGTCGTGGCGCATTTTCATTACGCCATGTCGCTGGGCGCCTTGTTCGGGGTATTCGCAGGGTTTTATTATTGGATAGGCAAAATGTCCGGTTATCAATATAATGAGACACTCGGCAAAATTCATTTCTGGATGTTTTTCATCGGCACCAATCTTACGTTTTTCCCTCAGCATTTCCTGGGACTCGCGGGAATGCCGCGCCGTATCCCGGATTATCCGGATGTGTACGCTGGCTGGAACTATGTCTCTTCCATAGGATCGTATATAGGTGGCGCCGCGGCAATCTTCTTCCTCTACATCGTTTTTCGGATTTTTAAAGACAAAATAAAAGTGCCTAATAATCCTTGGGGAGAAGGCGCCAAAACGTTGGAATGGACTATTTCTTCCCCGCCTCCGTTCCATACCTATGAGGTTATTCCGCATATCGGTGCCACGCTGAATGCACACTGATTCCGTATCGTTCGATGCTGCCGTGAAACATACCGGTTCCGTCGCCGTCATTCGGGATTACTGGCGTTTAATGAAACCGGGCGTCATGTCGCTGGTCGTTTTCACGAGCGCGGTAGGAATCATCACCGCTCCCGCCCCGCTTCATTTTATAACCGCTAGCATCATTCTTCTGTGTATTGCCCTCGGCTCGGGCGGTGGAGCGGCCCTCAACATGTGGTATGACGCGGATATCGACGCGATTATGAAGCGTACTCGGCTTCGCCCTATCCCCGCAGGCCTGATTGACGGGCAGGATGTGTTGGCGATCGGACTTCTCTTTTCAATTTTTTCCGTCGGATTGCTGGGTTTGGCCACCAACTGGGCAGCCGCCGGCATACTTGCCTTTGCCATTTGGTTTTATGCCTGTTTTTATACGATGATCCTGAAGCGCCGCACCGCCCAGAATATCGTGATAGGCGGCGCGGCAGGTGCGTTTCCACCGATCATTGGCTGGCTGGCGATGACTCCTCATTTGACATTCCAACCATTTTTATATTTTCTGATTATTTTTTTCTGGACACCGCCGCATTTCTGGGCTCTCGCACTCTATCGCAACGAAGATTATAAATTAGCTGAAGTTCCTATGTTGCCGGTAAAGGCAGGTATTCCCGCCACCCTGAATCATATCGTCGCCTATAGCATTATCCTGGCAATTACTTCTTTATTGCCCCAATATTTAGGATACGCAGGCATTTTTTACACCTTAGCGGCCTTTGGACTAAACACCGTTTTTGTTTACAAGGCGTTCATGCTGAAAAAAATGCCCGATGCCAAGCGCTCCATGGGATTGTTCGGCTATTCCATCCTCTACCTGTTCCTACTTTTTTCCGCAGTAATTATTGATTATATGATGAGGTATCACGCGTCATGACAGCAACTTCCATCCCGATAGATTCCACCACTCAGATAATGCACAAGGCGGCGTCGGGAGGACTTCATGTAGCGGGGACCCAAGAGTTGACTTCCGGGATCATCACTTTAATGGGAATCAGCTTTATTTTAGGCGTATTATTCACCACGTTTCTACTGCTGGTGCTCGATTTCATGCGCCGTCACGCTCAGGAAGAAAAATAAGAGTTAAACATGCATGAACGCCATAAACAGCAACGATCTAAAAACTATGTGCTTTTATGCCTGTTGCTTCTGTTGATCATTGGCCTCTACATGTTATCCATGTCAAAGTTCGTGTCCTAAGATGTGAAATGACGATATGCCCTCCTCTTTCCCCTATTCTTCAGAAGAAATAAAACGCCGCAATCGCTCGGTGCTGGTCAGCCTCATCGGCATAGTGGTAGGCATGGCGATGATGAGTTACGCTTCGGTGCCTCTTTATTCCATGTTCTGCCGATTCACGGGCTATGGAGGAACACCCAGAATAGGTGCGTCCACCCCCTCCACTATTTTAGATCGCCATATGAACGTGACCTTCAATACCGACGTTTCTCCTTCTCTTTCCTGGAAATTCAAGTCATTGCAGAATCATATCGACACACCGATCGGCCGACGCAATCTGGCGTTTTTCGAGGCGACAAACATCGGCAGCCACCCTGTAACGGCAACGGCGACGTTCAACATAACTCCTTTCAAGGCGGGCGAATATTTTGTCAAGCTACAGTGTTTCTGTTTCAATAAGCAGCGTCTGGATCCCGGGGAGTCGGCAACGTTTCCTGTGTCTTTTTATGTAGACCCGGCGCTGGACAAAGATAAAAACCTCGATGAAGTAAAAGATATCACATTATCCTATACGTTTTTTCCTGTCGGGAAGTAAGATGGGATGCTATAGCGGTATGATTCCAAACATGATTTGCGGAGAACTCAATGGGCGCGCCTGAACATCACGAAAAGCACCATGATTACCATCTGGTCGACCCCAGCCCCTACCCGATCATGACGGCGTTCAGCCTTTTCGCGCTGGTGGGATCCGGCCTTTCGTGGATGAAAGGATTCCATCCCGGCATCTTCCTTACCGCGGCGTCCGCTGCATTGTTGCTGACCTGCTGCTTTCAGTGGTGGCGCTCCGCTATTCGGGAAGGATTGATTGAGAAGGCGCATACGCCGGTGGTACAGACAGGGCTTCGTCTCGGCATGGCGCTATTCATCGCATCGGAACTGATGTTTTTCGTCGCGTTTTTCTGGGCGTTTTTCAACGCCAGTATTTTTCCGCATGTCCATATTGAAGACGCCTGGGATGTCCTGACCAAGAAAGGGGTATGGCCGCCGACGGGTATCACCACCTTTCATGCCTGGAACCTGCCGTTTCTCAATACGCTGATCCTGCTTCTCTCCGGCACCACGGTCACGTGGGCGCACCACGCATTGCTGCATGGCAATAACCGCGATGTCATTCGCGGGCTGGCCTGTACCGTGGCGCTCGGCATGACGTTCACCTGCCTGCAGGCGCTGGAATACTCTCATGCGCCTTTCGGGATCAGAGACGGGATTTACGGCAGCACGTTTTACCTGGCGACCGGTTTTCACGGCGCTCACGTCATTATCGGCACGATATTTCTCGCCGTCAATCTAGTGCGGGCTATCCGGGGGACGTTGACGCCGTCCGGCCATCTCGGCTTTGAATTCGCTTCATGGTACTGGCATTTCGTGGACGTGGTGTGGCTGTTCCTCTTCGTATTCGTCTATTGGTGGGGCGCATAAGCACCATGATGAACGGCGCCTGCCCTCGCTGTCGAAAAAAATCTGTGTTTAAGGGACTGCTCTCATTTTACGAGAATTGCCCGCATTGCGGCCTTTCATTGGCCTCACGCGATGTCGGTGACGGCGCGGTATTCATCGTCATTGTCATCGTCGGATTTTTCATAACGCTCGCATCGGTTATCATGGAGTTTTCTTACAGCCCGCCCCTCTGGGTCCACGCGGTATTATGGCTGCCGCTCACCTGCCTCTTAAGTGTCGCAGGATTGCGCGTGGCGCGAAGTACGGCCCTCACCATCCTGTATCGCCAGGAACTGCGTCATCAAACACCTGCATTGGAAGAGCCACGCTCATGACGGTGATGCGTGACCGCAGAAAAGAAGCCAGGCTTGAGCGGGAGCATATCGCATTGCTTGCTACGAAGCGCCGCTGGCATCCCCCCGGCATAGGGGCATGGATAGCGATCGGGAGCATTACCGTATTGCTGTTCTGGCTCGGGGTCTGGCAGTTGGAACGCCTTCAGTGGAAAGAGGGCTTGATCCACGAGATTGAAGCCTCCCGTTATACTCCTGCGGTGGAAGGGTTACCCAAAAACTTATCCGATACCCATTCGATGGATTTCGTTCGCGTTCATCTAATCGGCGAATATCTGCATGATTATGAAATACACCTCGCCGCACGTTATTACCAGAGTCAGCTCGGCTACCACATTCTCACCCCTTTCCAGCTTGAAGATGGCAGAATCGTTCTCGTCAACCGCGGCTGGGTGAAGCTGGAAGATAAAAATCCTGCTAACCGGCCGGATGGGCAGATCAAGGGGAAACAGAGTATTATCGTCATGATTCGCAATGACAACGATCGGAGTTATTTTACACCGGACCCGGATATAAAAGACAATGTCTGGTTCTGGCGTGACGTGAAGGCCATTTCCAAATCGACGGGACTGGAACTGCTTCCCATGAATACGGATCTTCTCTATAAAGCGCCCGCCGGCGATAAACCTCATCCTTCCGATGGGTTGATCGAGCTCCGAAATGACCATCTGGGCTATGCACTTACCTGGTTTTGCATCTGCATCACAGGTGTCCTTACGTTTATCATGTTTTACTACCGACTGCCCGAACCGCTGGCGGCGGAGGAAAAATCGGCATGATGCACACGGACGCCCTGACATTCATCGACAGCCAGTATGAACACATGAAGCAGCTGGTCCATGACTGGTCGGCGATCAATTCCGGCAGCTTCCATCTGGAGGGACTGGAACATATGCGCTCCGTCCTCAAAGACAATTTCCTCTGGCTGGACGGGGAAATGGAAGAACTTGAACTGCAACCGATGGCGAACATCAATGCAAAGGGAGAGGAGGAATACCGTCCTCTTGGCAAGGCGCTTCGCGTCCGTAAACGTCCCGATGCACCGTTTCGCGTTTTTTTATGCGGGCATTACGATACGGTGTTCGGCAGGGATCACCCTTTTCAGAAACCTGTCCTCGTGGACGCCAATACCATCAACGGTCCGGGGGTGGCGGACCTGAAAGGCGGACTGGTCGTCATGCTGAAGGCCCTGGAAGCGCTGGAACGTTCCGAATACGCACACCGGATCGGCTGGGAAGTGTTGCTCAACCCTGACGAGGAAATCGGCTCACCGGGTTCCGACGCGTTATTGAAGGAAGCGGCCTCCCGCAATCATATCGGGTTGATTTACGAACCTTCCCTGCCGGACGGTACCCTAGTCGGTGATCGTAAAGGAACCGGCAATTTCACACTCGTGGTACGCGGCAAAGCGGCACATGCGGGTCGTGAGCATCATCTTGGCCGCAACGCCATCGTCGCGCTGGCGGATGCGACGCTGCGCTTAAATGATTTAAACGGTAAACGTGACGGAGTGACGGTCAATCCCGGCATCGTCGAAGGAGGCAGCGCGCTGAACGTGGTACCGGACCTCGCGATACTGCGTTTCAATGTCCGCATTTCCAGCGCTGAAGAACGGGAATGGATGGAGGCGTCGCTGCGTGACGTCCTCGAAAACCTGCAAAAAAACTATGATGCCGATTACCGCTTTATCCTGAATGGAGGATTCACGCGTCCTGCGAAAACCGTTACCGAACGTGACGCATTTTTATGGAATGCCGTGACTACCAGTGCCGACATGCTGGGTATGACGATAAAACGGAGTGCGTCGGGCGGCTGCTGCGATGGAAACAATCTGGCGGCGTATGGTCTGAGCAATATCGATACGCTCGGAGTACGCGGCGGCGACATCCATAGCGATAAGGAATATATTCTGCTCGATAGCCTGAAGGAAAGGGCCAGGCTTTCGGCTCTTCTGCTGCTCCGGCTGGCATCGGGAGAATTGGGCGTTTAAGTATTTTATTGCATTAAGGACCAGATGTCGCTAACAGAAACGGAGTCTTTCGTTTTCTCATTCGTATGAAATATCTTCTTTTGGTTCCGAAAAACCGGCATTTCTCTTCCTGCGTCGAAGTATGTGCGGTAAAGCAGGAGGTAAGCTGGGGTTTAAATAGCTTAAGAGATTTAAGAATCTATTTAGAAAGTTTTAGCTTAAGGGAAATATCCGTTTGTCAACGTGCGGATCTGGTAGGCCGTCAGACAGGATGGATTGTAGAGACAGAAGCCATTCATTTCCCACTTCTCCACAAAGAAATCCGCATCATCCCTCTATATGACGAACAAGAATATTTTGAGCCACCCAGCCGCTTTCTTGGATATGTCGATGTGATGGAATTAAGCACCTCCACTACCTCCGCCTGACGCTTGTCAGGCTTTTTTTATGTTTTTATTTCTCTCATCACAAACACCGCGATTTCCGCTTCACGGCGCTGTATCAGCCCCGCCAGCTTTCTGCCGCCACCGTAAATCCATTTGCGAAATTCATTCGGGGCAAGCGCGTATTCTTTTCGCAATATTACCTGCCGTAAGGTGGAACGTTGCAATACTCCTCCTCCAAGGTTGAACGTGAAGCTGACCAGCGCATCATAATGCGGCTGGCTCAGCGTTACAGGCAGCAGCCGTTGCACGGCTTCCGAAGCCCTTGTCACATCTTCCCTCAGAAGATCATAGGCGATATCAGAAGTGATTTTCTGCGGATAAACTTCCCCCTCTTTTATTTTATGTCCGTATCCTATGGTCGCATATCCGGCAGGACAGTCATAAGCTTCGGCTGAAAACCCTTCGAACCGCCGGATCACATCATAGCATAGATACGACGGACGCATTATTGGCGTGCCTTGCTGAAAGCACGCTGACCATAGTAAAAACTGATAATGGCCGCGAAGATGGCCTGATCTTCCTCTCCCCATACCTGCCAGGGAAACGGCATATGCGACCCATCCAGGAAAGAAAACTGAATCAGCTTGACCGTGGCGTATAACAGGAAAAAGCCGTAAGCCAGAACAGGGCGTACCGTACCGTTCAGCGCATCCACCCAGGGAATGTTGGTTCGGTAAGTAGCGTAGAGTGATTTGATCTCTGCCGCATCATGCACCAGCCGGATTTCTTCCAGCCGATCTCCCTGCCCTTTCTGCTGCTGCGAAAGTTGCAGTTGCATGACTTCCAGCTCATGGACGCGGTCCGCCCGTTGTTTGAAAAAGTTCAGGCATTCCGGCATCATGGAGCCGAGAAATCCCAGAATGGCACCCATCAATGTTATCATAACGATCTCCTTTCCAATTCAAGCGAATACTGCGGTAGTGGCGCGCCATGCGCTTCCGTCGTAGACATAAAGACAGGCAATGTTCTGAACCCACAGCAGGCTTCCTGCCTGCGGAACGATGAACCGCCAGATCTGGTCGAAATAAGCGATCTGTTTCGCCCTGCCGGCCCAGTCGCCCGTTGGACTGTTACCCAGAATATACACATCGCCGTTAAAAGGTGTGGAAGGCGGCGTGTTCAATCCGGCCTGTGCCGCCCCACGATTCAGTAACGCGTCGATCCGTGCGAATGCTTCGTTCGCGGTCACTTCTTTCTGCGCCTGCGCCTGTTCAATCAACGTAATTCCCATATGTGCGGTCGTTGTCATAATTCTCCTTTTCCGATGTTCCTGCAGTTAGAACTTCCTGCAACCGGTTCCGGAAGGGAGTGAAATGATGTTTTGTGAACAGTCGTCTTTTTTGCTATAGTTACGTGACTTACAGCTATAGGAATCCATATGCCTACGATCGAAGAAGTGAGAGCGCAGATCAACAATCTGCCGCATAAATACATTTTTTATACGAAAAAGGAAATCAACTACCTTCCGGAGATTCTGGTGGAAGATGAAGTGATCCGCGGTCTGGTATCCGGATTTTCCGAGAAACGCACCGTTCTGGCGGTCTGTACTAACCGCCGTATCCTGATCGTGGATAAAGGCATGTTTTTCGGACTCCGGCAATCCCAGATAGCGCTGGACCGCGTGCAGGCGATCGACGGGAATTACAGCATCCTGTTCGGATCGATCCGCATATGGGACGGCGCCGCTTCCATCACGCTGAACACCGTACTCGCCAAAAACATAGACCCGTTCATCAAGGAAGTCCGCCAGGCGATCGACGATTTCAAGCGGCTTTCCTTTCAGGAAGTGGTATCACGCTCGCAACCGGCCAGAGCTGCAACCGATGTCGCATCACAGATCGAGCGGCTGGCGCAGTTGAAAGAAGCGGGACATTTGACTGAGGAAGAATTTCAGTCCCAAAAAACTAAATTGTTAAATAGCTGAAAATCGTCTTTTTCTTTACGTTGTATTTATTTTTGTTTTGCATACTTGTGAATTGCATGTAAAATACTAGATAAGTACTATGAAACACTTCATCAAACAATTATATGTCGACGCTTTCGCAAGTTACGCTTTCTTAAGCATGCGGCGGATTTCCCGTAAATACATCGCCGAGCGTCGCATTCGTGCGCATCTGTTACTTTTACATATGCTCACTCTCCTTGGGTTTCTGCTGCTATTCGCAAGCAGAGCGCTTTCCCAGGAATCCGATCCCAAATTCAAATTTACCCAGCCGAGCGACGAAATGGATTTTACGCTCCCGCCGATCGCGGATATGCCGCATGGGCAGGAGAAGAAAACGGACACACCGGCCAAAGGCAGCATCACGAAGGAAAGTCCCCCGCCTCCCCCATTATATGGTTTTGAATCATCCCCGGCACCCGGTCAGCAGAAAGGAAAAGAGAAAGACGGCAAAACGATCGACCAGTTTTTTTCCACCACCACGGTCCTTTCCCCAGATCAGGAGAAAGAGGAAAAACCAGCGCAGGCCACTGCTGCGGTTGAAGAAAAGAAAGATGATAAAAACAAGCGTAAAAAGAAAAAAATACAGATGTACCCGGCCCATGAATTCAAATCGGTTCGTCTGCCAAGCACGATTTATCATAAGAACTATAGCTTTGAGAATACATATCTGCCTTTCGCTTATAACGAGGAAGATCAGCAGAAACTGCTGGCGGTGGCTGCCAGCGAAGGAAATGTCGAAGGCCTGCGGACCCTCTATAACAATGGCGGCCGCATCGACTGGCGTGATGCGAAAGGCACGCCTTTATTGATCCTGGCGGTGCAGCATCGGCAGCCGAATACGGCCCGCTGGCTGCTGCAGCACCGGGCCAATCCGGACGATATCGACGGCTCGGGCTTGGCTGCGCTGCATTACGCTGCGTATGAAGGCAACCATGAAATTGTGGAACTGCTGCTTGAGTTCGGGGCTTCAAGGGATTTACCGGACACGCGCGGAAAAACGCCGTTGATGTATGCCCAGCTTCACCCCGTTTCCAACGTCGTACAGCATATGCTGGCGTTTTAAGTCCGTTTATTTAGTATAAGTGCCTTTCGTCATTTCACGAATATCCACGGACAGACGGTCGATGTCCGCAGCGTTTTCCTTCACGGCTGCGAATATATGTTTACTGAGCGCCGCCCGTTCTTGCTCAAGTCGGCCTTCCAGGATGGAAACGGTGACATGCATGAAATTTCGCGCTCCCTCCGGCAGGAGGGTGTGCGTATATGCGACGGACCTTCCTTTAATCGCCTGTAGATCGAACAGGCCGGAATCCCTTACGCAGCGACAGGCATTTTCCAAAGCCTCACGGGCGGTATGCGCGAGAGTGTCTGAATATTCGATGACGATATGCGGCATATGTTTATCCCAGTTCCTTCATTAAATCGCTGAGCGCATTGATATATTTCGTACCCACGTTCAGTACTTCCCTCACCGCATCCTTGCTGCTCAATACTTCGCGCACGGTGAAGAGCTTGAGCACCATGGCAAGGTTCATTCCGGAAACGACGTCCACATGCTGCCCTTGCGCCACGGAGATGCCGAGGTTGCAGGGCACGCCCCCGAACATATCGGCAAGCATGATCACCCCTTGCCCCGAATTGACTGCTCGGGTCGCCTTGGCGATCTGATCCCGCACGGTTTCCATATCGTCGCCGACCGTGTAGGACACGCATTCTACCTGACGCTGCTGACCGATCATGCGTTCCGCTGCGTCAAGAAACGACTGCCCCAATCCACCATGCCCTACGATGACCACTCCAAGCACCAGACCCGAACCTTAAAATCATTTGCTAAAATTTTTAGAAAACACCCAGTAACTTTATCAAAAATTGTATAGAAAATCGTTAATAAGGCTGACCTTACGGCCTATATACTGAATATCGTCCGCAATCCTTGCATAACAACGCAAGACCTTTTATGCAAGGAAGTTGATAAAAGCGCGGGGTTGGAAGGATATGAAAGGAATAATACTGGCAGGCGGGTCCGGAACACGCCTATCACCGCTTACCGAGACGATCAGCAAGCAGCTGTTGCCGGTATACGATAAACCGATGATCTACTACCCTCTCTCAGTGCTGATGCTCTCCGGCATCCGTGAAATCCTGATCATTTCCACCCCGCGCGACCTGCCGATGATCGAAGCGTTGCTGGGCGACGGCAGCCAGATCGGTCTTTCGCTTCACTATAAAGCACAGCCTAAACCGGAAGGAATCGCACAGGCATTTATCCTGGGCGAGGAATTCATCGGAAATTCGCCGGTGTGCCTCATTCTGGGAGACAATATTTTCTACGGACACCATTTGACCGGTAAAACGGAGCATGTGGCGGGAACGTTGACGAAAGGCGCCACCGTATTCGCGTACCACGTCCATGACCCGGAACGGTATGGAGTAGTAGAATTCAATAAAGAGGGAAAAGCGCTTTCCATCGAAGAAAAACCGAAAGAACCGAAATCGTCCTGGGCGGTAACGGGGCTCTATTTTTACGATGCGGACGTCGTGAATATCGCCAGACGGATCACGCCTTCGGCAAGGGGTGAATTGGAAATCACGGACGTAAACCAGGCATATCTGGAAGCAGGTAACCTGAACGTCGAACTGATGGGTAGGGGAATCGCCTGGCTGGATACCGGCACGTTCGAATCCCTGCTCGCCGCCGGTCAGTTCGTGCATACGATCGAAGCGCGCCAGGGCCAGAAAATCGCTTGCATCGAAGAAATCGCCTACCGTAAAGGGTATATTAGCAAAGAAGCGCTACTCTCACTGGCGGAGCGAACAGGACAGCCACGCCGCAAAGCAAATGGAACTTACGGAGCATATCTATTCAGCGTGGCGGACGACACCACCGCCTTCGTCGACATAGATTGAAACATTCTATGAAACACCCCATATACACTACCCGTACTGGAAATATCGGATGCATAAGCGCATTTCATTATTCCAAGAGCATCTAAAAAAGCATGAATCGAAAACGTCTTCAGCATTTTTTCATCGGCAAACCACTGGACCCGTTCGCACAGAATGTACGCCAGCATATGGCGCTGGTCGCTTTCTTTGCGTGGATCGGTCTTGGCGCCGACGGTATTTCCTCTTCGGCTTACGGCCCTGAAGAGGCGTTCGCGGCACTCGGTTTCCATACGCAACTGGCGGTATTCCTGGCGGTCGCCACGGGTTTCACCGTGTTTCTGATCGCTTTCGCCTACATGCAGGTGATCGAACTGTTTCCCCATGGCGGCGGAGGATACCGCGTCGCTTCCACGTTGATCGGCCCCCGCGCCGGGCTTGTCGCCGGTTCCGCCCTGATCATCGACTATATCCTGACTATCGCCATATCACTGGCCAGCGCCGTGGATTCTTTTTTCAGCGTGCTGCCGCCGGAGTGGCAACCTTACAAATTGATTCTGGAAATCGGGCTGGTTCTGCTGCTTGTGCAGCTTAATCTGCGTGGGATGAAGGAATCCATCAAGATCCTGATGCCGATTTTTCTTGGTTTCATGGTGAGTTACATCAGCCTGATCGTCTACGGTATTTCCTCCCGCCTTTCAGGCATTTCGCATATCGTCCCCAACGCCGTGCATGATGCGCAGCATATGGCGGACCAATGGGGCTGGTTTGCCGTCCTTTCCCTGTTTTTCAAGGCATTTTCGATGGGTGGCGGAACCTACACGGGGCTGGAGGCCGTTTCCAACAGCATGCATAACCTGGCGGAACCGCGAGTACGAACCGGCCGGATCACCATGTTATGTATCGCCGCGTCCCTCGCCTTCATGGCGATGGGCATTATCATGCTCTACCTGTTATGGGAAGTGGAGCGGGTAAACGGTGAGACGATGAACGCCACGGCATTTTCCCTCATCACGCAGAACTGGACAGTCGGTGGAATAAACATCTCGCATCCCTTGGTCACCATCGTCATGCTGCTGACCGCCGGACTGTTGTTCGTGGCCGGTAATACGGGCTTCATCGCAGGCCCCGCCGTACTGGCTAATATGGCGGTGGACCGCTGGATGCCGCATATGTTCAGTTCGCTCTCCAGCCGTCTGGTGACGAAAAACGGTGTCGTGCTGATGGGAGTCACAGCCATTTCCGCGCTGCTGATCACCGGGGGAACCGTCCATATCCTTGTCGTGCTCTATTCGATCAACGTATTCGTCACGTTCACGCTGTCTTTGGCAGGAATCGTGCGTTACCGCTGGATGAACAGGAATTACGGCAAACTGATCGTCCCCCTGCTCGGCACGCTGGTCTGTTTCGGTATTCTGGTCACTACCGTGCTGGAAAAATTCACGACCGGCGGATGGATGACGCTGCTGCTCACCAGCGTACTGGTCAGTATCGGTTTGAAAGTGAAGCATCATTACAGCGTGGTGCAACAGCAGATCGAGACGAACGAGCGCGATATCGCCGACATGATCCATAAAATCTGTCCTGCATCACACGGCATGGAAAAACTGGACAGTTCCAAACCCACGGCGGTATTTCTTACCAGTGAAACCTCGGCGACGGGTATGTATTCACTGCTCTGGGTCACCGAGAATTTTCCGCAGATGTTTCATAACTTCGTGTTCGTCAGCGTCGGAGAGATCGATACGGAAGAATTCGTCGATCAGCAGAAATGGAACAACTTGCGGCGCGATACCAAGAAAACCCTGAAAGGATACGTGGATTTCTGCCATGAGTATGGCATGGCGAGCACTTACTACCATGCATACGGAACGGACGTGGTGCAGCAACTCTCCGAACTGTCGAAAAAAGTGTCCGACCGCTTTCCGAACGCGGTGTTCTTCGCAACGAAATTCATCGCCGATGACGATGACATGATCACCCAGATGCTGCATAACCAGACGGCCTATATCATGCAGCGCCGCCTGCACACGATGGGGCGCACTCTGATCATCGTTCCGATCAAGAATCGCACCACACATGCCAAGACGTTAAAGGAAATCATTCAGTGACCGTCCTGGTGTTTGGCAGGAACGGACAAGTGGCCCGCGCGTTCGTCTCCGTGTTTGAAAACGGCGCATATTATGCAGGCAGGGAAGAAGCGGACTTCACGAAGCCGGACGGTTTTCAAAAACTAATCGACCGGGTCAATCCATCCGCGATCATCAATGCCGTAGCCTACACGCAGGTGGACAAGGCCGAAACGGAAGAAGCGCTGGCCTATCAGGTAAATGCCCACGCTCCGGCAATGTTGGCACAACTGGCGAAGGAACGCTCGATTCCGCTCGTCCATTACTCCACCGATTATGTGTTTGACGGTTCAGGCGATGCGCCCCGCAAGGAATCGGCGATATGTGCCCCACTCAACGTCTATGGGAAAAGCAAACGTGCCGGTGAGGAGGCGATCATAGCCGTAAGCGGCAAGCATCTCATTTTCCGCACGTCATGGGTATTTGATGCGACAGGAAAAAACTTTTTCACTACGATGCTCAGACTCGGCCGGGAAAGAAGCGCGCTTTCCGTCGTAGCGGACCAGATCGGTGCGCCTTCCTACGCCCCCCATCTTGCAAAGGCCACGGCGGTAGCGCTGGAAAAGGCGCAGGCTCATGCGCCGTTTCCTTCCGGTATTTATCATATGTGCAATGCGGGCGAGACCAGCTGGCACGGTTTCGCCTCCGCTATTTTCGCAGACGCCCGCCGCGCGGGGTTAAGCCTCGCGGTAGCGGACTGCCACCCTATCCCTTCCGATGCATACCCTACCCCTGCTACGCGTCCCTTGAATTCACGGCTGGATTGCGGCAAACTGCGGGAAAGTTTCGGGATTACGTTGCCGGAGTGGCAGGAAGGCGTGCAGGCCGCCCTTGCATCTTACCTCGCAGCTTGATACATGGAATTATTCACTTACAAAAGGTCTACCCATGAATCTGGAACATATTTCCACCGGCAAAAACGCTCCTCATGAAATCAACGTAATTATCGAAGTGCCGATGGGCTCCAGCCCGGTAAAATATGAACTGGATAAGGATTCCGGCGCCCTGTTCGTCGACCGGTTCGTGCATACGGCGATGTATTATCCCTGCAATTACGGATTCGTCCCCCACACGCTCTCCGGCGACGGTGATCCCGCCGACGTACTGGTATTGACCACTGCCCCGATTCTCTCAGGCGCCGTAGTGGCGGCCCGTCCCGTAGGCGTGCTGATGATGGAGGATGACGGTGGAAAAGATGAAAAAATTCTGGCGGTACCGGTCACCAAGACCCATCCCTATTATGAGAATATAGCGGAATATACGGACCTTCCCACCATATTGCTTGACCAGATCCAGCATTTCTTCGAACATTATAAAGATCTGGAAAAAGGCAAATGGGTGAAAATCACTGGATGGCAAGGCAAGGAGAAAGCTATCGCACTTTTGCAGGAAGCGATTGACCGCTATAAATAAAGCCTGCCTACGTATGCATCAGCAAGGCCGCTGCTCCGACCAGCGCGTTCTTACTGTGTGCCAGCAGCAGGAAGGTAGGAATATCCTTGATGTAGTCCGTAAATTTCCCGCGCGCTTCAAACCGGGCGCGAAATGGACTTACGTGCAGAATTTCTTCCAGTTGAGGGGCCACCCCTCCTCCGATATACACTCCGCCGAACGCCCCGAGCGTCAACGCCTGATTACCGGCAAAACTGCCGAGCATTCCGCAGAATAATGTCAGCGTATCGTAACAGAATTTGCCGTCCGGTTGCTTGGACTGCAGGGTAATTTCCTCCGCCTTGAGATGGACGGGCTGCTGGCCGTGCAATCTCAGGCGAAGATCATGCAGGTACGTCAGGCCACGCCCTGAAATGAAATCTTCCGCACGCACGTAGTCGGATTCTTTTTTCGCATCCTGTAGTAAAGTGATTTCCTCATCCGTCGTAGCCGTAAAATCGACGTTCCCACCTTCTCCCTGCAACGCCGTCCATCCCTGACCATGCCAGACAAGGCCGGAAACACCGAGTCCGGTACCCGGGCCTACGACGCTGATCGGCATTTTCGCCACTGCGGTTCCGGTACCGATCTGATGGATGCTGTCCGCTTTGAGATACGGTACCGACATGGCGAGCGCCGTGAAATCATTGGTCAGCAGCAACCGTTTCCACCCGAAACGCCGCTGGTAGTCCGAGACGGAAAACTTCCAGTCGATATTAGTCAGCTGCACATGGTCATGGTGCGCGGGCCCCGCCACGGCGAGACAGGCGGAACTGACTTTAATATCGCCGATATCCTCCAGATAACGGGCGATGACGTCCCCAAGCGATGCGAAATCCGCATTGGGATATTTGCGCGTCTCTTCCATCTCCACCGTTTCGTTTCTACACACGGCGAAACGGGAATTGGTGCCGCCGATATCAGCCACCAGGTAATAATTCATAGCTCAATCCTTTTGTGAGTAATCGGGTAAAATGAAACTTGCCCCTTCTTCCGCCGAACTGACGGTCGCGCGGGCGCTGGCGAACAGCATCCGCCCCAGATGGTAAGGTTCCGATTCCGGGGGCAAAGGGTAAGATGTGCGACCGGCCCATTCTTCCGCATCCACCAGCGCGTCGAGCGTTCCTGCCACCGCGTCCAGACGGATGATATCGCCGTCGCGCACTTTTCCGAGCTCACCGCCCGCCAGCACTTCGGGCGACACATGTATAGCTGCCGGAACTTTGCCGGACGCACCGGACATGCGTCCGTCCGTGACGAGCGCCACCTTGAATCCCATATTCTGCAGCACGCCGAGCGACGGCGTCAGCTTATGCAGTTCCGGCATCCCTTTCGCCTTAGGTCCCTGACCAATGACTACCGCCACCATGTCTCCCCCCAGCTCACCGGCCTTGAATGCCTCCGTCAATGCGTCCTGCGATGTGAACACCCGTGCAGGCGCTTCCACGATCTGATGTTCGAGGGCAACCGCAGAGGTTTTCATCACGGAACGGCCCAGATTACCTCTCAGCAGCCTGGTTCCTCCATCAGCACGAAATGGCGTATCCACGCTGGTCAGAACCAGCGGATTCGCGGAAACTTCGGGACAGGATTTCCATTTCAGAACATCGCTCTGTAGTTCGGCTTCCACGGTGAAGCGATGCAGTCCCCTACCCAAAATGGTCGTCACCTCTTCATGCAGCAAACCGTGGGAAAGGAGAGTGCGAATAAGCACCGGCATCCCGCCAGCGGCGTGGAAATGATTGACGTCCGCTTCACCGTTGGGATAAATACGGCAAAGCAGCGGAATGACATGGGAGAGGTCATCAAAATCTCCCCAGTCGATGATAATCCCCGCCGCGCGCGCGATCGCGATGAAATGGATGGTATGGTTGGTCGATCCTCCCGTGGCCATCAAGCCGATCAGGCCGTTGACGATCGCTTTTTCATCGATGATATCATGCAGGGGAATATATTGTTCGCCCCCCTGCAGGTTAGCAAGAACGCACCGCGTCGCTTCTGCGGTCAGCGCTTCACGTAAGGGGATGCCCGGATTGACGAAAGAAGAAGACGGGAGCTGCAGCCCCATAATCTCCACCATCATCTGGTTACTGTTGGCCGTACCGTAAAACGTGCAGGTGCCCGGCGAATGATAGGAAGCGGATTCCGCCTCCAGCATGACGTCACGGCCGATCTCTCCCTTGGCGTACTGCTCGCGGACCCGGACTTTCTCCTTGTTCGGCAATCCCGAAGGCATCGGCCCCGCGGGAACGAAGATGGAAGGCAGATATCCGAACTGCAGCGCTCCCATGAGCAGGCCCGGCACGATCTTGTCGCAGATACCCAGATACATCGCCGCGTCGAACATGTTATGCGACATGGCGATAACGGTGGAGAGCGCGATGACGTCCCGGCTGAACAGGGAAAATTCCATTCCCGCCTGCCCCTGCGTCACCCCGTCGCACATGGCGGGGGTACCGCCGGCCACTTGGGCCACTGCCCCGAACGCATGGGCGGTCGCCTTGATCTGGTCGGGATAATCCTTGTACGGATGGTGCGCGGACAGCATATCGTTATACGCCGTCACGATCCCGATATTCGGAGTCGCTCCTTTCAGTTTTTCCTTATCCGACGCATCGCACACCGCGAAACCATGCGCCAGATTCCCGCAGGAAAGCACCCCGCGCTGCGGAAACTTTTCCGCCATGTGTCTCATGGCGTCAAGGTATGCGGCGCGTGAGCGGGTGCTGCGTTTCTTAATCCTTTCCGTTACGGCAAGCAGTGTAGGATGGGTCATGGTCAAGGTGCCCAATAGGTGATAAGTGGAGTGTAAGGCTGCGTGATGAATGCCGCGATCGGCAGCGTATATTCATCTTCCTTCAGCGCCCGTTCATACACCGCCTTCTTCGCTTCTCCCGTAATGTGCAGGAACAGATGATTACAGTCGAGCAGCAGGCGAGCGGTCAGGGTAATGCGGTTGGAAGGCGGTTTGGGAGAACCGGTGATGGCAAGGCATAATTCCTGCTGTGCCGGATTCAGGCCTTCCTCAAGATCGGGATGATGCGGGAACAAGGACGCGGTATGGCCGTCTTCACCCATGCCCAGAATCACGACATCCAGCGGCGAAGGCAATATATCGAGTGTCTGCGCGATACGTTTGCAGCCTGCCTGCAAGGATTCGCCCTTGTGAGCGGGCGCCAGAGAGAGAAGCGTTGCACCCGTTGTTTCAAAATACTTTCGCAGCAGTTTTTCGTTACTATCGTCCGACGTGGTTTCCACCCACCGCTCATCCGCCATAAGGATCGTCACTTTATCCCAGTCCAGTGTCCGGGTGGCGAGCGACTTGAAAAACGGCTCGGGCGTCGATCCTCCGGAGACCACCAGGGCGGCCTCATCATTCAATGTGATGGCGTGCTGCAGTCGCACCGACACGTCCTCCGCCAGTGATGTCGCCAATGCTTCCCGCGAGGGATAGGAAATGAATGGATAATCCGTCATAGTAGGCTTATAGCAACGTTTCGGGATTTGGTAAAGATTTGTTTACTGGCGATGCCATTCGCGCCCGTCCTTCGCCATCATATGATAAACCGAGCGCGGGCCTTCACTGCCGGCGGAGTACGTTTCCACGCCCATAGAGGCTCCTTTCCAGCTTTCCAAAACGGTTTCGACCCAGTTCCAAGCCGCCTCCACCTCATCGCTGCGCATGAAAAGTGTCTGGTTGCCACGCACGACGTCCATCAGCAGCCGTTCATATGCATCGGGATAGCGCTCATCGAATTCTTCGCTCAGACTTAAATTCAGGTTCACCGGCTTGAAACGATACCCTCCCGGGCCCGGTACCTTGGTCATCATCTGGAACTGGATATATTCATCCGGCTGCAGGCGGATCACCAGCTTGTTCGCCATATCCGGCGCCTGGTTCGGAAATACGGTATGCGGCACGGGTTTGAAGTGTATCACGATTTCGGAATAGCGCCCCGCCAGTGACTTGCCTGTACGCATATAGAACGGCACGTCCGCCCAGCGCCAGTTATCCACATGCGCCTTGATCGCCACGAAGGTTTCCGTCTGGCTGTTCGCCTTGCCGATTTCCTGAAGATACGAGTCCATCTTACGGGTCCCGACCGTTCCTGCCGCGTATTGCCCGCGCACCGTATCCTTGGTGACGGAGCGATTATCGAACGGGCGCAGCGCCCGCAACACCTTGAGTTTTTCATCACGGATGGCGTCCGCCGTCACGATGTTCGGCGGTTCCATCGCCACCAGGCATAACAGCTGAATCAAATGATTCTGCACCATATCCCGCAGCGCTCCGGCATCGTCGTAATACGCATGACGGTTTTCCAGCCCCGTGCTTTCCGATACGGTGATCTGGACGTGATCCACCATCTGCCCGTCCCATACCCGGTGGAATACATTGTTGGTAAAGCGCAGCACCATCAGGTTCTGTACGGTTTCCTTACCCAGATAATGGTCGATTCGATATACCTGCCGCTCATCAAAAAACTGCAGCACTTTCTTATTGATCTCTCCGAACGATTTTTTCCCGTAGCCGATCGGTTTTTCCAGTACCACGCGCGTCTCATCTGTACGCAGTTCTGCAGTCGCGAGATTTTCACAGATGGAACCGTAAATATCGGCAGGGGTCGCAAGATAGAATACCCGTATAGGATTGGGTTTTTGTTCCAGCAAGGTTCCGAGCGACCTGAAATCTTCAGGTTTTTTTGCGTCGAGCGCATGATAATGGGTAACGGATGCCAGAACGGCGAATGCCGTCTCATCGAAATCGGCGGCAGGGATGAACGTACGGCAGGCATCCAGCAGAAAAGCCTGCAGTTCCTCATCACTGCGGGGAGCGCGGCCCAGCACGATGATGCGGCTCTCAGCGGATAGCTGTTCTTCCCTCAGCCGGTAATAAAGCGCCGGAAGAATCTTGCGCTGGGAAAGATCGCCCGTCCCGCCGAAAATGACGATGTCGGATGGTTGCAGTTCTGGGGATTGCATATGCGTCGCTTAAGCCTTGTGTATTTGCCATAAGAGCATGGCGGGCTAACTTCGCGTAGATTTAAACTTTTGTCAACCGCTGTGGTGCAAAGGCATTATCGCTGTGCCACGGCTGGCGAAGATTTTGCAGGAACGGTTGTAGCAGGGACGGCAGCGGGAAGTGGTGGGATTTTAGCGCCTTGTACTGCCGCCTGCGCTTCAGCCGGAATGGTGGAAGCGGATTGACCCTGATCCTGAAATTTCGGTGCCAGATTCGGCCCCAGCACGCCTTCTTTTCCGTTCGCCATAAATCCGACCAGCATCACGACAAGCTGCATCAAACCGCCCATTTCCGGTCCCATGGCCTGAGTAATCATTTTCATGAAATCCATTTGCTTGGATTCATCAGTGGTCAAACCGTCTTTCCCTGTCTTATCGGCCCGCTGCGCCAGGCTGGCGGCCTTTTGAATCTCGAGCTGGTAGAAATTATTTGCGTACTGATCAAATTTACCGGCAGTCAGTGAGTTGAAGTTTTCCTCGGCAGGAATCTGCACGCCCGCCTCCCGCATTTCCTTGAGGAAGCCGTTGACCGTAGCCTCTACGGGTTTAATGGTCTTGCCGTTACTGGTAAGAGAAATCTGATTCAGCTTCGTCGCAGGATCCGTTGCTTTCAAAATGGCGGCGGCGGTATGCGGGCCCATATGCAGCGCGAGCATTTCGCCGAAATCCGTTTTTGTGACGCCGTACTGCGCGTAAACATCGTTTCTTTTGTTTTTTAACGCTTTAAGCGCTTGCACAACACTCTCTTTGGCGGCATCGGTAATCTGTCCGTTCTGAGCCTTGTAGGTATTTTCGATGATTTGCAGCTGGGTGGCCAGCGCTTTTTCACCGTGCGCGTTCAAATCCGCCACTACCGTGCTGACGGATTCCGTAGACGGCAGCGTGATGCCACTGGAAGCGGCGGCTGCACCAAGTTTTTTATTGTAAGTGCTAAGCCAGATTTGAGAAAACTCTCCGGCCGTCATTCCTGACTTGCCGCCATTTTGCAATACGGCTTCACTTCCAACCAGATCGGCAGCGCAGGCATTCGGGTTTTTAAGCAGATCAACCGCACCGCCGCATCCTTGCTGATGAGCGAGATACAATTCGCCATTGGTCGGTTCGCGGCCCAATTTACTTTTAAGGTAATCCGCATTGTCTTTCATAAGACGGACTGCTGCCTTAGCGCTCTCGGAAGCGTTGTAAGGGTCACTCAAATGATAGTCCTTGGCGGTCTTAGGCATGAATTGATACAATCCCGCCGCGCCGGAAGGATTGTGCGCGTTAGGGTCGTAACCGGATTCTATATCCGCGATCACCACCAGATATTCGAGGGTCTTGGGATCCCCGCCCGCCGCATTCGTAATTGCCTGATCTACGGTCGGGTTACCAGTAGGAAGACCTGCATTTTTTGCCATACCATTTCATCCGTTTATTCTATAGTAACACGATACCATAAACTATTGTGGGTTGCCGTGACAATTACATGAATTTAGTGCGTCACTTTGACTGTAAAGCGTAATGAAAAAGGGCGCCTTGCGGAAGGCGCCCTTTTTTTGAGTACGAGAACCGCCGTTCGCCGTTATTGACGGCGCTGTCCGAAGAACTGCAGCAGCATCATGAACAGATTGATGAAATCGAGGTAAAGCGTCAGCGCTCCCATGATGGCCGCTTTGCCGAGCGAACCGTTAATCGTCGCCACCTGATAATACATCGACTTGATGCGCTGCGTATCATAAGCGGTAAGCCCGGTGAACAACAGCACCCCGATTACCGAAATCGCCATCTGCAGGCCGGTGCTGTGCAGGAAAATATTGACGACGGAAGCGATCACCACCCCGAGCACGCCCATCATCAGGAACGAACCGAAACCGGTCAGGTCGCGCTTGGTGCTGTAGCCGTACAGGCTCATCGCCCCGAACGTACCGGCCGTGATGAAGAAGACCCGCGCGATACTGGTGCCGGTGAATACGGCGAAGATGTAGAACATCGACAGCCCCATCACGACGGCGAACGCCCAGAAGGCCATCTGCGCCGCCTGCTCGCTCATCTGATTGATGCGGAAACTCAGGAACATCACGAAGCCGAGCGGCGCGAACATCAGTACGTAGGAAAGAATGCTCGGCCCGCCTTCCGGGGTGCGCATCAGGCTGATGAACGCTTCCGAAGTCCCGGCGAAATACGCGACGAGGCCGGTCAGGATCAATGCGCTGGCCATATAGTTATAGACGCGCAGGAAGTAAGCACGCAGTCCCTGATCGACACCGGTACGTGCGGATGTGTTGACTGACTGTGGATTATACATGGTAGTAACCCTCTAGGTGAGATGAATTGGAATTATGTCCATTATATAGCGCCTGCCGGAACTCTTTCAAGGGGAATGCGCCATATGCCACATTATAACACATTTTTAATCCTTTCAATACCCCGGTTTTCCACGAATACTTCGCAGGCGCTCAACGCTTCATGCAATGGGGCTTCCTGAATGGAACGCAGAACGACGGTGGTTTGCGCCCCGCCCTCCTTCAATGCCGGATACACCCCGATTTCCACCTCCGGAAAACGTTTCTGAACCGCTTCGATCTCGGCGGCGATGCTCCCTTCACCGATCCATAGCCCCAATTGAACGGACCGTGTCACCTCTCCGCCTTTCACCAGATGTTTTATATGCGCGAACATGCCCTGCATGATGGAAGGCACGCCGGCCATCACGAAGACGTTTTGCAGGCGGAATCCCGGCGCGGCGCTGACGGGGTTGTCGATCAGCTCCGCACCGTTTGGAATATCCGCCATTTTCAGCCTCGCGGCATTGATTTTTTGCGGATCATGCTGATAATAATCCCGGAGTCGCCGCTCGGCTTCCGCCTCCCGCTCGACTTTTACGCCGAAGGCGGAAGCGACGGCTTCCGTGGTAATATCGTCATGAGTAGGGCCGATGCCACCGGTGGTGAAGACATAATCGAACCGGGAGCGAGCTTCATTCACCGTCGCGACAATATCATCGCGCACGTCCGGGATCACATACACGCGACGCACGTCGATTCCCGTCTCACCGAGCGCCTGCGACAACCAGGAAAGATTTTTATCCTGCGTCCTGCCGGAAAGAATCTCGTTACCGATCAGGATGATGCAGGCGGAAGGATTGGTCATAACGTCTCTCGTCAAAAACTGGGCGATACAAGATAAAACGTTGAAGTGCAATAGGGGTTGTTTTATGCTGCGCCCATGAAACATGAGATCATCATTCACAAACCGGCGGATTACGCGGGAATGCATAAAGCCGGACGACTTTCCGCCGAGATTCTCGACGAACTGGCGGACATCATCGTCCCCGGAATCACCACCGATAAGATCAACAGCTACTGCCACCAGCGGATCGTCGGCGCCGGTGCCACCCCTGCCCCGCTCAGCTATCGCGGCTTCCCCAAATCCGTCTGCACTTCGGTGAACCATGTGGTCTGCCACGGTATCCCGGATGACAAGATCCTGAATGACGGCGATATCATCAACGTGGACGTGACGACTATCGTGGACGGCTGGCACGGTGACACCAGCCGGATGTATTATGTCGGCAACGTACCGCTCAAAGCGCAGCGGCTGATCCAGGTCACCTACGACAGCATGATGAGGGGAATCGAACAGGTGCGCCCCGGCGCTACTACCGGCGATATAGGCGCAGCCATTCAGGAGCACGCCGAAGCGCAGGGATTTTCCGTGGTTCGGGATTATTGCGGGCACGGCGTCGGGCGGATTTTCCATTCTGCGCCCAATATCCTGCATTACGGCAGGCGTGGCGAAGGCGTCACGCTGGAAGAGGGCATGTTTTTCACCGTTGAGCCGATGATCAATGTCGGCAAGGCAGGCACGCGCCTCAACCCGCGTGACGGATGGACGGTCACGACCAAGGACCGCTCGCTTTCCGCACAGTTCGAACATTCGCTCGGCGTGACCGCAACCGGATTTGAAATTTTTACCGCATCCGCGCGTGGAAAAAACTGCCCGCCTTATAATTAATATTGTCCCTAAACATCAGTCGTAAGGTTAGTGTATGTCAAATTTCCTCGTTAAGTCGAAACATCTAATGGTCTGTGCGTTTTTTCTCTGCGCGTTTCCGGAACTGGTACATGCGAAAGAAACATCCCAAAACCCGCGTACCACAGTAGGCTACGTGGAATATGTCTCGGTCCCGAAAATCACCACCACGCTCAAGGCCAAGATGGATACGGGCGCGAAAACCTCTTCCATCCACGCCGACATCATCGAACTGAAAAAGCATGAACGCGGCAACGACGACAGCGGATACGTCATTTTCACGATTCACACCAAGGAGGGAGCCAGCAAACCGATCAAGAAACCGCTTACCCGCATCGTGCGCATCAAAATGAAGAACGGAGGATTCGAACGCCGCCCGGTCGTACAGATGCAGTTCTGCATGGCGGGCGTCATCGTGGAGGATGAAGTTAATCTCTCCAACCGGCAGGATTTCATTTATGATGTGCTGGTCGGACGCAACATGCTGATCAAAGGCGGACTGGTGGTGGACGCATCGAGAGCGCTTAGCATGAAACCGAACTGCGCGGCGATTGAGAAAGCCGAATAATTCCGGATACCATGCGTTTTTGTATCATCACGTTATTCCCGGAAATGTTCCCGGGCCCGCTAGGCATCTCCATCACGGGCAGCGCCCTTGCCCAGGGAAAATGGTCATTGACCACCATCAGCCTGCGTGACCATGCGGTGGGAAAGCATCGGCTGGTGGACGATACCCCTTACGGCGGCGGGGCCGGCATGGTGATGCGCCCGGACGTGATCGCCGCCGCGATTGATGCGGCGCTTACGGTGTTGCCGGATGCGCTGCTGGTCCTGCCGAGCCCCCGCGGCAAACTGTTGACACAGGCCACAGGTAAGGAACTGATTGCCGATTATGGGGATATCATCTTTCTCTGCAACAGGTTCGAGGGCATCGACCAGCGGGTCATCGACGCGTACCGGCCCCTTGAAATCAGTATCGGAGACTATATTCTGAGCGGAGGAGAACTGGCCGCCATGGTCATCATGGAGACGATGCTCCGGCACGAGGAAGGAATCCTCGGAAATCCCGCTACCCATGACGAGGAAAGCTTTACGATCGGTGAAGAAAACGCTTGCTTACTTGAGTATCCGCATTATACTAAGCCCCCTGTCTGGAATGGAGTTTCTGTTCCCGATGTGTTGATTTCCGGTAACCATGCGCGCATCAAAAAATGGCGACGCGAGGAAGCTGAGCGGATCACGCAAGCGCGGCGCCCTGATTTATGGGAACGGTGGCAGAAAGATTGAGTGATTAAGTTGGAATTATAAACGAAAGACAGACCGGTTAGACGAGGCACCCCATGAATTTATTGCAGACGATTGAACAGGAACAAGTGGTGAAACTGAGCGCGGGCAAGCGCATGGACGTGTTCGCGGCTGGCGATACGATCCGGGTGAACGTTCGTATTATCGAGGGCGCGAACGAGCGTATCCAGGCGTTCGAAGGAGTCTGCATAGGACGCAAGAACCGCGGGCTTCAATCGGCGTTCACGGTACGCAAGATCAGTCATGGCGAAGGGGTGGAGCGGATATTTCCTTTGTACTCACCGCGTATCGAAAGCATTGAAACCATACGCCGGGGCGATGTCCGTCGTGCGAAACTCTATTATCTCCGCGGCTTGACCGGAAAAGCGGCCCGAATTAAAGAGAAAAACACGTACGGCAAAACGAATGCAAAGGCAGAAAGCGCAAAACAGGCATAATATCGCCCTGCGTAATCACGATCATCCAGAAGCCCTTGCCATTCGCTGCGAGGGCTTTTTTTTATATTCAGGAACAGACCATGAACACAGCAACCACCCTTTTCGATAAAATCTGGCAGCGTCATCTGGTGGACGTACAGGAAGACGGTACCGCCCTGCTCTATATCGACCGGCAGCTGGTGCATGAAGTGACCAGCCCGCAGGCGTTCGAGGGGCTACGCATCAGCGGCCGCCCGGTACGCCGGCCCTTGGCGACGCTGGCGGTGGCGGACCATAACGTACCGACCACACCCGACCGGCTGCAGGGCATTAAGGATGAAACATCCCGAATCCAGGTGGAAACGCTGGAGGCCAATTGCCGCGAATTCGGCGTACCTTATTTCTCCATGAACGACCGGCGGCAGGGCATTGTCCACGTAGTGGGACCGGAGCAGGGCTTCACGCAGCCCGGCATGACGATCGTCTGCGGAGATTCTCATACCTCGACGCACGGGGCATTCGGGGCACTGGCCTTCGGGATCGGCACGAGTGAAGTGGAACACGTGCTGGCGACGCAAACGCTCCGCCAGACGAAAGCGAAAAACATGCGGGTCACCGTCAACGGCGCGCTTAGTGCATTCGTGACGGCGAAGGACGTGGCGCTGGCCATCATCGGCAGGCTCGGTACGGCAGGCGGCACCGGTTACGTGATCGAATACGCGGGCGATGTCATCCGCGCGCTTTCCATGGAAGGACGCATGACCTTGTGCAATATGTCGATCGAAGCGGGGGCGCGCGCGGGTTTGATCGCCCCGGATAGCAAGACGTTCGACTATTTGAAAGGCCGCCCCCTCTCCCCGGCCGAGTGGGATCATGCGGTCGCATACTGGAGCGGGTTTAAAACGGATGACGATGCTTCTTTCGATACCGAAATCCTGCTCGATGGTGCGGATATCCTGCCGCAGGTCACATGGGGCACCAGTCCGCAGGACGTCCTGCCTATCACTGCCACCATCCCCTCACCCGATGATTTTACGGATGAGAACCGGCGCGTGGCGGTGTCGCGCTCGCTGGAATATATGGGATTGAAAGCCGGTACCCAGCTGCGTGAAGTAGCCATCGACAAAGTATTCATCGGCTCCTGCACGAACGGACGGATCGAGGATTTCCGCGCGGCTGCGGCAGTGGCGAAAGGGCGCAAAGTCGCCGATTCGATCAAACTGGCGATGGTGGTTCCGGGCTCCGGTCTGGTTAAGGAACAGGCGGAAGCCGAGGGGCTGGACGTCATTTTCCGGGAAGCCGGCTTCGAATGGCGTGAACCGGGCTGCTCGATGTGCCTGGCGATGAATGCCGACCGCCTGGAGCCGGAAGAACGCTGCGCCTCCACCTCGAACCGCAATTTCGAGGGACGTCAGGGACGCGGCGGGCGCACCCACCTCGTCAGTCCGGTGATGGCCGTCGCAGCGGCGGTGACGGGACGGCTGGCGGATATTCGGGAATTGTAAGCGCCCGCCCGATGCTTTCGCTGGTAATGTGAAAAGACCGTTGCTATATTCCGCCCATTCATGATTTTATGGGCGCGGAAATATTTATGGATCATTCACAGCGGATTATCACGATTTTCGGCGGATCGGGGTTCGTCGGCCGATATGTGGTGCGGGCGCTTGCACGGCAAGGTTACCGGCTGCGACTGGTAGAACGGGACATTTTCGCCGCTTCCCTGCTGAAAACACAGGGCGAAGTCGGACAGATCAGTATCGTTCACGGAAACATCACGCAGCCCGAATCCTACCGGCTTGCATTAAAGGACGCATACGCCGTCATCAATCTGGTGGGTATTCTCGCCGAAAAAGGACGCAACAGTTTTGCCTCCATTCACTCTCAGGCGCCGGGTGTTCTGGCAAAAGAAGCGGCGCAGGCAGGCGTCCGGCGCTTTTTACAGATGTCCGCCCTCGGAGTGGACAAAGCCTCTACCTCGGAATACGCTCGTACCAAACTGGCCGGGGAACAGGTGGTGCGTAACGCTTTTCCCGCCGCGACGATCTTTCGTCCATCGGTCATTTTCGGCGCGGAAGACCATTTCTACAATCAGTTCGCCTGCATGAGCCGTCTTCTGCCGTTTCTTCCCCTTATCGGCGGCGGAAAGACGAAGTTCCAGCCGGTCTATGTCGGCGATGTAGCGGAAGCGTTCTCCCATGCCCTCTCCATTGACGGCACAGAGTCCCACACTTACGAACTGGGCGGCCCGGACATACTCACCTTCCGCCAGATCCTCGATTCGATACGCACGATGACCTACCGCTCACCATATCTGCTGCCCATTCCGTCCGCACTGGCAAAAGTCGGCGCCTTTTTCGCGGAATGGCTCCCGAGCCCCCTCCTGACACGCGATCAGGTGGAACTGCTGCGTTATGACAACGTGGTAACGGCGGGAGCGAACAATTTCGTTTCCTTAGGTATCGTGCCGGAGAGCGTCGCCGCGATCGTGCCGGGTTATCTGCGCCGCTTTGCCAAGGAACATCCCGTCCAGAAAGCGTATCCATGACGGGACAACGGCTTTTATACCATACCTCTTTTTCCCCGGCCTGCCGCAAGATCCGCTGCATGATGGACGAAATGGAACTGGAATTCAAACTGATCGAAGAGCCGGTATGGCAACAGCGCGAAGAGTTCATGAAAATCAATCCGTCAGGAGAGATTCCGGTGTTGGTGGATGGTAACGGGCTGGTACTGTGCGGAAGTTATGCCGTGACAGAATATCTGGAAGAAGGTTACCGGGTACATTCCCTGCTCGGGGATTCCCTGCAGATAAGGGCGGAAGTGCGCCGCCTGATCCACTGGGTGGATTATAAACTGCTGCGTGAAGTGACGCAGCCACTGCTGCACGAGAAATTTTTTCGCCAGCTGCTGAAAGCGGGCCAGCCCGATACCGTAAAGATACGGCAGGCGAAACGCATGATGGAACAGCATTTTGAAGTGTTTGAGGCATTGCTTTCCACGCGCGAATGGCTGGCGGGCGACCGCCTGACGCTGGCTGACATCTCCGCTGCGGCGCATGTTTCCCTCTATGATTATCTGAGTGATATCAACTGGAAACGCAATGCACCGCTCACCAAATGGTATGCGTTGCTGAAATCCCGTCCTTCGTTCCGCCGCGTACTGAAAGACCGGGTTCGCGGCATCAAGCCGCCGGAACATTACGAAAATCCTGACTTTTAGGATTTCTAAAAATGATAAAAATGATTTCTTTCGGATCGGATCTCTACATGCGGAGCGTTATGTTCAGAACGCGTATGCTGCGCACTCCGCTTGGCCTGCCCATGAGGGAGGAGGATACATCCGGAGAAGAAACGCAACTTCATTTCATAGCGCTTTCTGAGGATGAACGCATCATCGGCAGCACCGTGTTGAAACCTCTGGGTGAAGGGCGGATAAAACTGAGGCAAATGGCGGTGGATCATTCAACGCAGAACACAGGTACGGGAAGAAAGTTGGTATCGTTCGCGGAAAACCACGCCCGCATAGTTGGAATGATATACATGGAAATGCATGCAAGAATGAGCGCGGTCGGTTTCTATGAAAAACTCGGATATCACGTAGAAGGCGAATCATTTATAGAAGTGACCGTTCCCACTATCCGCATGACAAAAAAACTATGAAACCCCTCGCCATCGTCATTCTTGCGGCCGGTAAAAGCAGCCGCATGAAATCCGCTTTTTCCAAGGTATTGCATAAAGTGGCCGGCTGGACGGTATTGCGCCACGTACTGCATGTCAGCCTTCAACTGGAACCTGAACGCGTGATACTGGTCACGTCTCCGGATGCCGACACAGTGGTGAAGGAGGCGCGAAACATGCAACCGCATCTCTTGCATGCGGTGCAAACCTGTGCGGCGGGAACGGGCGACGCAGTACGGGCCGCCTTACCGCATCTGGAAGGATTCAAGGGAACGGTCATGATTCTATATGGCGATTCTCCTTTGATGACGCCTGCTACATTCCGCCTGCTGATCCAGGCGGCACAGGCAAATGAAGTGGCGCTGACCGGAATGAACCCTGAGGATCCGGCGCATTATGGGCGCATTAAACTGGATGCTGATGGTAAGGTAAGTAAAATCGTGGAATTTAACGACGCCACCGCCGAGGAAAGGGAAATTACCTTATGCAATGCCGGTGTCATGGCATTTCAAAGCGCCGTATTGCCCGAACTGCTGGCGGAATTAAGCAACCATAATACAAAGGCTGAATATTATCTGACGGATACGGTTGCCGGTGCGGTTCAAAAAGGCAAGCGGTGCGCCTACATCCTGGTGGAGGAAGAAGAAACGCTCGGTATCAACACGCGCGCCGAACTTGCGGCTGCGGAAGCGATTATCCAGCGCAGGCTGCGAAGTGCCGCTTTAGCCGCCGGCGTAACCATGACCGCGCCGGAAACGGTGTTTCTCGGGATGGACACCCGTTTTGGAAGGGATGTTCTGATCCATCCCTACGTCGTGATAGGTGCAGACGTAACGATCGAGGATAATGCGGAAATCCGCAGTTTCTCACATATTGAAGGATCGGAAATCGGTTTGCGCACCACGGTAGGCCCGTTCGCCCGCCTCCGTAAAGGCACGGTCATGAAACCTGAAAGCGCCGTGGGCAATTTTGTCGAAATCAAAAATACGGTGCTGCATGAAGGGGTGAAAGCGGGTCATCTGAGCTATCTGGGTGACGCGGAAGTCGGTGAGCGCAGTAACATCGGCGCCGGCACCATTACCTGCAATTACGATGGTACGCATAAGCATAAAACCATCATCGGCAAACATGTATTTGTGGGGTCGGACACATCCTTTGTCGCTCCGGTGACGATAGGGGATCATGTCACGGTGGCAGCTGGCAGTGTGATCACCGAGAATGTCGGCGAAAGCGCATTGGCGATAGGCCGTTCCCGTCAGGTAATTAAAAAAGGCTGGAAAAAAAAGCGTGATTGAACGCTTTAAGAGGACATCTTGATTGCACTGCAACAATAGCCTATATTCGTTTCACTTTCATCGTGCCAAAGGCCGTCTCCATGCCTTCTTTTCTTTCAACCCTGAATATATTATGCAGCCAGCGGGCCGCGGACGTCACCTCGTGGTTTGCGGAAGCGTATCATGGCCAGGTCATCCCGATCTACAGCTCCGTGGATATACGGAACGCCGGATTTAAGATAGCGCCGGTCGATACCAACCTGTTTCCCGCCGGCTTCAACAATATACCGCCGGAAGGGCTGAAGCGTGCCGCGGCGGCTTTCGCGAAACAGATAAAAAGCTTGACCCTCCCCTCGTCACGTCTGCTTATCATTTCCGAAAACCATGACCGTAACCGTCCGTACGTCGATAATCTCACACATCTGGTCGCGCTGGGGGAACAGGCGGGCATGGAAGTGCGGGTCGGCAGGTTCGACCTGCAGGAAAAAGACGGTTTCCTCATGGAAGGCACAGGCGACAACAGCATTACCGCTGAAAGTCTGACCCGTCGTAACCAACGCCTCACGACCGCGGACGGATTCACACCCGACGCCGTCCTGCTGAACAACGACCTGAGCGCCGGGGTACCCGAATTGCTGCAGGATATAGAACAGCCGGTGCTTCCCTCCCCGTCACTCGGATGGCATCAACGCCGCAAAAGCATCCATTTCGAAAGCTATCAGCGCATTGCCGATGATTTCGCAAAAGCGTTCGATCTTGACGGCTGGCTGTTTTCGACCGTGACGGAGCGCTGCGGAAAAATCAATTTCAAGGAAAAACAGGGGCTGGAGTGCGTGGCGCTCCGCGTGGACAAGACCCTCCATTCCATCCGCCATAAATACGCGCTGTACGGGATCGACCGCACCCCATATGTTTACGTAAAAGCCGACAGCGGCACTTACGGCATGGGCATCATGACGGTACGCAGCGGGGAAGAGGTTTACGACATCAACAAGAAGATCCGCAACAAAATGAACGTCATCAAGGAAGGCGTCTCCAACACCGAAGTGATTATTCAGGAAGGCATCCCCACCATGGACGCGGTCGACGGCGACGCCGCCGAACCGGTGGTTTATCTGGTGGGCGGCGAGCCGGTCGGCAAGGTCTGGCGTATCAACGAAGGCCGCGGCGAGGAAGCGAGCCTGAATGCGGGGGGAATGCGGTTCCTGCCGTTTGATGAAGCGGCATTTGCTGCGGAGTCCGGCTTAGGCCTGATCGCACGGCTGGCGACATTAGCGTCGGCGTATGAGCGTTATGATGAAGAAGGGACGGAATCGGCAGTGGTAGAAGAAGTGGCTTGAGGAAAGATATCACCTCGCGACCCGACAAGTTCGACTTATGCTGGAACAACATATTTAATCTAGGTCTGATTAGATATGGGGTTTCCCCAAAAAAACATATCATTAGCAAAAGCTAAGACTTGAAGTCTATCGTAAATTAAGTGTAATCAAACTGCTATGAATCGCAGATAGCCTGTCGCTTTATTTTATAAAAAAATGATGGTGGTGCATGGAGTTTGCTGCAAACCAGTCTCCAAAGTAATTCCCTGTTTAAGAGGGAAATAATGGGGTTTTTGCTATTGTAACAGGGAAAACCTCACTGATCCGACCGCGCAATCCCAACAAGACCGCAACTTTCCGTATAACATCGCCTGTTTCCATAACAGAGAATTTAAAACGGGATAACAGCGTTTTTGTTAGTATTAAAAGCAATTCCTGTACTTCATATAACGCGTTTTCATTACCAAATCATGTCGTGATTGGTGAGAGTAGTATGGTAATCGCCCTGCAGGTAAACCTCGAAATCAATCTGATCGCTACGCAGGTAGGTACGGTCGGTGCTGGCGCTGTAATCGTAGCGATTTTTCACAGTAACAGTGAAACGAGGACGCATGGAATCCTTAGACTTATTTAATTTGGAACGGTTTATAAAAGCGCAGGCACCGGTTTTTGAGACGGTGCTAGCTGAACTAACCGCCGGCAAAAAACGAACGCACTGGATATAGTTCAACTTCCCGCAAATGCGCGGATTTGGAAATTCTGCCCTGGCGGAGCGCTACGGCATCGGTTCGCTTGCAGAAGCACGAGCCCCTATCTAGCCCATCCCATCTTTGGCGAAAGGCTCATCTGCTGCACCGAGGCGGTGCTGGCGAGCACGGCAGATTCGTTACATACGTTGTTCGGCTCGCCAGACGATAGAAAGTTCTGTTCGTCGATGACGTTGTTTGCCCTTGCCTCAAAAGATGAGCATAGTATTTTCATGCAGGCTCTCATCACATGGTGCGCGGGTCAAAAGGATGAGCAGACGCTGACGCTACTCTCTTAAGTGTAGAGAATTCCAGCAAAACCGCGGCTTTCCGAATAACATTGATTATTTCCATAACAGGGAATGTAAATCAAGAAAACAGTGCTCGCATCGGTCATAATAGCGATTATCGATCACTGTATAACTTGTCCACGATATTCTCAGGTTTCATATGTGTATATTTGTCTCCTCTCTTTCGTATCGTAGCCATGCAACATCCCCTGTTGTGACAGGAGTGTGACAAAGAGAATTCAGAAAGTTATTGCCTTTACTGCTTGAAATAATTTGTCTACCATTTTCAAAGAATAAATGGTGGGCGATGAGAGACTCGAACTCCCGACATCTTCGGTGTAAACGAAGCGCTCTACCAACTGAGCTAATCGCCCCTAAACTCATCTGTTTCGCGTCAACCGGAGCTGAAAACAGAAAGACGCAGGTAGCACGCGGCCACCTGCGCCGTCAAGCTCAAAAGTGGTTACGCCGCTTTTTTCTTCTTGGCGCCAACGGTATTGCAGGCGTCTTTCAGCTGCTTGCCGGGCTTGAATTTTGGAAGTTTCGAAGCAGCGATCTTGATCACCGCGCCGGTACGTGGGTTACGGCCTTCCGTTGCTTTGCGGTCAGCGACGGCAAAGGTTCCAAACCCGACGAGGCGTACTTCATCGCCTGAACTGAGTGCGGAGGTGACTGCATCGCAGAATGCATCCACCGCTTTGGTAGCATCGGTTTTCGTCATACCCGCAACTTCTGCAACTGCGGCAACGAGTTCGTTCTTGTTCATGGCGTTCTCCTTAAGGTGTGTAATGATCGGGTAAAAAACGTCTGTTATCATGGAACCGGAAAAGAAAACCATCACTTGCGCGATCCCCTTATTTTCCGGCTTTATCGGCAGTATACCCTTCAAGCGTCAGGATACGCACGGAAAAAACATATTGTAAAATGATTTTTACCATTCAAAATGCCATTGATATCGTTTTGTGGCGCAGCGCACACGTTTTTAATAGTTCAATCCCCGATATATTGCGCTTCTTCATCGGCATGGAAGCGACGGGCATTGAAGATACCGGCGTAAGTATGCAGTATCTTTCCATGTGATTGCAGAATCTCCATATCCGTATCGGGCTTGCCGAACAAATATCCCTGCCCGTAATGCACGCCGCATTCCCATAAAAACTCTGCTTCCTTCTCACTTTCCACCATTTCACCGATTACCTGGATATCGAGGTTGCGGCATAAGTTGGCCATGGCCCGTAGCAGTGTCCGTCCCCTCTCCGTTTTCATCGCGTCGCGCACGTAACTGCCGTCGATCTTGATAAAATCGACCAGCAGATAACGTAGATAATCGAACGAGGAATCACCGGCGCCGAAATCATCCAGGCACACCTGTGACCCTTCGCTCCGCAGTGTCTGGACGAAATCGTCCACCTGTTTCAGGTTTTCGATTTTGTAGGATTCGGTGATTTCGATGATCAGATCGCTGCGGATATCCTGATTTTCCCGCAGCAGATTCAGAAACGTGTCCATGAACAGGCTGGAGCCGAGCGATTTACCGGAAATATTGATGGCCAGTCGAATGGTATGACCCGCTTTCCGCTGGCTTCGCAGGATATCCAGTACTTTCTGGGCGATGATCAGGTCAAAATCATTGATAATCCCCGCCTGTTCCCCGAACGTAATGAACTCAAAAGGATTCTTGAATATTTCCGAGCTGTGCAGGCGCACCAGGCATTCATGATGATGCACCATGCCGTTGCGGATATTGACGATAGGCTGGAACGCGATGGTGAACGCATCACCGGTCAATGTCTTACGAAAGGCGGTAACATGGGAAAGAGTCACCTCAAGCATTTCCTCATAGCTCTCGTTCAATGAGCGCAGGGTGAAGTCCGTTCCTTTCTGGCGAGCGAACTGGTTCATGGTATAGAGTACCGCATTGGCGGTATCCGCCGCGTTCAGCGGATATTCCTCCGATTCCGTCCCCACCGTCACCGCACGGATATTCAGGGTGAAGTCCGGTGAAATTTCCTGATGCGCGATCGCCTGAATATCTTTGACCAGCGTCTGCGTATCGATTTTGGCGGGAGTGATGATGGAATAGGATTCCCGGTCGATGACGCCTGCCGCGTCCCCGCCTATGGATTTCGTTTTCAGATAGTCCCCGATGGAATGAACCAGCTGCTTGGATTGATGGGAGGAGAGCATATCCAGTAATTCTTTCAATCCCGGAAAATCGAGCAGAGTGACGGAAACCGCCTCCCCTTTTTCCGCGGCTTTTCTAATATGGTCGCCGGCCCGCAAAGCAAATGTTTCTTTATCGAGCAGCCCGCTTTCCGGATCGCGGACATCCAAGTCCGCTTCCGTGTGTATTTCGGACTCCAGCCGCAACGAAAGATAAAACCGCTTTCCTTTATGATCGATATAAATACCGGACAGCTTGAAAGTAACGGCTTCATGGGTATGGGAAAGTAGAGCGAGTGAAACGGCGTCCACCCGTGCGCACCGTTTCATGGTTTCGAACAGGTTGCCGAGACGGCGGTGATGGGACCTGCTGACGATGTCCGTGAACGGCCGACCTATCAACGCGGCCGAAGATTCTCCGAGCAAGCCGTTGACCGCGCCTTCCGCGAATAGGATGATTCCTTCGGCGTCAACTTCGAATAATACGTCCGCCGCTGCGAAGGCGAATGCGGCAAAATGGTCGCTTGGCACATTGGTACGGGCTGTCATGGAAAAAAGAAAAACCTTCGCCTCTGGCGATGCGCACTACCTGTCGCATCTTGCAGAATATTCTAGCGGCAACTCTTTAACAAAGGATTGAACGTGCGCGGCAATTAGCCTATGACAGGCGTATGAGCAGACTGGATGGAAAATGCGCACTCGTGACGGGTGCGACGGGTGGTATCGGCCAAGCGATTGCGCGGGCGTTGCTGGATGCAGGTGCCCGGGTAGCATTATCCGGGACGAGTAAGGAAAAACTGGAAGCGTTCCGCACCACGCTTGGGGACAACGCTTTATGCCTTCCCTGCCGCCTTGACGATAAGGAAGCGGTAGCCGGACTGGTCGCAAAAGCGGAAGAAGCGCTCGGCGGGCTGGATATTCTGGTGAATAACGCGGGCATTACCCGTGACAGTTTGGCCCTGCGTATGAAAGACGAAGACTGGCAGGACGTGCTGGACATCAATCTGAATTCGGCATTCCGCCTCAGCCGTTCCGCCATCAAGGGCATGATGAAACGCAGATCTGGCCGTATCATCAATATCACCTCCGTGGTCGGAATTATGGGCAATCCCGGTCAGGCGAACTATTGCGCGGCCAAGGCCGGATTGATCGGCATGAGCAAAGCGCTCGCCGCCGAAGTGGCCAGCCGCGGCATTACCGTCAATTGCGTGGCGCCCGGATTTATCAAGACACCGATGACCGATGCGCTGGACGAGAAACAATCGGAACGCATCACCGCGAATATCCCCGCAGGCCGTTTCGGGCTGCCGGAAGACATCGCGGCAGGAGTCGTGTTTTTAGCCGGCGCCGAGGCCAGCTATATCACAGGACAGACGCTACATATCAACGGCGGGTTGCTGATGGTCTAGGGTGCGGCCTGCCTGCGCTCTTCCAGCTCCAGCCAGCGCATCTCGGCAAAACTTAATTCTTCCTGGGCCCGCATGAACCGGGACGTGGTACGGTCGAACAATACAGGGTCACGCGTATACAGTTCCGCGTCCAGCAGCAAATTACGCAAATGGCCGACCTCTTCTTCAAGGACGGTGATTTTTTCAGGCAGTTTCTCCAGTTCGAAACGCTGTTTTCCCGAAAGCTGGGAAGGCGATTTCTGAGGCAATTTGACAGGCGGCTCTTTTTTCACCGCCACGGCTTTTTTCTCTGCTGGCCCAATGAGCTTTTTCTTCGTCGCCTGATAATCGCTGTAGCCGCCAAGATGGCTTTCCACCACGCCCTCCCCTTCAAACGCCAGAATTTCGGTCACGGTACGATCCAGAAAATCGCGGTCATGGCTGACGATCAGCAGGGTTCCCTGATAATCGCTGACGATCTCCTGCAGCATATCCAATGTATCCATATCCAGATCGTTGGTCGGTTCATCCAGGATCAGCACGTTCCCCGGATTGGTCAGCAGTTTGGCCAGCATCAGTCGGTTCTGCTGCCCGCCGGACAAAATGGAAACCCGGTCACGCGCCGCTTTGGGGTCGAAGAGAAAATCTTTCAGATAGCCGCACACATGCTTGAACT
The DNA here is from genome assembly GCA_965248995.1 of Rickettsiales bacterium. Lineage (GTDB taxonomy): Bacteria > Pseudomonadota > Alphaproteobacteria > Rickettsiales > UBA998 > CBDFKY01. Next base: position 188,654 of record CBDFKY010000004.1, on the reverse strand, counting down.
TTTCCTGTGACCCGCCGATGGAAACGTAATCCCCCCCGTCCGGACATAAGGTTTCCCACAATGTCTTATTGGGATTCAGTTCGCTGCGGTTCTGATCGAAATAAGACACCGCAATGGTTTTACCCCGTGCCACCCGCCCTTCATCCGGCTCCAGCTCTCCTACCAGCAGCTTGATAAACGTCGATTTCCCCGAACCGTTTTTACCCAGGATCCCGATACGGTCACCGCGCGCTATGCGCAGGTTGAAATCTTTCAAAATAGGCGTGACACGATCCTCATGGGTGAAGGATTTGCTGACGTGCTTGAACTCGACGATGATTTTGGAGGCCTGCGCGGGCGTCAGGCTTTCCACCTCGATCGCCTGCAGACGTTGTTTATGCGCCGTCTTGTCGGATTTCAGCTTATCCCGCAGCCGGTGCAGTTCATTGAGGCGGCGCACGTTCCGCTTGCGCCTGCCGGAAACGCCGCCCTGCGTCCAGTCCACCTCGGCGGCGAGCCGGCGCTGCATGTTATGCAGTTCCCGCGCCTCCTGCTCGATCATTTCTTCCGCCCACGCTTCGAAATGGCGGTACCCCTGCGGGCAGGTACGAATCGCCCCCCGGTCGATCCAGAACACTTTACGCGAAATCGCCGATAAGAACGCCCGGTCATGGCTGACGCAGATCAGGGCGCCGCGGTATGCGGCAAGATATTGCTCCAGCCATTCGATCGCACCGAGATCGAGATGGTTGGTCGGCTCGTCCAGCATGAGGATGTCCGGCGCGGTGATCAATGCCTGGGCCAGCGCCGCACGCCGCAACTGCCCACCCGACAGGGTTCCCATCAACGCGTCCGACGCCAGATCCAGCGGGGCAATCACCATATCCACGAGATGATGCTGTTCCTCGCTCCGCTGTTCGGGCGGTAACCCCGACATGACGAACTGATGCACAGAATCGCCCGGGTTACAGGGCACGGTCTGGGCCAGATATCCGATGGTAAGGCCCGTCAGACAGAACCGCTTACCGGCGTCCGGCTCGATTTCTCCCATCATCAGGCGCATCAACGTGGTTTTACCCGCCCCGTTTTTTCCGACGAGACAAATTTTATCCCCTTCCACCACCTGCATACTCAACCCTTCAAACAAAGGTTTTCCGCCGAAAGTGAGATCCACGTTTTCCAGATTCAGTATTAAACGTTCAGCCATTTCCTTTTTCACAAAAAGCAGAAGGGGGCATGATGCCCCCTTCTTGAATTATCCCACTGAAGGTTGATTACTTTGCGTAGTTCAACTTGATTTCCACGCGGCGGTCGCGCCACAGGCAATCTTTCAACTGGCCGTCGCTGAGCGATCCGCAATTGGTGACCGGTCTGCTTTCGCCGAGCGCTTCCACGGAAACGTTCCGGGTTTTGCTATATCCTCTCGATTGCAGGTAATGGCGGACAGCTTCGGCGCGGCGGTCCGAAAGTTTACGGTTGTAATCGCTATTACCCAGATAATCGGCATATCCGACGATGTCGATATTTTCCACTTTCTTCGCGCTGTTCAGCAGTTCCACCACTTTATCCAGTTTATCACGAGATGAGGCGCTCAGCTCCGCGCTGTTGAAATTGAAATAAACATTCAGCATTTCCGTGTTGAATTCAACGTCTTTTACCGCTTCGACTGATTCCTGCTGCTCACCGCAGTTATATTCACCGCTCTGCCATTTCGTCACTACGCAGTTGTGGAAGCTGTTCTTGACGATGTTCCCCTGAAAGTCATGTACCACGTCATTGATTTCAGTGCCCGCGCTCGCGTACGAAGTAAGCGCCATAAGGGAAAGCGCCGTAAGGCCGGACATTATCGTTTTTTTCATTCTTCAGTCTCCCTGTATTTTTTTAACTAACTGATTATCTGCTTTCGCACATTACAAAAACGATCTTGGTTATGGCAAGACGGAAAGCGTGTTTCGTGGAAAAACAACTTTCGCTCCCAATCATGCGCGTTGCTAAAACGCCACAACCCTTATTCACCATTGCGAATGCGCTCGACCAGTTGCGCGACCGTCGGAATAAACCCGCCCTGATAAAAAGGATCCTGTGCGAATTTATACGCATTATGCCCTGAAAACATCAGGTTATGCTCCAGGCTTGCACCATGGACGATATCCCTCAACGTTTTTTGGATACAGAAACTGCGTGGATCGGCTTTCTTGCCGGTGGTGAAATCGTCATGATCGCGCCAGTTGCTGAAACGGCAATGGCTGAGGCAGCCCATGCAGTCCACCTGATCCTGATGAATGGTCCCGGCCCGTTCCGGTTCCACGAAAATAATCGTTTCGTCGGGCGTTTTCATCAACTCGCTGTAGCCTTCACCGAGATAGCACTGTGCCCTCGCATAATCTTCGGCACTGACATACACAGAACGTTGCCGGGGACCGAACAGGAGCGTTTCCGTATGCTGGCTGTCCGCAGCGGTGGTAAACGGCATCTGCCGCTCTTCCCGGCCGCGCAGTTCTTTAATGAAGGAATTGTTGACCGCCGAAGAATAAAACCCGGTAGGGCTGAAACGGTTCAGGAACACATCGCCCGGCTTCAGGGTAAGGAGACGTTGCTTCCACACTTCCGGAATAGGACTTTCCTGGGTCAGCAGAGGGCGCGTGCCGAACTGAAAGGCGATCGCGCCGATCTCCGGATTATCCAGCCAGTGTTCCCAGTCCCGCAGATACCATGCCCCCCCCGCCATGATGATCGGGACGTGCTGCAACCCTGCCTCGTTCATGAAGGTACGGATTTCCGCGACTCGGGGATACGGATCCTGCGGCAGGTTCGGATCCTCACCGTTGGACAGGCCGTTATGACCGCCAGCCAGCCACGGATCTTCATACACCACGCCACCCAGCCATTCGCGGCTTTTGGAATAGGAACGTTTCCACAATGCCCGGAACGCCCGCATGGAGGAAACGATCGGGTGATAATACACTTTGTAATGGGCGGCAATGTCGCCGAGGCGGTAAGGCATCCCCGCCCCGCAGGTAATACCGTGGATATACTGCCCCGCCCGCTCCAGCGTCTCCTGCAGTATCCGTTCAGCCCCACCCATTTCCCACAGGACGTTCATATGGATACGGCCATTTCCGCCGGCTTGTTCATAAGCGAGTTTCGCCTGCTGGACGGACCCGTCGGTGCTCATGGCCACCAGTTCCTCGTGACGTTCCCGGCGGGTCGTCCCGTGATATGTATAAGGGATAGGATGGCCTTCTTCGTCGTAACGCTCGGGATTGACGCCGGAAAAGGTTCCGACCGCCCCTGCGAGAGCGAATGCACCGGCGCTGACCCCATTCGTCGCGCCAATCCCTTTGCCGCCTTCAACGATAGGCAGCACTTCTTCTCCCGAAATACAGACGTTTTTCAGTTTATTTCTGAAATATTGCGTATTAACGATGTCGTTAGCCAGTGAGGGTGAAGACAAGAGTAACCTTCCAGACGTGTAAGCAAGAGAATCCAGACACAGAAATACCAGAAATCCAGAAACTATCAAGTCTTAGGTAGCAAGTCGCAGGTGCGGAGTTTCAGCGTAGGCAGGTGTGGATGATGAAAAGATTCTCCCGGCAGGCAGAACCAGTGAAACGGTGGTGCCCTGCCGCGGGCGACTGGTTTCGATCTCCACATATCCACCGTGCAGCGCGAGATATTCCTTCGCCAGAGTCAGCCCCAATCCCATCGGACGATACGCTTCGACATGGCTGTAGAGACTGGTTTCGTCTTTCAGCGCATGGCGCAGCGCTTTTAACTGCGACGGCTGGATACCCCGCCCGTTATCCTGCACGCATAACCGGCAGCTTCCATCCTCTCTTTCCTGCAGGCTGACTTCGACTTTTCCGCCCACACCGGTATGTTCGATACCGTTGAGGATGATGTGGTTGAGCGCTTTGCGTAAAATACGCGCATCACCTTTAAACGAAACCGTTCGCAGAAGCTCCGGCGCGGATAAGGTGATTTCCGCGTCGATCGCCACTTTCTGCAGGCGCTCCAGCGCCGCCTGCACCACTTCCGCCAGATTCATTTCCATCTCCTGCAGCGTGACGTGATGGGCGCCGATAGCGGAGAGATCCATCAGATCGACGATTTTCGTCAGCAGATCTTCCCCGCTGGCCCGGATCAGTCCCAGATATTCGCTGTAGACTTCATTGTCGATACTGCCGAACACCCCCTGCTCCATCATCTCGGCGAAGCCGAGTATGGCGTTCAAGGGAGTGCGGAGTTCATGACTCATATGGCGCAGGAACTCTCCCCTCTCCCGCATGCTGTGTTCCGCTTCCACCTGTGCCTTGCGGAGATTGCGCTCTGCTTCCACGAGGTTGTTGACCGGTTCCAGCACCACTAATGCTCCCTCCGCATGAGGATGGTAAGTCAGGCTGTACCACCCGTACTCACCGCTGCGGTGACGCAGCTGCACCCGCCTCTGCACCGAAGCGTCCATCGTTTTCGTAGGGAATGTGAACATCGGGCGATGCGTGGCATGAAGCAGGGAAACGAGGCTGATTCGCCCCAGCTGTGCCGGTTCGATATCCAAAGTATGCGGAACGACGCCCTCCACCCGCTGCACCCACCCCTCGTGATCCAGCGTCAGCAAAAAACGGTTATCCAACAGGGCCCGAACACTCGCGTCGGTGTCCGCCGCCATGGGTGGAGCGGAATGATGCGATGGAAGCGCAGCGGAGATGTCCCCGGATGCGGAAGCAGGAAAAAACATGTGTCGCCAGAACCAGAAAAGCACGCCACTCCTTCCATTACCGAACATCGTTATCGTGAGAATTAAACGGAATGTAGCACCATATTCCTAAGAAAAAAGACGGAAAACGGGGGATTGCGCCGATAAGCCTGTGCGCAGTGTGACATGAGAGCGCACATCATGCACGCGGAGGTAATCCATGCCGCACTGCATCAGGTATGAGGAGGCAAGCAGGGTCAATATGTCCCGGTCATGGGTTTCTGCGGAAATCAGCGATAAAAAGGATTTACGCGAATGTCCGACAAGAACCGGACAACCGAGAGCCGCCAGTTTCGGCATATCCCAAAGCAGGCTTAACGACTGCCTGGCATCTTTACCGAACCCAAGGCCCGCATCGAGAATGACACGGTTGCGGCCGATACCCGCTTTTTCCATTTTTTCAAGCAATAGCGTCAGATCTTCCATCACCTGGGCGATAGCCGGTCGGTCCTGAGACAGGATGACGGAGGGATCGGCGGGAACGCCGAGCGAATGCGTCGCGACATACCCTGCATCCGCTTGTGCTACCGCTTTCAACAAGGCGGGAGATGCACCGCCCGATACGTCGTTGATCCAGTCCACCCCGGCGTGAAGCGCTTTTTCGACCGTCTGCGCATGGCGCGTATCGAGGCTCACCAATATCTTATGCTGACGGGCAAGGGTCACGATATCCGCCAGCACCGGCGACAACCGGCTCCATTCCTCTTCCGGTGCGATCGGCACGGCGCGCGGACGGGTGGATTCCGCACCGATATCCAGGACGTCCGCCCCTTGCGCGATCAAAGTCTGCGCATGATCGTAAGCAGCGGCAGGAGCATCATATTTCCCTCCGTCCGAAAAGGAATCAGGCGTAAGATTAAGAATGCCGACAAGTCTGGTCAAACGCACCCGCTATGATGATTTTTTGGGTAAACCGCCGTCATCCTTTACGTTTCATCATTTTTCTTGATGATCCAGGTGACAAGCGTCATTCCGACGATTCCGATAAGAATGGTTTCGAAGCCGCCGATGGTGGCGTTTTCATTCGCGGCGTTCTTCGCCGCCATACGCCCCACTTCCAGCAGCAGCCACATCCAGACGAGCCCGCCCGCGCTGGTATTGATCATGAAATGGGAAAACTTCATTCTCGCGATGCCTGCCGCGAACGCGATGTAATGTTTCACGCCGGGCAGTATCCTTCCGGCGAATACCGCCATCTTGCCGTAATTCCCGAAGAACCGTTCCGTTTTAAGCAGGAACTCGGACTGGATGAAGATATATTTGCCGTAACGATCCAGCAACCTTCTGCCGAAACGGAGCCCGATCCAGAAATTGAAACAGGAGCCGCCTATCACCCCGAGCGTGGAACTTGCGAGGTCGGGCAGAAAAGACATCTCCTCTTTCGCTACCAGCATCCCTGCAGGGATCATGGTCACCTCGGAAGGCACGGGCACGAAAGTGCTTTCGATGAACGTGGCGATGAAAATTCCGAAATATCCGAGCTTCAGAACGATATGTAACAGTAACTCTTCCATGTCCTTATTCCTGCAGAAGCGCCGCCTGCGCCGCCGCCAGCCGGGCGATGGGCACGCGATAAGGCGAACACGACACGTAATCCAGACCGATCCGCGCGCAGAACAGGATCGAGGCAGGGTCGCCTCCATGCTCCCCGCAGATGCCCAGTTTGAGGCCGGGGCGGCTGGCCTTCCCTCGCTCTATGGCGATCCTGATCAATTCCCCTACCCCGTCCACGTCCAGCGTGACGAAAGGGTCCTGCTCGAAAATTCCCAGTTTTTTGTAATGCCCGAAAAAATGGACGGAATCGTCGCGTGAAATACCGAACGTGGTCTGCGTCAGGTCATTGGTGCCGAAGCTGAAAAACGCGGCGGCTTCGGCGATTTCACCGGCACGGAGCGCCGCGCGCGGCAGCTCGATCATCGTACCGACCAGATAGTCCAGCGTCTTGCCTTTTTCCGAAAACACGGCGGCCGCTTCGGCGTCGACCAGATGTTTCATCCGCTCCAGCTCCGCTTTTGTAGCCACCAGGGGAATCATGATCTCAGGGATAATGGGGGCTTCCTTTCCTTCCGATGCGTCAAGCGCCGCTTCGAAAATCGCTCTTGCCTGCATGGCGTAAATTTCCGGATAGGTAATCCCGAGCCGGCAGCCGCGATGGCCGAGCATGGGATTGGATTCCTTCAATGCCTCCGCCCGTTCCTTCACTTTGCGTAAGCTGACGCCCGTCGCATTCGCCACATCCTGCATTTCTTTCTCGCTATGGGGAAGAAACTCATGCAGCGGTGGATCGAGCAGCCGGATGGTCACCGGCAGGCCTTCCATAATCCGGAACAACCCGGTGAAATCCTCCCGCTGCATCGGCAGCACTTTGGCAAGCGCCGCTTCCCGCTCTTCCTTTCCTTCCGCCACGATCATCTCGCGCATGGCAATGATTCTTGCCTTATCAAAAAACATATGCTCGGTGCGGCACAGGCCAATGCCTTCCGCTCCGAAGCGCCGCGCTTCCTGCGCATCATCGGAGTTGTCCGCATTGGCGCGTATCTTCAGGGTTCGTACCACATCCGCCCATTCCATCAGCGCGGCGAAATCTCCTGAAAGGTCGGGCTGTACCGTCGGCATCTCTCCCGCGATCACCTCCCCCGTCGAACCGTCGATCGTCATGATATCCCCTTCCTGAAACAGGTGGGAGCCGATGCGAAGCGTTTTCGCGGCGTAGTCGATCTGCAGCGCGGAAGCCCCGGAAACACAGGGCTTGCCCATTCCCCGCGCCACCACCGCGGCATGGGAGGTCATCCCGCCCCGCGCCGTCAGGATACCTTCCGAAACATGCATGCCGTGAATATCGTCGGGGCTGGTCTCCAGGCGAACCAGCAGGACCTTCTCTCCCTGCCGCAATCGATGGTCGGCATCCTCCGCCGAAAACACGATGCGTCCCGATGCCGCGCCGGGGGAAGCGGGTAATCCCTTCGTTACGACGGAACGGTGCGCCTTCGGATCGAGCGTCGGATGAAGCAGCTGATCGAGTATCAGCGGTTCCACGCGGAGCAATGCTTCACGCTGGGTGATCACCCCCTCCGTCACCATATCCACCGCGATTTTTATCGCTGCCGCCGCCGTGCGCTTGCCCGAACGGGTCTGCAATACCCATAACTTGCGGTTCTGCACCGTGAATTCGATGTCCTGCATGTCGCGGTAATGCCCTTCCAGCAGGGCGAACGTCTGCACCAGCTGAACGTAAACATCGGGCATCACCTCTTCCATGGACGGCAGTTCGTCATCCGGAGCCTTCGCCTGAATGGTCAACGCCTGCGGGGTACGGATACCTGCCACCACATCCTCTCCCTGCGCATTGACCAGATATTCCCCGTAATACACGCGCTCTCCGGTGGAAGGGTCGCGGGTGAACGCCACGCCGGTCGCGCAATCCTCTCCCATATTGCCGAACACCATCGCCTGCACGGTCACCGCCGTTCCCCAGCTCTCAGGAATATTGCTCATCTCGCGGTAGGTAATGGCCCGCTTGTTCATCCAGGAATCGAACACCGCGACAATCGCCCCCCATAGCTGCACGTGGACGTCCTGCGGAAAAGGCGCTCCGAACGTCTGTTCCACCCGCTCCTTATACTGTGAGACCAGCTCACGCAGATCATCCGCGTCCATTTCCGTATCCAGCAGGTACCCACGATCCAGTTTCAGTGATTCCAGCAGTTCCTCGAAATAATAATGGTCGATTCCCAGGACCACGTCCGAGTACATCTGGATGAAACGGCGGTAACTGTCATACGCGAAACGCGGATTCTTTGTCCGTGCCGCCAGCCCCTCCACAGTAGCGTCATTTAAGCCGAGATTGAGTACGGTATCCATCATCCCCGGCATGGACGCCCGCGCCCCAGAACGCACCGATACCAGCAGCGGGTTCGCCGCATCGCCGAAAGCCGCGCCCGCCACTTCTTCGATATGGGACAATCCTTCCGTCACCTGCTCCCTCAATCCTTCGGGAAGGGTTTTTCGCTGACTGTAATAGGTGGTGCAGACCTCCGTCGTGAGCGTAAACCCGGGAGGCACTGCCAGACCCAGCGCCGACATTTCCGCGAGATTCGCCCCTTTGCCTCCCAGCAGATTCTTCATCTGCGCGCTTCCTTCCGCCTTCCCGTCCCCGAAACGGTAGACATACTGCAAGGATGCATTGGCAGGAACAATACGGGCGGTAGAGGCAGGGGTCATAAACGTAGCTCCTCAGCAAATTCGATCAGTAGTCGCATAGAATGTTATTGTCATTTTTTCTTGGAATGACAATCTAAAGGATTGCAGAATCGCACTCTAATGTTAAATATCCCTTTATGATCCGGAATGATAATCCCTTCGCGCAACCACCTCGTCTGTATGTCTGGCATATGCGCGCTGCAAGCGTGACCGACGCGCTGCTGGAAGCGTTTTCATCCCTGGACGGTGTCGTCAGCGTCGGTGCGGATGTGCTGGACGGCAACTGCACGGTTTCTCTCTATACAGAAGAACCACCGGCATCGACGCGCCTGCACGCCGACTTGGCGGCGGTGGAACTCGCTACTGGCATTTCCCTCCATGAAATTCATGCGGAGCCGGTGATAGAGAAAAACTGGGTGCTGGAAACGCAAAAAGCGATTCGCCCCCAGATTATCGGGCCGTTCGCGATACTCGGATCGCACCATACCGACGATGATTTACCACATGGAAAAATCCTGCTCCGGCTGGACGCGGCCGCCGCGTTCGGCACCGGTGAACATGGCACGACGTCCGGTTGCCTGCTGGCACTGGAGTACATCGCCAGAAAGCGGACCATGCGGCGGGTGCTGGATATGGGATGCGGTACGGCGATTTTAGGCATGGCCGCCGCCAAACTGCAGCCCTGCCGGATGCTGGCGGTCGATAACGACGCGGTCGCCGTGCGCGTGGCAAGGGAAAACATCAGGCGCAATCGCCTGTCGGCCCAGACGACAGCTTTATGCTCGGAAGGGTTTCGTGATCCTGCGATTAACCGCGCCGGCCCTTACGACGTCATCATCGCCAATATTCTCGCCCGTCCGGTGCGGGATATGGCGGTACATGTGGCACATCGTCTAAACCCGCAGGGACGAGTGATTTTGTCAGGTTTTTATGCGCGTGACATCGCATTCGTGCTGGCGCGTTACACGCTGGCGGGACTGGCTCTGGAAAAGAGGATCGTGCGTAACCGCTGGGCCACCCTGGTGTTGAAATTCCCTGATTTACGCAAGGCCTGATTTAAATAGGCCTGAATTACGCAAAAACAGGAATTAAATATTTTTAGCGACCGTATCCAGCCGCTGTAATTGTGCAAGCAGCCCTTCCATCTCGTGCAGTGGAATCATGCACGGCCCGTCACTCGGAGCGTTATCGGGATCAGGATGGGTTTCCATGAACAACGCCGCCACTCCCACCGCCACCGCCGCCCTTGCCAGAAGCGGCACGAACTCCCGCTGGCCACCGGATGCGCCGCCGAGGCCGCCGGGCTGCTGGACGGAATGGGTCGCATCGAATACGACGGGACATCCCGTCTGGTCCGCCATGATTTTAAGCGAACGCATGTCGCTTACCAGCGTATTATACCCGAACGATGCGCCGCGCTCGGTCAGCATGATCCGCTCGCAGCCGCCATGCCGCAGTTTATCGGCGATATTTTTCACGTCCCACGGCGCCAAGAACTGTCCTTTCTTGACGTTCACCACCCTGCCCGTCTTCGCCGCCGCGAGCAGCAGGTCCGTCTGACGGCAGAGAAAGGCGGGGATCTGCAGGATATCCACCACTTCGGCCACATTGGCGCAATGCGCTTCCGTATGGACGTCCGTCAACACCGGACAGCCGAACGTGGTACGTATTTCGGCGAACACCGCTTTCGCCGCCTCCAGCCCGAATCCGCGGGCCGCGGAAATGCTGGAACGGTTCGCCTTGTCAAAGGAGGTTTTATAAATCAGTCCGATTCCGAGCGACTCGGTGATGACTTTCAAACGCTCAGCCACCATCATCGCATGGTCCCGGCTCTCCATCTGACAAGGCCCGGCAATCAGTACGAAAGGCAGGTGACCGGCGATGCGTAGATCACCGACGCTAATGGTCTGTGCTGCTGTCATTATTGTTTCAGCAATCCCGTTTCCGTGTAGTAACGCTTGGCGCCTTCATGCAGGGGAGCGGTCAATCCGTTGACGATCATCCGGTCTTTGCTCAGGTTGGAGAGAATGGGATGCGTAGTCTTGAAATTGTCGAAATTGTCGAAAACGGCTTTTACCACCTGATAGACCAGCTCCTCATCCACCAGCGTCGAGGAGACCACCGTGGCTTTTACGCCGTACGTGGCGATGTCTTTTGGATTATTCGCGTACATTCCTCCGGGAATGGTGGCCAGCGCATAATAGGGATATTTTTTAACCAGAGCGCTGACCGCATCACCCGTTACCGGCACGATCCGGGCGTTACAGGTAGACGTCACTTCCTGTATGGCCCCATTGGGATGCCCGGTATTGAACGCGAACGCGTCGATCTTCCCGTCACAAAGCTTCTGCGCCTGTTCGGAAGCGCGGAAATTGGAGGAGATGTTGAAGGAATCGGTATTCCAGTTCATCTGATGCAGCAGTTCCTCCATCGTGGAGCGCGTGCCGGAACCCGCGTTTCCGATGTTGAAACGTTTGCCCTTCAGATCGTTCAGCGTACGTATCCCGGAATCCGAACGGGCGATGATGGTGAGCGCCTCACTGTGCAGTGAAAAAAGCGACCGCAGGTTCTTGTCCGGCCCGGCCTGCGCGAAAAGCCCTTCCCCGACGTAAGCGTTATAATGCCAGTCGGACTGCACGAACGCCAGATCCAGCTCGCCGCGGCGAATGGCGTTCAGGTTATCGATCGATCCGCCGGTAGATTCGACGGCGCAGCGGATGCCGTGTTCTCTCGCCTGACGATTGACGAGGCGGCAGATCGTCCCCGCTACCGGATAATATACCCCTGTCACCCCTGCCGTGCCGAAAGAGATGAATTTCTTCTCCGCTCTTGCCGGAGCGGCAGCGAACAGGATCAGAACGCTTAGGCAAACGCAGAGCAAGCGTGAAGTACGGCACGGTAACGGCATGTGCAACCCCTTGAGATTGAATAATTCTGTAAAAATAAATAGGACTCAGATGGGACGCTATCAGAAGCATGGCCCGCTTACAAGTCGTTTGTGAATTCCGCCGCGTCCCGACTACAGGTTAGCGCCGGCCATCGGCTGCGAACGCTCATGGACGTGCGCATGATCTTCTACCTTCACGATAAAATGGAAAGGCGGCGCGGGCAGATTGACCGTTTCCTTTTCTTTTATGAAATACGCATGAGCGGGAACGGTTTTTAATTCCTCTCCATCCATGCCGCGCGCATAAAACGCATCGTAGGCCCGTCGGTCAACATACACGTCTTCGCGATCGGCGACAATGCCGCGCTCCACCAGATAAAAGGGAACGCCCCGCAATCGCGCCAAATGAGATTGTCCGAGAACCGCGACGACTCTTTCCCCCTGATCCACCAGTGACGCCAGACGCTCCGCCATGCCACAATCCGCTTCCGAGCGTATTTCTTTCCATTTTCCGTACGCTTCCATGTAGCGGTCGAAACCTCCCGGATCGTTTCCTCTGAATACGCGCAGCTCTTCCTGTTCGGCGGCATCGCCTCCGGTATGGAATAAAATATCGAACGCGTCACGCCGGGAACGAAACTCCGGGTATGCCGCCGAAAGCACTTCACCGGAGCTTTTTTCATCAATACAGGCGACACGCATTCCCTGCCGGCTCGCCTCACGGAGCAAGCTTGTCATCCCTTCGAAATTATGGAGCTTCAGCACGTCTCTGACATACGCCGTGAACATCTGATCATCAGCCGGGGGATTGTGCAGTAAGTCATCGACAAGCGCCTGTTTTTCAGAATCCACTTCCACCGCGAGAGTGGTATATCTCTGCTCGCGCAAAGAACCGAGCCGTGAAGCGATTTCTTTTTTCACCGAAGGATTCGCATGATCGGTATCCCCGAATAAATAAACGTTTTTCGAAGAAATATCCTTGTCATTCATACTGATTTAAATATCATATCCTTTCTTTTCATTCAATAGCGAAAGCACATCAGACACACGCATGGTCCGCCACGGAATGCAGCGTGTGTATGACCTCGGATATGACGGGCGAATAGGTGCATAATTTTGCCCTCCACGATGATTTCGGCAACGCTTCCAGAACGTTCTCACTGATGCCGATGGCGGTGATGCCCTTCAACTGCTCACGCAGTCCCACCTCTTCGATAAGGTTCATGAAACTCCGCGCGGTAAACGCGGAATAAAACAGCGCGGCGCTCACTTTATTCTGTTTCAACGCCGTGATCGCCTCAGGAGGGAGGGAGCGCGTAGTACGGGAATGATACAGCGCCTGCCGGCGGATGCGAAACCCGGCATCCTGCAGGGCGGTCGCCATATCGAGGGCGATATGGCTGCCGTGCGCCACCGTCAGCAGCTGGCGTTTCAGCTCCGGCTGCGCTATCAGCCAGGTAAGCAGACTGTGGGCGTTCCCTTCCGCGTAACGCACCAGCGTGAACCCGTAATCCATGGCCATAGTATAGAGGGCCTTTCCGGTGACATACAGTGGCACGTCACGTTCCAGACCGTTGCTGTCCAGTACCTGCAGGGCGAACTGACTGGTCACGATGACGCCGTCGGCCTGATGGTTCAGCGCCTTCACCTGGGTAGACACATCCGGCAAAGCCCTCAGGCTGATAGCAGGCGCGATGATGACCTCGAAACCCGCTTCCTTGAGCGCCAGCGCGGTAAGTTCCGCCTGTGGTTCCGGACGGGTAACGAGAATATGGTTCATCGGATGGGCTCTCTGGTTTTTTTGAAGTATAGCGCGTGCGTGTTAATGATCTGTTACAGAGTGAATCATTCCAGGATGCTTATGTCGAAACGGCAGGCTAGACTTAGCTGCGAACAGTTAAATGAGTCCACGTTCCGAAAGCAATGGAACGTGAGACGTCGCGAATTGCCGTTGCAGATGCTCCGCCAGTTCCTTTCCGAGCGCCAACGCATCCTCGAGGGGTGCCTGAAGCTTATCCTGTATAAGGAGGGTTCCCTCCTCGTCCGCCAGCATGCCTTCCAGCGTCATCACCCCATCATTCACCACGGCGTATCCGGCGATGGGTGTACGGCAGGAACCGTCCAGTGCCCGTAGCATGGAACGCTCGGCGTTTACGCAGAGAAACGTTTCGGCATCGTTGGCCTGAAGCAGCAGCTCCTGCATGGCCGTATCGTTGGTGCGGCACTGCAGCCCGATCGCCCCTTGCGCGACCGCGGGGAGCATAACGGAAAGGGGAATGATATGCGCATAGTCCAGCGCCATGTTGAGCCGGTCAAGACCTGCCGCGGCAAGCAGGGTTGCGTCAACGATGCCCGACTCCAGCCGTACGATGCGCCTGTCCAGATTACCGCGATACCCCACCACCTGCAGATCCGGACGCAGGTGTTTCACCTGTATCTTGCGGCGCAGCGATGAGGTACCCACCGTCGCGCCGTAAGGAATCGCTTCGATGGAAGCCGCGTGCGCGCAAAGCAGGACGTCACGGGGATCGTCACGCGCCAGCATGGCGGGAATGATGAGGCGCGAAGGCAATACGGTTGCCACGTCTTTCATGGAATGCACTGCGATATCCACCTCACCGTCGATCAACGCCTGCTCGATTTCCTTGGTAAATAGCCCTTTGTTCCCGATATCCGAAATCGCTCCGGAAAGATAGGCATCCCCGGTCGTTTGGAAAATTTTTATTTGTGTCGTGGAACCTTCAGGCAGGTAGGGTGCGATAGCTTCCGCGCATAGCTGCGCCTGCCGCTGGGCAAGGCGGGATCTTCGGGAACCGATGCGTAAATGTATGGCCATCAGGCAAGGCTTATAGCAGCATCAACCGGTTTTTCAACTCTCGCTATTCTTCGATAATATGACGGATATTTTAATTAATATTATAAAAATGTTTATTTTTATATAAAATTTTGATATGGTAAGAAATAAGCGAGAGATTATAATGAGTCTGCCCGACCCGTTTCAAAACCAGACAGATAATATCTATAAGGATGTATCACACGATGTGAATCAGCTGGTGGACAATTCGCCCAACGCCCCGCATCTTATCGTGATCGGTGAAACCCATACCTACGCCGCTTCCGGCAATGTCGAGCTATCCGCACTGGAGGCGGCATCACGCCGGATGGGCGAGAAGAACGTAGTATTGGCGATCGAGCTTCCTCAAGACGCGCTGGATATAGTGATAAATAATTTCAAGCATAATCCTGATTGGTTAAATGCCCCCTCACCATCCGCAGCGCTTGATGATACTCTGCAACTTAAAAATATGGGCGCTCTCCATGCCATACATTATGCAATGACGCATCACATACAAATAGTGGCGGTTGATTCTTATTTAACGATGGCAGACGCTTCGATTTCCAATAACAGAATAGTCGATGTTAATGAGTCACGCGAAGCGGCGATGAAAAAAAATATCGCCTCAGCTGCCGGGCCTCTGGCAAACTCCGACAAACCGCCTTTCGTGATTGCCATAGTAGGCAGGGATCACCTGTCCGGTCTGATGGATATTTCAGAAAATGCTACTGCCGAACAAATCAAAAACCGCTTTTCCTCAACCTTGGAAAAACGTTTTGGGCAGGAAAACGTGTTAATGTATGACGCCAGCCAGTATAAGGGAGATAAGGAGCCGGAAATCTTAGCAAAAGACCGATCTACCATTGAAAAATTCAACAGGGACGAGAACAGGTTTTTATTGAGAACGGATACCGGTATCATGCCGTTCAATTTATTTCCTTTGGAAGACGCCGATCCCAAAACGTTGGAAACGCGTATTCAGAATGCCGCAGACCGCATAGACGGCAAACCGAAAGAGGCTAAACATGCCGAGTTATCAAATGAAATGAAAACCGCATTGGAAGGCATCAGCCACAAATTGCAGATCGCCGGTGTGACACATGCTGATGAAGGGGCGCTCGCCTGCGCTATCGGCAGGCAAGCTTCATCAAGTCAAACATTACGTGTTTAATAAAACCGCCCCATCTCCCGGGAACTTAGAAATACCCAATCAGGCAGCGTCTGCCGCACGTCCTTCATGCTTACCTTCGGCGATTTCTTCAATGGCACGCGCACAGAAAGCATCCAGATCATCAGGTTTGCGGCTGGTGACCAGCCCCTCATCCACCACCACTTCTTCATCCACCCAAAGCGCTCCCGCGTTGATGAGATCCGTCATCACGCTCGGCCAGGATGTCAGTTTCTTACCGTTGACCACGTTGGCTTCGACCAGCATCACGGGACCGTGACAGATAGCCGCCACCGGTTTTTTCTGATGGAAGAATTCCTTCACGAAAGCGACCGCGTCCTTATCCATACGCAGAGTATCGGGATTAATCGCGCCGCCCGGCAGCACCAGCGCATCGAATTCGCCGGCGCTTACGCCGGTAACCTCCACATCGACAGGAACTGGTCGGCTTTATCGTGATGGTGATATCCTTGTACGCTGCCGGACTTGATGGAAACAAGCACCGTCTGCGCACCGGCTTTCTTAATTTCTTCCCAGGGACGGGTAAACTCAACCTGCTCAAAACCGTCCGTTAACAGAAACGCGACTTTTTTACCCTGAAGTGATGATTGCTCGGAACGCATAAAGATATCTCCGGTGAAAATGAAATAATGAACTGAAGGAAAAATAACACCGGCTATCATAAAAAAACGATACGGCGGTATTGAATTTATTAATGCATTTTCTTCAGTTGCGCCTCGATACTCACCCAGGAGGCCACCAGCACCAGAATCATCAACATGGCCGGATTGATGATGTAATAGATCCAGATAGCGCTCAATTCCCCCCCCTCACCGGAAAAAAACGCCGCGTCGAAGCGGGATTTGACAAATTCGATAAAACCGATGGATACCAGCGTGCCGAGTACGACTCCCTGAAGCGAAATGGCGGCGCTGCGTTTGATGAACTGGCGATTGATATAGGCGTCACTGGCGCCGAGGTCGTGCAATATCTCGATATGCCGCTTATGGATTCCCAGATTGATGCGGCTGACGATCACCACGATCAGCGTGGTGGAAATCATCACGACGAAGCCGAGAATGTAGATCCCCGTTTTGACCAGCCGGCTGGACTGGTTGAACGCGGCGATGCTGTCATCATAACTCTCCAGCAGGGCGCCGTCGACATGCTGGTTCAGGTAGCTTTGAATGATCCGCTGCACCTTGAGGCGGGGCGCTTCCGGATGCAGGGTGATGTCCAGAATGACCGGCAAGGGGAAATCGTCCGCCAGCTTGCCGTCGGTTCCCAGCCATGAGCCCAGAAACCCGCGCATCTCCTTCGTTGAAATGCGATCCACCGATTCGATGCCGTCCACCTTGGCGAGTTCACCGTAAAGCTGTTTGATGGTCACCTCGCTGACATCGTTGGGCAGGTGCAGGTGCAGCCGCTGCTGCAAGGCTTCGGACCCCGAAAGCGTGACATGCTTGATGTATGCAGCGCTGTGGGTCATGCAGACGCTGAGTACCGTTAAAAAAGCGATGACAAGGGGAAGGTACGCCAGGGTGGTGTCCTGGCGGAACGCGAAATCGGACTGGTAGAGACGCTTAAGCTTTCGTATCGACATGATGCGAAGCACCGCCTGCAGCAGCGGTGGAAGCCGAAGGAGCGGTCGCCACGCCGACGAATGCCGGCTGCAACAGACGGTCATGCATCACGTAGGCGGCCTGCATCACCTGCACGACGGTGCCCTCCGGATAGTCCGCCGTTTCGATCTTCATCATTGCCTGATGGAAATTATGGTCGAACGGCTGGCCGGCGGGATCGATGCGCTGGATCTGATGCTTTTCAAACACGCGGGCCAGTTCCCCGAGCGTCATGTCCACCCCGGTTGCCAGGGTATTGAGATGGGTATCCGTCGCACGGGATTCCAAGGGAATACTGCCGCTGGCGCGGGAGAGATTCTCATAGACGCTGACCAGGTCGCGCGCGAATCCGGAAATCGCGTACTTGGAAGCCTCCTGCTTTTCACGTTCGGCACGTTTGCGGGTATTTTCCAGTTCCGCCGCCCCGCGCAGCGCAGCGTCATGGTATTCGGCGATTTTTGCCTCCAGCGCTTCCAGTTGTCCTTCGGTGGAATGATCCTCGGCTGCCATGGCTCCCGCTTGCTTGAAAGCTTCCGCCAGTGAGGCCATCGCGTCCTTCTCACCTTCGGCGAGAGCTGGCTTCTGTCCGTTCTCTTGGGAATCCGCCGCATTTGACGATGTGCTCATATATCAATCTCCGGTCTTTCATGTGTAATGCTGTAACAGAACATAAGCCTCTTTCATAAAAATGCAATCTTACTGATACGCTTGCGCTGTGAATCCATACGTTTTATGTATCGAACGATGGAGACACGATTAAACAAATTTCTGGCGGATTGCGGCGTCGCGTCACGCCGGCAGGCGGAGGCGGTGATTGCCGAGGGGCGAATAAGCGTCAACGGCATTACGGCAGACACCCCTGCCCTGAAGATTACCGAAAGCGACCGGGTGGCCCTAGACGGAAAACCTCTCTCACGCAAGGAAATCATCCGGCTGTGGCGCTATTACAAACCGGTCGGACTGGTCTGCACCCACCGTGACCCGCAAAACCGCCCGACGGTGTTCGACGCCCTGCCCAGAAAAATGGGCCGTGTCATTTCCGTCGGCAGGCTGGATGTCGCCAGCGAGGGATTACTGCTGCTGACGAACAGCGGCGAACTGGCCCGCTTTCTCGAACTGCCCTCCACAGGCCTCAAACGGACGTATCGCGCAAGGATATACGGTCAGCCGACCGAGGCCGTTCTGCAGCAGATACGCTCGGGCCTGACCATCGACGGTGTTTCCTACCGCCCTGCCGAAATAGAACTGGAGGCGAATGACAAAGGGCGCAACTGCTGGCTCCACATCTCGATTCATGAAGGCAAGAACCGGGAAATACGGCGGATGTTCGAGCATTTCGACCATCCCGTCAACCGGCTCGTCCGGCTCGCTTACGGTGAATTCCGGTTAGGCGACCTTCAGCCGGCTGAAATCCGGGAGGAATCGCTGGATGCGATCAATCGCCTTAATTTTCAGATCCATCCATGACTCCCTAATCCCCTTTAAAAATTAAATAATAAAGGCTCTAGTAATTAAACGTCATATTTCTTATGCCTTTCGAATGGACGAATGTTGCCGCAAGGTAAGCCTGTTTAGCTTGTTAAATAACGAACGGCACTTACAGAGACGAACCGCTTGCAATTTACCCTGACTTTGTATTACGAGTACGCTTGAAAATAACATCCACGTGAAAAACCGCCATGCTTGAGACTAAACCGCAGACCGCTGGTGAACAACCCGTAAAACGTCGGGATTTCCTTGTACTTTCCGCGCAGGCGATGGGTGGTCTTGGCGCGGCGGCGCTGATCTGGCCGTTCGTGGACAGCATGAACCCATCGGCGGACGTGCTGGCGATGTCTTCCACGGAAGTGGACTTATCCCATATCGCGGAAGGCCAGGAAATACGTGTGATGTGGCGCGGCAAACCGGTCTTCATCCGCCACCGCAGCAAAAAGGAAATCGACGAGGCGCGCAAAGTCGATGTCACCACGCTGCGCGATCCGCAGAAGGACGAGGAACGCGTCAAGAAAGGAAAAGAACAGTGGATGGTGATGATCGGAGTCTGCACGCACCTGGGCTGCGTACCTCTCGGCAACAATGCGGGGGATTTCGACGGCTGGTTCTGCCCGTGCCATGGCTCACATTACGATACGTCGGGGCGGGTGCGTAAAGGCCCTGCGCCGAACAATCTGCATATTCCGGAATACGTCTTCCTCAGCGACAACAAAATCAAGATAGGGTAAGCATGTCCTCTCCGCAAACCGAAGAACAACCGGGCCTAGCAGGCTGGATCGACTACCGCCTGCCGGTCATCAGCATGTTCAAGAACTCGCTGGTGGACTACCCGACGCCTCGCAACCTCAACTACTTCTGGAACTTCGGTTCCATCGCCGGGATCATGTTGCTGTCGCAGATCCTGACCGGCGTCTTCCTGGCGATGCATTACACGCCGCATACCGCCTACGCGTTCGACAGCGTGGAGCATATCATGCGGGACGTGAACTATGGCTGGCTGGTGCGCTATATGCATGCCAACGGCGCCTCGATGTTTTTTCTCGTAGTCTTCATCCATATCTTCCGGGGCCTGTATTACGGATCCTACAAAGCGCCGCGCGAAATCCTATGGTGGCTCGGCATCGTGATACTGCTGCTGATGATGGCTTCCGCGTTCATGGGCTACGTTCTGCCATGGGGCCAGATGAGTTTCTGGGGTGCGACGGTCATCACCAACCTGTTCTCCGCTTTCCCGATCGTGGGCGAGAGCATCGTCACCTGGCTGTGGGGCGGATTTTCCGTGGAAAACCCGACGCTCAACCGGTTCTTCGCCCTGCATTACCTGCTTCCGCTCGTACTGGTAGGCGCGGTATTCCTTCACCTCGTTGCCCTGCACCAGCACGGTTCCAACAACCCACTGGGTATCGATGCGAAAGGCCCGCAGGATAAAATCCCTTTTCACCCGTATTACACGGCGAAGGATTTCTTCGGATTTTCGTTTTTTTTCCTGATTTTCTCCTACTTCGTATTTTTCGCCCCGAATTATCTGGGCCACCCGGATAACTACACGCCCGCCAACCCGATGGTCACGCCCGCGCATATCGTACCGGAATGGTATTTCCTGCCGTTCTATGCCATTCTCCGCGCCATCGTGTTCGACACGCCGATGATCATTCCCGGCATCCTGATCGGCCTGTTCGGCCTGAAAGTCGCCCGTGCCGCAGCCCGGAAGCACCGCCTTTCCCTTTTCAACCCGCTGAATTACCTGCGTTCGGAAATGTTCATCGCCGGTGCCATCCTCGGGCTGGCAGGATTGATCACGCTCGGCGGCGTTATCGGCCTCGCGAATACTTACGTAATTCATCATGAACAGGGTGCAATTTATTATCATGGCATTATCGAATCCAAACTCGGCGGCGTACTCTGCATGTTCGGTGCTATCCTGATACTGTTTTTCCTGCCCTGGCTCGATACATCGAAAGTACGGAGCGGCAATTTCCGCCCCCTGTTCCGCCCATTTTTCTGGCTGTTCCTGGTCGATTGCATCGCGCTCGGTTACCTGGGCCAGAAACCTGCGGAAGGGATTTATGTGGTTTCTTCGCAGATCTGCGGCGCTTACTACTTCGCTTATTTCCTCGTCATCCTGCCGATGGTCGGAAAAATCGAAAAACCGCTGCCCTTGCCCCGCAGCATTGGTGAAGCGGTACTCACGCATACGAAAACGGTGGGAGCATAACATGAAATTCACCGCAGCGTTGTTTTGCTCTCTCCTGCTGTCCACTTCCGCTTTTGCGGCGGTAGAGGCGGAACATCCAAAGGAAATGCCATGGTCTTTTGCAGGGGCGACCGGTCACGTGGATAAGGTGGCCGCCCAGCGTGGATTTCAGGTATACAAGGAAGTATGTTCCGCCTGCCATAGCCTGAAACGTATCGCTTTTCGCAATCTGACGGACCTCGGCTTCTCGGAAGCCGAAGTCAAAACGCTGGCAGCTTCCTACAATGTTCCGGACGGCCCGAACGATGACGGTGAAATGTTTGAACGGCCCGGACGCCCCTCCGATACCCTCCCCCCGCCGTTCGCCAACGAAAAACAGGCCCGCTCACTGAATCACGGCGCCTATCCGCCGGATCTCAGTCTGATCGTCAAAGCGCGCCACGATGGGCCGAACTATATTTTTTCCCTGATCACCGGATATGGGCATACGCCTCCGAAAGACATGGAAATGCTGGAAGGTCAGTATTATAATCCTTATTTTCCCGGGGGTAAACTGGCGATGCCAGCCCCGCTCAGCGATGGCCGCGTCACCTACACGGACAACACCAAAGCCACCAAAGAGCAGATGGCGCACGATGTCGTCAACTTCCTGCAATGGGCCGCCGAACCGGAAATGGAACACCGCAAGGCTATGGGCATGAAAGTGCTGGCCTTTCTCGGCGTTACCACCATCGTGACGTATCTGGTCAAACGCCGTATCTGGCGGGATATTCATTAATACGTGCGACATCCCCCTTCTAATCCGTTAGCATTACCGCCTTATCTGGCGGGATTGAACGACATGCAGGAGAAAGCGGTACTCACCACGGAAGGGGGCGTGCTGGTACTTGCAGGCGCGGGGACGGGGAAAACCAAGGCGCTGACCAGCCGCATCGCCCACATCATCACCAGCCATCTGTCTTATCCTTCCGGGATTCTGGCCGTTACGTTCACCAACAAGGCCGCAAAGGAAATGGTGCATCGTGTGCAGCGCCTGCTCGGCGAGGCCGGCAGTGACCATGCGAACGATACCGCGGGCATGTGGCTCGGCACGTTTCATTCGATCGCCGCCCGTATTCTGCGTCGGGACGGCTCGGCGATAGGACTGGACAGCAATTTCACCATTCTGGATACCGACGACCAGCTGCGCCTCCTCAAATCCCTGATGGGTGATGCCAAAGTGGATGAAAAACGTTTCCCACCCAAAATCATGCTCGGTATGATCCAGTCCTGGAAAGACAGGGGACTTTCGCCCGCCAAAGTGAACGGTGACCTTTTGGAAAGCGACTATGCTAAAAAAGCCCACGCGCTCTATGAAATATACCAGCGCCGCCTCATCACGCTGAACGCCACAGATTTCGGCGATCTGCTGTTGCACAATCTGACCCTGTTTCAGGAACAGCCGCACATCCTGCAGCGTTACGCGGAAAAATTCCGCTACATACTGGTCGATGAATATCAGGATACCAACGTCGGTCAGTACCTGTGGCTGCGCCTACTGGCTATAGCGCACCGGAACATCTGCTGCGTGGGAGATGACGACCAGTCCATCTACGGCTGGCGCGGCGCCGAAGTCGGAAATATCCTGCGGTTCGAGGAGGATTTCAAAGGAGCGGCGGTCATTCGTCTGGAACAGAATTATCGTTCCACCGAACATATACTGGCGGCCGCATCGGGCCTTATCGCCCACAACGAAAGCCGGCACGGCAAAACGCTCTGGACGGAGGCTAAAGGAGGAAACAGGATACGAATCAAATCGCTGTGGGATGACGGGGAGGAAGCGCGTTACGTCGGCGAGGAAATCGAATCCCTGCAGCGCGATCAGACCGCCCTCAACGATATCGCCATTCTGGTGAGGGCCGGTTTTCAGACCCGCGCATTCGAAGAACGGTTTTTAACGCTGGGCATCCCGTACCGTGTGATCGGCGGACTGCGTTTTTACGAGCGCCGCGAAATCCGTGACGCCATCGCCTACCTGCGCTTTGTCATGCAGCCACGCGACGATCTGGCGTTCGAGAGGATCATCAACACACCGAAGCGTGGCGTGGGCAAAACCACGCTCGAAGAACTGCATACCTATGCCAGGGTAGAAAATATCTCATTATTTGAATCCGCAACCCGCCTGCAGGCGTCCGGGCGCATGAAAGGAAAAGCGAACAGCGCACTGGCCGCTTTGCTTCTCCAACATGCCGCGTGGCAGGAGATGAGCACGCACGTTCCACCGGCCGAGTTGTGTGAGTATATGTTGGAACAGGCGAACTACATGGAAATGTGGCGCCTCGAGCAAACCGTGGAAGCAAACGGCAGACTGGAAAACCTGAAGGAATTGTTCCGCGCCCTGCAGGATTTTGCCCACGCCGGCGAATTTCTGGAACATGTGTCGCTGGTGATGGACAGGGAAGCCAACCCGTCTGACGATATGGTGAACCTGATGTCGCTCCACGCCTCCAAAGGGCTGGAGTTCGACGCCGTATTCTGTTCGGGCTGGGAAGAAGGGCTGTTTCCGCATCAACGCTCCATGGATGAGCAGGGTACCGCCGGGCTTGAAGAGGAGCGCCGGCTGGCGTATGTGGGCATTACGCGCGCCAAACGCCTGCTTACCATCACCCATGCCGCCAATCGGCGGATTTACAACCAATGGCAGAGTTGCCTCCCTTCACGTTTTTTAAGCGAGATCCCGGAGGATCATGTCGAAGAGACGGAAGGCACGGACGGCCGCTCGCGGGCCGCTGCGCCGTCGCTTTTCCAGCACCGCATGGAACAGGTCATGCGCGAGTCGGGCCGGATGCAATACATGCCCGCCCCTGCAGCGGATTCCTGGACGGGAAAGCGCATTTTTCATTCCAAGTTCGGTTACGGGCAGGTACTGGAAGCGAGCGGCAATCATCTGGATATTGCCTTTGAGAAAGCGGGACGCAAGAAACTGATGGCGGAATACGTCAAGCTCGCCTGAGCGCAAACGTGCTACACGGCAGTGTTTTTCTGTTTCAACGGCGTAAAATTGAGCGTCAGCAACACCCGTTTGATACGGCGCCCGTCGGCATCCAGAATTTTCGCCTGTCCCACGTCGTCGATCGGGATGACTTCTCCCATGACCGGCACGCGGTGCAGGCTGGCGAAGATAAAACCGCCGAGCGTTTCAAAATCATCTTCATCCTCCAGCACGTCGAACAGGTCCACCCCGATGATCTCATGGACTTCTTCGATACGGATGCGGGCATCCATCTCGAACTGGTGGGAGGAAATGCGCTTGCATTCATGGTCCGTATCGTCGACGTCATGCTCGTCCTGTATATCCCCGACCAGCGCCTCCATCACGTCCTCCAGCGTCACTAGCCCGTCCGTCCCGCCATATTCGTCGACGACGATCGCCATATGATGACCGGAGATACGCATCTGTACCAGCAGATCGACGATTCGCATGGAAGGGGAAATGAAATAAATTTCTCTCAGTACCTGATCCAGATCGAACGGCTCGTTGCCGGTCAGGGATGGAATCAGGTCTTTCAAATGAATGAACCCTTTCAGCCGGTCGAGCGAACCGATATACACCGGCATCCGGGTATGCTGCTCGCGCATGAAGATATCCTTCAGCTCGCTGAGCGTGATCTCGTAATCCACCGCGACGATATCGCTGCGCGTCACCATGATGTCGCTGACCGTCAAATCCCCCGCTTCCAGCATGTTACGCAGGATGGTGCGCTCTTCCGGCGAGATGGTCTTACCCTCCTCCCGGTGTTCCTCGATCGCGTCCTCCAGTTCGCTGCGTTCGCGCTCTTCCTTGACGAACGGACTGCGCAGCGCACTCCATAATCGCCCAGGCAGCGAGTCGGTGGGTGAAACGGTGTCGGCAGGGTTCTCAGGCATAGATCGTTCCTAGGGCGCGGTTCATGCGGACGCAGCTGTTATGACATAAGGATCGGGAATTCCGAACAGTTTCAGAATATCGCGTTCATGCCGTTCCATCGTTTCCGCCTGCACGTTGTCTAGATGATCGAACCCTAACAGATGCAGCAGGCCGTGTACAACCATATGCGTCATATGGTACGTGAACGGTTTGCCCTGCTCCGCCGCTTCCGCCGCTACGACGCCGTAGGCAAGGATCACGTCCCCCAGCACGATTTCCTGGCCGACCGGCTGGGGGGCTTCCACATCGGCGGAAAAAGAGAGGACGTTCGTCGCGGCATCTTTTCCGCGAAACTGCGCGTTGAGTTCCCGCACTTCCTCATCGTCGGTAAAAACGACAGCCAGTCCCAACGGTTCCGCCGACATGCGGACCATTTCAGGCAGGGAGGCGTACATATGCCGCAACGTCACTTCCACCACATGTCTGATATTCGGCTGCAGGCCCTTGACCTCCCGCTCCCACGCGGGATCGTTGACGGCAATAGTGGCATCGATGGCAGGGCGGCTGGTCATGGCGTATCGTCGGGCGTACTGTCCGTCTCCTCATCCGGCGCGGCCTGATGTTCGAGGCGGAGATCCTCGGGGCGAACGCCCTTATCCCAGTCGTCATAGGCGTGGACGATTTTGGAAACAAGTTCATGACGCACCACATCCGTATCGGAAAAAGCGACCACGGAAATGCCGTCGATATGGGTAATTTTGCGCAGGCAGTCATGCAGGCCGGACTTCACGTCCTTCGGTAGGTCCACCTGCGACATGTCCCCGGTAATCACCATGCGGGAATTTTCACCGAGGCGGGTCAGGAACATTTTCATCTGCGTCGAGGTGGTGTTCTGGGCTTCGTCAAGGATGATAAAGGAATTGGAGAGCGTACGGCCCCGCATGAACGCGAGCGGCGCCACTTCGATCGCCCCGGATTCCATCATGAAATTGACCTTGTCGGCCGGCATCATGTCGAACAGCGCGTCATACAGAGGGCGCAGGTACGGGTCGATTTTCTCTTTCAGGTTTCCGGGCAGGAAACCGAGCTTTTCGCCAGCTTCCACGGCGGGGCGGGACAGGATGATGCGCTCCACCTTGTTGGTCATGATCATGTAGACCCCCATGGCGACCGCGATAAACGTCTTGCCCGTTCCGGCAGGCCCCGTCGCGAACACCAGGTCATTGTCATACAGGCTGCGAATATAATTCGCCTGCATGTGTGAATACGGTTCCACCGTCTTGCGCATCGTCTTGATATAGACATCGCTATGAATGGCCCGCTTGGCGTAACGCTTCTTCCCCTTGTGGGCGCTGGCGTCGATATCCGCATCATTGACGGGCGGAGCCATGCGCAGCGCCGCTTCGAACATCTGCGTGGTAAATGCTCCCCCGCTTTTGATCCGCTGGTAAAAATCCATCAGCAACTGTTCGGCCAGGACGATGTCGCGCTCGGCTCCGCTCAGAGAAAGCATGTTCCCCCGGGCGACGGCTTCGATATTCAACAGTTTTTCCAGTTTTTTAAGATGGGCGTCCCCCTCGCCATACAGCTCCGAGAGCACATTATGATCTTCAAAAAACAGGTTGGTAGAGCGGGCGGCGGAGACTTTGGACACTTTCAACCGGATGGCTATAATTTATGTATAACTTGAAGATAAAAGAAGTTAATATGAAAGGCAATCATTCCGTTCGGTTTAGATAACGCGAACGTAACTTTCGTTGTAGTTGCGCTCTTCAAGCCATAACAACCCCTGCGTCAGGGCATCCACCTGATCGTCGTGCCGGGCGTGGGGGAAAGCCAGCAGTTCGGCCTCAAGCGCAGGCATCCAGGCGCTATGGGATGCGAAGATGACCCGCCCCGCTTCCATCAGCGGGGTAATGCGGGCGGCTCGGTGGATCTTGTCGCCTCGCGGCAGGATCGGGATGACCGGCAGGCTGGTCGAAAGGCGTAAATCCTGCAGCAGGGACTGGCCGCTGGCCTTGTCTTCGATAAGAACGGCCTGCGGTCGATGCCGTTGCGCCATCTCCTCGATGGTGCGTTTCAGCGCCGTATATTCCTGCTTTACGACGGTAACGTCCAGGATATGATAGCTTCCGCCGGACGCGCCGATGGTGACACACGCGGAACGATCATTCGCCTCCCCCGCTTTGATCGCGGTATCCCAGCTCTGGATAACGCGCTCACAGGCATGGGGTGGTTCGGCGACATGCAGCCAGTCGCGCTTTATCATCTCTCCGTCCGCCGGAATGGGAGATTGGAGATACTGCGCGGCGAATCCGTGACTGCCGAGATCCCGCTTCAACTGCTCCAGTACTGGCAGGGATTCACGTGCTGGCTGCAGGAGTTCCCCTTCCGCCATGATCTTATGAAACTTCCCGATACTGATGGTGATGGGTGAGCTCGCCATAGCGGGCAGGCACACATGCTCCCATCCCCCTTTCGCCAGCAGATGTCCGGTCATGTCTTCTTCATGCAGCCGCTGCATCACCAGCAGGATGCTGCCGGAATGTTTATCGTTCAGGCGGGAGGAGAGCGTGTGGTCGAACCAGTGGTTGGCCCGCGCCCGCATCCGCGGTGAAGCGGCCTGCGCTGGATTGAGCGGGTCGTCGATGATCAGGATATCGGCGCCCTCCCCCGTCAACGTCCCGCCGACCGAGGTGGCGAGGCGAAACCCCTGCTCGGTAGTGACGAATTTATGTTTCTCATCCTGCCCGGCCAGCACTCTCATTCGCGGAAACGCCTGCCGGTACCACGGGTTGCGGATCAGCACCCGCGTATCCATCGCATGTTTCAGACTCAAAGGCGCCGCATAGCTGGCGGTAATGATCTTTTCCGAAGGACGGCGTCCCAGGATATAACTGGTCCACGCCACGCTGACCGTCATGGATTTCATGGAGCGCGGCGGCATGTTGATGATCAGGCGGTGGATGTCATGCCTTTCCAGCGCACCCAGATATTCGCTGATCGCGTCGAGGTGCCAGCTTGGAACGAAAGCCTGCGAAGGATGCAGCGTGTGGAAAGCCTTCTGCAGATAACAGGAAAATTCTTCCCGTAGCGCGTTGTCGTGGATACGGCGGATCAGAGAAGGCAGAGAATGGGACGGAAGGATGGACGGCACACCCGGCAGAATAAGTATGTGACCGTTTACCGGGAAGGGTCAATGATATGCAGAATACGCCGCATCGGCAGGTCATTATGATCACGCTGTGCAAACAGCACCAGCTTTTTAGGAGAATGAGCGGAGGCATACAGGCGCTTCGCATGGTCGAACGGGATAATCTGATCCTGTTTGCCGTGAAAGATAAACAGGGGAACCGATAGTTTCGCCACCTTATGAATGGAATCGAACCGGTCTTTCAGCAGCAGCGACACCGGCGCATACCAGTACCGTGCCGCGCCGATCTCACCGAGCCAGGTGTATGGCGCCAGCAGCACGAGGGAACGGACGGGAAATTCCACCGCCAGCTGCACGGCTACCCCGGTTCCGAGCGAATGCCCCATCACCACCACATCCGCAGGCGGCACTCCCTGCAGCGTGAGAAACTCCATCGCCGCCCTGCCATCCTTATATAGCCCCTGTTCGGAAGGACTGCCGTCATTTCCGGAATACCCCCGATATTCCAGCGCCAGCACCCCATAACCCGCCTCTACCATATCCTTGAAATCATCGGTGCGATTCAGCAGTCCCCCACGGTTTCCATGCAGATACAAAATCGTCGGGTATTCCGCTTTGCTTGGTGGCTGATACCAGCAATGCAGGGCGATCTTATCCTGCGTGGTAATCTTCACTTCCTTCATGCCGGGCAGTACGGAGGGGGATGGGACGCTGTAACGATCCGCCGGCAGGTAGATGATAGCCCTTTGAAAAAGATACAGGTAAGCGCACATCAGCCCGTATGCCAGCAAAG
The DNA here is from genome assembly GCA_965248995.1 of Rickettsiales bacterium. Taxonomy (GTDB): domain Bacteria; phylum Pseudomonadota; class Alphaproteobacteria; order Rickettsiales; family UBA998; genus CBDFKY01. Next base: position 159,685 of record CBDFKY010000004.1, on the reverse strand, counting down.
CGAGCATGATAGTGCGTCTGACGATTAGGGTCGGCTTCATGCCAGCGATTGTATGACACTATAAGCGGCAATACCAGCACAGGCTGTCACCACCACTCCCCATAACACATCGACGATGGTGACGGAGAGCGGCCAGTCTTTCATAATGGCATAATTAGTGGCGTCATACGTACCGTAAGCCGCGAAGCCCAGAAGCATGCTGGAGAAAATCACGCGCTTAAGGCCGCCGCCACTACCGTCCAGATGCGGCACGACGGCCAGAGCCAGCAGAACGGCGATATACACGATATAGAAAAGAAACACCGGTGCCAGCTTGACTTCATCCCGCAGCAGGTGTCCCAGTTCACGGCGGTAGAATGAGCGGGCGATTCCCAGCATCCACCCCATATCCAGAATCAGGAAGGTCAGCAGCGAAGCGATATAGCCAACAAGATACGTCACGTTTTCATACTACCGGAAAGTTTGCTCTTATTCTTACTTAGGCTAGAAATGCCTGCCTTGCCACTTCTACCGCATTACAAATAAGTCAGACATAATGTCCAGTTCCCGCTTGCGTATGGATACAAGCTGTGCTCTTTTATCCGGCGATTCAGCCACATATCAGGATAATCGGTACCATGAGTTTTTCCGTCACCACCGGGGCGCTGCACGCATCCAAGAAGATTTATGAGCGAAGTGCGCGCTTTCCTGATGTCAATGTGGCGATGCGGGAGATCGGCCTGCTGCCAACCGCACAGGAACCTAATCTTCCGGTATATGATACCTCAGGCCCCTACACGGATGAAAACGTAAAAGTGGACATTCGCGCCGGCCTCGCGCCACTGCGCGAGACATGGATAAAAAGGCGCAGTGATGCGGAAATTTATGCCGGACGGGAAATAACGGCGGAAGATAACGGCTTCAAAACGGGAAACGCGATTCCGTCTTCCCAGACGGTCGAGCTTTTCCCCTCTCCTGCCATCCGCCCCCTGCGCGCCAAAACAGGCGGAAACGTGACGCAGATGCATTACGCGCGGCGCGGCATTATCACGGAAGAAATGGAATACATCGCTATACGGGAAAATGAAGCGAGAGCGCGGTATCTGGAAGCGTGGCAGTCTTATCCCGCCGCCAATGGCCAGATAAATCAGGCCGGCCGCCGCTCCCGCACCGATAACACCCATGCAGGCAACCCGTTCGGCGCCCATCTCCCGGCTTTCATCACGGCGGAGTTCGTCCGTGATGAAGTGGCGAAGGGCCGGGCGATCATCCCGGCCAACATCAACCATCCCGAAATCGAACCGATGATCATCGGTCGCAATTTCAAAGTGAAAATCAATGCGAACATCGGCAATTCCGCCGTCACCTCCTCGGTTGGCGAAGAGGTGGACAAACTGGTCTGGGCGATTCGCTGGGGCGCGGATACGGTGATGGATCTCTCTACCGGACGCAATATCCACACCATACGCGAATGGATCATCCGTAATTCCCCCGTCCCCATTGGTACGGTGCCCATTTATCAGGCACTGGAAAAAGTAGGCGGCGTGGCGGAAGATTTGAACTGGGAAATTTTCCGCGATACGCTGATCGAACAGGCGGAACAGGGGGTAGATTACTTTACGATCCACGCCGGAGTGCGCCTGCCGTTCATCCCGCTTACCGAACAGCGTGTCACCGGCATCGTATCACGTGGCGGCTCCATCCATGCCCAATGGTGCATGTCGCATCATCAGGACAATTTCACCTATACGCATTTCGATGAAATCTGTGAGATCATGAAAGCTTACGATGTATCGTTTTCGTTGGGAGATGGTTTGCGTCCTGGTTCGATCGCCGATGCCAACGATGCCGCGCAGTTCGCGGAACTTGCCACCCTCGGGGAACTGACGCATCGCGCCTGGGCACAGGATTGCCAGGTCATGATCGAAGGACCCGGGCACGTGCCGATGCACCTGATTCACGAAAACATGACGAAACAGCTCGAAGTCTGCGGTGAAGCGCCGTTCTACACGCTCGGCCCGCTGACCACGGACATCGCCCCCGGCTACGACCATATCACCAGCGGCATCGGCGCGGCGATGATCGGCTGGTACGGATGCGCGATGCTCTGCTACGTCACGCCAAAGGAACATCTTGGCCTGCCGGATCGCGACGACGTGAAAGAAGGCGTGATCACCTACCGCATCGCCGCGCACGCGGCGGATCTGGCGAAAGGTCATCCCGGAGCGCAACACAGGGACGATGCCCTGTCGCGGTCGCGGTTCGATTTCCGGTGGATGGACCAGTTCCACCTGTCGCTCGACCCCGAAAAAGCGCTGGCCTTCCATGACGAAACTTTACCGGCGGAAGGTGCGAAACACGCGCATTTCTGCTCCATGTGCGGCCCGAAATTCTGTTCCATGAAAATTTCCCGCAATGTGCGGGAATTCGCCAACATGCAGAACAGCCAGAGCGTTCCCGAAACGCACGCCGCGGAAGGAATGCAGCACATGGCGGAAAAATTCAAAGAGGAAGGCGGCGAGATTTATCGCAAAGTGAGCTGAAACAATCACCTGTTGCATATTTGCTCAACCAGAGATAATTACGCAGTTTTTACATTAATTTTACTTGCTTTTTTTTTCTTATTTATTAGTATGCGTTAAGGAAAAGATTGAACTTATTGATGGCAACCCATTGATATATAACCGGAGAACAAAAATGAGCACGAACAGCGCCGTAATTAAAAAGACGATTATGCCCGGTAAACAGGCTGCAAATGCAGGAAACGCCGTGGAAAATACCATGCTGCAGACCATGTCAGACGCCAGATATCTGCGTCAGTCTTCCGTTTTGATCAACGATGCGCTGCAGAAAGGATTCGACGTGCTGCAGCTGGCGGACGGTGACATCGTCATGACGGGCGTCAAAACCGTCGTATATCAGTATACGTGGGATGAAAAGAAAGGGGAACTGGTCAGAACGAAAGCGGCCTCCACCAAAAACGTCCCTACGCCTCATCGCCCCAAAGTGAATCTGGAAGAACTGGAAGCGGAAGATGAAGACGAGTTTTCCGAAGAGAATGCCTGATCTCCGATATCTAGACCGTTGTGTTAAACGGCCATAAAGCGGGCATATCCAAACATGGAACGAAAATATGAAAGCAGATAACCTGGACGGTTTTATCTCTTCCATACACTCCAACTTGACCCCGGGAACGGTGATTCCAAAACCGCAGGCAACTGCTGATTTTACGATCAAGGGATGGGGAAAAAGACGACGGGAAGTAGCCATCATATACCGAATTCCCAATCTGAAGGGAGGCAAGGCATATGAGAAAGGCATCACCGTTTCAGAACTCAAAAGCGCTTTTTCGCAGCTGGTGGCGCGGGGAACATTTGAGAGAAAATGGTTCAACACCCATCTTTCCGCCTGCGCAAAAGAGGGGGGCTGCAACTTCACGACGATCGGCGGAATCTTCGAGCTGCCGGGATATGCCAGCTATAAGAGCACCAGATTCCGCCATACAAAAAACAAAATTTAGAAGGGCGAGAGAATATCGATCGCCTGCGCTCCATACCTCGGTTGCTGCGCATCCATCAACTGACCGCGCCCGCCATATACCACCCGTGCTTCCGCCATTTGCGTCGATTTGATGCTGTTCGAGGAATCGATATCTTCCGGCCGTATCATACCGGAAACGGATACTTCACGAATTTCAAAGTTCACCCGGATCTCCTGCGAGCCTTTCACCACGAAATTCCCGTTCGGCAGGATCTGCGTGATGGTGGCCGCCACGTTGGTGACGATCTTTTCCTTACGCTTGACCGTCCCTGTTCCCTTGTTTTTGTTGGTTCCGGAAATATCGAACAGTTTTTCCTTTTCCGGAGCAGCCGGTGAAATGCTTCCCAGTAACCGCTCCAGTCCGAAGAAATGCGGCGCATTGACGTCTTCCTTGTCATCGCGCTTCCGTTCCGTTTCATTATTCAGTTCCGCCTTATCGTCGATTTCGATCTTCACGGTAAGAATATCTCCTACCCGCGCGGCCCGCTGGTCACGGAAAAATGCCCGCGCCCCAGGTTGCCAAAGAGAGTTGGCATAACGGGTATCCGGCGGAATGGGCGCCGGCATCGGCCAGCTCACCGGCTGATAATCCGGATGCGCCTGCGGGTTTTCACTTTTACTGAGCGGCGGCTGCTGATTGATATTCTCCAGCCTGTCGAGGGTGGCGGAACATCCGCACAGCACCACCAGAGCGGAAGATAATAGATACGGTTTCAATGACATCACCTGTTCTCCTTATTCACTTGCGACCTGATCCGACCACCACTTCCTGAGAGGAAACGATAGTGGCACGCACGATTTTACTGCTGTCCATATTGCGCACGCGGATGACATCCCCCACCGTCCCTTCCTCCTGCGCTTCCCCGGTCGTACTGATATCCATATAGGGCGTCGCATACCGCATCGTCACCGTCCCGCCTTTTTTCAGCACTGCGGGGCTGGTCAGTTCGCCTGCCCGTATCGGACGGTTCGGGGATATCATATGGCGCGGTGATTTGCCGAGAAGCGCATCAGCCGTCATCACGGTATCCTGCCTTGACTTGGTAGCGGGAAAAAATTGCATGACCACATCTTCCTTGGCGATAACGTTTCCGTTCAATAACCGTTTATTCAATACGGGCACTTCCTGCTCCTCATTATACCTGCCTGATACCGGCTTGGCGGTAATCGTCTTCTCGCCGTCCATGATCAGCATATTCGCCGACCAGGAAGATTTGGAGGTATCGTACCGAAGCGTTCGCAGCTCCACATGGGCAGGCTGCTGTCCCGCATACAGCACCTTGTCCCGGTTGTTCAGGACGGTAGCATGGATATGCGGGGCAAGTTTTGCCGCCACCAGCGCATCGGATACCGCCTTCTCCACATCTTCCAGCATCAGTTGATACGGAGCCGAAGGCACCTCTTCTTGGCGTTTCGTATCGTTCGCCCGGGCGGATAACGGCTTTCCGATAACGAGTATGAGAAGCAACAGACCCAAGGATACGTATTTAAAGCTCATATCCCCCTACCCTAACCTGCTCACGCTGCCTGATTCAATGACTGCAACATTTCATCGGACGCTTTAATGACCTTCGCGTTCATTTCATAGGCTCGTTGCGCGACGATCAGGTTGGTGATTTCGGTCACCGAGTTGACGTTGGAATCCTCCAGGTACCCTTGCAGCACCACTCCGAACCCTTCATCTCCCCCGAATCCTTCGATAGGATTCCCGGAAGCCGCCGTCTCCGCGAACAGATTGTCACCCAGCGCCTCGAGTCCCGGCTCGTTCACAAAGGTCGTCATCTGAAGCTGGCCGAGATTGACCGTATTCACCTGCCCGTCGATCTTCGCCTCCACCTGCCCGCTTTTATTGATACTGACGCTGGTCGCATTGTCCGGCACGGTAATCCCCGGCACCAGCGCATATCCATCCGCGTTGACGATCTCACCCGTCGGGCTGAGCTGGAGGGCGCCGTTACGAGTATAGGCCTGCGTCCCGTTCGGCAGTTCGATAGACAGGTAACCCCGCCCGTTAATGGCGATATCGAGCGCGTTGTCCGTCAGCTTCACCGTCCCCTGCGAAGTATTTCGGTATGTCGCGGCGGTCTTCACGCCGAGACCGAGCTGGATCCCGGTCGGCACGATCGTTCCGGCATCGGTGGAATTACTGCCGACGCGCCGTTCATTCTCATAAATCAAATCCTGAAATTCAGGCCGCTGGCGCTTATAAGAGGTGGTGGTCATGTTGGCAAGGTTGTGGGAAATCACATCCACGTTCGTCTGTTGCGCCTGCATTCCGGTAGCGGCAATATTAAGCGATCTCATTGAAGTTACTCCTGATAGGGGTGAGACATATTCATGCTAGTGTATCAAAGGCTTACGTGGACGGCGCCTTGCTGTAGACATTGTTGGCCTTGCGCTGCAGGTCATACATCACCTCGATGAACTTGGCCGTATTGGCGACAGAGCGGGACACTTTCGTCATATCGACGATCTCCGAAATGGCCGAGACGTTGGAATCTTCCAGCACCCCCTGCAGCATTTTGGAATTCGTCGCCGGCACCGGGGCTTGTTTGGGCGAGGTAAAAGTGGCGTTGCCGAGCTGCTGCAGATCATACCGGTTCGGAAATTCCACCATATCGATGGTGCTGCGTTCCTCTCCGTTGACGGAGATGACACCGCTCGCCCCGATCGTAATGTTTTTGTCTTCCCTCTCGAACGTGATGCGCTGCCCGCCTTCATCAAGCACCGGCACCCCTTCGGAGGTGACCATCGTACCCGTCCCGTCCAGCTGGAAGTTCCCCGCCCGCGTATACGCTTTTTTACCACCCGGCATTTCGAGCGCGAAATATCCCGGTCCGGAAATGGCGACATCCAGCGGGTTGCCCGTTTCCTTGATCACCCCGGGCTTGGTATCGTGATAAGTAGCGATATCCTGGGTGAACGCCATCTGGTTATGATTGCCGTCGGGAACCAGGAAATCATCGAACACCATTTTTTCCGCCTGGAAGCCGGTGGTGTTCGCGTTGGCGATGTTGTTCGCGACCGCATCCATATAACGGAATGCGGCGATCTGCCGTGAGAGGGTTATATACACGCTGTTATCCACCTTGCCTCCTTAAGGATTGGGTATGAGTAAACAATGCACGAACCATGCCAGATAAATAAAGAGCCCATAAAGAAAGCCGATCATGGCAATTCCATCACGAGGTTGAGAGAAAGAACGCTGTGAAACAGGCTTTGCGGGTCACGGGGTTGTAAGCGTTCGAATGCTCCGCCATGCTTGAGGCAGGAATCAAGGGGAGTATCAGATGGCGGAGCATCACGAAGAATCCGAAACGGCGGAGGGCGACGCGCCGAAAAAAGGCAAAAAGAAACTGGTGATACTGATCGTGATCGTATTATTGCTCGCCGGTGGCGGAGCAGGGTTGTTTTTTTCCGGGATGCTTAATGGAATGCTCGGCAAAGGCAAGGCGGAAACCGCGGATGCTTCAGGTGGCAAAGGGCACGAAAAAGGGAAGGACGGCAAGGAAAGCGACCCGAAAACCGAAGCGGCCGCCGTGGTCTATTACAACCTGCCGGACGTGATGGCGAACCTCAATCCCGGCTCCCCGACCCCCAGTTTCATCAAGACCGCCATTACTCTGGAAGCGCCAAGCAAAGAAGTGGCAGACAAATTGCAAGCAATACAACCGAAGATACAGGATATCGTGATCACGTACGTACGGGAACTGCGGCCGAGCGATTTGAAAGGCTCCGCCGGGGTATACCGCCTGCGGGACGAGTTGATGCTGCGCATCAATAAAGCGCTTGCACCGGACAAGATCACCAATGTACTTTTCAAAGAACTGCTAATACAGTAAGATTCAAAAGAACGCACACGCTGGGTTACGCCAATGGCCGATGAAACAAACGACGAAGCCGCTGCCGCCGAATGGGAAGCCATGATGGCGGCCGGAGACGGGGCGGCTGGCGCATCCAACGGGATGGAAGAGCGCGTTCTCAATCAGGATGAGATCGACCTGCTTCTCGGCTTCGACGCGAAGGGCCGCGAAGCGGATTCCAACACGGGTCTGGCGGCGATCCTCGGCAAGTCGCAGATGGCATATGAAAAACTGCCGATGCTGGAGATCGTGTTCGACCGGATGGTGCGGGTACTTTCCTCCTCACTGCGTAATTTTACCTCGGATAACGTTGATGTAAGCATCGACTCGATGTCGTCGCTCCGGTTCGACGATTACCTGAATTCCATTCCCCTGCCCGCGCTGCTGGTCGTATTCCGCGCCGTGGAATGGGAAAATTTCGGCCTGGCGATGGTTGATAGCTCCCTGATTTATTCGATGGTGGACGTACTGCTCGGCGGTCGCCGTGTGCATAAAGGAATTCGCGTGGAAGGCCGGCCTTATACCACGATCGAACAGGACATCGTCAAATCCCTGGTGGAAATCGTACTCAGCGACATGAGCCAGTCGTTCGACCCCGTCTCCCCCGTCACCTTCCAGTTCGACCGGCTGGAAAGCAATCCCCGTTTCGCGACGATCACGCGTCCTGCAAACTCCGCGCTGCTGGTGAAACTGCAGGTGGATATGGACGACCGCAGCGGCATGATCGAAATACTGCTACCGCATGAAACACTGGAGCCGATCCGCGAGTTGCTGGCGCATATTTTCATGGGAGAAAAATTCGGTCAGGATACGGCATGGGAACGCCATATGGGCAACGAGTTGCGCCACTCGTCCGTCTGCGTCAGCGCCCTACTCGATGAAAAAGACGTATCGCTCGGCGATCTGGTGCGGCTGAAAGTGGGCAGCACGATTTTACTTGATAAAGAACCGAAAGACGACGTGTTCCTGAAATGCGGGGACGTGATGCTGGCGAAAGCGCGGCTTGGCCGGGTGGGCGAGAAAATCGCGGTATCGTTGCTGGAACCGGTCAATACACGGATGGAGCGCCCTTGATGCTGATGAGTGAACTGGTACTTTCGTTGATTATGGATGCCTCGGTCGCCGTGCTGTTGAGCGTCACCATTTTTTTCTGTGCCCGCCTGAATAAACGCGTGCAGGTGCTACAGGATTCCAAATCGGAACTGGCACAGTTGATCTACCAGTTCGACGAATCGACCAAACAGGCGACCGTCAGTATTCAGGAAATCCATAAAGCCAGCAAAAAAATCAATGAAAACATGCAGTTGAAGCTGGATAAGGCGAATTATCTTGCGGACGATCTGGCCTTTATGATCGAGCGGGCCAACAAAACGGCCGACCGCATCGAACAGCAGCTGAATTCCGGTCGCACCGTGACTTCCGCAGCGCGTACCGCGGAAGTGCGGGAGGAAGTGCGCCGTTCCACCACCGGCGGACGTGAAGAAAGAGGCACGGAACGGCCGTCAGCGCAAAAAGCCGAATCGCTCCGGGAAGAACGGCCTGTCGATCCCTCACCCAGACGTGAACGCGCCGCACCGAGAACCGAACCGGCCCGGAATACGCCCGCGGCGGCCCCCGCTGCGAAGGAAGGAACGAAAGCGGCCGGGATCGAGGCGATGATGGAGCGGATTTCCGAATTGCGTTCAGGTCATCAGCAGGCCAACCGTCCCCAGAGGCCGATGGCGCGGCTGCGCACCAGTTCGGAGCAAGATCTCGCGCAAGCGTTGAAAGACACCAAGGAATAGGCCCATGTGGACGATCGGTTATTTTCTCTCCAAGATCCGTATCCTGCCATTGACCATCGCCTCGCTTTGCCTGCTGCTCAGCGCCAAAGTCTATGACGTGGTGGAGGTGGGCAACCGTATTTCAGCGCTGATGCTTGGCGCTCCCGCCTACGCGGAAGACAAAAAACCTGACGCTCCCGCCCCGGTTGCACCAAAGGAAAAATCTCCGAAAGATCCGGCGAAAACCGCCACCTCGCCGGTGCAGCCGCCGGATGCAAAAGAAGTAGCTCCGGCTGAGAAAAAAGATGAGGAAGCGGGCGCCGATGCGGAAGGATCGCCCAAGAAGAAAGCGAAGTCTAAAAAATCCCCGATCGACGACGAGCCGCCGGTAATCCCGGTCAATAACTGTAAATTTTCCGATGTAGAAGTGGACGTCCTGCAAAGCCTCTCAAAACGGCGCGAGCAACTGGACAGTTATGAGAAGGAAGTCAAACTGAAAGGCAACCTGCTGGACGCTTCCAACATGAAGCTGGATCAAAAAATTGCCCAGATCAAGCAGCTGGAAGGCACGGTACGCGGGCTGCTGAAAGAATATGATACGAAAGTGGACAGTAAAATCGCTTCACTGGTAAAAATGTATGAAAACATGAAACCGAAAGACGCCGCCCGTATCTTCGACGAAATGGAAATGCCGGTATTGCTCACACTGGTGGATAAAATGTCGGAACGCAAAGCCGCGCCGATCTTGGCGAACATGCTGCCATCGAAGGCGAAGGAACTGACCATGGATCTGGCGGATGACAAGCGGATGCGTGCCAGTAAGGAGAAAGAGCTCAACTCCATCACCGCGCCGCAATGAGCGAAAACCAGCCTGAGGAGTATGCCATCCGTCTGCATGACGTAGGTAAAATCTACCGGATTTACCCACATCCGAGTGACCGGCTGAAACAGTCTTTCGTTCGGGGTCGCAAGCATTATTTCACCGAACACGTAGCTCTCAAACCCCTGACGCTGGATATCCCCCGAGGTCATACGGTGGGAGTGGTAGGAATGAACGGTTCCGGAAAATCCACGCTTTTACAACTGATTACTCGCACCTTGACCCCCACTTCGGGCTCACTGGAAGTGAGTGGCCGTGTCTCGGCGTTACTGGAGCTGGGCGCCGGATTCAATCCGGAATTTACCGGTGATGAAAATATTTTTCTCAACGGCAGCATTCTCGGCTTGTCTCGCAACGAAATCGAAAAACGCTATGATGACATCGTCGCATTTTCCGGTCTGCCCCTCCATTTAATCAAACAACCCGTCAAGACCTATTCCAGCGGAATGTATGTGCGGCTGGCGTTCGCGGTAGCGATCGCGGTATCGCCGGATATCCTGATCGTCGATGAGGCGCTGGCGGTGGGGGACGAGGGTTTTCAACGCAAATGCTTCGCCCGTATCAAGGCATTGCAGGAAAGCGGGGCGACCATTTTGTTCGTCTCCCACTCGGCACGCGCGGTGACCGACTTATGCGACCACGCCCTGTTATTGGACACAGGCGAATTGCTGATGCAGGGCACCCCCTCGGAGGTAGTGGCGAACTACCATAAAATGCTGTTCGCACGCGAAGACGACCGTGCCGGTGTTCGCGCGTCCATCCAATCGGTCGAAGCCAAGTCGAAAACCTTTTCCGATCTTATCGTCCCGGCGACTGCCTCACCGGAAAGCCGCACGGAATATGTGGCCGATGGCGGTAAGATCAATGAGGTACGCTTGACCAACGCTCAAGGCGAGGAGACGGTACTGCTTTTACCGGGCGAGCCTTACCAGTTGCATTACCGCGTCACGTGGGAACGTCCGTTATCGAATATCAGTTGTTCCATGATGATCAAAACCCTGACCGGCATTGAATTTGCCGGCGCGCATGGGGGAGAACACCAGCAGATATTCGCGCAAGTCCATACGGGAGAAGTGACGGATATCCGTTTTGATTTTATCTGCCGTCTTATGAGTGGGGATTATTTCCTGAATGTCGGCGTTCTGGAAAACCAGTTCGGGACGTATCGCTTCATTCACCGTATCGTAGACGCGTTGCATATCAAGGTACAACCATCGCATACGAACTTACCGGAGCACACCAAACCGTTGGGCTTCGTCGATCTGGAATTCGCCTGCGAAATTATGCGCAGTAATGCCCAAGCGCCTGAGCGACCCGTTCAAACCCCGTAGCCATTTCAGCTTCCGTAATGGTCAGCGGCGGTAGAAATCGCAGCACGTTGGGCCCGGCGATGAGCACCAGCACTCCGAATTTCCGGCAGAGTTCCGACAAATCTCCTGCTTTGCCGTGATGAGCTGGTACCAGTTCAGCCCCGATCATCAATCCGCGCCCCCGAATTTCTGAAAACAGGTGACAGGTTTCATTGATGGAAGCCAAGGCCGTAAATGCCTGCCGCGATCTTTCCACCACATGCGCCAGCATGTCCGCATGGTTGATTTTCCTGAAGGCCGCCCGCGCCACCGCACACATAACGGGATTACCGCCATACGTGGAGCCGTGGCTGCCGACCTGCAGCGTGTGTTCCACTTTCTCCCCGAGCAGGGTCGCGCCGATCGGCATTCCTCCTCCGAGCGCTTTTGCCAAGGTCATGATATCGGGGCGCACGTCTCCTTCATACAGATGCCCGTAAAGCAACCCTGTGCGGCCGATACCCGACTGGATTTCATCACAGATCAGCAGCAAGTTATGTTCATCGCAAAGGGCGCGCAATCCCTGCATGAACGCCGTAGTTGCGGGAATGATGCCCCCTTCCCCCTGCACCGGCTCAAAAATGATGGCGAGCGTTTTATCGGTAATCAGCGCCCTCAACGCATTCAGATCGTTGAACCGGTCACAATACACGAATCCCGGCGGCAGCGGCTCGAATCCGTGGTGATATTTCGGCTGGGCGGTAGCGGTGACCGCCGCTAACGTTCGGCCGTGGAACGATCCGCCGAACGTGATGATTTCGCGATGGTCTGGCGCCCGTCCCTGATCCGCTCCCCATTTACGGGCGATCTTGATGGCCGCTTCCATAGCTTCCGCGCCCGAATTGCAGAAATAGGCACGCTTGGCGAAGGGAGTGGCTTCCACCAGCATTTCCGCCAGTTCAATCGCCGGCTCGGTATAGAAGATATTGCTGGTATGCCAAAGCTTATGCGCCTGGGTGGTCAGCGCCTCCAGCAGGTCGGGGTCCTGATGCCCGAGACCGCATACGGCGATTCCCGCACCCAGATCGACATAATCGTTCCCGTCCTTATCCCATACCACCGAACCCTTGCCATGATCGAGAATCATATCCCGCGGTTTATAATTTTCCGTCCAGTATCGCTTCGCCATGTCGATCAGATGTTTCGAGTTTTCCCCTTCCGGAGTCTGCAGGGGATAGGCATTGTGGTGTGTCTGGTTCATCGTTAACATTCTCTAATAGCGTTTCGGATCGGCGAGGTAGACGCCGAGCACTTTGACTTTACGGGAATAAAACCCGAGCTCCTCAAGAGCGCGCTGCACTTCCGGAGTCGCCGGATTACCTTCAAACGTCAGGAAGAACTGGGATTCGTTGCTTCCACCACCCCGGATATAGCTTTCCAGTTTGATAAGATTGACGCCGTTCGTCGCGAACCCGCCGATGGATTTATACAGCGCCGCCGGAATATTGCGCAGTTCGAACAGAAGCGACGTCAGCGTCCGCCCGTCTTCAGGGGCGGGGTCCGAAGGTTCACGGGCGATGACGACGAACACCGTGACGTTGTCGTTCGCATCCTCGATATTGCGCCGAAGGATATCAAGACCGTAAAGTTCGGCCGCGAGCTCGGAAGCGATGGCTGCCTTGGACGGATCGTTCCATTTCGCCACGTCCGCCGCCGCCACCGCCGTATTCGAATGGGGATGCAGTTTGACCCCCATTTCCCGCAGATGCGCCCGGCATTGCATCAATGCCTGAGGATGCGAATACACATCCGTGATCTGTTCAAGCGTCGCGCCCTTCACAGCCATCAGATGATGCTCGATCCGCTGGATATGTTCCCCGATGATATGAACGTCGCTGCGCGGCAGCAGGTTATGAATCTCCGCCACCCGCCCGGCCTGCGAATTTTCAATGGGGATCATGCCGAGGCACGCTTTTCCCGATGCCACCGCTTCGAATACGTCCTCAAAACTCGGACAGCCCAGCGTATGCATGTAGGGTTCTTTTTCACGGCAGGCGAGGTCGGCGTTCGCCCCCGCTACGCCCATGAAGGCGATGGTATTTTCCGGATCATAAGTCATCCTTCACCTTTACCATTCACCTCGGACATTATCAAGCGATGTCACGAAAAACTCTTTGTCACAACATCACCATATCGTCACGGTGGACGGCGACGTCGCCGCGGTCATAGCCGAGCGTGGCAGTGATCTGCCCGCTGTGTTTGCCGGCGATCTGCGTCAGTTCCTCACTGTTATAGCAGACCAGCCCCTTGGCAAGGGAAGCACCCTCCCTCGATTCGATCAAGACCGCATCTCCCCTCTGAAAACTGCCGCCGATAGAAATCACTCCTACCGGCAACAGGCTTTTGCCACTTTTCAACGCCTGTACCGCCCCCTCATCGATGCGCAGCAGGCCGGAAGGGGAAAGCGCTCCGGCGATCCATTCCTTACGGGCGCCAAGCGGCGTGGTATGGGCGATAAAAACGGTATGCCTCCCCCCTTCCAGCAACGCGCCGAGCGGTTTGTGTATTGTTCCACGTGAAACAATCGTGTGGCACCCGCTGGCGGTGGCGATCACCGCCGCTTCCAGCTTGGTCACCATCCCGCCCGTCCCCACGCTGGAGACAGGAGGGGCGGCATAGGAACGGACGGTGCCGTCGATCTCGTTCACCACCGGAATGAACGTGGCCGACGGATCCTTCGAAGGATCGGACGTATAGAGCCCGTCAATGTCCGAGAGCAGTATCAGCGCGTCCGCTCCGACCATCTGCGCGGTACGGGCCGCCAGGCGGTCATTGTCTCCGACTCTCAGCTCCCTTGTCGCTACCGTATCGTTTTCGTTAATGACTGGAATTACACCGTGCGACAACAGCGTGTTGAGCGTTCCGCGGGCATTGAGATAGCGCCGGCGCGAGTCGCTGTCGTCGAGTGTCAGCAGTACTTGGGCGACCCGCACCTCATCCTCGGCGAACACTTCCGCCCAGGCGCGCATCATCACCATCTGCCCGCAGGCGGCGGCGGCCTGCTTTTCCGGTTGGCTGAGCGTCCCTTTCGGCAGGCCGAGAATATCGCGCCCGAGCGCCACCGCTCCAGAAGAAACGATACACACTTCTTTACCGAGCGCCCGCAACCCTACGATATCTTTTGCCAGCCCCGCCATCCAGTACAGATTTGCCCGCCCCGCTTCCGGCCTCGCGATCAGCGCGGAGCCGACTTTTACGACGATGCGGCGACTTTCAATCAGTGATTTCATACGCTACGTCCGTTCCCATACGTCGAAAATCCGCCGATGCTCACTGAGCGCGAAACGATCCGTCATCCCGGCGATGAAATCACAGACTACCCGTGCGCGTGCGCGTTCGCTCAAACCCTGCTGTCGCATCTGCCAGTCCGTCGGTAGACATTCAGGCTCGTTGAAAAAATGGAGAAACAGTTCCTTGAGCACCCTTCGCGCTTTGCTGGTCATCCGGTTCACGCGGTAATGATGATACATCCGTTCCCGCAGAAAACGTTTCAGCGGGAGATTGGTTTCTTCCATCATCTGTCTGGAAAAACAGATCAGCGGTTCATGCATAGCCCGCACCTGCTCTACGGTTTCGATACCATGCTTTGCCACGTTTTTCCCTGTCTGGTCCAGTACGTCCGCGACCATGCGGTTGATGATCCTGCGGGTCACTTCATGCACGCGCCGCTGTTCTTCCAATACCGGGTGCAGGGTATGCACGTGGACGATGACTTCTTCCAGCAACGGAATGAACCGTAACTCATCAAGACGAAAGAAACCGGCGCGGATACCGTCTTCCAGATCATGGTTGTTGTAGGCGATATCATCCGCGAGGGCGGCGACCTGCGCTTCCGGGCCCGCATAACTGTGGAGGTTCAAATCCTGCCGGGCGGCATATTCCGAAACGGCTTCCGGCAGAGGCTTCAGCCCGATGCCCACCAACGGACCGTTATGCTTGGCGACTCCTTCCAATGTTTCCCACGTCAGGTTCAGCCCGTCGAACACCGCGTAGCGATGCTCCAGCAGCGTCAGGATACGCAATGTCTGGCCGTTATGATCGAACCCGCCATACTCCGCCATCGCCTCCCGCAACCCGTCTTCTCCCGCATGGCCGAACGGCGTATGGCCCAGATCATGTGCCAGCGCCACCGCCTCACCCAGATCCTCGTTAAGACTGAGCGCACGGCAGAGAGCGCGGGCCAGTTGCGCCACTTCCAGGCTGTGCGTGAGGCGCGTACGATAATGATCCCCCTCATGATTGATGAACACCTGCGTCTTATATTCCAGCCTCCGGAACGCCGCCGAATGAATGATCCGGTCACGGTCCCTCTGGAATACGGAACGCGTTGTGCACTCCTGCTCCTCCACCAGCCGGCCTTGCGAGCGGGAAGGATCGGTTGCATAGGAACTCATCTGCGGTATCACTTGTATTTGCCCTTGCGTAACCCTATAATTAACGTATGTCATACTTCACTATTTCAGACAGCGCCGCAAGCCGTATCTCTCATCTGCTGAAAGAGGAAACGGCGGGCTCCCGCCTGCGCATCGCCGTGGACGGTGGCGGATGTTCCGGTTTCCAGTACCATTATACCTTCGATGCCACGCCTCGGAATAAAGACGATCATATATTTGCAAATCAGGAAGCAGAGGTGGTGATCGACGACATCTCGCTCGGATTCCTGAGAGGCGGCACGATAGATTTCGTCGATGCCTTGGGGGCGTCTTATTTCGAGATCAAGAATCCGAACAGCAGTTCTTCCTGCGGATGCGGAAATTCATTCGCCGTAGCCATGGCTTGAGATTTTAAGAAATTTTTTCCAGCACCAGATAAGAATCCGATTTCAGAAGATCGTTCAAACTGCCTTGCGAATCGCTCAAAATGTTACGGAAGTTTCCGCTTTCCATTCTGGCGATTGCAGTATCATGACTATCATACTGCGATGATAATCCTTCATCCGGTTCAGCGGAAGCACGAAGCGGCAGGATGACAATAATGGTTTTATCACGGCTGCGACGCATGTAGCTGATCATGTGACCGGCATGGGCACCGGTCATCTCCAGCGGTTCATACGTTCCTTGCCCATACAGTTCCGGGTTGTCGCGGCGGTGCAACAGCAGATGATGCAGGATATGCTGCTTAATATACCCATTTTTCCAGTTCTTACATAAAGTTTTGAAATTCGCCGTTTCTTCCAGCGATTGAAGGCGCACGGCATAATCCACCGGGCGTCGATTATCAGGGTCGACCATGCTCAGATCCCAGTATTCCGTGCCCTGATAAATATCCGGAACACCGGGAAGCGTCAGTTTAAGGATCAGCTGGCTCAAGGACTTCATCGCTCCCGCCTTCGCGACCTGCTCCGCTTTTCCAAGGAAATGGGCAAGGAAGCGGTGCGAAGGGTTCAGCAGTTTCTGGATGAATTCCATCACATGGTTTTCATATTCGACGTTCGGCTGCGCCCAGTTGCTATGTTCTTTCGCTTCACGCAACGCCTTCTGCAAGTAAGCCTGGAACCTTTCGATGTAATTCTTCAACCCTTCCGATGATGTCTGCTCCAGCATTTCCACCGGCCAGGTGGCGAGTAACGTCTGATAGATAAAGTAGGATTCATTGGCGGAAGGCACCGCTTCCCCTTCCGGCGAGCGGTACAGGGTGCGGTTGATTTTCTGCCATTCGCGCAGCCATGCCAGCCATTCCCGCGGCATTTCGGACAAGGCGCAAAGGCGCATCCGTGCGTCTTCACCACGTTTGGTGTCATGCGTCGCCGTCGCGATCATTCCGTAAGGCAGCGCTTCCGCCCGCGTTTTGATGATGGTGTGAAACGCTCCCACCTCCAGCCCGAAACGCGCCGGGTTACCCCCCACTTCATTGAGCGCAAGCAGGCGGTTGTAGCGGTAGAAGGAAGTATCTTCCAGCCCTTTGGCCATGACCGGTCCGCTCAACTGCTGGAATTTACGGATGAATTCCAGCATGTCCGAATTAGGCGCGGCATCGACGTTGAGCAGCAGTCCACCGATGAAATCATACACGGAGAGATCCGGAAACTGGCTGGTCCGTTTCGCTTTCGCCCAGGCGAGTTCGATGAATCCCTGGTCCGAGCCACTGATATGCTCCGGCGTCACATAGCTGCGGTAGACCGGGAAGTGGCCGATCATTTCGCGCAGTCCCTGTTTCAACGTGTCGAAAGGATAATCCCGATGATACAGATCCTGATCGGAGATGCGGTTGAGAAGCAAGCTCAGGCTTTGCAGCTCGCTGGCCAAGTGATGCTCCAGAACGGCGAGCTTGGCTGCGTAAACCTGTTCGTCAAACGGATCGTTGTCGCCGGTGAAGCGCCGGTAGATGCGGCTCATGGCTTTCTCGC
The DNA here is from genome assembly GCA_965248995.1 of Rickettsiales bacterium. Classification (GTDB taxonomy): domain Bacteria; phylum Pseudomonadota; class Alphaproteobacteria; order Rickettsiales; family UBA998; genus CBDFKY01. The sequence goes on along the minus strand of CBDFKY010000004.1, from coordinate 141,965 downwards.
CTCGCGTATCCACCAGCACGGCGGCGATGTCGTTCAGCACTTCATACCCGCTGGTGCCCTGTATCTGCCAGTCTTCGGGCAGGTTTTCGCCAACGCCGAGAATTTTTTCCACCGTCAGGTAGAGATGCGCTCCCGCACGGGCGCGCAGCTTTCTGCAATAACCGGCAGGATCGGCCAGCCCGTCGATATGGTCGATGCGCAACCCGTCGATATGGCCCGCTTCGATCAGGGAAAGTACCTTGACATGCATGGCGTCGAAAACATGAGAATGCTCCACCCGGATGCCGGCCAGTTCGTTGATGTCGAAAAAGCGGCGGTAATTGATGTCGCTCGCCGCCGTGCGCCAGTAGGTCAGCCGGTAATGCTGCCGCTCCAGCAGCGCGTGGATCCGGCCCGTATCCTTATTGAACTCCGCCAGATGGATCGCCGTTTCCTTCTCGCTGCGGCTACGCAGCATCTCTTTCAACGGTTCCTCTTCCCCAGGCGTTTCCACCGGCTGCAACGCCGGATCGATCTGATGATAATCCCGCGGGCAGACGGGGAACCGCTCTTCCATGTAGCGGATATGGAAGCTGCCGGTTTCCGCGTCGTATCCGAGTTTCAGATATCCCTGATCCAGCGCGTCGCCGTAATGCTCAGCAAGCACCGGTAAGATCAGTTTGCGCTCATACGCGCCGTGGCGGGGGTGCCAGTCGATGTCGAAATAATCGTGGCAGGGGGAAAGCTCCCCCCATTCCAGAATGTTCTGCCACCACAGATTTTCCACTCCGACGCCTATATGGTTCGGAACGAAATCGAGAATATGCCCCATCTTCTGTTCCCGAAGCGCCGCCAGGAACAGGGCGTAGCCCTCCTCCCCTCCCAGTTCCGGATTGATGAGGTTGTGATCGGTGATGTCATACCCGTGCATACTGCCCGGACGGGCCTGCGTATAGGGGGAGGCATAGACATGGCTGATACCCAGTTCCTTCAGGTAGGGCAGGACGGCGACCGCATCTGCGAACGTGAATTCCTTATGAAACTGCAGGCGATATGTGGCGCGGGGCACGTTCACCAGTTCCTTCGCCCGTTCGGCCGCGATGATCGGAGCGACCGCCGCCAGCGGTTTTGCGATGATCTCCTCCAGCGTCTGCGGCAGTTTCAAACGCCAGTTCGGCCGCTCAAAACTGGTGCCGGGAAGGTTGACCTGCGTTTTCATCTCCAGGATATCTTCCAGCTGCAGCATGACGATCGCCGCGGTGCTCCGCCCCAGATAGCGGTGCACGTTCGCGTGCGTGACCCCGTCCAGCCCATCCTTCTTCAGGGCTTCGCCTAGTTGCGCTACGGCATGACGGCGGTTACCCGTATCCATTTCGGCGAGTTCGGGGGAAGGATACAGGCCAAGGGTTCCGCGCTCCTCGATATCGGCATTGGCCAGCCAGCCGGTCAACGTCGGCAGATCGTGGGTGCTCAACGTTGCCAGCGCCCGTGCCGGGTAATGATGCGGCGGTACGAAACCGTTTTCATCCTTCTCGAAATACAGTACCTTATAGGAGAAAACTCCCGCCTCGTCGGCTTTCTCCTTGTATCCGGGTGCGGGCGTTCCCAGATCTTCGCCGATGACCACGCACTGACGCAGATGACTTTCGATGCGGAGCACGGTCAGAAACGCATCCAGCGGATACGTAACATACGCCCCGTCCGTCTCTCCTTCGGGAATGAGAAACAAACGGGATAGCCCGAAAATATGGTCGATGCGCAGCGCCCCGGCATGGCGCATATTGGCGCGCACCAGCGTGATGAAAGGCCCCATCCCGCTTTCTTCGAGCCGCAGCGGATCAAGCGGCAGCAATCCCCAGTTCTGCCCGTTCGGATTATACTCGTCGCCGGGCACCCCCACCGACAGGCTGGAGACGAAATTTTCCTGCCCCATCCAGCGCTCCGCGCCGGTTTTTTCGCATCCCACGGCGAGATCGCGGTAGAGCCCCAGACGCATCCCGTTGGTAAGCGCCGTTTCCTGCACTTTGCCGAGCTGGGTATCCGCCTGCCATTGCGCCCAGGCGAAAAAGTCTACCCGTGGCTTGTGCTGGTCAGCAAATTGCCGCACGGCAGTCCCATCCGGATCGTGATATTCCGCAGGCCACGCATACCAGTTCGGTCCGAACTGTTCGGAAAGCGCATCGAAAAGCGCCTGTTTGTGTAATATATCGCCTTCTGCCGCACGAAACTCTTCGAATGCGGCTTCCTTGGCATAGGCGGCATAGTGCGCTTCCAGTTGTTCCCGTTTCACCGAAGCGACCGGCAGGTAATCGACATAGTCAGCCGCCGGAAAGGGACTGTCATGACCGGTGGCGATATACAGCAGGTTCAAACCAAGGCGGCTGGATGGGGAATAAGGCGAATAATGTGCGGGATTGCTCGGAAACATCGCGTGGAGAGGATTCACACCGATCACATTGGCCCCCAGTTTCGCCGCCGCGCCCGCCAGCTGCGCCAGATCGGTGAAATCGCCCAGTCCCTGATCATGGCGGGAGCGCAGACCATACAGTTGCGCCGCGACACCCCAGACGCGTTTTCCCCGCGCCATATCTTCCGGCTGCCAGCATTTTTCCGGGGCAGCCATGAGGGTGGTGGTGATTTCCCCTTCCGGATACTGCACCCGCAACCGGTAATATCCGATTTTAAGCGGCGGCAAAGTAATCCGCCCGCGCCGGATATAACCGGAAAATGCCTGTCCGGCTTCATCGGTCAGTTCCCAGACCGTCCCGGGAGAGGCGAAACTCACCTGTTTTTCCGATGCGATGATCTTGATATAAGGCAAAGCTCGGATATGACGCGCTGCCAGCCGGGTTTTCGATTCCGCCAGCTCTTCTTCGTCCTGCGAAGGAAAACCCAGCGCCTTCAGGATCGCCTGCAGCACCGGTTCCGAAGCGTAATGAAACTTCCCCCAGATATCCTGATATTCGGTCTGGATACCCGCCAGTTTCGCCAGTTGCACTATTTCAGACATCGCCGATACTCCATACGCAGCTCCAGGGGAATAAAATATTGCCGTCTTCGCCCCATAGGATGGTGCCGGAAACGGTATCCGCTGCCTCCAGCGGGCGGTCCGACAGATTCACCCGCAGACGCAGGATTCGCTTATCCTGAAATTCCCATCTTACGTCCAGTGCGCGCTGATCGATTACCGTATAAACCGCACGCTCATAACGGGTTTTGAGCAGGGGCCAGAGATGTTCGCGCCGAAGTTCGAGCAGCGCCCGCATTTTTTCCAGATGCGCCTGGTATTCCTGCTGCGCGAGATCTTCCCAGTTCAAAATGGAATGGATGAAGTTGTCAGGACTGTTGGGATCGATACATTCGGAAAATTCGAATTCCCGGCAACGGCCTTTATGCACCGCTTCCGCCAGCTCTCCTTCAAAATCGCAGAAATAGAGAAACGGCGTTCGGCTTCCCCATTCCTCACCCATGAACAGTAGGGGAATATGGGGGGAGAGCAACAGGACGGCATATGCCAGCGACAGTTTTTCTTTTGCGATGACCGACGTTAACCGGTCACCCGCCGCGCGATTACCGACCTGGTCGTGATTCTGGATGAACGCGATCGATACGGTAGGCGGCAGGAGCGAGGCAAGTGCTACCTGCGGATTGGATTTCCGGTAGAGGGGCGTTCCTTCGTGATCCGCGAAGCCGTAAGCCAGGCAGTGACCCAGATGGTCCATCAGATGTTTGGTGTAATATTGATAATAGGCGTGGTTTTCTCCTGTCAGCAGCACGTGCAGGACATGGTGCATATCATCATTCCACTGACCGTTGAAATGCCGCTCCAGGTAATGGGATTCATGATGCTCGTTTTCCAGGATCAGATGAATATGCCGGTCTTTGGAAAGTTTACCACGCACATTTTCCGCCAGCTCTTTTAAAAAATGCGCTTCCGACGTGTCGGCGATCGCATGTACCGCGTCCAGCCGGAGGCCGTCGAAGCCGTATTCCTCCAGCCAGTACAAGGCGTTCTGCAGGAAAAACTGGCGTACCGGTTTCTGGCGAAAATCAATCGCCTCGCCCCAGGGGTTGGCGTAGTCCTTCGTGAAAAAAGGCTTCGCATAGGCATGGAGATAATTACCGGACGGGCCGAAATGATTATACACCACGTCGAGGAACACCATGATTTCCCGCGCATGGGCAGCGGCGATCAGACGCTTCAGGTCTTCCGGCCTGCCGTAGGCGGAAACAGGGGCGTACGCCAGCACTCCGTCATATCCCCAGCCGCGCTTGCCGTCGAAATCCGCGATGGGCATCAGTTCGATGGCGGTGATACCGAGCGAGCGCAGGTGATCGAGCTTCGCTTCAACCCCGTCATACGTCCCTTCGGGCGAAAACGTGCCTACGTGCAGTTCATAAATGACGATCTCCTCCCACGGACGGCCCTTCCACGATGCGGCCGCCGGGGACGACGGCGCTATCAGTTCACTGGACCCATGCACCCCCTCCGGCTGAAAGCGGGAAGCGGGATCGGGGACGCACAGCGCACAATCGATCTGGAAACGGTAGGTCTGGCCTGCTTCCGCGGGTTCGACGCGCTCCTTCCAGCCGTTGCCGCTATCCTGCATGGCCAGGGGCTGGCCTTCCCCCAGTATCAATGAGACGGACGCTGCCGAAGGCGCCCAGAGGCGAAAAGCGACCTTGCCGTCGGGCAGAAATTCAGGACCATGCCTCACCTTCAGTCCTTACGGATCAGTAGCGCGAGAGAACGGCCCTGCAGCGGGTAGGATTCACCCGCACCATAACCGGCCAGTTCCTTTTCCGCCGTATCCACCAGCGCCTTCCAGCCCTTCCCGTAATGTTCCGGTGGCAGGGTGAACGGTACTTCATCCGCCCATGCATTCAGCAGCAGCAGGAAATGATGCCGCTGTTTTTCGTCCGTCATATACATGCCAAGTACATGTGCATGTCCGTTCCCCCAGTCTTCGTCATGCATCACGCTGCCGTTGGTGGAAAACCATTCGATGTCGGCCGTATCTTCGCCCTCCTGAACGTTGCCGTCGAAGAAATGGCTGCGGCGAAGCGAGGAATAGCGTTTACGCAGCGCGATGATCTGGGCGGTGAACTTGACCAGCTTTTCCTGCTCCTCGTTCCAGTTCCAGTGCATCCAGCTGATTTCACTATCCTGGCAGTAGGCATTATTATTGCCCTGCTGGGTACGGCCGAATTCATCACCGCCGAGGATCATCGGCACGCCCTGGCTGAGCAGAAGGGTGGCGAGAAAGTTACGCATCTGCCGCCAGCGAAGCGCGTTCACGTCCGCATTCTGCGTCTCGCCCTCCTCCCCGCAGTTCCAGCTTTTATTATCGTCGTGGCCGCTCTGTTCCTGATTCGCCTCATTGTGCATATCGTTGTAACTGACCACGTCCTTCAGCGTGAATCCGTCATGCGCGGTAAGGAAATTGGTGCTGGCCCAGGGACGGCGGCCACGGTGGTTGTAGAGATCCGCTGAGCCCGAAAGGCGGGCGGCCAGTTCCGGCATGATGCCCTCATCCCCTTTCCAGTAGCTGCGAAGCGTATCGCGGTATTTTCCGTTCCATTCCGACCAGCCCGGCGGGAAACCGCCCACCTGATAGCCGGTACTGCCGATATCCCACGGCTCGGCGATCAGCTTGACCTGCGAGAGGACCGGATCCTGCGTGATCGCTCGGAAGAAACCGCTCTGCGGGCTGAAATCGGGATATTCGCGCGCCAGCGTCGAAGCGAGGTCGAAACGGAAACCGTCCACCTGCATTTCGGTCGCCCAGTAACGCAGCGAATCCATCACCATCTGCAGGACGCGGGGATGCGTGAGGTTCAGGGTGTTTCCGCAGCCCGTAGTATCATAGTAAAAACGGGCATCCTCGGGTGAAAGACGATAATAGGACGCATTATCCACCCCTTTGAAACACAGGGTCGGGCCCATCTGGTTTCCTTCCGCCGTATGGTTGTAGACCACGTCCAGAATCACTTCCAGCCCCGCTTTATGCAGTGCCCGGATGGTGGAGCGCAGTTCCTTTAACTCTCCGCTGTGCAGATAGCGCGGATCGGGTGCGAAAAATCCGATGGAATTATAACCCCAGTAATTCCTCAGCCCCCGTTCCAGCAGGAAATGATCGTCGATGAACGCATGAATCGGCAACAGCTCGATCGCCGTCACCCCCAGCTTCACCAGATGGTCGATCACCGCCGGCTGGGCAAGCCCGGCGAAACTTCCGCGAAACGATTCCGGCACGTCGGGGTGCAGTTGGGTCATGCCTTTGACGTGCGCTTCATAAAGGATGGTTTTCGACCAGGGACGACGAATCGACGGTTCCGGGCGGTAGTGCGGATCAACCACCTGGCATTTCGGCATATAGGGGGCGCTGTCACGGCGGTCGAAACTGGTGTCGTCTTTCGAACTGCCCACCTTGTAAGCGAAGAGCGAGTCATGCCATTTCAGGCTACCGGCTAATTGCCTCGCATACGGGTCGATCAGCAGCTTGTTGGGATTGAAACGGTGGCCGTGTTCCGGCTCATACGGCCCGTGTACGCGATATCCGTACAGCTGTCCCGGTCCGACATCAAGCAGGTATCCATGCCAGATTTCGTCCGTATATTCAGGCAGTTCGATGCGGGCGGTTTCCTTTTTCCCCTTGGAATCGAAAAGACATACTTCCACTTTAGTCGCGTTCGCGGAGAACAGGGCGAAGTTGGTTCCGTCACCGTCCCATGTCGCGCCGATGGGAGAAGGACTGCCGGAATGGATACGTGGAGACATCAACGATTTCCTCTATACTGAAAGATAACGGTTGAAAGAGGGGGCAGGGTAAGCTGCAGCGAACAGGGGCGGCCGTCATGAGGGACATCGGCAGCGGTCGCCTGCCCGCCGTTCCCCATATTGCTACCGCCGTAAATGGCCGCGTCGCTGTTGAACACTTCCTTATACATGCCACCCATCGGCACGCCGATGCGGTAGCCTTCACGCGGTACCGGAGTGAAGTTGCTGACGATGACCGCAATATCGTCCGGGTTGTCCCCGCGGCGCAGGAAAGCGAACACGCTGTGCTCTGCGTCCTCCCCCTTCAGCCATTCGAACCCGGCGGGGTCGTAATCATGCGTGTGGAGCGCCGGCGTTTCCTTGTAAATCCGGTTCAGATCGCGCACCGCGTGCTGGACGCCCTGATGATAACCGTATTGCAGCAGATGCCAGTCAAGGCTCTGGTCGTGGTCCCATTCGGAGCTTTGCCCGAACTCGCCGCCCATGAACAGCAGCTTCTTCCCGGGATGACCATACATGAATCCGTAATACGCCCGCAGGTTGGCGAAACGCTGCCACTCATCCCCCGGCATTTTGCCCAAGATCGACTGCTTGCCGTAGACTACTTCGTCATGACTTAGAGGCAGCACGAAATTTTCCGTATAGGCATAGACCATCCCGAACGTCATCCGGTCATGGTGATAACGCCGGTGGATCGGGTCTTTCTCCATATATTCCAGCGTGTCATGCATCCAGCCCATGTTCCATTTGAAACCGAAGCCGAGCCCACCCTGTTCCACAGGCTTTGAAACTCCGACCCAGGCGGTGGATTCCTCCGCGAATGTCGCGGCGTCCGGGAAGTTAGCGTACACCTTCTCATTCATGCGCTTAAGCAAAGAAGTCGCTTCAAAATTTTCCACGCCTCCGTCACGGTTGGGAATCCACTCTCCTTCGCGGCGGCTGTAATTACGGTAGATCATGGAAGCCACCGCATCGACGCGCAGCCCGTCGATTCCGTAGCAATCCATCCAAAACAGGGCGTTGGCGATCAGGAAATTGGCGACTTCATGGCGGCCGTAATTATAAATCAACGTTCCCCAGTCCTGATGCATTCCCTCTCTCGGGTCCTGATGCTCGTAGAGATGGGAACCGTCGAACTGCGCAAGCCCGTGTTTGTCATTCGGAAAATGTCCGGATACCCAGTCGATGATGACGCTTAAGCCGGCCGCATGCGCCGCCTCGACAAAATCGGCGAACTGCTGGGGTGAGCCGTAACGGCTGGTTGGCGCGAACATGCTGATCGGTTGGTATCCCCAGGAACCGCCGAACGGATGTTCCGCTACGGGCATCAGTTCGATATGGGTGAAGCCCATGTCCTTAACGTAAGGAATCAGGGTGGCCGCCAGTTCATCATAATTCAAAATGGCATCGTTCCCACCCCGCCGCCAGGAACCCAGGTGCACTTCATAAATACTGATCGGATCGCGATGCGACTGGGCAGGCCGGTTGAACGGTTTTACCTGCGGTAGCTTCACGACCTTCGACGCGGTGGCGGGCGGCAGTTCTGCGGCGAATGCGAAAGGATCGGCTTTCAGCGGGAGCAGATGTCCCTGCGCATCTTCCAGTTCATATTTATACAATGCTTCTTCACGTACGCCGGGAACGAATACGGTCCATATGCCGCTGGAACTTGGATGCATGGGATGCGTGCCGCCGTCCCATGCGTTGAAATCACCGACGACGCTGACCCGGCGAGCATTCGGCGCCCACAGCGCGAAATGCACGCCCCCATCCATCAGGTGCGCACCGAGCTTGTCATAAGCACGCAAATGGGTGCCTTCACTCAGCAGATAACGGTCGTAATCGCTGAAGAACTCCGTCTTTCCGGAAACGGTCTCATGTGAGGGTGATTCCGACATATCAACCGTTTGCTTCGCGGTTGAAGCCTTACGCGCCTGTTTCGCTTTAGGCTCCATGACCGGCTGAACCACCGCCGTTTCGGAATCGACTTTTTTCTCCCGCTTCACTCCCTGCTTGTCTTTCTTTGCGGACGTATCGGTCGCGTCGTCCTTTACCAGTGTAATGTTCTGTCGTGTCGATATCTTTGCCATGTCATTCTCCCTTGATTAATTCCAGCAGGCCGGCCAGCGGGATGGATAACCATGCCGGGCGGTGTTCGCTTTCATACACTATTTCGTAGCACGCCTTTTCAATCAGGAAAAACGTAAGGATACGAGGTTGAATTTCACCATATCCTTCCAAGAACGAATGATTGGCCAGTTCCTTCCACTTCTCAAGCAATGGCCGGTACGATTGCCGTTCTTTTTCAGTTTTTTCCAGAAGAGCGGTCGCACTCGCATAATCGAACGAACGGAGCATTCCCGCCACGTCTTTCAGTGCCAGCGTCCTGCGCCGCCGCTCTTCGATGCTGCGGGACGGCTCGCCTTCGAAATCCAGGATGGTGACGTCGTTTTCGTTGACCAGCACCTGCCCCAGATGATAATCCCCGTGTACCCGGATGGCGGGCTGGGTAATCAGGTAAGGCAGCGTCAGCAGGGTTTCTATCCGGGCGCGTTGCGCCATCACCGTTTCCGCAAGTTCTTTCGTTTCGTCCTCCAGGGAGGCATGAGCAGCCTGCAGGGCTTCAAATGCACTCTCAGCCGTTTGCAGCGCCTGCCCTACCAAGGTTTCACGATTTTCCGAAGTCACTTTCTCCGGCGCGAAAGCTGGGTTTTCCGGCTGGCTGGCCAGTGCCTGATGCAGTTCAGCGGTGCGTTTTCCTAATTGCCTTGCCAGCGCCGCATAATCATTTATCGTTGCCGGGGTAATCCCTTCCAGGTAGTCCAGCGTGAACTGCCAGCCGTCTCCCTGATTCGGGATCGCTTCCTGAAGCAGGCCGAGCGTCACCCCTTTCCTGTCCGTCCATGTACCGAACAGGCGTGGACTGTTACGGAAGGTCGTATCCGCAAGAAAAGCGGCGAATTCCTCTTCCAGATTTTCTCCTTCCTGTGGTTGTCTGAGCAGCTTGAACAGATAATCATTCCCGACGAGAACCGCGCTGTTGGACTGCTCCCCGGCGATGGGTTTTACCGGCAGGTCGGCTATCGTATCAGTAGTAACGTTCCCCGAATACCGGAACGCTTCATTGCCCCGCATCAGCAGACGGATACATTCTTCATCGCCGGACGCTTCATACAGTACCCCGACCTGGCTGACCTGCCGGACCCTGCTGATCACTTTCGCCTGCAGCGTTTCTTCCAGATTGCTCTGTGCGCTTTCCCATGCGATGCCGATGGGTAGCGTATAATGCTGTGTCTCGCCCTGTTCGGAAGTCACTGCAACGATCAACAGGCCATAACGATCGCTCAGCGGTTGTATTTCCTGAATAATGACTTCCGGCATTACATATCTACTTTTGAACCATCGCTGTGAAGCCAGAAAGGATGGCAATGCCAGTCGCTCCAGCACTTCCCGCGCTTTCCCATCCATTTCCACCATTCCTTTCGGCAGAATCACCGTCGGCAGTTCGCGCTGCTGCATATCCGGCAGCACTTGCTCACCCGCCGCCGTCAGGCGAAACCAGAAAAATCCGTACGGTGAAAGCGTAATGAAATAAGGCAGCTCACCGATCTCAGGGAACGGACGGCCGGAAAGCAGTTCCACCGGTACGCTACCGGCAAATGCTTCCAAATCCAGTTCCACCGGCTGCGGGGTGCCGGACACGTTGGCAAGGCAGAGAACCGTCTCTCCCTCATGTTCACGAACGTAAGCCAGCACTTTGCGGTTGGCGGGAGAAAGAAACGTACATGTTCCCCTGCCGAACGCGGGAACCTCCTTCACCACTGCCAGCAGGCGTTTCAACCAGTTCAGCAGGGAATTTTCCTGCCCGGCCTGCGCCTCGACGTTTATTCCCTGAAAGCCGTAGACGGGATTCATGATGGCGGGCATATAAAGCTGCGCCGGGTCGGTTCTGGAGAAGCCCCCGTTCCGGTCGGATGACCACTGCATAGGAGTGCGCACGCCATCCCGGTCTTTAAGATAGATATTGTCCCCCATCCCGATCTCATCCCCGTAATACACGATCGGCGTTCCCGGCATCGACATCAGCAGAGCGTCCATCAGCTCGATCTTGCGGCGGTCGTTTCCCATCAAAGGCGCCAGCCGGCGACGGATGCCTACGTTGATGCGCGCCTGCTTGTCAGGCGAATAATGATCCCACAGATACGCACGCTCACGGTCCGTCACCATTTCCAGCGTCAGTTCGTCATGGTTGCGCAGGAAGGTCGCCCACTGGCAGTTCGCGGGAATCTCCGGTGTCTGCTGCATGATGTCGATGATCGGATGGCGGTCTTCCTGCGCCAGCGCCATGTACAGGCGCGGCATCAGCGGAAAATGAAACGCCATGTGGCATTCGTCGCTGTTGCCGTGTCCATCCGGTTCCCCGAAATACTGCATCACGTCTTCCGGCCATTGATTGGCTTCCGCGAGGAGCAGGCGGTTTTCATAGCGGGCGTCCAGCGCGGCGCGGATTTTCTTGATGACCGCGTGGGTTTCGGGAAGGTTCTCGTTGTTGGTTCCGTCACGCTCGCACAAATAAGGAATCGCATCGAGCCGCAAGCCGTCCACTCCCATATCCAGCCAGAAATACATCGCTTCGATCACCTCTTCCAGCACCTGCGGATGATCGAAATTCAGGTCCGGCTGGTGAGAGAAGAAACGATGCCAGTAATAGGCGTTCGCTACCGGATCCCATGTCCAGTTGGACGTTTCCGTATCGGTGAAAATGATCCGCGTGCCGGTATATTTCTGGTCAGTATCGCTCCAGACGTAAAAATCACGCTCGGGTGAGCCTGCAGGAGCATGGCGGGCCCTCTGGAACCATGCATGCTGGTCGGACGTGTGGTTGATCACCAGTTCGGTAATCACGCGAAGTCCGCGGGAATGCGCCGCTTCGACAAACGTTTTGAAATCGTCCATCGTCCCGTAGGAAGGATGAACATCGCGGTAGTCGGCGATATCATATCCGTCATCACGCAACGGCGAGGGGTAGAAAGGCAGCAGCCACAGGGTATTGACGCCGAGCGATTGGAGGTAATCCAGTTTGGAGAGCAGGCCCTTGAAATCGCCGATGCCGTCGTTGTTGCTGTCGAAAAACGCTTTGACATGCAGCTGGTAGATGATCGCGTCCTTGTACCATAACGGGCTTGGAATTAACGATGATAGGGCGGAAGCAGGCGGAAGACTCATGAAATATTGTTCCTGAAAGGTGATGGTGCACATTGCATCCAGAAGATTGCTACGGGATTGACCGTAGGGTCAAGCCGTAAATGCTGCCTGTTTCCCGTCCACTTCCAGCTATGGCCGAGCAGGAGATCATCCAGCGTATAGGCGTTGTCTTCATGCACCCCGAATTCATAAAGCGGAAGATGGACGACGGCTTCCTGCGTATGGGAAGGATCGAGATTCACGGCGATGAAAACGACATTTTGACGATCCGCCGACCATTTTGTGTAAAACAGCACCTGATCGTTCTCAGCATGACAGAAACGCAGATTCTTGAATTGCTGCAACGCCGGATTTCCATGACGGGCCCGGTTTAAGGCGGTGACGAAAGGAATGATGTTCTCTTCCGTATCCCAGTTGCGTCTTTTAATTTCATACTTCTCGGAATCGGCATATTCTTCCTTGCCTTCCAGTGCTCCACTTTCACAGAGTTCATACCCTGAGAGCATCCCGTAATTGCCACCGAGTGTCGCCGCCAGCGCCAGGCGGATCATGTAGCCCGCTTTTCCACTCGTCTGTAGATATCTGGGGAAAATATCCGGCGTGACTGGAAAGAAATTAGGGCGGAAAAATTCTTTCGGTAGGGTCGTTGTCAGTTCGGTGAGATATTCGGTCAGTTCCGCTTTGGTGTTGCGCCAGGTGAAATAACTGTAGGATTGCGCAAATCCCAGTTTCGCCAGACGGTACATGATTTTCGGCCTTGTAAACGCTTCGGAGAGAAAAATGATGTCCGGTCTGGTTTTATGCACTTCCCCGATCATCCATTCCCAGAACGCGAACGGTTTGGTATGGGGGTTGTCGACACGGAAGATCGTCACCCCCTGCTCCACCCAGAACGTCACGATGGAAAGCAGTTCGTTCCACAGCCCTTGTGCATTCGCGCACTCGAAATCGACATTGACGATATCCTGGTATTTTTTCGGTGGATTCTCGGCATATTTCATGCTGCCGTCGGGCCGGAAGCGGAACCACTCCGGATGTTCCCAGACGTAGGGATGGTCGGGCGAACACTGAACGGCGAAATCCAGCGCCACTTCCATTTCCAATGACTGCGCAGACTTCACCAGCCGCCGGAAATCATCCAGCGTTCCAAGTTCCGGATGCACCGCTTTATGCCCGCCTTCGGAAAAACCGATGGCGTAAGGGCTGCCCGGTTCACCCGGTTCGGCGCTCGGCGCGTTGTTCCTGCCCTTGCGGAACGCTAGGCCGATCGGATGGATGGGCGGGAAATACAGTACGTCGAAGCCCATGCCTCGAATCTGCGGCAGGCGCTTTTCAACACCTGCGAATCCATCTTCATTGCGTGGAAACAGTTCATACCACGCACTGAATTCCGCTTTTTTCCGCTCTACCAGCAGTTCCAGCGTCGGATATGCCACCTGTCCGTTACGGGGAGCGTGCGCAAAAGCGATCTCCACCATGCTTTCAAGCAACGGGTCCTGTTTTGAGACTTCTTTCCACAGACGTTTTTTGGTACCCAGCATGGATTCCAAAAGCAACCTGCTTTCCTGCAGTTCCAGAGCGATATCCTGCCCGGCTTCCTGTTTTTTCAGGGTATCGCGCCGCCAACTGCCGAAATGATCCGGCCAGGCGATAATCGTATAGTGATAGCGCCCCGGTTCGGTAATCGGCAAATCGGCGGACCAGCGGTCGTTTCCCTGATGTGCCATGGAAACTTCATTCATTTCCTTCGTTCCCAGAAGACCGTATGCGACAACGGCATGGAGAAGATCATGACCATCCATGAAAATATCCGCCCATACCTCGATCTTTTCACCTGCGATACGCTTTGCGGCAAAGCGGCCATGGTCGATCTCAGGATACACCTGTTCAATGGCGATCCGCGGCGGGATGCGTTCGGATAATATGTTCATGGATTACATTACCGTCGTGTGTTCCGGGGTCTTGACACGTACAGTAGGACGCAGCGGCAGATTCACCTCGATCACATTCCCGTCATCCTCCAGAGGATTGAGCTGGTTCAGGAAACTGCGCGTCCAGTCAAAAATACTGTTCTGCTTCAGCACGTCCATCATTTCCTGATACCGCTCTTTGCGCTCTTTGAGCGGCATGGTAAGTGCACGGTGCATCGCTTTCGCCATTCCCTGCGTATCGAAAGGATTGACCAGTAGCGCCGATTTCAATTCCTGCGCCGCGCCGGCGAACTCCGAGAGCACCAGCACGCCGGGATCGGCCGGGTCCTGACTCGCCACGTATTCCTTCGCGACCAGGTTCATCCCGTCGCGCAGCGGCGTTACCAGACCAACGCGGGCCAGGCGGTACATGGCGGAAAGCTTGTGACGGGTAAAATTCTTGGTAAGATAACGCAGCGGCACCCAGTCGCACTCCCCGTGTTCCCCGTTGATATGGGCGGCCAGGCCTTCCAGTTTTTCCCGCAGGTCCTTGTATTCCTCCACATCGGTGCGCGAAGGCGGCGTAATCTGAAGGTAAGAGAGTTTGCGGTTCCATTCTGGATGCATTTCCAGCAGCTGACCGAACGCCTCGACACGGGCGGGCAGACCTTTTGTATAATCCATACGGTCCACACCGATCATCAGCTGGCGGTTGTTGAGGCTTTCCCTGACCTGTGTCGCTTCTACCGAATGCTGTGAAACCTCGGCTTCAGCCGTCAGCTCTTCGGTATCTATGCTGATCGGGAAACATCCCGCCTTGAACGTACGACCGAACGCGCTCACTTCATGAACACGGCTACCTGATTTGGAGGTGTAGCTGCCCCCCATGTCGGACACGCAACGCAGGAACGCTCCCACGTCCGTTTCGGTTTGAAAGCCCAGTAAATCGTAAGCGCACATTCCCTCGATGATTTCTCTATACACGGGTAACGTGCCCATCACTTCCGGAACCGGAAAAGGAATATGCAGGAAAAATCCTATGTTGGAAGTGACCTGTTTGGCCCGAAGATAAGATCCGCAAAGCAGTAGATGATAGTCATGCACCCAGATGACGTCATCCGGTTGTGCATGTTTGGCCACCAGATGGGCGAAATGCTGATTTACCCGCTTATAGCTGGCATACATCGTTTCGGAATAATGCGTCAACCCGATCTGGTAATGAAACAGCGGCCACAGCAGTGAATTACTGAAACCGAGATAATAATTCTTATAATCCGCTTCCGTGATGTCCGCCGTAATGAAATCCGTATTGCCGTGCGTCTGCGTGCAGGTGCGCACGGATTCGCGTATCTCTCCGCTCCAGCCGCACCAGATGCCGCCTTTCTGTTTCAGCACCTCGTTCAGCGCTACCGCCAGACCTCCGGCTTGCGCCCCGGTATGGGGAATAGCGACACGGTTTGACAGAATGATCATTTTACTCATCGCTTTTTCCCTTATGTTTACTGATTACCTTCATCCATGGCGGCGATGCCGCGCTAACGAAAACACTCCCTTAAAATTTTTGCAGCCAGTAATGGAGCTGATCCAGCGTATCCATCCGATAGGAGGCGCGGGTAGAACCCTCACCTATTTTAATGCTGAGCCCTTCCAGTTCGTTGACCACTTCAAATCCCGCTTCATCGGTCAGATCGTCGCCCGCAAATACCGGAAATTTGCCGTTAAAGGACCGGGTGGACATCAGATAACGAATCGCGTCGCCCTTGCTCGATCCAGAAAGCCGGATTTCGCAGACCATTTTTCCCTTTTGAAGCATAAGTGAGTCATGGTGCTTTTCCATCAGTTCCAGCAGGAATGCGTCAACCGTATTCCCCAGTTCTGGAACGGCGCGGTAATGCACGGCGATGCTCAATCCTTTATATTCGATCAGTAACGAGGGGTAAGAGCGATGAAACGTCTCTACCGATTCCGTCAGCGAAGCCATCAGCTCCTGTTTATCGGACACTTTCACCCATTGCTCATTTTCCTCACGTATTTCAAGGCCATGCTGGCCTGCCACACAAAAACGATAGGGATGGCACATCCGGTCAACATCCTCGATCGTACGGCCGCTGACCAGGGCGATCGCCGCGCCGGCGCGCTTGAGCCGTATGAGCTCCAGTAATGTGTGCTGCGGAATAGCCGCGGCTCCGGGCGTCTTTGCAATGGGTGCCAGCGTTCCGTCGATATCGAAGAACAGCGCGGTATCGTCAGGAGAAACAGGAAAAATTACCGGCTGGGATGAAGAAAGCATAAGGGCCTGAATAGTGTGGTGTAATAAGCCTGCGCGTTCAATGCCTCGGCTTTATGTACTGTAAGTGACACTCCATATTTTTTATGTATGCGAGGAAGGGCAAAATTATAAAGATATAATCAAAGGTGAATATTTATAAAGTCTGCTGGCCCCTCTTCGCCGCCATACGCCCCTGCCAGAGGCAGAGCAGAGGGGTTACGACCAGCTCCATGCCTATGGCCAGTATCATCGGCCCGGAAGGGAGCCCGACCGTAATCGCCGCACCCAGACGCGCGAGTCCGCCTATAAAAACGATGGCGCCGAGCAGCCTCACCCGTTCCGTCTTGGTTTCAAGCGCGGGAATCGCGCTCCAGAAACCTATTCCGATCCCGAACAGTAATCCTGACAGATAACGAAAATGACTGTCCAGCGACAGATCGGCGTGCCCTCCTAACATCGCCACCCCGAACAGCATGCCGCTTCCGCCCGCAAATACCGGTACGCAACCGGCGACCAGCACTATGCATTGCAAAATACGCCGCTCCAGCCTGTGTTTATCATTCATGTTCATTTCCCTCTTTCCACTGAATCGTTACCGCCGAGAATACTTTGTGCCACCGCTTCGGCGATCCTGATGCCGTCGACCCCGGCCGACAGGATGCCGCCCGCATATCCCGCCCCTTCACCGGCAGGAAACAATCCTTCGGTATTGATGCTCTGGAATGTGCCGTCACGCGTGATGCGAATCGGTGAAGACGTCCGCGTTTCCACTCCTGTCAGCACCGCATCGTGCCGGTCGAAGCCCTGGATCTGCCGCGCGAACACCGGCAATGCTTCGCGGATGGCTTGGGTCGCGTAATCCGGCAGGCAGGAAGCGAGGTCGGTCGGAGTAATGCCGGGTTTGTAGGAAGGGACGACATCACCCAGCGACGTCGAGGGCACGCCCGCGATAAAATCCCCGACACGCTGGGCGGGCGCGGCATACGTACCGCCCCCGGCGACGAACGCCGCCGATTCCCAACGGCGCTGAAAATCGATGCCCGCCAGAGGGCCGCCCGGATAATCCTCCGGGGTGATGCCGACGACGATCCCCGCGTTGGCGTTGCGCTCGGCCCGGGAATACTGGCTCATGCCGTTCGTCACCACACGTCCTTCCTCGGAAGTGGCGGCGACCACCGTCCCGCCGGGACACATGCAGAAACTGTAGACGCCGCGCCCGTTGGCGGCCTGATAACTCAATTTGTAGTCCGCGGCTCCCAATGCCGGGTGTCCCGCCGAAGATCCGAAACGCGCGGCATCGATTAGCGATTGCGGATGCTCGATACGGAACCCTATCGAAAAGGGTTTCGCCTCTATGAACACTCCGCACGCATCCAGCATGTAAAACGCATCACGGGCACTATGACCGACCGCCAGCACAACGTGGTCCGTCGCGAGCCGCTCACCGTTCTGCAGGACCACCCCGCGGACCCGGCGACGGTTATCACTCCCGTCGATGTCGAGCTGGATGACGCGGCTCTCGAACCGGTACTCTCCGCCGAGCGATTCGATCGTCCGGCGCATGTTTTCCACCATCTTGACGAGACGGAACGTGCCGATGTGCGGATGCGCCTCCGTCAGGATATCCGGCGGTGCCCCCGCTGCCACGAATTCGGTGAGCACTTTGCGGCCGAGATAGCGCGGATCCTTGATCTGGCTGTAGAGTTTGCCATCAGAAAACGTACCCGCGCCGCCTTCCCCGTACTGGACGTTGGATTCCGGGTCGAACACCGATTGCCGCCAGAACCGCCACGTATCCTTGGTCCGCTCTCTAACCGCCTTGCCCCGTTCCAGGATGATCGGCCGGAATCCCGACTGCGCCAGGATGAGCGCGGCGAACAGTCCGCATGGGCCCGCCCCGATGACCAAGGGTCTTGAAAAAGAGCGAGCCGGCGCGCGGGCAACAGGCGTGTATTCCGTATCCGGCGCGGGTTTGACGTTCGCATCGTCGGTCAAACGTTTCAGAAGAACCGCTTCATTTTTGACTTCCACATCCAGCGAATAGATAAGAATGATGCCGGATCTTTTACGTGCGTCATGGGCACGGCGGGCAACGCGGCAGGAAATCAAGTCGCCGACCGGCACCTTGAGGCGTTTTATCGCTGCTTCGGCAACGGCCTCCGGCGGATGGTCGAGCGGCAGTTTGATGTCGGTAAGGCGCAGCATACGTGTTTAATTCTCCGCCTTCACCTCGAGTCCCCGTAAACGCGGCACGAGTACTGTCGTCAGCACGACAACGACCAGTGTGCCCACTCCGCCAAACACGATGGAAAGGGCAAGGCCCAGCCAGTCCGCCGTAACGCCGGATTCAAATGCGCCGATCTCATTGGAGGAAATGATGAACATGCTGTTGACGGAAGACACCCGTCCGCGCATGTCGTCAGGGGTCAGCCACTGCATCAGCGTCGAGCGGATCACCATACTGATGCTGTCGAACACGCCGCTTAATGCCAGCAGGAATACGGAAAGCCAGAAATACGTACTGAAGCCGAACCCGATGGTGCACAGCCCGAATCCCGCCACTGCCACCAGCAGCCAGCGGGCCTTGATCCGCTGAAGCGGATACAGGGCGAGCGTCAGCGCGCTTATCAGCGCCCCCGCTGCCGGAGCCGCGCGCAATATGCCCAGTTCCGTCGCGCCGACATGCAGTATCTGCGCGGCGACCGCGGGCAGCATCGCCACCGCGCCCCCGAACAGCACGGCGAACATATCGAGCGCCATGACGCTGAGCAGCGTCTTGTTCGACCAGATGAAACGCCAGCCGTTGCGCATACTGGCGAAAACCGCTTCGCGGGTATGTGCGTTTCTCCATGCACGGGGAACCGGGCTGACGCCGAAAAGCAGCAGCATCCATGCCGCGCCCATGAACAGCAGCGGCAGGAACCACGCGGTATGCGCTCCGCCGGACGCATACACCAGTCCCACGGCGGCGGGGGCGATCACGGTGGCGAGCTGGAAGCCCGTGGTCAGAAACGCCGAGGCGGCGGGCATATGGACCCGCGCCACGATCTGCGGCAGCAGGGCGAAAGAGGCGGGCATGACGAAAGCACGGGCCAGCCCTGAAATGAAAATTCCGAAAAACAGCCACGCTACCACTCCGCCGGGTGGATGCGCAAAGCCGCCGCCGGTCAGCAGCAGGACGAATGCGTTGGCCGTCATCACGGACAAACAGATGAGCAGCACGCGGTACGGCCGGCTGATATCGACGATATGTCCGGCGAACAGAGCGCATACCAGCGCCGGAACCGCCTCAGCCAGCCCGGTCAGGCCGAGGACGAAAGCGCTGTGGGTCAGGCCGTAGACCTGCCAGCCGATAATGACGTCCTGCATCGTCCATCCCATCATCACCAGCAGGCGGGTAGCGAGCATCACGCGGAAATCACGCTGCTTCAACACCTCGAACCTGCCTGTCGTCACCATCTGCTGTTTCCTGAACGTTTCGTATCAATGATATGCCTGAAGGTACGGAGCCCCTGCCCGCTTTGTCAATCAGCAACTTCGCAGGACGGGAGGATTACGTTCAAATGAGAAAAGAATACGGCAACGCCTGTTTTCTGTTTCGGATATCAGACTAAAGTGGTTTATATCTCTGCCATATTCAGGGAGAGAACATGAAATTTACCGCAGGCGATACCGTGACGATTTCGGTGAAAGGAGTCACACTCGTCGTCAAGATAGAAGACGCTTCCAAAGGAGAAAGCATCAGCGCACGGATAGAGGAAGTGCCCGCCGGAACGACCGGCTATCACCCCGGCCAGATATGCGAGTTCTCCCGCGATGATATCGGCAGCCCGTCATAACGTACCCTTCGCCATCGACTCCAGAACAGCCGCGGCTTTGCGGCGGATCGCCCCTTGCTTTTCCTCACCCATTTTTTGCCACGTGGCGTAAATATACGGAAGACGCTGATAACGGCGGAAACGGGGCTCATGGCGGGCCATGAAGTCCCAGTACAGGGAATTGAAAGGGCACGCTTCCTCGCCGAGTGTCTCCGCCGGATCATAGAAGCAGCCTGAACAGAAATCGCTCATCCGGTCGATATACTTGCCGCTGGCGGCATACGGCTTGCTGGCGCAGATGCCGCCGTCTCCGTGCAGCGCCATGCCGAGCGTATTGGGGAGTTCCACCCATTCATACGCATCCGCATAGACCGTCAGGTACCAGGCGCAGACTTTCTCCGGGTTAAGCCCGGCGATCAGCGCGAAGTTGCCGGTCACCATCAGACGCTGGATATGGTGGGAATAGGCATGCTCCATAGTCTGCGCCACCGCTTCCTTCACGCAGCGCATCCGTGTGTCGCCGCTCCAGTAGAATTCAGGCAGCGGGCGCGCCGCCTCCAGCGTGTTCAACGCCGCGTAGGCAGGCATGTGATGCCAGTAGATGCCGCGCATGAATTCGCGCCATCCGAGAATCTGGCGAATGTATCCCTCCACCGCGTTGAGCGGCGCTTTATCTTCACGGTAAGCGGCCTCCGCCATTCGGCAAAGCTCCAGTGGCAGCAGAATGCCTGCGTTCATGTAAGCGGAAAGCAGCGAATGGTAGAGGTACGCCTCGCCTCTGACCATGCTGTCCTGATACTGCCCGAAAGAAGGAAGCAGAATATCTATGAAATGCTTCGCTTCTTTTAATGCCTGCGTGCGGTCGACGGCGAAGTGAAACGGCTCCAGTGTACCGTAATGATGGGGGAAACGCGCTTTTACCAGTGATAACACCTCTAATGTGATCTTATCTTTCTTATACGAAACGCGTGGTGGCGAGCGCAGACCCTTGGTCGGGGGATTGCGGTTTTCCTTGTCATAATTCCATTTGCCGCCGGTGGGCTTGTCGCCTTTTTCCATCAGGATATCGTGGGCACGGCGCATCTCACGGTAGAAATATTCCATGCGGAACTGTTTGCGTCCCCTGGCCCAGTGGTTGAATTCGCTCAGGCTGCACAGGAACCGGTCGTCTTCACGGATTTCCACCGGTATGTCGAGCAGGTCCCGCCAGGCGTGGAATTTTTCCAGCACCCGCCATTCACCGGGTTCGGTGACGATCAGCGTTTTCGCCCCGCAATCCGCCACCGCCCGCATGACTTCACCATCGAAACTGCCCGTATTGTCCGGATCGTCCAACGTGACATACCGCATTGTGGCCCCGCGCTTTTCCAGTTCTTTCGCGAAATGCCGCATAGCGGAGAATAAAAACGCAATTTTTTTGGGGTGATGGGGTACGTAACTCGCTTCTTCCATCACCTCGCACATCAGTACCGTGTCAGATCGCCGGATATCCCGCAGGCTTGAGAGGGAGTGCGAGAGCTGATCCCCGAGGATCAAACGCAGGGTCGTCATGATACCGCCTCCAGCATTTCCGCCGCATACTCAACGCGCAGAATCGAAGCATCTACCCCATGTTCCTCCAAAAACCGCTGCCAGTACCATTGCTGCACGGAAAGCTGGTCGTTTGGCGACTTGATTTCGATCAGGCGGTATGCATCGCCGCACCACAGCAGCAGATCCGGAAAGCCTTTGCGACACTGCGGATCCTTGGCCATACGGCGCACCACCGCCGCCAGCGCTTCCGGTCTCACATATTCCACCAGTTTGACCACCATCGCCAGCGTATCCTCATGCCAGCTGACGCACGCATTGGCGAGGCCCTCCTTGGCCGCGTAACATTCCGACAGCCAGCCCAGGCACGCCTCACGCCGCGCAAGCAACGTCAACCGCTCTTCGATCGCGGACGCGCGCCGCATATAGAAATCCGGCAGGTGCATGTCGGAGGGCGCCGCCTGCAGCGGATGGTGAAACGTGCCGTAAGCGGGATCATGGATGATATCCCAGAGCAGCAGCCCGAATAAGGCGTTCCAGGGCCAGTTTTCGGTATGCGCCCCTTCCCATCCCTGAAGTTTGAAATGACGCAGTGCGGCCTGTTCGACGTTCCGGCCGACGGGTGCTATCGTAATGCTGTTCGTTGCCCTCAACTGCCGACGGGCGGCGCTCGGTTGCCTGAGCAGGAGCCGGTTATGGAGCGACGCGGCATTATAGGCTTCTTCACTGTCATAAGGGTCGGCGAGGATGCGCTCACACAGGGCGATGGCCGCCTCCTTTTCTCCCGATTTCACCAGAAGCCGGGCATGGCGTTCCCGGCAGGGGGGCGTATGAGCGTTGCGGTACACCGTCATTGCCTCCGCATGTTTGTGTTCCCTCTCCAGTATGCGGCCAACCTTGGCGGCGAGCCGGTCATAGAGCGACTGGCTCCACATCGGCAAGGGAAGGAGGTCCGCCACGTGGCGGCTCCACCAGTCGAACAGCGCGATCGCCGGCATATGTTCACGCAGGGTTCTGAACTCCGCATAAAGGCAGGACATCGTATAATAAGAAACCGCTTCCTCCCGATGTGTGAAAAACGGGGCGAGCTGGACGGACGTTTTCGTCTCGATCAGGACATGGCCCAGTTCCTGAATGACGAAACCGGAAAGATTATCCGTCAGTTTCCCGAAAAACAAAAACTTCAGAAAGGGCCACGGGTCATCCCTGGAAAGCACGATGAGCGGGTGTTTTTCACATAAACGCTCCTGCCAACTTTCACAGCATTCCTCCACCCAAGTGCAATAGGTGGTTTTGGTTCCGGCGTAACGGCCATATATCTCCCGTAGTTCCACATGGGTGAAACACTGCCACACTTCACGGGTAAGCAATGCCGCCTCGCCCGGTAACAACAGACCCGCCGCACGCAATGGGGCCAATGCCTCCATGATCGGCTCACTCTCCGGATATGCCAGTTTGGAAAGCCGGAAATACGGCCCTTTACGGTTGGCTAAGCGGACATAGAGATAAAAAGCCGGTTTAGGCAGCGAACGGAGGGTTTCGACATAGGAAGTTTCTTCGGGCGAAAGCCAGTGTCCGTACTGGTTTTCCACCATGTCGATCACCCGCAGGAAATGGTCCACATAATAAGGGAGGGACTCCGCTGCGTCGCTCATATCTTTCGTGAATCATCCATTCCCCTCCATGGTGCCAGTGCATGCGCCGCAAAGCAAGGTGCAAACACTTAAACCGATGTAATCTTGAGAGATAAGGCAAGCGTCCCGCATCGGTCTGAAAATCGTTATGCCGGTATTTTTAAACTATCGCCTTGCGAATGGGTGGTGATGGGCATTTCCCGGAGCTCTCGCATATATTCTTCCAGCGTTACCCTTCCCAGGCAAGGATAAGCCCCTGTTTCCATTTTTTCTCCCGACGCAATCTTTTTAGCCAGCACGAGGGCGGGAATGGTAGGAATATAAGGCCCGTAACCATCCTTCGCGACGATGAACCAGCGTCGTTCATAAGGTGCGCCTTGCGTGTCGCTACCCTGCATGATGACATGCATGCCGCCGTCAGCCGAACCGAACCGGTCGAAGCGGTTGCTTATCGCGAGCAGCGTGGCCGCATGTTTCGGCAGGTCGACCGGCAGGCCCAGCCGCACCAGCCACGATATCGCCCACAGCCCGAGATGCATGACGCCCAGTTCCAGCCCCGCCGAGAACTGGATGGAGGCGATGCCGTAACGCGGCGGCAGAATATCCAGATCGGGAATATCGCAGTTGGCCATCCAGCGGCGTCCCAGTTCCGGATAGGGTTGCCGGTAGATATTCTGCCATCCGTAGGCGCGGGGATGACCGGCGAAAGGCTTCAACGGTTTCCCCACATAGCTGAGGATGCCCTGAGTGGTGGCCAGCCCTCTCTCCGCTTTTTGTCCGGGGCTGATGCCGAAGCGCAGAGAATCGATATGGCTGAACTCATGCCGGTAATGCTCCAGCACGGCGGAAGAAAGACCCGGCACCGTACTCGCCCCGCTGACAACGCTTACTCCGGCAGATCTGGCCGCTGCGTCTAGGCGGGTGATATCGGTCACGAAATCGCGCCCGTCGGCGAGGTCGACGTAATGCGTCCCCTGTTCGATGCAGCATTGGGCGATACGGTAATCGGACGTTTGAAACGGCCCGCATGTGTTGATGACAACGCAAGGCTTTAATAACGCAAGCTGCTCGGATAACCTGACATTGACGTCGAATTCGGCAATTTCTGCCAAAGACCCCAGATCCCTTCCAAGCGCCGCCGCCTTGACCCGATCACGGCCGGCAATGATCACCGGCACTTCCGCCCTCACCAGGGCACGGGCGATACGCTTGCCGAAATTACCGTAGCCGCCGAGAATAAGGACCCTACGCCGCACGTATCACCTCCTTCACTTCAAACATACCGCTATAGCCGTATATGTGCCCGAACCATGGATGGCGAATTTCCATGGACATGCGAAAGCCGTTGTCACCCGCCGCTTCTTCTTCGGCGTAGCCTTTACCGAACAGCAGATGGAACGGCATGGGAATCCGCAGACCGAAAAGACACCAGACATAGCCTTTATGGGTAAGCGTCACTTTGTTATCCGCATACGCATATGCAGCGCGCCAGCCGATGCCCAGGCTCATATGCTCGGTGACCTCATCACCTCCCGCCGGCATCATGCGGGAGCGGAAATGATAGGGAGGACGCCCCGGAAAATGAAATTCCCGATCGAAATGGAAAGCGCGGGAGGTGGGCTCGCTGCGAAACTGCACGACGGTCGGGACCTGCGTGCCTTCATAGGGAACCAGCAGGCCGGTACGTTTCAATAAAGCAGAAAATATCCGCATCAGGCGCGACGAAGTAATCTCCATGATGCCCTCGACGCGCACGATGTCATGCGTATAAGGGCGGTTCGCGTAATGCCGGTGCATGACAGGCGGCATATCGGCCCACGGTGCACCGAAGATCGGTTGAAAAATGGGGGTATCGCCGCCTGCCAGATTATGGATCTTCGGGACGGCTTTGATGCGAATAAGCAGGTTCCGTATGCCTCGCATGGAAGGATAAAGCAACGTGGCCACCGTCTTCGAGCGAAACAAAAGGACATTCATCCGGTTGAACCAGCCCTGGTTCGTACCCAGCAGTGCCATCATTCCCAGCGCATCGGCTCCATGGTAGAGTCGCCCCCCGAACTTGATGACCATCCCCTGATCCAGATCATAGCCCTGAGCGTTGACTTCCGCGAGCAGCGGATGACCGCCGCATTCACGTGCATTGATGAGATGCAGCATCCCTACCGCTTTGCGTATGCGGAGCGCTTCCGCCGCGTAATGGCAGATCGGGCAGTCGCCGTCATAGACGAAATATACGTCTCCCATTAAATCATTTGGCGGATTTTGATGCATGATGGTAGGAGTATCGCATGAATTACCTGCTATTCAAACTGATTCACATCCTCAGTTCGACGGTTCTTTTCGGCACGGGCCTCGGCAGCGCGTTCTACATGTTCATGGCCAACCGCCGGAAGGACATCGCCGGCATTTATTTCGCCACCCGCCACGTGGTCATCGCCGACTGGCTGTTCACCACGCCGAGCGTCATCCTCCAGCTGGTCACCGGTTTGATTCTTGCGCAGAGCCTGTCCCTGCCGCTGACCGAGGGATGGGTATCCTGGGCGCTGATGCTTTATTTTTTCGCGGGCGCATGCTGGCTGCCTGTCGTCTGGATGCAGATTAAAATGCGAGATATGGCCAAAGCCGCGCTTGAAACCGGCCAGCCCTTACCGAAGCTTTACTGAAAGTACGACCGCTGGTGGATCATTCTCGGACTGCTGGCTTTTCCGGCGGTCATGGTCATTTTCGGATTGATGGTGATGCAGCCTTGAATCCGTACGGAACCCCTGCAATATGAGACAGCATGAGGACTTATCCTGCCGGGGATCTTTATTCATAATCATATTTCCATTCCAGCCCCAGACTCTGCTGCCCTTCCGCATCAACGGAAGTGGTGGCGGAGACGCGTGGAGTGATTTCAACTTCCGTGGTAACGGCGCGGTCCTGCGGCTGTGCCCCCTGACTGACCCCGACATACACCTTGTCGGTAATATATTTTCCCGCTCCGACGGTCACGTTGTTCTTGGTGTCGCTGCCCACATCCAGCCTGTCCAGCCCGAGCGCGCCACGTACCGTGCCGAGTACGCCGGGCCCGCTGGTCTTACCGGAAAGCTCCGCGACCGATTGCGCCAGCTGGATCGCCTGGAACGGCGTGAGGGTGGACAGGGTGCGCCCGAACAACAACAGCGCCAGAATCTGGTCTTTGGGGAGGCTGGGGGTGGAACTGAAACCGAACGCCGGATTTTTCGCAGGGCCCGTAAGATGCGCCTGGATAGTCGTGTTCTCCGCCGTGGTGGCCGCCGTGATATCCAGGTAAGGGGAAGGCGGAATCGGCCCGTTGAAGCGCAGATTGGCATCCGTCAGTTGCAATTCACGGTCGAGCAGCGTGAAGCGCCCGCGCCGCGCCCTGAACGTGCCGCGTATGTCGGGAGCGTTTACGGGGCCGCTGATGGCGAGGTTGCCGCCGAACTCCGCATCCAGCCCGCGTCCGCGCACGAAAATACGCTCCGGCGCGGCAAGGGCGATATCGAGCGTCATCGGTACATTCGCGCCGGTGGCTTTTGAACGGGCGCCACCGGTTTTCACCACGTCCACCTGCGGAATGGGTACCTGCCCCGGCGTTTGCCCGGGAAGCTGCACGTTAAGCGGCCCGAGTGTCAGAGTACCGGCCAGTCGGGCAGCGTTGACGCTGCCGGATGCCTTGAGCTCGCCGTCCAGCTGGCCTTTGGCCAGACCGCCGCAAAACAGGCCCATATGCGAAAACGATAACGTTCCCTCAAGCGGTTTTTCATCCTTCAGGGCGAGTGTGGCTTTTCCCTGAACGGAACCGGTAGGACTGGTGGCCCGCAGCGTTTCCAGCGTCAGGCGCTCGCGGTCGGCCAGCAGTACCGCGCTCAGGCTGCGCAGGCATAAGCCGCTTTCCTGATGATCCATCGTCCCTCTAGCAAGCTGGAATTTTCCGTTCGGCACAGGCGTCCCCACCGTGCCAGAAAGCGTCATGTCCCCGGCAATCAATCCGGCGAGCTTGATGCCGCCCCTACGCATATACGGGTTGAACATATCCAGCGGCGCATTCAGGGCCAGTTTACCCGCAAGCGGCGTATCGGCGCTTATGCCTACAGCGAAGGGAGCAAGAGAGAACCCGCCCTGCAAACTTGTACGAAACGTAAGGACGGCCCGTTCCACCGCCGCCTTCCCTGCAAATGTTAGGCGGCCCGACTGCCAGAGGCCGTCCAGGGAATACTTCACCGGCAGGTCGGCCGGCCGCGCGCTGCCGCTGGCATTCAGTGACGCTTTCGGCTCCCTGGGGTTACCGGAGACGGTAAGCGTGGCGTTGATGCTTCCCGGCGGCAATGCGGCAAGCGGCAGTTTTTCCAAGGCGAGATGCGCCGCTTTCAGTTCGGCGCTGACGGTGTCAGAAGTGGTATGCGCGCTTAATTGCAGCGTACCGTCCGCCAGCTTCAAGACGGTCGGCGGCACGTTCACGCTCCCCTCAACAAGCGTTACGGTCACCGGCGATACCAGCGCGAAAGGGGTGGCGTCGAAGCGGCCGGACAATGCGCGCAATCCGATGGCGGTCGTCTTGTCGTTCCGGGTGCCGGAGCTGTCCAGTAAAAGACTGAAGGGCTTTTTGGCGATATTTCCCGCAATATCCGCATGGGTGGAAAGCGCCGATTGGTTACCTGCCGCTCTCAGGCGTAACCGTTCAATAACCGTATTACCGACGGTCACTCCGTCAGCGGAAACATCCAGGGTGCCTTCCGGGCGTTCCCGTGGTAGGAGAATGAGTTTTGCCGTTGCTTTTCCGCCCAGCACTACATTCAGCAGCCTGCCCAGAGGCGCGAGATCAGACGCGTTGAGCACCATGGAAGCGTCGGCTTGCTTTTTCGCTGTCAGCCAGGCGGCATGGCCGATGAGTGACAATCCTTTGCCTTTCACGGCGAGATCAGAAAAATTTATGATTTCCGGTGTGATATCTACCGGCGTTTGCACATCGAAGCGTTGTCCGTCACGGAGGAAATTCCCGCTCAACGATCCGGTGAACGTTTTGGCTCCCACCACTATTTTTCCCTCGGCGGTCAGCACCGCTTTTCCTTGCGGCGCGTCGGCGTGAGCGGTGGTTTTGAGAATGAAGGCATCAAAACCGCCTTTGGCTTCACCGGTAGCGGTAAAGAGAGCTTTTTCACCCGCAAGGAGGTGAGAAAATGGTTCAGACGCCAGCGAAACGCTGAATTGCCGGGCATCGAGATCCACTTGCCCGCGGCCCTTTGCGTGATACTCACCGTAATTTCCTCTAAAGGCGGGAAAAGCGATGGTTTTTCCCTTTTTCATGCCTTCGATCTCCAAGGAGATCGGCATATTCTCCCGCACGGTTTCTGCCAAGGCATGAAATGCCACCCCGCCGTCATGTGGTTGCGCCTGTGCTGTGATAACGGAACGATGAAACCGGTTTTCACCGATGGCGAGGGAGTCGCTGTCCGCTTTTACCAGAACCAGCGGCACGTCGAACGTCCCGGAAATTTTTCCGGTGACGCGTATGTCACCGTCAAGCGCCGTTCCTGCCAGCCCGGAAAACAGGGAAATATCCGGTACGCCGAGCCGGAAATCCGCCGCGATTGTTTTACCGGCCGGTGCGTAGCTGCCTTCCGCGTCGATATGGGCACTGCCGATATCGGCTTCCATGTCGCGGACATGGATGACCCCTTCCGCTTCATCGGCCTGCATCGCCAGTTTTAACGCCTGATTTTCCGGCAACGTGAGTAAGGCACCCACGATCCCGCTCGGTGCCTCGGCAAAATGAATGTCCCCTTTCAAGCCTCCTTTCCAGACCGTATGGAGGGTGAGCGAGGTATCGGCTCCTTCCAAGGTACGCGCCTGAAGGTCAAAACCCGCTTCATCACCCCCGCCGGAAATGGTCAGGCGTTGGCGATGTCCCGTAACACTCTGTTCAAGAAGTATTTCCTTCACCGTCAGCGCGCGAATGTAAATATCAGGTAACGTGGGAACGGAAAAAGTGGTGGATGCCGTTTCCTGTTTCCCCAAGGGTTTGCGCTTCACTTGCACCGCCGCCGCTTCCAGCGTGTCGATCCGCCATACGCCGTGCAGCAGCGCGAGCGGATGCCAGGCCAGATGCGCGTCCGTCACTTCCAGCCATACGCCCTGCGCATCTGCCACGGTGATATGGGCAATATGCAGATCATCCGGGAAAGCCCCCTGCAAACCGCTGACAGTCACACCTGCCACGTGGCTGGAAACGGTCCGCGCCAGCCAGGCTTTACCGCCATCGCTTCTGAGAAACAGCGCCGTCCCACCCAGCGCCAGCAGGAGGATGCACAAGATGGCTAGCAGGGCGCGAAGAAACCGCTTCATCAGAACGCCTGCCCGATGCTGACATACAGCTGATACGCGCCGGTATCCACGTCACCGCGGTTGATCGGTACGCCGACATCCAGCCGAATCGGGCCGATGGCGGAGTAATAACGCGCACCGACGCCGGTGCCGTAATACAGTTTACCGGCGCCGGGAAAACTGCTGTCATAGGCGTTCCCCGCGTCCAGAAACGCGACCCCGCCGATCGTATCGGTAAAACGCAACCGCCCTTCCGCCGAGAATTCCAGCAGGCTGCCGCCGCCGATGGACTGGCCGTTCAGCCGCGGGCTGAGCGATTGATACGCATAGCCCCGTACCGAACCGCCGCCGCCGGCGTAATAGCGCAGATCCGCCGGCAGGTCGTGGTAGGACGAACCGGCGATGCTGCCGATGGAGCCGCGCAAAGCAAGCGTTGGTTTCCAGAACACGTCGCTGCTGAAATACGTCTGGCCGGTCAGGGTGGTTTTCAGGAAATGCAGGCTCGGATCAAGCATATCCTGATACGGCGTGGCGTTGAGCCTCGCAAAGATGCCCCGGCGGGCATCGGTGGCGTTGTCGCGTGTTTCATATTCCGCGAACAGCGGCAGGGAAATCAGCGAATAGGACTGCGCACCGTTACGGACGTCGTCGGTGCGTTTAAGATCATAACCGATACCCAATCCGCCGTTGAGCGTCTTGGAAAGGCGTCGCTCCAGCCCGGCGCTGACGTTGAACGCGTTGGACGTATAAGCGTCCGTATCTTCATGCGTGACCCCTCCGGTGAGATTAAGCGTCTGGTCATCGCGCCGGAAACCGGGGATTCGCTCCGTCAGCGTAAGCGACTGCTCCTGCTCTGCAAGTGTGGCGCCTGCATTGACTTTCTCCCCGCCGCCGGAAAAATTGCGGTCCTCCCAGCCGCCCTTGAAGCCCACGCCCTTATCGGTCGCGTAATTCGCTCCCGCACTCAACGTATGCGAAGCGCGTTCTTTCACATTGACGCGGACAGGCGCCTCGCCATGTCCATCCACTCCGTTCGCCGGAGTGATATCCACGCTTGCGAATAACTGTGAACCGAACAGGGCGGCCTGTGAGCTCTCGATCTTTGCAGCCGTAAAACATTCGCCGCGTTTGAACGTAAGGTAGCGTTCAACCGCGGCAGGACGGGTACGTCGGGTGCCGGTAATCTTCACCGTACCGAAATTGGCGCGGGGTCCGTGCTTTATCTGGTAGACCAGCACCGCGTCATGCGTTTTCTCATCCACCCGCAACACCGGGTGCACGGACAGGGAAAGCAGGCACGTATCCTTGCCGACGGCATCGCGGAGCGTGACGGCATCAACGCCGACAGCGTCCGCATCCATGGCGTCTCCCGCCTGCAGCTTGAGATGGTCGGTACGTATATCCGGAATCTCACCGCCCTGCCATTCCAGCGCGACGTGGGAAATAAGGGTACGCGGTCCCGGCGTGATGCTGTAATGCAGCAACGGCGGAACTGCGTTTTTATCAAGTCTGACGTCAATCTGCGCCTCATAATACCCGTGGGCTTTCAACGCCAGATTCAGGCGCTGTTCCAGACTACCGCTTTCCTGCTCCAGATCTTCCATGGTTTCCGGCGGATGCTGTTCGTTTTTTTGAGTAAGTTTCAACGTGTTGAACCAAGCCAGCGTTTCACTGTCCACGCCTTCGATGATGATGGTATAGTCCATGCCTTTTTCACCGAACGGCCACCATCCTGCCTGCGCGGGAATACTGACAAGACAGAGCAATACAGAAAGGAGGAGGAAACGCATGACCATTTTGGCAAAAACAAGGTTTACCATAAAAAAGGAATGAGATTCTTATTTAAAAGTATTTTTTACCCGGACAAAAAATGGAGCATTTTTCTGGAATGACGATATAGTGCCAAAATGCCCGATCCTCTCTCTATTCTCAACAACATCTACGGTTACGACAGTTTCCGGGGCGAACAGCAGGAGATCATCGATCATGTGATCGCCGGCGGGAGCGCTTTCGTACTCATGCCGACGGGCGGCGGTAAATCGCTTTGCTACCAGATTCCGGCGCTTTGCCGCCAGGGTGTCGGCATCATCATCTCCCCGTTGATCGCGCTGATGCAGGATCAGGTGGAAGCCCTGCTTCAGCTCGGCATCCGGGCTGGCGCCCTCCATTCCGGCATTACGGCGGGCGAGGCCGCCGCCGTGCGCCGCCAGCTGCGGGAAGGAACGCTGGATATGCTGTATGTCGCGCCCGAGAGGCTGCTGATGGACGATTTCCTCCATATGCTGGATGAGACGCCCATCGCTCTCTTCGCCATCGACGAGGCGCACTGCGTCTCGACGTGGGGCCATGATTTCCGCCCGCATTATATCCAGCTCGAACTGCTCGGCGCCCGTTATCCGAATATTCCACGCATCGCCCTGACCGCCACCGCCGACGGCCCGACCCGAAAGGATATCGTCGAGCGCCTCGGCCTGCGGAACGGTAAAAGTTTCATCGCCGGTTTCGACCGGCCCAACATCCATTACACCGTTCTCGCCAAAGAAAAGCCCAGACAGCAGATTCTCCGGTTCCTGCAGGAACGCCAGAAGGGTAAAAGCGGAATTATCTACTGCCTGTCCCGCCAGTCCGTCGAGGAAACCGCCACATGGCTCGCATTTGAGGGGTATAACGCCATGCCTTACCATGCCGGTCTGCCTTCGGAGGTACGCGCCCGCAACCAGCAGCGCTTTCTGCGTGAGGAACAGACGGTCATGGTCGCCACCATCGCGTTCGGCATGGGAATCGACAAGCCCGACGTGCGTTTTGTCATCCATCTTAATATCCCCAAAAACATCGAGGCCTACTATCAGGAAACGGGCCGCGCCGGTCGGGACGGCCTGCCGTCCGAAGCTCTCATGCTGTATGGCATGAGCGACGCGGTTATGCAGCGCCAGTTTATCGAGGATTCCGGCGCGCCCGACGCCCAGAAGCGTATCGAGCATCAGAAACTGAACGCCCTGCTCGGCCTGTGTGAAGCGGCCTGCTGCCGCCGTCAGGTACTGCTCGGCTATTTCGGTGATCACGCCACGGCCTGCGGCAACTGTGACAACTGCAACGCCCCGCCCGAGACGTTCGACGGCACCGTCGCCGCTCAGAAAGCGCTTTCCTGCGTGTACCGCAGCGGCCAGCGTTTCGGTGTCGCTTACCTGATCGAACTGCTGCTCGGCAAGATAAGTGATCGTGTCCGGCAGTTCGGCCATGAACGCTTAAGCATTTTCGGCATCGGCACCGAATTTAACAGGCAGGAATGGCAGAGCATTTTTCGCCAGCTGGTCACGCAAAACTTGCTGACGGTGAATGTCGCCGAGCATGGCGGTCTGTATCTCACGGAACAAAGCATGAAGTTCCTTAAAGAAAAACAATCGATCAACCTGCGCCGCGCCACCCCCGCCCTCCGCAAGGTTCCGGTCGACAAGGCGGCCGCCTCCACCACCGACGAGCCGCTTTTTACGCGCCTCAAGGCGCTCCGCCTGGAACTGGCCCGTTCCCAGAGCGTCCCGCCCTACGTCATATTCCACGACCGCACGCTGCTGGAGATCGCCGACCGCAAACCATCCGACCTGCAGGAGTTCGCCACGATCAGCGGTGTCGGCCAGACCAAGCTCGAGCGTTATGGCCGATTGTTTTTGGACGCGTTGCACGCGGAAGCAGCGTAAGGCCCCTATATTTCGAAGTAACGGGTGATCGTCGCGGGCCGCGAAACTGTTCATTCCGGGAAATTATCGTGGAAATGGCGCGTCTTCCTTTTTCATGCGGCACTTTTGTCTTGTTATTTCTCATGTTCATTGGTTGATTCACTCACCTCGTCAAACAAAAGGAAAATGATATGGTTCACTACGGCATTACGGAAAAAACAGGCGCGGAAGAAACGGCCGGCGGCAGAAGCCTGCCGCTTGCTAAAATGGAAAACATACTTGTGATCCGAAACGATACGGCCGAAGTGTTTTCAGGCGTGAAGACCGCCATTGCCGTACTGGCCAACGACTCTGCTCCTCCCGGGGATACGCTGCATCTGGTCTCCGCCGAAGGTGCAGGGGAAGGGAAACTGGAAATAACGAACAACATGCTGTATTATACGACGGACGCAGGGTATGAAGGGGCGGACAGCTTCACCTACCATGTCGTGGATGATTTCGGAAACCGGGCCTCGGGTGAGGCGGTCATCAGGGCCCATGTATCCGACGGCGGAAAAATCCCGGTCGCGGAAAAGAACGGTGTATTTCAGGGAACGGCGGGAGATGACCTGCTTCTGGGCAGCGGCGGCGACGACGTGCTGATCGGCGGAGGCGGTGCCGACAATTTCCGTTTTACGCCGAATTTCGGACATGACGTGGTCGCGGATTTCACCTTCGGCACCGATACGCTGACATTCAGGGACATATTCGGAGCCCTTCCCACCGTGAAAGCTTCCTCCGTAGCCGAGATTCAGGCGCTGGCGCATAATTACGGCGTCCAGATTGCCGACGCCGGACATGACGCGGTTACCATCGTCCTGACACCTTATGAAAGCGTGACATTGCTCAATGCCGGCCACCTGTTCGGCTTTGCCCCCTTTCCTGCCAACACTACCGGCAGTTCCGCTAACGATACGCTGCTGGGCACTTCCGCGCCCGCCGGGCATCTGGTGGCGGGCAACGGGGACGATCGCATCATCGGAGGGTCCGGTTCCGCGCGTATCGAGGCGGGTGCGGGAAATGATACGGTGATCGGAGGAGCGGGCGATGATACGATCAGCGGCCAGCAGGGAAACGACGTGCTGTTCGGCGGAGCGGGCCATAACCTGCTGGACGGCGGCACCGGTAACGATATCTTGACAGGCGGCGCACAGGCGGATGTCTTGCTGTTCAAGTCCGGTTTCGGCCATGACACGGTCACGAATTTTTCTTTATCTGAAGGCGACCGGTTCGTGTTTTTTGCCGGTGCGGTGGATACGCATAATATCAGGGTGGATAATCTGAATGACCTGCATCACCTGATCGCCATGGCCACCGGCGTGACGGAACATGGTCACGACCTTACTCTCGCTTTCGGTACGAACAGCCTGACGCTGGAAGGATGGGCGCATCTGGTGTGATCACCCCGGCCCGCAATCCTGTGACGGCGTGCCTGCGGAACACCATATGTTGAGCGAAAAAAGCCATACGCATGGGAGATGCCGCAAACAATTACTTATGGCATCTTTACAGGCGGTTTTCGTTAATATCCAGTTTACTGCGTCAATTCCGGGCTTTTCATGTCTAAACAGGTGTCTCACACTTCCGTCCACCAACGTCATTCCTCGCCTTTCGGGATTCTGGCGGCGATCGTTTTCTTCATTGCCAGCGGTACGGTTTCCTACTGGAATATCCAGGTACTCGATCGTAACACGACGCGGGTGACGCGTTCATATGATATCATCGGCAGTCTTGACGAAGTGCAGAGCCTCATCAAGGATGCGGAGACGGGCCAGCGCGGCTACGTGATCACCGGCAACGACCGGTACCTGGAGCCTTTCAACGACGCGACCAACACGATAGACGTGCAGATGAACCGCCTGCAGGAACTGATCGCCGACGATGCGGAACAAAAAGTACGCATGACATCCCTTCGCAACCATGCAAAAGCAAAATTCGACGAACTGCACCAAACGGTCGACCTGCGGCGCAATCACGGATTTGAAGCCGCGCAGGAAGTCGTCCTGACCGACCGCGGCAAGAACGATATGGACGCGATTCGCAAGCAGATCGGCGACATGCAGCGGCAGGAACGCGAATTGCGCGACAAACGTCTGGAGGAAATGGCGGGTGCGTACCGCGTCGCCGTCACGTCGGGGATCCTGTCGGCGTTTCTGGGCGTTGCGCTGGCCGTGGCTATCGGACTGATGATGCAGCGCTCGGAACGCGCTCGCGCCCGCCAGCAATGGCTGCAATCCGGCCAGCTGGGTCTCAGCGAGGCGATAGCCGGTGAGCAGGATGTCACCCAGCTGGGTAATCATCTGCTGAGCTTTCTGGCCCGCAACCTGGACGCCCACGCCGGTGCCTTCTATATCCGGGGCGACAAGGGATATGAGAAAAAAGCGAATTACGGTATCCCGGCGGAAGCCTCCATCCCGGCGAGTTTCAAACCGGGTGAAGGCCTGCTGGGCCAGGTCGCCCGCGACGGAAGCGCTGTGGTCATCCGCGATGTGCCGGACGATTACCTGACGCTCGGCTCGGCGCTGGGGCAGGGCAAGCCGCGCCAGCTGGTCATCGCGCCCACCCGGATGGACGGAGGCATCAACGCGGTGATCGAACTCGGTTTCGTCCACCCCATGCACCCCTTGACGCTGGAATTTCTGGAACAGATCTCAGAACCGCTCGGCGTCGCGGTGCGTTCCGCCGACTACCGCGCGCACCTGCAGAATTTCCTGGAAGAAACGCAGCGCCAATCCGAGGAACTGCAGGCCCAGAGTGAGGAACTGCGTGTTTCCAACGAAGAGCTGGAAGAGCAGAGCCGTGCCCTGAAGGAATCGCAGACCCGGCTGGAACAGCAGCAGGTGGAAATGGAGCAGAACAACGCGCAGCTGGAGGAACAGGCACAGATTCTCGAACGCCAGAAGGAGGACCTCGCTTATTCCAACGCCACCGTCCATGCGAAAGCGCAGGAGCTGGAGCAGGCGAGCCGCTATAAATCGGATTTCCTGGCCAACATGAGCCATGAACTGCGCACTCCGCTCAATTCCTCGCTGATTCTCTCTAAACTGCTCGCCGACAACCGGGATGGTAATCTAACGGAAGAACAGGTCAATTATGCCAGAACCATCCAGTCATCCGGCAACGATCTGCTGACGTTGATCAACGACATCCTGGACCTTTCCAAGATCGAGGCTGGTCATATGGAAATCCACCCGCAACGCTGGCAGGTTTCACGCATAGCCGATGATATGCACCGCATGTTCGATCCGATCGCCGAACAGAAGGGCGTCCGTTTCCTGACCGATCTGGAGAATGCTCCGGCATCATTGGAAACCGATCCGCAGCGGCTGGAACAGATTTTGAAGAATCTCCTCTCCAACGCGTTCAAGTTTACGGAGCGCGGTCAGGTGACGCTCTCCATCACGGCGCGGGCGCCCGATCATATCGCGCTGTCGGTGGTCGATACCGGCATCGGGATTTCCGAGGAACAGCAGCAGGCGGTGTTCGAAGCCTTCCGGCAGGCGGACGGGACGATCAGCCGGAAATACGGTGGCACCGGCCTGGGGCTTTCCATCTCACGCCAGCTGGCCCGGCTGCTTGGCGGGTTTATCGAGCTGGAAAGCGCGTCCGGCAAAGGCAGCCGATTCACCCTCATCATTCCGCAGACGTTCGACGCACAAAACGTGCAGCCAAGAACGCCCGCTCCTGCCGCCTTGCCTGATAAACCGTCAGAATCGCCCGCCCCTAAATCCATCTCCATAAAGACGGTGCCGGACGATCGCGAAACGTTGAGCGGCGGCAGGCGGATCATCCTGGTCGTGGAAGACGATGCGTCGTTCGCGCGCATCCTCTACGATCTGGCCGTGGAACTGGATTTTCACTGCCTGATCGCCAACCATGCCGAGGATGCGCTGGCGATGGCCAAGCAATATCTGCCGAGTGCCATCCTGCTCGATGTCGGCCTGCCCGACCATTCCGGCCTCTCGGTACTGGACCGCCTGAAGCGCGATGCGCGCACCCGGCACATTCCCGTGCACGTCATTTCCGCCAACGATCATGCGCAGACGGCGCTTTCCCTGGGCGCGGTCGGTTACATGATCAAGCCTGTGCAGCGCGAACAGCTGGCAGCCACCTTCCGGCAACTGGAAAACCGGCTGGAACAGCGGATGCGCCGCATACTGGTGGTGGAAGACGACGAGACGCAGCGCGCAAGCGTGGAAAAACTGCTCGCCTCGCAGGATGTCGAGACGGTCGGCGTCGGCACGGCGGCGGAATGTCTGGAGGCATTGAAGCGGTCCACCTTCGACTGCATGGTGCTCGATCTCTCCCTGCCCGACGCTTCAGGATATTCCCTGCTGGAAACATTGAGCCAGGAGGACGCGTATTCCTTCCCGCCGGTGATCGTCTATACTGGCCGCGACCTTTCCCGCGACGATGAACAGAAGCTTCGGCGCTATTCCAAATCCATCATCATCAAAGGAGCGAAGTCCCCTGAACGGCTGCTGGACGAAGTGACCCTGTTCCTGCATCAGGTCGTCTCCGAGCTGGCACCCGAACAGCAGCGGATGCTGGAGAAAGTGCGCAACCGCGATGAAATGCTGGAAGGACGCCATATCCTGATCGTGGAGGACGACGTGCGCAATATCTACGCGCTGACCAGCCTGCTGGAAGCGCACGGGGCAATTCTTCAGATCGCACGCAACGGGCTTGAGGCATTACAGGCATTGGAAAAACAGACGGCGCCGCTGGTGGATATGATACTGATGGACGTCATGATGCCGGAAATGGACGGTCTCACCGCGACCCGTGAAATCCGCAAACGCAAGGAATGGAAGAAGCTTCCGATCATCATGCTGACCGCCAAGGCGATGCGCGACGATCAGGAGCGTTGTCTGGAAGCCGGCGCCAACGACTATATGGCGAAGCCGCTCGACGTGGAAAAACTGCTCTCTCTGGTGCGTGTATGGATGCCGAGATAACCATGCCGCATCGTACCGAAGACATCGAACTGCCCCTGTTTCTGGAAGCGCTGTTCCAGAAATACCATTACGACTTTCGCGGCTATTCCATGGCTTCGATCAAGCGCCGCCTGGCTCAAGCGAAAGAGCAGCTCGGCTGCCGCAGCTATTCCATGCTGCAGGACCGCGTGCTGCACGAGCCCGAACTGCTGCCCCGGATGCTTTCCTACCTGACGGTGCAGGTGAGCGAAATGTTTCGCGATCCCGCATATTTCCTGGCGCTGCGTGAGAAAGTGATCCCGCATCTGCGCACCTACCCGTCCCTGAAGCTCTGGGTGGCCGGCTGCAGCGAGGGGGAAGAAGTTTATTCACTCGCCATCCTGTTCCGGGAAGAAGGGCTGGAGGATAAGATCCTGATCTATGCCACGGACATCAACCCCGAAGCGCTGCGCAAAGCCGAAGCAGGCGTCTACCCACTGGAGCGGATTCAGCTGTTTACCGAAAACCATCGCCGCGCCGGAGGCAAATCCTCCCTCTCCGATTACTACACCGCCGCTTACGGACGCGCCACGCTGGACAAGAGTCTGCGCCAGCGCGTGGTGTTTTCCGATCACAGCCTGGTCACGGACGCGGTGTTCGCTGAAATGCATTTCATCTCCTGCCGCAACGTACTGATTTATTTTGAACGGGAGCTGCAGGATCGGGCGATCGGCCTGTTCGCGGACTCGCTGGCCCGTAAAGGGTTTTTAGGACTGGGCGCGAAAGAAAACCTGCGCTTCTCGAAGCATAAAGAGCAGTTCAGCGAATTCTCGCAACAGGAGCGGATTTATCAGAAAAACGGCGGTTCGCAATGAGCGCGCCCTATCAGGCAGTGGTCATCGGCGTATCCGCTGGCGCGGTGGAAGCGCTTTCCGTTTTGTTGCCGTCACTGCCACACAACTATCCGCTGCCGATTTTCATCGTGGTACACCTGCCCCCGGACAGGCCGAGCGCCATGGTGGATCTGTTCGCCGCCAAATGCGGAATGCATGTGAAAGAAGCGGAAGACAAGGAAACCATCCGCCCCGGCACCATTTATTTCGCACCGCCGGATTATCACCTGCTGGTCGAGCGCACCTGTCGCTTTCCAGCGATGAGCCGGTGCTCTATTCCCGCCCGGCGATCGACGTATTGTTCGAAAGCGCGGCGGATGCGTATCGCGAAACGCTTATCGGCATCGTGCTGACCGGCGCGAACGCCGACGGATCGCAGGGATTGAAAGCGGTGGTGGACGCCGGCGGCGCCGCGTTCGTACAAACGCCGAACACCGCATACGCCGCCGCCATGCCGCAGGCCGCGCTACGGTCCTGCCCTTCCGCTGACGCGCTGGACTTGACCCGGTTATCCGACTTCCTTAAAACCATGGTGATATGATGGACCTCTCTTTGAACGAACCGGTCTATTTTCTTTTAGTCGATGATCTGAAGGAAAACCTGATCGCTCTGGAAGCGCTCCTGAAGCGTGAAGGGCTGGTCATGCTCAAAGCGCAGTCAGGACCGGAAGCGCTCGAATTATTGCTCCGGTATGAAGTGGCGCTGGCCCTGCTCGACGTGCAGATGCCGGGTATGGACGGGTTCGAGCTGGCAGAACTGATGCGGTCCACTTCGAAGACCCGTCATATCCCGATCATTTTCCTTACCGCGGGCGTGATGGACGCGCAGCGCCGTTTTCTCGGCTATGAGAAAGGAGCGGTGGACTTCATCCATAAACCCATCGAGCCAGATATTCTCAAAAGCAAGGCGGACGTGTTCTTCGACCTCGGCGCCCAGCGCCGGCTGCTGGCCCGGCAGCGCGATGAAAACCGCCGACTGCTGGCGGAAATGCAGCAATATGCCGCGGCGCTGGAAGAGGCGGACCACCGTAAGGATGAATTCCTGGCGACGCTCGCGCACGAACTGCGCAACCCGTTGGCGCCGGTGCGCAACGGTCTGCAGGTACTGCGGATGCACCCGTCAGAGGATGTTGCCGAAGAAACGCGCCAGATGATGGACCGGCAGTTGACCCATATGGTGCGGTTGATCGACGATCTGCTGGATGTCTCACGCGTGAGCCAGGGAAAGATCGATCTTCGCAAAGAACCGATCCTGCTGCAGACGGCCGTGCAAAATGCTCTGGAAGCCACCCATACCGCGATCGAGGAGGCCCAGCATCATCTCACCGTCCGGTTACCGGAAGACCCCGTCTGGGTGGAAGCGGATTTGACGCGGCTGGCGCAGATCATCGGCAACCTGCTTGGCAACGCCGCAAAATATACGCCGAGCGGCGGAAAGATCGTGCTTAGTGCGGAGGCACAGCCGAATCAAGTAAATTTACGCGTGGAAGATAACGGTTCGGGGATTCCGGCACCTATGCTGCCGAAAATCTTCGATCTTTTTACGCAGGTGGAAAACAATCTGGAACGTTCGCAGGGTGGGCTCGGTATCGGGCTCGCACTGGTGCGGCAACTGGTGGAAATGCATGGTGGCGATATCAGGGCGGAGAGTACAGGCGCGGATCAGGGCAGCACGTTCACGCTGACACTGCCCACCGTTACTGCTCCTCCGGAAGAAATCGAAGACCCCGTAGATGCGACCGCGCCCTCAGTGCGCCCCCTTTCCATCCTGGTGGTGGATGACAACGTCCCTTCAGCGAAAACCACTGGCTGGATGCTGGAAATGCTCGGACATCATTACCTGCTGGCGCATGACGGTGAGGAAGCGATCCTGCTTGCCCGGCAACATCACCCCGACGTGATTCTGCTGGATATCGGCCTGCCCGGCAAAAACGGTTACGAAGTCTGCCGTGAACTGAAAGCCGATCCCGCCTTCGCGCATACCGTCATGATCGCCCAGACCGGATGGGGACAGGCCAAGGATCGTGAAATGGCCAGGGAAGCGGGGTTCGACCACCATTTCGTCAAACCGGTGGATTTCCAGGCGTTTTCCGCTCTCATTAATTCCCTGCCTTCATCTACAGCCAGCTGAGAGCGCTGAAACGAATCCGTACTTTTTTTAAAAGACAGGAATTACATAGCGGTGCTCAACTTTATAATGGCTCATGAATGAATCATTATAAAGTTAAAACGCTATAATGCCCGGCTAAGTTCCGCCATCATTTTTTCTTCGTTCGTGGCGATCACATACGCTTTCACTTTCGATGACGGCGTACTGATACATGCCGAACGCTTCCCATCAGCGGCCGCGTCAAGCGTCACGCCGATCCATTCCAGCCGTGCGCACACTTCACGCCGCACCCGCGCCGAATGCTCACCGATGCCGCCCGTGAAAACCAGCGCGTCGATTCCCTGCAATGCGGTCGCCATGGAAGCGACATGTTTCGCCACCTGATAACAGAACAGCGCGATCGCGAAATCGGCTTCCGGCGTGCCTGCCGCTTCCAGCGTGCGCATGTCGCTCTCCCCCGCCAGACCTTTCAGGCCTGCATGATGATAGAGCAGATCACTCACTTTATCCGCGTCCATCCGCCTTTCCCGCAGCAGGTAGAGGATGACACCCGGATCTATTGTCCCGCAGCGTGTGCCCATCATCAGCCCGTCGAGACTGCTGAAACTCATGGTCGTGGCGACGCTTTGCAAGCGGTGCATCGCGCACAGGCTCGCACCGCTGCCCAGATGCGCGACGACGACCCTGCCCAGTGCCGTCTCGCCTGCGGCATCCGGCAGGACGGAGGCGATATACTGATAGGACAGCCCGTGAAACCCGTAACGCCGCATCCCGCCCGAGGTGAATGACGGCGGCAGAGGTAATGCCCGCTCCAGCGGTGGCAGGGTCGTGTGGAAACCCGTATCGAAACATGCGACATGCGGGATATCCGGGTAAAGGGTGCGCAGCTGACCTATCATTTCCAGGCTCGGCGGCAGATGCAGCGGTGCCAGCGGAATGAGTGTCCGCAGTTCGTTGATAATCGCGTCATCCAGCACGACCGGCGCGCTGAAATGCTCGCCTCCATGAACGACACGGTGGGCGACGCGCTGGACGGAAACACCGGTTTCCTTGATGAGCGCTAGGGCGGCATCTAAGTTTTTCGCGTCGTGACGGGTGATTTCCTCCAGCGTCAACGCGTCGAATACGCCGATTTTCAGGCTTGAAGACCCGGCATTGAACGTGAGGTTCGCTGAGTGCGTCATTGATTACTGCTCCGCAGGCTGCGCCTTCGCGTCAGCATACAGCACCGCGAGGGCGCACGAACCGATACGCGCTTCGGGCCCGTCGGCACGGCTGGTGAGAATGATCGGCACTTTCGCGCCGAGGACGATTCCCGCCGCCGATGCTTCGGCGAGCAGCACCAGTTGTTTGACCAGCATATTGCCCGATTCCAGATCGGGCGTCACGAAAATATCGGCGTCTCCCGCCACCGGTGACGTGATGTGCTTGATCGCCGCGGCTTTCAGGGAAAGGGCGTTGTCATACCCGAGCGGCCCGTCAAGGATGGCATTGTGTATCTGCCCCCGTTCCGCCATTTTGCACAGGCAGGCCGCGTCGATCGTCGCTTGCATTCTGGTGTTGACCGTCTCCACCGCTGCGAGCACCGCGACTTTCGGCAACTGGTCGGTTTCCCGTACCGCCAGGAACAGGTCCACCGCGTTCTGCACGATGTCGGCTTTGGCGGACAGGTCCGGCGCGATGTTGATCGCCGCGTCGGTAATGAAGAACGGTTTATGGTAATGCGCCGTCGCCATCACGAACACGTGGCTCAAGCGCCGCTCGGTGCGCAGGTTGTTTTCCGCCCGCAGTACGGCGCTCATCAGCTCGTCGGTATGCAGGCTGCCTTTCATGATCGCATGGACCTTGCCGGCTCCCGCCAGCGCCGCACCCGCTTCCGCCGCCGCGTGGCTGTGCGGCGCCTCAATCTGTTCGTAAGACGACAGGTCGATATTCGCCTCTGCGGCAATTGAGGCGATTTTACTGGCCGGACCGATAAGCACCGGCTCGATTAACCCGGCATGTGCCGCTTCCACCGCCCCTTCCAGCGCTTCCCGGCTTGCCGGATGCACCACCGCTACCCGCAATTTTGGTTTTACCCTCGCGCGCTCCAGGAAATGTTCACGCAGCAAGGTCAGGTTCAACAACGCTTCCATATCAGCCCGCTTTTTTTAAGAGCTGGTTACCGGTAAACTGCAGCAGTCGCGGCAAGACCGTTTCGCGATATCGGTGTCCGTTGAACAAGCCGTAATGGCCGGCGCCCGGCAGCATCAGGTAGGATTTCTTGCTCTCCGGCAACTGCGTGGCAAGATCAAGGGCCGCTCTCGTCTGGCCAAGCCCGCAGATATCGTCGAGTTCCCCTTCCACCGCGAAAATGGGGGTCTGCCGGATCGCGCCCGGATCGACCTTGCGACCGCGGGAAGTCAACTTGCCCTGCGGCAGCAGCGCCTCCTGAAACACCACCCGCACTGTCTGCAGGTAAAATTCCGCCGTCAGGTCCATCACCGAGCAATATTCCCCGTAGAATGAACTGATCTTCTCTTCACCCTCGAAATCGCCGGACACGTAATGCTGCATGGCGTCCTTGATCGATTTCTGGTGTCGCTCCGGATGCATACTGAGGAATGCCGCAAGCTGCATGAAACCGGGATAGACCAGCCGCCGCTCCCCCGGATGTCCTTCCGGCACGATGGTGAGCGCGGTGTGCTCGAACCAGTCCTCGTTATGCTGCATGGCATAGGTATTGACCGAAGTGGGTGACTGGCGCGTATCGATTGGGCTGCCCATCAAGGTGACGCTGCTAGGCAGCCAGTCGCGCACCTGTTCGTTATCCTCGAGTAGGGCGACCGCGGCATAAACCGGCACGCCGGACTGGCAGACGCCCATCACATGGAACGGCTCGGCCGACAGATGTTCGAAACACCGCACCAGCACGGCGATGCAGCTGTCGAAATCGAACGCGCCGTGGCTGATCGGCACGTCGCGGGCATTCTGCCAGTCGGTGACGTACACGTCGAAATGCGGCAGGGAATCACGCACCGTATCACGCAGCAGCGTCGCGTAATGTCCCGCCATCGGCGCGACCATAAGCAGGCGCGGCTGACTTAAGCGGGGCTGGCCGGTGGCTCCTTCCTTTTTGAAATGCAGCAGATGACAGAAGGGCGTGGTGAATACGCATTC
Source organism: Rickettsiales bacterium (assembly GCA_965248995.1). Classification (GTDB taxonomy): domain Bacteria; phylum Pseudomonadota; class Alphaproteobacteria; order Rickettsiales; family UBA998; genus CBDFKY01. The sequence goes on along the minus strand of CBDFKY010000004.1, from coordinate 97,722 downwards.
TTCTACTATTTCCACCTTCGCGCCGTTCACTTCGGTATGCGTGATGCCAAACGCCGGCTTTTCATAACTCTGCGTCAGGCGCTGTGCCAGACGCAAACGGACGGACATGCAGCGGCGAAGTTTTGTAAGGGAAGGGTTTGCATCCTCCCACGCATGGTTGACCGGCGACATACGCTCATCCAGCGTATCCGCCGCGTATTTGAACCATTGTGAAGGAAACCGCATGGCATTGTACCATGCATCCACCGAAGTATATACATAACGGCTATCGAACATTGGTAACATGGGAAGACTCCTTGGAGGGTGTTGGGGGAAGAAGGCCGAGCGCTTTATGCAGGGCGACAAGATAGTTAAGGTGCTGGCCCTGCGCAATCACATGGTCGTTTTCGACCTGGTAAAACTGCTGCTCCGCATTCAGCACTTCGGTGAACGGGGCGACACCGTTCGTATAACGCTTGCGGGCGATTCCCACCGCTTCCGATGCGCTCCGGGCGGCACGCTTCAGCTTGACGGCCCGCACGTTCGACCACGCGACGTTCTGCAACTGTGTCTCTACATCGGCTACCGCCTGCAATACCGTCTGCCGGTAACGGTAGAACGCCTGCCGTTCCCGGGCGTTGGCCGCATTAATCTGCCCTTCGATCCTGCCGAACGTGAAGAGCGGCGCGGCGACCCCGCCGGTATACGACCAGATGCGCACCGGATCGCTGAGTGAGGTATCGAGTACACCGAACAGGGCGGAGAGCGTAACCTTGGGATACGCCTCGGCGATAGCAGCACCCTGCAATGCGGTCGCCGCGGCAAGGGCGCGTTCGACGGCGCGCACGTCGGGCCGTTGCCGCAAGGTTTCGGCGGGCGCCTGCAAGGCGGGAATCATGATCGGCTTCGGCAGGGGCGCTGAGTTGTGCAACCGGTCGCCGAGCGGCCCGGCGGTCTCGCCGAGCAAGACCGATAACTGATTGCTTAGCGCCTGTTCCTGCCGTTTCAGCTCAGGGAGGCGCGCATCGGTCGACTGCGCCAGCGCTTCCGCCTCCGCCGCCTCGAAACGGCTTCCCGTCCCGACCTTATAGCTGCGGTTGGCGATGCCTGCGAGGTTCTGCTGTGCCTTGGCGGTTTTGCGGATGATCGCCGCCTGCGCCTGCAACTGCCGCAAGCCGATGTAATTTTGCGCCACATCACCGATCAGTGCCAGCTGCACGGCGCGTACATCGGCTTGCGCGCCCTCTATCTGCGCCTGCTCCGCCTCCACCTGACGGCGCGTACCGCCAAACAGGTCGGGCTCCCAGCTGGCGTCGAACGTTGCTTGTGCAACGGTCACGGGTTTCGGATCGTCCCCGCCTCCCGCTCCCGCCAAGGAACTCGGAATGAACGCCGCCGACTGTGCGGTCGTCTGGTTACCGCGCGTCGTGTTTCCGCCGAGCGATATCTGCGGATACAAGGCGGACGCCACCGCGAGCCGGTTGGCGCGTTCCTCGGTAAGGCGCGCTTCCGCCAGTTTGATCTGCTGGTTGTTGGACAACGCCTGCTCGATCAGGTCATCCAGCGTCGCGTCATGGAAATTCTCCCACCAGCGAGCCGAACGCGCCGCAACGCCGGTCCTTCCGGCGCCCGCGTGCCACGCATCCGGCGCATCCATGTCGGGCGCATGGTAATCCGGTCCCACGGTACAAGCGGTTAATCCTATTATCAGCATTAAAAAGGAAACGTACTTCACTCCAACCTCCGGCTAAACATCCATCCCGCCACCGAAAGCGTGAACACCGCGATCAGGGCGATCGGCCACGTATTCAATAACACTTCGGAAAACGGCATGTCTTTTAAAAAAATTCCTTTGACGATGCGTAGGAAATGACGCAGCGGCATGAACCAGCTGACCGGCTGCAGCCAGTCCACCATGTTTTCGATCGGCGTCGAATAGCCCGAAATCAGCATGGTCGGCACCATGAACACGAACGTGCCGAGATTGGCCTGCTGCTGGGTGCGGGAAAGCGACGAGATAAACAGTCCGACCCCGGTGATCGCCACCACGAACACGATCGTCGCGAAATACAGCGCCAGCACCGACCCCTTGAACGGAATCCCGAAGAGGATCAGCCCCAGCGACATGATGAACGTCGCCTCCGCGACACCGATGACCAGCGCCGGCACGGATTTCCCGAGCAGGATCTGCCACGGCTGCAGCGGCGAGACGAGCAACTGGTCGAACGTGCCCATCTCGCGCTCCCGCGCTACGGACAGCGACGTGATGGTCAGCACCAAGATCATAACCAGCACCGCGAACAGGCAGGGGATGTTATACCAGATATAATCGAGGTTCGGATTGAACCATGCGCGAAACTCCGTCACCACCGGCTGCTTCATCTCTGCACCGCCCCGCTGCTGCAGCAGTTCGGCGTTGAACTGCTGGACGATCTGCGTCACGTATCCGCTGACAATCTGCGAAGAATTGGATTTGCGCCCGTCGAGAATCATCTGCGCGGTGGCCTGCCCCTGCATCGCCCGCTTCGAGAAATCCATCGGGATATGCAGCGCGACGATCGCCTTCTGCGTATCGATCATGTGATGCAGCTCGTCCATGCTGCTGGCGAACTGCAGATCGGTGACGTACGGCGAGCCGTGGATGCGCTGGATCAGTTCCGCCGCGTAATAGCCGCTATCCTCGTTATAAATCGCCATGTGGATGTTTTTCACTTCCAGCGTCGCCGCGTGCGAGAAAATAAGCAGCTGCACCAGCGGCGGCATGATCAGCGAGATCCGCGTTTTCTTGTCATACAGCACCGCGAGCATTTCCTTCACGATCAGTGCCTTCAATCGTATCCACTGGTTGGCCTGCGTCATGCGAGCCTCTTGACGCTGCGCTTGGCGGTGAGCCCGAGGAGAATGGTCGCGAGCAGTAGCATGGTCAGCAGGTTCGGAATGAACAGCGACCAGATGTCGCCCGCCGCGAAAATCGTCTGCAGGATCGCCACGAAATAGCGCGGCGGCAGCGCATAGGTCAGCAGCCGGAGCGGCAGCGGCATCGAATTGATTTCGAACAGGAAGCCGGAGAGCAGGAACGCCGGCAAAAAACCGGTCAACAGCGCGATCTGGCTGGCGATGAACTGGCTTTTCGCCGCCGTAGAAATCAGCATCCCCTGCCCGAGCGCCGCGAGCAGGAACGCCGAGGTCGCCAGCAGCAGCGCCAGGAACGACCCGCGAAACGGCACGCCGAAAATAAAGATGGAAATGCCGACGCAAAGCGCCATCGAGAACAATCCCAGCAGGAAATACGGCGTCAGCTTGGCGATAATCATTTCATGGACGCGGATCGGGGTGGACATCATCGCCTCCATCGTGCCGCGCTCCCATTCCCTCGCCACCACCAGCGCGGTCAGCAGGCAGCCGATCATCGACATCACCACCGAGATCGAGCCCGGCAGCAGGACGTTGCGGCTTTTGAGCTCGGCATTGAACCAGACGCGCGGCTCCAGCGCGAACGGCAGCGTCACGGCGGCGCCGGTGTCATATTGCCTGCTCTGCAGCCATGTGTTGACAACACCCTGCGCATAATTCTGCACGAAACTCGCGGTGTTCGTCTCCGAACCGTCGGCCAGGACCTGCACCTGCACCTGTTGGCCACGGGCGAACTTGTCGGAAAAATCCTGCGGGATCACGACTACGCCGCGCAACCGCCCCGCCACCATTTCGTCTTCCAGAAAATGCCTGTCCTGACTTTGCTGCACGTCGAAAAACTTCGTCTGCGAAAAAGCGTGCGCCAGCGAGCGGGCATCTGCCGAACTGTCTTCCAGCACCAGTCCGATCTTTACGGTATTGGTGTCCAGCGAGACGCCGTAGCCGAACAGGAACATCATGATGAGCGGCAGGATGATCGCGATCAGGATGGAGCTCGGATCGCGCACGACCTGCAGCGATTCTTTCCACATATAGGCGAAGATGCGGTCCCGGCTGCGGCTGCTCATGCGGCCTGCTCCTGCTGGCCGTGCTCGGCGTCATAGCGCTGCACCAGCGTAATGAACGCGTCTTCCAGCGTCGGATCACGCTGGTCATCGGACGCGGCGCTCTGCTTTAATTCATCGGGCGTGCCGGTCGCGATGTTTTCCCCGCGATAAATGAGCGCGATGCGGTCGCAATATTCCGCTTCATCCATAAAATGCGTGGTAACCATGATGGTCACACCGCGTTCCACCATGCCGTTGATATGCATCCAGAATTCACGGCGGGTCAATGGATCGACGCCGGAAGTCGGCTCATCCAGGAACAGCACGTCCGGCTCGTGCATCGTCGCGCAGGCGAGGCTGAGGCGCTGCTTGAATCCGAGCGGCAGTTCGCCGGCATTCTGTTTCAGGTAGGGCGTGAGTTCGAAAATCCGGATCATCTGCTCGATCTTTTCATTCCGGGTTTTCGCCTCGATTCCATACAGACCTGAGAAAAATTCCAGGTTCTGCCGGACGTTCAGATCTCCGTAGAGCGAAAATTTCTGTGCCATATAGCCGATGCGCTCCCTGGCCTGCGAAGTAGCGCGTTTCAGGTCCATCCCTGCGACCAGTGCCTTGCCCTCACTCGGTTGCAGCAGGCCGCACAGCATTTTGAAACACGTTGATTTACCGGCGCCGTTCGGCCCGAGCAACCCGAAGATTTCCCCGCGTTCCACCTTGAAACTGATATCATGCGCGGCGGTGAATTTGTCGAACCGTTTCGTCAGGTGCTGCGCCTCGATCGGCGGCACGTCGCTCTCCTCCTTACGCTCGATCTCTTTCGCCAGTTCGGATTCGGCGATCTGGATACCGCCCAAAATATCGATGAACGCATCCTCGAAGCGCGGCTGGACCGGCGTGAGTTCGACGCCGAGGCTTTCCGGATTGGCGTCTTCGGCGAGCACTACCCGTACGTTGTCCCCCTGAATCACACCGTCGATCACCGCGCGGCGCTTGATAAGATCGGTTAATGCCTTGCGGCGGTGCTCCGCATCGGTCACAAATAAAAACGTGCGTCCCTCCACGCGTTGGGTCAGTTCCTGCGGCGGACCCGCGAACAGCAGCTCGCCGTCGTTGAGCAGCAGCACTTCGTCGCATTGTTCGGCTTCGTCCAGATACGCGGTCGACCAGATAACCGCCATTCCCCCGTCCACCAGTTCCTGCACCATCTTCCACAGCTCGCGGCGGGAAATGGGATCGACCCCCACGCTCGGCTCATCGAGCAGCAGCACTTCCGGCGTGGACACCAGCGCGCACGCCAGCCCCAGTTTCTGCTTCATGCCGCCGGAAAGCTGCCCGGCCAAACGCGATGTGAAGCGCTGCAGGTCGGTAAATTCCAGCATTCGCTTGAATGCCCGCTGCTTTTCCTCGCCCTTGACCCCGCGCAGCTTCGCGTAAAGCTCCAGATTTTCCAGCACGGTCAAATCTTCATACAGGCCGAATTTCTGCGGCATATAGCCCAGCCTGTCATGAATCTTTTCGGCTTCACGTTTGGTATCCAGCCCGGCGACGGTGATGCTGCCTTCCTCGGGCAACAGTAATCCGGCCATCAGTCGGATCAGCGTGGTCTTACCGGCGCCGTCCGGCCCGACCAGTCCCGTGATCTGCCCTCCGCCGATCTCCGCGTCGATCGCTTTCAATACCTCCGCGTCCTTGAAGCGCTTGACGACGCCGCTCAACCGGATCGCGGGGTCACTCGCCACGGCGTTCCTCACGGTAGGTGCGTTTATCCGTCGGGATCGTCACCGTCACCGGCATTCCCTGGCGCAGAATGCCCTGATCGTCATCGACCAGCACGCGGATGCGGTAGACCAGATCGGTACGCAGTTCTTTCGTTTCGATATTCTTGGGGGTGAATTCCGCCTGCGGTGAAATAAAACCGATCTGCCCGTGCAGGATCGGATTGCCTTCGGTATCCGTCTTAACATCCGCCTGCATTCCCGTCTTGATGCGCCCTAAATCGGATTCGGCGACATAAGCACGAATCCAGATCGGATGGCTCAGCGAGAGCGTATACACGCTGGCGCCCGCCGGGACGATCGCGCCGGGCTCCCGCGCGCGGGTGAAGATGACGCCGTCGTTGGGCGCCAGTATTTCCGTATCAGCGAGATTGGTTTCCGACGCGTTGGCACGGGCTTCCGCCGCTTCCAGTGCCGCCCGGGCGCTGCCGAGCTGCGCGTCCGCCTGTTTTACCTGCGCTACCGCGTTATCATATTCCTGTTTAGCAATCGATCCGGAAGCCACCAGATTTTTCTGCCGTCTGGCGAACAGCTGGGCATTTTCATACACCGCCATGCGCTCGGCAATCGCCGCCTTGGCTTGCAATTTACTGGCTTTCAATGAGGAAACATCTTCGGCGAACGTGGTCTTGTCCAGTACCGCGACCACGTCTCCTTTCTTAACCGCGTCGCCCTCTTCGAATTTCATCTGGGTGATACGTCCCGCCACGCGGAAACCGAGCTCGACCTGCCGGATATCGACGTTGCCGTGCGCCACCAGTTCCGCCTTTTCCTTCTCGCCTTCATGCCAGCGGTACAACGCGTACGCGATGCCCGCAGTAATCGCGACCGCCAGCACCACAGTGATAATCAACGCGCGATGCGCCTTTAGCCAGCTTTCCTTGGCCGGTTCCTGTTTTTCAGATTTCAGTTTACCCGGTTTCTGCTGATCGCGCTTCTGTGGTGCGTTCTGGGTTTGGGGCCGCTGATGTCGTTGCGGTTGCCCCTTATTTTCCTCAGTCTCCTCTTTCTGGTACTCTTCTCGCGGGTGACGGGGCTGCTGCGCGTGCACGTCTTGAGGATGATCATTACCGTCGTATTCGTTCATGAATTTACTGTGATGTGAGCGTTAAGAAGACGACATGCGTGAAGGCGAATGACATGGATGATATCCGGCTATCCGGATTTCGCGAACACAAACGGGTTACGCCGCAATCCTTTCGTTCCGGTTTTTGGTACTGATGGCCGAATAAATAAACCATTCGGTTTATTTATTCAAGGCCTTCATCACGAAGAGGTGATAACTTACCGTATCCATCATTATGGCTGTGGCAATGCGCTCGCTGCCGCCCGCTCGACAGTGAGCCGCTTCAGATCCACCGCGGCATTGAGTGCGCGCATACGGTCTGTCGGCAGGCTGCCGGAAAGGCCGAGCAACAGCTGCTCCAGCTCGGGATGCGCTTTAAGCGTCGCTTCGCGGATGACGATCGCGGCTTCATAAGGCGGGAAAAATTTCCGGTCGTCATCTAAGGTGCGAAAGCCGTAACCGGTCAGCCTCCCGTCGGTCGCATAGGCGCTGATGACGTCGGCGTGTTTGTCCGCAAGCGCGCCGTAGAGCAAATCCGGATGCATGTCGATCACGTTGCCGAACGTCAGGCCATAGCGCGACTGCAGCCCCTTATACCCGTCAGCGCGTTCGGCAAACTCGAAATCGAACGCGGCGGTGAGTGCGGGCGCGACCGCTTTGAGGCCGGAAAGCGTCGTAATACCGGCGAGCTTGGGGTCATCCTTGCGTACCGCCAGAACATACCGGTTGTCGAACCCGAGCGGCGGCAGCCAGCGAAGGGCGAAACGCCGATGGTACGCGTCGCTCACCTCCGAAAACACCTGGCGCTGATCCTCGGGCGTGGGCAGATGCAGGATACTCGCCAAGGCCGTTCCGGTATATTCGACCGCCATGTCGATATTGCCTTGGAGCAAGGCGCGATGCAGGATCGGGCTGCCGCCGAGGCCGAAACGCCGCTCCACCTGCAGATGGGTATGCCGCTCGATCGCCTGCGCCAGCATTTCCGCCACGATCAGTTGCTCGGTGAAGTTCTTGGAGCCGATGACGATGCGAGGCTGATCAGCTTGCGTCGGGGAACGGTGCAGCACAGCGAACGTGGATGCGCCGAATACCGCGACTACGACCACGGCGGCCACGATTGCACCATGCCTCGCACGGCGCGATCTGGTAACGTCGGCGGCCATCGCCAGCAGGCTTACCCAGCCGTGGATCAACAGCGCCATCAGCGTCGTCGGAACGGCGCCGAGCAGGATCAGTTTCGTATCGGAGAGAAACAAGCCGCGATTGATGAACTGCCCGAGGCCTCCGGCGCCGATAAACGCCGCGAGTGTCGCCAGCCCCACCGTCAGCACGGCGGAGGTGCGCAGACCCGCCAGCATCATCGGCAGCGCCAGCGGCAGCCGCACGTAACGCATCCGCTGCAGGCGGGTGAGCCCGATGCCTTTCGCCACCTCGTCCAGTTCCCCCGGAATCGAAGCGAGGCCGACCAGCGTATTCTGCACGATCGGCAGGAGGGCGTAGAGAAACAGCGCGGCGAGCGCGGGTATAGCGCCGATCCGTCCGAACAGCGCCATCATCATCACCAGCAACGCGATCCCCGGTACGGTCTGCAACATGCTGACCACGGCGAGCAGGAGGTTTCGCGTCGCCGCACGGCGCGATGCCACTGCCGCCAGGAAGACGCCTGCGAACCATGCCAGGCATAAAGTGATGCCGGTCAATTCCAGATGCTCGGCGGTGCGCGTCAACAGGGCCGGGGTTTGTTCGTGCAGATAGCGCAGCATCGCACTCATACGACGCTGTACCTGACGAAATCCTTCAGTTCGCCGAGCGGCGCGCAGATCAGCGCTTCGACCACGGCGCTTTTCGGAAAATTCAGCAGTTCCCGAATCGTTCCCGTCTGGTGAAGACGGCCCGCATCCATCACCGCCAGCCGGTCACCGAGCCGCACCGCTTCCATCACATCGTGGGTGACGAACAGGATGGTGATGCCGAGCGCATCGCGTAGCTGCCGCAGTTCATCCTGCAGGTGACGGCGGGTAATGGCGTCGAGCGCGCCGAACGGCTCATCCATCAACAGCAGCCGCGGGTTTCGCGCCAGGGCGCGGGCGACGCCGACACGCTGCCGCTGCCCGCCGGAGAGCTGATGCGGCAGGCGGTCACGGTATATTTCCGGCTCCAGTTTACAGATGTTCATCAGCCGCTCCACCTGTCCGCGTATCGCTGACTTGTCCATACCCGAGGCGCGCAGCGGCAAAGCGATATTCTGCGCCGCGCTCAGATGCGGAAACAGGGCCGCGTGCTGAAAGACCATGCCGATGGAACGGCGGAGCGCCACCGGATCCTCGGTCGCGATGTCCCTGCCGTCGATCCGGATCGTTCCGCTCATCATCGGCAGCAGTCTCATCATCGCCTTGAGCAGGGTCGATTTCCCGGCACCCGAACCGCCGAGCAGCACCAGTGTTTCCCCTTGAGCCACCTGCAGCGACAGGGGCCCCATCACCTGCGTTGAACCGGGATGACGGAGCGTCACGTGCTGCAAATCAATCATAGCGCCCTGTTTAACACGGATGAGGCTGCCACGATAATGCTTTTATGCCCCGATGCCTGCGGCGGTAATTTTCCCCTGTCCCTGTGCGACGAGTGCGGCGCCGACCTGTTCGTGTATCACGGATGCGCCGCCGGATATTCCGGCCCGTTTTATTCCGCTGAGGTCGATGCCGTCGAAAGAGGTTTTCGGCTGCGGTGTCTCGCTCCTGGAATTCCCGGCGTTACCGTTCTGCGCAGGCAGGCTGGCAAGTTGCAGGGTGTCCTTCTGTGGAAGCGCGCCGTGCAGGAGGTTTCCTGCCGGTGCGGGCTGGTCGAGGTCCAGATGGACGGGGGCCAGCAGTTCGTTCCGGAGCTGTATGTCCCTCAACGGGCTGTTGATCTTCAGTTCGAGATTTCCCAGCTGCATCTGCTTGGCATGGATGGTTTCCAGCTGCTGGGGGGTGAACAGGCCGGATTCGCGTAAGGTCTTGAGGTGAGCGTTCGCCAGAATACCGGGCTGTTCCTGCGCCAGAAGGTCGAAGAATACCGGATCCCTGGGAGAAATGTTGACATGCTTCGCGACAAAATCAGAGAGCGCCGTGGTCACGTCGTAGGACGCCCCGGCCAGCATGCCGCCGCCTACGCCGCCCACCACCGCTCCGGCGAATCCGGTCACGACCGCCAGCGGCCCGCCGGGCGTGTCAAGACCCGCCCCGACCACGCCGCCGCCGATGCCGCCGGCCAGCTGTCCCATCGCCACGGCGACCGCCCGGCTGTCCTGCTGATGCACCGCGATCGCCACGTCGACCACGGTGGAGGCGATGGCCAGCGGCAGGCCGGCGTGTTCCAGCGCTTCAACGTGCGACCGGTTGCCCGTCGCCCGCGCTTCCTCATACGCATGGAAGAGACGGGTGTTCAATTGCACGGTCTCGCCGTTATGGGGAATCACGCTTGCGTTGAAAGTGGCGACCTGCGCGTTGTATTCCGCAATTTTTTTGACGTACTGAAAGGTTTGTCCCGCCTCGGCATACTGATAATGCACCGGTTTTTCCAGAAGAGTGAATTTTCCGCCCTGTTCGTTGGCTGCCCCGATCAGGCGGTTATATTCCTTATGGTTAAGTAGATTATAACATAATTTAATTAATTATTAAAGATTCTATATGACAGTCACCGTCACATTTAATAACTCTCAGAAAAAGATGAAGGAAAACCTTACGTGGATTTTTCGATTGAAGGCGGAAATGCCCTGGACGTGTTAAGCACGATCGCCGCAAAAAATGCTCTGGACGATTTTGACCCGAAAGGCACCTTGCTGGGTCAAGGGATTACCGCCGCCGTGATTGACGACCACACGCTGCGCGCCACCGAGACACGCACACTTCATAATGCAAAAGAGGGAATCGCCCTTATCGCCACGCTGCCGGTTATTTTAGGAAAAGCGGGATTTTGCGAATCCAATCACGAGGAAGGGCTGCGCAACCAGTTACGCCAAGCTTTTTCCTCCGGCACTCAGGCCCACTCGCAGATACGGTGAACGGACGGTTAGAACCAGTCACGTAAACCCTTTTATGCAGCTGCAAACGGTCAATTTACTGCGATTCGATGCTCATGTACCTTAAGTACACTGCGCTTCGAGTCTCGCAAATCAACCATTTTCGCTAGCCTAAAAAGGTTTACGTGACTGGTTCTCATTCTCAAGCCGGAAAAAGCTGGCACCCCATGATGCTTAATATGGCTTCCGGCACCTCCCCCGGAATGAAGGCGGGCATAGGGTCAGCTGAATAATAAAGGCCAGGATAAATTATAGTTTGTTCCCCGCATGCACTTTAGGGTAAGTGAGAAAACATCACATATCCTGAACCTCTTTACTGGAATTTATCCGTGCTGACACTTAAAAACATTACCTACCGCATCGCCGGGCGCACCTTGCTCTCCGAAGCCTCCGTCCAGATCAACGCCGGATACCGCGTCGGGCTGATCGGGCCCAACGGAGCGGGAAAATCGACGCTGTTCAATCTGATCGATAACGAACTGGAGATCGACGGCGGCAGCATCAGTTTAGCGCCGAGCGTCAAGATGGGGCGAGTGCGGCAGGATCTGCCGGATGACGAAACGACCCTTATCGACATCGTGCTGGCCGCCGATACCGAACGCGCGGGGCTGTTCTTGGAAGCGGAAACGGCGGAGGACCCGCAGCGCATCGCCGATATTTATACCCGGCTGGCGGATATCAATGCGTATGAAGCCCCGACGAACGCCTCCATTATTTTGGCCGGGCTCGGTTTCGATATGGAAGCGCAGAACCGTCCGATCAACAGTTTTTCCGGTGGATGGCGGATGCGGGTGGCATTGGCGGCGGCGTTATTTCTCCAGCCTGATTTATTGCTGCTGGATGAACCGACGAACCATCTGGATTTCGAGGCGATCATCTGGCTGGAAAATTACCTGCTGAATTATCCGGGCACCTATATCCTCATCAGTCATGACCGGGAAATCCTGAATAAAGCATGCACGCATATCGTCCATCTCGACCAGTTGAAACTGGAACTCTATACCGGCAATTACGACCAGTTCGAGACCCGCCGCGCACAGAAACTGTATAACGCGCAGGCTTTGTTCGAAAAACAGCAGGCCCATAAGAAACGGGTCATGGATTTCGCGTCCAAATTCGGGGCGAAAGCGAGCAAGGCGCGCCAGGCCCAGAGCCGGATCAAAATGCTGGAAAAAATGGATATGGTCGACGCGCTGATCGCCGACCGCTCCACATCGTTTAAGTTTCCGCAGCCCGAATCGCTGGGCTCACCTATCATTACCCTGGAGAAGGTGGATATCGGCTACGAGCGAGGCAAACCGGTATTGAAAAACACTAACCTGCGGATCGATATGGAAGACCGTATCGGGATTCTGGGAGCCAACGGAAACGGGAAATCCACTCTCGTCAAGCTGATTTCAGGACATCTCAAAGCGATGGCCGGGGAGCATCATGCCCATGGCAAATTGCGCGTGGGATATTTCGCGCAGCACCAGTCCGACGAGATGGATACGTCGCTTACCCCTTTTCAAACGATGCGGGAATTCATCCGTGACGTTGCGGAACACAACATCCGCGCGATGCTCGGGAAATTCGGCTTCGACAAAGGCAAGGCGGATACCAAGATCGATGAACTCTCAGGCGGCGAGAAAGCGCGCCTGCTGTTCTGCATGATGAGCTATGACGCGCCGCATATCATGCTGCTGGATGAGCCGACCAACCATCTGGACATGGACGCGCGCGCCGCCCTGATCCAGGCATTGAACGCCTATGACGGCTGCGTGATCTTGGTCAGCCATGATCCGCATCTGGTGGAAGCGGTGGTGGATCAGCTCTGGCTGGTGCGTGACGGGGGCGTCGAGAATTATAACGGTAATCTGGAAGAATATCGCCAGCTGGTGATCGACCAGCGAAAACGCGAACGCTCCGGCGCGAAAAAGGAAAAAGCGGAAGCGACCGGCGGTAAGCAGGCGAAGCAGGGCAAATCGAAACAGAAGAAAAACGGTTCGGGTGCAAAAGCGGAGCACGTATTGGAGCAGTTACGTAACCAGATGCAGGCACTGGAACACGATCTCGCATCGGAAAAAGCGTTGGGAAATGCAGGGTATATGAATGATCTGCTGAAACGTTATGCCGCCCTGCAGAAAGACTATGAAACGGCGGAAACCGAGTGGCTGGAAACCGAGGGCTGATAATGTCGGCTGAGACGGCGGATATGGTGTTGATTTCATGCATCGAGAAGCTGATCCAGTATCATTCTCTCAGCCAGTTCGGTTGCATGTATCCACGCGTCTTCAACGCGTGACGTGGATACCCAGTCTCCGGTAGCGGCGATTTTGCGGACCGGATCATAATGGAACCCCGGTGTTTCTGTTTCCTGAGCGATCGCATACTTCCAGCGATGGATGGATACATACTCCGCATTACCGCAATCAATTCCGGAAACGGTTTCAAATTGCGCGAGCAGGAACGTTTGCGCCGCTCCCATATCGTCGTCGATATGCGCGTCCGCCCAGCTGTTGCAGGAATGTGCGACGATGGCGGTCACATTTATATCGCGCCCCGGTTTGGTGGAATTGACCGAAACCCATTTGATGGGATTATCCTTCACTTTTGCGGCGATCCAGCGTCTATCCCACGGCACGTTGAAACCCACCATCAATGCGTAACATCCATGCATACGCGCGGCACGCTGAGCGGAATCATCCACCAGTGCCCTCCGCAGCAGCGTGATGGTCTGTGCCGGTGGCGCGGTCGATATGACCCAGTCATACTCGCCGAGCGCATGGCCTTCCTTGTCATGCACGATCCATGTGCCGGACTGTTTTTCTACCAGCGGCGCAACCTCGACGTTCAGATGCAGATCTATTCCCTCCGCCATTTGTTTGCATAGACTGTTCATGTTGGGCGCCGCTACCAGATGCGGTTCAAACCATGAACGCTTCGTGATTTTCCTGCCGGATTCCAGGCTGATGATTTTACCGCTCCATTCGGCGACCGTTCCATCTTTCTGGTAAGGCTCCAGAAACTCATGGAACCGGGCGGTTCGCGCGGTGAATGTATGCGTTCCATGGTCGAAATAAAACGGATCGGCATAACGTGTACTCATACGCCCGCCCACGCCCCGCGCTTTCTCATACACCACCACATCCGCGTGATCTCTCAGCCGTTGCGCCAGGGTCAGACCGGAAATGCCCGCGCCGATGATGGCGATGCGCGTTTTCATGCCAAAACCATTCGGATGCTGAGGCATAGCACGACGATAATCGTCGCATTCCGGCGGAGGCTGTAGAACCACCCCGGTAATATATCTGCGTCACGAAGCTTCAAGTCCAGAGTCAGCAAATATAAAAAGCACAGCGCCTGCGACAGCGTCGCTATCGGTTGATGTATCAGTACCGACATCCATGCCAGCAGCGCGACCGCGTTGCTGGTAATGAGCAGGTTGCGCGGGCACTGGCTGGCGAAGAAAAGATAGGTCGCCCAATGCATCCCGCATAGGAATGAAATAATGACCGCACCGTAGGTTGTGACGACAGACACATCGTTAACACCAGGAAGCGGTGCATAGCGGGACATCACGGCAGCCGCAAAGGGCAGCGTGCTGCTGTAGGTTAGAATTTTCGCAAGCATGACGGCATGTGGTTTCATGTCTGTTTTCCGCATTTATCCGAACAATATTTCACCTTTTCCCACATTTTCTTTCATTTTTCCACCAGGTAAACGGCCTGCAGCAGCGAGCGCATATTTTTCAGGAAGATCCGCTTTCCTGATTCCTTTAGGCATGTATGCCGCCATCCCGTTGAAACGCGTTTTTCTCGGCTTTCTTCCAATACGGGAAAAAGCGCAGGCAATCTTTCGGATGCTTGATGAGTGCAAAGGTTTCGTCTTCTATTGTTTCGCTGGAAAAAGCCGATCGCAGCCCGTCCATCGTTTTTAGAATAAGCGGATTACTGGTTGCCGGCATGTGTATCCTGGACGGTGCAAGCGTGCGTACAATGTCGAGCGTATCGCCATGCAGAATGTCTATTGGTAATTCGCATAGCGTTTCATAAGTAAAAATAAGCCGTTTCAAGCTATGATTTGTCTCACGGAAATACGCGTCATCCCACACGAAAACCGCTTGTGCACCGGCAGGAGCGGCTTTGAATACCGGATGCGTTATTCGCAGCGCCTCTTCATGCAGCCATATCAAAGGGGCGTTCATTCTCCCCTCCCCAGCTGCGGGAACAATCGCGCTCGCAAGGTTTCATAACTGGCATCGAGCGACGCATTGGCTGACGGGGACACATCGACCAAAGCGCCGAAATAGTTGGCGACATTCTCAAGGTTGAAAATATACGGCTTGTTGCTGAAGGTGCTCGCCACCCATTGCCATGAAAGGTTATTGCTCGCCATATCGCCGTCAAGCAGGTGATGCAGGAACCACTCGGCCCCCGTTTGCCATCAGACGCGGCGAAAATGCACGATATAGCTCGCCAGATACATGCGGGCGTGATTGTGGATGAATCCCGTCGCCGTCAGTTCGCGGATAAATGCGTCGATGCACGCGACGCCGGTTTCCCCTTGCCTAATGTCGTCCGGCAGCGTTTCCGCATAATCCCCTGCATCGAAACCGGTCTTATAAGGCTCGGCGTCGTGCCATGCGAATTCGGGGTGTCTCGCCAGCACGCGCTGCCAGAAATCACGCCAGCCCAGCTCCTGAATGAATTTGCCGATCTGCACCGGTTCGCTGCATCGGGTGAGGGCGTGGTTGCGCACCTCGTTCAAACTTAAGATCCCGTGATGAATATAGGGCGAAAGGCGGGTAATGGCGCCGTCGCCGTAATTACGGGTATTGGCGTAGGCGATCGGATCGATGGCGGCGAGCTTCATCTCAGCTTTCTGCCGCCGCCCTGAACGCCGCTGCGCTCACCTTCAGCCCACGGAGAAAGCGCCCGGACGTAAGCGATCAGACTGTCGCGGCTATCGAACTGTTTTTTCAGCGTTTCCATTTATGGCGTCTGGTATTTTTTTCAGCGTTTCCAATGGGATGGTCTCCAGCGCTTTCTGATGGGTGGCCGAGAGGTCGACCGGCGGCGCGACGCCCACCTTCTGCGCATCGCTCCAGCGAGCGGCGCAGATGCACCAGCGATCACCCGCCTTTAAGCCGGGGAAACGGTACTCCAGACGAGGTGTGCGCAAATCATTGCCCTGCGCTTTGGTGAATTTTAAAAAATCGTCCGTAACGAGGGCGGCTATTACGTGCGATCCGTCATCGTCCGCACCCGTATGGCAGAAACCGTCCCGGTAAAACCCGGTCGACAGCTCGGCATTGTGTTGTTCCAGAGGTGCACCGAGCACGTTTTTACTCTCATCCGCCGCCATTGCCGCTTCTCCGTAAAGCATGAAACCCAGTAACATCATATTCAAGCGCATGTAACGATCCTATGCTACTGATGACGATAGGACACTTCGAATGCCTGACGCAACATCCTCGCCCGCTTTTCGTGTTTGGAACCGCGACCGGACACGCGCCTGCGCCATAGCCTGAAACTACCGGCTTTCAAATGGCCGCGCATGAGTCTGATCACCTCCGCTTCGCCGATTCCCTTCTCTTTTTTGATCGTATCGAAAGATACGTCATCCGCCCATGCCATACGAATGATATCGCTGATGAAGGCTTCCGGGTGTTCGATTTTCATACTTTCATTTTCGGCCGCACACGCGACAGCCCGCCGTCCACCGCGAGCACCTGCCCGGTTATCCAACTGTTTTCCGGATCCAGCAGAAAAACGATCGCCCGCGCCACGTCTTGTGGTTTCCCGAGCCGCCCGAGCGCGTGCATGGCTTCGGAGAATTTACGCGACGTTTCGTTCCCCGTAAGGGCCGTCGTGAGCGGTGTTTCGGTCAGTCCCGGCGCTACCGCGTTGATGCGCAGATGCATCGGCGCATAGGTTGCCGCGGCTGAAAGCGTCAGCCCCAGGATGCCTGCTTTCGCGGCTGCGATCGCCTCGTGGTTGGCGAGTCCTTCCATCGCCGCTGCCGAGGATACCAGCACCACCGATCCCCCTTTCGTCATATGTTTTCCGGCACCCCGCACCGTCGCGAAAGCGGTCGTAAGTGACGCATCGATGGTAGCCGCGTATTGTTCCTTGCTGGTCAGATGCGCTGACTTGAGCAGCAGGGAACCACTGCAGTTAAGTACCCCGGCAATATCGCCCGCTTTTTTGAACACCTCGTCGACGGCGTCGAAATCCGTCGCATCGAGTATGGCGTCCGGCGTAATTTTATGCCCGTCACGCGCGGTGGTAAAGGTGCTGTGCCCTGCCTGATGAAGCAGGGAAACGGTTGCCTGAGCGATGGCACTGCCTGCCGCGATGATGAGGAAATGTGCCATGATGTTTCTACTTTCCCGGATTTATACGTCAAGTTCGGCCCGCTGTATATATCTTCTTAAATACGGGCAGAAGCGAGCAAAAAACGTGATAGCCGGTCTTCGAATTGTGGCTGGAGATGCTGGATACACTTCGAGCAGTTCACTGTCCTGATTCCACCGATAAGATTCATGTTGCGATATGGACAGTGTGGGCAACGCCATCAATGTGAGACACTCCGAATTTTCATAAACCAGATTACCCGTCCATCCTTAATTAGAGTGAGAACTACTGTAATGATTAACCCTCCCTCTCCGATGCATATCGAGGATGTGATATCATTCAAGGTTTGCTCTGTTTCATTTCGATGATTCCTCTTTTCATTCTGCCGGGGAAATTTTAGGGATTAACCTTCTCTTTCACGCGTCAATAGGGCATATGAATTTCTATGTTTCCAGTCCTGTGGGGACGAATCCAGGAATGGAGCATCCAGCGTTGTCAGCAAAAAAACATCTCTTGGAAGTGCAGAAGAAAAACGCGCTGTCAAAATCAGCCTTTTAAAAAACATGTCTGATTAAAATAATTTTTCTTCCGGCTTATTTTGATAGACAGTGGAAAGGCGCCGCCCTAGGGTAATGATGGAACACGCCTTAAATATTCGAACTCTGCCTCAGGCGCTTCGCATCAGCGAGGCTGCGGTACTTACAGGCGTATCCATCAGGACGTTTCGCAACTGGGACCGGTAGAGCAAGATCGTGGCGCGGCGCCATCCGATGAGCGGGTACCATTTATATCTGCGGGAAGAACTCGAAGCGATACTCGCCCCTGCTACAACCGTTAAAAAGGAGCGTATGAAATCTTCTTGGACGCGCAAACGCCCCTATCCTCACAACGTTATCGAAAACCTCCACCGGAATCGACGGGCTGGATGAGATTACGGGCGGCGGCTTTCCCAAGGGCAGACCGACGCTGGTATGCGGCAGCGCCGGCTGCGGCAAGACGTTGCTGGCGATAGAATTTCTGGTGCGTGGCGCCATCGCGTTTAACGAGCCCGGCGTGTTCATCGCCTTCGAAGAAACACCGGAAGAATTGACGCAGAACGTGGCTTCGCTCGGATTCGACCTGGAGGAATTGATCCGCCAGAAACAAATGGCCATCGATTTTATCCGCGTGGAACCGAGCGAGATCAAGGAAACCGGAGAGTATGATCTGGAAGGCCTGTTCGTCCGACTGGGCTATGCCATCGATTCCATCGGCGCGAAACGCGTTGTGCTGGATACGATCGAGACCTTGTTCAGCGGGCTGGCGAACCAGACAATCCTGCGCTCGGAACTGCGGCGCCTGTTCCGCTGGCTGAAAGATAAGGGCGTCACGGCGATTATTACGGGCGAACGCGGTGACGGGACGCTCACCCGGTAGGGACTGGAAGAATATGTTTCCGATTGCGTGATCCTGCTCGATCATCGCGTCATTGACCAGGTATCGACCCGGCGGCTGCGCATCGTCAAATATCGCGGCACCGTACACGGCACCAACGAATACCCATTCTTGATCGATGAGGACGGCATCAGCGTCCTGCCCATCACTTCCGCCGGATTGCATCATGAAGTCTCAAACGAGCGCGTCTCATCGGGCGTCGCCCGCCTCGATACCATGCTGGGCGGACATGGGTACTTCCGCGGCAGCAGTGTGCTGGTTTCCGGCACGGCGGGAAGTGGAAAAAGCAGCATGGCC
The DNA here is from genome assembly GCA_965248995.1 of Rickettsiales bacterium. Lineage (GTDB taxonomy): Bacteria > Pseudomonadota > Alphaproteobacteria > Rickettsiales > UBA998 > CBDFKY01. Next base: position 78,814 of record CBDFKY010000004.1, on the reverse strand, counting down.
GCGCATTTCGCACAGGCGGCGTGCCAGCGGGGGGAAAAGTGCCTGTATTTCGCACTTGAGGAATCCCCGAGCCAGGTGATCCGCAACATGTCCTCGATCGGGATAGACCTCGGCGGTTGGGTAAAAAAGGGATTGCTGCATTTCCACGCCATCCGCTCCACCATGTTCGGGCTGGAGATGCATCTGGCATCGTTTCATAAACTGCTGCGCCAGATCGAACCGCAGGTGGTTGTGATCGACCCCATCGGCAGTTTGCTTCATGCCGGGAGCCATCAGGACGCGACGGCCATGCTGACGCGGCTGATCGATCTTTTAAAACAGCGCAATATCACCGCATTTTTGACAAACCTCAATCCCGGCGACAGGAATCTGGAAAAAACCGATGTGGATATCTCCTCGCTGGTGGATACATGGATCCTGCTGCGCGATATTGAACTGGGGCGGAGAACGTAACCGTGCCATTTATATTCTGAAGTCTCGCGGCATGGCGCATTCGAACCAGCTGCGGGAATTCCTACTTACCGACCGGGGCATCGAACTGCTCGACGTTTACCTGGGACCAGAGGGCGTACTGACCGGCTCGATGCGCCAGACGCAGGAAGCGCGGGAAAAGGCGGTGTTGCTGGCGCATCAGCAGGAAATGGACGCCAAGGAGCGCGAACTTTCCCATCGGCGGGAAGCGCTGGAAGCACGCATCACCGCCATGCGTAAGGAATTCGAAGCGGAGGAACATGAGACGCAGCGCGTCATCGGGTTCGATCAACGGCGCACGGAAGTCAAGCATGCCGACCGCGAGCGAATGGCACAGAGTCGCAAGGCGGATGTCCGCAGCACGGGGGAGGCTCAAACCGCCTCGCTCAAAACGCAGGGTAAACGCTCATGAATCCTGACATGGAGCAAAAACCGGATCAACCGCCTTCCCTCTCGCCTCACGAAGAAAGGTGGGAACTGCGGCTTTATATCGCCGGACAAACGCCCAAATCCGTCGCCGCCTTTAAAAACCTGAAGCGGATATGCGAGGAGCATCTGCAAGGGTGCTACAGCATAGAAGTCATCGACCTGATCCAGAATCCCCAGCTTGCCGCTGGTGACCAGATCGTAGCCATTCCCACCTTGATACGGAAACTGCCCGAACCGTTATGCAAGATCGTGGGCGATTTATCCAACACCGAACGTACGCTGGTAGGGTTGCAACTGCGCCCCGCCGCCCTCCGTTAAATAAAAGAAGCATATGCATGGAACATAAAAAACTACATGTCGGTCACTCGCCCCCATTCGTAACGGCCTGCATATCCTGCGCGCCTTCCCAGCGGAAATAGGGCGGAGGAAGTGCGCAGCATGATGGATCGCCAGCTTACCCACCTGGTGCGCCTGATCGACGATCTGCTAGACGTCTCCCGCGTCATCCAGGGAAAGATCGACCTGCGCAAGGAACGCATCACGTTGCAAAGCGCGGTGACGGCGGCTCTCGAGGCCAGCCGCCCGCTGATCGAGGAAAACCACCATACGCTTCAGCTCGATATACCGGAAACACCGCTCTGGCTGGATGCGGATCTGACACGTGTCGCGCAGATCGTCAGCAATCTGCTGAACAATGCCGCGAAATACACGCCGGAAGGCGGGCATGTTACGGTATCCGCCCATAGCGAGGGCAGCCATGCGGTGTTGTCCGTGTCCGATACGGGGCTTGGCATCCCCGCCGACATGCTGCCAAGGGTGTTCGACCTCTTCACGCAGGTGGACCGCAATCTGGAACGCTCGCAAGGGGGACTCGGCATCGGGCTCGCCCTGGTGAAGCAACTGCTTGAAATGCACGGCGCGGAAATAGAGGCGAAGAGCGACGGGATGGGTCAGGGCAGCATGTTCACGGTGCGCTTTCCTCTGGCAGAAGCGATAGAAGAAATGGTTGGAAACGATGCGGAACCGGAAAACGCTGAAGCGAAAACAGCCGGCGCCCTGCGGGTGCTTGTGGTGGATGACAACGTACCTTCCGCCAAAACCATCGGCTGGATGCTGGAAATGCTCGGCTATGAACCGAGCCTGGCGCATGATGGGGACGAAGCGCTGGCGACCGCCCGGACCTTTCATCCGAACGCCATTCTGCTCGATATCGGCCTGCCTGGGATGAACAGGTATGACCTTTGCCGGGCTCTGCGCCAGAATCCCCGTTTCAAGGACACGCTGATGATCGCCGCACAGACCGGCTGGGGACAGGAACGGGACAGACAGCTCGCCCAGGAAGCCGGATTCGATCATCATCTCGTCAAACCCATCAACTTTGAAAAACTTTCCGATCTGCTGGCAGGTGCCATTTCCTCGGAGATTTCCTCAAAGCCCGTTACGACAATCTAGTTTTTTATGCTTGTGTGACATCTCGTGTGGTGAACGGAATACAGCTTCTTTTGATCGCTTTTACCTCTTAAAGGTATAGCCAAGAGAAAATCCGGTTACGATACACGCTGTTTCCTCGCTTATTTTCCTGTCTTGAGTTAAGTGGTCAGACATGTCCAACGGACGTTCCCGACAAAGTGGCGCAACCGCGCATCAGTAACTCTACAGAATAGTAAAAGGAAAGGTATGACCAGAAAAATAAAAGCCGGCGAATCCAACCCGCTCGGTGCGACCTATGACGGCAACGGCGTGAATTTCGCCATCTTCTCGGCCAACGCCACCAAAATGGAACTCTGCCTGTTCGATGAGCAGGGAAAGCAGGAGATAGAGCGCATTGAACTGCCGGAATACACGGATGAGGTTTTTCATGGCTACGTAGAGGGAATCAAGCCGGGGCAGCTTTACGGGTACCGCGCTCACGGCCCGTATGATCCGAAAAACGGCCATCGTTTCAATTCGAATAAACTATTGCTCGATCCTTATGCGCGATCAATTGTCGGGGATTTCATCTGGGACGATGCACTTCATGCGTATCAGGTCGGCAGTGAGCAAAAGGATATGAGCTTTGACGAGCGCGACAGCGCTCCGTTCATGGCGAAATGCCAGGTAGTGGGTGATTTTCCGGCGAGCGACGTGGAAAAACCCCGCACCAGTTTTGCCGAAAGCATCATTTACGAAGCCCATATCAAAGGATTCACCCAGTTAAATCCCGATGTGCCCGAGAAAATCCGCGGTACCATGGCTGCGCTGGCGGAACCGTCGGTGATTGACTATCTCGTAAAGCTCGGCGTCACGGCGATAGAGCTGTTACCCGTCCATACGTTTCTGAACGATCGCTTTTTAATTGAAAAGGGCTTGAGTAATTACTGGGGATACAATTCGATCGGATTTTTCGCTCCAGATCCCCGCTATCTGGCGACCGGGCAGCTCCAGGAATTCTTGGATACGGTCGATGCGTTACATGAAGCGGGCATCGAAGTGATCCTCGACGTGGTCTACAACCACACCGCCGAAGGCAACCATATGGGTCCGACTTTCTCGTTCCGCGGCATCGACAACGCATCGTATTATCGTCTGGTCGAAGAGGACAAACAGCAATATTACGATACCACGGGCTGCGGCAATACGTTCGATTTATCGCACCCCCGTGTGCTGCAACTCGTCATGGATTCGCTGCGTTACTGGGCGACTGAAATGCGTGTGGACGGCTTTCGTTTCGATCTGGCACCTGCACTCGGACGTGAGGAAAACCATGACTTCAGGCAGAACAGCGGGTTCTTCCGCGCTGTGCGGCAGGATCCCGTCCTCAGCAACGTGAAGATGATCGCGGAGCCGTGGGACATCGGCAGTTACGGGTACCAAGTAGGCGGGTTCCCTCCCGGTTGGTCGGAATGGAACGGCAAATACCGCGATACGGTGCGCCAATTCTGGAAAGGGGAGGACGGGATATTGCCCGAATTTTCGGCACGACTCGCCGGCTCCGCCGACATTTTCGACAACCGCGGAAGGAAACCCTGGGCGAGCGTGAATTTCCTCACCGCACATGACGGTTTCAACGCGATGGATCTGGTCTCGTACAACGCGCCGCATAACGAAGCGAACCAGGAGCAAAGCGGGCACGACGACAATAAAAGCTGGAACTGCGGCGAGGAAGGACCGACCGACAATGCCGAGGTCAATACGCTCCGCTTCAAACAGCTGCGCAATATGCTCGCCACCCTGCTGTTCTCGCAAGGCGTTCCGATGTTGCTGGCAGGTGATGAAATAGGCCACAGCCAGCAGGGCAACAACAATGCCTATTGTCAGGACAGCGAAATCACCTGGATCAACTGGCAGCTTTCCGAACCACAGCAGGCGCTGCTGGAGTTTATCAGACGCATCATACGGCTGCGCCGCGAACACCCCGCGCTCGGACGCTCGCATTTTTATTCGGGACGTACGCATGAAGGGGAGATGATACCGCACGTGAACTGGTTGTCAGCCAGCGGCAGCATCATGAAGGAGGAGGAGTGGAACGATGGCAATGCGAAAACGCTGGGTCTCCATTTCACCGATGAAAAAGCCAAGGACGGTCCGTTTATCTTACTGTTCAATGCCTGGCATGACCATGTCGATTTCACCTTGCCGGGCGCTGATTACGGCGCGATATGGGAATGCCTGTTCGATACGGATCAGGTGAGCGAAAAGGAAGCGGAAACGTTTGAGGCGGGGAAAGTCTATCCCTTGCAGGGGCGCTCCCTCGTGCTGTTGCAGGAAAAAACCGTTTAGTATCATTTACGTAAATTTGTAATATGGAAAAGGGACAGAATCACGCTGTCCCTTTTCCATTTGCTATTTACAGGACTGGCTTTATAGACTTCATGCCACCCAATTAAAACATTGAGGCAAGCAGATATATATTGGCGGCGACGATAACGCCGCTTATCGCCCAGCAACCGATCTTAAAGGCGGGCGACATACGATAGGAACCCATGATGGCTGTATTGCCGGTGAACATGATGAGAGGGATCATCGCGAACGGCAGTTGCATGCTGAGAACCACCTGACTCATCACCAGCAATTTACCCAGAATTCCCTCACCGAACCACATGATGGCGACCCATGCCGGTACAACGGCGCTCAGGCGCGTCAGGAACCGCTGTTGCCAGCGTGAAATGCGGAGGTTCAAAAAGCCCTGTAAAATGATCTGTCCCGCCATGGTTCCCGTCAGAGTGGAACTCTGGCCGGAAGCGAGCAGCGCGACGCCGAACAGGAGGCTGGCGGCGGATAAGCCCAATAAGGGTGTCAGAAGGTTATAGGCTTCGTTAATGGTGGTGACATTCCGGTGGCCGGTAAAGTGGAAGACGCTGGCGGCAATGATGAGAATGGAAGCATTCACAAAGAAAGCCAGCGTTAATGTAACCAACGTATCGACGGTCAACAGGCGAATGGCGTCCCTCTTTGATGCATCGCCCGGCAGGAGTTTGCGTGTACTGACCAGTGAAGAATGCAGGTAAAGGTTATGCGGCATGACCGTCGCCCCCAGGATACCGATCGCGATCAGCCAGCTTTCGTGATGCTGGAGGATGTCCGTACTCGGGACGAATCCGTGCATGACAGCGAGCCAGTCAGGCCGGCTCATGAAGACCTCGATGAACAAGGCCCCGCTGATGATAAGCACCAGCAGCATGACGAACCGCTCGATGCGCATATAACCGTTCGCCTGCAATACAAGTAATATCACCGTATCGCACGCCGTCAGCAGAATGCCCCATTTCAGGGGCAATCCCAAGAGCAACTGCAACGCCAAGGCCGTGCCCAGCACCTCGGCAAAGTCACACGCAATGATGGCAATCTGCGCCAATGCCCACAAGCCCCGATTCAGGCCGGGAGAAAACTGCTCGCGGCAATGACGGGCGATATCCTTACCCGTCACCACCCCAAGGCGCACGCAAAGCGTCTGCAGCACCATCGCCACCAGGCTCGACAGTAGGATCACGCATAAAAGCTGATAGGCAAAGCGTGAGCCGCCTTCGATATCAGTCGCCCAGTTTCCCGGATCCATATAGCCGACGGAAATAAGAAACCCTATGCCCGCATAGCGGCGAAAGCGTGTCATCCATGACGCCGACAAAGGGATGGGTGACGTGTCTCCCACTTCGCCGGGAGAGGAAAGCTCCGAAGAAGCTTTGGGGAAATATCCCCAGACTGTAGCCGCCGCGGCCGGAATATTCATAAAGGCTATCCTTAAGGAAATGAATGCATGGTAAAAGAGCAATAGCCGAGGCCTTGATAAAAAGCCCCGGCTATTCTTTAAGCAGCTAATAACGGTTTCGTCGCACCCGCTCCCGGTCCGGCCCCGAGATCGGCTCCGGTAGTAGGATCACCTTCGGGATTTGATTCGGTCCGTTTGGCCAGCTTCGCTTCCGTCATGCGTTCCTGTTCCGTCAAGTCGACGCTTGCCTTTCCGTCACCCCCGTCGACGGCCATTTGATCGTCATGCTTGTCAACATATTCCCATTGCTCACCCTCATTCCACGGTCCACGCATTTCTCCGATCCCTTGCGAAAGTTTGTAATATTTATCGGTGAACTCAGGATTCCCGGGCAATTTGCCTGAGGGGAAGTTTTCCTTGATCGCATAGAGCGCTTTCTCGAACGATTTCTGGTGGGCGATTTCCCGTGTCATCAGGAAGGTGAGCGCGTCCTTCACGCCCGGATCATCGGTCAGATTGATGAGCCGCTCATAAATAATCTTGGCGCGGGCTTCGGCGGCGATGTTGGATCGGAAATCGGCGGTGGGTTCAGTGCGCGAATCCACGTACGTCGCCGTCCATGGGAAACCTGCGGAGTTGGTCAGGGGAACGCCTGCGCCGTAGAGCAGCGAGGTGACATGGCTGTCGCAATTCCCCTGCGTCATGGTAGAGAGAACATCCGCGGTCTCTTCTCCTTCCGCAATCGCGCTCCGGTTGCCGCGATTCAGCATGGAAATGAGATTGCCGACGACTTCCAGATGGCTTAGTTCTTCTGTCGCAATATCAAGAAGCAGATCTTTACGGCCAGGATCGACTTCCACCAGCCCTTGGGTGAAATAACGCATCGCGGCGGCCAGTTCCCCGTCCGCACCGCCGAATTGCTCAAGAATGAGATTCGCCATGCGTGGATCGGTTTCGCCCACATGAACAGTATACATCAATTGCTTATTGTGCATAAACATAAAAAAATACCCTTGAAGTAAGTTAAAAATGATAGAAACTAAAAAACCCAAGACTTTAAATGCTGAATATTTTCGTTAACCATCGCCAAATTAAAATAATTAAAATCGCTTTTTAAATGTTTGTTTGCATGACAGACATAAGGATTGCATGTGCCAAGAGATTTTCAACATTTCTTTGAGGTTAGTATCAAACCCTGATGACGGATGACCGGCACATGGCATTTGAAGGGGGATCCATAAAAATTCTTTTTAAATACAGATGGCTGGGGTACCAGGATTCGAACCTGGGATGACGGTACCAAAAACCGTTGCCTTACCGCTTGGCCATACCCCAACAATGCGGTGAGTCATGTGTGTAGCGAAGTCCGCGGCCAAGTTCAAGCGGGATTTCTATTTGGGCATCGCAAAGAGACGCCCGTCATTTCGCTCAGGCGAAATACTGGTTGGCATCGCGCAGCATGCGGGCGCGGCGGTTGACATTGCGGATCAGCTGCCGCATCAGGATGTAGATCAGCAGCGCGTTACAGCTATGCCACAGGAAATGGGTACCTATCGGAATCTGGGCGCAGACCGCCCTGTCGATGGAACGGAAAAACAGCGACACCACGCCGATCAGCGCCGCCACCAGGAACATGCGTGCCGTAGCGCGGCGTTTGATGTTGAGATAAAACGCGATGATGATCAGCGTCGTCATGGTGGAGAGGTAGGCGATCGAATCGTTGAGCGCCCCCGGGAAATGCGTGACCAGAATATTCGTGAAGCCCGCGAAAGCCATATAGCATACCGCCGTTTGCACCCAGTTACATCGGATGATGCGCACCATCGTGCTTAGAAAAAACAGATTGATGAACAGTACGATGGAGGCGATATCAATCAGTTCGGTAGCGGGGCTCGGAAACATATGGAAGGTGGCGCTGCTCACCCCGATGCAGAAGACCAGGAAGGTGAGCACGTGAATATCATAAATCTTCATGCCTTTCAGGTCGGCATGAGCGCGGTAATGGCAGAAAAGCGTGACCGCGACGCCGATAAAACCGACATTCGTAAAAAGATTAAGCGGTTCAGCGAACATGCCCGGGCCGTGACGTTCACACACTTCGTATGCATGTACCAGCAGCGGCTCTCCCATATATAAGCATTATAGCATAAATATGATCATTTTGTTAAAAAATGTTTCTTTTATGAATATCGAACCCGTGCTTAACATAATTATTTTATCGACTTGTTAAATATGGTTGCTGTAAAATAGGGTATCTACGGATTACAGCAGTTAGGCATTTCAAGCATGAGATAAAACTTTATGGCAGATTCGTTCTCCAGCAAAGATGTCGAACAGTTTTCAGCACTGGCGATCAAGGCTGGCAGTAACGAAATCTACGATTTATCCGACCCTGTTACCAGAAAGCTTTATGAAGCTGCGGTCAAAGAAGCGAAGCCGGGGACCATCTCTCGCGACACGACAAGCTTCAAAGAAATCACCAGCCGGATTGCGGAAGCGGAAACGAATCATCCAGGGGCGGGCATCGTAATTTTGCATGGCGCGTACGTCCACATGATTGGAGGGGTGGATGCGCTGGCAAAAGATTACAAAGATTTTCATAGGCCGGAAATGAAAGCGATGCTCGATAACCAATATCCGAGTGATAATCCGAGAAATATGTTTTTACAGCGCCTGCATCGTGACGGCATCAATCTGGAAATCGGCGCATTCGGCATAGAGGACCGGAAATCCGGTATGATCGAGAACCCCATGCAGTCAATGCTCGGCAGGATAAATCTGGTGCCGCGCATGAGCGTATCGGACATGGAAACCCCTCAGACCATGCGTGCGCCCGAGCGGATCATACCGCCGGTGATCGCTTTACCCGTCAATCAGAAATAACGTTGATTGAAAAATTGATACCTGAATCTTTTTAGTTTCCTGGAAATCCATGCGTTACCGGCAATAACGCTGCACCGTTTCATGCAGCGCTTCCAGCAATGTGAGATAGGAAGGCTTGAAAGGCCGTGTCTCAAACGTCGTGTCCCGCTCTGGAATCAGCGCCAGGGTGCGGGCCTGCTCCAGCGTCAGGGCGTCGAGGCGGGCCGCACAGGCGTAAGGATCGGGAAATGCCAGCGCCTGCGGGCCGAGGATATGCGCCAGGAATACCCTCAGGCTGTAGACGACGCCGCGCGGATTCTGGTAGGGAAGTTTTCCGCAATCATATAAGGTCCGGATATGCTCGCCCGGCAGTCCCACCTCTTCATGCGCTTCCCGGAGCGCCGCTTCCGCAGGGGATTCGTCACGCATCCACTCCGCTTTTTCCGGCGCTCTCCCCCTGCCGATATCCTGTCGGAAGGTTTTGCCGTCCAGCCGATATTCCGACTGAATCGTCCCCCGGGCGATCTGGTAGGGCAGCAGCTTGCCGTGCTCGCCTTCATGCTGCGGTACGGGGGCGTATACCACATAACGCGGTTGGTCGTTCGCGAAATAAAAAGGCAGTATCGCCGCCTTGTGGCTGCCGACGGCGTTGAACCGCATGACGTTCAGGGTAGTGGCGTTTTCAAGAGAGAGTATCTCAGGTGATGTCATTCTGTTTTTCCCGGGCGCTGAAAAGAGTTGAACATACCTAGGGCATAAAGATGCAATGATGCGCCTGTCTGCCTTGGAATATGCATGCCGCCTTACTCTAGAAGGCAAAAGTAAACAGATGGTATGTGAAATGCGGTTTTCCAGCAGGAAAATGCTTATTTTCGCGGATTATTCATCCCTTCATCATTTTATTGCATTCCGCCCGGAATCCGCTTAGATATTTCGCCATGAAATCCACAGATGATATCGTCCACCTCGGCGCCTATCCGTACGTGCGGCAGCGCCGTAACCGGAAATCGGCATGGTCGCGCAACCTGGTTTCGGAACACAGCCTGTCGGTACATGATCTGGTCTGGCCATTGTTCGTTCAGGAAGGCGAAAGGCTGCGCACGCCGATCGATTCGATGCCGGACGTATTCCGCCTCAGTCTGGATATGCTGCTGGAAGAAGTCAAGATGGCGGCGGCACTCGGAATTTCCGCCGTGGCCCTCTTTCCCGTCGTCGACCACGCCCATAAAAGCGAGGACGCGGCCGAGGCGTTCCATCCGGATAACCTGATCGGACGGGCCGTGCGCGCCATCAAGGCGCTGGGGCTGGAAATCGGAGTGATATGCGACGTAGCGCTGGATCCTTATACCACGCACGGGCAAGACGGGCTGATGGTGGACGGACTGATCGCCAATGATGAGAGCGTACGCGCGCTGGTACGCCAGGCGCTGGTGCTCGCCGACGCCGGAGCGGATATCGTGGCACCCTCCGACATGATGGACGGCCGCATCGGCGCCATTCGCGCCGCGCTTGAGCAATCGGGTCACCGTGACGTGCAGATTCTTTCCTATGCCGCGAAGTATGCGTCGGGATTTTACGGTCCCTTCCGCGATGCCGTCGGTTCCGCCGCCAATCTCGGCAGCGCCAATAAATTCACGTATCAGATGAGTCCGGCCAACGGCGAAGAAGCGATCCGTGAAGTGGGGCTGGATATCGCGGAAGGTGCAGACATGGTGATGGTGAAGCCCGGCATGCCCTATCTCGACGTAGTGCGACATGTCAGTGAGCATTTTTCCGTTCCCGTCTTCGCCTATCAGGTCAGCGGCGAATACGCCATGATGAAAGCGGCGGCGCAGCATGGCTGGCTGGACTGGAAGAAAACCATGATGGAATCGCTGCTCGGCTTCAAGCGCGCCGGTGCGGCGGGGGTGTTCACCTATGCCGCGAAGGAAGTGGCGACGTGGCTGATGGAACATGCGACGAAGCATACCTCCCTGCGTTAGGGCGTTGAAAATCCCTGGACTTGGGCGGCGTCCGGCGCTATAAAAACCGCAGAAAATAACAAGGAGCAGGATTATGGTGACCATCGGCATTAACGGACTGGGACGTATCGGACGCGGCGTGTTGCGCGCATTGGAAGAGCAGGGCTATTCGGACATCAAGGTGGCCGCCGTCAACGACCTGACGCCGATCGACAGCCTGGTGCACTTGCTTAAATATGACTCCGTGCACGGCCGCTTTTCGGGCGACGTACATCCGCATAACAACCACATCCATTTCGGTCGCCAGAAGTTCGAAGTGACGCAGGTCCGTAATCCCGCAGAAATCGGCTGGGACAAATTCGGCGTGGATATCGTTCTCGAATGCACCGGCCTGTTCACCTCCACGGAAGCCTGCACCGCGCACATCAAGGGCGGCGCGAAACGGGTCATCCTCTCCGCGCCCGCCAAGGACGCCATGAAAACGGTGGTTTTCGGCGTCAACCACGCCACCGTGACCCCGGACGACCAGATCATTTCCAACGGTTCCTGCACGACGAACTGCCTGGCACCGCTGGCGAAAGTGCTCAATGACGAGTTCGGCATTAAAAGCGGATTCATGACGACCGTCCATTCCTACACCAATGACCAGAACATCGTTGATGCCGGCCATGCCGACCTGCGCCGCGCCCGTGCGGCTGCCATGTCGATGATCCCGACCTCTACCGGCGCGGCCAAAGCGCTCGGCGCGGTCCTTCCCGAACTGAACGGCAAACTGGATGGTACCGCCATCCGCGTCCCTACTCCGAACGTGTCCATCGTCGACCTCGTCTTCAACGCCAACAAGGTGATTACGAAAGAAACCATTCTGGCCGCCTGCGAGAAAGCGGCGGCAGGCGCGATGAAAGGGGTGATGGAAGTCAGCCACGAACCGCTGGTATCGATCGACTATACCCATAATCCGCACAGCAGCATCGTGGACGCCACTTCCATTTATGTCATCGACGGAACGCTGGGAAGGATCGCCTCCTGGTACGATAATGAATGGGGTTTCTCCTGCCGGATGCTGGAAGTGGCGCGGTATTTGAGTGGGCAGTTGCAACAGCGGAATGCGGCGTAAAACAAAATTACTCTTTATCTGTTTAAAGCTGCGGGCTTCCCTAAAGTAGTGCCATCATAGCGAGCGGTATTGAGTGATGTTTTGTTTGAAGGATTCACGGATGTTTTGAGGCTGAAACGTTCGCCTTCATTGCAATGTTTGGTTTCCAATGCCGCTATCACATGTTCTTTAGGCACGACGAATAATGTTGGAGTCATCTCATTGTTTTTTCACTTGTCAAATCTTCCGGGCCATGCCCTGCCGCCGCCAGTTGCCGCTTAATCAAATCGGCACGAACCATATAATATTCAATCGCTTGGTCAGAAACAGGGATTTTCGTTTCACCACATACTTCTTTTTGCAATCGCATATCATGGCCTTGGAATTCTATAGCCACTAGCGAAGGGTTGGTTATGAGGCAAGGATAGCAGCTTCTATTGCTGAGGTGAGGCAGGTGAAGGTCTGGAGTATTTTTCTGGCTTGATTTTTGAGCGGGAACCATCTGTGTTCTATTGGGTTGAGATCGGGTGAGTATGGAGGTAGGAACAACAAGGTACATCCTGCCGCTTCGATCAGTTCTTTCGTTTGTGGTGATTTATGGAAGCGTGCATTGTCCATGATGATAGTCATGCCTTCTTTCAGTGTTGGCAGAAGGTGGCCTTTAATCCAGGCGTTGAAGCTGTTGGCATCGGTATAGCCCTTCAACCAGCAGGGAGCCATGAGTTCGCCGTTTTGTAATCCTGAAATGATGCTGATGCGTTCCTTTTTGCCGCCTGATTTCCGTGCATGGCAACGTTCGCCACTTGCGCTCCAGCCATAAGGATAGGGCTCGTTTACGTCCAGTCCTGTCTCATCTACCCATACGCGCTGCTCTTTAGGTATCGCTTCAAGTAGCCTCAGACCCGTAGGGCTGCGCAGCTAAACTCTGCCCGCTTTGCTTCGTCACGCTCGCAGTAGCCATAGGTCTTTTTTTACGCGTAACCCCTAGCTTCTTCAGCTTACGGCTGATAACAAACACGCTCACCCCACCTTCCCACGCTGCCGCCATCTGTGCAAGTGTACTATGCGTATGTACCTTCACAAAAGTAAGAAACGCCTCGTCATCCGTAATTACGCTGCGGTCATGCACCTTGTATAGCGGATGCACCTCACCTGTCTCTTGCAATATCTTATCCCACCGATATACACACGGGATACTCACCCCAAACTGCTCTGCCACCTCGCTCGCTCCAACCCCAGAACGGTAGGTCAGCACTACACGGATACGCAAATCTTCACTATAGGGTTTTGGCATAAAATCTCCTTTATGCCAAAAATTATACCTCCAAAACTAACCCTTCGCTAGTGGCTATAGCTGCATCTCTAAAAAAATGACTAACCAGCTTCGCATTTCATCGATAGTCAACGGATGTTGCGATACCGTGACCTCATGCTCATCTTTAAATTCATCTTTCTGATGTAGTGGAATGAGACCAATGACGCTTCCATCCGAGTCATAGATCGCTCTGGAATCAAGCAAAACTCTCTGAGTTATCTGAACCAGCACCTCATCATGAAGACTTGTTCCGATAAAAGCGGGCACTTTGGTTAAATCCCCATCAAACGCCGGATGGGACACTAGGTGCATCACATCATGCTCTTTCAACAAAGATTGAGCCGGATAATTTTCTATGTCAGGATCATTGTTTTTTAATGCCTGAAATGCAGCTTCAGTTATGGTTTTCATGGCGATGACCGCATAAATTTGTTACCTTCCTAACTAACTTAACATATGATTGTTTCAACATAATGAATTTGGAATTGCTTACATTCTATAAGATGCTTTATTGCGATTAATAGAATATCTGATATAGCGGTAATCCAATGACCACACTCACCTCCAATGCACCGAACTGGATCGGCGTCGCCACGGTGTATAAGCGCGAAGTCTGGCGGTTCGCCAAAGTATGGAACCAGACGGTGATCGCGCCGATTGTCACCACCCTCCTCTTTCTGGCGGTGCTGACGCTGGCGCTGGGCGGACAGACCCGGCGTATCGGAGACCTGCCGTTTACGACCTTTATCTCACCCGGCCTCATCATGATGGCCGTGGTGCAGAATTCCTTCGCTAATTCTTCCTCTTCGCTGATGCTGGCGAAAATCCAGGGCGTGATCATCGACCTGCTGATGCCGCCGCTGAAAGGGTGGGAGATCACGCTCGGCATTATCGGCGGAGCCGTCACGCGCGGCGTGACGGTGGGTGCCGCCGTGATGCTCGCCGTATCCTGGTTCGTCCCGTTCTCTCTTCATTCACCCGCACTGGCCCTCTATTATGTGGTGGCCTCCAGCATGATGCTGGCGCTGCTCGGCATGCTGGGAGGAATATACGCGCAAGGGTTCGACCAGCTCTCCGCTTTCACCAATTACATCGTCACCCCGCTATCCTTTCTGTCCGGTACGTTTTATTCCATTCATCACCTGCCGCCGTTCTGGCATACCATCAGTTTCTACAATCCGTTTTTCTACATGATCGACGGGTTCCGCTACGCGATGACCGGCTATTCGGACGGGGATGTCCATACCGGCATGATCGCGCTCGGCATCACGAACGTCGTGCTCTGGGTACTGGTGCAGACCCTGTTCAGTAGAGGCTGGCGCCTTAAATCCTAATAGTTTCTGAACGGTTTGTACGGTAGAATAACGGGATAGGAGAAAGCTCATGCCTGCCTACCGCGCCCCGCTGCAAGATTTCCATTTCCTGCTCCACGACTACCTGCGCCTGCAGGATTATGCGGACGTGCCAGGCTTCGCGGAGATCGGCGAACTGGCGCAGCCGCTGCTGGAGGAAGGCGCGAAATTCTGCGAGAACGTGCTGTTTCCCCTGAACGCTTCTGGAGATACCGAAGGCTGCACCTATAAGGACGACACGGTCACCATGCCCAAAGGGTTCATGCACGCGTACCGGCAGTATGTGGGTGGCGGCTGGCCGGCCTTTACCGGTGATCCGGCCTACGGAGGTCAGGGCCTGCCGGAAGTGCTCAACATGCCGATGACGGAAATGATCTGTTCCGCCAACCTGTCCTTCGGCCTGACCCCTGGCCTGTCGCACAGCGCCTATAACCTGATGCATACGTATCTGAGCGAAGAGATGAAGGCGCGTTACCTGCCGAAGCTTATTTCCGGTGAGTGGACGGGCGTCATGTGCCTCACCGAACCACAGGCGGGCACGGATTTGGGGCTGATCCGTACCAGAGCCATTCCTGCTATTTCTGAGGATAAAACCGAGCAAGGCGAGGCGCGAAGCGGCAGGGGAGCGACAGCGGGGGTTAAGACCCCCACTTATTATACACTTCACGGCACGAAGATATTCATTTCCTCCGGCGAGCACGATTTAAGTGAAAATATCCTGCATCTGGTGCTGGCCCGCCTGCCGGATGCGCCCGCCGGAGTGAAAGGGATCAGCCTGTTCCTGACCTCGAAACATCACGTGAATGAGGACGGCTCACTCGGTGAACCCAATGCGCTGCGCTGTGCCGGGATCGAGCATAAAATGGGCCTCCACGCCTCTTCGACCTGCACGATGGAATATAACGGGGCTATGGCTACCCTTGTCGGGGAACCGCATAAAGGCTTGAAAGCCATGTTCACCATGATGAACGCGGCGCGGCTGTATGTCGGCGTACAGGGGCTTGGCATCGCGGAAGTGGCCATGCAGAACGCTTATGCCTATACGGCGGAACGGCTGCAGGGACGCAGCCTCACAGGCGCCGTCGCGCCGGATAAACCTGCCGACCCCATCACCGTCCATCCCGACGTGCGCAAAATGCTGCTGACGACGCGGGCATTCACCGAAGCGGCCCGGGCCCTAGTACTGGAAGTAGCGCTCCACCATGATCTCAGTCACCGCCATCAGGATGCGGGGGTGCGCAAACAATCGGACGCGTTCGTCCAGCTGATGACCCCCATCACCAAAGCGGTGCTGACGGACGGCGGGCATGAGACGGCGCATCTGGCGATGCAGTGTTTCGGCGGCTACGGATATATCAGGGAATACGGCATTGAGCAATATGCGAGAGACGCGCGCATCACCATGATCTACGAAGGCACCAACGGCGTGCAGGCGATGGATCTGGTCGGTCGCAAACTGCCGTATAACACCGGCGAATATCTGGGCGCGTTTTTCCATCCGGTGCAGGAGTTTATCGACGCGCATGGGGACGATCCGCAGATGAAGGAATTCATCGCCCCGCTGGCCAGGCATGTGGAGTATCTGCGCAAGGCAACGCTCTGGCTGGCGAAAGAAGGAATCGCCAACCCGAACGCGGCGGCGGCCGGGGCGACGGAATATCTGAAGATGTTCGGGCTGGTGATGTTCGCGTTTATCTGGGCACGGCAGGCGAAATTGAGCCTTGCGGCTATGGGCGAAAGACATGGGGATGCGTTTTATCAGGATAAGCTTGTTACGGCGCGGTTTTTTATGGCTCGTGTTCTACCGCAGACGCTTTCCCTGCTGGCACAAATTACGGCGGGGGCGGAGCCGATTACCGGGAAATCTGCAAGATAGGAATCGGCTTGGATCCAACTACTAATCGGCTAACGGTGCTTGCATCCCGCCCAGCAACAAGGACGCCGCTTTCCTTGTTCAAGATTTGAACAGCCCCATTCGATGCGATGTTTTCTAGTTTCCACTTTTTTGGCTGACTCAATCCAGCATATCCATTCATTACGTGCAAGTGGCGTAATATCCTCCCACATGGCAAATGCCTTTGGATTAAATATGAGGGCCTCTCTCAAATCTATTGGCACTTCGTGCACTACACCGTTTGAAATTTCTTTTTGCGACATAAAGATAAGTTAATGGGATTGGAAGTAATCTCTTATACCATAACATTCGACCAATCGTACCGAAATCAATGTAAACAAAAAATTTAAGGGGGAAAAGCGAAGGTCTTTTTGAATTGCTAGATTTAAAATAAAATGGCGGGAGTGACGGGACTCGAACCCGCGGCCTTCGCCGTGACAGGGCGACGCTCTAACCAACTGAGCTACACCCCCGCATCTCGTGAGAGGCGCAGAGATAAGCATTATTTTGCACGCATTGTCAACTGCTTTTGCGTATCCCCTTACCGCTTTTTACCGTCCAGGTAGGGCGCAAACTTCTCTTCGATCACCGATGGGGTCAGCGGACCGCGATGCGTGGCGACGATCATGCCTTTCGCGTCGATCAGGAAGCTCTCCGGCAGCCCTTCCACGCCGAAACCATAGGCGGAGGTATCCAGCAGGTCGATCCCCACATATTTGTACGGATTGCCGTTTTCTCTCAGCATCTGCGTGATGTTGGCGGGCGAATCCCGCCAGACGATGCCGACGATGGGCAAGGCGTATTCGTTGGCGAGCTGTTTCAAATACGGATGCTCGGCGCGGCAGGGCATGCACCAAGACGCGAAGAAATTCACCAGTACGTAGTGCGTACGGAAAAGGGCCGGATCATTCGGAGGAGGCGCGAATCCTTCCACAGCCTGCGTCTTGATGGCGGGCACGGTGTGTCCCACCAGTTCCTGCCCACCGGGCTTGGTGCTTTTCTGGTAAGTGGAAAACAGCAGCACCGCCACCAGCGCGGCAAAAATTATTCCGGGAAGGCTACGCCACATGATCATGTACTCCTGAACACCAGCATAGAATCGCTTTTTGCACATGCAACCGGTTTTCCGCCTCATCCCACACCGCGGAAGCCGGGCCGTCGATGACGCCTGCCGTCACTTCCTCGCCCCGGTGGGCCGGCAGGCAATGCAGGAAAATCGCCCGGGCGTCCGCACGCTCCATCATCTTCTCGTTTATCTGGTAGGGCGAGAGCTTCTGCCGGCGGGTTTCACTGTTTTCATGCCCCATGGAAACCCACGTATCCGTCACCACCACGTCCGCACCCTCCGCCGCTTCTTCGAGGGACGTCGTCATGCGGATCTCGGCCCCTGCGCTGCGGGCCCGCCCTACGTACCCTTCGTCGGGCCGGAACTGTTCCGGGCAGGCGATGTGCAGCGAGAACCCGAACGCGGGCGCCGCGCTGATCCAGGAATTGAGGACGTTGTTCCCGTCCCCCGCCCACATGACTTTGCGGCCGCTCACCTGCCCCAGCCGCTCCTGCACGGTCAGCAGATCGGCCATGATCTGGCAGGGATGAGACAGGTCGCTCAGGCCGTTGATGACGGGAACCGTAGCATAGGCAGCCAGTTCCAGCAGTTTTTCATGGGACACCGTACGCATCATGATTGCGTCCACGTAGCGTGACAGCACGCGGGCCGTATCGGCGATCGTCTCGCCTCTCCCCAGTTGCAGTTCCGCGGCGGAAAGCATCAACGGATGCGCCCCCAGTTCCCGAATCCCTACTTCAAACGAAACGCGGGTACGGGTGGAATGTTTTTCAAAGATCATGGCGACGGAGCGACCTGCCAACAGGGGAGGATGCGACCTGCGCTCCGCTTTCAGTTCCGCGGCGTGGACAAGAATGCCATGCAGCACTTCGGCGTCCAGCTGCTCCAGATCGATGAAATGCCGGATCATCCGCCCAGCCCTGTTTCTGAAGCTACTTTGGAAATGAGCTGCACCGCGCGGTCACATTGCGCTTCCGTGATAATCAGCGGCGGCAGAATACGCAGGCAATGCGTCACGGCCGGAGCGACGAGCAGCCCCGCTTCACGTAAGGAGGCGCTTAAGCGATATTTATCGACCGCCGGTGAAAGTTCCAGCCCCAGCATCAGCCCCCTACCCCGCACCTGCGTGAATAACAGTGGCCATTGTGTGGCCATGCGCTGCAGCCGTTCTCTCAGGTACTGTCCTGTTTTCACCACGTTCGGCAAAAAACCGGGAGTCAGAAGTTCATTCAATACCGCCAGCCCGACTGCACAGGCAAGCGGATTGGAACCGTAGGTCGAGCCGTGCGTACCGGCCGTCATCCCTGTGGCGGCGCTTTCTGTCACAAGCATCGCGGCCAGCGGGAAACCGCCGCCCATCCCTTTGGCGCATACGACGATGTCCGGCGTGATGTCCGCTTCCTCATAAGCGAATAATCGACCGGTCCGGCCATAACCGCACTGGATTTCATCCAGGCAGAGCAGGATATCCCGTTTGTCACAAAGCGCCCGCACGGCTTTCAGGTAGTCAGCGGAATGTTCCCGTATGCCCCCTTCCCCCTGGATAGTCTCCAGCAGGATTCCGGCGGTGTCCGGCGTGATACGCGCTTCCAAGCCCTCGATATCATGAAAAGGGGCATGGGAAAAGCCCGGCATCAGCGGCAGGAACCCTGTCTGGCTCTCGGGATTGGAACAGGCGGCCAGCGCCCCCGTGGTTCGGCCATGAAACGCGCCTTCCACCGCGATGATTTCTCTGCGGTGCGTCTGGCCGCGCACGTAATGATAGCGCCGCATGGTCTTGATGGCGGCTTCCACCGCTTCCGTGCCGGAAGAACAGAAAAAGATCTTTTCCGCGAAACTATGCCCTGCCAGCAGGGCGGCGAACGCTTCAAGCGGTTCGTTACGAAACAGGTTGGAGCAGTGCCAGAGCGCTTCCCCCTGCGAATGCAGCGCCGCGAGCAGGGCAGGATGTCCGTGACCTAAGGAATTGGTGGCGATGCCGGAAGCGAAATCCAGGTATCCCTTGCCCGTATCGTCATAAAGATACGCGCCTTTCCCCCGCACCATGGTGATATCCGACCGGCGGTAAACGGGAAGTAGAAAGGAGAGCGTATCAGCCATAAGGCGCTGGATGATGCGACGTTTCTGCTGAAATGTCAAACAGATACAGCCTCATTTTTTAATTTTAATTTTGCTGAATTTCTGGTAAGATAGTTAATGGATAAACAGTTCGACTGGCACGATTATATCTATATCGATAAAAGCTCTTTTACGGAGCAAGGTATCAGTGAATATACGAAAATGCTGGATCTTCTTTCCAAAACGCCGGATGGCCGGCAACTGATCGTTTCCGCTTTTCAAACAGACAATAAAATGTCTCACGAACTGCGCTACGAAGCGGGCAGCGATGCGGTTGCGTCTGCAGGAAACAAGATTATTTTCAGCGGCACTTACGTTGGGACGGCGGAAGCAATAACAGGCAGCGGCATCATCGATGAACCAAGAAACGGCGCTCATAGCGGAGTGTATGACGATCAGGATGGAAACACCCAGCGATTCACCTCTTTAGAGAGCTCCATACATGAATTATTCCATATCGCGCATCCGGCGGCGAGTGAAGAATTGACCGTCGATTACACCGACCGGTTCATGGCTTCCAATTTCGTTTTCAAGGATAAGCCGTTTCACATCAGGGGTACTTACGATAACGGAGTGGATACCGCCCGCGGAAAAGAGCCGGACCCTGCCTTAAAACCCGCTGAACTGCCTTATATTGTCAAAAAAGCCTTATGTGAACTGAAATTACCGGCGGCGGCACTCGAATATAATTCGCTTCCGGAGGCGAAGATTTCTTACGGGAGTGTGGACTACACGCCTCCTGTCACGCCGACAGGGCAGCAATCGGACAAATGTGTTAAACGTTAAAGGATGTTGGAAAAAACCGAAAAATAACGCCTGTCGTATTATACTTAGAACGCTTTATAGTTCGTCGTGCCCATCAGATAATCGATCGTCTCCCCATTACTGGAAAACGGCACGATCAGTGTGCGGTACCGTAGTTCCTTCCCGTCATAGAAAAAGGACGCCGCTTCCATGGTCGGTTCCCGCTTTTCGATGCATTTGACGTACGATCCCACCGTATTGTTCAGGATCACGTCGTTCATCGCTTCCGAGACGTTTTCATTGGTGAAATCCGTACCGAAAATGGAGGAAAGCTCCGGTCCGAAATATTGGAAGAAATGATTGCCGGGTACGCTGACGTCCAGCGTAAAGGAAAAATGCCACATTTCCTGAATCTCGTGGATATTCACGTCGGACAGCGCCGGAAATGCCTTGGTGCCACGGATACGGTTCCAGTAGGACAGCAGACGAAACGTCAGGCGCTGTTCCGGCTTGAACGGCTCGGTGGGTGGAGTGGCGGTCATAACATTACCTTAACGCGTAAGCGTTAATGAAGCGCTAAGGGGACCACGCTATTTCAATGCGGCGACCGCGGTAGCGATACGTGTGCAGGCCTCGTCCAGCAATGCCTGGGAGGTGGCATAGGAAATACGGAAATACCCTTCCGAGCCGAACGCGCTTCCGGGAACGGCGGCGACCAGTGCTTCCTCCAGAAAATAGGCACAGACATCCATAGATGTTTGAAGCGCTTTTCCTGCGGGCGTCCGTTTTCCGAAAAGTCCCGAACATTCCGGAAAAAGATAAAACGCGCCTTGCGGCGTCTCGCAATGCAGCCCTTCAATCGCGTTCAAGGCACGCACCACGTTGTCCCGGCGTGAGACGAACGCAGCGATCCATTCCTTGAGGAAATCGTGATCCCCGTTCAATGCCGCGACCGTCGCAGCCTGGGATATGGAGCAGGCGTTGGTCGTGGAATGGGACTGGATATCGCTCATCGCGGTAATCAGCGGCTCCGGCCCCGCGGCGTAACCGATGCGCCAGCCGGTCATGGAATAGGATTTGGAAACACCGTTGACCGTTACCGTGCGGCCTGCCAGTGTGGGGACGACGGAAGCGATGGTGGCGAATTGGAATCCGTCATAGACCAGGTATTCATAAATATCATCGGACAGGACCAGCACGTGCGGGTGACGCAGCAATACGTCCCCCAGCGCTTGCAGCTCACCTGCGGTATAGGCGGCGCCGCTCGGATTCGAAGGGGAATTGAGAATCAGCCAGCGGGTGCGGGGAGTGATGGCGGCTTCCAGAACGGCAGGCGTCAGCTTGAGGCCGGTGTCCTTGCCGCATTCCACGATGACCGCCACCCCTTCCGCCACGTACACCATATCGGGATAGGACACCCAGTACGGAGTCGGGATAATCACCTCGTCACCCGCATTGACGGTGGCCAGGATGGCATTGAAAATCACTTGCTTGGCGCCACATCCGACGACGATTTGGTTACGCGAGAAATGCAGGTCGTTATCCCGCTTGAACTTGGCGATGATCGCGTCCTTCAGTTCCGGCGTACCGGAGACCGGCGTATATTTCGTCTTTCCCGCAGCGAGCGCCGCGACCGCCGCCTGCTTGATAGGCTCCGGCGTGTCGAAATCCGGCTCGCCCGCGCCGAGCGCGATCACGTCTTTCCCGGCCGCCCGTAATTCCGCCGCTTTCGCCGTAACGGCCATGGTAGGCGAGGGTTTAACGGCGGCGAGGCGGGTAGCGATGAGTGAAGCCATAGAGTTTCGTTGCGTCCTGTGAGAAAGCCGTTATTTCACGATATGCCTCCCCTAGGCAAGCAGTTTTACGGTTGTTTGAAACCGGAGCAATGTTGCGGCGCACCCTAACCGGACGTTGACAGGGGCCCTCGTTTACGGCACAGTCCCCCCTTTGTGAATTCCTAATGATATATCAGGAGCGTGAGTCAGGCATGGCGGCAGAAACGAAAGAGTGGAAATTCCTCGGGTTGACCATGTGGCAGCAGGTAGTGATCGGGCTGATTCTGGGAATAGCGGCGGGATTCCTTTTGAAAGGCAACGCCGCCAGTTTTGCCGTGCTCGGCACCGTGTTCATCAAACTGATCAAGATGGTGGTCTCCCCGCTGATTTTCTTCGCGCTCATTTCCGGGATTACGAGCCTGAGCGCCGGTCATAACTTCAAGGGAATCGCGCTCAGGGGAACCTTCACCTATATCGCGACGTCGCTTTGCGCCGTTTGTCTCGGTCTGGCGCTCGGCCATATCTTCACTCCGGGTCTGGGCGTCGCGCCGCCGGTAGCGGGCAGTATCGCACTGCCGACGGCGGCGGCCGTTCCCCCTCCCCATATCAGCGACTTTCTGATCGGATTGATTCCGGGCAATATCGTACACGCCATTTCGGAGGATATGTACCTTCAGGTCGTGGTGTTCGCCATTTTCACCGGCATCGTGATGAATTATATTCCGGATGAAACGGCACGCGTGAAAGAACTGAACAAACAGCTCGCCGGCATCACTTTCAAAATGATCGAATGGATCGTCCGCCTCGCCCCCCTCGCCGTGTTCGGTTTCATCAGCAGCATGGTGGGCACCACGGGGCTCGACGTGATCGTCAGCCTGATGCGTCTCGTGGGGCTGGTCATCAGCGCCTGCTTCCTGCAATATCTGGTGTTCGGCGGAATGATCGCCGTGTTCGGCGGCCTCTCACCCTTTCCTTTCTACCGCAAGATGATCGCCACCCAGCTGATGGCATTTTCCACCAGTTCCAGCAAGGCGACGCTGACGACCGCCATGAGCGAGCTGCAGAAGAAGATGGGCGTGTCCGGCGGCACCACCCAGTTCATGATGCCGCTCGGCGCCTGCATCAACATGGACGGAACGGCGATTTACCTAGGCCTCTGCGCCATGTTCTTCGCTCAGATGTACGGGATTCCCCTGCACGGCCATGACTATCTGATGCTGATCCTCACCTCGACCTTAGGCTCCATCGGCGCGGCGGGCATTCCGAGCGGTTCCATCATCTTCATGGGCATGGTACTGGCCTCCGTCGGCATTCCGATCGAAGGAATCGGGGTGATTCTTGGGGTGGACCGTATCCTTGATATGTTCCGTACCACCGTCAACATCACCGGTGACGCGGCGGTGACGCTGATTATCGACAAGAAAGAAAATCAGCTCGATACGAAACAATATTACAGCCGGGCCGTCTGAGAGATCACCGTATTATTCGATGAACGCATGGAATTCTCTGGGCGTATCCAGAAACGCCAGGAAGTTATCCATGCCCATGACGGAACTGTGATAATTGTTTTCGCGGATCTGGGAGATGATACGGGTGGAGTAATCCGGCAGACGGTGCGTATTGCGCTTCACTTCCTCCCGCACCAGCTTCAACATGATCCTTACCGCTTCGCGGTATTCCTGCGGCAGTTTACTGGCGCGATACAAGGCGCTGAAACCGGAATCTCCCGGATCTTTCAACAGCTTGCGCACGTTACTGAGCGGAATTCTTACACGCTTGGACATCGCGGCTTCGAAAAAAGCGATTTCTCCGAGGCATAAAGCGCGGATGATGATGGAACTGGTCAACCGCTTGGCTGACTGCATCTGGCCGACCAGCGCGAGGACATCCTCATCCGTCATCCAAGGGCTGAGAAAGCGCAGGATCGCCGCTTCACGCACATCGTTGGCACTTTTCTCCACGATGATGCGGGGCATGAGATAGCGCTTGGTAATCTGTTTTTTCAGGCTGCCTGAGACCAGCGAATAGAGTTTCTCCGCCAGCGTATAGGACAACCCGCCCCGATACACCAGCGCTTCCAGAATGCCTTGGTCATGACGGAATTCCGTCATGATGAACGAATAACACGAATCACTGATTTCCGCGCCGGTGTTCTCAAGAAGGGAATTGACGATTTGCACCTTGCCAGTCGCCACCAACGCGGTACTGGTACGTTCGGAGAGATGTTTACGCTTGGAAATGGCGATCATCTTTTTCACGTCTTCATTCGCGCGGATCAACTCCAGGATATCGGATTCCTGAAGAACGGTGGAATGAATCAGTATTTCTTCCGCGATATCGAGTTCATCGTTGGCGAGCGCCACGATGATATCGTGCGGCGCGTTATGATGCAGTTTCAACTCCTGCGCCAGTACCTTACGTACCTGCCGGGAGGTATCCTGCAACAACAACCGCAGGATATCGGTCGCTATCTTGTTCGCTTTAGGAGTGAAACTCTGGGTGTTGTAGCTGGCAGCCACTTTCTGGGCGATATCCGCTCTTACTTTGGAAGAAGGTTCTCTTACCAGCAAGTGGATATCTTCATACGTCAATGTCATATTCGCCTCTCGATCATTCAAGAATAGCGAATATTGGTAAATTAACGATTAAACATCCTAATATTTAAAATTTGTTGATTATATTTAATATGTATTACTCTTCATCCGCGTACTGCTTCTCAAGCTTTTCATGACGCTCCTGCGCTTCAATCGTCATCGTAGCCACCGGGCGGGCCTGCAGGCGGCGAATGCCGATGGGATCACCCGTTTCCTCGCAGTAACCGTATTCGCCTTTCTCGATGCGGCGCAGTGCCTGATCTATCTTCGAAATAAGCTTCAGATAGCGATTGCGGGTCCGCAGTTCCACACCTGCTTCCGTCTCCAGTGAAGCGCGGTCGGCGATGTCCGCTTCATGCCAGTTTTCTTCCTTCAGATGCTCCATCGTCTCACGGGACTCCTTAAGCAGGTCGGAGCGCCAGGCGATCAGCTTCTGGCGAAAAAACTCCAGCTGCTCGGGATTCATATATTCCTCGTTTTCGGAAGGAGCATATCCTTCAGGAAGTGCAACGGTCATATTCAAAACTCCTTTAGGATCGTGAGACGCTTTAGTAACGCATGAAAGTTCTTTTTTCAACTGCAAAGCGGTCGGCAGCCGGAAACCGGGAAGCGGAAACCTGAAATATTGCCATGCTTCACCTTATGATACAGGGGCGATTCATTACGCCCGGGCTTCTGCTTCAGCTACGCTGAAATCATCAGCGCCTGCATTTCGTTCGCACTGAAACCGCCGGCGGCTTGCGGAAAGGGTGCAGCGCTCTTCTCGGATTCACTTCCCGCATTCGCTACCATCGCAGGCGCAGGCGTCCCATACGACGCGTCGATAGCGTTCCATGCTTCCCGCATGGTTTTCAACTGCGCGATCACCAGGTCGCACTGTTCGACGGAACTCGTGCGCTGCAGTGAAAAAATATCCGCTTCGCATTGCGCGTAATAATCATACAATGTCGTGGACACTTCCGCGTTCTGTTCAAAGTCCAGACAGCCCTGCAGACCGGTCACGATAGCGGAAGCTTTGCTCAGAAGAGTGAAACGGTCTTCGATGCGCCCCTCAGTCATGGCACATTTGGCCTGCTGCAGAAAACGGACGATTCCGTCATACAGCATCACGATCTGACGGGTTTTACTCACCGTAAAACTCGCATTTCTGTAGGCATCCAGTTTCTGGTAGGCGGTGCTCATGATCTGTTCCTTTAATTCTGGTTACGCGCCTTGGACTGCGCATCCAGTGAGGCAAGGAGATTATTGGCCTGGGAGATGGATGATTCCAGCGCCGCATATTGATTGAGCAACCGGTCACGGTAGGTGTTGACCTGATCGTCGATACGGTCGATATCTTTCTGGATACGCGTATTCTTGTCGGCAAGGGACGTGATTTCAACTGCCACGGCGCCGCTGCTTTCATCCAGCAGGTTAGATGCCGCATTATACAGTCTGTCGCCAATCCCCTGGCTGATGTTCACGTTGATGGTAGGATTATCCGTACCATTGTAAATCAGCGTCAACCCGTCCAGTACCGTCCCTTTCTGACCTTTGAGCACCACACCGGTGCCGGAAGTCACGGGTGTACCGTCCAACGCAATGACCTTGTCGGCGGTAAGAGGGTCGTTATCGTCATCATAACTGGCCTGATAGACGCCGGTCGTCTGGTTGACGTTCAGCTTGAACGCGGAAATGCCCAGACCGTTGGTGCGTTGGAACACCTGGAGATTGGAGTTGTCGGAAGAATAGTCGAATTCGAAGACTTTCTGCACCGCGTTGAAGTTGGAGGAAATCGCCGAGTCCAGCTTGGCCTCGTCCACCACCAGAATGTTTTTCGTTTCCGGATTCTTATCGTCTTTAGGGGCGTCGGCAAACGTGATGCCCAGATCCGCCAGTCGTGAAGGATCACCGGCTGCGACCCCCTTGACGATCCCTGAAATTTCGCTCTCGATCTGTGAGCGGGACAGGGACAGGGTGGAGTTGCCATACAGCACCGCCGTATCCGCCGGTTTTCCGCTGTCGTCCACTTCCGTCTGCCGTGCCGCGAAAAAGCGTAGTTCGTTGTAGGCGTTGACGAAGTTGCTGATGCCGTTCTTGACCAGCGTCGTATCCGGCTTGATAGCGACCTTGACATCGGTACCGGACGGAGTCGCCTGCAGGAGGTTGAACGTGACCCCGGTCACCACGTCGTCCAGACTGTTGGTATGACGCGTGATGGTGGTACCGTCAAAATCGATCGAGGCATCCGTAGCGGCGGTGGAAATCGCGAACCCGACGTTCGAGAATGTCGCCGCGGTAGGCGTATAGTTCTGGTCCGCTCCGGTATTGAGCGTTTTCAGTGACAGGCGATATTGTCCGGTGGCCACTTTGATGGCGACCGCCTCCACCCCGGAGGTATCCTTTACCGCGTTGATCTTGTTGATGACGTCGCTCAGCGTATCGCCGTTATTCAAGGTGACCGACGTACCGCTTGCGCCGAGCGCCAGCGGGCCGGCTCTAAGCGCGTCCCCTGCCCCCGTTCCCACTACGGCGGTATTCGTATCGGTGAGTGCGAACGTGTTGGTGGTGTAAACGCTGTTCGTCGCCAGCTGGTTTACTTTGATGTCATACGTGTTCGCGGATGTGCCGGGTTCCGCCGTTATTCCGATATATGTACTGCCCGCCACGCTGCTGTTGGACGTGATGTCCGCGGTGCGGTATTTGAAAATATCATCGCCGGCATTCCCTACTCCGGGAGGATTGCGCAGGAAATTCGCCGCGTCCTGGAATTTTTTAACCAGGTCTTTCAAATCACCGAGCGCACTGGAGATTTTCGTATTGCTGGCGATCGTTTTTTCCAGAGTGACCGCCGGTAACCGCTTGGCATCGGTCAATCCCTTGACCAGCGCCTGCGTATCGATCCCTGAAGAAGTGCCGCCTACCACCGTGCGGCCGTTTTCCTGAAAGATATTTCCTAATTGAATTTGCGTGACCATATGCTACCTGCCTTTTTTTATTCGATGCATTGACGTGCTACCTGCACGTTACATGCCAGTCTTTACGCGTGTACGGCGAAATAATGCTCACTGCCGCCTGAGAAATTCAGAATGGCCGGCTCCGGCACATAACTGACCGATCCATCACGCAGACTGGTATAGCGTGTGATATATTGACCGCTGCTGTCCTTGAAAATAGTGAATGTCTTGTCACTTACCGCGTACACTTCCTTGAATGCCGGCTGTTCAATGGTTTTCTGGATGTCATCGAGGCGTTTATTATCCACGCTTCGTAAATCCACCCGTTCCACTGCGGGAATCTGTACCTGGCCTTCCACCGTGTTTGATTTTTTAGTGGGGAAAGCGGATGACTGCTGCGTCGTATTATACGCATCAACCGTGGGACGGGTGTTTGGAAGTATGTTTGCGATGTCCATATGAATTCCCTTAGAAACCGGATGGTTAGTTTAGCGAGGGGGATACGGTTTCCTGCATCCCCCTCGCTTTATTCAGACTACTGAATCAGTTTCAGCAGGCTTTGTGGCAGCTGGTTTGCCTGAGCAAGTACGGAGATACCTGCCTGCAGTTGCACCTGTGCCGTAGAGAACGCCGTGGATTCCGCCGCGATGTCGGTATCCAGCAGTACGCCGCGAGCGGCATCCTGGTTGGAAATCGAGCTCTCGACGTTGGCCGCCGCGAAGTTGAAGCGTGATTGCAACGCACCCACTTCCGCACGGACCGACGTCACCTTGTTCAGGGCGGTATCGATCGTATCCGCCGCAGTGGCCGCATCGGCCTGCGTCAACACATCCAGATTGGTAGTGCCAAGATCATTGGTAGTCACGCCGCTGAGGCCGATCGCCAGTGAGTCACTGGAGTTCACACCCACCTGGAAGGACAGCGCATTATTGCTGGTTCCGACCCCGAAAGCAGTTTCGAGGGATTTCTGGAAAGCAGCCGCTTTGGAAGCCGTTCCGAAATCAATGGTAGAATCACCGGTAGTGAACTGGAGGAACTTGTTCGCATCGCTTGCGCTGACGAACTTGTAAGCCTGATTGGCGCCCAGCTTGCTTCCCAGAGACAACTGAGAACTATATTGCTCTCCGTTGATGGTAAAGCTGATGGAACCATTCGTGCTGCTACCAACAGGAGCCTGTACAGAAACATTATTGATCTTCACCGAAGAGAAATCGTTTCCGGCAACACGCACGCTGGAACCCAGCAAGCTGCCTGTCACGATGCCGTCCGCCACCACTGGATCAGTCCCTTTATAGCTGGAAACGTCCCGTGTCTGGAAGAAGTTCAGGGTAGAAAAGGCACCGTTCAAACGGGATGAGAACGTGTTCGCATCCGTTTGTGAATTTACGGCTGTCCCCGCATTGGCACGCAACTGCACGTCAAAGAAACCGCCACCATCCACTGTACTGCTGAAGCGCACAGTTGTGTTAGCAACGGGGTTGGTGGTGATGTTTGTTGCCGTATACGTAAAGGCACCCACAGTGACCTGTGCATTGACGGTATTGGCAGCACCGGTCGCAGTTGCAGTAAAGCCACTGATTTTACCAATAAAGTCTTTGTTGGTCACGCTGTTGGTATTGACGCCTGTGGTAGAACCATTGCTGACGTTACCAGCGTTTGTCACCGAAACGCCTGCCGCTGCGAACGCACCGTTCAAACCGACCCCGACAGGAACCACTGCCGCAGCACCCACGGTGTTATCCAGGTGAGTGGTTGAACCGGCTTTGTTGCTTTCAATCACAAGGGTTTGACCATTGCGATAGGCATGAATCTGGTTCAAGTCAAAATTGTTGGTACCTGTACCCACAAACTTGTTGATAGCAGAGGCCGCATTATCAATGGTCTCTTCCAGCGTGGAACCGATGGAAATTTCCGTAGATGACGCAGATGCCTTGGAGTTATTAGTAAACGTAAAGGTCGCCAGTTCGATAGGTTGCGGGAGAGCAGCGGCGGAAGTGGTCGGGTCACCAATCTGGATCTGTACCGCCGTTAATGCGGTAGGTGCCAA
Organism: Rickettsiales bacterium; assembly: GCA_965248995.1. Lineage (GTDB taxonomy): Bacteria > Pseudomonadota > Alphaproteobacteria > Rickettsiales > UBA998 > CBDFKY01. The sequence goes on along the minus strand of CBDFKY010000004.1, from coordinate 48,969 downwards.
TGTGGTTGCAAGTGATGCAGAAGCAATCGGCGGAAACAGAATGTTAACCACGGATTTTGACTGGTTCTGGTCGTTGACAAGATTGTTACCGATGGTACCGATACCCACCGTATCACCAGCGCTCAGGCCTGTGGTATCACCACCACCCAGTCCAGTTTCCTGTACGTGGATCGTGTTGGCTGCCACAGTTGCTACCGTAGCCACACCGACATTGTTACGTGAACCGGTGAAGAACGTACCGACAGCAGTCAGCGTAATATCACCACCCGTTGCTGCCGCAGCGGCGTTATCCAAATCGGGCTGTTTATGGCGCAGCTGGATGTTGTACTGACCGGAAGAACCGACAATCTGCGCCGTAATACCATGTACTGAGGTGTTAGCGTTGATCTTGTCAGCGATGTTTTGCAGTGAGTCACCAGTTGCAACAGTATAGAGGGTGTTTACCACACCGCCTACGGTTGCGTTCAGCGCGTTACCACCTGTGTTGGAAATACCCTGAAGTGCCGTACCTACCGCAAGAGCGACCACGGAAGAGGTGGTATCCGTAGCACCAAGTGCCACCTGAAACACGTTCGTGTATGATCCTGAATCAGGACCGTTCAGAGACGCGTTACTGGCCGCAACACTTGTATATGTAGAGAGTGTGTTACGTGCATCAATGATGAAATCCTGCGAATTTAAACCACCTGCTTTAGAAGTAATGGTCAGCGTGTTACCGACTGCCCCGTACTTCGCACTGCTAATGTTTAAGTTAGTGGAAGCATTCAATGCAGATGCCAGATTGGAAACCGTATCCAATACGGTTGTACCAATCAGGAACTGACCCGCAGCAGGAGCCGCAGCAACCGCTGTAAAGGTCTGGTTGTTGATGATGACAGTCTGACCCGCTGCAGCGTTGGTGTTAAAAGCAAAGGTAGCAGTAGCAAGCGATGCATTGGTGGAAACAGCTTTCGCATCAACCGTTTTGGTCAAGATACCATCCAGCAAAGACACGCCGTTGAAGTTTGTTTTCGTGGAAAGGCGCTGCACCTCTTCCGTCAGATTCGAGAATTCCTGATTAAGGAAAGAGCGGTCAGTGGAAGTAAGCGTACCGGAACCGGCTTGAACTGCAATTGCTTTCTGCCGTTGCAGGATGTCGGTGATCTGTGAAAGTGCACCGTCAGCCACCTGCAGCAGGGAAGAACCCTGAGACGTGTTGAGCAATGCGGTTTTCAGTGTAGTGACCGTCGTACGCAGTGACGTACCCGCGGATACGGATGCCACGTCGTCGGATGCGTGCACGATGCGGTTACCGCTCGACAGACGGGCGATGGAAGAGCCGGCCGCTGTGGACGCTCTGCCGATGTTTGCCTGCGCCGCGAGCGCCGCAATATTGGTATTGATAGAATTGAGAGCCATTTTATTCTCCTACTTGGATTGATGAATGATGAACTACATGTTCAAAAGAAATATACGACATACTATCGCATAGACCTATTTTTACCATATATTTACTAACGAACTGTTAATCACATAGGATAATCTTAGATTAAAATGGAGCGTATGCCGTTTTTTATTCTCTTCAATAAATTAGAAAGGATAATCGGCGAAAAGAATCCGATTGTTTTTTTATAGTGGCGCGGGTGCAATGCCCGCCAAGGGGACATAGTCGACGATTTCAAGCCCGTATCCCTCAAGACCAACTACCTGACGGGGATGATTGGTCAGCAGCTGCATCCGGCTGACCCCCAGATCCTTGAGTATCTGCGCGCCGATACCGTATTCCCGTAAATCCTTCTGCTCCTTGTCCTCCGCGCCGAGCCGCAGGGACAACGCGTTGCGAACGGGCGGACGGAGCAGCACGAGGATGCCGCAACCATGGTTCTCCAGCATCTGCATCGCGGATTGCAGCTGCCCGCTGCGGGAATGCTGGGCATCGCCGAGTGCGTCGCAGAGAATATCCAGTGTATGCATCCGTACCAAAGGCGCGTTATGAGCGGCGATGTCGCCTTTCACCAGTGCGATATGTTCGGCATATTCGAGGGTATTCGTATAGAGATGCAGAATAAACGTACCCCCGTGCACACTGTTGAAAACGGAAGTATGCGTACGCGTGACCAGCTTCTCCTGCCGCCGCCGGTACGCGATGAGATCGGCGATCGTGGCGATATTAAGGCCATGTTCTTTGGCGAACGGGATAAGATCCGGCAGCCGCGCCATCTCCCCGTCATCTTTCATGATTTCGCAGATGACGCCGGCCGGAATCAGCCCCGCCAGCCGGGCGATATCCACCGCCGCTTCCGTATGCCCGGCCCGCACCAGCACTCCGCCGCTCCGTGCTTCCAGCGGAAAGACATGCCCCGGCGAAACGATCGCTTCTGCGCGCGCTTCCAGCTGAATCGCCGTCCTGATGGTATGGGCGCGGTCGGCGGCTGAAATACCGGTGGTGATCCCTTCCCTGGCCTCGATGGACACGGTAAACGCCGTTTCATGGCGTGAGCCGTTATGCCGCGCCATCGGCGGCAGTCCGAGCCTCCGTATCTGCGTTCCTTTCAGCGGCAGGCAGATCAACCCCCGCCCGTATCTCGCCATGAAATTGATGGCGGCGGCGTCGGCGAACTCGGCGGCGATGACCAGGTCTCCTTCATTCTCGCGGTCTTCATCGTCGACGAGGATGAACATGCGGCCGTTTCTCGCATCTTCAAGGATGGTTTCGATGGAGGAAAGGGTCATGATAATGACAGATTATACAAGCTGAATTCATTCATACAAATGCTTATCAATAAGTTGTTTCACTTCTTCGATTAACTTTCCTACTAGGCGATTATCTATTTCATTCCATTTTGCGTGCAACGCGCTGTTACGGATGCCTAATAAAACCAAGAGTTCTTTTTTGCGTATTGGGCTGAACACGTTTGCTTGTGCCAAACGTTCAACTAATGGGTCTAGTGTGCCTGAAGTATCAAGATCGTGCTTCTTCGCTATTTTCTTGATAGTGTCTTCCAACACGGCACTGGCGATGACGGCAGCATATTCTTTTTGATTTCTACCATGATAAAATTTCGCGTGATCCAGAAAATCGGAAAAATCTGTTGCCGATACTTCATATTCCCACGAAAAAAGATACCCGGCGGCCAGCGCCTCCTTGAAAGACATCAGCAAGGCAATAATTTCCTGAACACTATCAAAAAGGTCTTTTTCAGCTGAGTAAAGAGTTTGAAGATTTTTTTTAAAAAGATGTCCTTCAGGTAGCAGGGTATGAACCGCAAATTCAACACTATTCTTCCAGCTAAGAACCGGGACTTTTTGGCTTTCCTCATAGTAAGAACCGTAATTGCTTCGTCTGGCTATTCCTAACAAGCCCTGCCCGCTTTGAACTAACTGGTCAACTTGCGCAATAATTTGTTCTTTTATCATTTTTCTGAATCACTCTTAAAAAGATGCTCCGGGCATCATACGCTCAACATAACGCGCGAGCATATCCACTTCCAGATTAAGCTTATCGCCGGCTTGTCTGTTTCCCCATGTGGTGGCTTGGAGGGTATGGGGGATCAAAGTAAGGCCGAACTGGTTATTCTGTACCCATGTTACGGTAAGAGATACGCCGTCCAGCGTAACCGACCCCTTGTTCGCAATATATTTCATAAAGTTCTCAGGCACTTCCATCGTATAATGAACGCTCTCACCTTCGGATTGCAGGGCGATGATATAAGCCACCCCGTCCACATGCCCGCTTACCATATGCCCGCCGAGCTCATCACCCGCTCGCAGCGCCCGCTCCAGATTAACCTGTTGTCCCACCTGCCAGTCGCCAAGCGTCGTGTGGTCCAGAGTATGGGGCGAAACATCCACCCGATGCCAGCACCCTGCGGTTTCACCGGTTTCCGTCACGGTCAGGCAGCATCCGTCATGTGCGATGGAAGCGCCGATGGCAATGCTTTCCAAAACATAAGGCGAGGCAATGACGAATTGACGTTCATTGCCTCGCTCTACTACTTCCTTCACCGTTCCGATAGCGGAAACAATACCCGTAAACATGATGCCTACGCCGCGTTGTCCCCTGCAATCATCGCTTCGATGGCCATCGGGTCCATCTCTTCGATGTAATCATGCTGATCGGGCATGGTGGATTCGATCTCACGATCACGCGCCGCGGCGATCTTCTTATACTTGCGCACCACCGCACCGGTTCCCGCCGGGATCAACCGCCCGACGATCACGTTTTCTTTCAAACCGACCAGACGATCCATCTTACCTGCCACCGCCGCTTCCGTCAGTACCCGGGTCGTTTCCTGGAACGATGCCGCCGAAATGAATGAGCGTGTCTGCAGGGACGCTTTAGTAATCCCCTGCAGCACATGCGATCCGTGCGCGGTACGCAGATTCAGGTCACGCAGCTTAGCGTTCGTCTCATCCAGATCATCACGATCCACCAGTTCTTCCATGACGTACGTACTGTCACCTGTATCGGAAATCTCGATCTTCTGGAGCATCTGGTGCACGATCACTTCGATATGCTTGTCGTTGATCGTCACCCCTTGCAGGCGGTAGACCTGCTGCACTTCATTGATCATATAATGGGCGAGCGCTTCCACGCCCATTACCTTCAAAATATCGTGCGGTACCGGATTTCCGTCGATCAGCAGATCCCCTTTCTGGACGTAATCCCCTTCCTGTACGGTAATCAGCTTGCCTTTCGGAATCATATATTCCACCGGCTCGATCGACTCATCCTTGGGATGGATGATCAGGCGACGCTTGGCTTTGTAATCCTTGCCGAACGCCACGGTCCCCTCGATCTCGCTGATGATGGCGTGATCCTTGGGTTTGCGTGCCTCGAACAGTTCCGCCACCCGTGGCAGACCTCCGGTAATATCCCGCGTTTTGCTGGATTCACGCGGAATACGCGCCAGTACGTCTCCCGCATGGACTTTCTGGCCGTCTTCGACGTTCAAAATCGCATCCACTGCAAGGAAATAGCGTGCTTCCAGACCGTTGGCGAGGGTGATGATTTCATCCTTTTCGTCACGCAAGGCGATCCGTGGCTTCAAATCGGCACCGCGAGTCTGCTGGCGCCAGTCGATGACCACTTTACTGGTCAGACCTGTCGCTTCATCCATGATCTCCCTCAGGGAAACGCCGCCCATCAGATCCCGGTAACGCGCTATCCCGCTTTTTTCGGTAATGATGGGAATCGTGTAAGGATCCCACTCCGCCAGACGGTCACCACGTTTTGCGGCCGTTCCTTCATCAAACAGCACGCGCGCGCCGTAAGGCACTTTGTGACGCGCCTTTTCGCGGCCCGTTTCATCCCGCAGGATCAGTTCACAGGTCCGGCTCATCACCACGCGCCGGCCTTGGGAGTCGATCACCACGTTTTTATTACTGAGCTCGATCTTGCCGTCATGCGAGGCTTCCACGTTGCTCTGCTCCGCGCCACGTTGGGCCGCGCCGCCGATGTGGAAAGTGCGCATCGTAAGTTGCGTACCCGGCTCACCGATCGACTGCGCCGCGATAACGCCGACCGCTTCACCCACGTTGACCGGAGTACCACGCGCCAGATCCCGCCCGTAACATTTCGCGCAGACGCCGTTTTCACTCTGGCAGGTCAGCACGGAGCGCACCATGATCGCTTCCACGCCCGCTTCATCCACCTTCGCCACGATGCGCTCGTCAACCAGCTGCCCCGCGGAAATCAGCACTTCGCCAGTGGTCGGGTGCAGCACATCTTTCGCGGAAGTACGACCGAGAATCTTGTCAGCCAGTTCGACGATGACCTCCCCGCCTTCGATGATGGCTTTCATGACGACGCCGTCCTCGGAAGTGCAGTCTTCTTCCACGACGATACAATCCTGCGCCACGTCCACCAGACGCCGGGTCAGATACCCCGAATTGGCGGTTTTCAGCGCCGTATCCGCGAGGCCTTTACGGGCTCCATGCGAAGAGTTGAAGTATTCCAGTACGTTCAGGCCTTCTTTAAAGTTGGAGATGATCGGTGTTTCGATAATTTCCCCGGAAGGTTTCGCCATCAATCCGCGCATTCCGGCGAGCTGTTTGATCTGCGCCGCAGAACCACGGGCTCCGGAATGTGCCATCATGTAGATGGAATTGATTTTCTTGGCGGAACGTTCCCCGACTTTCGTCCCGATGCCCGAAATCTCAGACATCATGTCTTCCGCCACTTTTTCCGTGCAGTGTGACCACGCATCGATCACCTTGTTATATTTTTCACCCGACGTGATCAAACCGTCTGCATATTGCTGCTCGAACTGTTTCACTTCACCCAGCGTGTTGGTGATATGCTTATCCTTCGATCTCGGCACGATCATATCATCCTTCCCGAACGAGATACCGGCACGGCACGCATGTTCGAACCCAATCTTCATGACGCGGTCGGCAAAAATGACCGTTTCTTTCTGGCCGCAATGGCGGTAGATCGTATCGATCACGCCGCCGATCACTTTCTTCGTCAGCAACTGGTTCACCAGCTGATAACTGATGTTACGGTTTTTCGGCAGCAGATCCGCAATCAGCAGACGCCCGGCGGTACAGTCGATTACTTCCGTAATCAGCTGGTCGTTCTGGTCGTGACGGCTGAAACGCGCTTTAACGCGGCTGTGCAGCGTAATGGTTTTATTCTCCAGCGCATGACGCACTTCGTTCATGTTGGCGAACACCATTCCCTCCCCGATATCCCCGTCCGTCTCCAGCGACAGATAATAGATACCAAGTACGATATCCTGCGTCGGCACGATGATCGGCTTACCGTTGGCAGGTGAGAGAATGTTGTTGGTGGACATGATCAGCACGCGGGCTTCCAGCTGCGCTTCGATGGAGAGCGGTACGTGTACCGCCATCTGATCCCCGTCGAAATCCGCGTTGAACGCGGAGCAGACCAGGGGGTGAAGCTGAATCGCCTTGCCTTCGATCAGCATCGGCTCGAACGCCTGAATACCGAGGCGGTGCAATGTCGGCGCACGGTTGAGCAGTACCGGGTGTTCGCGGATGACCTGCTCCAGGAAATCCCAGACTTCCGGCCGTTCCGCTTCCACCATGCGTTTGGCGGCCTTCAACGTCGGCGCGATACCGTACATCTCCAGTTTTGCGTAAATGAACGGCTTGAACAGCTCCAGCGCCATTTTTTTCGGCAGGCCGCACTGATGCAGTTTCAGTTCGGGACCGACGACGATGACCGAACGCCCTGAATAATCCACCCGCTTGCCGAGCAGATTCTGGCGGAAGCGGCCCTGTTTTCCTTTCAGCATGTCGGAAAGTGATTTCAGCGGGCGCTTGTTATTGCCGGAAATGACCCGTCCGCGGCGACCGTTGTCGAATAACGCATCGACGGATTCCTGCAACATGCGTTTTTCGTTACGCACGATGATATCCGGCGCACGCAGTTCCAGCAGGCGCTTCAGGCGGTTGTTACGGTTGATGACGCGCCGGTACAGATCATTCAGATCAGACGTGGCGAAACGCCCGCCGTCCAGCGGTACGAGCGGACGGAGTTCCGGCGGGATGACGGGGACCACCGTCATGATCATCCATTCCGGCTTGTTTCCTGACTCCACGAAGGAATCGACGATTTTCAAACGCTTGACCAGTTTTTTACGCCGCGCTTCCGAAGCGGAGTCGAGCAGTTCCGCCCGCAGTTCAACCTGTTCCTGCTCCATGTTGAGTTCAGAGAGCATATCACGGATTGCTTCCGCGCCGATGCTGGCGGTAAAGGCCGTTTCCCCGTATTCATCCATGGCGTCGTAATACTGATCTTCGCTCAGCAGATCCCCCTTACCGAAAGGCGTAAGGCCCGGATCGATCACCACGTAGCTTTCAAAATAAAGCACCCGTTCCAAGTCTTTCAGGGGCATGTCGAGCAACAGCCCGATTCGTGACGGCAGGGACTTGAGGAACCAGATATGCGCGACCGGCGCCGCCAGATCGATATGTCCCATGCGCTCGCGACGCACCTTGGAAGTGGTGACTTCCACGCCGCATTTCTCGCAGATGATTCCTTTATATTTCATGCGTTTGTATTTACCGCACAAGCACTCATAATCCTTGATCGGGCCAAAAATACGCGCGCAGAACAACCCGTCACGCTCCGGTTTGAACGTACGGTAATTGATGGTTTCCGGTTTTTTCACCTCACCATACGACCACGAGCGGATTTTTTCCGGACTGGCAATGGAAATTTTAATGCCATCAAATTGTTTCGCGGGCTGGATGCCCCCGAAAAGCTGCATGACTTCATTGCTCATAATGCGTAACCTTATAACGTTGTCTAATGATGGTTCAAGACGAAAATTGGATAGCTATCGATCAGCTGGGTTCTTCCACCAGTTCCACGTTCAGGCCTAGGGAACGCAGTTCCTTGACCATTACGTGGAAGGATTCCGGAATACCTGACTCAAAAGAGTGATCCCCTTTCACGATCGACTCATACACCTTGCTGCGTCCCGCCACGTCATCCGATTTGACGGTAAGCATCTCCTGCAACGTATATGCTGCGCCGTAGGCCTGGAGCGCCCAGCACTCCATTTCTCCGAACCGCTGTCCGCCGAACTGGGATTTACCACCGAGCGGCTGCTGCGTCACAAGGCTGTATGGCCCGATGGAACGCGCATGGATCTTATCGTCCACCAAGTGATGCAGTTTGAGCATATAGATATAGCCGACCGTCACCTGGCGGTGAAATGCATCGCCGGTACGCCCGTCATAGAGCGTCACCTGCCCGGAAGATTGTTGACCGCCTTTGATCAGCCAGTCGGACACATCCTGTTCACTGGCACCATCAAAAACCGGCGTCGCGAACGGAACGCCTTTGCGAAGATTTCCGGCAAGCTCCAGCACTTCATCGTTCGACATCGCCGTAATTTCCGACTGGTTTTCCTTCTCGTCGTACACTTCCATCAGTTTAGTGCGCACAGTCTCGATTTTTCCCTGCTCCTCATAGGCGGTGAGCGCGGCACGGATCTGCTTCCCTATCCCGGCCGACGCCCATCCGAGATGGGTCTCTAGGATCTGTCCGACATTCATCCGCGAAGGTACGCCGAGCGGATTGAGCACGATATCCACCGGTGTGCCGTCTTCCAGATGCGGCATGTCTTCAAGCGGCGTAATACGCGAAATCACCCCTTTGTTACCATGGCGTCCCGCCATTTTATCACCGGGCTGCAGTTTACGTTTCACGGCCACGAACACCTTGACCATTTTCAACACGCCGGGTAGCAGATCGTCACCCGCCTGCAGTTTTTCCACCTTGCTTTCAAACCAGGCGTTCAAACGCTTCACCGCATCATCCAGCTGACGTTTCAGAGATTCGGCTTCACGCATCACCGTTTCTTCATCGACCACGATTTCCCACCATACGCCTTTGGGCTGCTCCGCAAGCAGTTCTGCGGTGACTTCAGTTTTCGTCTTGATACCTTTCGGACCTTTCACGATCGTTTTACCGAGCAGGATCTCCTGCAGACGTCCGTAAATGAAACGCTCGATAATCGCACGCTCGTCATTACGGTCTTTTTGAAGCAGGTCAATATCGGATTTTTCAATCGCAAGATGGCGTTCGTCTTTTTCCACGCCGCGGCGGGTAAAGACTTTCACACCCACCACCGTACCCGCCACACCCGGAGGTAACCTGAGTGAGCTGTCGCGCACATCCGATGCTTTCTCACCGAAAATGGCACGCAGCAGTTTTTCTTCCGGCGTCACCGGCGACTCGCTCTTCGGCGTCACCTTGCCGACAAGGATATCGCCCGGGCGCACTTCCGCCCCGATATGCACGACGCCGATCTCATCCAGACTGCGGAGCGCCTCTTCCCCGACATTCGGAATATCACGGGTGATTTCCTCGGGTCCGAGTTTGGTATCCCGCGCCATGACTTCAAACTGCTCGATATGGATGGAGGTGAACACATCGTCCGCCACCAGCTTTTCGGAAATCAGAATGGAATCCTCATAGTTATACCCGTTCCACGGCATGAACGCCACCAATACGTTACGTCCAAGCGCCAGCTCACCGAGATGAGTACTCGGGCCGTCCGCGATGACGTCACCCTTGCGCACCACGTCTCCCACCTTGACGATCGGACGCTGATTGATGCAAGTATTCTGGTTGGAACGCTGAAATTTCATCAGGTTATAGATATCGACGCCTGGAGAAATCTCATCCCCCATCCGCTCCCCGCGGATCACGATCCGCGTTGCATCCACCTGATCGACGATCCCGTTACGTTTGGCGACCGTGGTCACACCCGAATCGGTGGCGACGACTGATTCCATTCCGGTTCCCACCAGCGGCGCTTCCGCACGTACCAGTGGCACGGCCTGGCGTTGCATGTTGGATCCCATCAAAGCGCGGTTCGCGTCATCATTTTCCAGAAACGGGATAAGCGAGGCGGCAACGGACACCAACTGCTTAGGAGAAACATCGATAAAATCAATCTGCTCCGGTGGCACCATCACGAAATCCGCATCCTTGCGGCAACTGATCAGATCGTCTTTAAAACGTCCCTTGGCATCCATTTCCGCATTGGATTGCGCGATGATATAGTTTCCCTCCTCGATTGCGGAAAGATAAATGACCTCATCGGAAACGACCCCTTTTTCCACACGGCGATAAGGGCTCTCAATAAATCCGTATTTATTGATCCTTGCATACGTGGCCATTGAGTTGATCAGTCCGATGTTGGGTCCTTCGGGAGTTTCGATCGGGCAGATCCTTCCGTAATGGGTAGGATGCACGTCACGCACCTCAAATCCCGCCCGCTCTCGCGTCAACCCTCCGGGCCCGAGTGCGGAGAGACGCCGTTTATGCGTGATTTCAGACAACGGGTTGGTCTGATCCATGAACTGGCTGAGCTGCGAAGAACCGAAAAACTCACGAACCGCCGCGATCAGCGGTTTCGCGTTGACCAGATCATGCGGCATGACGGTATCGATATCCACCGAACTCATCCGCTCGATGATACTTCGCTCCATGCGGACCAGACCGATACGGAACTGGTTTTCCATGAGTTCGCCCACGGAACGTACACGGCGGTTGCCAAGGTGATCGATATCGTCGATTTCCCCTACGCCGTCTTTAAGCAGGACCAGCGTGCGTATCGTTTCGATAATATCTTCACGCGTCAGGACGCCTACCGCTTCCTGTTGACCGGCACCAAGCCTGGCATTCATTTTCACACGCCCGACCTCGGAAAGATCATACCGTTCCGACTCAAAAAACAAGGAATTGAATAATGCTTCCGCTGCCTCCGCCGTGGTCGGTTCACCCGGGCGCATGACGCGGTATATGTCGAGCAGCGCATCTTCTTTTGTCTGGTTCTTGTCGGCTACCAGGGTGTTGCGAATATAAGCGCCAACGTGGTTTTCATCGATCGCCAGCACCTCGAACGCTTTGGCACCCATGTCAATGATCTGCTCAAGCAGTAGTCCTGAAACATAATCCCCTGCTTCCGCCAGCACTTCGCCCGTTTCCATGTTCACGATATCGGAAGCGAAAAATTTGGACTCCAGTACCTCTTCGGAAAGCAGAAATTGCTTTACTCCTTCTTCAGCAAGTTTGCCCAGAAGGCGGGGGGTAAGTTTTTTATCTGCCTCTACCACTTCTTTTCCTGTTTTCGCGTCTATCAGCGGATAAGGAAATTTTGAGCCTTTCAGCGTTTCCGCGTCCAGTGCCTGCGCCCAGCCTTTAGGAGTTTTGTTGATTTTGACATTTTTATAAAATGTGGAAAGGATCGATTGATTATCGAGACCGATGGCTCTTAAAATGGAAGTGGCGGGTAATTTACGGCGACGGTCGATACGGGCGAATACGAGATCTTTCGCATCGAATTCAAAATCAAGCCATGACCCGCGATAGGGTATAATTCGCGCGGAGTAGAGAATTTTCCCTGAACTGTGGGATTTTCCACCGTCATGGTCGAAAAACACCCCGGGAGAACGGTGCATCTGACTAACGATCACCCGCTCCGTCCCATTGATGATGAATGTTCCGTTGTCGGTCATCAGCGGAATGTCGCCGATATAGACTTCCTGTTCTTTGATATCCTTAATCTCACGCGCGCCGGTATCCTCATCGACCAGCCAGACGATCAGACGCAGGGTCACGCGCAGCGGAATGGAAAAACTGATATCACGCTGACGGCACTCATCCACGTCATATTTCGGATGGTCAAAACTGAAGGAAACATACTCCAGCGTAGCCGTGCCGGCGAAGTCGGACACAGGAAACACCGACTTGAATACGGAGTTCAGCCCCTTGAGAGGATCACGCTCTTTTTCGAACACATCCAGCTGCAGAAACTGGTCATAAGATTTTTTCTGAATCTCGATAAGATTCGGCATCATGGCAACGGCGTTGATCTTGCCGAAACTTTTTCGGATACGTTTGCGGGAAGTGAAAGTATGAGAGGAGTGCTGCTGACTAGGTGATGCTTTTGCCATCTGAGAGTAATCCGTTTGTAAAGCAAATATAAAATAGCGTGGTAGAAGCGGCAGAAGGCGCATCGGCAGACCGATACGCCCCTGCATGTACTTCAGCGAGAACTACTTGAGTTCAACTTTGGCACCAGCCGATTCCAGCAGTTCCTTGATTTTCTTGGCTTCATCTTTCGATACGCCTTCTTTCACCACTTTCGGCGCCGCTTCCACCAGATCCTTCGCTTCTTTCAAGCCGAGCCCGGTAACTGCACGCACTTCTTTAATGACGTTGATTTTCTTCTCACCGGCATCCGCGAGGATGACGTTGAATTCCGTCTGTTCTTCCGCTACCGCCGCTGGAGCTGCTGCGCCCGCCGCTGCAGCCGCCACAGGTGCAGCCGCCGAAACTCCCCATGTTTCTTCGAGCATCTTGGAAAGTTTTGCCGCTTCCATTACGGTGAGGGCAGAAAGTTTTTCTACGATTTCTTCTAAATTAGCCATGATCTATTCCCCTTGTTTGTCTTTAAAGTATGATGAATGTTAAATTGAACTCGTTATCTTATGAAGCTTTCTCAGCGAACGCGTTGATCACTCTTGCAAGCTGCCCTGCCGGAGCGGCCGTCACGCCCGCGATGCGCGTGGCCGGCGTCATAATCAGAGCGATGATAGTGGCGCGCAATTCATCCAGCGAAGGCAGTTTCGCCAGTTCTTTGATACCGTCCGCATCGAGGATCTGACTGCCGAATGCGCCGCCCAGCAGTACGAGCTTTTCATTGTCTTTCGAGAATTCGCTGATGACTTTTGCCGCGGATACCGGATCCTGCGAATAAGCTATGGCCGTAGGTCCCTTAAAATGCTCGGTCAGCGGCTCGAAGGCCGTGCCTTTCAATGCCAGCTTGGCAAGAGAGTTTTTCGTGACCTTGAACGACGCACCCAGCCCGCGCGCTTTTGTACGAAGTCGCGAAATTTCAGCGACCGTAAGCCCTTTATAGTGGGTCACGATCATGATTTCAGCGCCGGAGGTAGCTCCGTTGACGGTCTCGACCCACTGTTTTTTCTGTATTCGATCCATCGGGTTAACCTTTAGGCAGCAATTGAGGTGATATCAACTTTAACACCCACTCCCATAGTGGATGACAGGCTGATACGTTTTATATAGACGCCTTTCGCAGTGGCAGGCTTGGCTTTTTCGACCGCTTTCAGGAAAGCGGCCAGATTTTCTTTCAGTTGCGACGCTTCGAAACTGACTTTGCCGATACCTGCGTGTACAATCGATGCTTTCTCCATACGGAACTGGATTTCCCCGGCTTTGGCCGCCTTCACCGCATCCGCGACGTTAGGCGTCACCGTACCCAGTTTCGGATTCGGCATAAGACCCTTCGGCCCTAACACTTTCGCGACCCGGCCGACCATCGCCATCATATCAGGCGTCGCGATGCAACGGTCAAAATTAATGGTTCCCGCCAGAATGCTGTCCACCAGATCCTCAGCGCCGACAATATCCGCTCCGGCAGCTTCCGCTTCCTTTGCTTTCGCATCACGGGCAAATACAGCGACGCGAACAGTTTTACCGGTACCGTGCGGCAGGGGCGCGGCACCGCGCACCGTCTGATCCGATTTACGTGCATCTACGCCGAGCATGATAACAGCTTCAATGGTTTCATCAAATTTCGCGTTTGCGTTCGACTTAAGAAAGCTCAACGCATCCAGTGCGCCATGCAACTTCGTATCGTCCGTTTTGGCACGCAGCGCCTTTATTCTTTTTCCGATCTTTGCCATAACTTTAGCCCTCTACCACCTGAAGTCCCATCGCCAGCGCGGACCCCTTGATCATTTCCATCGCCCCTTCCACCGTGTGCGAATTAAGATCCGCTTTTTTCTTCTCGGCAATTTCCTTGATCTGGGACATCGTCACCTTTCCTTTCACTTCTTTTCCCGGCGCATTGGCCCCTTTGGGAATGCCCGCCGCCTTCTTGAGAAAATAAGACACAGGAGGGGTCTTCAGAATGAAAGTAAAACTCTTATCCGAATAAATCGTGATCTGCACGGGTGTTGGAATACCCACTTCGATGTTCTGAGTGGCCGCGTTGAACGCCTTGCAGAATTCCATGATATTCGCGCCGCGCTGGCCGAGCGCCGGCCCGATGGGCGGTGACGGGTTCGCTTTGCCTGCTGGAATCTGGAGCTTTACGAAGCCCGCAATCTGTTTTGCCATTGCCTTACCTTAATTTTCGAAAGAACACGCTTTATAGAGAGACGGCGCAGGGCCGTCAACACCTTATTTAAAATTTATGCCGACACGCGCTCGATTTGGGAGAACTGCAAGTCCACCGGAGTCGGGCGTCCGAAAATCGTGACGGAAAGTTTGATTCTTTCCTTGTCCGAATCCACCTCGTCAATGATCCCGACGAACGATTCGAACGGCCCGTCCACCACCTTCACTTGCTCTCCTACTTCGAACAGTACGCGATCCCTCGGTTTTTCGACACCGGCTTTCACCTGGCTCATGATCCGGTCCACTTCCTTCTGCAGGACCGGCTGCGGACGGTTGCCGCCGCCGCCCAGGAAACCGTTGACCTTCGGAATAGTTTTCACCAACTGCCAAGTTTCATCGTTCATGACCATTTTTATCAGGATATAGCCCGGAAAAAACTTGCGCTCCATGGAGACTTTCTTGCCGCGGCGCATCTCGAGCACGTCTTCCGTCGGCACGATGACCTCTTCGATCAGATCGGAAATGCCCTGCTTCGCGGCATCTTCGCGAATGGTCTGCGCCACTTTCTTCTCAAAGCCTGAATATGCCTGCAGGATATACCAGCGGGTCTTGCTTTCTTTATGCTCACTTACTGCCGCTGCGTCCGTCACATCATCCTCCAATCCCAAGAACCCGCTGGACTATCAATCCGATCAGGCTGTCCATCACCACAAAGAATACTGAAGCCACCAAGGCGAGCACCATTACCATCGCAGTGGAAATCATGGTTTCCCTACGCGTCGGCCAGATCACCCGTTTCGCTTCCTGCCGTACTTCACGCGCAAATTTCGCGGGGTTCAACGCCACTTTATCCTCTCATGTATTCTTAATTCTACTTACAAAAGTAAAGAAGCCTTTTAGTGAATGCGGCGGTCGAAGGCAAGCATTATTGTTGAGCCTGCTTTTTCAGGATTAGAATATATCTCAACTGCGAAAGCACCAGCAGGATGGCCGTGCATTGATGCAGGCTGGCGAGCGGAATCGCCACGACGCTGAGCAGCGTTGAAATACCGAGGATGACCTGCAGCATTGCCACAATTGCGACTACGCGCGCGGCGGGCGCCCGCGTTCGCAGCCATTGCAGAATCACGGCGCCGAAGACCCCGAACGCCAGCCAGCGATGGATGAACTGCACCGTTGCGGCGTGTTCGAACAGATTGCGTATCCAGGGAGCGGCCTGCCATGTTTCAGGCGGCAGGAACTGTCCGCCCATCAGTGGAAAACTGTTATAGATCAAGCCTGCGTGCAGGCCTGCCACCAGCGCTCCGAAAAAGATCTGGATCATGATCAATGCCAGCATTATCCGGGGCGCTCGCCGCACGGGCGGAACTCCGGCGAGATCATATCGGTAGTGAAACAGCAGCCAGTAGGTCCTCCCCAAGATCAGGATCGCCAGGCATAAATGGAACGCGAGGCGGTAGGGACTGACATGCGGATCATGGATCAGACCGCTTTTCACCATATACCAGCCGACCACGCCTTGTGCGCATACCAGCGCGAACAAGAACCAGAGCCTCCGTGTGAAAGGTGGGGAGAGTTTGCGGCGCAGTTGAAAGACGATCAGCGGCAGCAGGTAAGCCAGCCCCACTACTCGTCCGAGCAACCGGTGGATATATTCCAGCCAGAAGATTCCTTTAAACTCTTCCAGATCCATCCGGCTGTTTTCCTTGATAAATTCCGGCGTCGCCTGATAATGCGTGAACGTTTCCTGCCATGCCGAATGCGTCAGGGGCGGGAACGTCCCGCTGAACAGTTTCCA
The DNA here is from genome assembly GCA_965248995.1 of Rickettsiales bacterium. Lineage (GTDB taxonomy): Bacteria > Pseudomonadota > Alphaproteobacteria > Rickettsiales > UBA998 > CBDFKY01. Next base: position 32,554 of record CBDFKY010000004.1, on the reverse strand, counting down.
TTCGACGATGGAGAGACCCGATTCGGTAAGCCGCGTCAACCCGCCGATCAGCACCATGCCGAAGACGAGCGCCATGCATGCCCGCAGCCAGAGTATCACGGGCCAGAATATGACAGGTTTATCTATGGGAGCGGGGGAGGCTTGCGTCATCGGCGAATAGCATATAAGCATGAAGCGAAATTGCAACCGGTCTGCTGCCCATGTCATCCTCTCCTCTTCACGTCGCCGCCGAACCCGCACTGAAACGCTTTTCACTCGCCTGGCTGGCGGTGGGATTGATTTCACTGGCGGTCTCGGGCCTGTTTTCCATCGTCGTGGCCGTAGCATGGCATCCCGCGTTGAAACATTATCCCCTGCTGGCGACCTTATTCCACCGAAGTCTGGTGGCGCATGTCAATCTTTCCATCACGGTCTGGTTCGTATGCTGCCTGTTTCTCTGCTGGTCGGCGGAAGCCCGCGAAAATCCGGTACGGCTGCCCTATTTCGACGGATTCGCCCGCTTCCTGACACTCTCGGCGGTCTTCCTGACGACCATCTCCAGTCTCGACCCGGCCGCCATAGCGCTGATGAGCAATTACGTACCGATGCTTGCCCACCCGCTGTTTTATCTCGCCCTCGGCTGCCTCAGCGCCGCCACCTTTATCAAATGGGTGGAGTACGCCCCCCTCTGGACGAGGCCCGGGCATGACGTGGTGGCGGTAGCCAACCGTACCACCCACGTGATGATCGGGCTGGCCGGGCTGGCCTTCGCCTTAAGTGCGAGCGGCCTGAGCGATATGCCTGATCTGAAGGGCGAATTATTTTATGAACTATTGTTCTGGGGCGGCGGCCACGTGCTGCAGTTCATCTGGGTGCAGCTCATGCTGGTGGCGTGGGCGCTGATCATCGCCCGGCTGAATCCCGGCTTCACCCTGCATCGCGGGTATCGCCTCGTGCTGTGGGTCAACCTGCTCTGCGTGCTGACCACGCCGATCCCCTACCTGCTCTATACGCCGGACAGCGCGGATTTCCGGGTGCTGATGACGCAATTGATGGCATGGGTCTGCGGCCTTTCCCCCCTCATGTTCATCACCTTGTACCTGATAGAGGGTATGCGCGGAAAATATCGGCCGTGGATCTCCTACCGCACCCCGATAGGCGCCTGCCTCTACTGGTCGTTGATCCTATTCATGCTCGGCGGCGCGTTCGCCTCGATGATCAGCGGCATCAACGTCAAGATTCCGGCCCACTATCACGGCTCCCTGCTTGGCGTGACGGTAGCGCTGATGGGTCTTTCCTACCTGCTGATGAGCGAGCACGGCTACCACTTCATCCTGCATTCCCGCATGGCACGCTGGCAACCCGCCATCATGGGAGTGGGACAGGTGATGCATGTGGTCGGGCTGTTCTGGTCCGGCGGTTACGGCGTACAGCGCAAGAGCCCGGATGCGATCAGCAGCGCCATGTCCCATGCCGATCTGGCGCTGCGGGTGCAAAGCATGGGGGGCGGGTTCGCGATTATCGGGGGGGTGCTGTTTCTGATCGTGATGCTCCGGGCATGGCGGCGGGGAACACACGGCAACCTGCCGGCGACATAAATAAAAAAAATCGACGCCATGCCTGATGGTGTCGATTATAATAAATACAGATGGAGCGCTACCCATTTGCGTACGATGAATGCAGCATAATCCGCTTCCATGCCTTCGCGGGTCAGCAGAAAGATCCACGCTTGCACCCCTTCTTCGGTGATTCGAACGTTTTTTTGCTCGATAAGCAGGTCGACTGAACGCTCGCTTACGATCATGGCATGCGCACCCTTTGCCACGCCTATCAATAGATTCGGGTGATCATGCGCGATTAACTGGGCTGAATGATGCACCATTTCCCACAAAAGCCGGTGATGGACTTCCGAGAGAAAACCCTGGTTCACACCAGCCAGAATTCTTGTCCAAATAACGGGTGGGGCAGAATTCTTAAAGGTAGCGATTTCCCGACGCAGATGCATACAGGCGTGGATCACTAAAGATTGCCGAAACACAGGTGTCTTACGGGTCAAGAGGTCGGCAAACTGAAAATGATGATGTGTTAAAACCAGCATCTTTTTCACCTAATACAACGAACGGAATCTTATCCCGCGCCGCAACATGATAGCAAATTATTTTTTAAGAAGCATCCCCCATCGCCGCCATGCGTTCCGCTTCATCGGCGGAGGTAAGCGCGTCGATCACTTCATCGAGCGCCTCGCCGTTCATCATCGCCTCGATTTTGTACAGGGTAAGATTCACCCGGTGGTCCGTCACTCGTCCTTGCGGGAAATTATAGGTGCGGATACGCTCTGACCTGTCCCCCGACCCTACCTGGCTCTTGCGTGCTTCCGAGCGCTCGTTGGCGAGCTTGTTCCGCTCCAGATCATACAGCCGTGAGCGCAGCACCTGCATGGCGGTTCGTCTATTCTGGTGCTGCGATTTTTCCGATGCCATCACCACCACGCCGGTGGGGATATGCGTCATGCGCACGGCGGAATCTGTGGTGTTGACATGCTGCCCCCCTGCCCCTGATGAGCGCATGGTATCAATACGAATATCCTCATCCCGGATCTGGATATCCACTTCCTGCGCTTCGGGTAGCACCGCCACCGTCGCGGCGGAAGTATGAATCCGCCCTTGCGTCTCGGTCTGCGGCACGCGCTGCACGCGGTGGACGCCGGACTCGAACTTCAGCCTCCCGAACGCACCGCGCCCGGAAATGGCCCCGCTCGCTTCCTTGATGCCGCCGATGCCGTTCTCCGCATACTCCATCACCTCGAACCCCCAGCCTTTGACTTCGGCGAAACGCTGATACATCCGGAACAGTTCCGCCGCGAACAGCCCCGCCTCATCACCGCCCGTACCGGCCCGCACCTCGACGATCACGTTGCGGGCATCGTCCTTGTCCTTCGGCAGCAGTTCCTTCTGCAGCTGCTGCGCCAGGCTGGGGATCAGTTTTTCCAGCTGGTACTGCTCTTCCTTGCACATGGCTTTCATGTCCGCGTCCAACGACGCATCGGTGAGCATGGCTACGGTATCGGCCAGTTCGCCACGCGCCGCCTGCAGGCTGAGGATGGTTTCCACCACCCCGCCGAGTTCTGAATATTCGCGGGAGGTAGCCGCGAATTCATCCCCGAGCGCGGAAGGGTTGGCGAGTTTTTCTCCTAACTGGTGGTGGCGAGCGAGGATGGCGTTGAGTTTTTCTTCGGGGATCATAAGGAAAATTTCCGGTGTCAGGTTGTAATATTTAAAAGTTACGGAAATTATTGAATGATTGCTTTTTCATTGGACTCATAAAGTCTTTGACTGAGGGTAGGGAAGATTAAGGATGAATGAGTTTAGGTAAGATGAGACTTCCTCTTCCGTAATGTTTATGCTCTTTGTGGTATTATAGCGCACATCTTTAACAGAAATATTTCCCGTTTTTTCACTCTCTTCTGTCAGTGCAATAAAATGCGTGGCCCCTTTTGCAAGAGCTTTCTTATATGCTTTGTTTTCATTAGGATGCGGAATAATCTCAACATTTACTTCATGATGACGGAAACGGTGAGCAAGTTGAACCGCAAACATTAAAGAGTCAGGAACGGGGTTTATGATGACGAGCTTTGAATCTTCGAATGCAGGCACATTTGCATACCATAACTTATGTAGTAACATAAGCCGTTCGATTCCTGATGCCCATCCAATCCCTGGAATATCCTCACCTCCCATTTGTTGAACGAGTCCGTTATAACGACCACCTGCCAGTACCGTTCCTTGTGCACCTAATTTATTCGTAGTAAACTCAAAAACGGTATGGGTATAATAATCCAGTCCACGCACCAATCTTGGCGATTCATTAAAAGGAATTTTCAACTTATCCAAATATGTACATACCGAATCAAACCAATGTTCCGATTCCACGTTTAAAGAATCTCTGAAAGAAGGCGCTCCCGCCACGATCATTTTATCTTCCGCCTGCTTGGAATCCAGAATGCGCAAGGGATTTTTTATCAATCGGATGCGACTTTCTTCGGAAAGATCATTTTGATATTTTTCAAAATAGGCGACTAATTTTTCACGGTAATGCGTACGGCTCTGAATATCACCGATAGTATTGATTTCAAGCGCGACAAAATCCTCCAGTTTTCTTTCTATATTATAGAGCTTAAGTCTGCTGCCGTTAAAAACCTGGATAAGAAACATATAAGCGCAAGCGATCGCTTCCGCATCATGCCACGGATCAGTAGCGCCTAAACATTCTACCCCAACTTGATGAAACTGTCGCTGCCGTCCTTCTTGCGGACGTTCATAACGAAAGGCGGGGCCGGCATAAAACGCCTTGAACGGCAACTGCTGTGTATAGCCGTTAGAAATAAACGCCCGCACGATTGCGGCGGTAAATTCCGGGCGAAGCGTTAAGCTCTCCCCACCACGGTCCGTAAACGTGTATGTTTCCTTACTTACCACATCGGACGTATCCCCAAGCGAGCGATGGAACACCTCGGAAAATTCAAAGATCGGCGTTTGCATTTCCTGAAAGCCGTAAAGCGTGCTCACACCCCTCGCCCTTTCCACGATATGCAGGAACCGCCGCATCTCTTCACCGATCAGATCATGCGTACCGCGTGGGGGTTGAATATGTTTTCCGCTCATAGTGGCACTATGTAACCTGCAAGCCCGCGATAGTAAAGCGCCCAGACGCCTAAAACACCCAAAGCGCTGGTATTGCCGCGAAAAAATGGTATAGGTTCTCTCATGAACACCCCCTCCCCCGACCATCACGCACAGTTGAGGCTGGAAGAGACGCAAGAGAGCGCCGTGCTGCGTGTGTCCGGCAGCTGGACGGTGGCGCATCTGATGGAAGCCGAGCGGGCGAAAAAGATCAGCGTCTCTCCTTCCTCGAAAACGCTTAACGTGGACGGCAGCACGCTGGAAGAACTCGATACCACCGGGGCGTGGCTGTTGCTGCAGCAGGTCAAGGGAGCGATCAACGATCAGGGCAGCGTGCATTGGCAGGGTTTTAGCGAGGCGCACGAAAAGATTCTGGCACTGGTGCGGCGTATCACTCCGACGGATGCGACGGACGGCAAGGCGGGATACCTGCACCTCCTGTTCGCCGGATTCGGAAAAGCGAGCATTCGATTCCTGCAGGAAGCGGCGGCGTTGATCCAGTTCTTCGGACGGCTCTCCGCCACTTTCGGTACCACCGTGACCCATCCGGCGCGACTGCGTTTGAAAAGCGTGATCTACCATATGAACGATATCGGCATCCGCGCCACGCCGATCGTCATGCTGATGGCGTTCCTGATCAGCGTGGTACTGGGATATCAGGGGGCGACGCAGCTCGCCAAATTCGGCGCCACCGTGTTCACGATCAACCTAGTAGCGATCTCGATTTTACGGGAGATGGGCGTGCTGATCACCGCCATCATGGTAGCAGGCCGCTCCAGCAGCGCCTTCGCCGCGCAGATCGGCGTGATGAAGATGAATGACGAGGTGGCGGCGCTGCGCACCCTTGGCCTCGACCCGTTCGAACTGCTGGTGCTGCCGCGCATGATCGCCATTGTGCTGATGCTGCCGGTGCTCACCTTCCTTGCGGATCTGGCGGGACTGGCAGGCACGTTCTTCATGGCCAACACCCTGCTCGACATGTCGATGCTCGAATGCGCCGAACGGCTGAAAGGGGCGATCAACAGCCATACGTTTTATATCGGCCTGTTGAAAGCGCCCGTCTTCGCCATGCTGATCGGCATGGTGGGCTGCCTGCAGGGACTGCAGGTCAAAAACTCGGCGACGGAACTGGGTGCGCGCACCACGCAGGCGGTGGTGCAGTCGATCTTCCTCGTCCTCCTCGCCGACGCGCTGTTTTCCGTGTTCTTCACGATGGCGGGGCTGTGATGGAAAACGGGCCTATCATCGAAGTGCATGATCTGGTGAACCGCTTCGGGAAACAGCTGGTGCACGACCATCTGGATTTCGATGTCTATAGCGGTGAAATCCTCGGCGTGGTGGGAGGCTCCGGATCGGGAAAATCGGTGCTGCTGGAATCCATCATCGGGCTGCAGAAACCCAAAAGCGGCAGCATTTCGATCAAAGGCAAGGACATCACCAAAATGTCCATCCGGGAAATGCTGGAGATTCAGCGCTTGTGGGGAGTATTGTTCCAAAGTGGCGCGTTGTTTTCGTCGCTGACCGTCATGGAAAACGTAGCGCTGCCGATTCGCGAATTCACCAAAGTGAGCGCCGCCGAAGCCGATTCCCTGGCACAGGTAAAGATCGAACTGGTCGGGCTGCCCTCCACGGCGCGCCATAAATACCCTTCCGAGCTTTCCGGCGGCATGATCAAGCGGGCCGGTCTGGCGCGGGCACTGGCGCTCGATCCGCGTATCCTGTTTCTCGATGAACCGACCGCCGGACTCGACCCCATCTCCGCCAACGAATTCGACCGGCTGATCGGGGAACTGACGGGAGATCTGGGGCTGGCGGTGATGATGATCACGCATGATCTTGACAGTTTATTCGGCCTGTGCCATCGCATCGCGGTGCTGGTGGACAAGAAAATCTACACCGCCACGCTGGAGGAACATCTGAAGAGCGACCACCCGTGGATCCGCTCATATTTTCACGGCCCCCGCGCCAGCGCTTTGTTAGGAGAAGGAAGAGAAGATGGAACAGGATAGTTATTATTTCCGCGTCGGCGTGTTCGTCACCCTGGCGCTGATCGCTGCGACCGTGGTGATCGGCTGGTTCGCGGGCCACCGGCATGAGGAGTTGAAAACCACCTATGCCATTTACATCAGCGGCTCGGTGGACGGATTGACACCCGGCGCGCCGGTGCGGCTGAAGGGGATTCAAGTAGGGATGGTCAAGGACATCTCCTTCGTGCCGACCGATAATAACCTGATCCGCGTCATGGCCGAAATCGTCGATACGGCCCCCATCCGCTCCGATACGGTGGCGGTGCTGCAACTGCAGGGCATCACCGGAACCTCGCTGATCGCGCTGGAAAACGGCGGCACCGACATGAAGCCGCTGGTAAAGCGGGATGATCGGGGTTATCTGGTCATCGCCTCCAAACCCTCCACGCTGGAGAAAGCTTTCACGACGATTCCCGCACTGATCGACCAGGTGACGCAACTCTCCAAACGGGCGCAGGCGATGCTGAACGACGACAATATCGCGGCGGTGCACGGCACCTTGCAGGCCATCAACGACTCCGCCACTTCCATCAGCAAGATGATGGGTGGGCCGAATGCCAAGTCCCTGCAGGCGACGCTGCAGTCGATGCAGGCGACTTTGCAGGAACTGCGTGGCCTGATGAATGACAGCAGGGGCGCAGTGGCGGAGAGCAAAACCACGGTGCGCGAGATCAAGATGCTGACCCGCACGCTGCGGGATGATCCTTCCCTGCTGCTGCACGGGACCGATCAAGGAGGAGTTAAACTGCCATGAAGTATTTTTCACTGATTGCTCTGACGATTTTCACGGTATCGGGCATCTCCGCCTGTTCCCTCACCAAACCGAGGGACGTGGGCAACCGGAATATCCTGACCCTTTCCGGATTACAAGAATCTCCGAGCTACGGCAGAAAACATGGCGTAATGCTGGTGGCGTTCCCGACTGCCGCGCCGGAGCTGGATACCGCGCGCGTGTCGGTCATTCGCACGGACGGTCGGCAGGATTACTTCGCCGGTACCCGCTGGAGCGATTTCCTGCCGGTAGCGGTACAGTCGGCACTGCTGGAATCGCTGAAGAACCAAGGGCATTTCACCTACGTCGAAACGGAAGACGGTGGTGCCGCCAACCGTTACACGCTGCGCACCCGTATCAACCGCTTTACGGCGGTCTATACCCAACCCACCCAGCCCCCCGCTGTCGAGGTAAGCATTACATGCGAACTGGAGCGCACCGGCGGGCGGATCATCAGTAGCTTTACACTGGATCGCACCATCATTACACGCCGGAACGACACCACCGCTGTCAAAGAAGGATTTAATGAAGCGCTGCAATCCGTAGCCCGTGAACTGATCGAAAAAATGCGCAAAAGCACCTAATGGTGCAGGGCGGCCCCGTGGTAGAAAAATTGTCCCAGCCCCACGGTAAACACCATGCAGCCATACGCCGCATGTTCCAGGATCGCCAGCCGCAGGGAACCGGTGCGCTGGTAGGTCTTCGCGAAAATAATTCCCCCGACGGCGCTTAAAACCGGCGCCACCCAGTTTTCAAAAATGATATGGACGAAGCCAAACGACAGGCCGCTGGCGAGGACCATGCCGAGACCGGCCGGAAAAAACACGGCATACCGCCAAAAGAAGAAACGGCGGAACAGATATTCCTGCGGTACGACGGAAAGCAGTGGATACAGCACCATAACCAGCGCCCAAAGCAGGGGACGTTCACGCACCAGACTGCCGAATTTTTCAGGGAAAACCGTAAAAGTCAATATCACTACAAGCACCGTCGAGACAAGGAACCGTATTCCCATCGGCAGAAGATAGCGCCCATACTCCGCCCTCCACCGCCAGTTCCGCCGGGACAGCGTCGGGTCCAGCCGCCGCTGCAGCTGGTAGGCATACAGCACGGTTAGCCAGAGCAACGGAATGATGATCCTCAAAGGGAGGATGGTCAGCAGCGCCAGCGGCATTATTAGTGTGATGACGCACAGCTCCGCCAGCACATAAAGCCGGGAAGTGAAAAACCGTATGTTAATGCCCATAATCCTCCGCCATCATTTCCTGCAGGCGAGACGCCGTACGTTCGAATTCAAATGCGCCTTCCCCTGCCTGATAGAGACGCTCCGGCTCGGCGGCGGCGCTCATGCACAGGCAGGTTTTCGCTTCATAGAGCACGTCGATCAGCGTGACGAACCGCTTGGCTTCATTCCGCTGATCCGGCGTCAACACCGGCACCCCTTCCAGAAACAGGAAACGGAACTGCAGGGTAAGCGCCAGGTAATCCGCCGCCGCCAGAGGGTGCTCGCACAACGCCGCGAACGAGGTCCACGCCACTTCGCCATATGCCTTTTCCAGCACCACTTCCCTGCCCTGCACGGTCAATCTTGCCGGATGGGGCAATTGATGCATCGTCGCCTCGGCAAATAATGCCTTCATGTCGCTCAACGCATGTGCCTGATTCGTCGTAAAATAGCGCTGCTGTAATGCGGCCAGCCGCCCCTGCCGGTAGTCACGCTTCCCCTTCAGTTCCATGACCTGCAACTGCTGGCGTATCAGCGCGATGAACGGCAGGAACCGTTCTCGCTGCAGGCCGTTCAGGTACAGATCCTCCGGCGGCCGGTTGGACGTGGCGACCATCACCAGCCGGTGGTCGAACAGATACTCGAACAGCCGGGAGAGAATCATGGCGTCGGTGATGTCGTGTACCTGCAGTTCATCAAAACAGAGGACGGTGCAATTCTCCGCCAGCTCATCGGCGAACATCTTGAGAGGATCGGGATTTTTATGGTGACGGTACGTATGGAAATGCGCATGGACTTCCTGCATGAACGCATGGAAATGCACCCGTTTCTTGGTGGTTATAGGCAGGGAATGATAAAACAGGTCCATCAGCATGGACTTGCCGCAGCCGACGCTTCCCCACAAATACAGTCCTTTGAAAATGAGTGGCGGCGCATCCCCGATGGTGCGGCGCAATCGTTTCCACAGACTCCTGTCATAGCCTTCCATCAGCGCCGGATTCACCAGCGATTCATACAGCCGCTGCAGTGCAGCGAGAACGTTTTCCTGCGCCTCGTCAGGCGTGATTTGGCAGGTTTCCACCAGCATATGGTAGCGCGACGTAGGCGAATGGGTCATGACGCTCCTGCCTGCCTGAGAGCACAAGGGGATGCAACAAAAAACTGGACGTTTTCCGTATCGTTATGCATAAGTCTGGATAAGAAATAAATCGATTCAGGGCTTAAGGGAAAAAATGTTACGTTTTTCATGGTGGAAATGTGTCTCGATCCTGCTTATCTGCGGATTTTTCGCCCTGCTCGCCCTTCCCAACGTCCTGAGCGATACCCGGATGAAGACGCTGCCCGGCTTCCTTCCGGAACGTCGCGTCAATCTCGGGCTGGATCTTCAGGGCGGGTCCTACCTGCTGCTTAAAGTCGATACCAAAAGCTATTTCGGCGGACAGCTGGAAGGGCTGCGCAGCGGGGTGCGTTCGGTTCTGCGGACCCATAAGATCGGCTATACCGAACTGGTAGCGGAAAGTGGTCATGTCGCGCTCACGGTAAGGCCGGAAACCGTTCCGTCGGACGTCAACCTGCTGACGTTGCTCAAGCAGGCGGCGGCAGGTGTAAATATCGAAGACAAGGGCGATAATCGCTACCAGCTCGGCTATTCGGAAACCGCTTTTGCGGAAAAGTCACGCCAGCTCGTCGCCCAGACCATCCAGATCATCAGCCGGCGGCTGGATGAGACGGGTACGAAGGAACTCAACGTCCAGCAACAGGGGGAAGACCGCATTTTGCTGCAGGTGCCGGGCCTGCAGGATCCCAAACACCTGAAAGAGCTGTTGGGCACGACGGCGAAGATGACCTTTCACCTGGTCAACCCGCAGGTAAGCGACGCGCAGTTATGGAAAAAAGACGCACCGCTCGGCACCATCATCCTGCCTTCCGAAGAGCGGAACGATACGGACGGTAAACCGGTTCCTTCGCGCCCTTACGCATTGATCGCCGAACCCGCCCTCAGCGGGGAATCGCTCGTAGATGCCAGCGCCTCGTTCGGGGAAGGCGGACAGCCGGTGGTAGCGTTCCGGTTCGACAGTCTGGGAGCGCAGACATTCGGTGAGATAACCAAAAAACATATCGGCCAGCAATTCGCCATCGTGCTGGACGGCAAGGTGATTACCGCGCCGGTCATCCGTTCCGCCATTTTAGGGGGTAGCGGAATCATCGAAGGAAATTTCACGGTAGAATCCGCCACCAATCTCGCGTTGCTGCTACGGGCGGGCGCCTTACCTGCGGACGTGACGGTGCTTGAAGAACGCACCATCGGGCCGAGTCTGGGGAACGATTCCATCAAGGCCGGCAAACTGGCGGCTTCCGTCGCCGTGAGCCTGGTCGCGGTATTCATGATCGTCGGTTACGGCCTGTTCGGAATTTTTTCCGTCATCGCGCTCGGCGTGAATGTCGTGCTGCTGATCGGGCTGCTGTCCTTAGTGCAAGCGACGCTCACCATGCCGGGAATCGCGGGAATGGTGTTGACGCTCGCCATCGCCGTGGATGCCAACGTGTTGATTTTCGAGCGTATGCGGGAAGAGGAAGCGAAGGGAAAATCCATGCTCGCATCCATTGAGAACGGGTTTTCCGGCGCCATCGGCACCATTTTCGACTCCAACCTCACGACCCTGATCGCCGCCGCCGTGTTGTTTTACTTCGGCTCCGGCACGGTCAAAGGGTTCGCGGTCACGCTCTCTTTCGGTATATTGAGTTCGATGTTTACGGCCATTTCCGTTACCCGGCTGCTGATCATCGTCTGGCTGGCCAGCGGAAAACGCAAGCAATTGCCTATTTAATCCCTTACAGTTAAATTCCCCGCCGCTTGGACGTCTCTTTCATATTGAGCGTAGCCAAACATCCCATGAAATTCTTCGCTACGCTCAGGATGACAATATCCCGCAGCTTTCTGAGGGGTTATTTAATGACCGGCTGCAGGTTCGTGCAGCGCCGCCTCTATCGCTTTGGCGACACGTTCGGCGCTGGGTGACGTGGTGGAATTGAAATAATCCACCAGTTTACCCTGACGATTGATGAGATATTTATGGAAATTCCATTTCGGCGCCGTGCCGAATCCCAGCACCTGTCTCGCCCAGACGTAAAACGGATGGGCCTGGTCGCCTGAAACGCTTTCTTTTGCCGCCATCGGAAAAGTCACTCCGTAATTCTTTTTGCAGAAGGTGGCGATTTCACCGCCGCTTCCCGGCTCCTGTGCCCCGAAATCGTTGCTCGGCACGCCGATGATGACGAATCCCTGATCCTTATATCGCTGATATAACGCTTCCAGCCCTTCATATTGCGGAGTGAATCCACATTTGGACGCCGTATTCACCACCATGATGACCTGCCCTCTATACTCTGAGAGCGGCAGCGGTGTTTCCTTCATCAAGGCACGGAAGGAAAAGCCGTAGGCATCGGGAGCAGGATCCGCGTCTTTGCCTGCACAGGCGCTTGTAAATACAGAAAACAACATCGCAACTCCTGCCATCAGCACTGATATCTTTTTCATGTCCTTATCGCGGTTTCCAGCCGTACCTGATGTTGCTTCTTTTTATTGTTCCGGCGTAACAAGCCCCCGCATACATTATCTGTTTGCAGGGGCGTCGTCGCAATTCTTTTCACCCGGCACATGAGTACCGGTTCAGCACGTCGGTTAATCCGTCAGTTTGAGATTGACCGCGGACTGCTTGCCTTTGTTTGTTTCGAGTTCATAGGACACTTTCTGTCCGTCATTCAGTTGACGAAGGCCCGCTTTTTCAAGCGCGGTGATGTGTACGAACACATCGTTCCCGCCGCTGTCCGGCGCGATGAATCCATATCCTTTCGTTGTATTGAACCATTTAACTGTACCTGTAGCCATTCGTAAACTTCCTTAAATTGTATAGTGCTATTGAGCCGGTTCACACCGGCAGACCCGGCCTTGGGCACAAGGTCCCTCATCCTTGAACCGCAGGTTAGGTAAATTTTCCAAGCTTAGCAACATAATTATCAATCATGCCGCTGCGCGTGAGAGGAAATTCTGGCACGCATATTGCTTAAATGGAATGGAAGGAATTACGCCTTTTACAGTCGAGTTTTTAGGTACCGAGATGGATAGCGCCGTTTTAACATTGCTGACGATAGGACTGCCGGGCACCGAACCGGCGGGCCGGAAAGCTGCGGATACCGGCAATGATCTTTTATCACCCGTACAAGGGAATGACAATAAAGAAGCGCCGACACGTTTTCAGGACGTTCTGGCGTCCGCCGATCTGCAGTCGGCTCGCGGTTTCGGGCAGCAACGTCCGGACGCTGCCGGTGCGACGAACGTCTCGGATGCCGATCATCTGCTGGAAGCGAACTTTTTCAAAAAACTGGCGCAGGATTCCGGAAAGGATGTCATCGCCGCGGTACTGCCTCCCACTTCCTTTCCTCTGGATCAGGTGCCGTGGCAGAAATCGTTCGTCGCCGCCGTGGCGTTTGATCCTGCGTTGCAGCCTGCGACGCCTGCCGCTCCCGTAGCCCGGGACACGGCCCTTCCAACTGCCCAGACGGTAACGCCCGTTCCTGCCGTCCCTGATGAAAAAAATGCATTGCTTTCGGACGACCTGCCATCTTCCCTCACTTTTTCAGCGGATAAGGAAGTTCAAACCCAACCCGGCACGGATGGTGCGCCTCTTGAAGTCTCTACTATTTCCTTGGTGAAAACCGAAAAAGCGCTCCAGCCGGATACAACCGATAAGGTTCCCGAGGCAACCGCCGACCCTACGGCTGCAACTTTATCCGTGGCGGTGGCGGTCTCTCCGTCATCACAACTAACCGCCGATGTGGCGGCTGATCAGGCACAGCCGAACGTTTCTCCTCCAACAGTGCCGAATGTGGCCGCGGTGACGCTCTCCACCATTCCGACCGCACCGATCCGCACGATAGCTCATACGCTGCAGCAGAATACGGGGGCTTCTTCCGACGATGAAACGGAAATGGCGGACCCTTTGCCGAGAGCCGCGGAAGGAAGCGCGGAAGCGGTAAAATCCTCCGCGCTGAAAAACTCCGCCACTTCTTCGTTCGGTTCCGTTTTACCCTCGGCATTTTCTTCGCAGATCGCCGCCGCAGACAGCCGGAATGCTTTTTCTCCGCCATCGCAAGGCGCACGCGAAACGTTCGCCACGTTCGTTAAAACGGCGTTCCATTCGAACGAACCGTCCGAAGATTCATCTTTCTCGGACGCATTATCTCCCGGCGCGCTGCATCCTTCCTCGACGTATCACCTTCAAGCGGGTGACGCGTTACCCGTCAAATTTTCTACTGCACCGAAATCGCCTGCGTCTTCCTCCCCTTCCGAGCAGATTTCCCTGCATATCGTACAGGCGAAATCGACCAAGACGGATAAAATCACCATCACCCTGCAACCGGCGGAACTCGGCAAGGTGGAAATCCGCATGCACATGGATGCCGGCAACCACACCACCGTGAACATTCAGACGGAATCACGGGAGACCTATCATTTATTACAAGCGGATCGCGGCAATCTGGAACGTATCTTGCAGGATTCCGGATTGAAGATGGACAGCAGCAATTTACAGTTCGGATATCGGGGTTCCCAGAATGAAAGCGATTCTTCCGGCGGACAGGGATTTTCAGGCAACGGTTCCGATTCCGAGCCGCGCTCCGTCAGGAGCGAGAGTTCGGAACGGGACAGCATTACGGAACCGGACGGATCAGTGCATATCGCGCTTTCAGTAACCACCGGTGTTAATATCAGAGTTTAATTTAAGGAGTACGTTACTATGGCCACCACTGACGCAATCGCTTCCACCGCCGCCGCTTCGACGCTGGCTTCCACCACTCAGGCGACCAATCCGTCCAAAGCGAAACTGGACGGCGCGAAGCTCGCGGGGGACTTCAACAGCTTCCTGAAACTGCTGACCACGCAGCTGCAGAACCAGGATCCGACCGCGCCGCTCGACACCAACCAGTTCACCAACCAGCTGGTACTGTTCAGCCAGGTGGAGCAGCAGCTGCAGACCAACAAGAACCTGGAAACACTGATCACCGATTCTTCGGCGAGCAGCGTTCAGCAGGGTCTGGGATATATCGGCAAGGCGGTGGACGCCGCCGGGGACAAGGGCGTGCTTACCGGCAAAAGCGCCGTCTTTGCCTACAGCCTGCCGCAGGATGCGCAGAGCGTGGACGTTTCCATTCTGGACGACACCGGCCAGGCCGTCTTCAGCGGTACGGGCGCCAAGAAAGCGGGCAAGAATCTGGTGGTCTGGGACGGGGTCAACAGCTTCAACGGCGCCAACATGCCGGACGGTACCTACCAGATCGTCATCACGGCGAAAGACGCCAAAGAGGAGAAAATCGACGCCACTACCTACACGACAGGCCGAGTGACCGCTGCGGAACTGGATAAGGACGGCAACACCATTCTGAACATCGGAGATACTAAGGTGCCGTTGAAAGACGTCGTCGCGGTACGGGACATTCCCGTCGACAACGCCGCTTCCGACACGGCGAACTCATCCGGCACAGGCACCACTTCGGGTACGACTACTTCCGGCACGACTACGTCCGGTACAGGCACGTCCGGCACGGGAACTACCACCGGCACAACCACCTCCGGCGCCTAAAGCACCGGCAACCGACGCAATACGCATCTTTCAGGAGCATTTATGACATTATACGGCGCATTATTCACAGGGGTTTCCGGCCTGAACGCTCAGGGCCAGAAACTCGCCATCATTTCCGACAACATCGCCAACGCCAACACGGTCGGCTACAAGGAAGGCGAGGCCCAGTTCGAGACGCTGGTCGTCAACAGCAGTCTGCAGGCCGCCTATTCGCCGGGAGGGGTGCGTAACCATACGCGGGTGGATATCGACAAGCAGGGAACGCTCACCTCCACCTCCGCCGCGACCGATATCGCGATTTCCGGCAACGGTTTCTTCACGGTGCGGGCCAATACGGACCAGAGCGCGCAGGTGCTGTACTCACGCGCCGGTTCGTTCCGTCAGGATTCGCTCGGTAATTTCGTCAACTCGCAGGGGTTCTACCTGCAGGGCTGGCCGCTCGACCGCGACGGTCACCTGCCGGGCGAACCGGGGAACACCAATTCCGTCTCCTTCGCCAACCTGGAGAGCCTGAAGACGGTCAACGTGAAAAATGCCAGCGGCGTGGCGCAGGCGACCAGCAAGATCGATTTCGGCATCAACCTGAACGCGGGAGAAAAAGTGTTTGCCGGCGCGGCGGGCACCACCAAATTCGATATTCTCTCCCCGAACAATTACGGGATCAATGCCGATACCATCATCGTGCCCGATGAAGGCTCCGCCACCGCTCCTCTGTTCGGTCTGGCGACCACCAACAACATCGCCCGCGGCGATAAATTCACCGCTTCCACCGGCAGCGGCCTGACGTACGATTATGAATATGGCGGTTTCAGCATCGGTCGGAAAGTGACCAGCAACAACCTCGCCACCAACACGGGAGATCGCAATACCAACCTGGCACCCACCGATATTTTTGCGGCCTCCGGCCCCGGTGCGATCACCGTCAACAATACGGATACGTTCTATACGGTGGATGTCGGCTCGGCGCACGGTCTGGTAGCCGGCCAGCAGGTAAAACTGAGCAACGTGGTCCTGACGGGACCGACGGGTATCCCCATTTCGGAATTCAACGGCGTGGTAACGGTGGCTTCCACTCCGACCGCCAACACGTTTACGGTAAATACGTCCGTACCGGCAGTGACCGGCGGTACGGTCAATGCGAGCTCCGCGCTTTACAGCACGCGGGTTTTCTCCGGCAACATCTTCGATGCGCAGACAGAAAACCAGGCATTTTTCGCAGGGACCACGAACCTCAACAATTTCACCACGGCGGCGAAAAGCTTCACCATCAGCAGCCCGGCGGTGCTTCCGACCGGAACCGCCACCTTTACCTACACTTCTGCCAGCCCGAACGCCATATCCGGTCAGTTCAACTCGCTCACCAGCCTGGCGGCGGCGATCAACGCGCAGCCCGGACTGAATGCCCGCATCTCCGACGGACGTCTCGTGGTGGGAGCGGATAACGCGTCCGACGCGGTCACGTTCGCCAACGTCGATGCGACGGGATCGGGCGGTAAAGCGGGACTCAACTGGCTTCAGGAACTGGATCTGAAGGACGTGGTTGCAGGCACACGGCGTTTTTCCACGCTGCAGGGCCTCTCTAACATCGTCAATAACGACGACGGCGTAAGCGGCGTGGTAGGGAGCCCGACGGCGGAATCCACCCTGGCCATCAACGTGGATAATCCGCTTGATACCCTCCGCTTCCAGGATTATGCGGGCCCTTCCACGGCGCTCGGCGCCAACCCGATCTCGGCTGTCGCCATTCCCGGCGCCGGCGGCGCGGGTACGGCGGACGTGACGATTTCACAGGCGGGAAATTCTTTTGTCGTCGGCAACAACGTGCTGCTCGGCGGACTGGCGGCAGCGGGTGCCATCACGGCGGCGGAACTGAATACGACGCATACCGTAACAGCGGTGGTGCCGGGCGTGTCCTATACGGTGACTGTTACCACGGCGGCGGTCGTCGCTCCGGCGACACCGGCCGGAGGAGCGGCGGGAACCGTTCAGGGCACCAACGTGGGAAGCCTGCTGTCGGAACTTGGTCTGGTGAAATCCTTGAACAGCACGGCCTATGTGCGGGGAGACACGGGTAACCTCGGCCCGGTATACGACTCGTCGGGTTCGGCGGGCAAGAACATGGCCTCCGGCGACATTTCCTCGCAGTTCAGCCGTACCACCCGTATTTACGATGCGCAGGGTACCGGCCACGACGTACGGATCGCGTTTCTGAAAACCGACAAGAACCAGTGGGCGGTGGAAGTGTTCGCCGTGAATCCCGGGGAAATAAGCGGCACGCTGCCGAACGGCCAGATCGCCACCGGTACGGTGGAGTTCAACGGTGACGCATCGCTCAAAAGCATTTCCAGCTCGCTTGTCAAACCCCTTACCATCAACTGGACGAACGGCGCGGCCCCGGCCAAGGTGACGCTCGGTTTCGGCACGGCGGGGCAGCCGCTCGGTACGGTCGGCGCCAGTGTAATCGGCGATACCAAGGGACTCAGCCAGTTCAAAGGGGATTACAATGTCGCCTTTATCGATCAGAACGGCGCACCGGTGGGCGATTTGGTCGGCATCACTATCGATAAGGAGGGATACGTGGTGGCAGGATTTTCCAACGGTGAAAATCAAAAGATCTACAAACTGCCGCTGGCCGATTTCGCCAATCCGAACGGACTGAAACCGATTTCCGGCAACGTCTACGCGCAGACCAACGAATCGGGAGAAGTGAACTTGAGGGAATCCGGTAAAAACGGTGTGGGGAATATCGTCTCCAACACGCTGGAATCCTCCACCGTGGATCTTGCCCAGCAGCTTACCGACATGATCGTCGCGCAGCGCGCTTATCAATCCAATACGCGGGTGATTTCCACGGTAAACGATCTGCTGGATAAACTGAATCAGATTTGATCAGCCGATCCGCTTCACACTCAAAGGCAGGCTTGTTAACGACGTTTATAATATTACAGTAATATTAAACTAACTGAAAATACTTATCAACTAATTGTTAAATAGTCTAAAATAATATATTATTAAGGAGTGATTATGATGGGTTAAAAAAATGGCGGATCGAAAAATGGTTGTGATTATAGATCTTCCCGGATGGGATATAAATCATGCGCGCCATTTAGCGGTCGATCTTGCCAGCCAGGAATCTACCTTAACCTTTGAATCCCCTGCTCACAGTATTCAGGGACGCCCCGCCGATCAGGATTTGAGTCAGATAGTACAAAGCAAGAAAGGATTATACGATGAAGTATTGATCCTTACCAATACCCCGACCGGGAAATATAATTTCTGCCATTATAAAGGGGGTAAAACGACAAGAGCGCTTGAACCCAGTTTACAGGATTGTTTCGCCACCTTTCAGAGCAAAACCCGGCATATGGCTTACAATAACCTTTAACGCCTTCCGTCCTGTTTTCAAATAAATAATAATCCGTCCTTGTCGGCACTTATTTCTACTTCCGCCCCTTCCCCGACTTCACCGCGAAGCAGCCGGCTGGCAAGCTCATTTTCCAGATTGCGCTGAATAACCCGTTTGAGCGGACGAGCCCCGTAAATCGGATCATACCCCGCTTCTCCCAGCCAGCCATAAGCGGCATCATCCAGATGCAACATAATATGACGGTCGCTCAGGCGGGCCCGCAGCCGTTCCAGCTGGATTTCCGTAATGGAACGCATCAGTTCCCGGCCCAGACGATGAAACAAAACGATTTCATCCAGACGGTTAATGAATTCCGGGCGGAACGACTGGTTGACCGCTTCCATTACAGATGCGCGTACCCGCTCGATCGGCTCGCCGTCCGGCAGCGCGGCGATGTGCTGCGCTCCGAGATTGGAAGTCAGCACGATGATAGTATTGCGAAAATCCACCGTACGACCCTGACTATCGGTCAGGCGCCCTTCATCCAGTACCTGCAACAGCACGTTGAACACGTCGGGATGCGCCTTTTCCACTTCGTCGAACAGGATAACCTGGTAGGGCCGACGGCGCACCGCTTCGGTCAGCATGCCACCCTGATCGTATCCCACATAACCCGGCGGTGCGCCGATCAGGCGGGAAACCGCGTGCTTTTCCATATATTCCGACATATCGACGCGGAGCACCGCCGCCTCGTCATCGAAAATAAACCGCGCCAGCGCCTTGGTCAGTTCGGTTTTTCCCACCCCGGTCGGTCCTAAAAACAAAAAAGAACCGAGCGGTCGGTTCGGATCCTGTAATCCGGCACGGGAACGGCGCACCGCGTTACTGACCGCGACCAGCGCCTCTTCCTGCCCCACCACGTGTTTGCGCAGTTCATCCTCGATCCGCAGCAGTTTATCGCGCTCGCCCTCCAGCATCCTTTCCATTGGAATACCCGTCCAGCGGGCGACGATGGCCGCGATATCACCGTCCGTCACCGCCTCCCGTACCATTTTCGTACCCGAATGCGCGCTCGCTTCCGCGTCGTTCATCTGTTTCTCTAGCTCCGGAATGATACCGTAGGCAAGCTCACCTGCCTTCGCGAGGTCCCCCTCCCGCTGGGCACGATCCAGCTGCGCCCTCGTCGCCTCCAGCTTTTCCTTAAAGCCGCTCGCGTCCGCCAGCTTGGCTTTTTCCGCCTTCCAGTGCGCGTTCATGGTCAGGGACTTCTCTTCCAGCCCGCGCAGTTCGCCGCTCAGCTTCTCCAGCCGTTCGGCGCTGGCGGAGTCGGACTCACGTTTGAGCGCTTCCGCTTCGATCTTCATTTGGATGATCCTGCGGTCCAGCTCATCCAGCTCTTCCGGTTTGCTGTCCACTTCCATGCGCAGACGCGATGCCGCCTCGTCCATCAGGTCGATGGCTTTATCCGGCAGGAAGCGGTCGGTAATGTAGCGGTTCGACAAAGTGGCCGCCGCGATGATCGCATTGTCGGTAATGCGCACCCCGTGATGCACCTCATATTTCTCCTTCAGCCCGCGCAGGATGGAAATGGTATCCTCCACCGTCGGTTCGGAAACGAACACTGATTGAAAACGCCGCGCCAGCGCCGCGTCTTTCTCGATATATTTACGGTATTCATTGAGCGTCGTCGCGCCTACGCAATGCAGTTCCCCGCGTGCCAGTGCCGGTTTCAGCAGGTTGGAGGCATCCATGGACCCTTCCGCCGCCCCCGCCCCGACCAGCGTATGCAGTTCATCGATGAACAGGATCACCTGCCCGTCAGCCGCGGAAAGTTCGGAGAGCACCGCCTTCAGGCGCTCCTCGAACTCTCCGCGAAATTTCGCCCCGGCGATCAGTGCCCCGAGATCGAGCGCCAGCAGGCGCTTACCCCGCAGCGTTTCCGGCACGTCCGCGTTGATGATGCGCTGCGCCAGCCCTTCGATGATAGCGGTTTTCCCTACCCCCGGCTCTCCTATCAACACCGGGTTGTTCTTGGTACGGCGCGACAATACCTGCATGGCGCGGCGTATTTCCTCATCCCGCCCGATCACGGGATCGAGCTTGTTCGCTTCCGCCAGCGCCGTGAAATCTTTCGTATATTTTTCCAGCGCATGATACTGGTCCTCCGCGGAAGCGGACTGCGCCTTGCGGCCTTTGCGGATATCTCTGATGGCGCTTTTAAGCGAAGCGGGAGTGATGCCCGCATCCTTCAGGGCGCTTGCCGTCTTACTTTCCGTCAGGCTCGCGGCGAGCAGGAACATTTCCACCGTCACGAACTGATCCCCGTTCGCTTGCGCCTGTTCTTCCGCGGTGCCTATCAGTTTGGCGGTGGCGGGGTCCAGCATCAGGTTGCCGGCTCCTCCTCCGGAAACCGAAGGTATGGCTTTCAACAGCCCTTCCACCGCCTCCTGCAGGGCGGTAACATTACCGCCCGCCAGCTGCAGCAGCTGCCTGGGCGACCCGTCCATGGATTTGAGCGCGGCATGCACAAGATGTTCGGGCATAAAGCGCTGATGGTCGCGCCGCAGCGCTTCCGCCTGCGCGGACTGCATCAGTTGCTTGGCGGATTCGGTATATTTCTCAATCTGCACGCTGGCTCCTCTTTGTGTATGACGATATGCATCAAACTAAGAGAGGGTGACGGATGATTCAAGCACCGACCTGCTTTTTAACCGGGTGAACGGTCATTCCGCTGTGCTTGGGATGGGCGATCCGCATCCGGACTCTGATTTTCAAACTTGAGTTTCTCGGTAGACACAACGTCCTTGACGTCTCCTACCACCTCGCACTCATTTAAAAATGCCTCCCTTTCATCCGGGGAAAGCTCGCCCAGATTCACGCCTGCGCTTCCTGAAAGGTTGAGGTGCCTGGTACTGCGTGTAATATGCCGGTCAGTAGCGGTTTTAAGTTCCGGGTCCGCCACGCCGAGTTCACGCAGCAGGCTGCCGACTTGTGGAAACTTTTCAACGATCCGGTCGATTTCCTTGTCCAGTGTTTTACAGTAGTTCAGCAAGGGGTCGGAAATGCCGTGCAGTTCTTCCAGCTCGGCTTTTTGTGCCCTTACTTTACCCAGCAGATGGCGTACCTCCGTCCTGTTTTCCAATTCATGGCGATATTCCGGCGTCGTGATATCGCGGCCGTAATGATTCAGGTCCGCTTCCACGATCCTGGAGAGAAAATACTGGGCGTATTTGATTTCGGCCGACAGCATGACCGGATCATCCGACCCGGTTATTTCTGCCAGGTCGGGTGCTTTAAAGGCGAGAGCCTCTTTCGGATCCAGTTCGCCTTCTCTGAAAAAAACGGGATAACTCTTCAGCACCGAGTTAATCTGGGAGACGAGCGCCGCCACTTCAGGATCTTTTTTCGCTTCGACGAAAGCCGTCGGCAAATCCGCCATATCCAGTCCATACGTGATTTCGTAGGTATGGTCGCCTGCCACCACATCCGCGATGGATTGCGGATCCAGCGCGCCCATCAATGCAAAAATAAAATTTAGTCTGCTTGCGTGATCGATATAAAACCGCCCTTCCAGCTCTTCCGGCGCGATATCCTGCTCTCCCTTGTCACGTCTGGCGCGGTTGAACATCGTAACATATCTGGGCTGTTCGGCTGAAAACGGTTTCAATGCCTCCGAGTGGACAATCCGCTCCAGCGTTTCCGGAGTATAGCTGACACCGGCGTCATCGAGTATGTCCTGAATCTTAAACGGCATGTTCAGCTTGCGCGACCGGGAGCCGTGCTCAAGAATTTGAAAACGTAACTTTTCCGCATCGAACACGTCGCTGTGAATGCTTTCAGGATTCTGTTCCCATGCCGTCGCATTTTGCAACGGTTCCGTACGGAGGGGACCCGTCAGATATGCGCCTTCCTTTCCTTCCCGCGGGTCACGATAAAGTTCGTTCACTTTTAATTGTTCACCGTCCGCCACCAGACGAAACGGCTTGAAAATATCTGGATGATGCTGCTCAAGCACTTCACCCAGGCACCACATCTTATGTTGCGCTTCACACAGCAGTTTCAGATGATCCCTCCAAGTGGGAAACACCCTGTCGAGTCCTTCCTCGAGGTAAGGAATGGCGTCCTTTTTAAGCGTCGGATATTTGAACATGTCCTTCAGCAGGGCTTTCTGACTTTTATCCGCGCTTTTGATGATTTCCTGCTTAGCAACCAGATATAGGTCGGAATAAATCATCTCCATGAATGCATTGGAGGGATTCACCTCGTCATAATGCAATGGATTCAATGTTTTAGAATAAGAAGGGGCAATTAAAAAATCAGCCATTCCTTCATCTGCCAACGAGAATAACTTGACGTCACCGACATCCAGACCAAGTCCTTCGGCAACAAGTAATGAAATCCCGTGTGCTTCGTCATGAGTACCTCGTATAAAGGTACCGTATATTTTTTTAGATATTAATTTTTGATTCTCATCATATTGCTCTCCCCGGGTAAACTGTGCGCCTCCTAAGCTTTGCCCATTGGCTTTTATGTGCTCTCCCGTCGTAATTTTGGTTGTTTTAGAATGAGGAGTATGTGCCATAAGCCTATATATTTAATATTGATTATTTTTTTCTTAGGGAAAAGTTCTTAGTTTTTTATACGTAATAATAGTGATAAATTTTTTGTGAATATAGAAAATATAAAAGCAATAGAGAAAAGTCACCAAATTTCAGAGAATAAAATTTAAAAAAGCATGTTTCGTATGTGGCATGATATTAGCATATGGAGATAACATGAAATTGAGCCGGTTATTCCTTTGTTGCTCCGTAACGTTTTTATACGTGCTCCTGACGGTGGGGCATGCCGCACACGCGGCGCGTATAAAGGATATCGTCACCACGGAAGGCATCCGGGATAACATCCTGCTGGGCTACGGGCTGGTAGTCGGCCTGAACGGTTCGGGGGACAGGCTGCAGAACAATGCGTTCACCGAACAGAGCCTGATCGCCTTTCTGGAACGCCAGGGCGTCAATACGCGCGGCACCAGCCTGAAAACCCGCAACGTCGCCGCCGTGACGGTCACGGCGACCCTACCGGGCTTTGCCCGTTCCGGCAGTAAGGTGGATATCTCGGTCAGCGCGCTCGGCGATGCGAAAAGCCTGCTCGGCGGCACGCTGCTCGCCACGCCGCTGCTCGGCGCGGACGGGAACGTCTATGCCGTGGGGCAAGGTGCCCTTTCCGTCGGTGGTTTCAGCGTGGCGGGGGATTCCGGCACTTCGATCACCAAAGGCGTGCCGACCAATGCGTATATCGCCAACGGCGCGACGGTGGAGCGTGAAATCGGCTTCGACCTGAACAAGATGAACACGTTGCGTCTCGGCCTGCGCAACCCCGACATCACTACCGCCAGCAGCATCATGCACGCGATCAACGCCCGCGTCGGCCCCGGTACGGCCCGCGTCTCCGACCCCGGCACGGTGGAACTGACCGTTCCCGGATCGTATCAGGGCGACGTGACCACACTCCTTGCCGATATCGAACCGTTGGAAGTGACCACCGACCAGCCCGCCCGCATCATCATCGACGAAGCCTCCGGCACCATCGTGATGGGCGAGAACGTCCGCATCGACACGGTGGCCGTGGCGCAGGGCAACCTGGTGGTGAAAGTGGAGGAAAAACCTGCCGTATCCCAACCGGGCGCCTTCGCCCCGGAGGGAGCGCAAACCACAGTGGTGCCGCAAACCGACATCACCGTGGACGAAAACAGCGGAAACAAGGTGGCGATCCTTCCAAAAGGTGCGACACTGCGTGACCTGGTCACCGGCCTCAACGCGCTCGGCGTCGGCCCGCGTGACCTGATTACGATTCTGCAGAACATCAAGGCCGCCGGCGCGATGCAGGCGGAAATCGAGACACGGTAGGAGGCAGGAATGCAAATACGCAGTGACAGTGATGCGAGAATGTTGAGCGCCGAACGCAGCGGCAGCATGGACGTGGCAGCGGAACGCATCGCCCGCCTTCAGAAACAGGGAACGCAGGATCCGAAACAGGTGAAGAAGGCCGCGCAGGAATTCGAGGCGGTATTCATCTCGCAGATGCTGGATCATATGTTCGCAGGCGTCGGCACCAACGAGATATTCGGCGGCGGTCAGGCGGAAGACGTCTATCGTTCGATGATGATCGACGAATACGGTAAATTGATGGCGAAGAACGGCGGCATCGGCGTCGCTGATCAAGTGACCCGGCAATTATTGCAGAATCAGGAGGTGAAAAAACATTATGGCCAGCTCTCTTAAGACGAAATTCCCCAAAGTGGAAGCGCCCGCAACGGACCCCCGCCTTTCCATCGCTTCGGTGATCGACGAAGCGATCTCCATGCAGGATTACGAACTGGATATGAAAAAACTGGCGGAGGCGGCGGCTTCCGCCATCCACCAGCCGGAAACCATCAGTTTCGAAATGCTGAAACTGCTGATCGCCCGCCTCGCCCAACTGCTGGCGCAGGAAGCGGATTACCTGGACGCGATGCAGATTTCCGGGGTCGCCTCCCTGCAGTCGGAAAAGAAGGCGCTGGTCGACGCGCTGGAAAAACAGCAGAAACTGATGGCCCGCCGCAATCGCCTGCGTACCGAGATGAACGAGGAACAGGAGGATGATTTCTATCAGCTGGTAGAGATTTTCAATCTGGTACTGGGGGAAAATTATAAACGCCTGATGGTGGCGAAAGAAGTCAACGCCAAGGTGGTGGAAGCGATTACCGAGCTCGCCAACGAAAGCGCCCGCCAGAGTTTTTACACCAGCAAGGGGCAACGGGCCGGTGATCCGTCCGTGTCGCTGTCACTGAACCGATCGATTTAAACATGAGGAGATATTTGGTCAATAAGGTGATACGGAACAACTCCCCCCTTGAGGGGGAGTCAAAACACAACGTGTTTTGGTGGGGGGGCTTTTTCTCTGCTGTCATCCCCCCACGATTCGCCTGCGACCTTCGGTCTTGTCTTACCCGCTCCCCCTCAAGGAGGGAGCGGCACTCTCTACCATCGGCGACTATAATAGAAGGATAGCTTATGAGCCTCGAACTTGCGATCAATAATGCCCTGTCCGGCCTGAACGTCAACCAGCGGGCGCTGAGTGTCGTGGCGCAGAATATTTCCAATGCCAACACGGACGGCTATACGCGCAAAACCCTTGAGCAATCGGCGGTGTATGTAGGCAACCAGAACGTGGGAAACGGGGTGAAGATCGATGACGTAGTGCGCAAGGTCGATACCTATTTACAGCGCAGCATCCGCACCCAGACGTCCGTTACCTCCAACGCGAACACCAACGATGATTATTATGGCCGGGCGCAAGTGTTGCTCGGCGAACCGGGCGGCACCAACAGCCTGGATGAATATATTTCCACTTTCTTCAATCAGGTGCAGTCCATGGCGGAAACGCCGGAACGCACGTCCTTCCGCCAGCAGACGGTGGATACCGGCGCCACGCTGTCCCGCGAAGTGTCGGGCCTGGCCGGATCGATGGAAGATTTACGGCTGCAGGCGGACAAGGACATTTCCGAATCCGTTACCAGCCTGAACGACCTGCTCGGCCAGCTCGACCATATCAACAGCGCCATCTCCAACGCTTCCGTGCTCGGCAACCCGATCAGCGGCCTGCAGGACCAGCAGGACCAGATCGTGAGCAAGATTTCCTCGCTGATGGACGTCGACGTCCTCACGCAGGACCAGAATCAGGTCTATATCTACACGGCGAACGGTATTCCGCTGCTGGATCAGTCCGCCTATGAGGTCAGCTACGACCAGATCCGCTCCGTCAGCGACCTGGAGGACGGCAACCCGATCAAGCCGATCAACGTCTACCGGCTGGATGAGGCCGGCAAACGGCTGGTACCGCCGCAGGTGCTGGTTTCCGGCGGGGTGGAGGGGTCGGTCAAGACCGACCTGACACAGGGCAAAATCAAGGCGCTGCTCGACCAGCGGGACAAGAAGATTCCGGATGCGCTGGCCCAGCTCGACCAGCTGGCTTCGGTATTGCGGGACAACTTCAACGCGGTACATAATGCCGGCTCGGCCTATCCGGGAGCGGATGAACTGACCGGCACGCGGGCGGTCAGTGCGCAGGATGTTTCCGACTGGAGCGGCAAGATCCAGCTCGCGGTGCTGGACAAGGAAGGCAAGCCCCTCACTTCTCCATATAATAACGAAACATATACCGGCGTGCGTCCGCTTACCATTGATCTCTCCAAGCTGGACGGCGGCACTGGCAAGGGGCAGCCAAGCGTGCAGTCGATCATCGACGAGATCAACAATTACTATAACCCTCCCGCCATCAAGGCGAATCTGGGCAATTTGAGCAATATCCAGCTCGCCTCGCAAACGGATAAACTGCCGAACGGTTCCCCATCGACCTTCAGCTTTGACTTCGACCTGGAAAATATTTCCGCGAAAGATACCGATTTTTTCGTCTCCGATGTACAGGTGCTCGACGATACGGGCGCCAATGTCACCAACGTCAGCACCACCCGTCCGGCGCTTACCGTCAGCCAGTATAATACGACGACGGGCGTGCCGGGCGTCACCGTCAATGCCGCCAATAACGGCCTGAAAAACGGCGACATCGTCTATCTCGAACCGCCGGCAGGGCCGATCGGCGGTATTCCCGCCAGTAATTTCGGCCAGTATTTCGTGGTGAAGAACGCCACCGCTAACAGTTTCAGCGTCGATACGCTGTCCGCCGCCACGACGACCGGCGTCACTATCGCCGGGACGGAAAAGGTCATTCCCAAATACGACACCATCACAGCGGGCGACAAACGCCGCACGACCGACAACGGAGCCATCACCGCGAACCTGAGCGGCGCGCCTAATTCCACTTATTACGATATCCAGGTGAAAGTGGCCTCCCCACTCCAATGACAACAGTAACCTGAGTGATATGAAACTCACGACGATCACCTACCGCATTCCCAATACGCAGACCGGGCTTCGCAATGACCGGTACAACAACACCGCGGTGAGCGGCGGTAACGGCGTACGCAGCATCCCGACCAGCAGTACGCCTTACATGAAAGCCATTCTGGTGGACGCGAACGGGGTGGAACTGCCGCAGGTCAATGGGAAATATCAGGATCAGAAAGGCTACCTCAAACTGGTGACTTACGACCCGAACAACACCATCGCCATCGATTCGATGGACAGCAAACAGCTGGGCACCACTTCCACCTCCCCAACGGCGGCGGGTACCAACCGCGGATTCTCCCATTATTTCGAGCTCAATAACTTTTTCAACAGCAACGTCTCCACCCCGACGGGCGATACGGTCAAGGGCAGTGCCCTGAATCTGGCGGTGGAACAGCGGCTGGTCGATAATTCCAGCCTCGTTTCAGTGGGCAATTTGGAACGCACCAACCAGCCTGCCGATCCGAACGCCACTCCGCTCTATACCTATGAGCGCAAGGCCGGTAACAACAGCACCGCGCAGGCGCTGGCGAAACTGGATATCGCCGCGCAGTCTTTCGCCCCGGCGGGCGGGCTGGATTCCTCCACCCAGACCTTCGGCGGCTATGCGGGAGAAATCCTCGGCTCCATGGCGTCTAACGCCACCACGGCACAAACTACCGCCAAAGGCCAGAGCACGCTGCTCGACGGCTTCACGCAGCGCATGAATTCTTATTCCGGCGTGAACGTGGATGAAGAACTCGCCAATACGACGATCTACCAGAATGCCTATACCGCCTCGGCGCGCATCATCACGGTGGCCAACGCCATGTTCGATGCGCTGTTCCAGGCGGTACAGTAAAACCGAATCGAGTAAGGAGATACAAGCACCATGACTGAAATCACCCGCGTTTCCAACCCTGTCGGTCTACAACAACGCCATAGGCAACTTCCAGAAGGTACAGGGAGATCTTGCTAACCTGCAGGATCAGGTCTCCAGCGGCCTGAAGGGGCGCAACTTCCAGACCTACACCGGCCAGGTCGAGCAGTTGACCGGGCTAGAAAAAGAAGTCAAGCGCCTGAAGATGTATCAGGATAACAACGCGGAGACCACCAGCCGCCTGCAGACGCAGGAACAGTCGCTCGGCGCGATCATCGACCTCGGCGACAAGGTCGCGAGTCTGGTGACGCTGCGCAACAACCCGGCCGCCGCCAACAGTATTTCGTTCGGCGAACAGTTGAAAGGTCTGCGGCTTTCCATCGCCAAGGAACTGAACGTCAACGTCGAGGGAAGGTACCTGTTCGGCGGTACGCAGACCGACGTCCCTCCCGTCATCGATGATCCGGATGTGCCCGAAGCGGTGACGCCGGGCGTACCGGACGACCATTATTACCGGGGCGGCAAGCAGAACGTCGTCACGCGCGTGCAGGACAATATCGACCTGGAATACAAAGCCCGCGCCGATAACCCGGCGTTTCAGAAACTGTTCGCGGCCATCTCGCTTTCACTGAAGGGCGATGCGGATAAGAATACCACCGAATTGAACACGGCGACGGACCAAATACAGGACGCGCTCAAAGACATCAATGCGCTCCGCGCCGGCGTCCAGTCCCAGCGCACGGAAGTGGACCGCGTCACCGCCCGCCAGAAGGATACGGAACTGTATTATACGGGCGTGTCGCAGGAAATCCTCAACGTCGACCAGGTGGACGCCGCTTCCAAGGTGGCCATCGATCAGGCGACTCTGCAGGCCACGTTCCAGGTATTCGCCAAGATCAGCAGCCTGCGCCTGTCGGATTTCCTCCGTTTAAGAATTCTCCATCATTTTGAAAACCTATTGCACAATAACACGATGAGGGTACAATGAGTTACGCAACCAGTTCAGTCGGCCACGCTATAGCCGGCCACACCTTAGCCGAGGCAGGAGCCATCATGTCGCAGCCGCTTAATCATATGGACGATCCGCTTTCCGGCCGCCTGATCGGTGAGGCGCGGGCCCCGGAAGAGATCGAGACGCGTTTCGGCAGGATCACCATCACCCACGAAAACCCGATGATCTTTGAAAAAAGGCCTGCTCGGGATGCCGGAACGCAACCTGTTCAAGCTGCTGAACTTTCCCGCCAAAAAATTCGCCCGCTTCCGCCTGCTGCAGTCGCTGGACGATTACGGCCTGTCGTTCATCACCCTGCCGCTGGCGGCAGAGAATGAGATCATCGTCAAGCAGGATATCGTCGAAGCGGCGGCGGATCTGGAGATCAGTCCGGAACATCTGGAACTGTACCTGATCGTCAACGTGTACCGTGAAAGCAGCCAGGTGCGCCTGTCCGTCAACGCCCGCGCGCCCGTATTCCTGGATACGCGGCGGATGCGCGGCACGCAGGCGGTGCTCCGCAACAACGCCTACCTCGTGCGCCAGCCACTCGGCGGTGAGATGATCCAACCCCTTTCATGAACATGGACGCTGCCCATACCGTCACGCGCTCGTGGATGGTGCGGGATTTCGTCTGTATCGGAGCCGCTTGCCCCGACACCTGCTGCAAAGGGTGGAGTATGCAGGTGGATACACCGACCATCGAGCGATACGAACATCAGGCCCCTGAATTACTGGAGGCGGTGGTGGCGGAAGGGGATGACGCCGTCATGCGACGGAATATCTCTACGGATTACTGCGTCAAATATGAAGACGGCTGGTGTGGAATTCAGCGTCAACGCGGCACCGATTTTCTAAGCGACGCCTGCCATTTTTATCCGCGTATTACCCGGACGCTCGGCGAGCGTGAAATCGTCTCCGCCGCCCTTTCCTGTCCAGAAATCGCCCGGCTGGCACTTTTCGCACCGCGGGAGGAATCTTTTTCCACCCGCACGGAACCGGCAGAACGGTTACCGGTGACGCTGAGAGATTACCTGCCGGAAGGAATGGACGTCGCCGAAGCGTGGCAGCTTCATCTGATGGTGATTGATGAAGTCCTTAAGGCGGATACTCCGCCGGAACACGTCATCCTGCACCTCCTTTCCCTCTGCCAGTCCTTGGAAAAACTGCCCGTTGCCTGCTGGGCGGAAATGGCTTCCCTGCATCTCCGGCAGCCGCACCCCGTCCTACCGGCCCCCGAATCCCACGCCGCCGACTCTTTCAACCTGCTGAACGTGCTTCTGGCATTGATCGGGGCCAGCACCCATGCTCCTTCCCTCCGACTGCAACAGACCTTGCGGGAGATGATCGCCGGCCTGCAGGTGACGGTGGACCCCGTCATGGTCACGCTTCTGGTTTCGGAGTCCAGCGCCACCGCCCTCCAGCAGATGCAGGAACGCTGGAAACTCCATTACCGGCCCGCTCTTGCCCCCTTGCTCTCCCGCCTGCTTGCCGCCCAGCTTTCCGCTTCCACTTTCCCTTTCGCAGGCCCGGGAGACACGCTGGCCGACCGCGCCACCTTGCTTGCGATGCGCTACGCCACGCTCACCCTTGCACTGATGAGCGCCTGCGAAACGGCGGGCGGCCCGCCTGCTGAAGAAGATATCATCCGTATCGTCCAGAGCCTGTCACGTTTTACGGACCACCTCGCCGAAAGCCGCACCGCCCTGCAGCTTTACCGTCAGGTCGGGTTCGACACGCTCGCGCGGATACACGGGCTGCTGGCGTTCTAACCAGAAGCGACCTATCAGAAATCATTCTGCGGCGTATGATACGCCGACATTCCCACTCCGGTGATACCGGACTCGTGCGTCTTGAACTTATGCACGTTGTCGTTCTGCTTGATGCGCATCAGCAGGTTGGAGGCGCTGTCCGATTCCCGCAGCGCCATCGCTTCCGTGATCGTCCCCTGTTTATACAGTTCCAGCAGCGATTGGTCGAAGGTCTGCATCCCGCGATCCTGGTGTTTTTCCATTTCCTCTTTGATCATCGTGATATTGCCGAGATGGATATGGTCGCGGATCAGCCCTTCGTTCAGCATCACCTCCACCACGGGCGACCGTTTTCCGTGCACGTTTTCCACCAGCCGCTGTGAGATGATGCCCCGCAGGTTGAAACTGAGGTTCGCCAGAATCTGCTTATGCACTTCGACGGGGAAAAAATTCAGGATCCGCTCGATCGCCTGGTTGGCATTGTTGGAATGCAGCGTACTGACGCACAGATGCCCTGTTTCCGCAAAAGCCACCGCGCTTTCCATCGTTTCCCGGTCCCGTATCTCTCCGATCAAAATCACGTCCGGCGTCTGGCGCAGCGCGTTTTTGAGCGCCATGCCGAACGAATAGGTATCGATCCCCACGTCGCGCTGCGAGATCACGCATTTCTGGTGCTGGTGCACGAATTCGATCGGGTCCTCAATCGTGATGATATGCCCTTGCCCATAAGTGTTCCGGTGCCCGATCATCGCGGCAAGCGAGGTGGATTTTCCGCAGCCTGTCTGCCCCACCACCAGCACCAGTCCCCGTTTCGCCATGATCAGATCCTTGTAAATCTTCGGCAATCCCAGATCATCCAGGGTCGGGATGCGGGTTTCCACCCGGCGGATAGCGAACGCGTTATGCTGCTGCTGCCGGAAGACGTTGATGCGCAGGCGGGCGCGTCCGTACCAGGATTTGATGGCATTGAGTTCCAGCGTGCTCTCAAACTCGTCGATCTGGTTTTCATCCAGCAATGCCTGCATCACCATGGTGATGGCGCCGTCATCGACCGGCATGTCGTCGAGCGGCACCATCTGCCCCTCTACCCTCATGACCGGCGGATATCCGTACGTGAAAAACAGGTCGGAGCCCCGTTTCAGAAGGAATTCATCCATGACCGCTTCCAGTTTCATCACCTGC
Source organism: Rickettsiales bacterium (assembly GCA_965248995.1). GTDB lineage: Bacteria > Pseudomonadota > Alphaproteobacteria > Rickettsiales > UBA998 > CBDFKY01. The sequence continues at coordinate 163 of CBDFKY010000004.1, read as the reverse complement.
CGCCCTCGTTTAAAAACTGGAATGATTACGTTGTGAATTCGCGCCGTTCGTCCCGCCGGCCGCCGGATCTTTCTTCTCCATATCCCCACTGGTGGCAAGGATACGGGCGACTTCCTCTTCAGGAATTTTCCCTTCCTCCTGTAATTTCACGAGGGCTTCCTTC
>CBDFKY010000003.1:0-9226 GCA_965248995.1 Rickettsiales bacterium | reverse complement strand
GACCCGCCGGAGTGATGGTGGTCAGCCCGCAAACCGGAACCGCGCTGGAATTTGAACGGATTCGCGACATCGTGCGCGAGGAAACCGTCAGATTCACCGCCTCCCTCTAAGTAAAAACCTGATTCTCTTACGCCTTGCGCTTACCGCCAAGGCTCTTTTTTTGTCCGGCGGGTTGATTCTCCTTAAACTATAGTGATTCGCATTTATAATTCCCCATTTTATGGGAATTATAAATGCGATAAAATCACTATAAAATATATAAGTATAGTCGTTTTATCGCCTTATAAAATGGAACATTTTAAAGGCGAACGACTATATCCGTTTTACAGTCTTGTGAAAAACCGGCATCGACATCGAAAATCTGTCGCAAACTGTGGTGCACCGCCTGCCGCTGCTGCAGGTGCTGTGAATCTATAAGCTCGCGGCCCCGGCACCGCAAAGTGAAAACTGTTGCTAGGATAGATTTATTAACGTAATGTTATCTCTCTGAATTTGGGTTTCGACATGCCGAAAAATAAATCGTTTTTCACGCGCGACGCATGGGCGATGATCGGACTTATCGGAGTCATTTTAATGCTTGGCTTCAACTCATCGACCCTGCCCTATCATTTGACAGGGTTTCGGTTGGGACTAGTACTCGTCCTCCTGGCAGCTTACAAATTATGGATTATTAAAGTCAGGTAGCGGCAACGCTGCTTTTTTTTTGAAAAAAGGGCCGGAAACGGTTGCAGAACTTGCCCCTTGTTAAAAATCACCGATTCTGGCAGATTGCGCCCATTATGGATGATTTTCCGCCATTGCCGAAAGAACCCGATCCCGCCCCGCCGGAAGCCACGCTTTCCGCTTCGGTTTCGCCGCGCGCGTTCGCACCGGCCGGGCGGCGAAAATCCAGGGCGTCGCGTTATCTGGCGCGGCCTCTCATTTACCTCGCCAGCGTGGCCGTCACCGGGCTGGTACTGGTCGCCATTGCGGTGATCGTCGTGTTTCATCTCTATTCGGAAGGACTGCCGGACAGCGGCAAGCTCGCCAAATACCAACCGGCGGGCATGACTCGGCTATATGCCGCGGACGGCTCGCTGATGGCGGAATATGCGAAGGAGCGGCGTATTTTCGTACCGTTCCGCCAGATTCCGGGAAAAGTGGTGCAGGCGTTCGTGGCCGCGGAGGATAAGAATTTCTATACCCACCGCGGGGTCGATCCGATGGGCATCCTGCGGGCGTTCGCGGCCAATCTGCGCAATTACAGTACCGGTACGCATTCGCTGGTCGGCGGTTCCACCATCACCCAGCAGGTGGTGAAGAACTTCCTGCTTACCCGTGAAAAATCATACGACCGCAAGATCAAGGAGGCGATCCTGGCGCTGCGCATCACGCAGACCTATTCGAAGGAAAAAATCCTGGAGCTGTATCTCAATGAAATTTATCTCGGCATGGGGGCGTACGGGGTCGCCGCGGCGGCGGATGAATATTTCGGCAAGGAACTGGGGGAGCTTTCCACCGAGGAGGTGGCGCTGCTCGCCGCCATGCCTAAGGCGCCCGCTTACTACGATCCACGCCACCGTCCCGAGGAAGCGAAGACGCGCCGCGATTACGTGCTCGGGCGCATGGCGGAAGACGGCTATATCAACAGCGCCGAAGTTCAACGGGCGCTCGCCACGCCGCTGAATTTCCTCGCCTCGCGCGCGCCCGCGACGCCGGCGACGCCTTTTTATTCGGAAGAGGTGCGGCGCTGGCTGCTGCAGAAATATGGCGAGGACGCGCTTTACAAGGGCAATCTCTTCGTCAAGACCAGCGCCGATCCCGATCTGCAGGCCATCATGGACCGGTCGCTCCGCCATACGCTGGTGGCGTATGACCGCCGGCACGGGTACCGCGGGCCTCTGCTGCATCTGGAAAGCCTGAACGGCTGGCAGGACGCGCTCGCCTTGCTGGCGAAAGATACGCCGAGATACGATAAACAACGTCTCGCCGTGGTGATGGGGACCGGGGCCGCCAATGCCACGATCGCTTTTTTGCCCGACCCCATCCCGGACGCATCGGGTGGGAAGGATGCGGGAGACGACGAACATCTCACCCATGTCATTCCTCTCGACGCCATGAAATGGGCGCGTCCGGCGCTTTCTTCAGGCGGACTTGGTGCCGCGCCTAAACGTGCTTCCGACGTGCTGAAGACCGGGGACGTGGTGCTCGTGTCCCCGTACGGAGAGATTGCTACGCAATGGGCGCTGGAACAGATTCCCGAAGTCAGCGGGGCGATGGTGGCCATGCGGCCGCAGACCGGAGAGGTGCTGGCCATGACGGGAGGGTATAGCAGTTTCGGGCGGAGCCAGTTCAACCGCGCCACGCAGGCGAACCGGCAGCCCGGTTCCTCCTTCAAGCCGTTCGTGTATCTGGCAGGGATGGAGCGGGGGTTCACGCCGAGTTCCATCGTGCTGGACGCGCCGATCGAACTGCCGCAGGGGCCGGGGCTGCCGCCCTGGCGCCCGGTCAATTACGGCGGACAGTATTTCGGGGCGGCGACACTGCGCATGGGGCTGGAGAAATCCCACAATGCCATGACGGTGCGGCTCGCCCAGATGCTCGGCATAAAGGCGATCCAGTCCGTGGCGGAGCGGTTCGGGATTTATCCGCATCCGGCGCGCAATTTTTCCATCGCGCTCGGGTCCTATGAAACCACGGTGTTGCGTCTGGTAACCGCCTACGCCATGCTGGCGAACGGCGGCCTGAAAGTGGAGCCGGTGCTGGTCAAACGGGTGGATGACCGTTCCGGCGCCACCATCTACCGCGCCGATATACGGCCTTGTGAAGGCTGTAACAGCGGTGCCAAAGAAGGTGTGCACGGCGGAAGCGCTCCACCGGCCATCGCCGACACCCGCGAGCGTGTGGTCGATCCGCGCATCGCCTATCAGATGGAGCAGTTGCTGGAAGGGGTGGTCCAGCGCGGGACGGCCACCAAAGCGAAAATCCTCGGGTTTCCGGTGGCGGGCAAGACCGGCACCACTAACGACAGCCGTGACGCCTGGTTCGTCGGTTATACGCCGGAAATCGTCGTGGGCACGTATCTCGGATTCGATACGCCCCGCAATATGGGCAAGAAGGAAACCGGTGGCGCGGTGGCGCTGCCCGCCTTCATCGAATTCATGCAGGCATATTATAAGGACCGTGAGCCGCCGGCGGTGGTCAAGCCGGAAGGGATATTGCAGTTGAGCGTGGACCGCTATAGCGGGGTGCCCGCGTTGCCGTGGCAGGCCGGGACGGGCAGTTTAATCACCGAAACCTTCGTCACCGGCGGGCCGATCTTCATTCCCGGCGAGGAGATGAAGGTGGCGGAACCGAGCGACGAACGGGCGCCGGAAGAAGGAAAAGACCAGTTCGTCGATTACGATTACGGCAATCAGGCCTACCGCTCCCAGACCTACGGACCCGACGGACAGATTTATGCGCCCGGAGGGGAAGGAGGGACGCAATCTCCACAAACGGCGCCGGGCGGGGTGCAGCAGAGCGGGCTACCCCCGAACTACCATCCTTCCACCGCTTATACGTTAGGCAGTACCCCGCTGGGCGGCACCCCGCTGGGCGGCACCCCGCTGGGCGGCACGCCGCCGGGAGCGCAGATCCAAGGCTCCTCTTATCCACCGTCAGGCAACGCTGCCGCCGTGAATCCATATGACCAGCGCCGACCTGTCCCGCAGCCCTATCCCGGCAACCCCGCCTATCCGCAGCAGCAAAACTGGCAGAACCTTCCTCCCCGCCACCCAGGCCGTATGCTGGAAGAGCGCCGGAGCCGCAATTATCAACCCGCCGGCGGGGCCAGCGCCGGTACGGGCGGGCTTTATTAATCTTCAAGGAACCATACATCATGAAAGCGGAAATCGAACAGTTAAGCACCCTCATCCTTCGCTCCCAGGCGTTGCTACGGAGGTATCTTTGACTGGGATACCGCGCTTGAAAAACTGAACGCGCTGGACGTCCGCGCCGAGGACCCGGCGTTATGGAACGACCAGGCAGCCGCGCAGGCCCTGCTCAGAGAACGCACCGCCCTGCAGACGATGATCGAGCGGGTACGGGGCCTGGACCAGGCTTACGCGGACGCGTACGGCCTCGCCGAGCTGGCGGAAGAGGAGGGTGATAGCACCACCTTGCTGGAAGCGGAAAAGGAACTGGAACGGGTCAGCGACGCGTTCAAGACACTGGAGACGGAAAGCCTGTTTTCCGGCGAAGCGGACGGGAACGACTGCTTCCTGGAAATCCATTCCGGCGCGGGCGGCACGGAAAGCCAGGACTGGGCGCTGATGCTGCTGCGCATGTATCTGCGCTGGGCGGAACGCCGGGGATTCAAGACCGAGATGGTCGATGAGCAGGACGGCGAGGAAGCGGGCATCAAGTCGGCCTCGGTGAAAATCACCGGTTATAACGCTTACGGGTGGGCGAAGACGGAAAGCGGCGTACACCGGCTGGTACGCATCTCCCCGTTCGACAGCCAGTCGCGCCGACATACCAGCTTTTCCAGCGTCTGGGTGACGCCGGTGGTCGATGACACCATCAACATCGTCATCGAAGAGAAGGATTTACGGATCGATACCTACCGCGCTTCCGGGGCCGGGGGGCAGCACGTCAACCGGACCGACAGCGCCGTGCGTATCACCCACCTGCCGACCAATACGGTGGTGCAATGCCAGAGCGGACGCTCGCAGCATAAGAACAAGGCGGAAGCGATGTCGATGCTTAAATCCCGCCTGTATGAACTGGAACTGCAGGCGCGGGAAAACACGGCCCAGTCGCTCAACGCGCAAAAAACCGACAACGCGTGGGGGCACCAGATCCGTTCTTACGTGCTGCATCCGTACCAGCTGGTGAAGGATCTGCGCACCGCGCATGAGACCGGCAACACGCAGGCCGTGCTGGACGGGGACCTCGGCGCGTTCATGTCGGCCGCGCTGGCGCAACGGATCAGCGGAAGGGGTGAATGAATTTCGCCGAAATCATCGCTTCACAAATATAGTGAAATCTAGAATTATCTAGCGTAATCTACAATGGTAAAGCTAGACTCCACTATAAGTTTCCGTTTCATAACGCGCCCTGAATGGGCTATATTTTCTATTTCATGATTTTTGAGATTGCCATTTTTGTTTTTTGGGACGCTTGCCAAAAACAAAATTTGCTATTAGCGCGTCCCCATTTTGCATCTGTACTCGTGAAAATTCTGCAATCGGTGAATACTCAGCATATTTTTTCACCAGATTTTGTATGTTATCCTCCTTTGAAAATACAATCGCATAGGAAAATTGAGCTATTAACTCATTCATGGCAGCTATTGCTAGGTTCTCGGATTGCTGCAAGTAAGGTATGCCGTATTGCATATATTCATTTCTGAAATCGGTATGTCCGCCTAGCAAATGCCAGCTATCTAAGGGAAAGAAAAACTGAATACGCGGTGCATTGCGGTCAATCGTATAAGGACGACATTCGTCATTTAGCGGATTGGGATCATAGTAAATTACGGGGTTATCACTTGTGATAAACGGCACGTCTGTTTCATTTTTGAGAATCCAAAAGCCAAGCATATTAAGCAGTTTATAGCAGCCAGACGAAAGAGTGCCCATTGCTAATAATGACGTGTGAGGATCAATAGAAACCTCTAATTCATCAACGCTAAGAGATTCGCCTTGTAAAGGGATGGAATCAAACTTACCGCGCTTTTGTATAAAGTGATATGTGAGTTTTACCTGTTCGGCATGAAGTAATTCTATCGCATCCCGTAGGAAGGGAACCCTAACACGCTGAAGGACTATAAAATCCATCAGATGCCCGATGACGTCTGCTGTTAATGGCTGTTGATTGCGAATAACCGCCATCATCATGTTCCAGTAGCCTTCCACCTGATTGGAGAAGAAATCTTCTAGCGTGTTGTTGTCCTTTTCTCCATTTTCCAGAGGTTGAGAGTAGTAATATCTCTCAAACGCAATACCATCTGGTTTTGAGTGTAACAGTATTTCTGGTTTATCTTTACGCCGTGCAAATAGCGTTCCTTGCTCATCCGTAAACCCATTAAGATAGGTAACGGGTACATAATGATGACGTTTTTTCTGTTCCATATTCAACATCATACTTCATAAAATTATGAGTGTATATTACTCTGCGGCATGAGCATCTACACTTACGTGTAGAGGATACAGGGATTGGTATTCCGCTGGATAAGAAGGACTATATTTTTGATAAATTCTCGCAGGCCGATACCTCCACCAACCGTAAATTTGGCGGCACAGGATTAGGGCTGGCGATATGCCGCAAACTCGCGGATGTGACGGGTGGGAAAGTCGGCGTGGAAAGTACAGTGGGAAAGGGATCGGCTTTCTGGTTCAGCGTGTCCCTGCCTTATAAGAAACAGCCGCATTAAGTTAGAAACGATATTATAATGGATCCTGTACGTAATCCTTTTGCACCGGGCGCCGGTAATCAACCGCCGGAATTAGCGGGTAGGGACGCTATCTTATCCGAGGCGGATATCGCTCTTCAAAGAATTCTGCGCGGGAGGCATAGTAAATCACAAATTCTCCTCGGCTTGAGAGGAGTCGGAAAAACGGTGTTGCTGAGAAAAATAGAGTCCATGGCCCAGACCTATTCCTATCAGACTTCCTTCATCGAGGCGCCGGAAAACAGGGTGCTCGCAGAAATGATTTATCCGAAAATTCATCAGACCTTGCGCAAATTATCGCTTGTCGAAAGCGCGAAAGCGTTGAGCCGTAGCGCTATGGGGAGTTTGCGCTCTTTTGCCAGCGTTTTCAACATTTCCGCAAGGGACGCCTCGATCTCGGTCGATCCGGTTACCGGCAGCGCGGACAGCGGCGTACTGGAGTATGATCTGAGCGAACTTTTCATAAAGGTCGCAGAGGCCGCGAAAGCAGCCGGGCAGGGGTGGGCGCTACTGATTGATGAGATGCAGTATCTTTCGGAAGAAGAACTCGCCGCGCTGATCGTAGCCGTGCACCATACGAATCAGAAAAATCTTCCTCTCCTGTTTTTCGGTGCGGGCCTGCCCCAGATCGCCGCGCTGTCAGGGCATGCCAAATCTTACGCGGAACGGCTTTTCGACTACCCTCCGGTGAGCGCCCTTGACCGGACATCCGCTATTGCCGCTATCCAGCAACCTGTTTTAGGAGAAGAGGAACGGATTACCGACGAAGCGCTGGCGAGTATCGTGGAAAAAACGCACGGATATCCTTTTTTTCTGCAGGAATGGGGATTTCAGGCCTGGAATATCGCCGATGTTTCCCCGATCACCGCGGAACATGTCGAGCGGGCGACCCCGCTGGCCCTGCGCAGGCTGGATGACAGTTTTTTCCGGGTGCGTTTCGATCGGCTGACACCAAAAGAAAGGGAATATGTGTGTGCGATGGCAAAACTCGGCAGAAGCCCTTACCGTTCGGCAGACGTCGCCGATATCATGGGTGAAAGCCCCAAGAAGCTGGGCACATGCCGGGCGCAGATCATTAACAAGGGAATGATTTACAGCCCCTCTCATGGAGATATAGCATTCACGGTTCCCATGTTTGAAGAGTATCTTATTCGTATGCAGAGAATATCGTAATGCGAAAAATAAAAAGAACTTGACGTTTTCTTTTCTAATCTAATATTAATAACCGTCATTACTTCTTTTTATTTAAAAAACACTTGAAAGGTACATCATGAATATTACTGGAACGGCAAACGCGGAAGGACTGATCGGAACGGGGAGTTATGACTTCATCGAGGCGGGTGCGGGAGATGACGTGGTGTTCGCTGGGGCGGGCAGCGATATCGTGTATGGCGGCGGCGGCGCGGATTTCCTGCTGGGTGACGCGGGTGACGACAGCATTTACGGCGGCGCGGGCGCCGATATCCTCGAAGGAGGTAGAGGAAACGACAGCCTGGACGGCGGTTCGGGTGACGATCTGATTACGGGCGGAGAGGGCCGTGACGTAGTGATCGGCGGGGCCGGCAACGACGTGCTGGACGGCGGCGCGGCCGCTAACCGGGTGTATGGCGGGGCGGGGGACGATACCATCCTGTTCACCAGCAAGCTGGTCGTGATCCAGGACCCCGTCAACGGTACGACGATCAGCGAGCAGGCGGTCAGGGAGGGCCAGTTCGTCGATGCGGGCAGCGGCAACGACAGCATCACCGGGCGCGAAGGAAATGACACGCTGTATGGTGGGGAAGGGAACGATTTCATCAACGCAGGCGCGGGCAACAACCAGCTCTACGGCGGCACGGGCGACGACGCCATTTTCGCCGCCGGGGGGAACGACCTCGTCTATGCGGGCAGCGGCAACGACACGATCGACACGGGTATCGGCAACGATACCGTATTCGCGGGCGGAGGCAATGACCTGCTGTTCGGTGATTTCGATTTCGGCAGCACCACGTTCCGAGGTAACGACCTGCTGTTCGGAGAAGCGGGCAACGATACCGTCGAGGGCGGGTTCGGCCGTGATACGATCGACGGCGGCGCGGGCCGTGATGATCTGTACGGCGGTACCGGGGCCGATATTTTCGTTTTCAGCCATCTCGGCGACAGCACGAAGACGGCGATGGACGTCGTACATGATTTCGAGCATGGCGACAAATTCGATTTAACGGGCCTCGGCTTCAAAGGCGTTTCCTTCGATGCCGCCGCCCCGGCTTCTGGTTTTCTCAACGTCCATTACGAAGACGACAGCGCCGCGATCGTCAGCAATGCCAAGTCAGGCTTCGCGTTTGAGATTCTAGGGAATGTGCATGCGCTTAGCGCGCATGATTTTCTGCTTTAGCGATGGTCTTTTTGTAAAAATTATATATAGTGTTTCCGAATAATTTTCGTACGAAAATTTTCGGATAAAAACACTATAAATTATAGGTTTATAGTCATTTTATCCGATTTAAACCGTACGGTTTAAATCGGAATGACTATAGTTTACAGTATGTCATACCGGCGGAGACCGGTATCCGGCCCTTGACTTCCGGTGCGCAGAACATATCCTGTTTTTGTAAAGCGATGCTTCGCATCAGGCATGTTTTTTTGCTGGATACCGACCTCCGCCGGTATGACAGTCTCTAATGTCTTGCTAGCTGAGACACCATTAAACGATCTTAAAGAAGCAGCGGCGCGGGTGCGCTTTTATCTTTCGATAATTTGTCGGCGATACGGGTCGGCTCGGGCAGGCGGTAGCGGGTGAGGCACTCCTGAACGCAAGCGAGAGCCGCGGCG
>CBDFKY010000002.1:0-173070 GCA_965248995.1 Rickettsiales bacterium | reverse complement strand
TTCCCCGTCCCGTGAAACCCCTGCAGCATGACATGCATCCCGTGGATGAAGCCCGCCAGGATAGCCTCCGTCGTCGTCGCGTCGAAACGGTAATCGGGATCGATGGATGGGATGTGGGCGTCTTCCAGATCAAGGACAGGTACTTGAAGGGTAGACAAAAAACCGAACAGGTTGGAGGCAGGTTTAACGGTATGAGGCGTGGTGATCATAGCGGCAGATATGGCACAAGTGAGGCGCAGACGCAATGTGAACCTAATCGCTTATTGCCATCAAGAGCGTTGATATTCACTACGTATATGTGCATTACGCTCTTCCTGCAAACGCGCCTGATGGAAAGTTTCGCTGCGTTCTTCAGGCGTCGCTGCAGCACGGAAAGCCGCCACCTGTTCTGCGGCATCAAGCTTTGGCAAGCCCTGGTAAAGATGCGGTGCATTAGAGTCGATTTTATAATTGTCAATTTTTGGAGGATTTTCTATTGAATTTTTTATGGTAAGACACGCTGCTAACGTGCCTGTTAACCCCCAAAGACCAAGTATTGCATAGCGCACTGGTTTGAAGAAATAGCTGCCTGCCAGCGCACCCAGCGTTAATACTCCTGCCGCTTGAGCAATATTTTTTTCACCTTTGAAATCCAGCCCGAATTGTTCTCCGATCCATCCCGCTGCTTGCATGGGAGGTATATAAACAAAATTGATCAAAGGTTCGGTAATTTGTTTAAAAAAATTCCCTGTTTTTTCATGGTTTTTTTCTTCCACGGTTTTCTTTCGCATCACATGAGAAAAATGCGTTCCATCCCATTCGACAAGACTGTCGACATTCACTTTGAAACGCTCAGGCTCACCAAGTTGCGAGACAATATCATTTTCAGAAGTAAGAAGAGTGGAATAATCTGATTGTTTTTCCATTATATCATAAATTAGCATAAAATTTCGAAAAACATAGAAAAAATCATGGGTGTCATAAAATGTTCACATGTGCTTTTTACGCAAAAGTTAAATCATTGATAGCGGCAGATATGGCACAAACGGTTGTTAAGCACAATGGGGAGAGGTGGCGAAACCGCAGATGCGGTTGCAATGTACCCTGTTGCGATGCAATATAACTGATATATTATTTATCTTCAGGAGACTAATTTCTATGCGTTCAGCCAAAGACATCGAACAGGAATGGAAAACATCGAAACGCTGGGAAGGCATTACGCGGGATTACAACGCTTCCGAGGTGGACCGCCTGCGCGGCACGGTGCATGTGGAACATTCACTGGCGCGGCGAGGTGCAGAGAAACTCTGGAACTATTTCGGCACGGAACCGTATGTCAACGCGCTCGGTGCCCTGACCGGCAATCAGGCGATGCAGCAGGTGAAAGCGGGCCTGAAAGGGATTTATCTCTCCGGCTGGCAGGTGGCGGCGGATGCGAACACGTCCGGGCACATGTATCCGGATCAGAGTTTATACCCTGTGGATTCCGTACCCGCAGTGGTGCGGCGCATCAACGCGACGCTGCTGCGCGCCGACCAGATTCATCACGCGGAAGGCAAGGACGGGATCGACTGGATGCAGCCGATCGTCGCCGACGCCGAAGCCGGTTTCGGCGGCAACCTCAACGCGTTCGAACTGATGAAGGACATGATCGACGCCGGTGCGGCGGGCGTGCATTTCGAAGACCAGTTGGCCAGCGCCAAGAAATGCGGCCATATGGGCGGCAAGGTGCTGGTGCCGACGCAGGAAGCGGTCAATAAACTCAAAGCCGCCCGTCTGGCAGCGGACATCTGCGACGTGCCGACCGTGCTGGTGGCGCGGACCGACGCCAACGGGGCGTACCTGATCACCAGCGACATCGACCCGTATGACGCCGCGTTCGTCTCCAAAACCCGCACTTCCGAAGGGTTCCACGAAATGAAAGGCGGCATCGAATGCGCCATTTCACGTGGTCTGGCCTACGCCCCCTACGCCGACCTGATCTGGTGCGAAACCTCCACTCCCGGCATGGACGAGGCGAAGAAATTCGCGGAAGCCATGCATAAGAAATTTCCCGGCAAAATGCTGGCCTATAACTGCTCGCCCTCGTTCAACTGGCGGAAAAACCTGGATGACATCTCAATCGCCAAATTCCAGAAGGAACTGGGCGCCATGGGATATAAATTCCAGTTCATTACACTGGCCGGCTTCCATTCACTGAACTATAGCATGTTCGAACTGGCCAAAGCGTATAAGGCGCACGGCATGACGGGATATGTCAATTTGCAGGAGAAGGAATTCGCGGCGGAGAAGGACGGATTCACGGCGGTGAAACACCAGCGCGAAGTGGGAACGGGTTATTTCGACCAGGTGGCGCAGACGATCATGGGCGGTGAAATTTCCACCGGCGCGCTGAAAGGGTCGACGGAAGAGGCACAGTTTCATTAGAAAATTTAATAGGCTAGCAAATTCACTTTGGAAGTATACAAGCAAAGTGAATTTGCTATATGTCAAATTAAACATGACTGAATTTTTATGAAAACTGTAGTTTATGGGGTTAGTTGAAGAACACGCTCCCCTAATGATTTAAACAAAGAAGCAAAATTATCCCTGCTGTTTACCATTGTGATTTCCGCATGGCCAAAAACTTTCCCGATTTGCTTGATGTCTGTATCGCTCAAAGCAAATATTGGTTTCGATAATTGTTGGCTAATAGCTATCAGAGAATTGAAATCTGCAATATGAGCCAAATCATAAGGCTGCAATTCGGTTCCATGTAATGCGTCCTCTACAGCTGTTTTGTCTGTGACACATCCAATGTTTTTAAGAGCAGGCACAAGACGCTGATTTATAGAGTTTCTAATTTTATCAATCCAATTTTGAAATGATACACCTGGTTTTTCGTAACGTGGACGATATCTTTGCTGGATTGCACCTAAAAATTGTGGAGAATTTCTAATAGGAAACAGTCTATTGTCAAAATTGTGAACCTTTTTAAATTGTTCTATCTCGCCATGCCATTTAGTAATATTTTTTGCCAGAGAATTAATGGCCTGCAGGCAGAAATAATCTGGGGACGTAGGAACGATAAAGTAATCGCTTGACATTAACATCACTTCATTTAGCCCTCCTACGTTTGGACTTAAATCGTATAAGACGTAATCCGCCTCTATCTTGTCAGCAATAAGCTGTAATACTTTTGGCAGTCCTCCCGGAATATTTTTGGTTGCAGGAATGCCGGAAGCTATTTTTAGTGAAACACTTATTTGGGAATCCAAGTCTGAAATATCTAAATGACCAGGAAGCAAAAAAAGATTTTTATGTGCTGTTTCTAAAACGGTTGCAGAGTTAGTACTTATAAAATTTTCTGGGGTAGAGCCATTGATTAATGCCTCAACGATAGGCTGAAGAGTTAATCTTCTTCGATTGAGGTAAAAAGCCTCCATATGCTCTTCATCAACGGCATTAAATCCAAGGACCAACCCCGTAAGATTGCATTGTGAATCCAAATCCACTATCAGAACTTTTTTTCCGTGTTCCGCAATGCTCCACCCTAGGTTAAAGGTAGTAGTTGTTTTACTTACTCCGCCTTTGTGATTAAATAAACAAATGGACTTGGTCACAGGCAATCCTTCAGCGTTTGAATTTGATGATATGTATGTTGTTTTTAGATCAATAAGATATACTTATTTGTCATCTTACCTCGATTCCGCACTATAATTTACCTTGATTTGAAGGTGCTGACAAGTAACTTAGCATGTGCCCCCACCATTTGCTTATAATATAGTTCCGATTAAGAATATTATATAAACTAACTGTATAACATTCAAAATCAACGCTCTCTCAACAACGCCCTCGTTGCGCTTTCCACATCAGACTGCCGCATCAGCGACTCGCCGACCAAAAAGCAATACAACCCATGCGTCTGCATTATGGCAATGTCCGCATGGGTGGTAATGCCGCTTTCGCAAACGGCGATTTTGTCACGCGGCATATGACACACTAAGTCTTTGGCCGTCTCCAGACTCACCTCCAGTGTTTTAAGATTGCGGTTATTGATGCCGATCAGGTCTGAATGTAGATTGGTCAATGCCCGTTCCAGTTCCTGTTTGTCATGCACTTCCACCAGCACATCCATGCCAAGCGTTACCGCCGCCGCTTCCAGTTCCGCCGCCTGTGCATCCGATAGCGCCGCCATAATCAACAGGACGCAATCGGCACCCAGTGTCCGCGCCTCCACCACTTGGTAGGGGTCCAGCATGAAATCCTTACGCAATACGGGTAAGGAAGAGGTTGCCGCCACCTGCCGCAGATACGCATCGCAGCCCTGGAAATACCGCTCGTCGGTCAGCACGGAAAGGCAGGTGGCACCGCCTTTTTCGTAAGCGTCCGCCAGCAGGACGGGATTGAAATCGGGACGGATCATTCCCTTGCTAGGGGACGCTTTTTTCAGTTCGGCGATCAATCCGATACGCCCGCTTGCCACTTTTTCCTTTAGTTTTTGTACAAAACCGGCGGGTGATCGCGCTTCCCTGCTCAGCGCTTCCAGCTCGGCGAGGGGAATGCGCCCCTTACGTTCCTTTACGATGTCCGCCTTGTATGCCATGATTTCGCTTAAACGATCCGTCATGCGGTGCCTCCCGTGGCAAGAATGAATGCGCAGAGCGTTTCTTTCGCTTTGCCGGAATCGATCGCAGAACCCGCCATTTCGCAGCCTTGTGCAAGGGAAACACATTTGTCCGCCACCATCAGGGCGGCGGCGGCATTTAGGATGACGCAGTCCCGGTACGCCCCGGTTTTCCCCGAAAGCACCTGCTGCAGCGCTACGGCGTTTTCCTCCGGCAGTCCTCCGCGCAGATCCTGCGGCTGGGCGCGGGCCATGCCCAGCTCTTCCGGCATGATGGTGAAAGCGCGGATCTCCCCACGCTCCAGCGCGACCACGTCGGTCGCCTCGCACACCGTGATCTCGTCCATTCCGTCCCGCCCGTGCACCAGCCAGGCTTTTTCGCAGCCCAGCGCTCTGAGCACCTCCGCCAGCGGCATCAGCCATTTAGCATCGTACACGCCGAGCAGCTGGCGTTTCGCACCGGCCGGATTGGCGAGCGGCCCAAGCAAGTTGAAGATCGTGCGCAGCCCCAGCTCATTGCGGATATGCACCACGTGGCGCATCGCCTGGTGATAAAGCGGCGCATAGAGAAAGCATAAGCCGGTACTGGCCAGCACCGCTTCGGACTGTTCCGGGGTGATGTCCACGGCCACGCCGAGCGCCGACAAAATGTCGGAGGAACCGGAAGCGGAAGTCACGCCCCGGTTGCCGTGCTTGACAACCGGCACGCCGCAGGCGGCCAGCACGATCGCCACGGTGGTGGAAATATTGTAGGTGCGCTTGCCGTCACCCCCCGTGCCGCAGGTGTCGATCGCCCCTTCAGGTGCCTGAAAACTCAATGCCTTATGGCGCAGAACGGTAGCCGCCGCGGTGATTTCCTCCACCGTTTCCCCTTTCCGGCGCAGGCCCATCAGGAACGCTCCGGTCTGGGCGGGCGTCGCCCCGCCGTTCATGATGATCTGGAACGCGCTCTCAGCCATCTCGCCGGACAGGTCACGCCCGTGCGCCAATTCGGTCAGAATGTCCTGTATCCTGTTTGATCCCATCCGATGACGCATACAGGGAAGAACGGGCTGCTGTCAAAATGCTTTGTCACAAACCGCTTGTGCTTTCGCGCGTTTCCTTTCATAGAAGGCGGTTTATGGAAACGCTGCTCATCCGTTATAAAGGGATCTTCTTTTATGTGCTCAGCACCGTGTTCTTCTCAGCCATGAACGTCGCAATCCGCTCCGCCACCACGTCGCTTGATCCGCTGCAGATGGTATTCCTGCGCAATTCCTTGAGCTTTCTGCTGTTGCTCCCTTTCGTGCTGCATCGCGGGGCGGGCGCGCTGAAAACGGAGCGCTTCGGCCGCCACGCCGCTCGTGCGGCGGTCGGGATCGTCGCGATGGAAAGCTGGTTTTACGCGCTGATGCACATGAACGTCAACACGGCGACGGCGCTCAGTTTCACGGCCCCCCTGTTCAGCACGCTGTTCGCGGTACTGTTCCTCGGCGAGACGATCGGCAGGCAGCGTATCGCCGCGCTGCTGACGGGATTCGCCGGTGTACTGATCATCGCGGATCCGTTTGCCGGGAAAGGGCTGACATGGTACACGCTGATTATCCTGGGCTCGGCAAGCCTGATGGCGGTCTCCGGAACGCTGGTCAAAACCTTGACGCGCACCGAACCGGGCTGGAGAATCGTTTTCTATATGAGCCTGCTGATGAGCCTGATCTCCCTGCCGCTGGCGCTTCCCGTATGGCGGACGCCGGATGCACCCTCACTGGCGAAAGCGGCCATGATCGCGGGCTTCGCCACGGCCGCCCAGCTCTGCCTGGCAAGAGCGCTCGCTTCCGAGAAAATCGTGATACTCGCCCCGTTCGAATTCATGCGCCTGATCTTCACGGCGTTGTTGAGCTGGGCGGTATGCCGCGAAACCGTCACGCCGCGTACGGTGCTCGGCAGCGTCATCATCGTCGGCGCCGCCGTATTCATCGCGTGGCGGGAAGCTTTCAAACGCCGCTCAACCCTGCAGATGGACGTTCTGCAATGAAGCCTCTCTCCGCCTGCCCGCGGGGCATGGTCACCGCGCTGGCCCGCCATCGCGAGCTGCTGATGCAGATGATCCGGCGCGACGTCACCTCCCGCTACCGCGGCTCGGCGCTCGGCATCCTGTGGACGTTCGCCACGCCGCTTCTCATGCTGGCGGTCTACACCTTCGTGTTCGGCGTCGTGTTTCAGGCGCGCTTCGGCCATGGGCAGGCAGACGCTTCCACACCTTCCTTCGCGCTGACCCTGTTCTGCGGCCTGATCATCCATTCCCTGTTCGCAGAATGCTTGGGCCGCTCACCGGTCATTATCCTGCAGCATGTCGCCTACGTCAAAAAAGTGGTGTTTCCCCTTGAAATCCTGCCGGTGATGGTGCTCGGCTCCGCCCTGTTCCATTTCATGGTGAGCGCGGTGGTGCTGGCGGCGGGACTATGGCTGTCGCAGGGCACCCTGCCCGCCACCGCCTGGCTGTTTCCGCTGACGGTCTTCCCCCTGCTGCCGCTGTTGCTCGGGATGAACTGGTTTCTGGCGGCGCTTGGGGTTTACGTGCGCGATGTCAGCCAGCTGAGCGGCCTGCTGGCCATGATACTGATGTATCTCAGCCCGATCTTCTACCCCGTGGAAGCGCTGCCGGAGGCGTTCCGTCCTTTCATCTACATGAATCCGCTGACCTGCATCATCGAAGCGGCACGGGGAGTGATGATTTTCGGGACCTATCCTTCGCTCTCCGCTCTCGGCCTTTACACGCTACTCAGCACGCTCTTCGCCTGGCTCGGTTACTGGTGGTTCACGCACACCCGCAAAGGTTTCGCTGATATCCTGTAAAGTCCGGGCCTCCGCAAGCCAATTCTTAACAGAAACTTAAGTTATCCGCCATTTTTTAAGCGTGAACGTGGCGCGGGTGCAACACCTGCTCCTTCCTTACCTGAAAAGTGGGAAAGCGTTATGATGAGGCGTTGACAGTGGGGGGTAAATGGCTCTTATTGGTTAGCAGGTAGTAAAAGGTGGTGTGTCACGGCTGTGGCACAGGGCTTTTTGCTAATGTTAAAAACCAACGTATATAAAAGGTGCTTCAAGTCATGACAGTTTACAATTTTGCAGATATTCTCGGCAAAACGACTGCGTTCAATGCGACTGCAGACGTTCTTGCTTTTTCAGGCGTTGAGCCAACCACGCTGACTTTCAGCGAAACAAGCGGTTCCGTGGTCATCACGAACTCCAGCAACCAGTCCGCCACGCTTTCCGGCACCACGCTGTCACAATTCGCCACGGGCGCGGTGAACACCAGCGCAACGCCGAACATCATTTTCTCGGACGTAAGCGGTCGTGCGATTTTCGGAGATGATTCCGTGGGATCATCTGCGGACGCATCGGCAAACACCATCAACGTATCTTCCATTACTGGCAACCACGAAATTTTCGGCCTCGGCGGCGGCGATACGCTGACAACCGGTGCTTCGAACTCCAAAGTAGTGATTTTCGGCGGCTCCGGCTTAGTGGATACGCTAGATGGATCCGATACCATCACCTCCGGTTCGGCTACTTCAACCATTTACGCAAATGCTGGTAACGACTCAGTGTCACTGAGCGCATTTACCACTACTTCTGTTTATGGCGGAATTGGTAACGATACCATTGCAACCACAGCTGTTTCTTCCGGTACGGCGTTCATCGCTGGCGGCGGCGGTAATGACTCCATCAACCTGAACGGTGGCGGTGTGCATTCCGGTATGTTCACCATTTACGGTGGTAACGGCGCGGTAGACAGCCTGGATGGCAACGACACCATCGTCACCGGTACCGGCAGCGGTATGGTGTATGGTAACGCCGGTAACGACGGCATCACGCTGAACACGCTCCTTTCTTCCAGCGTATATGGCGGTCTCGGTAATGATACGGTGAGCGGCACCATCGGTGCGGCTGGCCAAGCATATACCATATATGGGAACAGCGGCAACGACAGCATCAACCTCACCTTGACCGATGGTACATCCGGTTCAAAAGACGTAATCACCGTGTACGGTGGTGATTCTACGGCGGATACGGCAGATGGCGCGGATTATATCAGCGTTATCGGTAGCGCCGCAGTAGGCAGCAGCGCCACAATCTATGCGAATGCAGGAAACGACACGATTATTGCCAACACATTGACCAACTCCTTCATTTTTGCTGGTTTGGGTGACGATAGCGTTACCACCACCGGTACCCAGATCGACAGCATTGCAGGCGGTGCGGGTAACGATACTATCAACAGCGGTAACGGGAACGATTCGATAGACGGTGGCGACGGAAACGACTCCATCACTGTTGGTACCGGCACGGTAAGCGTGCTCGGCGGTGCGGGTGCGGATAACATCACCGCGGTTGGTACCGTTCAGACTTCCAGCTATTTCGATGGCGGTGCGGATAACGACACGATCTTCGGAAGCGGTGCATGGACAGGTTCCAACACCGTAATCGGCGGTCTGGGTGCGGATTCCATCACCTTCACGCTTGCTGCGGGCGCCTCTGCAACCGTATGGGGCGGTTCTACTGCAGATGATTCTGCGGATGGTGCCGATATGTTCAGCATCACCGGAACAGCCACTTCCACCGTCGAAGCGCATCTGGGTGCCGGTAACGACATCTTCACGCTCTTGACTGGTGGTTTGTCTAGCGTATTCGGCGGCGACGGTAACGACAGCATCACGGTGAACCTGACTCAGGCTCAAAGCGTGGACGGCGGAACGGGCGATGATACGATCCTCTCCGGTGCCGGCAACGATACGCTGCTCGGTGGCGACGGTAATGACTCCATCACTGCCGGAGCCGGTAACGACTCCCTCGTCGGTGGTGAAGGCAACGACCGTTTGATTGGTGGCGCAGGTCTGGATACGTTGACAGGCGGTAACGGCAACGATACGTTTGTAGGCGATACGGCTGCATTCTCTGCGGGTGCGGGCAGCGTGGATACGATCAACGACTTCACGATTGGCTCCGACAAGTACGATTTTGCCGTGATAGGGTCAACCGGACTGACGAATGGTACGACTGTGCTCACGAACGATTTGGCTGCGGCACCTGCTCCTTACCAAGTCACCAACAACGGTACGGCGACAGCGAACGATGTCGTGTTCCTGTTCGGTGGCGCGGGCGATCAGTTGGCTTCCGGCACGAACGCTTCCAACGCTGTGGCGAATGCGGTTACTGCCCTGACGTCTGGCGGAGACTTTGCAGCAGCCAACATAGCAACGGGCGACAGCCTGCTGCTCGTACTGGATGACGGGGCGAACTCCTTCATCTTCCATTATGTGGCGGATGCTACGCCTACAATGACCACTTCTGTTGACCTTGAGCTGGTGGCGATCGTCAACGGTGTGGCGGATGCGTCTACCTTTACTTCGACTTCCTTCATCTAATTTTTGTTTCACACGAAAATGGAAAAGGGGTGGCACATGCCACCCCTTTTTTTGCTAAAGGCACCTGAGAACAGATAGGTCGAAACCTGCGTCATGCCTTGCGAAAGCGAAAATTGAACAGAAATAAAAAACTAAATCCCCGCCTTTGCGGAAATGTTGATGTGCAAGGCACCTCGCCAATAATTGAGTTGGCAACCTTTAAAACTTTTGATAAGCGTCACGACATGAATACACAGCCCGCCCATCTCAACGACAAGCCTTTGCGCCCGTATATGAAAAAGGCGCGCAAGGCGTTTTTGCTGGCGGGGATGTTCAGTTTCTGCATCAACGTGATGATGCTGATCGTACCGCTCTATTCCCTGCAGGTGCTGGACCGGGTACTCTCCAGCCGCAGTATCGAGACGCTCGTCATGCTGACCATCATCATGGCGGTCGTCATTATTTTCTACGGCGTGTTCTACGCGGTGCGTAACGTCGTGCTTTCCTCTATCAGCGAATGGCTGGACAAGGAAATTGCGCCATTGCTGCTGAGCGACGCGATTACCAAGGCGTCCCTCGGCAACAGCGTCAGCGCATCCCAGTCGCAACGCGACCTAGGTACGATCCGTAATTTCATCACCACCGGTTCCGGGACGATCCTGGATGCACCCTGGTCGATCCTGTTCCTTCTGGTGATCTATATGATCAATCCGGTGCTCGGACTTATTGCGGTCATAGGGATCGTCATCCTTATCGGCTTTGGTCTGCTCAATGAATTCGCGACGAAGGATGAATTCGGACGGGCCGGCAAGGAACAGATCAACAGCCATTTCATGGCCGATACCGCCGGTCGGAACGCCGAGGCGATCGAGGCGATGGGAATGACCGCCAACATCATCCGCGTCTGGAACGAGCACCAGCATGCAGCGGCCGATCATACCAACAGCGGCAGCAAACGGGCGAACGTGATTCAGTCTTTTTCCCGCGTGCTGCGAATGTTCGTGCAGATCGCCACTACGGGTGCCGGTGGATACCTCGCATTGAATAACGAATTGACCACCGGTGGCATGATTGCCAGCTCGATTCTGGTGGGACGGGCGCTGGCGCCTTTTGAAAACGCGATTGCCTTATGGAAAAGCTGGATCAGCACCCGCGAAGCGTATCACCGCGTCAACACGGCGCTGGACATGGGGAAAACCATCGAGCGCGGTACGCTGGAACTTCCGCAACCTGAAGGGCGCGTTTCCGTGGAGAACGTGATCTATACCCCCGCCCGGTCCGCCGCCATCATCAAAGGAGTTTCCTTTTCCCTGCAACCCGGCCAGTCACTCGGCATTATCGGACCGAGCGCCGCCGGAAAATCCACGCTCGCCAAACTGATGATCGGACTGTTGCCCCCGACGCACGGCGCGGCGCGCCTGGACGGTGCGGAAACATTCAAATGGAACCGGGCGAATTTCGGGAAATATACCGGCTATCTCCCCCAGGCGGTGGATCTGTTCACCGGTACGATCAAGGATAATATCGCGCGCATGAACAAAAACGCTTCCATGGAAGACGTGGTGGAAGCGGCCCAGATGGCGGAATGCCATGAAATGATTCTGCGCCTCTCAAACGGATATGAAACGATCGTCAATCCGCAACTCAACAGCCTTTCGCCCGGTCAGCGGCAGCGTATCGGACTGGCGCGCGCCATTTACGGCCACCCGTGTTTCGTGGTACTGGATGAGCCGAACAGCAACCTGGACGGTGACGGGGAACGGGCCCTTCTGGTGGCGCTGCAGCGGATGAAGCAGGCGGGAATCACGTTCGTCGTGGTGGCTCACCGCCCCAATATCGTAGCGAACGTGGATCTGCTGCTGGTACTCAAAGGCGGCGTTATCCAGAAATTCGGACCTACGGCGGACGTGATCCAGGGCTATAAACACAATACGCAAACCGGCGAACCCGTGAACGAATAAAGATGAACGCCATGGAAAAAAACGCGATTATTCCCTCCTCTTCGTCAGAAGAAAATCTTCCCGCCGTTCGTACGGAAGGGCCTTTTTTCAAACGGATGCTCTCCCGGATCGACGTGATCGGGTTCTGGCTTGAACCGGAGACGCACTCGGGAGAGGAGACGCATCCGTTACCGGAAGACATAGCCCGTCGCCCTATCAATACCGGTTTGACCCTGATCTGGCTGTTTTTCGGGGTATTCGGCATCTGGGCGGCGCTGGCGCCGCTGGACAGCGCGGTTATCGCGCCCGGAAAAGTCATTCTCAATAACAATAAAAAAACCATCCAGCACTTGGAAGGCGGCATCGTCGATCAAATTATGGTACGGGAAGGACAGGAAGTAAAAAAAGGCGATGTGCTGATCAAGCTGGATGAGACCGCCGCCAAGGCACGGTATGAACTGGTGCGCAAACAGTATATCGTGTTGCGGGCCGCGGAAGCCCGGTTGATCGCCGAACGGGACGACACTGCGAAAGTGGAATTTCCGAAAGACCTGCTGGTCGACAGGGAAAAAGATGAGAACGCCAAGGAATCGATCGACTCCCAGGCGCGCCTGTTCGAAACGCGGCGCGATAATCTGCAGGGAAAAATCTCCGTTCTGAATCAGAAAATCGCCCAGATCCGGGAAGATATCCTTGGTATGAAAGCGCAGAGCACCTCGAGCAACCGGCAGGTGCAGCTGCTTAATCAGGAAATCGCGTCGGTTCGCACGCTGGTGAATGGTGGAAACGCCCCGAAATCCCGACTGCTTGCTCTGGAGCGCCAGGTGGCGGACGTCAGCGGTCAACTGGGTGAGTACCGCTCACGCATGTCGCATTCCGAGCAAAGTATCGCCGAAGCGCGTATCGAGATCATTAACAGCAAAAATGAATTTCTCAATCAGGTGATGGGTGAGTTGAAGGAAACGCAGACGAATCTTTCCGATACGGAAGAGCGTATCCGCGCCAGTGCGGATACCTTCAACCGCGTCAATATCCTGGCGCCGCTCGGCGGTACGGTCACCGGTCTGAAATTCTTTACGGTCGGCGGCGTCATTCGCCCCGGTGAGCCGATCATGGACATCGTCCCTTCCGATGATACCCTCATCGTGGAAGCACGGGTGATGCCCAATGATATCGATGTGGTACATGCAGGGTTGAAGGCGAACGTCCGTCTAAGCGCCTATAAGTCGCGTTTCGTCCATCCGATCGAAGGAACCGTGCTGAACGTTTCCGCCGATCGCTTCGACGATCTGCAGCGCGGTACGGCGTATTACACGGCGCGGGTGCAGGTCGATGCCAGGCAACTGGCGGATCTGCATAAAAGTAATAACGTCATCCTGTATCCGGGAATGCCCGCCGACGTTTATGTCGTGACGGGAACGCGCACCATGATGGGCTACCTCTTTTCACCGATCCGCAATTCGTTCAGCAAATCGTTCCGAGAAGATTAGCGCGTGACCCTTCCTTCGCTCAAGGAAGTGATCGCCCGGCATCAGCTTCATACCAAAAAGGCGCTCGGACAGCATTTTTTGACGGATCCGCCGTTGCTGGCCACCATCGTCCGGGCGAGCGGTACGGGGCGGGGCCACCACGTCGTGGAGATCGGACCGGGACCGGGCGGCTTGACCCGGGCGATTCTCGGGACGCCGGTCGCTTCCCTGACCGCGCTGGAACTCGACGGCCGCTGCCTGCCGATACTAAAGGAAATCCAGCAGGTCGATTCACGCCTCCATGTGATAAATGACGATGCGCTGCTCCATTCTTTAAGTTCTCTTTGCGCCGCACCGCGGGCGGTCGTGGCGAACCTGCCTTATAACGTAGGCACCCAGATCCTGATTCATTATTTGCGGGAAATCGCCGAAAACGGACCGGGTGTGGTGGAATCCATCACCGTCATGCTGCAGAAGGAAGTGGCGGAGCGTATCTGCGCCGTACCCGGTACCTCCGATTACGGAAGGCTCTCCGTCTTATGCCAGTGGCTATGCGCCACCGAGATATGTTTCGATGTGCCGCCGGAAGCATTTACGCCTCCTCCGAAAGTCGTGTCTACCGTCATCCGGTTGGTGCCCCGCCCAATGCCAGCGTTTCATGCGGCCTTCGGGCAGCTGGAGCGTTTCCTCGCCGCGGCGTTCGGCCAGCGGCGCAAGATGCTGCGTTCCAGCCTGAAAGGGTACGTTGCCGATGCCGCAGCCTGGCTGGAATCGGCGGGAATCGATCCTGCCCGTCGCGCCGAAACGCTGTCCCTGGAAGAAGTGGGGCGATTGATTGTTGAACCGGCGGGAAAATAATGATAAACATCCGGCTCTCCGAAACTCTGGAACGTAAAAAATTATGACCATCATCGAACAAATACTGGATTATGCCGAAAAAGCCGGCGCGGAAGCAGCCGACGCGATGTTCGCCGAGTCGGTCGACCTCTCCGTGGCGTGCCGCATGGGAAAGCAGGAGGAGCTGGAACGTTCCGAATCCAGCGGGGTGGGGCTCCGTGTCTGGGTGGGCCAGCGTTCGGCGAGTGTCTCCACCAGCGACCTGTCCGCCTCCAGCCTGTCGGAAATGGCGGAGCGCGCCGTGGCGATGGCGCGGGTGGCGACGGAAGACCCTTACAGCCGGCTGGCGGAAGCATCCCTGCTGGCCCGTGACCTGCCGGACCTGCAACTGGCGGATACCCACGAGCCGGACGCGGAAACCATGCAGAGCATAGCGCTGCAGACCGAGGAATCGGCGCTGTTGATGCGGGGCATCACCAATTCGGAAGGATCCGATTGTTCTTACGGCAAATCCATCGTGGAACTGGCGACCAGTCACGGCTTTCGCGGGGGATACACGGACACTTCCTTTTCCATGTCGGTTTCCGTGCTGGCGGGCGAGGGCGACCAGATGGAACGCGATTACGACTATGCGGTCGCGCGTTTCATGGCGGATCTTCCTACGCCGCAGACCATCGGCGCCTCCGCGGCGGACAAGGCTCTCAAGCGGTTGAATCCCCGTAAAAAATCCACCTGCAAGGTGCCGGTGATCTATGACCCGCGTGTCAGCCGTTCCCTGCTCGGCGCGTTCGCGGGAGCGATCAACGGTTCCGCCATCGCCCGGGGTACCTCGTTTCTGAAAGACGCCATGCATACCGCGATATTCTCTCCTTCCGTCACCATTATCGACGAACCTCACCGCGTTCGCGGTCTCGGGTCGCAGCCGTTCGACGCGGAAGGCGTGTTCTGCGAAAAGAAAACCATGGTCGAAGAAGGTATCCTGCACTCCTGGTTCCTGGATACGCGCAGCGCCGCCAAACTGGGCCTGACCACCACCGGCCATGCGGCGCGCGGGCTCGGCGGCAATCCTTCCCCTTCTTCCACCAATCTTTATATGCAGCCCGGGGCCGACACGCCCGCCGCCATGATCGAAGACATCGAGGACGGATTTTACGTGACGGAAACGTTTGGCATGGGAGTGAACCTGGTAACGGGGGATTATTCGCAGGGCGCGTCCGGATTCTGGATAGAGAAGGGAAAAATAACGTATCCCGTCAGCGAGTTGACCATTGCGGGCCGGTTGAAGGACATGTTCGCCCACCTGACGCCTGCGAACGATCTCACCTTCCGTTACGGTACCAACGCCCCGACACTGCGGATCGAAGGAATGACGGTCGCCGGATCATAGATTCCCCTCAGCATGTCCCGCTTATAACCGTAGCCTCTGCATTTCGACACGTCGAACCCGGCGGCGGCGAGGGCCCGCTTCACCTGCCCGGCGGCAGTGAACGTCGCGAAACTGCCTCCGGGTCTGGTCCGGGCCGCCACCGCCTGCAGATGCGCATTCCGCCACATGTCCGGATTTTTGGCAGGCGAGAATCCGTCCAGAAACCATGCATCCACGGAGGCGTGAGGGATGACCGGCAACGCCTCGGCGATATCGGCGAACAGCAGTGTGAGGCGGACGCGGCCGTCATACAGCAGGCGCATGTGGACACCCGGTACGGGCAGCGGATAATGCGCAAGCATTTCCTCGCTTTCCCTTGCCAGGGGGTGACCGGCATACAACGCGGTGAGTATCGCTTTTTCAACCGGGTATTTTTCAATACTGATATAATGCAGTGCCGCACCCGGGGGCGATGCTTCCAGCCACAGGAGCGCCGCCAGAAGAAAATTCAGACCCGTACCGAATCCCGTCTCCGCGATCGTGAAGCCGTGAGGTGCCGCCGCAAAGCGCTCTTTCAGGGAATTTCCTTCTAAAAATACGTGGATACCTTCTTCCACGCCCCCGGCCCTGGAAAAATACACATCGCCGAATTGCACGGAAACAGGGGCGCCGTCCTCAAATGTCAGTTGCGCCGTAGTGAGCGATGGTGGGACAGCGGACATAAATGATAGAGCTTCCTCTTGTTCCTTGGGACAGAAACCCCTATATATAAGTACATAAACGATCATCAACAGGAATTTTTTATGAAACATGCGACCGATGCCAGTTTTGAAACAGACGTACTGAAATCCTCCAAACCCGTGCTGGTGGATTTCTGGGCGGAATGGTGCGGCCCCTGCCGTCAGCTCGGCCCCATCCTGGACGATCTTTCCAATGAACTGGGAGAGAAAGTCACCATCGTGAAAGTGAACATCGACGAAAGCCCGGAAGCTCCTGGAAAATACGGTGTGCGCGGGATTCCTACCATGATCCTGTTCAAGAACGGCGAAGCGGTAGCTACGAAAGTCGGTGCCCTGCCGAAAACCCAGTTGAAGGCATGGCTGGAAGATCAGGTGGCTTAGGTGCTGTAAAACATACGATTATAGTGATTGTATCCAAGCAGGAACAGGATATTTTTTCCTGTAACGGCTATACTGAAAATTAATGTCTTTGCATTAGGCTGCCTCTATGACAGTAGCCGCTTCCAGACAGTCCGAAGGCGTAATGATGGTCGTGCAGAATAACGACCTTCAGGCACTGTGGGTAAGTGGGGCGAACGAAGCGCTGCTGGACCGGCTTGGCTATGCGACACTCCCTGAAGAAGCGCCCTTCGCATTGTTTCTGGGTGAAAAGACACGGGCGCTTATCGAAGAGGACGTGGAGTTCGAGGACGATGCCAAGGACGTGATGCAGGTACTCTCCCGCCTGCGGGAAGTCTGGCTGCGCACGGCGGAAGGCATCGAGGTCCCGACGCAATGTACGGTATCGCGAAGCGTGGCGCAGGATCGGCACCATCTGTTCCGCATGGTGTTTTTCTCAACCGATCATGTCGATGAGCGCAAGGCGGATATCCGCCGGATCAAGGATCATTTTAACCTCAATCACACGCTGGATGACGCGACCCGGCTACCGGACACGCCTTCGCTGCTGCGCTACATGGCGCTGACCCGGCAATTCAGCGCCGAGCATCAGGTGAACGCCTGTTTCGTGTATATGCAGCTGTCGCTTGATCCTTCTTTTGCATCTTCTCTGCAGGAAGAAGTGCTTCATCACGTGGGGCAGGTGATCGCCCGTAATTTACGCATCGATGACACGATAGGAAGAATCGCTCAGGATGCTTTGGGTATATTACTGATCGATATCAATAAAACCACTGTTCATCTGGCGCTCAACCGCATTCGCCATATGCTCGCGACCGACCCTTATCAGATGGAAGGGACTTTTTTCACTCCGCAGGTAAGGCAGGCGGCCATTATGCTGGAAGACGGCGAACCGCAGGAAACGGTGGATATGTGCGTGGCGCTGCTGCGGGAAGATCCCGCATCGAAAATGATATTGTTCAAGGGCGCGCACCCCACCAATCCTTTTCAGGCCGATTGATTTTTTTTACCTTTCTATCTCACGACCGCCGGTACCACGTTCATGCGTTGAGCGTAACGTGCGTCAGCATCCTCTTCTATATTTGGCTACAGCCTGCCGCCCGGTGAATTGACCGTGGAATGAGTACGGTTGATGCTGTCGGCGGCGTTGAAGCGCCCGACATTGCCTAGCATCTGCTCGACGAAGCCGAGCTGCTGGCCTTCGGTCGGCGTCACTTCCTTGGCGACTTCCACCCCTTGCGCATCCTTCAGCGTTTTCGCCTCCACTTTTGTAACGAGCCCGCTCTGGTCGAAAGCGATGCGGGTCACGTGCTGGTCGGTGATTTCCGGTTTCAGGAACGCCACGGCTTCCTTTTTCTTGCTGATGTAATACCAGCTTTCCTCCCCGAAGTTATTGGTGAGCGACGGGGTGCCGAGCAGCTGGCGGACATCGTCCCTCGTCGTGGTGCCGACCACGATCTGCTTGGTACGGCCGAGCGCGTCCACGTATCCGCGGTTTTCGACCTGCGGCGGGATGCAGGCGGCAAGCGGCGCGATAAACATCAGGCATAAGAAGAGGTGTATTTTTGAAGACATAAGGTGTATATAACGCTCTTCACCGACCGACGCAAACAGTATGCTACGCCATCTCACCCGCATGTTCATGCCTTCACCCGATATTCAACAGGCGTATGCGCTCTATGCCCGCATCAATGCGGAGTCGCGCAACCAGGAATTTTTTGAACGGCTGGGCGTGCCGGACACGCTCGACGGCCGTTTTGAAATGATCGTGGCGCATCTGTTCTGCTACCTGCATGTCCTGAAACAGGACGCCAAGGACACCACCACCCTGCAGCGCCTGCTGATCGAAGCGTTTTTCGAGGATATGGATCGTTCGGTGCGGGAACTGGGAGTAGGGGATACGGGCGTCAGCAGACGCGTCAAGGCGATGGCCAACGCCTTTTACGGACGATTGAACGCGTATGAGCAGGGCCTTGCCGACGAGGAAACGCTGTTGAAGGCGGTAAAGGTCAATATCTACGGTACACTGGCAGAGGACGCCCCCTGCGACGCTCCCGCCATGTGCTCCTACATGCGCGAACGCATCCACACCCTGCAGTCGCAGTGCATCAGCGAACCGCAGTTTCTGGAGGGCTGAACATGGTGTCCGACATCCAGTTTTACCATCTGCTCTCCACCCCGCTGGAAGTGGCGCTGCCGAAACTGGTGGCGACCGCGTACGAGCGCGGGATGCGCGTATGCATCGTAGCCGAAAAAGCGTATCAGTCCATTCTGGACGATGCGCTCTGGACCTTTCAGAAAGGAGGTTTCCTCCCTCATGGCCGGGAAGATGAGGAGCATGCGGCTGAGCAACCCGTCCTGATCGCCGGATCACCGACCCGCGTCAATGACGCGAACCTGCTGATCCTGACGGACGGCAGCGCATGGCGGAAGGAAAGCGATAACGATTATGAGCGGGTGTTCGACATCTTTAACGGCAATGATACGGGCGCGGTGGAAAAAGCCCGCTCCCGCTGGAAAACCTACGCCGAGGCGAATATCGCACTGACTTACATCAAGCAGCGCGATAACGGCGGATGGGACAAAGTGAAGGAATCCGGAGCGGATGCCTAAACGAAGGGGCAACTACGCCGCAGGGCGAGATCCATTTCTTCCATGGATGCATCGACGCCAAGCGCCGCCAGGGACGTGACCCCGTGTTCACGTATGCCGCAGGGTACGATCCCCGCGAAATGCGCCAGATCAGGACACACGTTGATACTCACGCCATGCAGGCTGACGCCGCGGGAAATACGGATGCCGAGCGCGGCGATTTTCGCTTCCCCCGCGCCATCCCCTACCCAGATGCCGACCCTTCCTTCCCGGCGCTCCCCGGCCACCCCGAATTCCGCTAGCGTATCGATCAGCCACTGTTCCAGCGTGCGTACGAAATGCCGTACGTCCGGCACCTGCGGCGCATAGCGGGCTTTGAGGTCCAGCATGACGTAGACCACCCGCTGACCGGGGCCATGATAGGTATATTGCCCGCCGCGTCCCGTCTCGAATACCGGAAAAGACGAATGCAGCAGATGTTCCGCTCTGGCGGAAGTGCCGCCCGTATAAAGCGGCGGATGTTCGAGCAGCCAGACCAGTTCTTCCGCTGTTCCGTCCGCGATGACCCGCGCCCGTTCCTGCATCCCGGCGAGGGCGAGGGGGTAGTCCGTCAACCCTGTTGAAACCTGCCATTCCATGACGGCAGTATAAAGCCGACTTAACGATGAATGCAACGCTTGCTATGTTCCGAGCGCTTTGCTAAGAATCCACGCAGATGCGGTTGTGGCGGAATGGTAGACGCGCAACGTTGAGGTCGTTGTGGGAGCAATCCCGTGGAAGTTCAAATCTTCTCAACCGCACCATCCTTCCGGGCTTCGGACGGTTCGCCGCCGCGATGGCACCGAAGCTCATGCGGCAGGCGCAGCAAGGAAGCCGGCAAAGCCTGCACTTTCATGAACTTAATTGCCACCATGTCACACAATCGACATGTTATCGCCCTATGCTCAGGCCATAGTAAACTTGGATCTTTATGACAGAAAATCACCTTTTGCAGAGTGAATCACCCATTAAACGTGACGTTGGATTAGTAGGAACAGGTGCGGCATTAGCGGTGTTATCCCATACTGCCGGCTTTATCGCCATGGATATCGCGTACACGAATCGTCACACCGCGAATGAGCTCTGGCATAAAGTGCCTGCGAAAATCGGCGATATGGCGGCGGTGACGAGTGCGGTAGGAGGAGTTGCCATGCTCGTCGGAAGCTACTATCTTTACAAACATACGAGACAGCAGGAACCTGTGATAACTCCCGATTCCCCCCAAATGCACGTCTCTTCCATGCAGCGTGATCACGCGAGTATATCAGAGCAGACAGCCGCTTCTCCGCAACGCGGCTCTTGAACGGTCTTCTCATCACTATTGACTGATGGTGTCCTTTTTCGTGGAGCCTTTCACTCTCACGAACCGAACGTGAACGCATAAGCCTGCAGGCCGGGCGCGTCGGCGGTAATGTTTAAGATGCCCTCTTTCGCGCCGTGCTGGTCTATCAGTTCATAAAGCGTCTGGCGATCGACTGTAAGGCGGCCATCCGGCGCATCCTTGCCCGCCGTCGCAGCCGTCAGTTTCTCACCATTCAATGTAATAGTGGCGGTGACCGGTTTGCCGTCTTCCGTGCCTAGTACCAGAAATACCTTGCTGCCGGTGAAATGCAGCTGCAGGGAAGCGCCTGCCGTGGCGGACGTTACCATTTCTTCCGACTCCCGCCATTTGCCGCCGAGCGCCCAGTGGTGAACCGGCAGGGAGGGGGGAGACGTATATGCCGTCATTACCCCTTCCTTAAGCTCGGGAGATCCGGCGTAACGCTCGGCACGCCCTGTCCCAAGGTACGTTTCCGGTGTCTGACCGGCAGTGGAGGATGTCTCAGGCGTTGCCTCCGCTGTGCCGCCCACTCCCAGCAAGGTACGGATATTCTGCTCCGTCTCGGCGTAATTCCCTTCGCCGAAATGGGTGTATACCACCTGCCCTTCCTTATTGATCAGGTAATGGGCCGGCCAGTACTGGTTATGAAAATTCGTCCAGGTGTCCAGGTGGTTGTCCATGGCCACGGGATACGTGATGCCATGGGCTTTCAGCGCCGCTTCCACGTTCGCCTGGTTTTTCTCGAACTCGAATTCCGGGGCGTGCACGCCGATGATCACCAGCCCCTTATCGCGGTAGGCTTTGTCCCACGCGGTGATATAAGGCAGGGTGCGCACGCAGTTGATGCAGGAATAGGTCCAGAAATCGATCAGCA
This sequence comes from Rickettsiales bacterium, assembly GCA_965248995.1. Classification (GTDB taxonomy): domain Bacteria; phylum Pseudomonadota; class Alphaproteobacteria; order Rickettsiales; family UBA998; genus CBDFKY01. The sequence goes on along the minus strand of CBDFKY010000002.1, from coordinate 151,521 downwards.
CCACTTTGCCTTTCAGTTCCGACATGGTCAGCGGTCTGGAGTTCAGCCACGCGTTGATGCCGGAAAAACCTGGGGCGGGATAAGGGTTCGGCAGCGCGTCCTGCAGGCCGGACGAGGCAGCCGCCGTCTGCGTCTGTTTTCCCGCGAACAGCGCCGCGGCGTCGCCTCCGGTCGCGATGAACGCCACCGCCAGCAGCATGATGACGCCGATGCCTTTGCGTAGACCTTCCGTATGGCGGGTGATGAAGCCAAGTTTTTTCATGAGTGTTCTCCCGGTAAGTGAAATGATCAGCATCGGAACGCCTGCGCCAAGCGCGAAGGCCGCTACGATGAACAGGGCGCTTCCGCTCGACTCCTGACGGATCACCTGCACCAGCACGGCGGCCAGGATAGGTCCCGCGCACGGCGTCCACACCGCCCCGATGAGTGCACCGATCAGGACGCCGCTGCCGAAACCGCCTTTCGCGGATGTGGATACGGTGCCGCCCACATTGGCGAAGCGTTGGGTCAACGCGCTGAAACGCTCCGATAATCCTTTGGAAAGCATGACGACCCCCAGCAGGCCAAGCAGTACCAGCGAAACGGTTTTAAGCGTGTCCGGTGAAATGCCCAGCGTCAGTATCAGCGAGCGGGACAACATGGCGAACGCGGTGAACGCGAGCACGAACCCGGTAATGATGCCGAACGGCCGCCCCCTGCCGCCGTCGACCGACGTGCCGAGCACCAGCGGCAGGACGGGCAGAATACAGGGCGAGGCGATCAGCGCCATCCCTTCCACGAAGGAAAGGCCGATTTCGAGTGGTTGCATGGGAATTTATCCTCTTGGAGTGAACGTGAGTACGGCGCCGTTATTGCAGTAACGCAATCCCGTCGGTTCCGGCCCGTCATTGAAGACGTGGCCGTGATGACCGCCGCACCGGGCGCAGTGATATTCGGTGCGCGGAATGAGCAGCAGGTAGTCTTTCTTCGTCTGCACATGCCCCGGAATCGCGTCGAAAAAACTCGGCCAGCCGGTGCCGGACTCAAACTTGAAACGGGAGGGAAACAGGCTGAGGCCGCACCCGGCGCAGGCGAACGTGCCGTCGCGATGTTCTTTCAACAGCGCGCTGGTAAACGCCGGTTCGGTGCCTTCCTTGCGCAGGATGCGGTACTGTGCGGCGGGGAGTTTCTGTTTCCACTCGGCGTCCGTCAGGGTAAGCGGATGCACGTCGTCCGGCAGTGACGCCGCCTCTGCCGGTGCCACCGTAGCGGAAGCGGCGAATGGCCGCAGGGCCGAAAGCAGCGCCAGGCCTGCGATTCCTTTGATACTGAATGTCATAAACTCTCTTCGTTGCATGGCGGTGAACTTCCTGTAGTTTTCAGTTGGGCCTGTAGTTTTCAGTTGGGCCTGTAGTTTTCAGTTGGGCCTATAATTTCCAGTTGGGACGCACGAAATGGCAGGTGTAGCCGTTAGGGTAGCGCTGCAGGTAATCCTGATGATAGGCTTCCGCCGGATGAAATACGGGCGCCGCGCTCACTTCCGTCGCCACCTTGCCGGGCCAGCGGCCGGAGGCGTTGACGCGGGCGATCACCTCTTCCGCCGCCCGCTTCTGCCCCTCGTCCAGCGTAAAGACGGCCGAGCGGTACGAGGTGCCTACATCATTACCCTGCCGGTTCTTCGTGCTGGGGTCGTGAATCTGGAACAGATATTCCAGAAGCCGCGTATAGGTGATACGTGCTGGATCGTAGGTGATTTCGATCGCTTCCGCATGGCCGGTATGGCGTTCGTAGGTGGGTTTCGGTTCACTCCCTCCCGTATAGCCGACGGTGGTGTCCACCACGCCGTCCAGGTTACGGAACAGTTCCTCCATGCCCCAGAAGCATCCGCCGGCGAATATCGCTTTTTCCATGCTTATACATCCTCCCTGAAGATATCCGTGAATTGTCCGTACCCTTCCTGTTCCAAGTCTTCTTTCGGAATGAAACGAAGGGAAGCGGAATTGATGCAGTAGCGCAACCCCGTCGCTGGCGGTCCGTCGGGAAACACATGCCCCAGATGCGAGCCCGCCCCGGCGGAGCGCACTTCGGTGCGCGCCATGCCGTGCGACGTATCGCGCTTTTCCTGCACGTTCCCATCCACCAGCGGACGGGTGAAGCTCGGCCAGCCGGTGCCGGAATCGAACTTGTCGCTTGAGGAAAACAGCGGCTCGCCGGAGACGATATCCACGTAGATCCCGGCGCGTTTATTATCGTGATAGGCGTTGCGGAACGGCGGTTCCGTACCGCAGGCCTGCGTGACGTGGTGTTGCAGCTCGGTTAGATGTTCCAGCGATTTGAGTGTGGTGGACGATGGTTTGGACGTGGTCATACTCGCTCCTTGTGGTTTTTCTTCATTTCTATATAGTGCGCAGGCGATAGGGTTTCCATGTATCTCAGGATTCGCGTAAGGACCGGCTATGGTTACAACATCCGATAAATATGCGGAACTGACCGCCTGGTTCATGGCGGGGATGCGGGGGGACAACGTGGCGTATGCGCGGTTCCTGAAGGCGGTGACGCCGCTGCTGCGCCGCATGGCGCGGCGCAAGCTTCCGGAGAACGAGGCGGAGGACGCCGTGCAGGAAATGCTGATCTCCATCCACAAGGCCCGCCATACGTTCGACGGCAACCGCCCGCTCATTCCCTGGATCATCGCCATCGCCCGGTTCCGCATCACCGACAGCTTACGTAAATATTATGCCGGCGCGAAATATGAAACGGTGGAAGTGGAAACCATCGCCGACACCCTGCCGGATGTAACCCGCAGCCACGAGGACCACGAATCCATAGAAGCGCTGCTGGCGCATGTGCCGGAACGGGAAAAGCGGATTTTGACGATGATGCATATGGAAGGATACACGGCGAAAGAGACAGGGTTGAAGCTCGGCATGAACGAGTCGGCCGTAAAGGTGGCCGCCCACCGCGCCATCAAAAAGATACGCCAGGCTTTCGGGGGCGCACATGGATACGAATGAACTGATCGCCTCTCTAAGCGGTGAATCATCGCCGCCGCGCCCATTCCTGCCGTCGCTCACCCGGAATATCGGCGCGCTGAGCCTGATCGTCTGTGTGTATGCGGGTCTTATCCAGTGGCATCTTGGGCTGCGGCCGGATATCGGCGCGGCGCTGATGCGCCCGCTCTATGCCGCCGAAATCAGCCTGCTCGCCCTGCTGGCGATGACCTCCCTGGCCGGCGCGATCGGTGCGATGTATCCCGACCAGTATGACAAGCCGCTCCTTCCCAAACTGCCTTATGCTTCCGCGGCGCTGCTGTGCGGGTTTCTGGGGCTGCGCTGGCTGCTGGGCGTCCAGCCGGGTGAGATCTATCCTCCCGCGGAAGACATGCACGGCATGGAATGCGCGCTCTGCATCGCCAGCGTTGCGCTGATTCCTTCCGGCCTGATGTTGTGCTGGCAGCGGCGCGGTGCGAGCGTGCACCCCTTTCATGCAGGCGCCACGGCGGTACTGGCGGCGACCGCCATCGGCTGCCTGACGCTCAGGCTGGCGGAGGCGAACGATTCGCTCTCCCATCTGGTGACGTGGCATTATGTTCCGACGTTGCTTTTCGCCATGATCGGAGCGTGGTGCGGGAAGTGGCTGCTAAAATGGTAACGCTAATTACCTAAAGCTTAATAAAAACGTAATACATCATGCGTACCATAAGCACCAAGACATTATCTCATAAAAAATAAGGAAGAATTTATGGCTCACCACGATGATTCGGAATATGCATCCAAAACTAATCCAAAAGCGGTTAATCCGCTACAGGACAACCGAATGATCGATGCCCTGAAGCGTGAGCAAAGCCGACAAAGCGGTATCAATGATTTAGATCTGGATGCAAAAACCACCTATATTGAAGTGCTGAACGAGAAAGTGGCGGATTCGCCTAAAAGTTTTGAAAGAGGGAATGAGCTGGCACTTGAAAAGGCACGGCTGGCTGGGATCGAAAAATTTTCGCTTCCATCCTTTGCTTCTTTTGCGGATGTGACCGTCGCCCCCTTGAACCTGCCCGCCAAAGCTGAAGCGGCTGACAAGGGTACGATCAAGCGTTAGTTTGGATTGACGACGCCTTCGCTTTTGCAATGTTGTTGTTTGGAATGCTACCTTCAGTGCCTATCGACGTGTGGGCTTTCCAGATAGCAGCTTCGAATCATACCAAAATATATAGGGAGACATTATGGGTAAACATGAAGATCAACCGGAAAATCCGGGAAACGTCATGCCGCAGGATGAACCCGGTAAGATGCCGTCCAGAGGGATCGATGCATTTCTGCGTGAGCAGGACAGGCAACGCGTCATCAAGACCATGGGCCTGCCTTCCCAGACCCCTTATGTGGAGGCGCTCAGCGACCAGCTCGCCCATTCCTACACGAACGAGGTGTATCTTAAACTGGAGAGTGAAAAAAGCCGTCTGAGCGGGATAAAGGAGCATGGTCTGCCGTCATTCGCTTCCAGCACGGATATCGTGGTAAGTCAGGTGGAGGCAATAGGAAATCAATCTCCCTCCGCAACGCCGAAATCCGTATCGGCGGGCGACACCGGTATTCCCAAACGGTAATGATTCCCGGATGCTGATAGGAATTAAGCCGCTTCCCGGTCCATTTCCCTGTGTCTCGCATAAAAACCATACAGTGCTTCCTGCGCAGCGCCCACTTCAAGAATCTGGTTGAACGCATTGCGGAACTCGGCGGAACCGTGCAGGCCGCTCGTATACCAGCCGATATGCTTGCGGGCGATGCGGATGCCGTTGTCGGACCCGTAGGTATGCAGGATATCGTCGAAATGTTCGAAGATGGTCCGGTATTGCGCGTCCAGTGACGGCGGGGCGATCCTCTCCCCCTTGGCGAGCCAGGCGATGGCAGCCGCTGGGAACCACGGACGGCCGTAACTGCCGCGCCCGATCATGATGCCGTCCGCACCGGAAGCGACCAGCGCGGTCTCGGCTTCTTCCAGCGTGGTGATGTCGCCGTTGGCGATGACGGGCAGGGACACCGCTTCCTTGACCGAGCGGATGAATCCCCAGTCGGCATGGCCCTTGTACATCTGGGCGCGGGTGCGGCCATGCACCGTGATCATTTGGATACCGGCCTCTTCGGCGATCCGCGCCAGTTTCGGCGCGTTCAGGCTGGCATGGTCCCAGCCCATCCGCATTTTAAGCGTTACCGGGATAGAGACCGCTTTGGCGGTCGCTTCCAGGATTTTCGCGGCCAGCGTCTCGTCACGCATCAGCGCCGAACCGGCGAATCCGTTGACTACTTTCTTGACCGGGCAGCCGAAATTGATGTCGATGATGTCCGCGCCCATGTCCTCGTTCAGCTTGGCGGCCTCCGCCATGACGTCCGGCTCGCAGCCCGCCAGCTGTACGGCCATCGGATATTCCGCCTTGTCCCGTGCCGCCATGCGTAAGCAGTTGCGCGTCTGCAGGATCATGGCGCGCGAGGCGATCATTTCCGAGACCACCATCCCGACGCCGTACTGCTTCACCTGTTTACGGAACGGCAGGTCGGAAACACCCGTCATCGGTGCGAGGATCACCGGGGTCTCTACGCTGATATTGCCGATGCGGATAGGGCGGAGAAGGGGAGATTGCATGGCTGTTTCATAACGAAAATATGCGTTTTTGTAAACCGTCATTTCCATGCATGGCTTAATAAATCTGTAATAGGATTGTATTATCCTTAAAGAAAGAGTTCCGAAGGGAGAGAACGCGTGGATAACGCAAAAGGACCGCCTATGGTGGATTATTCCATGCCAGCCATCATCAAGCGGTTGCCACCGGAAAACGCCGCTTTCACGGAAGGCAGCCTTACGGCGCATCTTGACCAGCTTCAGAAACAGGGCAGGCGGATCGTCCCTGTCGTGGTGATGGACGTCGGCACGAATTCCGGCGATCTCGGTTATCTGAGCAAGCTCGGCCTGGATGCGGAGTACCGCAGCAGCATCAACGGCGCCTCCGCCGGCGTACTCGTGACGGATCCCGCCACCCTTCAGCATGATCTGGGATTGAACCTGCCTTCCGGCAATGTAGACCGGATGGTTTTCTTCGATACGAAGAATCATGCGCTGATTTCCCGCCCGGTAACGGAATTCCGGGACGGTAATCCTGTGCATGAAGAGACGCTGGTACGCAAAGAGGCGTACCTCATGCTGAAGAACGCGCATACGCTGAACGAGGAAGTGGGCAAGATCGAAAAACTCGTCTCGCACGAACGCAGTAAGGAAGCGGCTAAGGAAATCGGCTTGAAAGCCACCGCCCACGCGCCTGCCGACCTTACGGAAATGCTTGTTCCTTCTTCCGCGCCCGCGACGCGCAAAAACGATTCCGGCCTGTTTCCGCGATAAGGCATGACAGAAGGCGGCAACGTGCATACTATGCATGTATGCATACAGGAATCATTATCGTGGCGGCGGGATCGGGAACCCGGTTCGGCAGCGATCTGCCCAAGCAGTATCAGCTGCTGCACGGTAAGCCGGTCGTGGCGCACAGCGTCGAGCGCCTGCGCGCCTGTTTTCCGGAAGCGCCGCTGGTGCTGGTATGCGACCCTGCCCATACGTATTACCAGACACCGTCAGATGTGCAGGTGGTAGCGGGCGGAACGACGCGGCAGGCTTCCGTGTATGCCGGGTTGCGGGCGCTGGAAGGTCAGCGGGTGACTCACGTATTGATCCATGACGCCGCCCGTCCTTTCGTCGATGCATCCGCCTGCTTCCGGTTGATTGCGGCGCTCCGCGAACATGAGGCAGCCGTCCCGGTAGTGCCGCTGAGCGATACCCTTAAGCGCGTTGCCGCCGGCATGGTGGCGGAAACGCTTGACCGCGCGGAAATTATGGCGGTACAGACGCCGCAGGCGTTTCATTACGAGATGATCCTGGCTTTGCACCGCGCCGCCGCCGGAGAAAATAACCGGGCCTTCACCGACGATGCGGGAATATGCGAGGCGGCGGGAGTGACGGTAGCGACGGTCGAGGGAGCGGCGTCCATGAAAAAAATAACTTACGGGGAAGATCTGGCGGGCTATGCGGCGACCGCACCGGCGATGCGGGTGGGAATGGGGTACGACGTGCACCGTCTGCTGCCTTTCGCGCAAGCGGTCGATGCGGCGAACCGCACGATCCGCTTAGGTGGGATCGACGTGCCGCATACGCATTACCTCGAAGGGCATTCCGATGCGGACGTGGTCCTGCACGCCCTGACCGACGCAGTGCTCGGCGCGATCGGGGAAGGGGATATCGGCCTGCATTTCCCGCCGAGCGACATGAGTTTCAGGAAGATGGATTCAGCGCGTTTCGTCAAGCACGCCTGTCGGCTGATGACGGCAAAGGGAGGTGCGCTCTTCAACGCGGATATCACGCTGATCGGCGAGCGCCCGAAAATCTCGCCGTACCGCGAGGCGATGAAGGAGAGAATCGCCGCAATTATGGGAGTGGACGCATCCGTGATCAACGTGAAGGCCACCACCACGGAACGGCTCGGTTTTGAGGGCAGGGGCGAAGGGCTGGCTGCGCAGGCGATCGTCAGCGTGGTTTTTTAATCCGCCGCATCCTCCGGGGCGGCCTCGGATGCCGCCGCAGCGCCCGCACCGGTGCGCACGTCCGCGATGTTGCGGCGCTTGTTGCGCTTGACCGCCACCATCGAGGCGAACTTGCCCATCGGCTCCGCCGCTGAGTCGCTCACGGCCGCTTCTTCCTTCTTCGGTTTATTTTCGCGCTTGAAGGTATTTTCCTTGCACGTGATGGTGAACCCGCCTTCCGGCAATGCTTCCACTTCCAGCACGATACGGAACAGCGGCAGGCTGTCATCCTCCGTCTTGCGGTAGACGATGGTATAGAGCTTGTTCTGGCCGGGAATGCTCACTTCCGGGAAATCCTCCGCCAGCTGCATCAGGTCGGCGTACGCCTCGTCGATACTGCCGTACCGCCAGTTTTTCTTGATGCGCCGCAGCACCCAGTATCCCCAGTCGGGATGCTTGGACTTCTGGCGCTTGCGCTGCGGATGGCGACCCGCCTCGATCGTCAGCTTGCGGGCGGATACCGTGAATTTCCCGTCAGGCGTCTTATCCGGATACAGCAGGGCGTAATTACCGATGCAGCCGCCCTTGATCTCGTCCTCGCTCAGCTGGTAATCCCGGATCCACAGCACCATGCAGTCCGCCGCCACCGATTCCGCCAGCGTCGATTTGACGAATTTCTCGGAAATGCTCTGGATCTTCTTCACCGCGTCCTGTTTGGAAGCGAAAGCGTAGCGCTGGTGGATGACCGCGTCTATGATCGGACTCTTGGCGTTGGCCAGCGTCTTTTTCGGTTTTCTCTCTTCCATACTGTCCTGCATTCCTGAACCTTGGGCACACGATGAGCGATTTCTCCCAAACAGTAGAAGAAAACACCTAAGATAGGGTTAATGCGGCGCAAACTGCAAAAACCCTCTTCGCAAAGGAGGCAAAATAGCGTATGTGAAAGATCAACGGAAGGAAAATGGACAGATGAAGAGATCAGGGATAGTTGGCTTGGGGATGATGCTGGCAGTGTCGGTTCTGCCGCTGGCGGGATGCACGGACTACGACACCAACCCACCGACGATTACCGCGGAACATGCGATCCTAATGGATGCGGGCACCGTCACGGTCAACACCAATCCCAGTTACGACCATCCGACCCTGCTGCGCGTGGCGCCGGAATATCTGGTGCAGGAATGGTTCAAGAAGAAAGTACAGGCCGTCGGCAATAACACCCGCCGGTTCGAAGTGGAAGTGACATCTGCGAGCACGGTCAAAAGCCCTAACGCCACCAGCCCTAAATTCAACGCCTATACCACCGAGCTGGCGCTGGAGATGAAACTTTACGAACCGAGCCAGAACCTGGCGGTGATGCAGTCCAACATGGTGATCCGCCTGACGCGGGAAATCGGCGCGGATGCCACCGTGCCGGAGCGTCAGGCCTTTTTCGCCAGCATGACGCGGGAACTGGTGCGCAAGATGGATGCGGACATTCCGCCGCAGATACAGAAATATTTCGGGCAGTACCTGATCGCGCAATAAGGAAACAGGGTATGGGAAAACCGGATATTCTAGTGGGGAAATCGATGAACCCGGTATTCTGGTTTTAATAAATGCGCTTCATGCCAATCCCCATGAGGGACGGCCTTGTGATCCTGCGGTAAATGTTTGGGGCGCTTTCGTCCTTCAATGATGGTTTCAGATGGTGCAGGTGTCGAAAAATCCGTATCGATTTCAATAATATCCGCTGTTTGAGGAATTTTCGTCTGTGGCACGATCCAGATCGCATCATAATTCTTCAGTTTATCTTCCAGCAACGCGCAGTTTCCTCCATGGGTGACGATGACGGCCACTTTGTCGGACGGTTGATCAGCAAGTTTTTCTATAAACACGTTTAACCGGTCCGAAACATCCGCCAGCGATTCGCCGCCCGGCATTCTGGTCGTGTATTTTTCCTCGGACGACCCATGATTCAATTTTTTGAAAATCGCTTTATTCCGGATCTCCTGAGCATGGGCGTCCAGACCGTCAAAATCACCATGATCCCTTTCCGCCAGTAAAGGTTCGGACAGTACCTCTACGGTTCCATTAGTGCCGAAACCTTTCAAAAAAGCGTCTTTCGTTTGCAGGATCCGTTGATGCGGACTGCAGTATACCGTCAGATCGCTATCACTGATCCCCGCTTTCTTAAAGTAGGCTTTGAGCGCTTTGCCGGAATCTATTGATTGTTTATATCCCCACTCGGACAGAGGGACCTTTTCAGGATCGGCACGGCCATATAAGCTTGGATCCAGCGTAGCCATGGATTCCCCATGGCGCATAACAAATAATTTCATTAACGTAAGTTAGCGAAAAATATTAATCTGGTCAATAATTACTGACCGAAATCATGGGGTTGGTTAAAAGATTTATTGAAAACTGAGCAGGGTTTTCAGATAGGACATATTGAAGGGCCTACTTCCGGCAATTACGCTTTTTCCTTATCTTCCTCATCTTTTTTCGGTTTCCCCAGAATACGCTCCGGCTCCGCCGTATTATTGATCACTTCCCCGTTGATCACCACTTCCATGATATCCTCGGCATCCGGCACGTCGAACATCAGGTTGAGCAGCGTTTCTTCCATAATGGCGCGCAATCCCCGCGCTCCCGTTTTACGGATGATCGCTTTCTTGGCGATGGCTTCGAGCGCGTCTTCGGTAAAGCGAAGCTTCACATGCTCGATGTCGAACAGTTTCTGATACTGCTTGACCAGCGCGTTTTTCGGCTCCGTCAGGATCTTGACCAGTGCCTTCACGTCGAGGTCTTCCAGCGTCGCGATGACGGGCAGCCGTCCGACGAATTCCGGAATCAGGCCGAATTTCAGCAGGTCTTCCGGCTCCACCTTGGAGAGCAGCTCACCGACTCCCTCTTCGCTTTCACTGCGTACGTCCGCGCCGAAACCGATCGAGGTGCCTTTGCCGCGCTGGGCGACGATCTTGTGCAGGCCGGAAAACGCGCCGCCGCAGATAAATAAGATATTGGACGTGTCCACCTGCAGGAATTCCTGCTGCGGATGCTTGCGTCCCCCTTGCGGGGGTACGGACGCGACCGTCCCTTCCATGATTTTGAGCAGGGCCTGCTGCACGCCTTCACCGGAAACGTCCCGCGTGATGGAGGGATTATCGGATTTCCGTGAAATCTTGTCCACCTCGTCGATATAGACGATGCCGCGCTGCGCCCGGTCCACGTTGTAATCCGCCGCCTGCAGCAACCGCAGGATGATATTTTCCACGTCTTCGCCGACATAGCCGGCTTCGGTCAGCGTGGTGGCGTCGGCCATCGTGAACGGCACGTCGAGGATACGCGCCAGCGTCTGGGCCAGCAACGTCTTTCCGCAACCGGTCGGCCCGAGGATCAGGATGTTTGATTTCGCCAGCTCGACGTCCGTCGTGCCTTTCTCGATCAAATTGATGCGTTTGTAATGGTTATAGACCGCGACGGAGAGCACCTTCTTCGCTTCCATTTGCCCGATGACATACTGATCCAGGAATTTGCGGATCTCCGAAGGTTTCGGGATATGCCCGTCCTCATGCTCGACGATGCTTTTATCCGCCGTGCGGATGATGTCCATGCACAGTTCCACGCACTCGTCGCAGATGAACACGGTCGGTCCGGCGATGAGCTTGCGCACTTCGTGCTCGCTCTTTCCACAGAAGGAACAGTAACGGGTATTCTTGGTTTCTTTGGTCGGTTTGTTCATGGTTCCCTGTCTAACCTTTCCTCGCGTCAATAAGCAAGTATATAAGATCGTGCCGGTTGATAAAAAGGAATAGCTGCGATATGGTACGGTTTCTGCGCGCCCGCAACCCGTCCCTGTCATGTTTTTATCACCCCATTGTCATCCAGCGTTGAAAACGTCCCGTTTTCGACGCTGATAAGATGACAGTAACCATATGATTAGAGTGCTTTTATCCATTTTATAATTGCACATGAGCCATATGCAATTATAAAATGGAAGCACTCTATGACGCTGCCTTACGTTCCGCTTCGTAATCACACGGCCTATTCCCTGCTGGAAGGGGCGATGACGGTGGACGCGCTGGTGAACGTGGCGAAAGCGGAAAAATTTCCGGCGCTCGGCATCGCGGATAGCCAGAACCTGTTCGGTTCGATGGAATTTTCCTATGCCTGCGCCAAAGCCGGCATCCAGCCGGTTATCGGCTGCCTGTTCGCTTATCAGGCGCATCATCCCCAGAAAAAGGGCGAGTCGGACCAGCTGCTGCTGATCGCCAAGGATGAAGCGGGTTATGCCAACCTGCTGAAGCTGGGCAGCCTTGCCTATATGGAGCCCGACAAACAGGATGCGCTTCTGCCTTTCGAAAGGATCGCCGGATTGAATGAAGGATTGATCGCGCTGACGTGCGGAATTCACGGCGGTATCGGCAAGGCGCTGCTGCGGGGGAATACCGAGCAGGCCGCGGCGCTGGCCGCGATCTATGAACAAACGTTCGGTGACCGCGTCTATATCGAAATCATGCGTCACGGCATTGCCGCCGAGCGGACCATCGAGCCCGGACTGCTGCAGCTCGCCGAAACATACCATCTGCCCATCGTCGCCACCAACGAGGCGTATTTCCAGAAAGAGGAGATGTATGAGGCGCACGACGCGCTGATCTGCATCGCCGGCGGTCGCTATGTCATGGAGGAGGAGCGGCGCCGGTGCACGCCGGAGCACCGCCTGAAACGAACTGAGGAAATGCGTGTCCTGTTCGCGGACCTGCCGGAAGCGATTGAGAATACCGCGGTGATCGCGAAGCGCTGCGCGGTGATGTCGCCGGTGCGCGAGCCCATCCTGCCGAATTTTTCGGTGGCCGAAGATGGGCATGTCCTTTCGGAAGCGGAAGCCTTGCGTCATCAGGCGGCGGAAGGTCTGGAACAGCGGCTCATGACCCTTGTCTTCAGCGAAGGGATGAGCGACGCGGAGAAGGAAACGATCGCCGCACCGTACCGCGCGCGGCTTGCTTACGAGCTGGACGTCATCATCCAGATGGGGTTTCCGGGCTATTTCCTGATCGTCTCCGACTTCATCACCTGGAGCAAGCGGCAGGGTATCCCGGTCGGTCCGGGGCGTGGATCAGGCGCCGCATCGGTCGTGGCGTGGTCGCTGCTGATCACCGACCTCGACCCGCTGAAATACGATCTCGTATTCGAGCGGTTCCTGAATCCGGAACGCGTCTCCATGCCGGATTTCGATATCGATTTCTGCCAGGACCGGCGGGACGAGGTGATCCGCTACGTGCAGGCGAGATACGGCGCCGACCGCGTGGCGCAGATCATCACCTTCGGGAAACTGCAGGCGCGCGCCGTGCTGCGGGATGTCGGGCGGGTGCTGCAGATGCCGTACGGGCAGGTGGACAGGATCTGCAAGCTGGTGCCCAACAACCCGGCCCACCCGGTGACGTTGAGCCAGGCGATCGAGATGGAGCCTCTGCTGCAGTCCATGCGCGACGAGGATGAAAGCGTCGCCCGCCTGATCGACATGGCGCTGAAACTGGAAGGGCTCTACCGCCACGCCTCCACCCACGCGGCGGGCGTGGTGATCGGGGATCGTCCGCTGCAGGAGTTGGTACCGCTTTACCGCGATCCGAAATCCGACATGCCGGTGGTGCAGTATTCCATGAAATATGCCGAAATGGCCGGGCTGGTGAAGTTCGATTTTCTGGGGTTGAAGACGCTGACGGTGCTGGATAAGGCGGTGGCGCTGGCGGAAGAGGGAATCGGGAATCAGGAATCGGGAAATTCAAATCATTCTTTTCCCGATTCCCGATTCCACTCTAAAATTAACCTCCTTACCATCCCCCTCGACGATCCCGCCACGTATCAACTGCTGCGTGAGGGAAAGGCGATAGGCATCTTCCAGTTCGAGAGTGCCGGGATGCGGGATTCCCTGCGTAAGCTCCAGCCCGACAGGCTGGAAGACCTGATCGCGCTCGGTGCCCTGTACCGCCCGGGACCGATGGACAATATCCCGACCTACATCGCCTGCAAGCATGGGCGTGAAAAACCGGACTACCTGCATCCGTCCCTCAAGCCCGTGCTGGAGGAAACCTACGGCGTCATCATCTATCAGGAACAGGTCCAGAAAATCGCCCAGATCCTCTCCGGCTACACGCTCGGCGGGGCCGACCTGCTGCGCCGCGCCATGGGGAAGAAGATCAAGGAGGAAATGGACGCGCAGCGGAAAATTTTCGTCGACGGGGCGGAGAAAAACGGCGTGCCCGCCGGACAGGCCAACGATATTTTCGACCTGGTGGCGAAATTCGCTGGGTACGGTTTCAACAAGGCACATGCGGCGGCGTACGGGCTGATCGGCTACCAGACCGCGTACATGAAAGCGAATTATCCGCATGAATTCATGGCCGCTTCCATGACGTACGACCGGCATAACACGGATAAGCTGAGCCTGTTCCGGCAGGATTGCGAGCAGATCGGCGTGTCCGTCCTGCCGCCGGACGTCAACCGTTCCGGGGTGGATTTCACCGTGGAAAAAGGCGAGAAGAAAGCCGTACGCTACGCGCTTTCCGCCCTTAAGAACGTTGGTGAACAGGCGATGCGCGAGCTGGTGGAAGAGCGGCTACGCGGCGGCCTCTACAAGGATATGTTCGACGTCTTCGCCCGGATCAATCCGAAATTCATGAACAGCCGGCAGATGGAGCATCTCATCATGGCGGGCGTGTTCGACTCGCTGCATCCGAACCGGGCCGAGCTGGCGGCGAACCTTCCGGCGCTGATGGGATACGGTCAGGCGGTGGCGGAAGAATTGACGTCTTCGCAGGTCAGCCTGTTTGGTGAAGGTGTGGAAGCGGTGCGCCGTCCGCGCCTCCGGCCCGTCGAGGAATGGCCGGCCATGGAAAAGCTGGCGAACGAGTACGCGGCGATCGGATTTTACCTCTCCGCCCACCCGCTGGAAGAATATAAGGCTGATCTGAAACGGATGCATGTTCGTGACATAATGACCGTAAGCGAAAGCCTCGGCGACCAGTACGCCAAGATAAAACTCGCCGCCGTCGTGATGGGCCGGAAAATGAAAAACTCCCTGCGCGGCCGGTTCGCTTTCGTACAGCTTTCCGACGGTTCGGGGTCGTATGAAGGGTCCATCTTCGATGAGACGGTGCTGGACACGCGCCGGCACCTGCTGGAAGCGGGGACGCTGGTCCTGATCACGGCGGAAGCGAAACAGGAAGATGCGGGCCCACGCGTCATCATCCAGAATATCCAGGCGCTGGACGCGGCCATCGCCGAACTGCCGCCCTCTTCGTTGAATGTCGACCTTCGCTTGCGCATCACGCGCAGCGATACCTTGCCCCATCTGAAACAACTGCTTGGAAACCATGCGGACAAAGGGTGCCGCATCACCCTGCAGGCGCTGCTGGACGATGGGAACGCGGCGATGATCACCTTGCCGGAGCGTTATGTTCTCTCTGCGGAAATGATGGCAAAACTGAAAGGAATGCAGGGGATCGAGCTGATAAACGAGTAAAGGCAAGCTCACCGGATGCCCGTCTCAATTTATATTGAATTTTAGTTAAAAATCTCCGATACTGTAGGAGTTCCAATTGACCTATGTCCTGTTCTGATCATCTGCTGATCAGACGTTTACCCACTTCTACCGATGGAAATTATCGCATCCCTCGTCGCACTTTTTTTCGCGATCGTAGGAACCGTGTTCGCGGCTTTCTTTTTTCTGGTCAAAGTGTTTCTTTTCTGTGCGTTTCTCTATCTGGCATTATGTGCCGTCGTCGCGTATCTGATATCTTTCCTGTCCCCGCTCTCCGATTGGGCACACAAACACTGGGTGGTACTGGCATATGATGTTGCCCTTCTCAGTATTGCCGTTCACGCGTGGATAAACAAGGATGCGAGTCCGATTGAACAAGGGCTGGTCATCGTCGCCCAAATCGTTCGCGGCGGCTTCATGCTCAATCGCTTGAATGAGAATTACGGTTCTCATTACAAATAACGGATATTTCCCCACTTTACCGGTAGCGTAACCATCGCGATCGGTAAAGTTTTTTTATGCCTGCACTTTTATGCCCTTTATTACTGTCAAATCTGCGAAAATAACGCTGAAAGCCGGTTTTTATGAAAAAATGAAACGTGAAAGCGTATACTGGCGAAGATGCGCAGCTTTTCCCTCCACCCTGATTGGTTCGCCGATGTTTCCGTGCAGACATTCGTTGCCTTTTGCGCAGAGCATGACTTGCCCATCCGCTTCGTGGGCGGCTGCGTGCGCGATACGGTCATGGGCTATCCTCTCGGTGATATCGACGTGGCGACCAGCGCGCTGCCTGATAGCGTGATGGAGGCCTGTAGCGCGTCGCCCTACAAAGCGATCCCTACGGGCCTGAAGCATGGCACGGTCACGGTGATCGTGCGAGGCAGGCCGTTCGAGATGACCACGCTGCGGGTGGATACCGCCTGTGACGGCCGCCATGCGAGAGTGCGCTTCACCGACGACTGGCGGCAGGACGCGCTGCGGCGGGATTTTACGTTCAACGCCTTGATGCTGGAGCCGGACGGCACGCTGGTCGATGAGGTGGGCGGGCTGGAAGATGCGAAGGAAGGAAGGGTGCGGTTCATCGGCAATGCGGACGCGCGTATCCGTGAAGATTACCTCCGGATATTGCGCCTGTTCCGCTTTCACGCCACGCATGGCCGCCTGCCGCTGGACGCACAGGCGTTGGAGGCGGTCCGCGCCGCCGCCTCGTGCCTGGTGACGCTGTCCGTAGAGCGGATCGCACAGGAAATGATGAAACTGCTGTCCTGCCCTTCGCCGGTAGCGGCCCTGCGGTCGATGGAGGAAACAGGGGTGCTGGCGGTGTTGTTTCCCTGCGCGAAACCGGACATGGCGGCGTTGGAAAGACTGGTTGAACTGAAAATGAAAGAGTCGGTCCGCAGCTCCCCTCACGCCCGTGAGCCCGGGAAGGCAAGTCCCCAGGACGCAGTCCGATTGGGTGGGAGGGTAAATAAGGGAGTAGCCCCCCACCAAAACACGTTGTGTTTTGACTCCCCCTCAAGGGGGGAGTGTAGCCCCAACCCTCTGCTCCGCCTCGCCGTTCTTTATCCGGAAGAAGCCGTCCGGTGTGCGGGGCACTGGAAACGATCCGCCAGAGAAGTCCGTTTTCTGGAAGCGCTCACGTCGTTTCCGGCCATGCATACCCCTCATGCGGTGCGCCACGCGCTCTACCTTCACGGCCGGGCGGTCGTGCAGGCGGCGTTACTGCGTGACGCGGCGCGTGACGGCTCTCCGCTTGAGCAGGAATGGCTGCATCTGGCCCGGGAAAGCGGGATTCCCGTCTTTCCGGTCTCGGGAGAAGATCTGAAGGCGCTCGGTGTTCCGCAGGGAAAAGCTCTCGGCGCACTGCTCCGCCGCCTGGAGACGGAGTGGATCGCTTCCGATTTCACCGGCTCCGTGGAACAATTGCTGTCGGGAATCGCGGAACGTAATGGTTGATCTTTTAATATCATGAAGTCAAAGGATTATATGTTGCAGGTTGATAGCAATGCCCGACTTTATGGATGTACGAAACATGTGCATTTATAAAGTTAAACTGCTATAGGGGGCGTATGACATCCAGACCGCTGACCATCGCCCTTCCCAAAGGCCGCATCTACGAGGAACTGCAGCCGATGCTCGCCGCCTGCGGTATTATTCCGGAAGACGCGTTTTTCGACGCCTCAGCGCGGCAGCTGATGTTCGCGACCAGCGTTCAGGACGTACGCTTCATCCGCGTGCGCAGTTTTGACGTGGCGACCTTTGTCGCGTTCGGCGCGGCGGAGATGGGCGTGGTGGGCAGCGACGTGCTGGAGGAATTCAATTACCCGGATATTTACGCGCCGCTGGACCTGGGTATCGGCAGATGCCGGCTGGCGATAGCGGAACCCGCCGACCTCGCCGCGAAAGACGATCCGTCGCGCTGGAGCCATATCCGCGTCGCCACGAAATATCCGCACCTCACCAAAACCTATTTCGCACAGCGCGGCGTGCAGGCCGAATGCGTCAAGCTCAACGGCGCGATGGAACTGGCCCCGATGCTCGGGTTGTCGGAGCGGATCGTCGATCTCGTCTCCACAGGTAATACGCTGAAGGCCAACGGGCTGGTGGAAGTGGAAACGCTGATGCAGGTCTCCTCCCGCCTGATCGTCAACCGCCTGGCGTATAAAACGGAACATGACCGCATCGCCCCGTTCATCGAACGGTTCAGGGAGGCGATGTATGCCGGGTCCTGAAACATGGCGGCGCTTCCATACGCGGGACGCCGCATTTGCGGAAAATTTCGCGGATTTCCTCAAAACCCGCCGCGAAATTTCTTCGGACGGGGTGGCAGACGCGGTGCGGGATATCCTGCATCAGGTGAAGATGCGAGGCGATGATGCACTGCTGGAACTGACGGCACGCTTCGATCATCTGAACCTTGCCGCCGACGGCCTGCGTATCTCCGCCGAAGAAATGGAAGCGGCGGAAGATACCTGTCCGCCAGAGGTGAAAGACGCGCTGCGCTTCGCGGCGGAACGGATCGGCGCGTATCACGAAAGGCAGCTCCCTGCCGGATGGTCGTATGACGACGGGTCGGGCAATATGCTCGGTATGCGCTGGGGGGCGGTGGACGCGGCGGGGATTTACGTGCCGGGCGGCAAGGCGGTCTATCCTTCCTCGGTACTGATGAACGCCATTCCGGCAAAGGTGGCGGGCGTGAATCGTATCGCCATGGTCGTCCCCACGCCGCACGGCGTGCTTGACCCCTCCCTGCTGGTTGCGGCAGGTCTGGCGGGAATCACCGAAATCTACCGCATCGGCGGCGCACAGGCGATCGGCGCGCTGGCGTACGGCACGGCGACCATCCCGGCGGTCAACGTGATCGTCGGACCCGGCAACGCGTACGTGGCGGAAGCCAAGCGGCAGGTGTTCGGGCTGGTAGGCATCGACATGATCGCCGGGCCATCCGAAATCGCCGCCATTGCCGACGGCTCGGTGGACGCCGCGTGGATCGCCGCCGACCTGCTTTCCCAGGCGGAACACGACACGCTGGCCCAGAGCATCCTGATCACGCCGGACGGGGACTACGCGAGCGCCGTATACGCGGCGATGGAGGCGCATCTTGAGGCGCTGCCGCGGCGGGATATCATACGGGAATCCCTGAAACGCTTCGGCGCGGCGGTCATCGTGTCCGATCTGGAGGAAGCCGTTCGCATCTCCGATATCATCGCCCCCGAACATCTGGAAATCGCGGTGAAAGACGAAGCGCTCGCCGCCGGACTCAGTCGGAAAGTCCGTCACGCCGGCGCCGTCTTTACCGGAGCGTACACCCCGGAAGCGATCGGGGATTACGTGGCAGGCCCTTCGCACGTGCTGCCGACGGTGCAGAGCGCCGGGTTCGCCTCCGGCCTGTCGGTGCATCATTTCATGAAGAAGACATCGCTGATTCACTGCTCGCGCTCCGGCTTCACAGCCATAGCCGCCCCTGCCGCCACGCTCGCCGACGCGGAAGGGCTCGGTGCCCATGCTCTGTCCGTTCGTATCCGTACCAATTTTTGATATTTCGGCCATCTCTGCCGCATCGTAAATTAATGTGCCGGGCGGTATACATGGATTTGTTACCAAGTTCACACGATCAGCAGGAGAAAAATATGAATTCCACCAAAACGGTTACGAAAAGCAATCTCAACGAAAACCGCGATCCCATTACGGGTGAGCCCGGTTCGCATCCGGTCGGCACAGGCATCGGTGCGGCGGTCGGTTCTCTCGCCGGTCTCGCAGGAGCGGCGGCTACGGGTGCGGCGCTCGGTACGGCCGTAGGTCCGATTGGCACGGTAGCCGGTGCGGCGATCGGCGGTTTGATCGGCGGTCTGGCTGGCAGTGCCGCCGGTGAAGACGTGAACCCTACCGTGGAGCACGCTTACTGGAATGAAAACTACAAAAACCGTCCATATGCGGAACAGGGTAAATCTTATGATACCTACAAACCGGCGTATGATCACGGCATTAATGCGTATAGCGCAAATGAAGGTCGCAGTTTTGATGAAATCGAACCGCAACTAAGCCGCGAATGGAAAGATAGCGGTAACGAAGCGATGTCCTGGGACAAGGCGAAACCGGCCAGCCGCGATGCGTACGACCGTTTAGCGAACCGTAAGAATCTTGACTAGGACGTCGAGTAATCTACGCAATGAAAAAGGGAAGCTCAGGCTTCCCTTTTTTTTAATCTCTCTGGGTTTCACTCCCCGCCCCTTGTGGCGTTCTTGTCATGTTGAGCGTAGCGAAGAATCTCATGAGATTCTTCGCTACGCTCAACATGACACTATAGTCATTCCGATTAAAAACCGTACGGTTTTAATCGGATAAAATGACTATAACCATATAATTTATAATGTTTTTAACCGAAAATTTTCGTACGAAAATTATTCGGAAACACTATATCCGGCAGCGTGCTGCAGGATGGTCTAATGCAAAATCCGATAGATCAAAGATAGATCAAGGTATGACCGCCATGGCGGGAGCGCGAACGATTTGCCCGTCCGTACTGATACTGAAAGCGTCGATATTGACGGTAGGTGAAACGCCCGCCTTTTTATAATTGACGATATTATTCGCCGAAAGCGCCGCCGCGGAAGGAGCCTGAAGCAATGGTTGCAGAATCGAACCGCCCATCTCCGGCGCGGTTCCCGCATGGGCGGTGGAAGCGGGCCGGGCGTCCAGTGCATCCATGATGACCGCCTTGTCGACGGTCGGTGACGTCACCACATCCGCGAAATCGCTCATGACGCTGCGGTTGTCGCCGGCGCGATGGCGGATATGCACACCGCCGATCACTTCTTCCGTCCATTCCTGCGAAAAGCGGGGCTCCACGAATTTATGCTCGTAGAGCGAAGCCGGATCCACGCTGGACATCAGCGCCTCGGATTTGAGCGGCCGCGTCTGGCGGATCTGTTCCAGCCTTTCCTCAAGATGCGGCAGATACATATTTTCATAAATATCCGTAATCCCCGGCACGATGAACTTCATCAGGTCGGGATGGTCGATATGCGCGACATAGCGCATTTCCGCATAGCGCGGGATCACTTCCCGGAAACGGTCCAGCGGGTTACTGTAGGTGCCGATGCGGTTATAGGTCGGGGATTCCATCTGCAGGTAATGATACGCTTCGTTCACCGCGCCGATGAACGTCAGCATCGACGTATTGTCCGTCATGTCAAAGAACGATTTGCCATCCACTTGGAATTCCGGCAGGTTCAGCCCTTCCAGCACCTTGCTCTTGATATCCTCGTCCCCCTTCACATACTGATCCACCAGGTTCTTGAGGTACTTGATCCGTTCCTGATCGCGCATCAGCAGGTCGTCGGCATGGGAAGCCCAGCTCATGCCGATCATGTCGGGATAGAACATATGGTTGATTTCATGCACCAGCGTCCGGGTGCTTTTCGGCAGCCCCAGTTCCTGCGAGGTGAACACCTGATGCATGGAATTTTCCGGGTTGGTCGCCGATTCATAGGTAATATGAAACCCCGTCGCCGGCATGTTCTGCAATTCGGTGAGATCCGGGCCGAGCGTGAAGATCACCTGCCCGCCTTCCTCGAAAAACAGGGTGGAGAGCACCGGCGGCAGGTAGTCCATCATGCCGCAGACCAGCCGCTCGTTTTCGATTTCGTTGGGCACGGCGGTAAAATTCTTCAACCCGGCGCGGTGATGCTCGATCAGGTGATTGATGCGCGCCTCCAGCCCGACCGTCAATTTTTCCTGGATGGATTTCCCTTCCATATGCGGCTCGGCCCGTCCGAACATCCAGTTGATCACGTCGTTCAGCGGGAAGCCGCGCGGCGTGATGTAATCCATCAGCCCGTCCACTTCCCTGCAGATTTCCGGTGAAATATGCAGGTAATCCACCGCCCCTTCAATACCGCCGTGATGCAGGTTGCGCAGCATTTCCGCGGTAGCGACTTTATTGGTTTCCGAACTGAGCGCGGTGCGCAGTTCATTGAAAAGCTGCTCGGCGCTCGGGCTGGAAATTCCACGGTTTTCCAGGGACTTGACGGAATCATGCAGGATCGTCTTGTAGCCGTTGTCGTTCAGCTTCATTTCCAGCATCATGTAGAACGCGATGGCGTCGCGGTACTGCTTCATGTCCGCTTCGCTGATGAGCGGCGCGAACGGCTCCCCGTTCACCAGATGCTCGACCGGCCGTTCATACAGGCTGGAAGGCAGCTCCTGCTGCTTGGCATTCTCGGGAACCGTGGCGCTGAGCTTGGGATCTTTGGGGATGGCGTCGCGGATCGCCTCGATGAAGACGTTGCGGGTTTTATCATCGTTGTAGGGAGGGAATTCCAGCGAGCAGGCGCCGCGCAGGTAATCCCTCAAAAACGGCTCCCGCTCCGGTGCGAAATCCCGCGCGTGCATCCGCACATGCTCGTTCAGCTCATCGACGATCATCACCTTTTCAGGAATGATGCGATTGCCCGCAACGAACAGGATGGGATCGAGATATCGGTCGCCGGTATTACTCACGCCTTGAAGTACCCCTCGTTAGAATGAACAGGATACTTCATTTCTACTCCTTCTGCATGACAGATTCATGACATGGAGGCGAAATTCTGTTCTGGCACGCGCGTTCCTCCCATAGTATAGCTGCATCCTATGGCAAAAATTCCCGTCGCGGTACTGATTTCCGGCAATGGTTCCAATCTCCAGGCATTGATAGACGATATGCGGGACGACTGGGAGCATCCGGCATACGTGGCGCTGGTCATTTCCAACAAAGCGGACGCTTACGGCCTGCAACGCGCGGCTGCAGCAGGCATTCCGACCGAGACGCTCTCCCATAAGGATTATCCGTCCCGCGCCGCCTACGACGCCGCGCTGCAGGAAACGCTCGGACGGTACAACATCCGATGCGTCTGTCTCGCCGGATTCATGCGGCTTCTCACCGCCGGATTCACGGAAAGGTGGGCCGGACGTATGCTCAATATTCATCCCTCACTGCTCCCCGCCTATAAAGGGCTGGACACGCACGCGCGGGTACTGGCGGACGGTGCGCTGACCACCGGCTGCACGGTGCATTACGTGACGGCGGACATGGACGCGGGCCCTCTCATCCTGCAGGAAACCGTACCGGTGCAGGCGGGCGATACGCCGGAAAGCCTGGCGCTGCGCGTCCATGCCGCGGAACACAGGGTGTATCCGCAGGCCCTGCGCCTCGCACTGGAACGATTTCTATAATAGTTGCAAAAGAATCCGTAACGCGCTATGCCAGCGCTATATTTTATCACATCGGGGAAGAAAATGTCCTATATCGCTGCATCACGCCGCCTGTTGCTCGCCAGCGTCAGCATGTGCGGATTGCTGATCGCCGTGGCGGGCCACGCCCATGCCGAGCGCATGGATTCCGACGTGGAGGCCCGCCTGAACACCCTTGAGGAAAAGCTGAATCATCTGGGCCGCACGCCGGTCGGCAGCAACCCGACCAGCCTTCCTTCCTTCCAGGTGGAACTCTCCAAGATGCAGGAAGAACTGCGCACTATCCGCGGCGGCATCGAAGAAAACCGTTTCGCGATCGAACAGGCGCAGCGTGACATGAAACTGGCCAATGAGGATTATGATTATCGCCTGCGCAATCTGGAACAGAAAGGCGGCGCGCCTTCCGCCGTCCCTGACGGCGCGGCGGGCGGCGCCCTGCAGCCCACTCCCCATGCGGATGCGGCGCCGGCAGCGGCTCCCGTGACGGCCCCTTCCGTGCGTGCGCCCATGACGCCGATCACGCCCGCTCCGGTGGCCGGCACTCCGGTGGCCGGCACTCCGGTCACGCCTCCACCGGCTCCCACGGTAAGCGGTACCATCCCGCCGACCACGCCGGTCGTCGCTCCTCCGAAGACTCCGGATACCCCCAAGCCTGCTATCCCTGCCACAGGAACGGCTGCCGCTGGCGCAACGGCGAGCGGGATGCATTTCACCGATCCGCACGAGCATTATAATTACGCGGTCTCGCTCATCAAAAATAAGCAATACCCCGAAGCGCGCGCCAGCTTCCAGGAATTCGTCACCAAATACAAGGACGACAAACTGGCGGGCAACGCTTACTACTGGCTTGGAGAGACCTACTATGTCAGCAGTGATTTCGTCACCGCCGCCGATAATTTCCGCCAGGGGTTCGAGGTCAGCCCCAACGGCGTGAAAGCGCCCGACAACCTGTATAAGCTCGCAAAATCCCTGCTCCGCCTGGAGAAGAAACAGGAAGCCTGCGTGGTCCTGTCCCAGATCCAGAAGCGTTACAAGACCCGCAATCCCGAAGTGGTGGGACTGGCGTTCGAGACGCAGAAAGCCAATAATTGCCAGTAGCGGGTTTTTCGCCGCCGCCTGAAGTGCCGCTCGCCGTAGCGGTTTCCGGCGGATCGGACAGTATGGCCCTCGCTCTTGTATTGAAAGAAGCCGGCTATGAAATCACCGCCCTGCATGTCGATCACGGTCTGCGTCCGGAATCAGCAGCGGAAGCGCAGCAGGTGCGTCGCTGGATGCAGGCGTTTGAAATTCCCTGTTTTCTTTTAAACATATCGGAAAATTTGCATCATGCCCCCAACCTGATGGCGGCGGCCCGGGAAGCGCGTTACCGGCTGATAGCGGGATGGTGCCGCGAATGGGGGATAAACTATGTATGCACCGCTCACCATGGCGATGACCAGGCGGAAACCTTCCTGATGCGGCTGGGGCGCGGAAGCGGCATCGACGGGTTGGCGGCGATCCGTGAACAGAGGGATTATGAAGGGGTGACCGTGCTGCGCCCTTTTCTGCGTAGCCGTAAAAGCGCATTGCGGACCTATCTCGCCGAGCGTGCGCAGCTGTGGATCGAGGACCCTACCAACCTGAGCGACGGATATGCCCGCAACCGGATACGCACGCTGCTGCCGTTGCTGGAGAAGGAAGGCATCACCGCCGGACGCCTTCTGCAGGCGACGGAGCATCTGGCGCGCGCGACCGACTGCCTGAACGCGCTGGCTAGCCAGTGGATGGAAGCGCACGTGACGGAGACGCCGGAACATTTTCTCTCTATGCGCATCACCACTTTTAAGGCGCTGCATGAAGAACTGGGCCTGCGCGTCATGCGTTTCCTGCTGCGACGCGTTGCGGGAGATGCGCATGATGAAGTACGGTTCGACGGTCTGCGCCTGCTGGTAAGCGACATGCGAAGCGCGGAAGGAACATTCCGTACCCGCACGCTGCATCACTGCCTCATCCGCCAGAGAAGAGAGGATTTCACCCTCACTCCCGAAAAGCGCTTCAAAATCACTTGAACCCCGGGCCCGCCTTCTCTATGATCCGCCTTTCCCAGACCTTAAGGCCCCTGTGGTGGAACTGGTAGACGCGGCAGACTCAAAATCTATTGAGTTTGGCAAGATGAGAAGGAACTTGAAGGACGTATTACGACATAATTACAGTAGGTTGAAAAAGTAGATTGTTTTCATGAATAACTTGAATTTTCGCACCAGTCGGCACATAGTCGGCACCGGCGAAAATTGCTGCCCCCGTGGTGGAATTGGTAGACGCGATGGATTCAAAATCCATTATCTTCGGATGTGTCAGTTCGAGTCTGACCGGGGGCACCACTTTTGATATTGTTATAATGATAAGTAAGCCTTTCATAATTGTGCCCTATGCTTGAAATGGTGACATGGCTGCATTGGAGCGCATCTTCGTTGGCGGCTTTCCTTGCTTCGCTGGTGGAATGCGTCGAAGCGCTTACGATTGTGCTAGCGGTCGGCGCGACGCGGGGCTGGCGATCGGTGCTATTCGGAACGGCAGCGGGATTAGGCTTGCTGACGTTTCTGGTTTTGATGTTTAACCCCTTGCTGCGTCATGTTCCTGTTTCTATCGCATGGCTTCAGATCAGCTTCGGCGGGCTTTTATTCCTTTTCGGCATGAACTGGCTGCGCAAAGCCGTTTTGCGAGCGGCGGGTAGAAAGCGGCTGCATGACCAGGCGCTCATCTACAAAGAGGAAACTTCCCAGCTGGCAAAGGCTGAAAAAGCCAGAGGCTGGTGGGATTGGATTGCGTTCATTACCGGCTTTAAGGCCATCGTGCTTGAGGGGGTTGAGGTTGTTTTTATCGTTGTGGCCGTGGGCGCGGCAGAAGCGTCCTTAGCTCCGGCTGCTTTAGGAGCGGCAATAGCGACATTGCTGGTGATGTTGCTGGGTTTCTTATTGCATCGGCCGTTGATGCGTGTTCCTGAAAACGCCCTTAAATTCAGCGTCGGCGTGATTCTCTCCGCTTTCGGGATTTTTTGGTTCGGCAAGGGTAGCGGCTTTGAATGGCCGGGCGACGATCTAGCAATAATTGGCCTTATAGCTGCTTTGCTTATCGCTGCATTGTGTTCTGTTCGGCTATTGCAACGCCATTAAGCAGAGTATCCTAGTCCTTGACAATATACCCCATGGGGTATATTGTCCCACGTTAGGTATATTGTCAGGAAATGCCATGAAAAAGAAATCCGATTGCTGTGCAGGAATGAGCCAGCACCCCGATTATAGCAAAGAAGTGCCGCGCCTTAACCGCATCGGCGGGCAGATCGAAGGCGTGAAGAAGATGATCGATGAGCGCCGCTACTGCCCGGAGATTCTAGGCCAGCTGCGTGCGGCTCGCTCGGCCATCAATTCCATCGAGGCCAGCATTTTGGAAACGCATCTAGACGCATGCGTGAACGACGCTTTCGCCTCCGGCGATGAAAATCAGCGTAAAGAGAAGATCGCCGAGCTGAAAGAACTTTATAAAAAATACAATGATTAACGATATGGATCACACATTACATTCTTGCTGCCACCCGGATAAACCGGTCGCCGCTACACATGATCATCATGGCGTGCATGGCGGCTCGGCATTAAAAACGGCAATGCATGCGACGCTACATTGCCTCACCGGCTGCATGATCGGTGAACTGGCCGGTTTGGCTATCGGTGTAACGCTTGGTTTCCACCCCTATGCCTCAATGGCGCTTAGTACCGTTTTAGCATTTATCAGTGGCTTTTCATTGACGGTATTTCCCCTGATGCGCCGCGCCAGGTTTGGCTTTTCCTCCGCGCTAAAAGCGATCTGGCTTGGCGAATTATTGTCGATCGGCGTGATGGAACTTTTCATGAATACGGTGGATTACCACATGGGCGGTGTGCGCACCGGCTCAGTGTTCAATCCGTTATTTTGGGAAGCGTTGGCGGTGGCTGTACCGGCGGGCTATATTGCAGCGTTGCCAGTGAACTATTGGCTTATCGGAAAACAGCTTAAAAAATGTCATTGATAACAGTATGAGAAAATGGATCAGCATATTGATGACGGTGGCATTGGTCTTTACGACCATTATGCCCGCCGCTTCGCATGCCTCCATGCATAACGATAGAGCGAATACCGCTATCGCGGTGAGCGATCACCATGCCGACCACCATCATACCGTAGAAGTCGCAGGCGATACGCATGCGGCGAAGTCTTGCTGCGATCATGCTGGTAAAAAACCTTGCTGCGGCCACGGCAAGATGTGCTGCAAGGATATGTGCAAATGCCCAGGCGGCAATTGCAACGGCGGCCTTGCTAAACTGCTCGGCAGCGGCGGCGGAAATCTGCCGGATTTCGCCTCTAGCCAAGCCTCGTTCTGTTTTACCGAAGAGCATACCGAGTCGGCCTATTTAAGCCGCTTAAGACGACCTCCCAAAGCCTAATCCTTTCGTCGAGCTGAACCCCGCCGTGCCGCGCTTTCGCGCATGCGGGCTATTTCAACGCAATCAAAGGATTATCTATGCGCATGCATCATCTATGGATGGTGGCGCTGTTGGCGGCGGGAATATTCTCCCCACCGGCATTCGCCAAAACCACCGAATACGATCTTACCATCGACCGCCTGCCGGTAAATATAACAGGCAAGCCAATCGACAAAGTCACCATCAACGGTAGCATCCCTGGCCCGACCTTGCGCTTCACCGAAGGCGATGAGGCGGTCATTCATGTCACCAACAAAATGAAAGAGGCCACATCGATTCATTGGCATGGGTTAATTATCCCCGGCGAAATGGATGGCGTACCTACCTTTAATAATTTCCCCGGCATCATGCCCGGCGAAACTTTCACCTACCATTTCCCGATCAAGCAAACCGGCACCTATTGGTATCATGCGCATTCAATGGGGCAGGAACAGGATGGGCTTTTCGGCTCGCTGATTTTTTCGCCAAAAAGCAAGGATAGTATTCAATCCGACCGCGATTATGTGGTGTTGCTGTCGGATTTCCATGAACAGGAATCGGATGACATTATGAGCAATCTCAAAATGTCGTCGGATTATTACAGCACCGCGCGCCGCACGCTGGGCGATTTTTTCCATGACGCAAAAACTGATGGTTTCGATAAAGCATGGAAAACCGCCAAGGCATGGGGCGATATGCGCATGGCGCAAACCGATCTGGCCGATGTCACCGGCTATACCTTCCTTGTAAACGGCAAACCCCCGCAAGCTAACTGGACAGGCCTATTCAAGCCCGGCGAGCGTGTGCGCCTGCGCTTCATCAACGCCTCGGCCATGTCGTTTTTCGATGTACGGATTCCAGGCCTCCAGATGAGCGTGGTGCAATCGGATGGGCAAGCGATCGAGCCGGTGAAGGTGGATGAGTTCCGCTTCGCGCCAGCCGAAACCTACGATGTGATTGTCACGCCGCAGGATGACAAGGCTTACACCATCGCGGCCGAGCCGATCGACCGCACCGGCTTCGCCATCGCCACGCTTGCAACCAGTGAAGGGCAGCATGGCGAAATGCCGCAGCAGCGCCCTCGCGCCTTGCTCTCAATGGCCGATATGGACATGGAGCAAATGATGAAGGACGATCCTAACATGGAGATGACGCCTGCTGATATGATTAGCGGCTGGGCTAAAACGGGAACGCCGGAAGGCCAGAAAGCGCTTTCTTATGCCGACCTTCGCTACGCGGGTGTGCAGAAAGACCAGCGCCCACCGGAACGCACCATTGAGGTGAATCTCGACGGTAACATGGAACGATATATCTGGACAATTAACGACCAGAAATTCTCCGAAGCCGAGCCTATTAAGCTGAAATACGGTGAGCGCGTCCGGCTTAAATTCACGAACCACACCATGATGGCGCACCCGATGCACCTGCATGGCATGTTCGTGCAACTAGAAAACGGCCAACCCGCGGCGAAGCTGCCGAATAAACATACGGTGATCGTGCCGCCCGGCCAATCTTACTCGGTACTGCTTACCGCCGATGCCGCCGGTGAGTGGGCGTTCCACTGCCATCTGCTCTACCACATGATGTCGGGCATGATGCGCAAGGTAGTCGTTGCCAAACTTGATACTGCCGATGTGCCCGCGCCAACCACTCAAACCCAAGGAGGCCACCATGCGTACTAAACTTTATGTGTTGGCTTTCTGCCTTCTAGTGGCGCAGCCCGCGCTGGCGGAAGATATGGGCGCGATGTCGCCGGAGGAAATGAAGCAGGAACATGGCGGCGGCATCTTCCACATGTTCCGTTCCGAAACCGATATCGGCTTAAATACTGATGGTAAAGCGGTCGAAAGCTGGGATGTGAAAGGCTATGTCGGCACCGATGAAAATCGGGCATGGCTAAAAACTGAAGGCGAGCATGCGGATGGCAAGTTGCAAACCGCCGAAGCATGGGCGCTTTACAGCCGCAACATAGCCACCTTTTGGGATGCGCAGGCCGGTATCCGCTATGATTTCAAGCCTAAATCCACCACCTACCTGACGCTCGGTTTCAACGGGCTTGCGCCGTATTACTTCGACACGGAAGCCCATTTGTTTATCAGCGATAAAGGCCATGTCAGCGCGCGATTGCGCGAAGAGAATGACTTTTTGCTGACGCAGAAACTGATCATCCAACCCTATGCCGAATTCAATTTGTATTTTCAGGATGCGCCAGAAAATGACGCAGGCGCAGGCCTAGGGGATGGGCGGATCGGCTTGCAAACCCGCTACGAAATCACACGAAAATTCGCGCCTTATGTGGATGTCCACTATGGCCGGAAATTTGGTGAAACCGCATCCATCGCCAAAACGATGGGTGAGGACAAAGAGGAACTGGTCGGCGCTGTCGGCCTGCGATTGATGTTTTAATTAACCAACCCCAAAGGAAGAACCATGAAAAAGCTACTACTTGCGATCGCGCTAATGTTGGCTGCCACGCCTGCTTTCGCCAAAGACTTTACTATCAAGGAAGTCACCGACGACAATGCGAAAAAGCAAAACTTTTTCTCACCGGACAACCTGACTATTCAGCCCGGCGACACTGTTATTTTCGAGGATGCACAAGATGGGCCGCACGATGTGATGTTCAATGTAGTGCCGAAGGCCGTGGACGAAATGATCATGAGTTCAACGATGGAAAAGAAAGGTGAAAAATTTTCTTATACGTTCACCGTTCCGGGGACTTACAAATTTCACTGCCACCCGCACGAGGCTTTGGGCATGACCGGAACTCTGATTGTCGGCACGCCATCCAAGCCCGGCGAAACCAAAAAAGTAAGCCATCATAACATGGGCGTAAAAACCGCTGGCGATCACCATGATGCAGATGCTGCTGTCATGCCGCAAGGCATCGGAAAAATCATCAGCGTGGATGCCGACAAGCATAGCATGAAGGTTACGCATGATCCGATCAAATCGCTCGGCTGGCCGAAAATGACCATGACCTTCGGCGTCGATAGCGGCGTCGATCTTTCGGGCTATCAGGCGGGCGATGCAATTGCCTTTACTCTCAAACCGGTCGGAAAGGATGATTATGTCGTTACGGAAATAACGAAAAAATAAATTACTGGCACTATTCAGCTATCATTCAGCTAGCCTTGGTAACAAAGCATTTTCATGTGAGTTGCCATGTCACTAACATTTGCGCTGGCGCAATTGAATCTGCACGTAGGCTGCCCGGCTATTACGGTGACGAAAATCGGCGGATTCTACGAGCTCGCAGCGGCAGCGGGAGCGAATCTGGTCATCTTTTCGGAAATGGCCGTCACCGGCTATCCACCGGAAGATTTGGTCTATAGCCCTTTTTTCCAGCAGCTCAGCATGGAGGCGATCGACGAGCTGGCTACGCTTACGGCGCAGAACAACGCGGCGATGCTTGTGGGTGGGCTATGGCGCGAGGGGGATGCACTTTACAATACGCTATTTCTGCTGGAAGGCGGCAAGGTTGTTCACCGGCAGTATAAATACAATCTGCCAAACTATGGCGTTTTTGACGAGAAGCGTGTCTTTGTTCCTGGCCCGATGCCGGAGCCGGTGGAATGGCGCGGCCTGAAACTCGGCCTGATGATTTGCGAGGATATGTGGACGCCGGAGGTCGCGGCGCATTTGGCCGCGCAAGGAGCGCATATGCTCATTACGATCAACGCCTCGCCCTATGAAACCGGCAAGGCGGCAAGGCGCGAAGAAATTGCGGCCGCGCGCGTGGGTGAAACCGGCCTGCCGCTGGTCTATGTAAATCAGATCTGCGGGCAAGATGATTTGATATTCGACGGCAGCAGCTTCGCGCTCGATGCGTCGGGTAAGCTGTGCCTTCGCCTGCATGCGTTCAGAGAGGATTTGTCACTGCTGAATGTGAGCAAAGGCGACGATGAGTGGAAATACTCACCAGGCACGGTTCAGCTTATGGAAGGCATGATACAGCCGCTGCCCGGCGAGCTTGATTCCATCTACGGAGCCATGATGCTTGGCTTGCGCGATTTCGTGGAAAAGAATGGCTATAGAGGCGTAGTGCTTGGCATTTCCGGCGGCATCGACTCGGTGCTGTCGGCGGTGATCGCAGTGGATGCGCTAGGCAGCGATAAGGTGCATTTGGTCATGCTGCCATCACCCATTACCTCGCAGGAGAGCAAGGACGATTCAGCGGAGCTGGCGAAGCGGCTGGGCGTGAAGATGGATATTTTCCCCATCGAAGCCGGCATGACGGCCTTTCGGGAAATGGTCGGGCATTATGCCGGCAATGAATATTTTGAGGTTGCCGCCGCCAACAACCAGGCGCGCATACGCGGTAGCATCTTGGTGGCGATCAGCACGCTCGAAAAATGTCTGCTGCTGACCACCGGCAATAAGTCGGAAATCGCCACCGGCTTCATGAGCTTGTATGCGGATATGTGCGGCTATTATAACGTGCTCAAGGATATTTATAAAACGCAAGAATATGAGCTGGCACGGTGGCGCAACACTATCAGCGAGGTGATACCGGAATACTGCCTGACACGCCCGCCTTCCGGCGAAACGATGCCGAACCAGAAGGATGAAGATCAGATACCGCCCTATCCGATACTCGACCAGATTCTCACCCGCATGGTGGAGCAACAGCAATCGATGGACGAAGTGATCGCGGCGGGTTTCGACCCGGAAATGGTGAAGGTGGCAAGCGAGCGGTTATTT
Source organism: Rickettsiales bacterium (assembly GCA_965248995.1). Taxonomy (GTDB): domain Bacteria; phylum Pseudomonadota; class Alphaproteobacteria; order Rickettsiales; family UBA998; genus CBDFKY01. Next base: position 119,560 of record CBDFKY010000002.1, on the reverse strand, counting down.
GGCTCGGAGTATAAGCGCCGCCAAGCGGCACCCGGCGTCAAGCTCACTGGGATGGCCTTCGGGCGTGACCGACGTTACCCGATATCGAGCATCTGGCGGGCGAAGAAAATCACTCTGCCTTAATTTACGATTGGCGCCTGCTTTTGTTGCTCGGCAACTTCTTTTGCCAGGCGGGTCTTGTCGATATTGCCATTTTTATCGACGAGCTGGTTAGCGTCTGCCACGCCTACCTGTGCCGCCACCTTACGCCGGGAAGAAGATATGGCGGCAGCGGTTGTATCATAAGCGACAGGCGCAGGGGCAGCTCCTTTAGGTGCTGCGCTGGCGGATGGCTTGGAATTTGAAGAAGCGCTGCTCCCAGCATCCGTATCGATGGTATGAGATGCCGTAGAAGTGCTGGCAGTACTGTTTGCCGAGAGAGTGGGCGAGGATGCGGTGGGAGCTTGTCCATCGACGATTGCTTTTGCCGGCGGGCTAAGCGTCACTTTCACAGCCGGGCCATATTTCGATTGACTACCTGCATCTGCCGCGCTGGACGATTTATCATTAGCCGGTGCAGAAGCGATACTGCTAGGTGCCGCAGTTTTCGCAGGCGCAATGGCCGTCAGAGCAGGATTGGTTATAGCCGTCATGGCGCTCTCCTACGGAAATTTTTTTGGAAGCAGGACGCTCCAAAAATGGAATGCCATTACATATGGCTCCATTAGCTTACAGATAAGTGATTAGGGAATGTTTAATGTTTTAACTTTTATTGATGTAGTGAATGATAGGTGATCATTTTTGGTGATCCTCCCGGTCATCCCGTAGGCAGAAGCCCATACAAAGGCTGATGGGCGTACAGACATACATCATCGCCTGCTTCAGCGCATCGTTGAGCATATCCCAGGTAAAGAGCGGAATGCCTATTTTAATGGTCAGGCCGAGCAGCGCATGAATCACCATTGCAATGGTGGTGGTACACATCAATCCGCCAAGACTATAGGCGACGAAATTGCCGAATTGTTGCAGCGCATTGGGTGACGGAACCTTATACCGATCATGCCGGCGAGCCATGTCAGTCGTCCTCGACGAACCCGCACGGATTGTCGAGCATGGTGGAATTGGTAGCCACGGCGCGCACCAGGCCGCAGAGGTGGTCTTGTGCGTTGGTCACTTTGATGAGCCGGAAATATTTGAGCAGGTATTTCTCGCGGAACTCCGGCGTAATAGTCCTTGGAAAATCGCCGCTATAGATCGTGCTGCAATCGTAAAGGCCGATGAAAAAATCTTCAAACTTGCAGTGAAAGAACTCGCAGAAACTATACAGCTCTTGCGCGGTCATCGACTCTTTGCCGTTATACAGGTCATCGATGCGGGTTTCAGCAATGCCGGTGGATGCCGACACCTGCTTGGAGGTGAAGTCGCCGTTGATCATTTTATCCTGCAAGGCTTCGCAGATTGCTTTGGCTCGGTAATCCATTATGCGTCCTCCTCGACTGGGGTGATGTGCCAGATGCCGTTATCCCTTAGGATTTGGTATTGATGGCCGTCGCTGCATTCGGCGCGCTGCCCGTCCCGCCAGAGAGAATGGCCTACTGATTTCACTGTGCCACAGGGCAAATGCTCGGCTTTCAGCACATTGGCCGCGCCGCGTAGCTCTATGGCATCGAAATAGCGGCGGATGAACTCGCGCTGCTCATGGCCGGGTATGTGCGGCTTCGGGGCTTTTTCCCAGATCGGTTGCCGGCATTCCCAGACATTGTTACCGAAGGCGCAGGCGTAATAGCTGGTCTGCCGTTCCTCGCCCACGGCTTCGATATCGTCGGTGAATTGCTGCTCCTGCCGCTGGATTTCCTCCGGCGAGGCGCAAGCACTGACAATCAGCGCTAATAGATAGAGGTGTTTTCGCATAGGCCGTGCTCCCGTTTAGCGAGTGCTGCAAAGCCGAAGCTCTGCAGCACAGTTGCTTGCACCAGCGGCGCTGGTGCCGGGAGTTGATAATCGCCTAAGATGGGCGCAGGCTTATTCACCCCCTTTCGGGAGCTATTATATTCGCCTACTCCCGACGCAAAAGCGTGCGGAAGCAGGGCTTGGGAAACGAGCCTACTTAAGTATCGCAATCTTAGAGGATTATCAGCCCCCTCACTTTCCAGTGTAGAGAGCGAGGCGTAGGAAGTCAAAAAGTTTAAGGCGCAAACTTGCAATGTCTTGAGGCTAATTTCCATTGACGTTTCAAAATGATACATGGTCGCTAAGGTGTGCGGCCGGTCGATAATCCTAGACTTATCGGCAGTTTATCGGCATAATAACAGCGCAAATAACCACCATTTAACCGCGATGTTACAGCCAGTTTACACGATCACGCCAAAGCTCGCCGCCACGCTGATGCGCATCGAGGCCATCCGCCAGGCCATGAGCGACTTGCCGATAACGCCGGTGATGATCGCCACGCTGCGCGAAACGGCACGGCTGCATTCAACGCATTATTCCACCATGATCGAGGGCAACCGGCTGACGCAGGAGCAAGTCGGCCAGGTCATTGAAGGCTCCGGCCATTTCCCCGGCCGCGAGCGCGATGAAAAGGAAGTGCTGGGCTATTATGCGGCGCTGGCCGAGGTGGAGCATCTGGCGGGGATGCGCGGCGTGGTGACGGAAAAGCAAATCCAACAGCTGCATGCGCTGGTGATGAGCGGCGGCAAGGCCAGGGTAAAGCCGACACCCTACCGCGACGGCCAGAACGTGATTAAGGATAGCGTCTCGCGCGGCATTGTCTATATGCCGCCGGAAGCCAAGGACGTGCCGGTGCTGATGAAGGATCTGGCGCAGTGGCTGAAAACCGCCGAAGCGGAGTGCCTGCCATGTCCGCTGCGAGCAGCTATCGGCCATTACCAGTTTGCCACCATCCACCCCTATTACGATGGCAATGGCCGCACCGCGCGCCTGCTCACCACGCTGGTGCTGCATTTAGGCGGCTACGATCTGAAAGGCCTTTATTCGCTGGAGGAATATTATGCGCGCAACCTTGGCGCCTATTATCAGGCGCTGACCGTCGGCCCATCGCATAACTATTACCTCGGCCGCGCCGAGGCGGATATCACCGGCTGGGTAGAGTATTTCTGCGAAGGCATGGCCGAGAGCTTCGAGCGTGTGCGCAGCCGCGCGGCGGAGGCGGCGGGCGGAGGCATGAAAGACCAGTCGTACCGCCTGCGCAAGCTCGATGCCAGAAAACGGCGCGCGCTGGAGCTGTTCGCGCTGCAAGACACCATCACCGCCCGCGATGTGGAACGCCTGTTTGCACTGCAGCCGCGCACCGCCACGGCGCTGTGCGGCAAATGGGTGGAAGAAGGATTTTTGGAAGTGACCGACCCGGCGCGTAAAAGCCGCAAGTATCAACTTGCATCAGAGTGGCACGATCTAGCTTCGCATTAACCTTTGAGCCGCACGTAGCGGCGCTTTCCGCCATTCAGTTTTCATTCAGTTAGCCCTGATATTTCCTCTTGTAAGCGCAACTGCCTATTCAGGCATTGGCTAATAGGAGTCTTATGAAAAAATCAATACCTTTAAGCATTTTACTCATTGGCCTGACTGCCGGGTGCAGCTTTCAGAAAGATAGCGACGGCACGACGACCTCCGAGCTGCATAATCCGTTTGTCGTGGATAAATGGACGGTGCAGGAAAAAGCTGCCAACGACACCTGCGTTGTCAGTTCCGGCTATCAGGGCATCGACGTGGTGCTGACGAAGCATCATGCCAAGCACGGCAACACGCTTACCGGCGTGGTGGAAAGCAGCCGCAAGCTGGAGCCGGGCAACTTTATTCGGCTGAATGTCGCCGGGCATTATTACGAAACCTATGAGCAGCAGTTTTCCGGCAAGGATTCCGAGGCCATCATCGACGATCTGAAAACCGGCGCGAAGGCCTATGTCGAGTGGAACAATATCCAGACCGGCAACGATACCATTCGCATTTCGACCATCCTAGAGCCTACCGATTTCGCGCAGCGCTATGAGCAGTGCCGCAAGGGAGCGCCGCAATGATGAAACCGCATAATGATGAATGGAGTGTCGTGTGCGATTTCGATGGCACGATTTCCCTGACCGATACCACCGATGCGCTACAGGAAAAGTTTGCCGACCCTGCCTGGCATGCGATTGAAGATCGCTGGGTGGCGGGCGAAATCGGCTCGGCCGAGTGCATGCAAAGCCAGGTGGCGTTGCTGGATGTGGGATTGGATGAGCTCAACGCGTGGCTGGACGGCGTGAAAATCGATCCAAGTTTCAGAGCATTTGTGCGGCTGTGCGTCGAGCTTTCCGTGCCGCTGGAAATTGCCAGCGATGGCATCGATTACGTTATCCAGCGCATTTTGAACGCGAACGGCTTGGGGCACATTCCTATCACCGCCAACCGGCTATCGATCACCGGCGAGCGGAGCTATGCGCTGCATTCGCCCGGCCCGCGCTGCATCAATGGCGCCGGCGTGTGCAAACGCGTCATTATCGAAGAAGTGCGCAGTGCGCAAAAAGACGGCCAGGTACTGTTCGTAGGCGATGGCCGCTCGGATTTCTGCGTCTCGGAAAAAGTCGATCTGGTCGCAGCCAAGGCCAGCCTGCTGGCGCATTGCCAAAAACTGAAACTGCCGCACCTGCCATTCACGAATTTCACGGATGTCGCGGCCATTCTACACCGCCTTACCACTGTCCAGAACCAGCCCAAGTCGCGCTCTGACATGCGCGCTTTCGCTTAAATTTCAACGAGGAACCTATGCTAAACACCGCCATGAAATCCGATGAATCTTTATCAACCGATGCTTACGAGGAAGAACTGCTCGCCCAGGAACGCGAATACTGCTCCTTCGGCGACACGGTGCATTACTTAGAGCCTGCCAAGATTTTCGAGCATTGCGACGGCAGCTATATGTACGACATGCAGGGCGTGCCGTATCTGGATTTGCAGATGTGGTACTCGGCGGTGAATTTCGGCTACCGCAACCCGCGCCATAACGAAGCGGCCAAGCGCCAGCTCGACCGCCTGCCGCAAGTGGCCTCGCAATACCTGCACCGCGAAAAGATCGAGCTGGCAACGAAACTCGCCCGCTACAATCAGGAAAAATTCGGCGTCAAAGGCCGCATCCATTTCAACGTCGGCGGAGCACAGGCCGTTGAGGATTCGCTGAAACTGGTGCGCAACTTTACCGGCGGTAAAAGCCTGATGTTTGCTTTTGAGGGCGGCTATCATGGCCGCACGCTCGGCGCGTCCGCCATCACCTCCAGCTACCGTTACCGCCGCCGCTACGGGCATTTTTCCGACCGCGCGCAGTTTGTTGAGTTCCCGTATCACTTCCGCGGGCCGAAGGGCATGAGCAAGGAAGAATACGGCGAACAATGCGTGGCGAAATTCGCTCGCCTGTTCGAGAGCGAATATAACGGCGTGTGGGATCCGAAGGTGGGTAAATGCGAATATGCCGCCTTTTATGTCGAGCCGATTCAAGGCACCGGCGGCTATGTCATCCCGCCGATGAATTTCTTTAAGGACTTGAAAAAGGTGCTGGACGATCACGGCGTCTTGATGGTGTCGGACGAAATCCAGATGGGCTTTTACCGTACCGGCAAGCTATGGAGCATCGAGCATTTCGGCGTGACGCCCGATGTGATCGTGTTCGGCAAGGCGATTACCAACGGCCTGAACCCGCTCTCCGGCATGTGGGCGAAAGAGGAAATGATTAACCCGACGATCTTCCCGCCTGGCAGCACGCATTCCACCTTCGCCAGCAATCCGATGGGAACCGCCACGGCCCTGGAAACCATGAAAATGTTTGAAGAAATCGACTTTGAAAGCATGGTTATGGAGAAAGGCGCGTATTTCCTTGAAGGCCTAAAAGACCTACAAAAACGCCATAAGATCATCGGTGATGTGGATGGCCTTGGCTTAGCCTTGCGCGCTGAAATCTGCCAGGACGACGGTTATACGCCGGATAAAGCGACGATGGACTGGATCGCCGAAGAAGGCCTGCGCGGGAATTTGACCGTGAATGGCAAGCGCCACGGCTTGATACTGGATATCGGCGGCTATCACAAAAACGTCATCACCTTCGCGCCGAGCCTGATGATCACAAGTGCGGAAATCGATTTAGGCCTGAACCTGCTCGACCAGCTGCTCACCCGCGCGGTGAAGCGGTAATGGGGCGTAAGGATGTGTGATGCAAATATCCCTTCTCCACCTCGACGATGCGCTGGATTCTCAAGCCGGTTTTCTACGCATTGCCGATAGCCGGGGCGCACAGCATATCGATGTCAAAAAACTGGGCGGCGATGTGCGTCTATGGGGAACGAGAAAAGCGCTTGAAGCGCTGCAGGCTGAACTGAACGATAAGCTCATCGGCAGCGAGCCGCGCCTGACATTCATGGGTAGTGGCGATTTTCACCATATTACCTCGCTGCTGTTGCCGATGGCGCTGGAGAACTGCCATGAGCCGGTCACGGTGATTCATTTCGACAATCACCCCGATTGGGTAAAATTCGAGGGCGGCACGCATTGCGGTTCCTGGGTCAACCGGGCGCTGGAAATGCCGCAGGTGCGTAAAGTCATCACCGTGGGCGTCTGCAGCCACGATCTGCGCAGGCCGGAATGGAAGGGCGCGAATCTTCAACTGCTCGCCCGCCGCCAGCTTGAGCTCTACCCTTACGACTATCCGCCCAGCCGCGTCAAAACCGATTATGGCGAGGGTGCCAGCTATGTGCAGGTGGATGGTAACATACGCTGGAAAACTATCCGCACCATTGGCGAGCAGAATTTCGCGGCGCATCTGCTGTCCCGCATCGAAACGAAGGCCGTCTATGTGACAGTGGATAAAGACGTGCTAGCGCTCAAAGACGCGCTGACGAATTGGGATCAAGGCAAAATGCGCCTTCCGTATCTGCTCAATTTGATAAAGGAAATTGGCGAGCATCACACAGTCATCGGTGCCGACGTAAATGGCGATTACTCCGTGCCGCATTATACCGGCCACGCATGGACGAAGTTCAAAAAACGCGCGGAAATCCTGATAGATCAGCCAGGAAGGAAACTGCCTGCTAACGGCTACGATACCAATAGCGTCGCCAATCTTGCGTTGCTGCAGGTATTCACGGAGGCATTCGCATGAATTTGCTGACCCTCCCTATGCTGGCGCTTATCGCTTTTTGCATCATCACGGAAACAGCCCGCGAGGTGTGTTTCAAGCTGGCCGCGCATAACCGCTCGCTTGGCACGGCACTGGCCCGGCCATCAGCCTGGCTCGGCATCGTATTTTGGAGCGTTGAGCTGCTGGCATGGACGCTGGTGCTGGAGCAGGTGCCGCTCTCCATCGCCTTTCCGCTGATGGCGCTGGTTTATGTCACCATCGTCGCGGCAGGCGCATTGATTTTCAAGGAACGGGTGAATGTTCGCCACGGCATCGGCGCGCTGCTGATCACCGCCGGCGTCGCATGTGTAGGAGCTACGGGCTTATGAGAAAAGAGAAAACCACCTCGCGCCTATTTGCTTACAGCCGCTGGGACATTGGGCCGGTGCTGGCAGCCTTCGCGCATCTGGCCTTTAACATCTGGCTGATTGTCGGCTTTGCCGACCGCCCGCTTTGGCTATCGGCATTGCTGGGCTGCCTCTATGCCGTATCGCTATCGTGGAACATCAACGGCATTTCGCACAACTTCATTGACACGCCCTATTTCCGCAAACGCGCCCTGAATTATGCGTTTAGCTGGCTGGAATCGGTGACGATCGGCTTCTCGCAGACCTATTATCAGTGGATTCACATGCGCCACCATGCCGGCAACTCCGACCGGCGGGACGCGCAAGGCGATACGGTCGATTGCCTCTCCATCTACCGCCACGGTAAGGATGGCAAGCCGGAAAGCGTGTGGAGCTATACGTTTTTGAGCTTCTTCCGCGATGACATGAGCGAAGTGCATACAGCCATCGCCAAGCATCGCCCGTTTGACGCCAATTTCGGTAAAGTCGAGCTGTGGTCGTTCTTAGGCTTTGTCACGCTGGCCTTCGTTTATGACTGGCGCGCGGCATTGTTCTTCGTACCCTTCTATTATCTCGGCAACTGCCTGTCCTCGCTCAATGGTTATTATGAGCATTTAAACGGCAACCCGGACATGCCGATCGCTTGGGGCGTTTCCACTTATAACCGCCTCTATAACTGGCTGTGGTTCGGCAACGGCTACCACGCCGAGCATCATTATAAGCCGCGAACGCACTGGACGAAGCTGAAAGCGTTTCGCGGGCAGATTCTGGCGGAGCAGCAGCAAGCCGGGGTGCATGTGATTTCCACTTCTCATGCGCTGGGTTTTCTCGCCAAGGAAAACCGGAGGCCTGCCGCATGAACGTAAAAGATAAATACAGTTTCAGGATGGAAGGTACGAACGGCGAAGGCATTTTGCTGTTGCACGGCTTGACTGGCGTGCCAGCGGAAATGAAGCTGGTAGCGCGGCGCTTAAACCGGACGGGCTATTCGATTTACGCGCCGCTACTCGCCGGCCACGGTGTCGATCGGGAAACGCTGATCGGCACCGGCTGGAAGGATTGGCTTGAAGGGGTGGTTGCCGATGCCGAGTTTTACGGCAAAAATGTCAATGCGCTCTACACGGCGGGCATTTGCGTAGGCGGCAAGCTCGGCTTACTAGCCGCGCAGCGCCTGCCGCACCTGGTTAAAGCCGCTGCCATCTATTCGCCATGCTTCCGCTTTGATGGCTGCAATACGCCTTGGTATTACAAGCTGGCTCCGGTCGGCTTGCCGATCGTGGCGAAATTACCGATTTGGCGAAAGCGAAGCTACTCGGAAACGGAAAGCCTCGGCATCAAGGATGACCGCTTGCGTGAATTCATGCAAAGCGCGGAAACCGAGGGTGTGATCGACCAGTTTCCGATTTCAAGCCTGCTGGAAATGTACCGCCTCGGCCAAAAGGTAAGAAGCGAATTGCCGCACATGAATGTGCCGACGCTAGTGCTGCACGCCGCCGAAGATGATTTGAGCCATCCGCGTAACGCCAAGCTGATCGCTAATCGTATCGGCGCCAAGCATGAGCTGCATTGGATCGATGACAGCTACCACATGATTCATGTCGATCGGCAGCATGGAAAGGTGAGCCAGCTTACCAGCGATTTTTTCAAAGCGCAGGAGGCTTGAGGGATGGAAATCCGCATTCTCCGCTCGCTGCATGAAGTGACCCGCGAAGCATGGAATGCCTGCTTTGCCGGTGAATTGGAAGATTACGATTATCTGCTAGCGGTCGAAGAAGCGGGAATGGCCGGATTCAGCTGGCGCTATGTCATCGCGCAACATGGCGGTGAGCTTATCGCTGCTGTGCCAGCTTTCCTGACCCATTATGCGCTGGATACAACGCTAGAAGGGTTGCCAAAAAAGATTGCTGTCCTAGTGCGAACGGCGCTGCCCGGAGTGCTCACCTGCAAGCTCGCTTGCCTTGGCTCGCCGGATACGGAAATCGGCAAAGCCGGATTCCTGCCCTCGCTGCTGGAATTAGAGAGGGTTCAGCTGTTGCAGCAGATGCTATCAGCCTTTGAAATGGAAGCGCTGGAGTGTGGGTATAAGCTGATTGGCATCAAAGATATTGCCGAGCACGATTGGGGGCTGTGGAATAGCGTCATTACGTCACAGGGCTATCGTAACGTCGGTGGGCTGCCTGTGGCGCATCTGCCTATCGATTTCGCTGACACTGACGCGTATTTAGGCCGATTGTCTTACAAAACCCGTAAAGATATGCGCCGGAAGCTGAAAGCTCGCCCAGCCGTTCGCATCGAAAAGCGCAGCAACATCGATGATGTGCTGCCGCAAGTAATGGCGCTTTATCAGCAAACGCGCGCGCGGGCGCAGATGCAGTTAGAGGAGCTGACACCGCGCTTTTTTCAACAAGTGCTCAGCAGCATGAAGGAACGTGCTTTTTGCACGCTGTATTGGGTGGAAGATCGCTTATTGGCAGTGAATCTGATGCTGAGAAACGGCACGACCCTGCTGGATAAGTTTTTCTGCATGGATGGGGAGGAAGGCCGGGCTCATAATCTCTACTTTCTCAGCTGGATGCATAATATTGAGTATTGCCTCGCGCATGCTTTGACGCATTACCAGAGCGGGCAGGCAAGTTATGAAAACAAGCTAAGGCTCGGCAGCAAGCTCACGCCGACGCGGATGTATTTTCGCCACCGTAATAAGTTGATTCAGGGCGCTCTTGTTTTAGCTTCACCATTTTTATCCGCTGACAGCTCTATTCAGGAGGCTGCATGACGCGGATTACAAAGCGTCAATTCTCTGCCTACGCGCTTTGGTTTGCCATTCCGCTGCTTACGGTGATTACGCAGGCATGCACCAAGCTCTTGGCTGTGAAGATGCAGGCTGTGCCGTTCGGCTGGGTTTGGTTGCAAACGGCGTTGACGACGCCGTGGATTGCAGGAATTTTTCTTTGCGAAGCAATCGGCTTTTTATTGTGGCTTACCATTTTATCAGGAACGGGCATCAGTAAAGCCATGCCGATAACGGCAACGGTTTATCTGTTAATTTTGGGATTAAGCTGGACGTATTTTCATGAGTCGATGCAGCTCCTGCAAATTATCGGCAGCGCTTTGATACTTGCCGGCGTGTGGCTGATCGGTACCGCCCCCAACGATATTTCACCTGGCCCGCTGGCCGTGAACAACGAATCGCCTTCATTCCTGGCCGTTTTTATGAGGTCTAGCCTTGAATGAAGTGCGGACATTTTTTGAATAAAAAGCATGGTTCTGAAAAATGACGTTCAGAGCCACCTGATTTCTATTGTCTGTTCTCATAAGCCTTTGTAATTAAACCATAAATTGTAATGTTATTATTGAACTTCACGCATAAGTTGTCTATGGTTTTTCTCCCTGCATAGACAGGTTTTTCAACTTAACACGGGAGAAAGGTATGAATAAAACAATAGAAACAGTAGGAAGCCTTAGTTTGGCGGATACCACATTTTTGCAGTGGTATGAAATCACCAATGCCCTATCGCATAGCCATATCAATACGCTTTTTACCATGTTCCAGCGCACACTGGAGCGTAAGATTAAACGCAACGGATCGCCGGATTTGCCGACAACGATCTATATCCGTTGCTTCTGCGATGTTGCCTCGAAAGTGGCTCATATGCACACTACCCGGCGATATGAAAGCATAGTCATGGATTGTGAAGAAAACGCGGTTTAGCAGTACACAGCTACCATGCGGCTCATCGTTTTAATCATTATCGGTCTGACAATTATTTGCAGCGAGGTCATCGATGCCTCGTCCGGCAATGGTATTTTCAGTAACTGTGTGAATTATGACGATGATGACGATGATGATGGCGATGACCATAAGCACCCTCGTGAAAAGCATTCCATCGTAAAACAGAAAGGGAAGACTCATTCTAACAAAGCGCATGATACTTGCCAAAACACGCAGGCGCATGCTTATCACTACTATTTAGCCGCACAACGCATTGAAGAAATACCGGCGTTGAAAGCTACCACTCTATTATTGCCATTTACGTGGGAAGATCACGACTTTGTGAATTTCGATATCGTGAATCTAATCTACGAACCGCCTAAATTCATGAATCGCTAAAGCCAAACATCGGCTTAATGGCGTCGAACGCATCCGATACCACGTTCCGCCGATAGACCCAGCTAGGAAAATTCCCATATCGAACGGAGAGTTGCCCGTCCGCTGCATCTTCGTCGGCTTTTGTTCCGGCGAGGTAAATTGCTGATGCCAGGCTGGTTCGATTGGCACCACCATCGCAATGTATCAGTACGGGTTTCGGCGCTTGCTTCATGACCATAAGTAGCTCGCGCGCCCGATTCTCGGTAATCAGGCGCTTAGACGTCATGCGAAAATCAATATGCAGCACACCTGCCGCCTTTGATTCTTGCATTTCCCGATCATACCAGGGCGAGCCAGTATTATCGCCGCGCAGATTGATGACAGTGCGAATGCCATAGCGCTGGACATAACGGGAGATATCACCCTCATGCGGCTGCCCGGAGCGGTAGAGTTCGCCCGGTAACACTTCATGAAAATTGCCTGTTAGATGTAGTCCACCGACATAAGCCACCGCAGCAACGAATAAAATGAGAAGGGATTTAATGGCTCTGGATAGATATTTTTTCATTCTCGTCGATGGTTGGTGAATAAGTAGGCGTCGAATAAGCACGCTTCCCAAGCTGCTTGTTATAAATCATGGGGGGCGAAACTGAATGCAAGCTGAATGGCCTTAAAATAGCCCTGACGCACTGTTTCCAATGCGCCAGGGCTGCTCAAATCACGTAGATTTAAGCTCCCGCGCTACCGTTCACGATAGCTTGGGCTGCAGGGCTCAAGGACAGTGTATAGGCTGGCCCGGAAGAACTGCTTGCTTGAGGTGCTTTCGCACCCCCTGCGTCATCGGCGTCGCCGTCAAAACCCTTAGCTGCCACTGGTGCGGCAGCTTGAGGTTGAGACAGTGCCGCAAGATGCGCACTGCTGATGTTAGTCATACCTTGACCTCCTTTATCAGCGGTACATACCACCCGCTGGTTAAATTAAAAACAGTGGCATGTTCGTGGAGAGCAGCGCACATCATGCGCGCTCAATTCTGTTGTTTATGTGTGGTAAGCTCAGTCAGCTTTTTAATTACGCCCTCCATACCGCCGGAACCCGCTAGCGCGTTAAATTCCTGACGATGAGTGTTGAGCAAGCTGACGCCTTCGATGTTGATATCGATTACCTTGATCTTACCATCCTTCCGGCGCAACAGGTAATCTACCTTTACGGCAGGCTCGTTGCCGCTTTGCACTATCTCGGTATGGGCGGTGGACGTGCCGCTCGCCGTATCCTTCACACTTTTCACATTGATGGCAGTGACGCTTGAACCGGCTTCGGCATCAAACTTCGAGATATAGCTTTCGGTCAGATAAGTGCGGTACAGCTCGATGTATTTAGCCTTCTGCTCATCGGTAGCGGTTTTCCAGGCCGGGCCGATGACGAACTTAGCAATCCAATCGATGTCGACGGTTTGCGTGAACAGCTCGCGCAGCGTGGCTTGCTTTTGCTCAAACGGCGATTTTTTGTCTTTAAGCACCGCCAGCACTTTTTCGGCCATGCTATCGATAAACTCTTTCTCGGATATGGCCTTTTCGGATTGCATGGCATTGGCTTGCACAGCCGGTTTAGTGGTGGCATCGGCCGCAAGGCACGTCATAGGAAGCATGACGCTTACAGCGAGGATGGATAAGGTGGTTTTTAGTTTCATTAGGTGTCTCCGTTGGTTAAATTAATCGTCAAGTTTCTTCGTTTTACCATCGCGCGACACAAAGGTTTTGTTTTGCAAATAGGCGCTGCGCATGGCGATATAAGGCTCCAGTGAGTTGCCGTATATTTCGTCGAGTAACACGGCGTTCTGGTCGCGCTGATCGACCACTTCTAGTCCGGTCAGCTCGTTGTCGATCGGCGTGAGGGTGATGTAGGTAAACGGGTCCATCGCGTAATCCACGACGTCACCCATCGCGTCGCGCGGATTGGAAGGCCCAAGCAGCGGCATGACGAAATAAGGCCCAGCTCCGACGCCATAGCTTTCCAGCGTATCGCCAAAGGAATTTTTCTTATGGGGCAGGTTGCCGTATTTTCCGGCGAAGTCATAAAATCCGGCTATGCCGAAGGTCGAGTTGAGGATGAAGCGCCATAGCGGGCTGAAACTCCGCTCCGGGTTGAGCTGCAGTACGCCGTTAATGCAATTGACCGGCTCGCCCAGATTCTCGAAGAAATTGCCGATGCCATCGCGCGCCAGCTCCGGTACTGCCCAGCGATAGCCACTGGCGACCGGCTTGAGCAAATAGGTGTCGAGTGTTTTATTGAAACCGAAAATGGGACGGTTTACGCCTTCCCAGGGATCGTCGGCCACCGGCTCGACGCCCGGTATTTGAAGGTTGAAATCCTCGTCATCATTTTTCGATGGTTCCACCGGAATAGCGTGCGTAGCCACTCCCGGCGCGGGAAGATCGGCCGCATATGCGCTCGGCGCCAGTATCAGCGTTATACCCAATTCAATAATTATCCGTATGTTTGAATGAGAAGATTGAGGGATATTTCTGGTGTGTAGGATCGGTATCGTTTGATGGTGCCGAAACGTTTTTCGATAGGATTGAGATCGGGAGAATAGGGAGGCAGGAACAATAGCGTTGCCTGTCGTTGCTGAATAAGCTGTTGTGTTAAAGTAGATTTATGGAAGGTGGCGTTGTCCATAATGACAACGCTGTTAGGGGTAAGATGCGGGCAGAGTTCCTGCTCTAGCCAAGCATTAAAAACGGCAGTGTTGCAGGTACCCTGAAAGAGGAAGGGGGCAAGCATTTGCTTGCCGCACAAGGCTGCCAGGAAACTGGTGCGGGGTCTGCGCTGCCCGCTGCGTTGCCCATGCACACGCTTGCCTTTTCGGGCGAAGCCATGCGTGCGTTCGGCGGTGGGTGCGAAGGCGCTTTCATCGACATACACAAACTGCTTGCCCTGCATCCGGTAACGCCACCAGCGCTTGAGGTACGCTTTGCGTTTCTCGTTGTCGCTTTCTTTATACGTCCAGGTTTTTTTTACGACTGATGTTCAACCGCTTCAGCGCATAGCAGATCGTACTCGGCCTTACCCCAAAGTGTACCGCCAGTTCCTTACCCATTACCTCAGGTTGACATTCCACCGCCTGTTGCAGTGCTTCCATGTCCAGTTTATGCGCCTTGCGCGGACCCGGTTTCTTCGCTTCCAACCGATCACGCGTGATCCAATCAAACACACACCCATGGTGTACCCCAAACCGACGGGCAGCTTCCGCCTTACTTCCACCGCCCCTGACATACGCAACAACGCGACGCCGTAAATCCATGCTATGACTCATCATAACATAATACAATCATCCGTGTAAATTTTGAATTAACTATAGCAGCAGGCAGCAGGCCGTTCCCTTCATGTATTTAGTGTTTTTCATAAATCTCCTTGGTTAGTGAATTTGGTTTTTCTGGCGTTGCATCATCTGGAACAGCACCGGCATGACGATCAGCACCAGTGGCAGTTGAACAATCAGGCCGGATACGATGACAATGGCGAGCGGCTGCTGCATGGCGGCACCCTGGCCGAGTGCGAAGGCAAGTGGCAGCAGCGTGAGGATGGCGGTGAGTGTCGTCATGATAATTGGCCGTGCGCGGTTAATGGCCGCTTCGATCAGCGCTTTGGCGTGGCCGTGTTCTTCGAGCAGGCTAAAATATTCGGAGAAATAGAAAATCGACACTTCGGTGATGATGCCGACGATCATGGTCATGCCCATCATCGCCGAGATATTGAGTTCAACGCCGGTAATCCATAAGCCGATGAACACCGCGCCTATCGCTAATACCGGCATCGCCATGATCGCTAGCGCCACGGAGAAACGCTCATAGAGGAAAAGCAGTAGCAGGAATACCAGTGCCACCGCCGAGCCGAATACGATGGTGAGGTCATGGAAGGCGGTTTGCTGTTCCTTATAAAGCCCGCCCAGTTCGTAATAGACGCCCTTTGGCAGCATGTCCTTTTGGTCGATGATTTTCTTAATGTCCGCCATCACCGAGCCGGTATCGCGCTTAGCTATGCGCGCCGTCACCGCCACCATGCGTTTCAAGTTTTCGCGGGTGACTTGCGGCTGACCGATCACGGCGGTGAACTCGGCCACGCGAGAGAGTGGGAATATATGGCCGTCGGCAGCGCGGATGCTTAGTTTCTCAAGATCGGCCTGCCGCGCGCGCATCTCATGCGGCACCCATACTCGCACGTTTTCGAGCTTGCTGGGGCGAATGATCTGCGTTGCCACTACGCCGCTGGTATAATTTTGCAAGGATTGTGAAATGGTGGTGACGTCCTCACCTTCCAGCGCCGCCTTGGTTGGGTCGATATGCACTTCCAGCGCATCACCGGCGGGGTTAATGCCATCTTTCAAATCCACCAGCCCCTGCACGTGTGCGATAGCGGCGGTCACTTTCTGCGCCAGCTTGACGATAGTATCGGGATTGTCGGAGTAGATTTTAATTTCTACCGGCTGCGGCACGGCGGTCAGATCGCCGATAAAATCTTCCATGAGCAGGACAAATTCCGTCTCTAATCCCGGCACGTCATGCTCGATCTTGCCGCGCAGCTCGTCCATGATGTCGCTAAGCGCGCGCCGTGGCAGCGGTTTCAGGCGCACGAAGAAATCACCTTCATTGGCTTCGTTAATGCTACCGCCCAGGCCTGCGCCGGTGCGCCGCGAATAGGTTTCCACCTCCGGCGTGGCGGCAATGATTTTCTCCACCTGACGCAACAGCCGGTCGCTCTCAGTGAGCGCCGTACCAGGTGCGGCGCGGTAATCCAGCACAAAACCGCCTTCGTCGATGGAAGGCATGAAGCCGGAACCGACTTGGGTATAGGCAAGGACACCGACAGCGATAAGCGGCGCAACACCAAGCAGTAATAGCGATGGCTGCTTCAGCAGGCGGCGCATGCAGAGGTGATAGCGTCGGGTCAGCCGCTTGCGCGCCTCGCCGTGGGGCGTATGAAGGCGGCTAGCGCCGATCAGCATGTCGGAAAGCAGTGGCACGGCTAGCCAGGTGATCAGGAAGGAAATCACCAGCGCCGAGGCCATCGTGAGCGAAAGCGCTTTGAAAAAGGCGCCGGTGACGCCACTCAAGAAAGCGAGCGGGATGAAAATCACCAGTGTTGCGCCGCTGGAGCCGATCAGCGGCTTGAAGAACTCATCGGCGGCCTGCAGGATACCGTTTGGCAGGTTTTGTTTACGCCGCTCCTGCAGGCGGCGCACTATATGCTCCAGCATGACGATGGTATCGTCAATAAGCAAGCCCACCGCTGCCGCCATGCCGCCCAGCGTCATGATGTTAAAGCTCATGTTGAAGGCGCTTAAGACGATGACGGTAATCGCCAGCACGGTCGGCACCATGACAATGGCAATCAGGGTAATGCGCAGGTTTCGCAGGAAAAGCCACAGAACGATGCCGGCCAAGGCTATACCGATCAGGATAGCGTCGCGCACGCTGGCAGCGGAATCGACCACCAGCACGCTTTGGTCATACCAATTGGCGAGCTTGACGTCCGGCGGCAGCTGCGTTTGGTAAATGTTAAGCGCTTCTTTAACCGCCTTTTCGATTTTGACACTGTTGCTGCCGAGCTGCTGGAAGATATTAATCAGTACCGCATCCTTGCCATCGGCATTCACTTTTACCCATTCCGGCATCGGCTCCAGCGTGACCGTTGCCACGTCTTTCACCCGCACCACCCCGCTACCTGTCTTTTTAATCACGGTATTCAGGAGAGAATCAGCGTCATGCAGGCGCGTATCGGCCACCACCAGGTAGAGCTTATAATGCTCCTCGATCTTGCCGCTGGCGCTGATCGTATTGACCGTGGACAAGGCTTTGGTGACGTCATCGAACGCCAGATTAAAGGCACGGAGCTTGTCGGTATCGACGTTGACCCGGTATTCTTCCTTGCTCGAATCCATCACCTGCACATGCGCCACGCCGTCCACGCCGGTAAGCAGCGGCAACAGCTGATATTGGGCGATATCGTGCAGCTGGGTGAGCGAGGTGGTTTTCGAGGTCAGGCTGTAGGCGATAATCGGGAAAACGGTCGTGTCCATGCGCCGCACGTCTAGCACGGTATCTTTAGGAAGCGCCGGTAGCAGCGGCGAGATAGCGGCATTGATCTGCAATGCCGCTGTTTCCATATCGATTCCCCAGTCAAAGTTGATGGAGATATCAGCTGCGCCCCGGCTGGTGGTGGAGCGCACACTATGCACGCCCGGCACACGGCGCACGGCGGCTTCCACCGGAGTCGTAACTTGCAGCACCATCTGCTCGATGGGCTGGTCGCCGGCTTCGAGCGATACCATTACGCGCGGAAAATCAATGGTCGGGAAAAGCGATACCGGCAATTTAAGCGCCAGCAGCCCGCCTACTGCCGCCGTTACGACGAACAGGAAGAGGATGGAGCGCCGATGGTCGGAATTCCAACGCTTCATGGCTTGACCTGGTTTTTAGGCTCATCGGGCGTTTCCGGCTTATCTTCGCGCACGGCTACCCCGTCTTGCAGTTCGTAATTGCCGGAGGCAACCACCGGCAGATTCGGGTCGAAATCACCTTCGATGCCGACATAGCCTTCAAATTCCAACCCATCCTTGACGTTCGCACGCTGCGCTTTGCCGTCTTTCACCTGAAAAATATATTCGCCCTTGTCATCGAGCAGTACGGCCTCACGCGGCACCGCATAGGCTTCTTTGGTGTCGATAATGATAGTTGCGCGCACCGCGCCGCCTTGGATTAGCACGCCTTCGTCGTTGCTGACGCTGGCGAATGCCATCACCAGCTGCGAGGTGGGGTTGATCATGCTCTGCACCTGGGTGATGCTGCCCTCTACCTTGGCGTCTTTATCGAACACCGGAGCGGCGATGACTTTCATGCCCGGCTTGATGCGGCTGCACTCTTTCGGCTCAATGCCAAGCTCGGCGCGCAGGGCATGACTGGCCGAGATTTGCAGCATGGCCGTACCCGGTGCCACGCGATCGCCCCGCGCAATGCTCAAGGTGGTAATGGTGCCATCAAACGGTGCAGTGATTTTTTGTGAAGATAACCCGCCTCCCATCTGTTGCTGCGCTTTGTAAATCGCTTCCGCGTCGCTCAAGGCCTTTTGCGCCGCTGCCAGTTGGGAATCCGTCGCCAGCTGCTCATCGACGAGTTGCTTGGTACGAGTAAATTCCGAGCGGGCGGTATTTAATGCGGTGGAGGCCTGCGTATAGACGACGCTTGCTTCCGGGTCGCTGCCAAGCTCGATAAGTAACTGGCCTTTCTTGACCGATTGGCCGGGCAGTACATCTATGGAGCCGATGATGGCCTGGCGCGGTACGTTGATGTTGATCACGCCGGAGCTGTCGGACGAAATGGTGCCGTAAGCCTCGACGGTTTCGGTCAGCATTTTCTTCTCAATCGGCTGCAGGACGACGGCGACGCTGTTATCCGTTGGCTCCTCGGCCGGTGGATGGTGAAGCCAGCGCCAGCCGACATAGGCAGCAACTGCGCAGGCCAGGATGATAAGTATGAGCGGTATTTTCTTCATGGTTTGGCTTCCTTGCTCTGTAGCTCCTGGCCGGTCAGCGTAGTCAGGCCGATGGCCTGTTCTTCGAGCGCTTGTTTAAGCGCGATAACATCGAGCTGCTTGGTCAGGCCGGCATTGCGTAGGTTGGTGTAGGTGAAAAGATCGATATGGCGCGCTTCCAACGCTTTATCGGACAGGGCGATGGTGTGTTGCCATTGCGCCAGGCTCTCGCTGGCGTCGGCGTATTGTTTTTGCGTAAGGGTATGCTCATCGATGAGCGCCGCGATTTCCTCATGCGCTTTGTTGACGCGGATCTGGTATTCGTCGTGCAGCTTCTCGCGGGTCGCCTTTTCTACAGCTACCGCGCCTTGGTTGCGATTGAAGATCGGCAGGCTGAGTGTGAGCGCAAAGCCGTTAGTGCGAATATCGCTGGTATCGCGGGTGCGCGTGAAGCCGACATTGACGGCGGGAAACTGGCCGATCAGTGCTTCGATGTATTTATCATTCTGTGAATTGTAGCCTTGCTCTAGCGCTATCAGATCCGGGCGGCGTTTCGTGAGATTGGCAAGCGCCTCCTGAATATCGGCGCTCTCCACGTCGGGCGCGGTGCTATCCGTCAGCGTGAGCACGGTATCAGGCTGCAGCCCCAGGAGCGCATTCAGGTCATGCCGGTTTTTTTCGGCTTGCTTCTCGGCTTCGGCCAGCTTGGTGGTAATATCATCATAGGCGGAAAGCACGGCGCTGGCCGCATCGTTGGCGATGCGATGCTCGGAAACGGCTTTGAGGATACGCTGATGCCGTTCGCTTAGGAAAGCATGATAATCTCGAAGGGCGGCGAGCGCCTGCGTTTGCGATACGCTTTTGACGAAAAGCAGCTTGGCTTGGCTGATGATCTGCAACTCCTGCCAGAGAAAATTCAAATCGGTTTTCTTATTGTCTGCGCTGGCGGCGGCGCGCGCGACCGGCAACTTGAGCAAACTGGCGAAATCATAGCCGAGTGTGATGCCGTAGGCGTTGGTGAGTCCGGGGTCGTTATTGGTGGGATGGTCGAAGGCAAGCCCAAGCTGCGGGTCGGGCAGCAGCCCTGCAGAGAAGGATTGCGCGGCGGCGATATGACCATCGTCGCGCGCCAGTTTCAAATTGGGATTGTTGATAATGGCAAGCTGGGCGATTTCCGTCATGTCCAGCCCATCGGCGGGATTAAACAGGTGTTGCTGCAAGGCGGGCGTCGGCAAATTGGCGGTATCAATGACGGTATCGGCAGGCTTGCTGGCAAACAGCGCGGCAGGGTTTAGGGCATCCGATTCGTAGAACGAACAGGATGTCAGCATAAGCGCGAGTAGAACCGGAATGATAAGCCGATAAGCCATTGATAACCGTTAAAAATAAAAACATGCCTGATGCGGGCATGGTGCCATTCACGGTATCAACGCAACCTGAATGCTAACTGAAATCAGGTGCTATTATAGTGACATTTCCTAGGCTTGCGTCAGGCTAAAGGTTAACCTAATGCCGAGTCCTTCGCCGTTTTCCGGGGTATAAAAATTAATATCGAGATGGGTCAGCTCGGCAATGCTGCGCACGATCGCCAGGCCGAGCCCAGTACCGATTTCTATATTATCGGAGAGGCGGTAGAAGCGCTGAAACACATTCTCGCGCTCGCTTTCGGGAATGCCCGGCCCGGTATCCTCAATTATGAGCACCGCCACGGAGTCCTGACTTTTTACATTAAGCCAGATTTCGCCGCCAACGGGCGTGTATTTTACGGCATTGTCGAGCAGATTGCCTAGAAGCACGGATAATAGCGATGAGTTGGAGAGAACGGATAGATTTTCCTCGCCGGCAAGGGATATCTCTATACGCTTTTTACTAGCTTTGGGATAGACGGTTTTAATCGCCTCGCTTGCTTGCGCGTAAAGATTCAGTGAGGTGGAGTGCATAGGCTGCTGGCGGATGCGCGCCAAGGTTAGCAGCTGCTCAGCCATGCGCGAACTGCGGCGCACGCCTTTAGCGAGCTCGATCATCGCGCTTTCGCGCTCTGCCGCATCTTTTGAGCCCAGCACAACGTCGGCTTGGATGGCGAGTGTCGCCAGCGGAGTGCGCAGTTCATGTGCCGCGTTATCGGTAAACAGCCGTTCCTGCGCCAGCGAGGTTTGCAGCTTGCCGAGCAGCTGGTTAATGGAATCAGCCAGCGGCAGAATTTCCTGCGGCGTGGCGTCCTTGCTGATTTTGGCAAGGTCGTCGGAATTGCGCTGATGGATAGCGGCGGCAAACCGCTTTAGATCACGCAAGCCCCATTCGATGCCTTTCCAGATGATGAGCGCGATGAAGGGCAGCGAAACGCATAGAGGCAACAGCAGGCCAAACATGATATGTTTAATAATCTCGACACGCGCCTTATGCTTTTCGGCCACCTCAACGATAATGCCGTCTTCGGCGTTATTCAGCGTGAAAAGCCGCCAAGGTTTGCCCGCAAGCTCAATGTCGGTGAATCCTTCCGGATAAGGCGGCACGCTTTCTGGCTGCGCGTTATCGGAGTAGATCACCAGCTTGCCGTGCTTCCAGAGGCGGATGGCGCGCCATTTGGCGTATTCGTCCAGCGCCTTCTGGTCCAACTCGCCCAAGCCGATATTTTTGGATTTGACTTTGATCTCGGTGCGGGTGGTATCTTCGTCCTCGTTCATGAGCCAGAGCACATTGGCGGAGGTGATCATTTGCGAATCGTACACCTCATCGATTTCGTCTTCAGCGGAAAAGTAAGCCGTCCCGCCTACGGTCAATAGCACTACTACCACCGGCAGGCCGACATTGCGCATGAGCTGAAACGTAATCGATAGCTTTTTCATACATTCACCATATAGCCGACGCCGCGAATGGTGGTAATCAGCTCCTTACCTAGTTTTTTACGTATCGTGTATATGGCTGCTTCAACGGTGTTGCTTTCCACATCGCCGTCCCAGCTGTAGATTTGCTCCTCGATTTCCGACTTGCTCATGATGCGCCCCGAACGCTCCATAAGCAGCGCGAGGATCTGATATTCACGTGCCGACAGGCGAATCCACTCTCCCCCTTTCATGACCTTGCGGGCATTGGTATCCATCACGATATCCTGAAAGGTGATGATGGCATTGGAGCGCCCTTGACTGCGGCGCATGACGGCGCGCAGGCGCGCCAGCAGCTCATCCATTTCAAATGGCTTTACGAGGTAATCATCCGCGCCGAGGTCTAGCCCTTCAATACGCTGCTCCAGCGCGTCGCGCGCGGTCATAATGACCACTGGAATATGCTGATTTTGGCGCAGGCGCTTGAGCACATCGAGGCCGTTCAGCTTAGGCAGGTTGATATCCAGGGCAATGGCGCTGAAACCGCCGGTTTTGATGGCAAGCAGCGCGCTTTCGCCGTCTTTGACCCATTCAGGCGTGTAGCCGCCTTGCTTGAGGCCGGTTTCCAATGCCTTGCCTAGTAATTCGTCATCCTCGACTAAAAGTATCCGCATAGATAGTGCCATCCCAAGAGTAGTATATCGCTTTTTGAATAATGTGTTAGCGATTTGCCATTTTCAGTTTCCATTCAGATTGTAGCGATAAAGCTGAATGGCAACTGATGAAGGAGTGCCGATGCGCAAAACGAATTTATGTTTGGCCGCGCTAGTGATCAGCATGGCCGGAGCCAGCCTGCTTCGTGCGGAGCCTGCGCCGCAATACGGCGCTCTTGCCTCGCTTAAATCGTTAAATGAAAAAGCCGAGCATGCCTATGAATCTGTGTATGGCGGCAAATCCGGCAAGGTGCTTAAGGATATTCTGGCGATGCACCGTTACATAGGACGCCTTGAAGGGGAATTAAACGAAGGCACGATCGATACCATGCGCGATACGGTTTCAGCGCTGGAAAAGGCATTATCGGCCGGTGATCAGCATGCCGCATTACTGGCCTCCAATCAGCTCACTATGCTCGCGGCCGAGGCATCGCGCGATTATCACCCTTCCATGCCGGTGGAAGTCACCCTGCTGGATTATGACGGCAGGCAGATTCAGCTTTGGGCGAAGGCGGGCGATTTACATGAGCTTAAAAGGGCTGCAGGCCAGCTGGAGCAATCGTGGAACGCATTGCTGCCTGATTTGCAGAAGCATCACGCGGATGCGGTCATTAAACATTTTGATACGCTGGTAGAGCGAGCGAACCGCTCCACCAGCGTGGCGGATTATGCCGATATTGCCAATCCTGTCCTCGATGCCGTGGATGAGGTGGAAAAAGTCTATGGGGAATAATCAGGCTGGGTTTGCAATTACAAAATGACCATTAACCACTAACCAAGGGAGTATTACGATGCTGAACAAAAAAATCTTTCTGACTATATGCACGGTCGCTGGCTTAACTCTGTTCGCGCAATCGGCTTCGGCAAAGATGTTTGACAAGGATGATTTCACGCCAGAGCAACTTGCTTCTATCAAAATCAGCATGTCGGATGCGCTGGCTAAAGCGAAGGCGGTTGAACCCGGCACGCCGATCAAGGTAGAGATGGAAAACGAAGATAAAACCATCGTCTATGAGATTGAAATTCTGAATAAAGATAAGGAAAAGAAGGTTAAAATTAATGCCGTGACCGGAGAGGTTGTTACGGGCGCAAAGTAAGTTTTTCCAGAATTTAGGCACAAAAAAACGCCCCGGAACCTTTCGGCTCCGGGGCGTTTGATGTTTCTATGGCCGGTTACGCTGCTAGCGTTTGCGCCCAGCTATTAACGGCTTGCGCGGCTAAAATATGCAGCGCTGTAGAAGGATGCACGCCATCGGTCGAAGGATAGTTAGCCGAACCGTTGGTTAGCCATTTGCCGGGATTTAGCTGATCTTCGACATATTGGTTCGGGTCAATGACCGCATCCAAAAGTCCTTGGCCGACTTGCGTTTTCACCCAGGCATTGAACTGATCGCGCACGCCGCCAATGGTAAAGCCTGCCGCTGGCGTCTGATTGCCAGGCGTCGCCCAGCTGTCAGTGGAAGTGGTGCGTGGCATAATGAGCGATTGCGCCACTTGCAGCGGTTTGCCGTATGGCCCGATGACACGCTTTGCAGCCTGCCAATTTTGCAGCGCGTAGCCTTGTAGCGTAGGTAGCGTAACGGCGGCGGCGATATCGTTGGTGCCAAGCTCGAACAGGACATGGGTGACGAACGGCCAGAAGGCGCGAAGGCGCGGTGATGTATCTATTGTGCATTTGCCATACGTCCAACTTCCCATCGTCTGCTTGAGCGATGCCATTGGCTTTCCGCCGACATTCCATAGGCCACGCATGATAAAGCCGATATTGCCGTTGCTATCGATGGTATCGTTATTGCCATCGGCGATGCTGTCACCGACGAAAGCAACGGCGGGCATCGGCGCGGCTGGAATGCCGAGCACGACGGTTTTCGGCCCGCCGAAGCTGGCACCGCCTGATGGATTTGTATAAGCGCCGGTGCCGGCGACTTGCGAGCTGGCGGCGGCGGAAACATAGCCCGCGCTGCCGGATGGCCCGCCGAGGCTTCCGGCTGGAAAAGTCGAAGTCGTAGCAGCGACGCTGTAGCTTTGGCGCAGGTAAAAACTACTGCCCGGCGCGAAATCATACATTAGCGGAGGGCTAAGGATATAGGGAATACCGTTAGGCACGGTCGTGAGAGCAGTATTGGAGAGAAATGCACGCTCGTAGCTGGCGGGCGATAGGATTTCCACCGCGGCTTCATAGGTCAGATCCGTGGTAAAGATTTGCTCGCCGGTGGGATTTAGGGCGAATCCCATTGCCGCGACTTGCAGCTGAGTAATTGGCTGATTTCCGGCAATATTGTAAAGCACACGGTTATCGATGCGCGTATCCGAGCGGCCGCCCGCGCCATTGCCCCAGGAGGAGTTATGTAAGGAGCAGCTGGTAGCGACAACCTGCGGCTTGCGCACAAGCGCTGCGAATTTGTTAGCAAGGTCGTTGCCTACGGATTGCTTAATCGCGCCGGTGCTATCGAACACGGCAAAACCACGCCCATCCTCATACGCTAAGTTGTCCCCTGCGCCGAGCGTAGCAACGAACAGATTGCGCAACGTGCCGTTGCTGTTGCTGACCACAAAAACCTTAGCGCTAACTATATCAGCGTTTTGGATGGTGAAGGCTTTGATTTGACGCTGGACGCCCGACACAGGCACATCCACCATCGTGACCGGCGTGGTATTGTTGGTGACACCATGCGCTGCCCCATAGGCAGGATTGCCATTGCGCAGATCGATATAGGATGTAGTGAACGGTAGCTGGCTGGCAGCGACCGCCGCGCCAAGAATAATTTGCAGGGATTTAGTGTTGGAATCAAGGATGAGCATAGGCAACCTTCCGGGTAAGCAGGGTTAATTGAGCGGTGGAATGCGCAGGTTTTGCAGCAGGAAGGGAATACCGACCGCTACGCTGGGATGGATGCCGTCCGCCGCACAGAAAGCGGTGGTGCCGCCGAAGCAATCCACCCGCCATTTCGTGGGCGTTGTAGAATCGCGGCAGGGTGTGCTGATATCGATGACACCATCGTTGGCCGGGCCGGTGCCGTTGAGCAGCGCCGCGTTATAAAGATCGACGTTGGAGCCAGCATTGTAATTGGCGTTATAGGGCGACTGCTCGGCCAGGGTGGTAAATTTGTTGCTGCTGGCGCTGGTCGTGCAGGCGGGCGGAATCGTGGTCATCAGCACCTTCGCGCCGCGCGCCCGCCAGATATTAGCGATGGCGGTGACATAGCCCTTCACGGCAGCCAGTACGTTTGCGTTGAGGTTTGAGAGGAAATCATTGACGCCGAGCGCAATGACGACATAGCCGAGTTGCAGGCCACGCGAGATGGCGTCATCGATAAAAGCAAGCTGACGCGTATTATTAGCGAGCCAGCCGGATGCGCCTTCACCGGAAACGGCGAGCTTATGGATGCCAAAACGATTGGCGAAGGCTTGCTCGTAAATACCGAAATTACCGAAAAGGTCGCCAATGGCATCGACGGAGCCATATCCAGCAGTAATGCTATCGCCTTGCAGCAAGATGTCTTTGGTCAGACTTAACGGCTCACCCAGAATCATGCTGGGCCCATAGGAAGCGGTGGTATTGCCAAAGCCGGTGGCAGGCGAGCCCGAACCCGCTAATTGAATGAGCGGTGGGTTACTGGGGTCGTGGCCGGTGCCGGTGGCGGAAAAGGTGATGCTGGCGAGCTGGCCTTGCGCGTTGGCGGTACCATAACCAGTCACGCCACTGCCAGGCTGGGTAGCGCCCGCCGCGCCCGCGCCTGCTGGCCCGTACCAGACGTTCATGTTCAAGCCGCCGGTATAGCCGCGTCCTTTATTGTTAGGATCAGGCTTGAGGTTGCTCACCGCGCCGCTCACAAACTGCGTCGCATTGAACGGCAGGGCTTTTGCGCCGTAAGCAAGGCCGACGCCGAGGGTGAAATCCTGGGAGGGATCGATGCTGCTCATGAAACCGTCTTGCCGGAAACCGGAACCGCCAGTATTCGTCAGCACGTTGTAGCTGCCTGCCGCGCCGTTATCGGCGGCTAGGCGGATATTGGTGATGTAGAACTCGGCATTGGGCGGAATGGTGATCGGCAGCACATCCGACCAGACCTCGCCGTAATTTTTGCTGACGAAAGTGCGAGAAGATTTATTGAATTTGAATTGGTAGAACTGGCCGTTGAGATAGAGGCCCGCGCCTAAGTTGAAGTCGAAATAACCTTGCTGTTCGCTGTTGGTGCTAATCAGCCAGTTGACGAATTTAGCGCGAATGTTCTTATAGCCTGCAGGCCCGGCTTTGTGTTTCGTCCAGGCATTGAATACCCAGTTAGTGGCGATGACGTTATTGCCGGTCGGCAGGTTGCAGTTATTAGCGACTGATACTAAGCCGACAGCAGTGCTGGCCGTTCCTGCCGGTTTCGATGCGCCTGTATTATCGAACACGGTGAATCCGTGATTATCCTCGTAAACCAAATTATCGCCCGGATTGAGGGTAACGACGAACAAATTGCGCAGTGTGCCGTTGTCGTTATTCTGCAAAAGCACTTTGGCATTGGCTGTGTCGGTATTATGCACCGAGAGCGATCTGATTTGCCGCTGCATGCCGGAGGGCGGAGCTGCCACGATGACAACAGGATTGGCGCCATCGGTACTGCCTTGGCTTGAACCGAGCGATGCGCGGGAAGCCAGCATATCAGCGTATGAAGCGGTAAAATGGAGCGAATTGGCGGCAACCGCGCTGGCAAGCACGATTTGCAGGGCTTTCGTATTGGAGTCGAGAATAAGCATAGAACCCCATTGGCGTTGCGCTTGCCGGTACGCGCGAAGGATTGACCGCGCCTTGGCGCGTCCGGCAAACGAGGTTTTGACTGTGTGTGAAAGGCCGCTAACTGCGTTAGTCAGCGGGCGGCAGCGCTATTTCCGGTTTTTGATGCTCGGCGCGCGGTCGCCGAACCACCAGGTCACGGCACTGGTGGCGAGATAGACGATGGCTTGGATGATTTGCGTGCGCGTATCCTCACTCCCGTCTTGGGTGGAGAAAGAAACGACGATGACCGCTAGTACGAGCAGCAAGGTCAAGCCAGGCCGCACTAGGCGCAATGTGTTCGTTACCCATTGTGAGCCTTGACCGGTGCCGGTATCGTGGCCGTAGGAGGCAACGCGTAAATCAGCCGCCGCTTTGCTTTCGGCAATGGCTAATTCACGCTCCGACTCGTCGGCATGGAGTTTGGCTTGCAGGTCAAGGAGCTTGATTTCCTGATCATTGGTTAGCGCCATCTTTTCCATCGTTTGCCGGTGATTTTGCCGGCTCTCGAAATAGCCCATGAAGCGGCCTAGAAAAGTGCCGATAATGCCGGTAGCGCCGCCGGATAGCAGTGACATTAAGAATTCCATAATTTCCCCCAGGTTCGTGGTTTGCCAGTATCAACGTGTAGAAAGGTTTGGTAGAAGCCGAAGCCGGTAAAACCGGCCTTCTGGCAAGCATTGTGCAACTGCCATTTATCCAGTCCGGCTATGCGGATATCGAACGCCCGGCCCTGCTTGTGCATGGAGAGCGGTGCGCCGCCGACCTCAGCATTGTGAATCGGGTCGCGGTAGGCGGAAAGAATGATAAGAGGCTGTCCCATCAGCTGCCGCGCATGCTCCAGGCGGTCTAGGGACGCTTCGTGGATTAAAATGGAGCCGTCGCCCTTGCTGGCGATTTCGCGCGGGGCAAAATGCGGCCAGCGCCAGGATGCCAATGGCACCTGGTCGTAATGGTTATAAAACATAGGAGTTACCTTAGGATAATTCGATTTTGCGGCGTTGCTCACGCATGAAAGACTCCATATCGGAGCGCGTTTCTTTCATGGTTAAAACCATTTCGCGGAGCAGCTGCGTTTGGAGATCAAGATTATTGGTGAGCTTTTCGATCGCATTTTCCAGCGATCGCCGCAGATACCAGATTTTCACTCCATCCTCGTCGGTGACAGCGTGCCATTCATGCAGCTCATGCACTTCCCTGGCGATGAGATCCAGTTGCGTGTTACTTTGGGTGCGTAGGCGCTCTTTGAGAAAGCTGAATACCTCGCGCAATACGAATAGCGCAAACATGCCGCCCGCGCCGACTTGATAAAGTTGATCGTCCATAAAATCCTCGCTTAGTAAGTTAAGTAAAGTCAGCATCGAGCGCCAAGATGTCATCGGTCATCACGAATACATGGTCTTTCGCCGTACCGCCGGTGAAGCCGTTGACGCGCACATACGCACCATTTTTCGAGTAAGAGCTGTTCGCGCTGACGATGGCGGATGATGCGCCGGTTTTCGAGCCGACGCCGATCTGCTGCACTACCGGGGCGGTGGAGAGCAATACGCCTGTCGGTGCGGTGCGCATATCTTCGTAGGTCATTGCCAAGTCGATATCGGTGGCGGAGTTGAAAGCACCTTGCAGGCCTTTGCCGATCTTACGGTAGGAGCGCTTGCATTTCGAGCGGGTGATATGCACCGGCTCGGAGACGAATTGCGTGGCAAACGCGCCCAGTTCCAGCTGAAAGAATCGCAGCAGAAAATCCTTGCTGGTGACGGCGCCGCAATCCAGGCGCACCTCCACTTCGATGCCGTTGCTGGGATCGCCCATCGAGGTGTTCTCGAATTTGATGGTCGTTTCGCTGTTATCCGGCACGCTGATGCTTCCGGAGGTGGCGATAGTGGTGGTGGTCGTGAAATTATCCGTCGCGCTGGCTTTGCGAATCGTCACCACCACGTTCATGGCGGAGCCGATATTGTGGTAGATGCTGCAGGAAAAAGACGCGATGGCGTTTAGGAATATCTCTGCATCCTTGGCTTCGATACGGTGCCGCCAATAAAGTTTGCCGGTTCCGGTGATGGTGCAGGTCTGGAATTTGAGGTATTCCTTGCCGGAGAATGCGCTTTGCGTCAGCGTGCCAGCCGTAACCGCCGTGCCGCTTGCCATGCCTTGAAAGCGATCCGTTTTGCCGTAGCCCCATACGTTATTGACCAGCGTGTAATCGATTCGCTCGGCCACGACGCAGCAACCGTTGGTGATGTAATTCTTATGGTTGATCGGTGAGATGTCGGATATCAGCGCCTCTTTTAGAAAGTTCGTGACGCCGGAATTGCGGATTTTCCAAGCGATGTAATAGCTGGTGCCATCCGAGGTTTTCAGGGTGAATTCATTATCGCCCAGCAAGCCCAGCTCGGCATAAGTGGTGAATCCCTGCTGGAAAATGAATTCCAGGTTCTGCGCAGCGGTAGATTTGTTGAGCTGCAGGAAGAAACCGGAGCTACCGTTAATCAGCGCCGATGGCCCGTAGAGATTGATGATATGCGTGGCATGCGGCGCGGTGCCGAGGCCGATGCGGGAAAATTGCGGCGTGGTCAGCGCCTCTAAGGTACTGGTCCAGGCGGTGCCGCTCCAGCTGTAGAGCTTATCCTCATCCCGCACCCAAAAGGTCAGGCCTTCGGTGGGGACAATGAATTTCCAGGTCTGGTTATACCAGGCTATCTGATTATCCTTACCTGTCCATGCGCCGGTTGCGCCGGTTGCCGCGATATACACATCACCGCTCGCCGGTGAACCAGGCGGCGCGGTTAAGTCTTTATCGATCACGCCGGTATTGAGCAACGCATCGAGCATAACTAGTGCCGTATTGACGGTCACTTCCTTCTGCGATTGGCTCTGATCGACGAGCGTAATACCGAGATGGTCGGTTGTGGTCATAAGAAGAACTCTTTTTGTGGTTAATTTTTATCAACTATAATGCTTCAAACGGTTTGCACATTTGTGATTCAATAGCTTAGGGAAATGCCAATAGGTTAATGCCTATGGATAATTTATTTTCTAATCGGTTAAGTGATCCGCTTAGGTCACGCGTAAATGCAGTATCCATTTGATTGAAAAGCAACGAGTTGAAACAGCTATTGGTGATTTCCAGACACGTCTAAAAGATCAGGCGTTTCCTTGCGTTGGTGCAAAATCCGCCTTGATGCGTAAGCAGATCGCTTTTTGCATTGCTGGCGATATACGCCGTGAGAGCAATGACGCAGATATTACCGCTAAATTGCAGGCATTCGCGCGAGGCTGCACGCCCGATAGTTTGTTTGTCAGCTTTGTCGTAATGTTCCAGCACACTCCCCGTTTAAGCGAACTGGCCTTTGAGCATTATTTGTGGGAGCGCCTGCAATCCATCCATAATCATGATGCTCTAGATTATGATTGGGATAGCCAAGTTAGCTCGAACCCAGAATCACCGCATTTCAGCATGAGCGTGGGCGGCAAAGGATTCTACGTCATCGGGCTTCATCCAAACGCCAGCAGGCCGGCGCGCCGGTTCGATGTACCGGCGATGGTGTTCAATCTTCACAGCCAATTCGAGCTATTGCGTGAAGAAGGCAGCTATGCGCGCATCCGCGACACTATTTTGCAGCGCGATGAAAAACTGAGCGGCAATTTGAATCCGATGCTTGCCCAGCACGGACAAAGCTCGGAAGCGCGACAATATAGCGGCAGGGTGCTGGAGAATAATTGGAAATGCCCGTTTCACGCGCGGGCAAAGGCGGGCGCATGAAACAGGAAATCCTCCCACGCAGCGGAGCCGCTTTTGAATTGAAGCAAGGCCAGCGCCTGAAAATCATCGATCCGCAGGGCGAGCAGGTAGCCGATCTGGTTGCTTACCGTAAAGACGATATAGCAGAAGTGATTTCTTCCGGAAGAAGCCTGGATTACGCCAGCAAAATTTATTTGACCACCGGCGATCCGATTTATTCCAACCGCAGCAATGTAATGCTGGAAATCGTTGAAGACACGGTAGGACGCCACGATTTTTTGCTGACACCGTGTTCCGCTGACACGTTTCGTATTATCTATGGCCATGAGCATCCTCATCGTGGCTGCTTCGGCAATCTGGCCGAAGCGCTTACGCCTTACGGAATCACGCCTGACCAGATACCCACAGCGTTCAATGTATTTATGAATGTGCCGATTGATGCGGCAACCGGCGCATTGCGCGTAGAGCCGCCGCTAAGCAAACCAGGCGATTATCTGATTGTGGAAGCCAAAATGGATTTGGTTATCGGTCTGACTGCCTGTTCCGCCGAACAATCCAATAACTATGCTTTCAAGCCAATTCATTATGAAATCCTGCCTTATGCAGAGTAATGCAGTATCAGCGCTTTCCCCTTCTTATGCTGAAAGTCCGACACCAGTTCAGTTGACATTGGCGGCATCATCGCCCATAGGCAGATTTGAGCGATTACCTAAATGGCTCAATTGTATCCCGCTCGTCGTCCAGTGGCTGTGGCTTAGCCTGCGCTACCATAGCGTGAGCCTCCCATCCGCCGCCAATCCGCATATTACCTGTGGCGGCATGGTCGGTGAAGGCAAGCTGGAATATTTTGAGTGCATGGGTGAGTTGGCAAGAAGCGTTACGGCGGAATATGTGGCGGTTCCGGTAACAGGTGAAACCACGATCGGTATAGCGCTTGAGAGAATGCGCGCTATGCGCCTATGCTTTCCGGTTGTTGCCAAGCCCAATCTCGGCTGGTGCGGCTACGGCGTGCGGTTGATTTCCAATGTGGCCGCGTTAAGCAAATATTTAAGCGCTTTTCCTATCGGCGAAACATTCATTCTGCAACGCTATCTGCCCGAAGCTGGAGAAGCCGGATTGTTTTATGCCCGCCGTCCAGGTGAGCAGTTTGGGCGCGTGATAGGAATTACGCTACGCTACTTCCCGAAAGTCGCCGGCGATGGCTATCACACTATCGGGCAGCTTGTCGCAGCCGACCCTCGGCTGAAACGCGTAGAGCATAACAGCTTGCATGAATCGGATTATAACCCGGACGCCATTCCCTTGCCTGGCGAAACAGTACGGTTGGCGACGATCGGCTCCACCCGCATTGGCGGGCTTTATTGCGATGGCGGCGACCATATTACGCAGGCGCTCGATCAAGCAGTAGATGCCATTGCACAGGACATGACGGAATTTTATGTCGGACGCTTCGATGTGCGCTACGAGAGCCTTGAACAGCTCCGCGCCGGCTCAGGCTTCACCATTATGGAGGTCAATGGCTCCGGCTCGGAATCAGTGCATGCTTGGGACCCGAAATACACCATCCGCGAATCTTATCGCATTATTTTTGCCAAGCAGCGACTGTTGTTTCAAATTAGTGCGGCCAATCGCCGCAATGGACATAAGCCGATTGGCTTATGGAAGCTTGCGCGCCTGCATTTTCAGCAGCAAGCGCTGATCAATCGCTATCCTTTATCTAACTGAGGGCCGCGAACGAAGCGTGTGTATGGCGATGGCAAGGCAGGCAATACCAAACGGCATTAAATTATAGATGACCCGGTAGAGCAATAATGCCGCCAGAACATCGGCACGCCCTTCCGCCGCGAGCGCTGTCATTATGCCTGCCTCAAACACCCCGACGCCTCCTGGCGTATGGCTGGCGATACCGAATAAAACCGCGCCGACATAAAATACCGAGAAATGTAAGAAACTGGGCGCGATATCGGGCGGAAGCAAGATATAAGCTGCATAAATGGCAGCAGATAAATCGGCAATGCCGATGACGCATTGAAGCAAGCCCGTTTCCAATCTTGGCAGCGTAATTGAATGGCTTCTAAAACAAATCTCCCTGGCTTTACTCCCTGACCATATTAAAAAGCTGGCAATCAGCAACAGCAAGGCAAGCCCAACCGCATAACGAAGCCGGCCGCCGACAACGGCAGTTGGATCAAGCAGGAGCGCATACGCGGTTACGCCAATAAAACCAAACGCCACGCCTAGGAATGCGCCACCGGTAATGCGCGCCACGTCTATTACGCGCAATCCAGCGGCAGCATAAATCTTATACCGCCAGGCGCTAATGGTCAGTGCGTGGAATCCAAGGGTATTGCCAAGCGCATTGCCAACGGCGCCAGCGAGAATAGAAATCCGCCAAGGCACTGTTTTAAGGTGAGTAGTTTTCACCGCGACTATTTCGCTGGCCGCCATGCCCGCGAAGCTGATGAGCGTAGCAAGCGCGGAAAAAAGGATTTTCCAATACGCTGTTTCTTCCGCCGCATATAGTACCATGGCAAAGGTGATATGCTCTGTGTGACGATGCAGCAGTAGCAAAGCAGCCGCAATCACGCATAAACCTAATGCGAGTCCGGCGATACGTTTTATATTTAACTCGTTGATAGTCATAAGATGATCGGTGATATCGCAAAATCATAGCTTAGCCTATTTTTAACTTAAGTAAGGGTTGCAATGCCCGGCACGCCCCGCCCGACAATGGCCGAGAGTTGATAGACTCTAAGCGTAATGCTCGCCTGCGCCGTCCCGAAATCCGCCACCTGCTGGGCAGCGGTATAGATGAGGGACGGCGTAGCCAGGCTGGAAACCGTGCGAACCACAGTTAGGCCGTTCATGATTTGCATGTCATACAGCTCGTTTTGCTCGGAGAGTGGCACATCGACGCCATCGCGCCATTCACCGCATAGCCGTGTGCGGCGTATCCAGGTGATCGTCCAGTCATTCGCGGCGGGCGTATGGCGCACGCCTTTGATCTGCACCGGCGAATAGGGCTTTAGCGTCTTGCCGGTATAGGTGAATGGCTGCTCTGGCGTTGTCGCCAGCGTACCGCCTACCGATACGGCTTTGTAATAGCGTCCTAGCCCGATAAGGCTGTTTTGCAAGGCCACGCGCATCAGGTTGGAGGTTAGCAGCAAAAAGCGCTCCGCAGTGGCATGAGTGCCTTGGTCGGCTTCCGTGCCGGCACGTCCACGCAGGAAAGTGGAAAGCCGGTATTTCTGGTTTGCGATCAGCTGCGCATTGGCGAATTGGATAATCTCGGTGCCGAGTAACGCCACATTGCCGCCATTGAGCACGCCCAGCTCAGAGATACTGGAAAGATCGCCGCATTGCAGCAGCACATCGACGGTGCTGGCCCTATCCCAGACATTGCCGCTTGGCCCGGCCGGAAGCACGGTGGTTGCACCGCCGATCGTATGCTCGACATCGCTGCCGGTCAGCATGTCAAAGCTATTGCCGCCGCTTTGCCCGCCGTCGTCGGAGCGGTAAATCACCGCGCCTTCCCAGTTTTCGCCCTGCGCTACCACGCCAAGGCGCAAAATGCCTATAGGGTCGGTATCGTTCGGCAATGCCGGAATATCGATCAGCTCCATCCTTGTGCCGGGAATGACGGTGCCGGGCTGCGCGATCGGTGGAGTAATGCCCGGAGGGGTGTAGAAATCGTAGGTCGAGACATCTTCGGCCACGGCGGTTACTTCCATCACGCCATTGCGCTCGCATTTGGTGGACGTCACGCGCATGATATAATTCACGCCATCGACCGTTACCGTGATGATGTCGGTTGGCTCAATGCGGGAATATTTGGGAGGCAGGGTAAGCTTGAAAGCGACACGGCCAACCCAGGCATTATAGAGCGTGATATCCGCCATCGTCTTGGCGTACTGGTCGGTTGCCACTACCGGCACGTTGATGCCGACGATATCGGTGGCTTTTACGGTTTGCCGCTGCGAGAGCTGCGTGCCGGGGTCGTAATTGGCCGTGCGGCTGATATAGGTAAGGTTTACCTGCTGCGGCAGGTCGAGTTCCTGCTTGCGGGTGATTTGCAGCGTATCGCGCGTGCCGTTGCCTTTGGAGGTCGGCACCAGCTCATCTTCGATGATATTGGCGATGCTTTGCCCGCCGCGCGGCACGAATTTGGTGAGGCCGTCCGATTCCACCGCATCGAAGTTGAACATCGATTTAAGCTGATCGATGCGGTCGCGGCAGCTTTGCACTTGCGTGACGATATACCCGTCCAGGCTTTGCGTGAGGCGGGTGACGTCATAATCGGTTGATTGATAGCCTACTTTCTCCAGCTGTTTGGCAATCACCGCTCCCAGCGAAGATGTGCCGAGCTTGCCGCTGACCCAGTGGCCGGTTCGCCATAAGCCGTAATCCGCCCAGACATTCGTTAAATCCGGCCAGAAAGGATATGGCCTTGCATCCGCTGTCCAGATAAAGCGGCGCGGCACCAGGCTGGATTTGCCGCTTTGCGCATTACGCGCTGCCAGGTAATCAAGCGTCGCGTTGAGCGCGATACGCTGCGCCATAAAATCTACACGGCCTTTGCTGGCGCGCGGGAAGAAAGATTCGCTGGAGGAAGGATCGTAAAAGACATTAGGCTGGTTGGTGCAGCCATCGACGCTCGGAAAGCCGAACTCGGTAAACCACACGTCTTTCATCTTGGCGGTCCAGCCCGTAGTGCCGCCGCCGGGATTGGTGTGCGTATGCGACCACCAGTATTCGAGGTTTTTCACCGCAAAGGTAGGATCGCCGCCGAAGCTGGTCTGCGTCGTGCGTGCGCCGTTCCAGTAATAATCCCAATCCTCGCCTGCTTCCCAATAGGCTTTGATGACGTCTTCGGTGATCTGGGTTTGCGGCAAATCCGGCGTTAGCGCGAAATAGGCATCAACGCCGACGAAATCGATATTGGAGGACGCCCAGAGCGGGTCCATATTGAACCAACCGCCCGGCGCGTGATGATACTCGCTCCAATCGGCGGCATAGCCGATTTTAACGCCGCTGCCGACGGTGGATTTGACGGTGGCTGCAAGGCTGACCAGCTGCGTCACGGCGGGATAGTTGCCGCTGGAAGGCGTGTATTGCGTCATGCCGATCAGCTCGGAGCCGATCAGGAAGGCATCGATATTATTTTTCAGGTAAACGCCGCCCATCTGCAGGCTGGCGTAATAATTGATGAAGGCGTTATAGCCGTTGGTTTTAGTGAACCAGCTATTGCAATCGGTGGTATTGGCAGGGACGATGCGGCCGCGCCAAGGTTTCGGCGTTGGCGTCAGCTGATCGACGAAAATCATGGGATAGAACATGACTTTCAGGCCGAGAGCTTTGAGCTTAACCAGCAAATCGATTACGGATTGGTCGGAAGGCGTGCCGCCATAGGTGGGCGTGCCGTCGCCGAATTGCAGCACCATCTGCGCCGTGGAGCGGCTACGCCCTCCTGCGCTCCAATCCTGTGGCGTGAAATAAGTGGTGCTGGCAGGCGCTTCAACTTTTGGGATGATTGTGCAGCTGCCGGCGTCGGTGGAAGTGGCGAACCAGCTGACCACCAGCGCAATCCATTGCAGATTGGGAAATGTTCTAAGCAACTGGTCAATGGCGACATTGACGTTGGC
Source organism: Rickettsiales bacterium (assembly GCA_965248995.1). Lineage (GTDB taxonomy): Bacteria > Pseudomonadota > Alphaproteobacteria > Rickettsiales > UBA998 > CBDFKY01. The sequence continues at coordinate 82,777 of CBDFKY010000002.1, read as the reverse complement.
GGTCGCATCGAAATTGTGCATGTTGGTGGGGATTTGCGGCCCCGATGGAATCACGTCATAGCCAACACGCTCAGTGTTCTGCTTGGAAATGATGGTAGGGGAATAGACGAACTCGCCCGCGCCGGGAATCAGCACTAAATCGGTGACTTTATCTTCCACCGCCGGGTAGAAGCGCACATTGTGCTTGACCTCGAAGGAGAAATTAGGGATGCGGTTGCCGAAAGCCGCCAGCGGAAAATCCTGCAAAACGATGTAGGCCAGGCCGCGATAGGCAGGCACATTGCCTGCGCCCATGAAGCTCTCGATAATCGGGTCGGGCGCTTGCGTCTCGGTGCCGAGATAGTGATTGTATTTGCCCTGGCTGGTTTGCAGCAGGCTATTGTCGAGAATCTTGGCATCGGCATAGATGCGGATGATTTCGTCTATTGGCCCTTCACAAATGGCGATCGCCAGCGTGACGTAATACTCGTAGGAAACGGTAGTCTGCGTTTGCGTGACCTTGTGACCGCCGCCGCCTTTGCCGCCGCGCTGGGTGCTGGAGGTGGTGGATTCCACCCGCACTTCCTTGATCGGCTGCGCACAGATGACATTACCGGCGAGCCTGCCTTGGCCGTATACTTCCGGTATGACTTTGCCGTAATTCGAGGTTTGCACCCGCAAATCCGATAGGCGCGGCCCCTCCGCGTTGGGAAGATGCACCGATTCGTTTGAACCGAAAGTGCCGCCGAGCTGCGCGCCGATACCGAAGCCGATCAACGCGCCTTGCGGCCCGCCGATGACAAAACCGGCCGTCGCGCCTATCACTGGTAGGATGACGCCAGCCATGAAAAATCTTTAAGGAGTTAAAGGGTTGGAAAGCGGTAAATGCCGACAATCAGTTTGCGCCAGGTATCATTCAGACGGTGCTCGACCACCTTGCCGGCGTTGGAGTAGCAATGGATGATGGCCTGCGCGCCATCGGGCAGCGTGGAGAGGATGCCGACATGCTGCGGGTCGGCATCGAAGCGGATAAGCGGGATATCGCCGTCCAAGGCCTCCCCTGCCGAGGATAGCTCGCGCAAATGCAGGGAAACGGCGGCTCTTAGCCCCCTGCCATCCGGCAGGGGGGAATAATTAGGCTGGTCGTAATTTGATAGAAGAAGCCCTTGCTCATCGGTCAAATTGAGTTCCGCCGCCACACCAACGATTAGGCCGAGGCAATCGCAACCGACGCCTTTGATACGCCCCTGGTGATGAAAGGGTGTGCCAATCCACCCGCGCGCTTGCGCAACAATTGCTTCTCTAGTAATTTGCATGGAGTTTGAGGGGTTTATGTATTTTTGGTTGAAGGCGATTATTACTGCGCTAGTTGTTGCTGGCGTATCGGAGCTATCACGGCGTTACAGCTTGCTGGCGGCGGCGCTGGCATCGCTGCCGCTGACGTCGATTTTGGCGATGATGTGGGCGTATCAGGACACGAAAGATACCCAGGCAGTGATTGACCTCTCTTACGGTATATTGTGGCTGATCGTGCCGTCTTGCCTATTCTTCGTGCTACTGCCGGTGCTATTGAAATATGGGGTGAAGTTTTACCCGGCGATGGCGATTTCCTGCATTGCCATGTCGATCGGCTATGGCCTGTTCATTGGCATTAGGAAATACATGAGCTAACGGGTGCCAGCCGTTTTCAGCATGGCATCGGTTCCCGGAATATGCGGCTCACCACGAAAATTTGCGGCATTGCCGAATTTGCTCTGGCAGGTGGAGAAAATTTTGTCGCAGCCCGCAATCACGTTGGCGGTATTGCCCGCAGCAATGGTGTAGGGCATTGGCAGCGCAAGCGTGATTTGCTTGTTGCTGAATTCCTTGATTTCGCGCCTCAGGCCTGCATTGGCGCCGCCAGTGAAGCGCACTTCGCCGCCGGTGAAATAGCCCGCTGCCTGACCAAGCGCATTGCAAGTAAAGATTAAGTTGCTGGTCACGGCGTTGACGGTGCCGGCAAAGGTATAGCTTGCCAGATTCACTTTGCAGCGCCCATCGCCCAGAATTGCGCGGCAGGATGGGCTGAATAGCTGGCCGATATGCTGCTGCATCAACTCAGAGAGGCCACGCAACTCAGCGACAAACGTATCCTTTTGCAGCGTTACCTCGCCCAGCTTGCCCCGGCGCTGGCGCATGATGTCTTGTGTCAGATCGAGATAGTTCACTTGAAATACCTCGACCTCGGCAAAGTCGTAGAGGCCTGCCATCAGATCCGGCGCGGTGATATAGCCAGTGATGAGTGCGCCCTGCACATCGACGTTATCCACGGAGAGATCGTCTTTGGATTCGATGCTCGATGGCGTAAAGCCAACGATGCTTAAATAAGCATAGCCGCCATAGGTCAGGTCGATATCGCAATCGGTAAAAGTTTTGACGACGCCATCGGTGCGGGTGATTTTCCAGCAGGTCGCAAGCGTCGTCACCTCGCCAATGAGATGCGTATTAAAACTGGGGCTGGTGGAGCGCATTATTTCAGCTCCACCAGCGTAATGCCTTCCCAGCTCCGGCTTCCGAAATCGTCGATGCTGGGGTCTAGGTGATCGATATCGAAGCGTACCGGTACATCGAACTCGAAATCCGCCGTGATGATAACGCCTGCGCCCGGCGCCGTGGTAAAGGTGACCATGCCGGTGGTGTAGTTGACGCTAAAGCCGCTCCCCTGCAACACGGCATTGAGATAGATTTTCATCGCGCCGTTATTGACCGGCTTGGTGATCGTGCGCGTTGTGGTGGTAATGCTGGTGTATTTTTTAATCAGTTGAAACTGCGTGATCGTCCCGTTGCCGGTGCCGAGATTCTGGCCGATGGCTTGATAATCCGTCCAGTCCTTGAAGCGAAAGCCGATGGCGCGGCCTTGGCGAACGCGGAAAAAGGCAATTAAGTCATCAAGCTGGGTAGGTGTTTTCACTCCATGCGAGACGCTGTATTTGGCGCGCGCCTGGCTCCAGTTGATATTGCGCTGCTCCTTGCCGGAGAACATTTCGACGATATCGGTGGAGAATTCAGGCCCGCCGCGCGCGCCGTAGGAGATATCAGCGGGGAATTGCACTTCGTCGAATGCGGGCATGGTTGTCCTTTATGTGTTAAAGATTGCGCCTTGCCCGTTGGATGGCGCGGGCGGCATCGGAGGCGATCTGCCCTTGGCTGCGCTTGAAGGAGGCGGCGTCCTGCGTGTTGACGTTGAGATTCACCACGATGGTATCGCCGCCGCTGTTTTGCCCTCCGTTATCGTTGGAGGCACCGCCGCTATAGCCATCCGGCACAAAAAGCTCACGGCCCTGTTCACCGCCGACATAAGAAAGGCCTGCGTTGACGCCGCCGCCATCGGCGCGGAATCCTCCAAACTGGCCTGCCATTGCCAGCGCGACGATATCCTTGGACATGCCGCGCGGCATATTATCGTTAGAAGCGCGTGCGGCTTTAGCGAATACGTCGTTGGAGATGATCTGGCCGTTGACCGGCGGAATGAACAGCTCCGGCCCGCGCTCACCGACAACGATGGGCGTGCGCGCGCCAACCGCGCCGCCATCGGCAAAAAAGCCACCGAATAGAGACAATGCGCTACTGGCAAGCGAGAGAATGCCGCCGAAGCCACCGCCCCCACCGCCGCCAAACAGACCAGAAAACAGCCCGCCTAAGCCGCTGAAAATGCCGGACAGGCCGGAGGTGGCGGAAGAAAACAAGCCGCCCAGATTCGATAGAAAGCCGCCGCCTGCGCCAGAAGGCGAAAAGACATTACCGAGCATGCCGAGGAAGCCACTGCTGCCGCTGGCTTCGTCGCCAAAGCTCTGTGCGAGTGACTGGCCTTGGCTTTGCCCGAAATTGTCGTTTGCGCCGATCACCTTGCCGGGCTGCAGCCAGGGCAAGGTTTGTTGCTGCTGCTGACCGCCACCGAAAAGCTGACCGATCAGCCCGCCGAAACCAAGGAATTTGCCGCCGCCTCCCGCATTGCCTCCGCCGCCAGCACCTAATTTGGAACCACCGCCAAAGATGCTGGAAACGATGCCGGAAAGTAGGCCACCGCTACGCTGGCCGCTGGAATCCTTTTGACCCAACAGCGCATCCATGATCGGCCGCGCTGTCACTTCGGTGAGGGTTTTGAGATACAGACTTTTGAAGCCGGATAGCATGTCTTTGAAGCCAGCCTTGCCTTTGGTAAAAATTCCCTGCAAGCCGCTTTTGAAAGTGCTCTCGAAATCGTTATTAAACTGATCGGCCAGGCGCTTGTTTTCGCGCAATACAGGGTCTTGGCTTTCCAGCTCCTTACGCAGCTCGGCCGCTTTGCGACGGATGGACTCGAAACCTTGCGCCGTGGTCGGTTTGAGTTGGTTGAGCTCGGCAATCTGCTTATTGTATTTTTCCTGCGGGGTGAGCGTGTCTTCGATGAGCTTTTTGATTTCGGTGCGCGAGCGCTCCATCTGATAGTCGCTGGCAATTTGCGCTTTGGTATCGCTTACGTTGCGGCGCTGCGCGGCGGAGAGCTTATCATAGCTGCCGACCGAGTTGCGCACAGCCTGATCGACGTCGTTTAAGCGTTTCCCCAGCTCATCCAAACCGGAATCCGCCAGCTTATCGTCAGAATTGTTGCGCAGTTTTTTAAGGTCGTCGTCCAGCGTTTTTCGAGTGCCGCCGCCGCCCGCGTCTTTGCCTGCCTTGTTTGTCAGCGCATTCAATGCGGATAAATTGACCGTAGGCACCGGCACCTTGGGCGCGGCATTGCTGGTTGCCGCCGCTGCGGGGCTTTTGCTTTGCTCATTGGCAGTACCGGAACTGCCCGATTTAGCCTTATCGGTTTCGCGCTGCAGACGGTTGGCTTCGCCGACAATATCATCCACCAGCCCCCGGAAATACTCAATGACGCCGCTGAACGTATCGACGATAAAGTTTTTCAGGCTCTGGAATACGGCGGCAATGGAATCGTACATGCCGCTGAAAATGCCGGTAATTGCATTGACCGCTTCGGCGATATAGTCTGCCGCCGCTTTGATTGCGGTGCTGATTACCTCATAGATGCTAGAAAATACAGCAGACACCGGCGCAAGCAAATTGCCGAAATAATCTATGACACTGCCGATGGCGCTGCTGATGGCATCGCTTACTGCAGAAAAGGCATTGCCGGAGACTTCTTTGATGCTATCCCAGGCGCTGCCTGCCATATCCGCCAAGCCGGAAAACACTTGCCCGACGGCATCGGCCGCCTGACTTAAGCGATTGCCGATAGTATCGCCCAAGCTGGTTAACCCTGCACTCACGCGCTCGGAGACGACGTTCCAGGTGGCCTGTACGATATTGCCGACACTGGCATTGAGCGGCCCGATGGTGACAAGCGTATCCTTGAAATAGAGGAACGCGGCCACAGCCGCGCCAATGGCGAGAATGATGAGTCCGATGGGTCCTAGCAGGATATCGAAAGCGATGCCTAGCGCGCCAGCGGCTCCGGCCAGTAAATCCATTCCCGCCGCCGCGACTGTACTGCCGACGCTGGTGGCGAGCATGCGGGTGATGAAGCCAGAAATTGTCGTGATAATTTTGGTAAGCGTTGACACTACCGCGGGGCCGTTGATGCCGATCAATCCCAAGGCGCTATTAAAAAGATAAGTGCCAGCTGCCGCCGCTTTAGTGGCGATGGAGGCTTTGCCGGTGGAGGTTGCAATTTTCTCACCTGTCAACATGTAGAGATTGGCCGAGCGCGTGGCTGCCGACATGCCGGTGGCATTCGCCACCGCTTCAATGGTGCCGGCACGCAGCGCGCGCGCCGCGTTCAAGCTGACGGTGGTAAGCAGGCTGAAAAAGGTGATGGTCCGATTAACTGCCAGCAAGCCTAGCGCGATGGCTAACAGACCGGCATTATCAGCGACCAGCTGCAGCACAACGGCCAATGCCTTGCCGAATACAATGGCCGAATCCGAGTTGGCGAATATGAGCAGCTTGTCGAGCAGCTGATTGAAGGCGGGAGCCGCTTCCTCGCCTACTTTGCGCAGGAATTCATTGAAGGCGTTTTTGACTAGCTGGATTTTGCCTGCCGTGGTGTCGAAGGCTTTTTGCGACACGCTGTTGAGATCGGTATTTTCCTGATAGGCTTTGTTGGCTTCGGAAACGCGCTGGCGTAACTTATCGTAATTGACGGCCAGAAGCGGCAATACAGCGTTGATTTCCGTACCGTTCAGGCCGAGCGCGGCAAGCGTCTTTTCCGCGTTGCCGCCCTGTTCGATTACGCTTTTCAAGCCGCCGATGAACAGCAGGAACGCGCCAAAAGCGTCATCTTGAAAGGCTTTTTTGAATTGTGTGCCGGTCATGCCGGCAAGCACGCCCAGCTCTTTCAGCTTCGGCCCGCCTTGATCGGTCGCGCTCTTAAGCTCTAGGAATGTTTTGAGGATAGAAGAACGTGCCAGCTCTGGTTGCTGGCCGAATTCGCGCAGCGTCGTGCCAAGCCCGACTAGGTTGGCGCTGGCGATCTTGAATTGCGCCGTGCCTTTGGATAGCTCGATGACCATGTTGGCGATTTCAGATTCCGTGGCGGCGGATGACCGGCCAAGGAACACGATGCTTGATGCCAGCCGATCGACATTGGCGATATCCTCGCCGGAAACATTGGTGACGCGCGCTAGAATAGTGGCCGCTTCCTCGCCGGACATATTGCTGGCGAATTGCAGCTTGGCGATGGTTTCGGTGAATTTGAGGATATTGGCGCTGCCTTCGACGCCGAGCTGCCCGGCGGCGGCGGCGATATTCATAAGCTGGTCACGCGCTACCGGCACCCGCTTGCTCATATCGATAATCTGGCTGCCAAGGCCTTGCAGGGCTTGCCCGGTGATATCGGTGGTCTTGCTGATATTCGCCAGGCCGCGCTCAAATTCAACAAAAGAGCCAAGTGCTCGGCGCACGAAAACACCGATGCCGATGCTGGCGATGGCACCGCCGACGGAAAACAGTTGGTTCTTCAGATTATTGAAGCTGCTCTCCAGCTGCTGCGTCATGTCGCGGGCATTCTTTCGAATGCTGTCGATGGCGGTGTTCGTGTCGCGCGCACCCGTTTGGGCGCCGCGCCCATCAATAGAGACGACGAGTGTTGGCACGGGTGCTACGCTTGGTTGACAATTAGGATTTCAGTTTACTTTCGTTGCGCTGGTTGACTTTTTGAACAAAAGCCCCATCCATCGCGCGGATTAGCTGGATAAAACGGTCGATGTCGTCCACCTCGTAGAGCCGGATATAGGCTTCCAGCTCGGTAAGCGGTATGCAGCCGATGCCGAAAGCGGCATTGCGGCTGGCCGAGAGGACAATGAAGGCGTCACGGATATCGATCAGGTCTTGAAAAACCTCCGGCTCTTTTGCAAGCGCTGCCGGCGTGACGCCATCGCTTTCCTCTAAGCGGCGGAGGAAGCTGAGGTGTTCTCCCCATTCGATGTGCCATTCGACCCAGCCGGTAAGTTTTTTTCCGCTTCCTCCATTTGCTCGGCGCGGAACAGTTCGACCTCGTTGGCAAGATCAACGACCTGGTCGCGGAAATCGCCTAGCGTATCATCGGATAGAATTTTCAATGCCGCCTCATAGCTGTAGGGAATGACCTCGCCAACCACTTTCATATTTTTCCAGTCGAGCAGTACGGTTTTTGCCAGGCATTTGGCGAGGATGGCGTTTTCCGTCGCATCGTCCAAGGTGCGGTTGCGGATCTGGCGCTCGTAGGGTTTGGTGAGCTTTTGATAGAGCTTTCGGAAGTTGGGATTTTTGAGGCGGGCAATTCTCAGCTGCAAGCCGCCGCCTAAGTCGTCTGTCCATACGCCTTCGATTTCTTTAATAGGGTCGGTGGCGTATCTTGCGTGTAAATCGTTCATGGATAATGCTCCTTGGTTGTTAAAAAAGTGAAACGGAGATTTTAAATCCCTCGCACGGCAATTACGAGAAGCGGTCAAGCTGAATAGTCATGTCGTAAGTAGGATGACGCAGCGCTTGGAAATCGAGCGATGCCATGACGTCCTGATCGGCCGCGCCTGCAGTCAGATCACCTTTAGTGAGCTTGATGCGGGGTAGTGTCAGGATATAGGGATTGCCCGCGGCATCGATGATGCGGAAGGAGATCGAGGTTTCCGTGCCGATCAGGTATTTCGAGAAGAAATCGCCTGCAGCTCCTTCAAAGTAGGCCACGATTTTGCCGGTAACAACCGCACGGCCGGAGCCGACGCCGACGCTGCCAAGCGTGCCGACCGCTTTTTGAGTGCGAAGGTTATTGTTGAGATTCAAGGAAAACTCTTTGAGCTTGCCGGTGAATGGGATGCCGCCTTCCATGATGAACGGCACGTTGCTTACGGTATTAAGCACGTCGTTCGTCGGTGCTGCCACTGGCCCGCCGGTGCCGATAGTGGCGCTGCCCAGTACAGCCCCCTTACCCATGAAGCCCAGCACGCCGGAGAGAATTTCGCCCACGGTGAGATTCAGCGCAAGCGTATTGACGCGCATGCCGGTGAAGGATTTGAACTTGTTCACGTCGGCAAACGCCACTTCCAGCGAAAAACTCTTGAGCGTCGTGCCGTTGCGCAGGCTGCAACCTTTAATGCCTCGCCCGACGGCGGCGACTTCGTTTACAAGCGCCGTTTCGCCCTTCACTGTGATGGTGCCTGCGGCGATCGTCAAGATTTGAAAATACCCGTTATTATTGGCGTTGGTGAAGGCGCTGGTTTTAATCCATTGGCCCGCCTTCAGGCCTGCCGTGATAAAGCCGTTGGCAGAATCGGTGAAACTATCTGGAGAGCCAGAAACTGCGGCATAGGTGCTGCCGGTTAAGTTAATCAGCGTCGGCCAGTTATTGAAGAATGCTCCGGCCACCAGGTCATCAGATGAGCCATAGGACATTTCAAAATTGACATTGCCACTGGGTTCAGCGTCGGTGCGAATCAGATCCGTGATTTGCCGGTCAGCACGAATTTCTTTCGACTGGTTGGTGCTGATATCGAAATTGAGCGTTTCGCCGGTAAAACGCATGGCTTTAAGCGCAGCGGCTGGTGTGACGCCCCATGTCGTTTCTTCAAGATAATAGAGTTGGGAACGGGCGGTATCGGCTATGGCCATAAAAGTCTCCTATGGGTTTAGGCGTTAAAACGGCAAAGGTTGTGCGCCCGGAAGGGCGGCACGGCCTTTTGCAAAGAGTGGATAGTTAGATGACCTGGTCGCGGAAGAACGGAAATGATAGGTTTGCCCGCCAGTAGCTTTCCTCTCTGCCGAGATCGCGGCGGGCGGAGGCACGGCAGGTGATGCCGTTAAAGCTCTGCGCGCGGAAAATGGCGTCGATGGTGTCGGCGTATAAATCGATGGGCTTCATGCCCTGCTCAACGGGTGTAAAAATATCGACGCTGATAACGCCGGGATAGCGCATGAGCCGTTGTGCGCCCATGCTGGCTAAGGCGGCTTGCCCGTTTAGTATGTGCAGCGCGACGTAGCCGTTTGCAGCTTTATCGGCGCGCAAATTATCGAACACGATGGGAATGGCGGGATAGACCGCTTTCCATCCGGTATTGAAGCGCGCTTGAATGGCGTTGCGTTGGCTATCGTAGCTCATTTGAATGCGGCCTCAATTTCGGCCACCGTTACCCTCGCCATGCCAAGCGGCGCTTGCTTACTGCCGCCATATTCCAGTGGCAAGATGTACGGAAGGTTGTTGGCGATATTGACGGTGGAGTAAGGCTTTAAGCTGTCAATAATGGTTGTGCCACGATTGATGGACTCTGCCGAGGCCTCCGCGCGGGAAAGATCGGCGGTCAGCGCGATGGTATCGGATGGCACCTCATTTACTGCCGTCATCCAGTTACTGCGCGCGCGGCCTGTATCGACCGGTGTTTTATTCACGACGCCGGTTAGCGCCTGCATTGAAACTTTTTTGACCAGGTTGGTGTGATCCTCCGGCAGCTTGACCTGTGCAAATAGACGCAATTCCTTATCGAAATCATTGATATTGCTGGACATGGCTAATTCCGCACCTGCAGCGTATGCAGGACGGCGGTGCTTCCTGCATAATCGCTTTTGACGTTGATGATGAGAAGATTCTGACCGCCGAGAATCAGCGTATCGCCCTGGCTTGGCGTAACGCTTAAACTGCCTGCGGCGATGATGATGCGACGATCCCCTGCTTTAACCAGTCCTTGCGCCACATGAAACTCGCTGTAGCTTTCAATCAGACCGTTTACTGCGTAGTCCGTATTATTGGCGGTCAGATCCCCGGTGGAAGGATCATAGATGTCGCTGCCCGGCTTGCGCAGGGTCATGGCGGCACCATAGGTTTCTACGCTATCGCGTGCGAATTCTACGAAATCATCAGCGTAGCTCATGAGCGGAACAGTTCTGCGGTGGGTGAGTCTTTATAGAGGCCTTTGAGAATCTGACGTAAAATGGGAAAGGTGCGCTGTGAGCTGGCACGATCGAAGTATTCGATTTCCAGCGAAGCGACTTTCTGCCGTTTGACGTCGCCGCCTCGCGCCAGTGAAGGCGTAAGCGGCTTACTGAGCGCTTCAAGCGCCAGCTCGCAGGTTGCATCCTTAACTTTGCGAGGAACGGCATTGAAGGTAATCGGCCTGCCTTCACGGTCATAAACCAGCAGACGCGGCCAACCGAGTGCCTGATCGATGAGTTTGATGTAACCGAGCCAGTAAAACTGGGCGTCCAGAAAGGAGGTTGCGTAGAGAATCGCCGCTTCCTTTTCGGGAGTGGTCTTTCCGGCCCATACTGTGTTGTTGCGGTCGGAAAAATAGGCATTGGCTTCCGCAACCGAAACATAGACATTAGCGCCGGATAGGCCTGTCCCGTCTTCAACGGTAAGTACCATGAAGATAATCCTTATTTGTTACTGGGTTTTTTGCCGTTATTGGGCTTGGAAGCCGTGTCTGCTTGCGGAGCCTCGGTCGTAGCCGGTTCGTCTGCAGGCGGTGTTTCCATTTTTGGCACATCAGTTGATGCCGTCTCCAGTACCGGCGTTCCCGCTACTGGCACTTCCGGTGCAGCTGTTTCCGGCGCAGGCTGATTGGCTTGCGGCACCAGCACGATTTCCGAGCCTTCCGGCGGCAGCTTTATGTCGCTGCTATCAGATAGTGGTGCGGGTTGCTTGGCTTGCGGATTAGGGAATGCGGCATCGTATTCTGCGATTTCCTGCTCCAGCTCATGCGCATAGCAAACGTCATAATAGCGGCATAAGATGCTGGCAGCCGCATTTGCATCCTGCGCTGGCACAACGCAGCTGCCATTGACGAATTGGTAGGCGCCGATGGCGAGTGTCAATCCACGGTTAGGGCCGTAGGTGGTGAATTTTGCGGTGTTGTCCTGTGGCATAATATACTCCGGTAATGGGTTTGAAGAAAAAGGCGGGAGCGAACTCCCGCCTTTTGAAGTTGAGCCTCTGCTTAGTTGGTAACGCCTTTTAGCGCCGCCAGGCCGCGCAGCGAGAACAACGCCATGCCGCAGTACCATTTGACGCGGGTGATGGTTTCGTCCTTCGTTTCCGAAATGCCTACCTCGTCGATCTGGATGCCCGCTTGGTCATTCATGGCGGTTAAGCCGGAAATGCCGTGCGTCATCGAACCATCGTCCAGCGTACCTGCAAAAACCGTGGTGCAGGCCGTGCTGGTGCCTTGGGTTTGATTGACCGGGATGTAGTCGTTGCGGAAAATCGGGATATTACGGTAAGCAGGCACCTGCTCGCCGCTTGGAAGCGTCACCACGTCACCGATGCTGGCGCCGCCGAGATTTCGCAATAGCGCAAGATAGGAACGTAGCGGGCGGGCGTGCATTAGCAGGTAATCCACCTGGCCGTCCTTATCCGTCACCAGATCGATCAGCTGATCGAGATAGGCAAAGGAAACCACGTCGCCGTTACCGCCGCCGGCATTGGCGGTGATGGTCTGCGTCGGGTCCACCAAGCTTAACAGCCCAGGGAAGGTATCGAGCGTGCCATCGCCGTTGATCATCGAATCCTGATACTTTCGGCCTACGGACTTGGCTTTCGAGCCCACTTGCACCGCTTTTTGGTCGGTGATGTTGGAGCGCGTTGCCTGAATCAGCCCGTTTACCTCTGCGTCGCCCAGCAGCGTGGTCAAGCTGGAGGTGACGCCGGTAAAGGTTGCAGGGTTCTTGGCGGTGATGGTAGTGCCGACGCCGGAAAACTGCGCATCGCCCAGCGCATTTTCGCGGTTGTAGGCCAGAGCGTTGCCTTCGATTTCGGTGAAAGGCAGGATCTGGTAGAAGCGGTTGATGGTGATGACGTTTTCGATCACACCAGAAACCAGCATATTGAGCGAGAGCTTGGCGCTCTCGACGAGGGTTACTGAAGTCATAGGGGGTTCTCCTTGGAGGTGAATGTTGAACAATCACCAAAACATTGGCTCGCCCGCAGTTTTGGACGTTTTTCTCGCCCGGTTTTGGCTTTGGCTCACCCGCTGCCTTCACGTGCAATAAAAAAGGCGCGCCGCCTCGCGCGACACGCCTTCAAAAAAATGGATAGTCAGGCTCAGCGTTTTTGTTGCGCGAGTCCTAACTGAATCTTCTGGGTCGGCGTCAAATCGGCAGGATTCACCTGCGAAAGATTGGCCGCATTGCTTTTGCCCGCCGATGCGCCGCTGCCGGATGCGCCGCTGCCTTGATAGAATTTCGGGCGGGCTTTCTTAAACGTATCGGCAAAATAAGCGTCCACCGTTACGCCGGTTTGCGGCCGGCCGGCATCGTCTTTGACAACGATCTGATTATCGTCGCCCAGCTCGAAACGATTTTTGGTGAGGGTCAGCACATCGTCAATGTCCTCGGCGAATACGCCGGATTTGGAAATGGCGCGGCGCAGCTGATCGTCGAGGATATAATTACGCATGGAGCCTTGGGTGTGATTTACCTTTTCCGTCAGCTCGTTCACGGTTTTAGTATGTTCGTTTTTCAGCGTGTCGATGGCTTTGGTGTGGGTTTCTTTCGCTTTTGCCAGCGCTTCTTCATACCTGCCCTTGGCTTCGAGCGTTTCTCTCTCGCGTTGTTCCTTCTCGGAATCCCATTCGGCTTGTTTGGCGCGTAGCCGCTCATAGTCGCTTTTGTCGAAGCCTTCAAATTCCTTGTTTTTGCGTTCGGCATCAGTGCGGATTTTACGTTCGCTTTTAAGGGCTTTGTTGGTTTCGAGAAAAGAATTGGCGACCGCTTCCGGATCGAGCAGATAGGCACCTTCCTCGCCCTTCTGATAAAATTTGCGGTGTTCCTCTGCGATGCGGTCTAGGGAATCGGTTGTCTTGGGTAAATCACTCATGAATAAGCTCCTTGGGTTGGTTGGAAATTGGATGCAGAAAGCCATTACGCCAGCGAAGGCCGGCGCGCGGGCAACAAAAAAGCCGCTCTGGAATCAGGCGGCTTTATCGGATGCTTGGATAGTGGCGGTTAGGTAATGTAAGTCTTGCGGCCTTTTTGCAGACAGCTAAAGCACGCCATGCGGCTAATGGTGGTTCGCATTTCATTGCCGACACGCACGACATGCGTGCTGACCGGTATAAACTCGACCGTATCAACGCCTTCATGGTTCATGCAGACATGGCACGTCACCCGCTCCTCTGTTGCGCTAAGCACGGTGTCAGGCCGGGGGGTGTTGCCTCCGTTGATCAATTGCAGCCTAGTGATTGGTTTATGGTTGTCTTTCATGCCCGCGATTATAGCGCAGGGAATTATCTTTGCAACTTTGCAAAGGCCGCTTGTTCACTCAATCGGAGCTGATCAAGCGTATAGACGTCGCCTTTGAAATCCACGAAGCGATCCAGCGAAAGCCCGCCGGCTCGAAAGAGCTTGCCTTTGGTTTTGCCCAGCACTTCGTCTTGTACCTCCACTGGCTGCTTTTTCAGCCACTCCTGATAGGTGAGGCTTTCCGGCACCTGTCCGTCCATCGATGCGCGGGTGCTGGCGCTGATTTCGTTGGCGCTGATGCCGAGTTCCTCCCAGCTGCGCAGAATGGGCGTTGAGCTGGAGCGGCAGTTGTAATGACGCGGCGGCATAGGCCCGGTGGCGAGGTCGAACACCTGGCCGTCGAGCGAGGCGCAGATCACGGTGGTGCGCCTATCCAGCGTGGCGGTAAAGCGCCAGGCCTTTACTACGCTTTGATTTGATTGATACAGCTCGTCGCGCGCGCGCCGTGATATGCGTAATCGACGTGCGTACCAGCCGCTCCACATCGTCGCGCGAGCGCTGCAGAATGCCGTCTTTGTAATTCTGCGCTTTGCTGCTACGGATGCGGCGGATGATGTCGGAATTGGTTTCGCCTTCGATAATGCCAAGGCGCAAGGCTTGCCCAATCTGCTTGATGCGCCCGGCATCCAGGTCTTTCACCTCGTCCGCGATAAACCGGCCCTGCATGGGCTTACTGGTAATCAGCGCCGAAAGCGTATCTATGGAAGGTCGCGCCAGGGTCAGTTCGATCGGCAGCATGCCTTCAATGAGCTTGGCGTTGAAATCCACCTCGTAATGCGCCGTATCGGTCAACGTGCCATCCAGCCGCTCCCGTAAAAGCTGATAGGCCTGATTGCTGATCTGCCGAATTTCCGAGAGTAAGGCGTGCAGGCGCTTCTGCGAAAATGCCGTGAGGTCAGCATTGGCGAGCTTGCCGGTGATATCGATTTCGCTTTGGTTGAGCAAATCGAGCATGTCGTGCACGGTTTGCGTTGAGTAGCGCTGCAAGTAAATCTGATGCTGCACGCCAACGTGAAAAAGGGCTTCGTTAATACTCGGCATGGCTTACTGCTGCTGGGGCGGGTTTTGAGCGTTATCTTGAGGCTGTTGCGGTTGCTGAGGATGCTGGAATGGCTGCGGTGTGCCGATGGTTGCCGGGCCTTCGGTTTCAATGCGGGCGATTTCTTCCTCAATATCGATATCGTCGCGTAATACGCTGCGGCGCTTGAGTTCGTTAAGATAGGTTTCACGCGATAGCTCGCCGGCAAGACGTGATTTGAGCAAGGTATCCTCATCCTTGCCGGAAATTATCGATAAGCCAAAATCTTCGTTTATGTCGATGCTGCCGGCATGTTCCGCATCGAGCTTTGACCATAAGGCCATTAGGCCAAATGCTTCGCTCATGGCGTTTTCCAGGCGGCGCACCATATCGTGCAGCGATGCGTTGGTTTTAGACGTGTCTAGCGCGGCGGCGGTAGCAGTGGCATCGCCTGAACGGTGCGAAAGAAGATGCGCGCCCATTCCGTCCATTTTATCTTCCAAGTCTTTAAGAGATTGCCGCCCGGAGTTTACCGCGGCGCCGGTGTGCTCCACATAAGTGAGCTTGGCTAGCGGGTCTTCCGATAGAATCATACGGTTTGGCCCGACCTCAATTTCCTTCTGGTCTTGGTTAAAACCTGCGCCATGCAATAGAGGGAAGCGGATAAAATGCAGGATGTGCTGCTGATCGGACGAAGATTGCCAATGCTGCACGTTGAGATGCGCCAGATCCAAGAGCGGCGGCTTTGCGCTCATGAAGCCGATTTTGCCAGTATAAAATGTTACTAGCGGCACCCGGCCAAGCGATATGTCGCCCTGATCGACGATGACCCAGTCTTTTTTCTGTTTTTCATACAGCTCGAAGCGATCTGGATAAAGCACGCGGATGCGCTGGACGATCTTTTCCCCCCAGGTACTATCGGCTTCAACGGCGTTTTCGCGTATGCGCACTTGTGTTAAGGTGCGCACGCCGTTGATGAGTTCAGAACGCCAGGCGATTAGATTAATGGCTTTAATCGGCACGATATAAGGCCGCGCCTTAGTCTTTTGCTCATCGGCAAGTGTTTGTCCGGTTGGATTACGCGGGAAATCTACTAACAGATGCGTTAATCCATCGGTTAAGCCCAGCTCAAATACTTCACGGCAGAAAGTAGTAACGTTGCTGCCCGATAAGTCGATATTTTCACACCAGCCTTTGATAGGTTCTAGTGTATCGGCCGCAACGACGACAGGTTTAGAAAACGGCTTGCCGACCAGCTTTTGCACCGTATCAGCAAAAGCATTGTAGAGCACCGAGCGCGACAGGCGATTACGGTAAGCCTCCATGCTTTCTCTAGGCTCACGTGGAAGATAGCGCTGTCCTGCCGCGCGCATGGCATCAGTGCCGCCAGTTAGCGTATCTACGAGCTCCAAATCGGCCTGCATGTCAAGGTAGCCTTGAGATGGAGTTGCCACTGTTGATTTAGGTGAAGGCATAGGAGATTTGCTAACTGAAAAGTTAAATAGGAGAAAAGGCTCGTAGAATTACGCGACAGATGGCAATTTTCAGCGCAACCGCTAAAGCCTGAACTCCGTGCTTTGCTGCTTCTCGCCGCCGCCCATGACGGCGTAACGGGTTTCATCAGCCGCGTGATCTTCCGCCTCGGTGTCGATATCGTCAGGCTTTTTCGGGTCGCGCTGTAGCACCGGCACGGTGCGAATCCAGTCTAGGCAATTCTCGAAAACCCAGATACCGGGGCTTTCCGGCGTTTCTTTGCCTGAGGTTTCCAGCATGCCGCGCATCTTCTGCCAACCGGCGATGCGGTTGTTATCGGCTTTGGAAAAGATGATCGTGCCGCCAGCTTCGCGCGCGCCTTCGCGCATCTGGTCGTAAATGCTAGGCCCGCCTGCCTTGATGAAGATGGAAGGGTCAGCTACGCAACCGCTCCACCGCCGCCCCTGGCTGTAGGAAACGACGCCAGCGCCTTGCTGCTTGTTAGTCAAGCCGGCGCCGACGTTTGGCTTTACATAGCCCTGCATGTCTTTTTGCACGGTGTACCATTCGCCAACGCGAATCATAGAGCCGCGAGGGAAATAAAGGCCGAGCTTTTCCAGCGGTGTACCGTCGCTTTCCGCCCACATACCGAGCGATGAAGGCTTGGCCGATCCCCAATCGAATGAACGGCGCACGCGCCAGTTGGCCGGAATCTCGAACGGTGTAAGCACATGGCGGCTGGGATTCCAGACGTCATCGAAGAAGCCGCCCGCGACGATATCCCATATCCCAAAGCGCCAAGCCTTTACCAGCGCGGCGGAGCCTGCTTGCAGCAAGCGCCGTTCATAATTCGGGTCTTTAAGCGTCAGCGCCGGATTATCTTCGAGGCGAGCGGGAATGAATACGCGCGCTTCGCCGCTTACTGGGTCGATCAGTTTGGTGAAACCGCCCGGCGCTGGGGTAATGTAGCGCTGCTTCACCCAGTTATGGCCTGCGCCGCCGGGGTTGCCGGTCATGCGCAAGCGCACCGGCACGCCATGTGCCGAGCGTAGCGTAGCGCGGATACGATCAATGGCCGCTGGCGTCGGCCAGTTGGTCACTTCCTCGATGCAGATCCAGGTATAGCTATGGCCTTGGTAATTTTCAGCGTCATTCTCATCCCAGAGATGGCGCATTTTTAAGGTCGCGCCGTTCGGGAAAAGCCAGATTTGCTCGCCTTTGAGCCATACGGCGCCGAGCTTAGGATAAATCTGTTGCGCGCGGAACTGGACTTCCTCCAGCTGCTTGTAGGTACGGCGGAAAAAGACGCCGCGCGCGAACTGGCCGTATTTATCGGCATGGATGGCGAAATCGCCTAACATACCGTCGGTCTTGCCGCCACCGCGCGCGCCGCCGTAAAACACCTCGAAAATCGGGCAAGAAATCAGTGCAGTTTGCGGTCCAGGCTGCGGCTTCCAGATCGCTATGATGTTGCTGGCCCGCTCTTTGGTTTGTTTTTTGCTTCCCATGCGTCATCGCTCTCAGCTGCTGCAGGGGCTTCGATTACATAGCGAACTGCCGCACCATCAGCTCCGGCGATTTCCTGGCGCTCGGTGTATCCTCGGTTCTTGCCCTTGGTTTTTAAGAAAAAGATAATGGCGGCAATGTCGCCGTCGCGGATTTTCTCAAGGATTTTACCTTCCGCCAGGTCAAGCACCCCTTGCTGGCACTCCTCGACCACACGCTGCAAATGCTTGTTGCGCTTAACGTAATTAGTGACAGTGCTCGGTGCGCATTTGAGTTTTTGCGAGGCAATGTATTGAAGGCCTGCCGATTCGCGCAGCGCGTGCTCGATCTCCTTTGCAGTAAATTTAGGTTTCTTTGGCATCGGCGTTCGGCTCTGATTGTGCCTCCGCTTCCGCCTCCAGCTGCTGCAGGCGTTCGATGGCTAGGTCGGCTAGCGCACGAAAAGCGACTGCGGTGTTGAAAATATTTTTGAATTGCTTGATGGCGACAATGGCCTCAAAGATCCGCGAGTAATCTTCATAATCGCCGAACAGATAAGTGCGCTTGTCTTTCGGTGTGCCGAGACGTTCAATGTATTTCATGAACACGTCTTTATCGGCTGGAAGGAACAGCAATAAGATTTCCTCATACTGCGGCGTGCCGATGGCGAGGCTGTCGATATCGAGCTTTTCGAGAATATTGAAACTGTCGTCGGTTAAGCCGGAATAGGCTTTGTATTCAAGTGTCAGGCTTTCATAGAGCTTGCCAAGGATATTAGGATCATCCTGCCCGGTGATGGCATTATGCGAAAGCTGGATGGCGAGCTTCCGTTCCTCGGTGAGCCACGATTGTATCACCATCACCGGAATCACTTGCTGCCCGGCCAGTATCGCCGCTTCGACGCGGTGATTGCCGGAAAGTACCACAAGCTTGCCGCTGGCAGTATCGGGATAGACCAGCACGGCGCTGGTCATGGCATTGTCTTTTTTCAGATTGCCGGAAAGCCGGCGCATTTGGTCGGCGGTCATAAAACGCGCATTTTCTTCGGCGGCGAGCGTTTGCAGCATCGAGGAAGGTACCGAAGAAAAAGCGACGTTCACCGTTTCACCGTCACCTTCGCCGGTGGCAGGGAATACAATTGCCTCGGCCGCTATGAAGCGGTATTGGCTTGCGTCAATCGGCAGCGCGGGTTCAGGCGTTTCGTTTTGCGACATAAGATTTTCCAAATTTCGGCCAGTACCAGCGCGAGTAAATCTCTTGCGGCGTTTCGTGGCGCATCTTCGAGCCGTAATTGATGATATTGCCTTCCGCTGGGTCATCTGCCTCGCGCCGGTTCAACAGCTTGTAGATGCCCCGGTATTTCATGGAAATGGCGTTATGAGTGCGTGCCGTGGTCACGATATAGTCGATACGGCTGACAAGCTTCTTGCTCACCAGGTCAAGCAGCGTGTTTGAAGTAGCGAGATAGGCGATGAATTTTGAGAGCTTGGCTTCGCGGCACAGCGTCACATCGGAGAGTAGATAAACCGTGTTGTGTCCGAAAGTCGGGAATTTCGGCAGCGAGTAAATGATGCCGCCGACCAGCATTTTATCAATGAAGATTAGGAAATTCGCCACGCCGGTAGAATGAATGATGGTCTTTTGCAGATAGATATCCTTAATGAAATCCATGTGGCGGCTTTCCGCCTGCACGACTTGCACCTGGCTGTTAGCCGTGAGCTTTGCAGGATTGATCGAGTCATAAGCGAAAGGTTCCGGTGCTTTGTAGAGATGGCGCACGCTGGATTTTTCAGTGCGGGCGTAGCAGTAATGCGGCACCTTGCGCCCGGTGACATATTCCAGCACTGGCTTCCTGTGCTCAAAGAGCTGATCGGAAAGGATGCAGTATGGCGCACCCGAAGCGTCCACTTCATCAATGATCTCGCCCAGCATTTTTGGATTGTAGAGTTCGTAATCCGGCGCAGGCCAGTGGATATTTTCTTCAATGAATTTGAACTGATTTTCATAATCGCCTTTGAAGAACGGCGGGAATGCCAGGATGCCCGCGCCAGATTCGATGCCCTGCTTGACGTGCTTGCGCCAGTCGCCGGAGAAATAACCGTCGAGCGGCATTTCGGGAATGGTGCGGTCAAGACGGTCTTTGGCGCGGTTATAGAACAGCTCAAAGTTTTCAACGTAATAATCGAAATGCTTGCGGGTGTAGTCATTCTTGCGCGCGCCATAACGTGCCATATCGCAAGCCACTAGCAGAGCCGCTACGCGCTCAAAGAAGCTATTGACGTCGCCGCGCTCCTCGATAAAGGAAAGCGCGCCTTGGAAGCGTAAGTTGAACTCGCGGTGACATGCTAGGTAGCCAACCGCTGAAGAATAGAGGCTTACGTCATTGCTGAATACCGGCAGCTGCGGAAACTTGGTTTTAAGCGCGCGCTCGATGCGGAATGAGCCGGAGCAGCAGACATAAGCCGCCTGCCATTGCGAAAAATCCAGAATGCGAAAAACCTGCTCAATGCAGGCTGTAGGTACGGCTCCAAAGAACACTCCAGCTCCCTATAAGTTACGCCAGATTACTAGCTAAATTATTGTATTTGCTTGCGTTTTTCTGTGTACGGCAAAGTGCCCGTGTGCTTGGATTGGTTTTGGAAATCAAACATTTCCAATCATTCAATCCTTTAAGGAGTAACAAAATATGCAAGCCATACCATTATCATCACTCGTATCGTCCAAGACGTTCAACGTCAGGAAAACCGAACCTAAGAAAGATATTGCCACTCTCAAAGCCAGCATTAACGCGCTCGGCCTGCGGCAAAATCTCACCGTGTTGCCGATTGAAGGCAGCGGCAAGTTTGAAGTCGTCGCCGGTGGCCGGCGTCTCGCCGCGCTGAAAGAACTCGTTAAAGAAGGCAAGATCGAAAAAGATTTTGCCGTGCCATGCGAGTTGACCGATGAGCTACATGCCAAGGAAATCAGCCTTGCTGAAAACGTCATGCGCACCGCAATGCACCCTGCCGATGAATTCGAGGCATGGGCGAAGCTGGCAGAGGATGGTTTGACCAACGAGCAAATCGCTACGCGTTCCGGCGTGTCAGCGTCCGTTGTTGAGCAGCGCCTGAAAATGGGGCGTCTCTCTCCGGTGTTGCTGAAAGCCTACCGCAACGAGGAATTATCGATGGAAGCGTTGATGGCCTTTACGTTAAGCGATGAGCACGAACGTCAAGAGGAAGTGTATAAACGCTTCAAAGGCAGTCATGAACTGGACTCACCTCATTACATTCGGCGCGCGCTGACTGATAAATTCGTCAAGGGCGACCATCGCTTTGCGAAATTCGTTGGCGTGGCTGCTTATGAAGCGGCGGGCGGTGCAGTTCGCCGCGATCTGTTCAGCGAGCAGGACGATTGCTATCTGGAAGATGTGCCGCTGCTACAGAAACTGGCGAGTGAAAAGCTGGAGCAAATCGTCACCGTGCTTCAAGGCCAATGGAAATGGGCGGAAGCGCGAGAATCGTTCGGCTGGAACGAGCAGCGTGATTTCCGGCAAATATCCATGAGCATCAGCTGGAAGAAGTGCCGGAGAAGCTGTTAAAACGCCAAGAAACGCTTGAAAACAAGCTCTCTGCATTGGAAGAAGCCGAAGCGGACGAAGCCGAGTATCAGAAAGTCCAGCAGCAACTGGAGCAGGTAGAAGCCAAAATCGCTGAATACTCCGGGTTTAGCGAAGAGGAGAAAGCGATTGCTGGCTGCATCGTGACAATCGGTTGGAGCGGCGAAGCGGATATCACCTTCGGGCTGGTAAAGCCGGAAGATGATACGCCTGCCGAACTGGAGCCGGAAGAAGACGGCGATGCCGATGGCGATGGTGAGGAAGATAACGACGAGGAAGGCGTTAGTTTCCGCGATGACGCAAGGCCGGATAGTAAATTCGAGTATAGCAATGCGCTTTCCGACCGGCTGAAAGCCAACCGGCTACAGGTAATGCGCCTGCACATGGCGGAGGATTACGCCACGGCGTTTGATGCCGCGCTCTACATGATGTGGCCTGCGCAACTTAAGCCCATCCTATTATTACGGCCATGACTTCCTGCAAGTGCGCGCCAATAAATACAGCGTCAGCATCGGCCAGGACGAAACCAGCAAAGAGCTTAAAGCTAAGGAAGAAGCCCTGCTCAAAGCGTTGCCGCTAGCATGGATGAACCATAAGGACGAGCTGGAACGCTTTGAATCCTTCTGCGCGTTAAGTGCCGAAGACAAGCAACGGCTATTTGCCGCCTGTGTCGCCCGCGCGCTGACACCGCAGCTCGCCGGTGAGCAACGCAAATCCTTCCTGTTCGATGCGATCGGCAAACGGCTTGGCATCGATGTCGGCGCAGGCACTGGCGTCCGAGAAAGGATAATTTCCTC
The DNA here is from genome assembly GCA_965248995.1 of Rickettsiales bacterium. Classification (GTDB taxonomy): domain Bacteria; phylum Pseudomonadota; class Alphaproteobacteria; order Rickettsiales; family UBA998; genus CBDFKY01. Next base: position 60,699 of record CBDFKY010000002.1, on the reverse strand, counting down.
GATAGCGTCACGAAGAAAGACGTGCTGGCGATCGGCCAGGAAGTGCTTAGCGAGGAATGGGCGAAGCAGCATACCAATAAGAAAAAGGACGAGGCGGTAACACCGCTCGATGCCGCCTTTGCCAATCCTGACCAGCCGCAATTCACCGCGGAACAGCAGGAGCGGCTTAAAACGTGGCTGCCTAAAGGCATGGCCTTTTAACTTTCCCTTCACCAATGGCGGGGCGTCACAGCTCCGCCATTCTTTCCTACAGCGAGGATCTGATGGACACTTACCTTTCCACATGGCTGGCGCTTGGCCGGAATAACCGCTGGGTGCGCCGCGCAAGCGACCCGGAATTCAACGAAAGCAGCTTTTACGAATGCCGCGATATGGCCGAGCTGATCGGCAAATTTCGGCAAGGCAATTGGTCGCTTGGCAGCGCCTTCACGCTTGGCGATCTCTGTTTCATCCAGCAGGACGATGGAGGCGACGAATGGCTGACCATTAAAGAGGACGTGGCGTTTGAGAGCATGTCCTGCGGCTGGATGATTAAGCATCGCGGTGAAGCTTACATGATCGGCATCATCGAAGCGATACAACACGCGAGCAAAGACGATTGCCGGATGCTGCGCTACATGCCCGAAGAAACGGTGGTAGCGATATGACCGTATTGTTTCAGGCGCTCTACACTTATCGCGGCCAGCCCTACCGCATCGACGTGATTGAGCATTACACCGGCGGCAAGTGCTGGACGCTCTACCGCATCAAGAAACCTAACCGTTATCATCCCCAGGTGACGCTATCGGATATTCTGATGGCGGAAAAAGTGCCTGCGTTCAGTCGTACTGAATGCAACCGCTTTCCTAAGCAGGCGGGATTATATGCCAACGCGCTGCTGAAATACTATTTGGCCTGTGAGCAAGAAGGAGTGCCGGCACATGACCAGCTCCACTTACTCTAAGGATTTTCGTAAACACTTTGACCAGTTGAGTTACCGGCGCAACTGGCATGAGACGTTTCGGGATTTCATCGAAATTGCCGCCTGCACGGTGCATCAGCAACCTTATCATGAAGGTGTGCTGACGAGGGATGCGGAATTTGAGCGAATCGAACAGCGATACATGGAAACCATCAAGAAATACGACGCCAAAGAGCTTGATGCGATCGCTGCGCTCTATGGCATATCGGTGATTGCGTTGCTCGATACCAAAGAAGATTTTATCGGGCAGATATACATGGAGCTGGGCATCGCCAATAAATTCAACGGCGAGTTTTTCACGCCGGTGCATGTCTGCCGGATGATGGCGCAAATGCAAATGGTCGGCGCCAGCGATTTGATCGAGCGCCAAGGAATCATCCGCGTGTCAGAGCCTTGTTGCGGTGCTGGCGTCATGCTGATCGAGGCAGCGAGAGCCATGCGCGAGGAAGGCCATGACGCCCGCCGGGTGATATGGTTCCAGGCAATCGATATTAACCGCACCTGCTTTAACATGGCCTATTTCCAGCTATCGGCGCTGCAGCTAATAGGCGAAGTCGTGCATGGCGATACGCTGCGCATGGAATGGTGGGAACGCCGGGAAACGCCCATGTGGAAAATCATCCGCGAAACGAATGACATTCCGCAAGAGCCGCTGCCAGAATTCAAGCCATTGCTTCTTCCGCCGCCGGTAGTAGCGAAAGTGAAAAATCAGCTGGCGTTTGAGTTTTAATTAAGCGTCCCCGCGCAAGTCGCCTCGCGCGGGGATAAGGTTTACGATACGGCCTGACCAGCGCCGGCACTGTCATTGCCCGCAGAAGGCGAGTCGCTGCTTGCTGAGCCGGTGCCATTAACGGCTGCAGTAGCGGTTGCCAAAGCAGCATCATTATCACCGCCCTTGATAGCGGTAACAGTGTCCTGCAGAGCACGCTGCAATTCTTCGATTTGCGTTTGCTGACCGGTGAGCTGGGTTTTCAGCGGTTCAACGTTGGTGGCGATCGCTTCCGCGATTTCCTTGGTAACGGTTTCATTATCCAAGCCGTGATTGATGTGGATGTCTTTGATCGATGCTTCGATGTCGTCGAAAAATTTACTCATGATATGTCTAAGCTCCTTGAAAGTTAACATGGTTGAACTCCTAAAAATTGCCGCTGCTTTTCCGGCTGTCCGTCGCTGCATACAACCCATGCCCGCCTCGCAGCGCGGAGATAACTTGGACATGGGTATTTCGTGAGGAGCGCACTTGGCAAACTTGCCATAAGTGGCTGATATTTATTGTTTTTATGGTCGATTTTTGTGGACGGTAAAGCGTCCGTGTGCTGGGATAAAGTTACTAATTAAACAGCAACTTAATCACCAATAGAGAGGTAAAAATCATGTCAGCTTTCATTGTTCCAAACGCGCATGTCACGACGCTTGCTGTATTCATTGCGCAGCAGAATTTAAGACCAGGACTCACCGTTCAGCAAATCGGTGAAATCCTGCTGAACGAAAACATTGAGAGCGTTCGCTGCCGCTATCCCGATGACCGGGAAAACTACATGGGTTTCGAGATCGATGAGCGTTTGGCATTTACGCGCCAGTCCACCGTTCAAATTATCAAGGCCGCGAATTGCTTGGAGTATCAGTCTTGCGAGCATGACGCATATTGGCAAAGCGATGCGCACAAGATGACGAAAGCCGCGCATGATGCGGCCTTACAGCAAGTGAACGATTCAGCCAAGCGCATCTACACCGAGGACAATATCCGCTCTCATCCAGATTATGACGACTGCGCGTATGTGATCGAGCCAGAAATCGAACAATCTAACGTCGCGTAAGGAGAGATTTTATGTGCATCCATCAACAGCATTATGACCAGCTCCTAAACCTCTATCCCGGCTTGCCGGAAATGGTTGCGAAGGACGTCATCCCCATCGACAGCAAGCCGATGCGCGCGGCGATAACAGTTAAGCACCGCGGCGAATCGTTCCTGCGCGTTGAAATCGCGTTCCTGTATCCGGCGGGCGAAAAGCTATTGCCCGACCACAAGATGCAGCTGCGCGTCGATCTGTATGAGCGAAAAGCCGTGCCGGAATCCATCTGGTTTCAAGGCCGTGGCACTCAATACGCCAAGCAGCCGAAAGAGCCGGTGAATCAGCAGATCGTGAATGTCATCGCCCGGCGGTTGGGCGACTGGCTCACTACCTTAGCCGCAAACAGCGCGACAGCGCATTAACCTCAACCCTCTAGGAGTTTCTGATAATGACTCTTTACCTGCATTTGCTGGGCGCTTTTGAACGCCCGGAAGAAGCCGAAAGCCCTGAGCATGTCGGCTGGATTCACACGATTGGGCCGCTGGAAAGCGTTGCCGAGATCGGCACCGAAGAATTGCATCTCGCCTTTTCCGATGCCGAGAACCCGCTGCGCGATGGGCTGATAGAGCGCCGGTTTATTCCGCGCATCGGTCAGCACCTTTTATTCGCAGGCATTTTATACGCCACCTTCGTGGTAAACGCGCAAAGGAGCTACCCATGAATCAGGCAGTATTGAAACAGTGCCAGGCCAACTATAAGCGCCTGCTTGCCCTTCTGCCCGACGTGCAAACGATGCAGCAAGGTAGCGGGGTCAAGATGAAGGCCGGTCAGTTTATGGATTTGAACATCGATGTCTTGCGGCAGCAAGGCACAGTGACGCAAATCAGCATGGCGCATTATTACGAGCAGAATGGCGATTTAGTTCCAGACCCAGATATGGAAGTCATGCTTATGCACGTCACGCAGATGGCTCTGCCGGTGCATTTCCAGAGCGGCAGTTTTTACCGCCGCTGTATCGAAGGCACAGTAATCACCAACCTCAAAGAGTTTGGCGACCAGACCAGCTTTTTGAGTCAGTGGCTTCGTAACATTAAGGCGCAAGGCCATAAGATCACCCTACCAGAAACGAACGAGCAAGAAGGATGACTACCACCATTTACATCGCCATTCGCGGCAGCTGTTTTGAAGGCGCAAGCTGCACGGACAAATCAGCGCGCGTAATCGTTGAAGATTTTGATAACCCGGACTTCGATGGCAACACACAACTCTATGAAGATGGTGTTGGTGAGCTGGAGGGAGAAACATTGCAGGAACTATTAGAGCGCTGCAAAAAAGATTGTTAAGATGCTGATTTAGCTTTATTTATTAGTAAATCCTGCTAATATATCCATCCACCTTTTTAGTAGGATTATGCCCATGCAAACCAGCTGCTACGACACATACACAGGGCCAGGCCGAGTGGTGATCTCTTATGGATTTCCTCGCAACCTTGACCCTGGCTACAAGATTTTCAAAAAGCTCGCGCCCGGTGATTGGTTCCGGCTGGATGAATATAAGAATAACCAGGACAAGTATCGTGAGCGTTTTTACCGCGAGATTCTGGCGCCGCTCAATGCCAAAGAGGTTTATGAAACGCTCCAGAAACTGACCGCGCCGCATGAGCCGATCTTGCTCTGCTGGGAGAAAGACCCTAGCAAGCCGAATGAATGGTGCCATCGGCGCATGGTGGCGGAATGGTTCAAAGCCGAGCTTGGTGTTGACGTGCCGGAATATGCACCGGCTAAAAAAGCGAAAGCCGATAAGCAGGCATCGCTGTTCGCTGAATAATTGGAGCGGCTACTAGGAATCGAACCTAGCTGGTAAGGGGGCACCGAACCATCCTCCAAGGTCGCCGCAGATTATATCGCGCATCCATATTCATGGAAAGCGATAATCTATTGAAAAAGAAAAATTTATTTTAGTTTAGATGGTCGATTTCTGTGTACGGTATGGCGTCCGTATGATTGGATAATTTCATAAGTTATTGAAATCAAATCATAAAGGAAACTGCCATGACCACACAGAATTTCGCCAAACGCTCCCTGATGCTGAAATGCGAACGCCGCGTCGAAGAAACGCGCAAACAGCTCAAAAGCGATATCGAATGGACTATCCGCCACCTGCAAGAAGAACTGCAGCGGCTGGAAGTCCGCGACACTGTAACCACGATGGTATGCTCTGCAATCAGCGATTTGCCGAAAGATGCGGCAGCGTTCCATCTGGCGAAAGAGGTGCTGGCCGACCTCAAGGCTGCTCACGAATCTGAGCAGGAAAACGCGGCTTAATTTTCAACCAATCTAAGGAGAAGTCACATGGCAAAGAGCGCCAAAGCAACACGCACGTCCAAAAAGTCCCCCGAAACCAAAGCCAGGAAAGCGCCTGCCGCTAAGAAGCGCGCAGTGCAAATGCCGGAAGCCGCCCCGCTTACCATACAAAAGCTGGCGCTGTCGTTGATTTATGCCAACGACGAGCAGGCACGTAAGCAATTCGATGAAGCCAAGCTGCATGAGTTGGCGGCATCGATTCGCTCCGAAGGCCTGATAAGCCCCATCACCGTACGGCCCGATGGCACCGGCAAATACATGATCGTCGCTGGTGAACGCCGCTACCGTGCCTGCCAGCTGGCCGAGCTGGTAGAGATCGATGTCATCGTGAAAGAGCTAGGCGACGATTCGCTTACCTACCAGATGATTATCGAAAACTTGCAGCGCGTGGATATTACGGCGTTGGAAGAAGCGCGTTCGTGGCGCAAGGCGATGGATGACCATGACCTAACACCGGAGCAATTCGCGGCGAAAGTCGGTATCCAGCAGGTGTTCCGTATCCATGACCGCTTAACGCTTTTGAATCTCAAGCCGGAATATCAGGCCTACATGGAACAAGGAATTCTGAATCCGACGCAGGCTTTTTACCTCGGCAAGGTGAAGCAGGAATATCAGGCGCCCTTCTGGAACATGATTAAAAACGGCAAGATCGATGGCAGCGAGTTGGCAGCGGTAGCGCAAAACTTCATAGATGCCGATAGCCAGGACGATATGTTCCCCGAAGCGGTGCTGACGGAAGAAGAAGTCCGCGCCATCAAAGGGCTGGAACAGCACATCGATACGATTGCTCCCATCCTCAACCGTTTTTTCAATAAGGACGGTGAGATGGATATCGTGAAGAAGATTGATCGCAACCGTGCGGTGACGATTGCCGAGAAGCTAGAAATAATCGGCAAGATCGTAGAGATGGCGATTAGAAAGATGCGCGCTCCGGTGGTGCAGAAGAAAATCATTGATGAGCTGGCCGGTCAGGAAGCTGAAAGCATCGATGAAGAGGCGCTTGAAGCCGCCTAAATTTAACTCCCTCAACTCAAGGCCGGATGGTGAAAGCTGTCCGGTCTTTTTTTTAAGAGATTCACTTATAAGCAAAGCGCCGCTTTTTTTGTCGCGGGATGCAGAGATTTCCAAGGCTTTCCGGGCATAACACCATTTTACCTGATCGAAAGCGATTTGCGCTAAACAGGGAGTTTTCGTAGGTTATAGGGTAATAAACCGGATGAAAACCGGGTAAAACTTGATCGAAACAGGGGTCGATATTCATTTATTAAGCAAAAAAAGACGGCGGAAGGAATGGAACCTTCCGCCGCAAGAGGAATAACAGGGAGGAATAACCGGGCACAAAAAAACCCGGTGGGGATGCCACCAGGTTGCCTGCGCGTAACTTTCCGATTATGCCTAGAAGCTAACTAACGGCGTGACGCTATGCAAGCATTTTCTTTTAATGTTCAGTTGGTTGGCAAGTATGCCAACAATAGCGGGTTGCCTTTTGCAGGCTTGCTAATTTGTTAGGACAGAATACTTGCGGAACAGGCGCTGGAAGAAGGCAGCAATCGAAGATTCCACCCCGTCGCCGGTAAATTCGTGACCGCCGAAGCGATAGATTTCATAGCCTAACAGCCGCAAATCCCTGTCGGCTTTAACCATAGCAGCATATTTGGACGTATTGGCGCGGTCATCATCGGCATAGTGGTGCTTGCCATCGATCTCCAGCACGATGCGGTGGCGATGCGGCAGCAGCATGAGAAAATCCATCCGCTGCCGGGGAAGCCGCTGCTCCTGCGCCTGCCGCGCCAGCTCGCGCATGCTAAACGGGTCGTAATGTAAATAGACTTGGGGAATAAGGGCTGGCAGCTGCTCTCCGAGGATGGGCCGCAGATGACTGAAATAGGTTCGGAAAAAGATACGCTCGGCTTCGGAATCGCGCAGGCTGGCATATAGGCGTTTGTAAAGATCACGCTCGGCCGCGTCGTCGTCGGGATGGTTTGGGTGTTTGATGCGCCACCAGGCGATCAGGTCTTTCCAGCGCAGGCCATCCGGCGGCAGCGCCAAGTCATAGATAAGGCAATGCTCGGCATGGCGCACAATAGCGACATCGTTATTAATGGCATCGGCCAGCACCAAGTCCGGTTTGGCACCGGTGGATGCGAAAATGATATTTTTAACTGAACCGGCGACGCCTTGTTGAAGCGGTTGCACACGGAAGGTCGGGCTGCCTGACAGGTAGCCATCGGGTTTCATCACAAATCCGTCGCGCGCCAGCACCGGATTGATGGCATCGACAAGCGCTTGCTGGGCGGGCTCGTCGCGCAGTAACGGGCTAGCAAGCTCCTCCAGAAACCGGAACAGGCAATGTTGCGAACACTCGAAAAAGCCCACGTGCTGCAGTAGGTAGCTGTTATGCCAATCGTCGTTTAAGACCATGTGCTGCCCCAGCTCCTGCTCAAAACCATCAAAGCGGAAGCCGCTTGGTTGCAGTTCGTCGATCGGCCAGAACTTACGCAAGAAATCGGTAAGGTGAACACGGCCCGCAAGCGGCTCGAAATTATCCAGCTCCTCGGCCAGGCGCTGACGGGTCAGCTCGGTAATGCGGTAAGCGGCACTGGCTTCATCATGCTTAAACAAGGCTTCCTGCAAGTGATAGTCAGGAAATTCGATCACAGCCTCCCGCGCAATCGTTAAGACCGCATCATCGGCCAGTGCGGTTAAACGCGGAACGATGTACTTCATTTTGCTTGCCATCGGGTCGTCACCATTGGCAGGAGCCAAGCCGTACCGCTCGCAAAGCGCTGCGACGTTATAGGCTTTTTCGCCGCTGAATGCGCGGGCAACTTGCTCTCGAATGTTTGAAATGGCGGTTGGTTTCATGGCATGATTATATCTCTAAGAGCTAGTAATTCTTAGCAGATATGCTAATTCTTTTTGATGCAAAAGCACCAATCTTTTTCAGACCGCCACGCCTATAAGCCCGATGCGCCGGAGATCACGGTGCGCGAAGATGCGCCCGAGAACCTGCGGTACTATGTAATGGGCTTTGCGCAACAGCTGGGTCTTAGCGCACATGATTGCCGCAGCACGATCTGCCATATTCTGCGCGAAGTGCCGGATAGCAATAACTGGTCGGCGGGCAATGTGCAGTCCGAGGCGGAATGGCTAATTTCCAAATGCCCCTGGTATCAAGTCTATGATATTGCCGAAGCATTTTACCGCGATCTGGAACGGCAAGGCCGAGCGGAGGAATACGCAGCGCTGTTCAATGAGTTTTGTATCGAAAAAGGCATTGGCTGGCAGCTATTGGGCGGGCAGATCGTCACGCGCGGCCCGGAAGCATTTGAAGCGGTAGTGCGCGATTCGCTGGCGCATTTGCAAGCCTCGCGCCTGCCAACGGCTGCATCCGAGCTACAGGAAGCTTACCGCGACCTGTCTAAACGCCCAGCACCAGACATTACCGGCGGCGTACAGCATGCGCTCGCCTCTTTGGAAATTGTCGCGCGGCAGGTAAGCAACCTGCCCAATGAGACGCTGGGCAGCATCGTTAAACTCGCGCCGCAGCTTTTCCCGCAACCGCTGGACGATATTGTGAAAAAGGCGTGGGGATACGGTTCGGAGAAAGGGCGGCATTTGCGCGAAGGCCATGTTCCGACCTTCAATGAGGCAATGCTGATCGTGGGATTAGCGGCATCGCTTTCGGCGTTTCTCAAACGCGGCGATATGATTGGCTAACGCCGTTTCTTGCGTTCTCGGTTATGGATATCGTCATAAATTTCATAGACCGCATCCAGCACTAAGCCGGTGATTTTCTTTCCTGAACGGCGCGGCCACTGCGTCCATTTTTCCAGCTCGTCGAGCGGAATACCGTTGATGCAGACGCGGTAGGCTACCTCGAAGAAGGTAATGCCGCGTGATTTATCGATATAGCGCCGGTTGAGCGTTTCCCGCACCTCAGCATAGCGGCGCTGCGCGTCGATACGGCCTTCGGCAAAGCCAAGGAATTTAGGAGAACCGCTGCGTGGCAGCCCATCAAGCATGGAAACGATAGCGCGCGGCACCAGGCCGGAATAATAGCAATCGGCATAAAGCTGTTCGCCGGCGGTATGTTGGTCTTCGCTGATAAGCGCATAGGCTTTGCAATAATCGAGCGTGGTCTGCGTCACGTTACGCGCCCGCTTGCGGCCTTTGCCGGGCTCGGCATAATTGCCCTCGGCATCGACATAATCCACTTTCATCACATGGTGATTTTCCAGCTCCGGCGAGCCGAGATCGGACAGGAAGCCATCGCCGGTGAGCTTGCGGTTGATCTTGCCATGCGTGACGGCGAGGAAATCTTTTTTGCGGGAGGGTTTATGCTTCTTTGGCATGAGCTGTTTCCGGGGTTGAGGTTAATTCGGCCAGCATTGCCTCAGCCATTGCCGGGCTTAGATGCTGATCGCGTTGCGCTTCGTGGATCTTGGCCGCAGTGCGCCGCTGGAGCTCCGCTGCGTGCTGCTCCGGCGTCAGCGGTAGCGGCGGCGCTCTGCCGAACAGACCGGCCATCATGCTTTCAAGCTCGATTTGCTTTTGCGCCTGCTCGGTCAGCTCGGCCAGAGTGAGCGGCGGCGGCAGCTTCGGCGGCGTGTTGGCGATTTCCAGCAAGCGCTCCAGCCGGAACAGCTGCAGGCGGCGCAAGCGCCATTCGTTATCGATCAGCGTTTTGAGGCGCGCCGGGCGAGGAAAGAAATCGCAGCGCGGGTCCGGGTCGTTGCGGTGCAGGCTGCAGGCTTTCTGAATCAAATCGAGCGGGATGCCCGCCAGATCGGTTAGCGCATCATGAATCATCATTTTGAAATCGCGCACGTCGCGGTTTGCCATTGGACACCAGACTGAGAGCCGCTTAAGCTCAAATCCCGCTTCGGCGGCGCTGGCGGGCTGGAGCATGCGTCGGGCGGTGAACACGGCCTCTTCCAACTCGCGGTATTGGGCGCTGGCTTTATCCACTACCGGCATCGGCCGCAGGCGCGAGCCATGATAGCCGGTGCTCTCGGCCGCGCGCTGATCGATGGCGCCGATGGCGGTTAGCGGCAATTTGCCGCCCCAGTCAATATCCGCTGCGTTCATGCACGACTGCAACCAGGGCGTCAGTGAAAGCGTCATGGCCGCTGCGTGGCCGACGCCCAGCGCCGTGAGCGTTTCCGTCATGGGATACCTCCGGGGGTGGGTTGTTTTGATAGAAGCTGCGGTCTTTCACCGCGTCTGGTATGGCGGTGCGGAAATAGGCTAGGCTGCCGATCGGATGCTTGCCCTTGCGCTGATGAGCGTAGAGATGGCGCAGAAAAACCTGCTTACAGAGTTCGAGCGAGGCACCGGCGGCGATAAACTGCGCGGCAATGGTTGCATCCTCGCCATGCGGCCAAGGGCGCGCTAGGTTCGCGCCGAAAACCTGCACCACCGCTTCATCGAACGCGCGTATAATCGCCACCGGCGTCGGCTTCGCGGGCGCTACCTCATCATCTCTTAATTCTGGTTCCGGTTCAGGGTCAGGTTCCGGTTCAGGGGGCGCAAAGTCCTGCAAAGTGGAGGATATCCTATCGCATACGGTATCAGATACGCTATGCGATACGGTATCGGATTGAGGATTTCCGCCAAGTTCAGGCGTTAAAGGTTCAATGTGCGATACGGTATCGGATACGGTAAGCGATACCCTATGCGATATGGTATGCGATAGGGTATCACCCACTACCGCCGCAACGCCGCCGGATAGGGTATGGCATAGGGTATCCCATTCCGTATTCCAGCAGTCGGTATCTTTGAAAAGGAAGCGATGCTTTTGCGGCTGCAGCGCCTGCCATAAGGCGGGAAAGATTTCGCGCGAGCGCATGGCGGCGTTAATGAGCGCCACGCACATTTTGCCGACGCGGGAATTTTCAATGGGGTTATGCTCCAGGTAGCGCGGCATGAGGAGATAGGCGCTGTCGCGGTCATAAAGTGCAAAACCGCTGTCGATCAGTTGGTCAAGCGCGTCTTGCGCTTTTTCTCTATCCCAGCCAAGGTCGGTTTCAATATAGCCGATCGGCAGGCGGTAGCAGCCGATGGCATTGCTGTGTTCACAGCTTAGGCAATAGAGCGCGAGCAGCTTGGCCGCGTCGGGCAGCTTCTTGATTCTCTCATCGTCCCAAAAGGTGATTTTAACTTTGCCGTAAATTCGCATGCTGCCCCCTCATGACGCCGGCCTAAACGCGGGCTGGCGTTTTGGTGGCATGTGCGGGTTCCGGCCCAGTGTCAGTGGTGGAGGAGCGCAGCCATTTACGCTCCAGGTCAATCACGCCGTTTTCGCCGTGCAGCGGATAGCGAATGACGGCGCAGCGCGTGCCTTGCACTTTGAGATATATCGGCGGCTTGCCCTCCAGCCGCCATTTTTCCAGCGCTTTCATGGAGACTTGCCAGCGTTCGCAGAGCTGTTCCGGCGTCAGATACGCCTCGCCAACGCCATTGCGTTTCAGCTGTTCCTTGACGGTATCAGCCACCAGGCGGGTGAGTTCATCGGGCGTTTTCATAAATGCCCGGTGTAGATTGCTGGGTTAGGTAGGTTCCTTTGCGGCATGACGTTCCTCCTGTTGGTGATTTTCAAGTTGCGTTAGGAATTGCTCGATCTGCGTGAGCTTGGCGTAATCGGGGTCGAGTTCGCGGCGTACCCAGCGCACATAATCAAGCGCCGAGAGTTGGAGCTGCAGGCAAAGCCCGGCCAGGTCGAAGCCGAGGGCGCGCATGCGTTTTTCGTAGGAGAAGAATTTTTGAGCCTCTTGCTGGGTCAGTATTTCGTCCATCTTGCCGATGGTGACGAGCAGGCCGCTATGATGGCCGTTGACCCAGCGGGAAAAGGTGGAAGGCGCGATACCGGCGCGTCGGCATAGTTCGTCGATGGTGATGCCGACAAAGCGGCAACGTGCTTGAATAGAAGCATAAACCCGGCGTTCCAGGGCGGTCATGGTAGGCTTGGCTTGTGCGGATACTTGCATACTTGTAATTTCTTTAGCTTATTTATTTGCATACTTGCTAACGAAATTATAATGGTCAAGAAGAAACTTGCATCGAACTTACGCGGATAGTAGGCTATGGGAAGCCGTAGGAAATTATCGTGTAAAAAAAGATGAACGACGCCGTACCCTCCATGAACGAAAAAGACGCAAAGCGAATGCGTCGGCTGCAAAAAGAGTGGCTGGATGACATCATGGAGCGCAGCAAGGATAATTTGAGCCAGATGGCCGAAGCGTGTAATGTGCAGGCGGAGCGCACCGGGCAGAAAGCGATCAACAAGGAATCGCTGCGCCACTTTTACCAAAACTATCAGACCGCATCGAGCAGCGCAGATCGGCTGCTATCGCCGCGCCTTATCTTCCTGCTCTACAAAGTTTACGGATTGGAGCCGAGCTTCGCGCCCGATTTGCTTTACGATATGGATAAGGATGAGGCGGAGATCTCGCCTTATGTGAAGCATTGCAAGCAATACATCACGGAAGTGTCGATGGCGAAGGGCATCTACCGCACTGATCTGGCGCGCGGCGTCAAGCTGGCAGATTCTATTTTAAGCCGCCTGTTCAGCGATAAGCTGCCGCGCGGCCTGCAGATGAAAACCTTAGAAGCCATCAAAGAAAAATATGGCATCAACTTTTCACCGCGCTTTCGCGCTTATCTGAAAACTCCGCAAGATGCTGGCCTGCTGCCGGTTGTCGGTGTGGTAGAACTGCGTAGCGGCGAAGATCGGGTATGGATGGTGGCGGCAAGCGATCGGCGCCAGGTTGCCATTGAGTTGCCTTCCTTAAATGACAAGCAGATTCGTGCCATTGAGCTGACTGGCCCTACGACCGCGCCGACGCTGCGCAGCGGCACGTTGATGGTATATCAGGAAAGCGGCAACGGTGTTGCCAAGGCCGCAATGAATAGCCTCTCCATCGTGCAGACGGAAGATGATGCGTGGCATCTTAAGGTGGTGAAACGCAGTGACAAGCCGGAGCAATACCGGCTGGAATCGGTGCTGTCTTCCGGCATGGAAGAACGCGCTTTGAAATGTGCTTATCCGATTGAGCACATCATTATGCCAGCCTCAGAGCCGCGCTAAGGCCCCTCTATTATAATCTCCTATCAATAATTCGCAAGCGTTTACAAGCGTTTAGGCGCGAATAATTCCGCTATGTAATTTGCTTTCGTGTTGACGTAATTGTTTTTATTTGCAAGGATGCAAATAGGCAAAAGAATTACATTTTAAGTCAAACGAATTAAAGGCAGATCGCATGAAGCCCCAGCCCAATTTTTTTAGCACTCTGCCCGATGTGGACGAAGCGCCGCTCCACTTCCGGTCATTCGAGATTAGCGGGCGACAATTGCTGGCGGATGGCGAATCGCTGCATGAGCTGGCGGGTTATGAACGCCGCCCTACCGAAGACGGAGGCGTGTATGACGCAGCTTTGGTTTAACGCCTATTGCAAGATGGAAGCGCAAGCCGCCACCGGCCAGCCAAAAAAGCGCGTGTGCATCGAGGGTGATGCCTGTCTGTCCTATGACGATGCGATGGAGGAATTGGAAGATTACGGCTCCAGCTGGCGCAGGCAAGGCTGGCAGTATTTCGGCACCTATTGCCATGAGATCGACGCCAGCGGCAAGACGGTGAGCATTACCTTTCACGACGATTTAGACGGTGAGCTTGAGCGCTGGCTGCATGAGCGCGAGGCGGATGCCAAGGCATACCGCGATGCCGGCACCTTATCGGCGCATCAGCTGTGCAATGTCGGGAGGGCGGCATGAACGATGTAATGGATTACAGCCGCACACTGCCGACGCTGCAGCAATTCTATCCGGCTTCCGCCGTACTCGACTGCCCGGAATGCGGCGGCGAAATGGTCTTACGCAAAAGCCCAAAATATCCCAAACCGTTTTATGGCTGCCTCAATTATCCGCTTTGCCGCGCCACGCACGGCGCGCATCCCGATGGCAGGCCGCTCGGCAAACCGGCGGATGCTCCGACAAAACGCTGGCGCATCGCCGCGCATGCAGCACTCGACCCGTTATGGGGGCGCGATGAGGAAGGTCTGCATAAGCAAATCCAGAACCGCTACCGCCGCGCGGTCTATGCGTGGCTGGCCGGGCAGCTTGGTATCAGCAATGTCGGTGAGGATTGCCATATCGGGCTGTTCGATGCCACACGCTGCGAACAAGTGGTGAATGCCTGCCAGGGCATTACCCGCCAACAGATTCTGAATTGGCATGCCGCACGGTTCCCGCAGCCGAAGAAGAAGCACCGGAGGCCACCGCGCTATGCCCATTACTGATAAAATCGTCATCCGCTCATCGAGCCTGCCATCCTACGCCGATTGCTCGCGCCGTACCGCTGGCAAGCTTTTAGCGAAGGAACTGGCGGCGCTCGGTATCACCTTGCGCGAAACCGCGCAGGGTGTCGGTGCGGCACTTGGCAGCAGCACCCACCAGGCAGCCGCCTATTCGCTGAACAGCAAGATCAATGACGGTTCGCTTGGCAATGCCACGCATGCAATGGATTTGGCTTTCGAGCTGTATCACGAAATCCAGAAAACCGAAGGCATCGTCTATGACGGTTCCACGCCCACCTATGACCGGGCGGAATTGCAGTTGAAAACACTGGTCAATAGCTATCGCCAGAAAGTCGCCCCAGGCATTGAGCCTGTGGAAGTGGAAGTACGGTTGGAAGCCGATATCGGTGATGGCTTTGTGCTATCCGGGCAATTCGACGTGCGCGAGATCGTCACGGTGCGCGATTTGAAAACCGGAGCCGCCAGTCGCGCGCATATTTCGCAATATGGCAGCTACGCCCTGTTGTGCCGGGTACATGGTCGTACCGTCGAGCAGATCGTCGAGGATTACCTGCCGCGCAAAAAAGAGCCGGAGCCAGAGTATTTTTATTATGACGCGGAGGTGGCGGTCAATGCCGCCCGCGCCATCCTGAAACGCATCAAGGATGATGTGGCGGCGTTCCGCGCCAGCGGTGAGCCCACCTCCTTTATCGCCAACCCGCAATCAATGCTGTGCTCCGACCGCTTTTGTCCGGTGTGGGGAACGGCATTTTGCCGCGAACATAAAAACAATGGAGAAAAGGAATGACACAGGAACAGCTAAACGATCAGCAACGCAAGCAAGCGCAGAACTTGCTCGACATGCTGGAAAAGCCCACTGTCTTAGAGCGCTTTAAGGGGATGGCAACGCAATATATCGACGCCGAGCAAATGGTGCATCTGGCGATCGAATGCGTGAAGCGCAAGCCGACGCTGGGCGAATGCGACCATTTGACGGTGCTCGGCGCATTCGTCACCTCGCATTCGGTTGGTTTGAAGCCGAACACGATTTTGAACCACGCTTATGTGATTCCCTACAGCAAGTGGACGCTCGATGAAAGCCGCCCGAAAGGGCAGCAATGGGTGAAGTCCGCGCCAGAGTGCAATTTCCAGGTCGGTTATAAAGGCTATTCCGCGCTATTCCACCGCACCGGCAGGATTAAGGATTTTTTCGCCAGCGATATACGCGAGAACGATCATTATTTGTGCGAAATGGGAACCAGCCCGCATGTGGAGTTTCGCAAAAACCTGCGCGATCGCGGCGAGTTGATCGGCTCGTTCTGCCACATCAATTTCCTCAATGGCGGTCAGGCGGTGCAGGAACTGACGCTGGCCGATATCGAGGCGGTACGCAGCACCTCGGAAACCTATAAGAGCCTGCAAAAAGCGCTCGAAGCCGCCACGCGCAAGAAGGATCAGGTGAAGATCGATGAGGCGCAGCGCAAGCTGGCCGAAACGCCTTGGGTGAAGTGGCAGGATATCATGTGCATGAAGCCCGCCATCAAACGGCTGGGCGGCAAATCCGACCTTGACCCGGCGGTGGCAATGGCTGCGGAGGCCGAAAGCCTGTCCGATATGGGGCAGATGAATTTCAAGGCGATTGCCGACGCACGCAATCAGAACGAGGTGTTCGACATTATCAACGCCGAAAAAGACCGGGCGAATGTCGCAATCCAGGCAGAGCAACAACAGCCGATGCCGGTCATCAATCTCAACGATAAACCCCGCCAGCCGGTGTCCGCGCAAGCGAATGGCAAGGCGCAACCCAGCGATGCCCCCACACCGGCAGGGCAGCGCGCAACTTCACCCCAACATGACCACGGAGGTTTTTAGCCATGAATATCAATGTCACCATCCATAATTTTCGCAAAATCAAGGAGGCCAGCTTTCCCATCGCGCCGATAGCGCTGTTGGTAGGCGAAAACGAAAACGGCAAGTCGAGCATCGCGCAGGCAGTAGCGCTTGCCGCCGCGCAACAGCCGTTACCGAAATCCTTTGCCAAGAAAGATGCCAAGCAGCTCATCCATGACGGTGAGAAAAGCGGCATGGCGGTACTGGAGCGCGAAGGCGTCACCACCGTCACCACCTGGCCGCTGGCCGAGTGCAAAGTTACCGGCCAGGGCAAGCCTGTTTATGCCTCAGAGTTTGCAGTGGGCTTAAAAAATATCTTCGATCTCTCCAATACGGAAAAGGTCGCGTATTTTATCCGGCTGCTCAAAGCCAATCCGACGCTTGATGATCTTAAGGCAAAGCTGCCGAAAAGCATGGACCCGAAGCTGCCGGAAATCTGGAAACAGATCGAGCAATCGGGCTGGGACGAAGCGCATTCCAGCGCCAAAACCGACGAAGCTGAGCTGACCGGCAAATGGAAAGCCGCGACCAGCGAGCAGAAATGGAACGTGGCAAGCGCCGGCGAGTGGAGGCCGCAAGCATGGACGCCAGATCTGGAGCGTGCCGATCGCAAAGTGCTGGAGGTGAATTACGCCGAAGCCAAGAAAGCCTATGAAGATGCGTTGAAATCGGAAGGTGCGCAGGCATTCGACCGCAACCAGGCGCAAGCGCAGGCCGATAAGCTGCCGGAATACGAGCAGCAGGTGAAAGATACCAAGAAAGCATTGGAAGATGCCGAAACCGTGCATTTGCAGCTTGGCGAGGAATTGAATGAGCTGGGCTATACCGGCGATGACCCGATGATATGCCCGGATTGCAACGCTTCCTTAACCTTGAACCATGAGCGCAAACTAGTGCATGCGCAGGTGGTGAGTGATGACGTAAAAGATCATTACCATGAGCTTGGCCGCATGCTGAAAGAATCGGCGGCAACGCTGCTTCGTTTGCGTGAAGATTCCACGTTAGCGCAGGTGCGTCTCACTGGCGCCGAGGAAGCCAGCGCACGGCTTGAAGGCACGGCCGAGGTAACGGACGCCACCGGCGATACCGCCGAAGCAAAGGCGGCGTATGTGCTGGCAGAGCAGCGGCTGGATGCTTTCAATACGGTGGAGCGCGCCCATCAGCTATATGAGCAAATCCTGACACAGAAGGATTTAGTGACCGCCCTTAGCCAAAATGGAGTGCGGAAAAATAAGCTCGATGACCAGCTCAAGCGTTTTGCTGACGAAGTGCTGAAACCATTGAGCACGGCGTTTTCCGGCGAGCATGTATGGCTCGATGGCGATCTGACGCTATGGCGCGGCAACCGCCCGTACCAGCTCCTGTCACGCTCGGCGCAATATGCCGCGCGCGCCATCATGCAGGCAGCGATTGCAATGGCCGACCGCTCCGAGCTGCTGGTGATCGACGACATGGATGAGATTAATGACCGCCGTAACCGCGCCGGGCTCATGGCGATGGTGCAGGCCACCGGCATACCGGCGCTGGTGTGCATGGCGAAGCGGCCAGAGGAAAATGCGCCTGATCTCGCCGTGCGCGGCACCGGGCAAACATTCTCTGTTATCAATGGTGTGGTGCAGCCTTTCGTCCCACCGGCGAAGGAAGTGAACGCGGCATGACAACGCTCTCAGCCCGGATACTGGAAAGCACCGTCAAGCAGCTGCACCAGCTCAAGGATGACCACCGCGGCACTTTAGCCGAGGTGGTGATCGATCAGGAAATCCGCCTGCGCAAACAAACCGGCGACCTCGATACGCTGACGCGCAAGCGTACCCAGCGCAATGAGGGCGACGGCGGCTGATTCAACTCTAACTTCCATTGAAACCAAAAAGGGGGCACCTTATGGAAACGACAATAAACGGCCTGCAAAAATGCAAGCTTACCAAAACGGCGGTCGATAATGCACCAGTTATCGATCGCCGCTATCACCTTTACGATACCGAGATACCCGGTTTTTCGGTGAAGATTGAGCCAAGCGGCTCGAAAATATATGTGCTGGATTATCGCTTCGGCGCAGGCGGACGTAGCGCGCCGAAACGACGTATCAAGATCGGCAAGCACAGCCCGCTGACCGTTGAGCAGGCGCGCACAAAAGCAAAGGAATACTATGCGCAGGTGGCGCTGGGAGATGACCCATCCGACGAGCGCAAAGCCGAGCGCGGCAAAAACCTGTTCAAAAATGTCGCCCAACGTTATCTGGATGAATATATTGTCCATCATAACAAGCCATCGACCGTCAAAGGTAAGCACTGGAACGTCAAGGGAGCGTTATTCCCGCATTTCCGCAATATGAACATCGAGGATATCACGCGAAAGGACGTGCAGGAGTGGCACGGCAAATTGCATGAAACCCCAGGCAATGCCAACCGCGCGCTGGCAACGCTTTCGCATATCATGACGGTTTGCGAGGATTGGGAATTGCGTCCGACCAACAGCAATCCCTGCCTCGGCATCAAGCGCTACCGCGAAAACAAGCGCGACCGTTATCTCAATGAAAATGAGCTGCGCCGCCTGATCGATACCATCAACCAGTGCGAGGCGGAAGGTTTGGAGGAAAAGAGCATGATGATTTTCTTCCGTATGCTGATTTTCACCGGCGCGCGCCAAGGCGAACTGCTCACCGCGAAATGGGAGTATGTGAACCGCGACGATATGGCACTGGAGCTTCCCGATTCCAAAACGGGCAAAAAGAAGATCAACCTATGCGCTGAGGCAGTCGCTGAAATCGACAAGCTGGAGCGTGTCGTCGGCAACCCTTATCTCTTTCCAGGTTATTTTAAGGACATTGAAGAAAAGCTTGGCAGGCATCATTCGCCGCCGAACCAGATGTGGCATCGCGTTATCAAACGGGCGGGGCTTAAAGATTTCCGCAAGCATGATCTGCGCCATGCCTATGCGTCCTTCGCTATTATGGCTGGCCTCACGCTCGAAGAAATCGGGCAGCTACTCGGCCACCTCACGCCGCAAACCACAAAGCGCTATTCGCACCTTATCGATTCGCACCGCAAGAAAATCGTCACGACGGTGAGCACAAAGATTACCTCCATCCTGCAGGAAGGCAGCAACGTGGTGGAGGTGGATTTTAATGAGAAAGCCGATAAGAAATAAGTAACATGAATGGTCTGCATTTTCATTCGACTGCACAATGTAGTGACTCTTACAGTCGGCACATAGTAGGCACGCCGAATAGGACGGCAGGGTAGCATAGAGTACGCTAGAGTCTTGACAATCGCCGCTAAATCGCTCACATAGCTTGAGAAATAGCCCTTTGTGGTGATTGGTAGTAACCGATAGCAACCGGATTCAAAATAACTCAAAATCTGCTGTCCGCAAGGACGTGCTGGTTCGATTCCGGCCAGGGGCACCACTCAACAGTAAACGGCGCAGCACATGCAGACTACAGGGAAAATAATTCTCATTTTCACGCTCGCCACCGTCTGCGCTCTCCCGGCGGAATCGCGAACCATGCCGGGAAGCTTTCACGGACAGGCGTGCACCCGGGATTGCAGCGGGCACAAGGCCGGTTACGAATGGGCAGAGAAAAAGAACGTCACGCAGCCGGAACAATGCGGCGGCAAATCCCGCTCGTTCGCGGAAGGTTGCCGTTCCTGGGTAAAAGAGCATCAGACTCCGAGCGTCGCCCACTCCGTCGATAAGTAGGTTTCGATGCCTTTGCAGGGATCATACGGAAACCGCTGTTCGAACGCCGCCCGCGCGGAGGGGTAATCGGTATCCGGCAGCAACTGCATCCGTTTGGCCATGTAGAGCAGGGTCAGGCTCGGCGCGCGGGACCGGCCCCGGTTACAGTGAATGACGACCGGACGCTCGGCTATCTGGCGATCGACGAAGGCAAAAAACCGCCCGAACATTTCCCGTTTGAAAAGGGGAACCGGCGGGTCGATCATGTTCAGGTAGAGATGCCTGTCTTGTTCGCGGCAGAGGTAATCGGCATAGGCGCTGTCGAGCTGCCTGCCGTAGCCGACGGCGTCTTTATGGCAGGGATCCTTGCACGCGTGTACGATCGCGGTGTTTGGCAAAGGCTGGTGTCCTGCGGATAAATCTCCGAAATAAAGCGCCGGAGTCACGCGGTGGAGGAGTGAGGGGTTGGGGGAGAAATGGACGACCAAGCCGCTACCTTTTTTTTGTGCTAAGGCTATGACAATGCATCCAAAAAACACCGCCGGAAGTGGCAGGCCTCTTTTTCTTGAATTTTCCGATGGCCGGTCCCCGTG
Organism: Rickettsiales bacterium; assembly: GCA_965248995.1. Taxonomy (GTDB): domain Bacteria; phylum Pseudomonadota; class Alphaproteobacteria; order Rickettsiales; family UBA998; genus CBDFKY01. The sequence goes on along the minus strand of CBDFKY010000002.1, from coordinate 40,128 downwards.
TGGCGTTTGATATATTGAAATGTAAGTAAGTTGCAAAAACCGGCGGCACGCTGCACTATGGCCGCTTGGCTTTGACTCGGGATCCGCCTTGCATAAGGGCGTGACGATTCGATTTCGGTCAAAATCACTGTGAAACATAATGAAAACCGGGAGGATGAGTGATGCGTGTGATGGTTCTTGTGAAAGCGACCGAAGAGAGTGAAAAGGGATTGCTGCCCGAGAAGGAAAGGATGGAGGCGATGGGCAGGTTTAACGATGAGCTGGTCAAGGCCGGCATCATGAAGCCCGGAGATTGTGACGGTCTTAAACCTTCTTCGGCAGGAAAACGCATCGCGTTCGAAGGACCTGAGCGTACGGTGACGGCGGGCCCTTTTGCCCATTCCCGCGAACTGGTCGCCGGATTCTGGTTCTGGGAAGTGAAAGATATGGAGGAAGCGGTCGCCTGGGTGAAGCGTTGCCCCAATCCGATGCCGGGACCGAGCGAAATCGAAATCCGGCCGTTTTACGAAATGGAAGATTTCCAGTGAAAAAAGGATACGCCTGTGGACGACCATGATGTGCAAGGAACCGCATCCTGTTATGCCGGCGTTTTCTGGAAGGCCGGGCAGGGATGCTTTCAGACAGAACAAAACGTTTTCTTTTCAGATCACCACTGACGACCAGACGAAAAGCGCCTTTGGATGGCTTAAGGCGAAAAAAAATCCCGTTCACACCTTATCAGGATGTGAGCGGGAGATCGAACGGATAAGCAGAACGTTTTTTAGAAAACGACGCCGGTTACTTTTTTACGAGCAGGAACGGCTAAAGAGGGAAGAACGGAAGGAATCAGCTTCGTTTCCCGGATCCCGTTATGTAAGCGTACAAGTTCCCCCGTGCGCGTATTGTACGTGGCAACGACCTTTCCATCCGTATCCAGGACTTGTACTTCGCTGGTGTTCGGCAGGAATAGAGTATATTCGGCGGAAGAATCTTCCGTGCTTACGCTCACCCCAATCTTCCCTTTGATAACGGTGCGAGTGACGACCACAGTGACTGCTTCATCACCGGGATAAGCATTGAAAAGCACCTGATTTTGAAGCACCGGAGCCGAAATCACAGGAACCGGAGCCTGATTTTGCATTTGGACTTGCTGGGCAAGACCAGGAAAAGCATTTAAAACAGTACCGGAAAACATGATCAAAGCAGCCAAAGATACGTAATGCATGAATAATCCTCAATTTGACGAATGTGGATATTCCCTGTTTACTCACCTTTTCACAACAGCATTGACGGTAAAACGAAAAAGTTGCTGATGAAGGATCAACGTAAACGAAGGAATAAGATCAGAATAACCTGTTGTTGTGACGGTTTGATTAAAATAGTTAAAAAACACTTTGGTTTCTAATGATCCACATCTGACGGCGGCCCCTTATTTCACCGCCTCGTTAAGGCATACTCTTTTTATACGGAATTCTTTATTTCCTTTGGCATCATTCAACGATGCGATCTCAAAAATTTTTTATCCAACTCCTCAAAGGAAATACCATGACTAAACACTCTCTGTTACGTATGGCCGCCGTCGGTCTGGCACTTACCGCTACCGGTTGTTCTTCAAGCGACCACAGCACCATGGCGATGCCGAACGCGGAAATGCAGGCCGTGCTGGACGCGCAGGCGTCGCTTCATCCCAAGCCCATCGAAACATTGAGCGCCACGGAAGCGCGCCTGCAGCCGAGCCCTGCCGACGGGGCGAAACTGGTCATGACGCAGAAAGGGATGGACCCGACCGACCCTATGGACGTCAAGACGATAGACGTCTCCTACACCGCGTCGGCCGGCACACTGCCCGCCCGCATTTACCGGCCGAAAAATGCCAGACGTGGCGAAGCGCTGCCGGTGGTGGTGTATTTCCATGGGGGAGGTTTCGTGATCGCCGACCTCAATACGTATGACGCGACCCCCCGAGCCATCGCCAAAATGACGAACGCGCTGGTGATTTCCATCGAATACAGCCATGCGCCGGAGTATAAATTTCCCGCCGCTCAAAACGATGCGTTCGAAGCCTATAAATGGGTGCTCGCCAACGCGAAACGCTACGGTGGCGATAGCAGCCGGGTAGCGGTGATGGGTGAGAGCGCCGGCGGTGCGCTGGCACTTGCCACGTCCGTTGCGGCGCGTGACGCAGGCATTCAGGCTCCGGTACGCGAAGTGCTGGTCTATCCGGTCGCAGGGGTGGACATGAACACGCCGTCCTATAAGGAAAACGCCGACGCCAAGCCCCTCAACAAGGCGATGATGGGCTGGTTCGTGGATAAATTTATCCGTACCGATGCTGATAAGCAGGATCCTCGCCTGGATGCGATCGGGAAAGCAGACCTGCACCGCCTGCCTCCTACCACCATTATATTGGCAGAGATAGATCCGCTCCGTTCCGACGGCGAAATGCTCGGCGATAAACTGCGGGAATCCGGCGTGGACGTCGATAGCCGTACGTTCGACGGCGTGACCCATGAATTTTTCGGCATGGGTGCGGTCGTGAGCGAAGCGAAAGACGCGGAAAGTTATGTCGCCGATAAGCTGAAATCCAGTTTCTAAAGGAGAGTCGACATGACGGAATCATCAGCCGTTTCACGACGGCAGTTTATGGGCGGCCTCGGCGTCGGCATTGCCGCCGCCGCCGTATCCCCCGCTTTGGCAAAGGAGAGCGCCACCATGAGTAACGACGCACGCTACGCTGCGACTGTGCAGCCTCTTGAAGATCCGGCGGGGAAATATCCGAAACCGCCGTTTCCCAGTCAGTCCCAGGAATGGCCAGGTCTGGCAGGGAAAATGGACCCGAGGCCCGACCATGGGGAGACCAGCTACAAAGGCTCCGGCCGCCTGCTTGGCAGGAAAGCCCTGATTACCGGGGGCGACTCTGGTATGGGACGCGCCGCCGCCATCGCTTATGCGCGGGAAGGGGCGGACGTGGCGATCAATTATTTTCCAAGTGAAGAGCCGGACGCCCGGGAAGTGATCGACCTCATCACCAAGGAAAAACGGAAGGGCTTCGCCATTCCGGGAGATCTGCGGGAGGAGGCGTTCTGCATCCGCCTCGTGGAAGATGCGGTCAAACAGCTCGGCGGACTGGATATTCTGGTGTGCAACGCGGCGCGCCAGCATACGACCGCCTCGATCCTCGACATTTCCACCGAGATGTTCGACTGGACGATGAAAACCAACATCTACGCCCCGTTCTGGATGATCAAGGCGGCTCTGCCGCATCTGAAACCCGGCGCGGTCATCATCGGCACCACTTCGGAGCAGGCGTACGACCCTTCGCCGGACCTCTACGATTACGCCCAGACCAAGGCGGCGACAATGAATTACATCAAATCGCTGGCCAAGCAGCTGGGACCGAAAGGTATCCGTGTCAACGGCGTCGCTCCCGGTCCGATCTGGACGCCATTACAGGTCAGCGGTGGCGCCACGCAGGAGAAGCTGCAGCAGTTCGGACACGATACCGTGTTCAAACGGCCCGGTCAGCCCGCGGAACTTGCTTCGGCTTACGTACAGCTCGCCGCCGCTGACGCCAGTTTCACCACGGGCCATATTTACGGTATCGCCGGTGGCAAAGGCCAGCCATAATTCAAGGAGATTGCAGTATGACGAAATACGGTAAAGCCGCCTCGAAAAGCGTTGAAAAAGCATTGCATGAGGAAAAGCGCGGGGAACTGCATTCCGGGCCCGGCGGCAAGGGCGGCGTGGTGAAGAACCGATCTCAGGCGATCGCCATCGGTCTTTCCGAAGCGCGTAAGCAAGGTGCGAAAGTTCCGGCTAAGGAATGATCATACCGGCGGCGAGGCGTTCTTCATTCCGTACGGTTTGGTTTCCTGCTGCGTCGTGTCCTTCAACTGGAAAAACAATCCGAGTTCCGGGTTTTTGGTGAATTTCATTGTGCCCGTCACCACGATCAGCCCTTCATCCCATTTGAGCGGTTTCTTCGTAAAGATCTCCACGATTTCGTTGGGTTCCCCCGGCGGGCAGAACGGGCAGGTGGGCGTGCGCTTGGAAAGCAGGAAATGGCTGAACGTTTCGGTCGATTCCAGCGGCATCATGAATCCGCTGATCGTCACCGGCGTGTTTTCCATCGCCTTGACGGCGGCGGTGTAGTCGATGCTGTACATATAGGTTTTATGGTTCAGGTGCACCTTGCACCTGCCGAGCGCCGTCCACATATCGTCATGGGACTGCGGCAGCGCTTCCTGCGCTTTTCTCTCATCCGCGGGCTGTCCTGTTCCGGGCGGCGCCTGTTCCGTTGTGAAACCGGAGAGCATCAGCCATGCAGCGGCAAAGAGGACGGGGGCTAGCGTGAAATTCGGCATTGTTTTTTCCATGTGTCTACCGTTTGCGGTGCGAGCATGCCGTAATGGGTGCCACAGATCGCGTGTTGTGCATTTAACATCACGCTGTACGGCAACGCAAGCGCACGCGTATTGCCGAATGCCGCGAAGAGCGTCTGCGGAAGTTCCCGGCTTATGAGAAAATGCACGTTCGAAAATGCGGGAATACCCTTCATACCACACGCTTCCCGTGTTTTCAGGCATACCAGCAGAATAGGCAGATCCGGATTTTCTCGCGACAGGGCGGGCAACGCTTCCATCTCTCTCAGGCAGGGCGCACAATCCGGGCTCCAGAAGGCGATCAGCAGGGAATGGCCGCGCCATGGCGCCAGCGTGGTGAGGTTGCCCTGCCTGTCCAGAAATGTCAGATCTTCCAGCTGCGGCACTCCTGCCATTGCCGGGCGCACGAAGAAGAACATCACCAGGCACAGCACGATCTGTCTCACCGGCTGACCAGCGTCCTGAAAATATCGATCCGGTAGACGCGCAGCGCCGGCAGGACGGCGGCCAGCGTCCCGATCAGCAGCGCGGCCAGCAGCAGCCAGCCTTCTTCCGGCAGGAACAGGTTGCCGGTGATATGGATATGTTTCGTGCGCATCAGCCACGCCGCCGCCAGCTGCACCAGACCGTGACCGAGCGCGATGCCCAGAACCGCGCCGCTTAAGGCCAGTATCAGGCTTTCGCTCAACACCAGCGCGAACAGTTTCCCTGACCCCGCCCCGAAGGAGCGCATCAGCGCCAGGTCATAGCGCCGTTCATTCATCGCATTGTACAGGGCGACGAAAATACCGAATCCAGCGAGTCCTATCATATACCAGCCGAACGTTTTCAGCGTATCCGCCCCGATGCCCATGAAACTGTTCAGCCGCGCCACTTCGAACGCGGGGCTGGCCGACTGCATGGAGCTCGACTGATTGACGAGGCGCGGCATGGTCACGGCGGCGAGGGGTGTTTTATACGTAATGAGCAGCGCCGTTAGCTCCTTGCCGGGGTGCGCTTTTTTATACGCCACTTCTTCCGGATCGTCCGCGTCTGGATGTTCATGCACATGCCAGACGCTGGAGACCGGCGTCAGCACCAGCCGGTCGAGCACGCTGCCGGTGGGCTGCAGGATGCCGACCACCGTATAAGGAAAATCGCTGTGCAGGTCGTCGCTGTTCACCAGCCCGTGCGCACCGACGATCGCGTCGCCGACCTTGTGGTGGAACCGGGCGGCGACGTCGCTGCCGAGCACGGCCTCCATCTGCCGGTCGAAGACGCGCCCTGCGGCGAACTGCCCCCTGTAATGCGTGATATACGTCGCATCGGTCCCGACAATGCGGAACCCGTTGTAATTATCGCCGAGCGCGACGGGGATGGCGCTCTTGATCATGGGATGATGTTCTAGCGCCTCCGCTTCCTCCAGCGGGATGTTGCCGGTCGGGATATCCAGATGGAACACGCTGGATAAGATCAGCTGCATCGGGCTGCCCTTGCCGCCGACTACCAGGTCGATGCCCTGCAGGTTTCTGGTGAATTCCGTGTTTACTTGCGTGTTCAGCAGCAGCAGCGCCACGATGACCGCAATGCCGGACGCGAAGGTCAGCAGGGTGAGGAATGTGCCGAGCAGGGTATGGCGCAGGTAGGCGAGGCTGAGGGTGAGACTGTTCATGGCTGTTCCCCGAGCGTGAGGGTGTGCGGAAAATGCGGTTTGATGCGTGCGTCGTGCGTAGCGACGATCAGGCAGGCGTTCGTGGCGCTCACGGTATCAAGCAGTAAACGCATGACGGCCTCGGTGGCGACGTCATCCAGTGCGGAGGTCGGTTCATCGGCGAGGATGAGCGCCGGTTCCGTCATGGCGGCGCGCACGATGGCGACCCGCTGCTGCTGGCCCTGGCTGAGCTCGGCGGGTTTCTTATGGCGATGATCCGCCAGCCCGACCTTCTCCAGCAGCGCTTCCGCTTTACTTGCGTTCTGCGTGAGGCCGGCGGAATACTGTACCAGCAGCAGGTTCTGCAGCACGGTAAGGGCGGCGACCATATGCAGGGTCTGATAAATGATGCCGATATGCCGGCCGCGATAACGGTCCCGCTCGGCGGCGGACAGCGATGGAAGGGAAACGGCATCCAGCCTGATATCGCCCGACAGGGGAGTAAGCAGTCCGGCGATGGCGTAAAGCAGGGTGGTCTTGCCTGAACCGGACCTGCCGAGCAGCAGGGAACGCTCCCCGGCTCTCAACGTGAAATCCGGGATGTCGACAACGGTTTTACCGTTATATCCCGCCTTGAGATTCTTTAATGTAAGCATGATGAATGCGCAACCAGTACCGAAAATGAAACACGGTTTGTTACAATATAACAAATGTGCGATTGCGCAAGTGGTTTATTTCTTGGAATCGTTTCGTCAGGCTTTCTTTTTCAAAATGTCCGTCAACCGACGATAATATCCGTCTACCATGGTATTTCCTTGTCACCGTAATCTGTTATCGGTGATGCTCATAACACAGGGAGATTATATACTGTAAGTGCACCGGAAGTATCGTATGCTCTCATAACGAAATCAGTTTATGCGATGTTCCGCAAACTGCTTCATCATGTATAATGGAATAGATTCTGTAACTTCACGTTTTTCCTTTGCTGCCAATGCGTTGGCAATGAAAGGTACTCCGGCCTCTACCGCTTCTATCAATTCCTCAAGCGTTTTCGCATCTACAAAAAGACCCGGCAATTCTAAACAGCGGGCGGAATATATGCCGTCTGTATGATCATAGGTCACGGTAATTTTATATTCGCGCTGCATGAAGATATCCTACCATAGAGAAAAACTTCCTACAATTAGAAAGAAAAATCCCCCTTCTCTTAAGTAGAAGGGGGACCAGAAAACCATCTTCGATTAAGCGGAAAGTTTCAACAGCTTGATCGCATCACTGTTAACCACCTCCCCACCTACACGGCGGGTAGTGTAGAACTTCACGAACGGCTTTTCCGTGAACGGGTCACGCAGGGTGCGAAGCCCGATCCGGTCGACGATCAGATACGCCTGCTTGAAATCACCGAGCGCCACGGAAAGCGAACCGGCCGCCGCGATGGGCATGTCTGCCGCCTGCCCTACCGGAATGCCGAGCAATGTATCGGGTGCCCCGGCGCTCAGGCCCGGCTGCCAGATATACTGGTTCGTGGTGCTTTCCTTCAGCAGCCGCACGGACTGCAGCGTGGCGCGGTTCATCAGGAACGTGGCGTTCTGCGTATAATGTTCCTGCAGGCTGTAGAACAGCGCGATCAGGCTGTCGGCGGTCACGGTCGCGGATACGCCGGAGGTCACCTGTTGAATCTGTCCGAACCCGGTGCCCGCCGCATATTGCAGGATGCCTTTGGGCTGCGTGGTGCCGTTGCCGTTGATGAAGGCGGTCGCTTCCATACGGGCGAACTTGTCCGCCACTTTCTCCGCCACCCAGGCCTCCACGTCGATCGACGCGTCGTCCAGCAGTTTCTGCGTGGCTTTCGGCTGGGCATACATCTCGAACACCGGAATGGTATGCTTGTAGATCTGCGGCGTGCTGGTCTCCGTAATCGGGTTCGTCTCCGTCGTCCAAGCGGCGCTGGCCTCCCCGGCATCGTCGATCACGTCGAGCGAATCGGTGGAAATCACCTGCACGGTAGCGAGATGGCGCATCGGAGAACTGTCGAAGATACGCGTATTGACGCGGTTGCTCAGTTCCTCCGTCACGAAATACCCGCCATCCGCCGGGGAGCCGAGTGAAAGCGCTTTGGTCTGCAACGCTTCGAGCCCGCCTTCCATCCCTTTACGAAGGTAATTGCGGAACGCGGCCTTATATTCGCCGCTTACCGCGTGGACGGGATATTCCGCGCATGTAAGCGACGTGCCGGGCCGCTGGTACGCGGTCTCGATCCCGTCCATGCGGGATTTGTGATGGTCGAGCGCCAAGTTGATCTTGGCGAGATGCGCGTCGTAGAGCGGATCGGCGGCGCCTTTCGATTTGATCTCTTTTTCGCGCGCGTCGTTCACATGCTTGAACTGCTCCCACGCGGTGCCGATGGCGTTGACTTTGTCGGTGACTTCCTGAAAGGTCATAGGGTTTCCTTGGTTGGTGATGATAAGTTGGTTAAGAGTGAATGCAACGCTGCGTCGGCGCGCTTCAGCGCGTCCAGCAGGCGTATCTCGTGGGAGGCGGCGCTTTTGGTCTTCACCACGGTGACGAACGCCGCTTCGTTGGCGGGAAAGGTCACCAGGCTCACTTCCCACAGATCGACGGCGGCGAGGGAGCGGATGCCCGAGTCCGGATCGATGCGGTACCGCCTCGGCGAATATCCGATGCTGAGCCCCTTCACCGCGCCGCTTTTCAGCAGGGCGTAGGCTTCCCGGGCGCGTCCCACTTCCATCAGCAGGCGGCCCTTGAGGTATAATCCCTGCTCATCCTCGCGCAGTTCCTCAATCATGCCGATGGGTTCGCGCATGTCATGCTGCCAGAGCAGTTTGATTTCGCCGACCCGTCCGCGCAGCGAATCGGCGAACGCGCCGCGGATCACCACGTCGTTCTGTGAGTCGATCACCCCGAAGACGCTGGCATAGCCTGCGAACGTGCCGTTTTCCTCCAACTCCTTTATCTCGAGCGGCATCCGGCTGTTTTTGGATTCCCGCATGGTGCGGGCGATTTTTCGCTCATAATGATCCATTGTTTCTCTCTCTAATTGACGATCAGATGCACGCAGGTGGCCGCTCCCGCTTTTGTCAGACTCGCCCGCAGAAAATGCAGCGCTATGCCGATGCCGACTACCCCTTTCGCGGTGAAAACGGCAAGCATGAACCATTCCTCGCCGTCGGGCGAGCCTTGCAGGGCGGCTTCGGCGCCGTCGAAGACACCGAAACAGAAGATGCTGTGCAGAAAATCGAAACAGGGCTTCGGTTCCGTGACACAGTCGCTGGTCGCATATCGCAGTAATTCCATGAGGATAGGCAGGCTCCGTGATGCGCTATACTTCGCAAACGGACGGAAGTCCCGGAAGGGGAAAAATGGCGGCCTATAGTTTTGAGGATCAACCAAGCAGTGAAATGGTAAAGTTTCGTCATTCCCGCTTTCGCGGGAATGACGATATCACTACCGGTGTGAAACGTTATATTTTTTTCAGTGCGGTCTGCAGATCACGCATCAGCGTCATTTCACGGGTGGAAACATTCCCGTTGCGGGTAAAGAACACATCCGCCAGTTCCAGGTAATAGCTGGCCAGCAGGGTGATGGAGTCATGGGTGATGCGTCCCAGATCGATCATTTCCTTTGCCAGCGCCCAGGTCTCCAGCTGCTCCACGATATCCCCGATCGACTGTTTCTGCGAGATGGAATGAAGGGCGGTGCGCTGCAGTTCCTCCAGCACCACGTCGATCCAGTAATCCATCACCCGGCGGACATCCAGGTCGCTTTCATACATGCGGATGCAGGCGATGCATTCGGCGACGAGCGTCAGCTGCGTCAGCTGGCCGAACTCGTCGGTCATGCCGAGATACAGCCCTAAGCGGGTGATATCCCCCTCCAGCATCTTCTTCGCCAGCGCATCGCTCGGATGTTCGTCCCAGGCGTCATAGATCAGCATGAAATGGTCGCAGAGGCTTTGAATGATGGCATCGACGGAACGTGACATACTGCACATTTTAACGGATAGAGGGATAATGTTCCATTAATAGCTGGTACGCTTCGGTGATTTCCTTGAACTTTTCAACCGCGCCGGCATTTTTGTTCACATCCGGATGCCAGGTTTTCGCCAGCCGCTTGTAGCTTTTCTTCACTTCCGCGCCCGTGGTGGGATGGGTGAGCGTAAAGGCTTCCAGCGCCTGACGCAGCGCGAGGGACAGGGAAGGGACGGGCGGATGTGCGGAAGGCAGGGGATCTCCGAACAAGCGGTTGATGCTTTCCTGCAGGTCTCCTTCATTCAGCGCATGGTCGCTCCCCAGCCGCCAGGTCGGGCGGTGGCCGGTCACCGCGTCTTTCATGAATGCCTGTACGGCGTCGTCATCCATGCCGGTGAAGAAATTATACGTCTTGTTGAATTCGCGCACATGTTCCAGGCAGAAATAATGATACTCGCGCGCAGGGTTTTTTTTGTGGCGGGGCGCCGGATATTCCCCCGGACACAGACAGCCCTCCGCCGCGCAGGGCGGAAGGGGAATCGTATTTTCCGGTGGTGCTTTCTGTCGTTTCATGCTGTACCTGATAGTATGATAAATAGCATAGAATCCACCTTGCGCCTAGCCTTAGAGTCAGCATTTTCACCGCAGATGCTGGAGATCGTCAATGAATCTGCTCTACATGCCGGGCATACGGAGGCAGGCGGGGGAGGGAACACGCATTTTCGCATCCGGATCGGGAGCGGGGCGCTGTCCGGTCTTTCGAAAGTGGCGCAGCACCGTAGCATTTATAAGGCGGTGGCCGCCCTCATGCCGACCCCGATCCACGCCCTGGCGATCGAGGTGCTTGCGGTTGAGCGCAAGAACCCTTAAACTGCGAACAACAGGAAAGAGGAAAGAATGCAGCTTACCGGGCACGTCAGAAACATTTTAAGCTGGTACGAGAGCGACAATCCGGGCACCAAGGCCAATCTGGCCCGCCTGCTGATGCAGGGCAAACTCGCCGGCACGGGCAAGATGATCATCCTGCCCGTGGACCAGGGGTTCGAGCATGGCCCGGCCCGCAGTTTCGCGGCGAATCCGGCGGCATACGACCCGCATTATCATTTCCAGCTGAGCGTCGATGCGGGCCTCAGCGGATATGCCGCCCCGCTTGGCTTCATTGAGGCGGGGGCCGCGACCTTCGCCGGGGCGATCCCGACCATCCTCAAGGTCAACAGCGCCAATTCCCTCTATCCCGCCGACGTGAACCACCCGCCGATGCAGGCGATCACCGCGTCGGTGCGCGACGCATTGCGCCTGGGCTGCTCGGCCATCGGATTCACGATCTACCCCGGAAGCGCCGGGTCGTACGCGATGATGGAACAGATCCGCAGCATGTCGGAAGAAGCGAAAGCGTATGGTCTGGTGGTGATCATCTGGTCGTACCCGCGGGGGGGCATCCTCTCCAAGGAAGGGGAAACCGCGGTGGATATCTGCGCCTACGCCGCCCACATGGCCGCGCAGCTCGGCGCGCATATCGTGAAGGTGAAACTGCCGGAAGCCCATCTGGAGCTGAAGGAAGCCAAAACCGTCTATGAGAAGGAAAAGATCGCTGTCGGCACGCTGATCGAACGGGTAGCGCACGTGAAACAAGCGGTATTCAACGGACGGCGACTGGTAATTTTCTCCGGCGGCGCTTCCAAGGGAACGGATTCGGTCATTTCCGACACGCGCGACATCGCGGCGGGAGGAGGGGACGGCTCGATCATCGGGCGCAACGCCTTCCAGCGCCCGCGCCAGGAAGCGCTGCAGCTGCTGGCTCAGATGGTGGAGATTTATCGGCAGGGAGACGCGGCTTAGGGCGCCGAAGTTTTTGCCTCAATGAATGCTTGTGCATGTGGGGGGCTATAAAACGCAGGCTTCTCTATTTCCGGCATTTATCCGAACAGTATTTCACCTGCTCCCACACCGCTTCCCACTTCTTCCGCCACGCGAACGGCCGCCCGCACCGGGCGCAGAGTTTGGTCGGCAGGTCGGATTTTTTGATGCTCTTCGGCATATCATACTCCTAAGCGTATCGTGTACCAGCCGCCATAATGCGTTTTTTTGAAATAGAGAGGATGAAATAAGATTATTTCATCCTCTCTACAGGTAATTTTACGCCGCCATCGGATTATAATTGAGCGGCTGTCCCGTCTCAAGCAGGGTCTTGAGACCGGAAAGAATGCCGGGCCACCCGCCGCCGCTGTTCTGGTACGTCGCGGTTTCGCCTTCGAAGGTATCATGAATAAGCGTCAGGCGACAGCAGTCACCCTGCTGGACGATTTCGTAAGCGATGCGGCTGGGTGCGTCCTGTTCCATCCCCGGCATCCACTCTCCCTTGAAAGTGGCGACGAGCTTATACGGGGCATCGGCTTCGATGATGGTGCCGCTGACGAAATTGCCGCCGTCCGGCGAGACGTAACGGTAATCGCTGCCGGGCTCCAGGCTACCCTCAAACGTACCACCGTAATAATAAGCCGGTGTGATCTTGCCGTCGGTCAGCGCCGCCCAGAGTTTTTCAGGCGTGGTCTTGATCACGGTAACGAAGACATGTTTAGGCGTTGCAGTCATGGGTTTCTCCATATCGGTTTTAAGTTGGGTTAAATGAGCTGCCCACGGCGCATAGAAACGGGAAATCCAGCGATCGGCAATTTCCTGAAGCGGAACCGCATTCAGGTAATGATACTTGAATCGCCCTTCCCTGCGGGTGGTGATCAGGGATGCGTCTTCCAGCAGTTTCAGATGCTTCATCACCCCGAAACGGGTGATATCCTGAAACTGCGCCTCGATTTGGGAAGAAGTCATGCCGCTCGATTCCCGAAGTAAATCGAGGACTTTGCGACGATGAGAATCATTGAGGGCACGAAAAACGCTATCCATAAAAATACTTTAGTGACTATATGGTAACGTGTCAATATGGTTTCATGTAGTGAAAGGTTCGAAATGGCTGCTATCATCTCGCTATGGTAAATTACCGCAAAATTTCAGGAGATATGTTTCGCAGGCCAAACCACGTGAACAAGTAGTTGTTGCATTTTATGTCCGGATCCATTAACTGTTCCTCCCTTGGATAAAGCGATAAAAAGGAAAGAGTCATGAGCAGTAAGAATAACCCGGAAAACCGTGGCCGCGTGACGGAACTGCGGGAATATGGCGGCAAGAAAGTCAAGCCGGTGAAATACGTCAACCCGGAAGAAAAATCGAATTACATCGCCGCGGCGTATGAAGACGGATCACTGGTCGTGGATGCGAACGGCAAGCCGATACCGTATCAAAGCATCTGATCACGGCTGCTGGTGGAGCTATGAAAGAAGCGGCGGTTTCAACCTGCCGCTTTTTTTATGCACGCGTTTAAACAGTGCCGCTTCAATCCACGTAAAGATAGATTTCGTGATACCTGCTGTCATTGACGCTTTGGTTGGAAACATGGATACGGGCCGCCGGTACCCCCATTCCCTGCATCTTGCCGACCAGGGCGCTTGTCTGCGCACCGGCGGCGGCACTCACCGCGTCATCCCCGGCGGAAGGTACGAATGAGACGAGGGAAAAAACCACGGAAGGTTTGATGGCAACCGCTTTCGACACGGCGCTGTAGAGCTGTTTGTCATAATAGATATGCGGCTGGTTGTAACGCACCACCAGCAGCGGCACGTCGCTCTGGCTGCGGGCGTCCTCTACAGGCAGACTGCAGCCGAGACCGATCAGCAGTGCGACAAAACCCTTCACATATCCCTTCATTTCCGGCCACTCTTTCTATATTACGACGCAATTACTTAACGATGTAGCGTCAGGTCCCCCCGCATGGCAAGCGAAATCTCGAAAACGGGAGATTTCTATCTCCGAGATTACAACCTTTAGTTGTAATATTCCTTAGGGTAGAGGTGGTAATTACACAACCAGTGGTGTGTTTATTGCATGGCGCTGCATAGATAGGGGGAAAGCGAATCCCGTTATGGTTGAGAAAGACACAGACATTCTTAAAGAAGGGTGAAATTATGGCATAAAATAAAACTAATAGTTGCAACATCACAAAAAATCATTCTATGGTTGTAAAATAAAAACACTATCAACCTTAAGATGAAATCTTTCCATTCCACTTTCAAAGTAAAGGAACTTCATCATGACCCAGCTTACCATCAATCAGCTTCAACGCATGTATAGCGCGAACATATATGAGTTGAAAAACAGCGATCCGCTTCAGAAAACGAACACTTCCGATGCATCAACCGGTCCGTCCGATTCTCAGGAAGTTCTGCCGAAGGATGACAACCCATTGTTTATGAGTGCCGAACAGCGTGCCGCATCCTTTTTCGGCGTTCAGTTCCTGCCGCAAAGCGCTGCAAGCGCATCGAAACCAGGCGATGTCGTTATGGACCCGAATTACTGGGGGACACCTACAACGGCCGCTTTCATTGACGAGATGAAAGTAAAATACGCAGCGGTGAAGGATAAGACTACGGTCGGCACCGGTTATTCGTTTTCTCCCCCCTACCTGCTCACCCCTGAAATGCAGAAGGCTGACATGGGCAATGCGTTCGTCGTCCAGACCGGTCGCCAGTTCCAGCGGGCTGTGAATGCGATGGATTCTCTTCAGGGTCAACAGGATTCAAAAAAGTGCATACAGGATATGGCGGCGGAATCTTCGGGGCCGATGGATAAAACGCTTCTCGCCGATTGTGATACCCGCATCGAAGAGAAGCGCGGCGAACTTCGCAAAATCCTGAATGGTATTCAGGGATTGGCCGACAAGTACGGCACGCAGGCCGAAATTTCAGCCTTTTTCACCGATTACACCGGCTTCGTTACCGGCAAACCGCAGAGTCTCGAAGGGTTACATGGAGACCTCGGCCTGCCCTTGACCTGATTTTTTTCACCCCCTCTATACGGAGAATGCTCATGACGACGTATTACGGCACGAACGGCAATGACACGATGGGCGGCTCCAACGCCGCAGATGAGTTCTTCGCTTATGACGGCAATGACCGCATCAACGGCAGTTCCGGGCAGGATACCGTATGGGGGGGGAACGGCAACGATACCATGGATTATTCCAATGCCGGTCCTATCAATTATGATCTGTCAGGCCAGGTGACCGGCGCCAAACAGGACGGGACGGGTTCGATCGACTATCTCTACCAGATCGAGAACATCACCGGCAGCAACGGCAACGACTCGATCATCGGCAACAGCGGCAACAATATCCTGACCGGTAACTGGGGGAACGACAATATTTCCGGTTATACGGGAGATGACACGATCTTCGGCGGACTCGGCGACGATCCGTATCTCTGCGGCGATGAGACCAATCCTAACATGCCGGGATCGATCACCGTATACGGCAACGACTATATTGACGGCGGGGACGGCAACGACAGGATTTACGGCGATTTTATCGGTGCCAACCCCCCGGCGGGCACGACCCCGGGAAACAACACCCTGTTCGGCGGTAACGGCAACGACACGATCGTCGCCGGTGATGGGCATGACTACATTGACGGGGGCGCGGGAAACGACAGTATCAACGGTTTCAGCGGGAATAACACCGTGTACGGCGGTGACGGTGACGACACCATCGTCACGTACTGGGGCAACGTCCAGTCCGGTAATAATTACATCGACGGCGGGGCCGGGACCGACTCCATCGTCGGTGGCAACGGCAACGATACGATCCTCGGTGGTGCGGGAGATTCCACGCTCTACGGCGTCGGCGGCAACGATCTCTACGTACTGGCGGAACAGCAGGGCACGACCTTCATTTCCGAAACCGGCGGCGCGGATACCGTGCAGTTTCAAATCTCGGTATTCGCCGATCTGCGGTTCGGTGACATCAGCCTGGATTATCCCTCGCAGAACAACGGGGACGACCTGTTCATCTGGAACGTGAACGACGCGACGAAGCAGAACGCCTTGACCATCTATGGTCATCTGAACGCTTCCGACACCAGTGGGCAGATCGAAATCCTGAAAGATGCCGCGGGGGTATCCTACACCTTATCGACCTATCTCGGCACCAACGCGGCGAACACCGTCACTATGACGGACGGTTTTTATTTCTCGTTCGGCGGGAACGACGTCGTGACCGGCAACAGCCTGAATAATCTGGTCCAGGCGGGGCTCGGAGCGGACAGCGTGCTCGGGCTCGACGGTAACGATACGCTTGGGGGCGAGGGAGGAAATGATACCCTGAACGGCGGTAATGGCAACGACGTGCTGGACGGCGGGACCGAGAATGATTCCCTGCTCGGCGGCACCGGCGCGGACAGCCTGCTCGGTGGTGACGGCAACGACAACCTGAATGGCAATGACGGCAACGACACGCTGCACGGTGGAGCCGGGCTGGATACGCTGCTCGGCGGCAACGGCAACGATACGCTGCAGGGCGATGGCGGCTCCGACGTACTGACCGGCGGGGCGCTGAGCGACACGTTCCTGTATCTCAGCCTGACCGATAGCACCGCGAGCGCTCCCGACCGCATCACGGGATACGAACTGATCGACCTCATCGACGTCCATGCGCTCGGCTTTCACAGTATCGTCGCGAGCAGCATGCCGGACAGCGATCCCACGTCACTGCGCTATTACGTCTCCGGCGCGAAAACGATCATTGTTGACGATACCAGCGGGTTCACGATAAACATCGAAGGCGCATGGACCCTCACTGCCAGTCAGTTCGTCTTCTAAGCCAATCATTGACATTAATAAGACCATTAAATTTATTTTTTCTTAATAAAACTAAGATAATCTGTTATGATCGTTTTATGCAAATAGGAGAAAATAATGGGATTATTTGATGGCGCTCTTAATCAGCTTGAAGGCGTGGTAAAACGCAAAGTGCAAGGAGAAATTGAAGGGGTGACCCGTCCGGCACCCCCAACTTCCGCTTCGCCACCGGAACAGCCAACGGCGGAAAATAACGGTTACGCGCCGCTGACTGAAGAGATCGTGATCCGCTCCCATGGTGGAAGCCAACAAAGGGTGAATACCTTTGCAAGACAAATGGAGGCAGTTACCGGTGTGCAAGGTGTCATAAAACAAGACGGTACTGTCAGCTACGAAAAACTGACTGAAGCGGTCCGCGCCGTGACCAATCCGGATGCCGCCCATCCGAAATATGCAAAGGATGGGCCTAACACCGATTTGGTTTCCAACAACGATATCGAGTATTCCGAGTTGACCAAGGGTACCGGAAACATGGCCTGGGACAAAATGGACGGTTTCGCCAACCGTGAGGCGAACAAGCTGGTGCAGCAGAAACGCAGCAGTCTGCCGGATCACGATCACGCGGCGCTCAACGTGGCATTGAAAGACGTGAACCTTGCCGGCCTCGGAGCACCGATGGAGCATCATGGCGGGGCGATAACCCCTGCCGCGATCGCATCAGGAGGAGTGAGATCCGCGTCGCAGGAACGCTGCTAGCAGCCCGCAGCGGCATCCGGATAATGGTGCCTGATCCAGGTGATCTGACGCTTGGCATAGCGGCGCGTGCTGAGCTGCATCCGCAGTATCGCCTCCTCCCATGTGGCCTGACCGTCCAGATAGCCCAGCAGTTCCCGGACTCCCACGGCACGCAGCAACGGCAGGGAACGGGGCAGGTTTCGCGCGTGCAGCGCCGCCGCTTCCGCGGCAGCGCCGGCCTCCATCATCGCCAGCGCGCGGCAATTGATCCGCTCATACAGCGGGGAACGTTCCGGGACCAGCGCCTGCACCGTGAACGATGCCTCCGGCAGCGGCGGAACGCCTGCCGTTTTCTGCCAGTGAAGCAGCGATTCGCCGGTGGCGCGGATCACCTCCAGCGCTCGCGCCATCCGTTGCCCGTCGCTCGGCAATAAGTGCCCGGCCATGAGGGGATCTTCGATGCGTAACGCGTTATGGAGCTCAGCCGTGCCCATCTCCCTGACCACGCCGCGTATCTGGGGCGATATATCGGGAATGGGGGATAGACCGCGCATCAATGCGTGCAGATAGAGTCCCGTCCCGCCCGTCACGATAGGGAGGCGCCCCCGCTCCCAAGCAGTGCGGATTTCACCGCATACCAGCGCCAGCCAATGCGCGACGGACCCCGCCTCGCCCGCGTCCAGTATGCCGTAAAGCCGGTGCGGCACGGCGTCCCGGTCCGTTTCGGAGGGCTGTGCGGTAAGGATGGGCGCGTCGCGATAAAGCTGCATGCTGTCGGCATTGATGACGACGCCGCCGCGTTCTTTCGCCAACTCGACCGCCAGCGCGGACTTGCCGGACGCGGTCGGGCCGGTGAGGATCAGCACGTCGCGTTTCACGGCAGGGCCTACTGCCTGAACCAGACGAGCTGCCAGGGCACCGGATGCAGCCACCTCGAAATCGCCAGGAACAGCACGACGTGAAACGCGTAATAATACTGTGTATTGCGGCCGATCAACCGGATCAGCGGCGCGATGGGAGTCGCTTCCACCAAGGAATAACGACGAACCGAAAAACGCCCCAGCACGAAGCACACCCCGATCACTCCGCTCATCATCACCGCCGCATGGACGTGCGGCATGGCGAAGGAGAACGCCTGCATCGGAATGAATATCAGGCACGCGACGCAGAGCGTAAAGCCGCCCAGCCAGTGGTCCGGCATCTGTTTCCGGTAATACCCGGCCAGCGTGAAAAGGAAGACCTGGCTGCCATATTCGAACAGGTGCAGCGTGATCGGCAGCAGCACGAAGCAGGCGAGCGCGAAAGCGATGACCATGAACGCGTCCCTGTCCCGCGTCGCCATATGGCTGATCGCGAAGCGTGCCACCATGATCGTCACCAGGATATTGACCGGGAAAATCTCGGAGGAAAAGGCGATGTCGGCCAGGATCATGAACCCCGCCAGCCAGTACAGCTCCCGCTTCGGCGCAGCAAGTGTACCGTACCCGGCCAGGAAGAACCAGATGGGGACGCAACAGCGTCCCGCCACCCGCCACCAGAGCTGGCCCGGCTCAAAGAAATAACCGATATGGTCGCAGGTCATCAGGAAAATGGCGGCGCATTTCAGCAGGTCGTAACTGCTGACGGTACGGCCGTATTTCGCGCTGTTACCACGGATATCGGCGATCAGCCCTTTCATACGCTTCCATATCCTTTATGCATCCCTAAAAATCCGTCATAAAGTTAAAGTAATGATATCTCAATATTGCAAATGCGCGCAGCGATAGTTATATTCAATTTCCACGGTACTCACAACGCTATTCATTCAGGAGCTGCTTATGAACTTTAAAGGACTCATTATGCTGGTCGCGCTCGGCATCATCATTTTTTCTTACGTACAGATCAAGAAAAACAATCCGCTGTCGCAGGACCGGCTGACGGAAGCGAAAGAGAAGCATGCGACTCAGGGACGTTATAACTAATATAGACTGGCGATAAGGAAGCCTGAGCTGGCCTGGTATGTTTTTTGCAAGTCCGTAGGATAGGATAAATAACGACCAGGGGTTCCGCCATGACCATCCAGCCTACCGCACTCGTTCCCAATGCCGCGCCCGGCGCCTTCAGCTCCCCTCAGGCGCTGCTGTCGAACATCGTGGACGTCATCAATCCGCTGCAGCATATTCCTTTCGTATCGCAGGTATACCGCGCGGCGACGGGGGACACCATCTCCACCGGAGCGCAGATCCTCGGCGGCGGATTGTTCGGCGGCGTCGCAGGCGCCGCGGTGTCCGCCGTGACGGCTGCCGTGGAAGGCATGGCCGGCGGAGAAGGGGCGATCATGAGCCAGGCGGAGACTCTGGTCAAATCCGCCGCCGATAAAGTAACCGGGACGGAGCGCCCTGCCGCTGCTGCCGGCGCGACGCCGCTCATCTCCGATCAGGGGGAAGCGCTGGTCGGCATGATCTCGGACGGCACCTTCACCCGCGATCCCCGCCAGCCCAAACCGCCGGTCGCCGCCTCGCCGCCCGTCACCACCGTCCGCCTGCATGATTTCCGCGAAGCGCGCCCTTTAGGCATCAGCGGTCCCGCGATCGAACCGCAGATGAAAGCGCAACTCGCCGCGGAGGCGAATAAGATTCTTTCCTAATACTCCAGCCCGATCGACGTATAAAACTCTTTCTGGTCCTTCCAGTTCTCCACCGTCTTGACGAACAGGAACAGATGGACCGGACATTCCGTAAAGCGGGCGATGCGCACCCGCGCCGCCTGCCCGATGTCTTTCAGCATGGCGCCGTGATGGCCGATGACGATCTTTTTCTGGTTGTCGTTCTGCACGAAGACGACCTGGCGGATATGGACGCTGCCGTCCTTCCGCTCCTCATAGCTTTCCGTTTCCACGGCGATACTGTAAGGTAGTTCCTGCTTCAGGCGGAAGAACAGCGACTCACGGGTGATCTCCGCCGCCAGTTGCCGCATGGGAACGTCGGTCATCTGGTCGGCGGGATAATGCCAGGCGTCTTCCGGCAGGACGGAATGCAGCCAGCTGCGGATCGCGCCGGTGCCTTCGCCCTTCAGCGCGGATATCATGAAACATTCCCGGATGTTCGCATCGGCCGCAGACTTCGGTGGCGAGGGCCAGCAATATCTCCTTGCGCGTCTTGTCCACTTTGTTGAGCACCACGGCTTTCGGTATGGCGGCACCCCGCACGGATGCCAGCACGTCCTTCACTTCCTCGGTGATTCCCTTATACGAGTCCACCATGATCAACACGGCGTCCGCCTCACCGGCGGAAGCGTGGGCGGATTGCACCATCGCTTTTTCAAACCGGGCGCCGGCGCGGAAGATCCCCGGCGTATCCATGAAGATGAACTGGGTGTTCCCTTCGGTAGTGATGCCGAGGATGCGGTTGCGCGTCGTCTGCACCTTCGGCGTGACGATCGCCACCCGTCCGCCTACCATATGGTTGACGAAGGTCGATTTGCCGGCATTGGGCGCGCCGATCACCGCGATGAAACCGCAGCGATAAGGTTCGGTGTCGAGGCTGGTAGACATAATATACTGGCGTGATGAACGTGTAATTTATATTGTAATTATATTAATGAACTATTATGTTTTCTGTTCACCTTAATTCTTTTTATAACATTATGAAAAGAATCTAGTAGTGGAAGCTACCTAACTACCTTGCCCTATGCAAGGCTAATTGAGGTGATACATGCAAGAACTCCACCAATATACAGGAGAAACATGGCTCAAGAAAAAGGTAAACCGGAAACGGCCGCAAGCCAGGTTCCGACTCCGCCGACTCCCGCTGCCGATCAGCATCAAGCCCAAATCGCTGGACGCAACCGCGCCCAAGTTACGGCAAATGAAATCGTTAGCGAGGAATCAGCAAACAGATCCGCCAGTACAGGAATAACCTGTACTGATTACGCGGCCCTGACAAACACTCTCAAATACTGAGAGTGTTTTTTTTGCTGAATATTCCATGCTCGGATTTTTACTCATTCAATACATTGAGCAGATATATAAATTGTATGATTTTGTAAAAAATTCCAACAAATGATTAAATAACGTAAAAAAGAAAGACACAGAAATTGCTTGAACTGCCTGCCCGGTTTCGCTACATTTCCCGCCAATTCACCTGATTCCTTCCACCCTGTTGATATGTATAGAGATTGTTAATTCATGACTGGTACCCCAGCCGCGCACCACATTGCCAAGCGTTATGCGAAAGCATTATTCGATGTGGTCGTGGCGCAGAACGCGGATCCGGACATGACGGAACAGGAATTGCAGGCGGTCGTGAATTGCATGGTCGAATCCCCGCCGTTTCGCACGGTGTGTGAAAGCCCGCTGCTGGGAGTGAATGAAAAGATAAAGGCGATCGACCTGATCGCGCAATCATCGGGATTATCCGCGCCGCTGGTGCGCTTTCTGAAGGTGATGGCCGCACATCACCGTCTGGCCTTACTGACCGCTGTAAGCGAAGCGTATGCGAGCATCTGTCGCTCTCTACGCGGTGAGGTGGAGGCGGACATCACGACCGCAAAAGCCCTTTCCGCCAAGGATTCGAAAGCGATCGCGTCGGCGCTGGCTTCCGCGTTCGGCAAAACGGTCATGATAAAACCGGCAGTGGACAGCCGTTTGCTCGGAGGAATCAAGATCCGGGTGGGCTCCAGGGAACTGGATGCGACGGTGGCGGGCAAACTCGCCAAAGCGGCGGAACGGCTGGACAGCATTATTTCCGCGGCCTGAGTGCGGAACGAAGAAGATAAGACTGGTAAATAACGAAGTAAATTTTAAAGAGAATACGTATTATGGACATTCGCCCATCCGAGTTATCAGACATCCTGAAGCAGCAGATCGCCGGACTCGCCGACCATGCCGACCTGGCCGAAGTGGGACAGGTGATTTCCGTGCGGGACGGGGTGGCGACCATTTACGGACTGGATAACGTCAAGGCTGGCGAGATGGTGGAATTCACCAGCGGCATGAAAGGCATGGCGCTGAATCTAGAGCATGAAACGGTGGGCGTGGTGCTGTTCGGGGACGACCGCGACGTGCGCGAAGGCGAGACGGTACGCCGTACCGATACCATCGTCGACGTGCCGGTGGGCAAAGGCCTGCTCGGCCGCGTCGTGGACGCGCTCGGCAACCCGATCGACGGAAAGGGACCCATTGCTTCCGAAACCCGCAGCCGCGTCGAAGTGAAAGCCCCCGGCATCGTCTACCGCAAATCCGTGCATGAGCCGGTGCAGACGGGCATCAAGTCGATCGACGCGCTGATCCCGATCGGTAGAGGCCAGCGGGAACTGATCATCGGCGACCGCCAGACCGGCAAGACGGCCATCGCCATCGACACCATCCTCAACCAGAAAAAACCGAACGACGCCGCGAAAGACGACACCGGCAAGATGTTCTGCATCTATGTGGCGATCGGCCAGAAACGCTCCACCGTCGCCCAGGTCGTCAAGACGCTGACCGAAGCCGGGGCGATGGCCTATACGGTGGTGGTTGCCGCCACCGCGTCCGATCCCGCGCCGCTGCAGTTCCTCGCACCGTACACGGGCTGCGCCATCGGCGAGTATTTCCGTGACAACGCCATGCACGCGACCATCGTCTATGACGACCTCTCCAAACAGGCGGTGGCCTACCGCCAGATGTCGCTCCTGCTGCGCCGTCCTCCCGGCCGTGAAGCCTACCCGGGGGACGTGTTCTATATCCATTCCCGCCTGCTGGAGCGGGCCGCCAAAATGTCGGATGACAAGGGAGCCGGTTCGCTCACCGCGCTGCCGCTGATCGAAACGCAGGGCGGGGACGTGTCCGCCTATATCCCGACCAACGTGATTTCGATCACTGACGGCCAGATTTTCTTAGAGACGGAACTGTTCTATAAAGGCGTACGCCCCGCAGTGAACGTAGGCCTCTCGGTCAGCCGGGTAGGTTCCGCCGCGCAGATCAAGGCGATGAAGCAGGTGGCGGGCAGCATCAAGCTGGAACTCGCGCAATACCGCGAGATGGAAGCCTTCGCCCAGTTCGGCTCCGACCTCGACGCCGCGACGCAGAAACTGCTCTCGCGTGGCCAGCGCCTGACGGAACTGCTGAAACAGCCTCAATATGCGCCGCTGCTGGTAGAAGAGCAGGTCTGCGTGATTTATGCCGGGGTGAGGGGGTATCTCGATGTCTTGACCGTCGCACAGGTCAGTAAATTCGAGCAGACCTTGCTCCGCGATCTGCGCACGACGCAGGGCGAGATCCTCACCTCCATCCGCACGACCCAGAAACTGGACGACGCGACGGAAGCGAAACTGAAAGCGGCCATCGAAGATGTGCTGAAACTGATGAAATAGAGTAGATAATCCGGCCATGGCGACCTTAAAGGACCTCAAACTCCGCATCCGCAGCGTGAAGAACACGCAGAAGATCACCAAAGCCATGAAAATGGTGGCGGCGGCGAAACTGCGGCGCGCGAAAGAGCAGGCGGAGGCGGCCCGTCCGTATGCTGAGGCGATGGAACAGGTCCTGCAGTCGGTCACCGAAAACCTGGAAGGCAGCGCCGCACTGCCGCGGCTGCTGGTCGGTACGGGCAGGCAGGAAAACCATCTGATCATCGTGGCGACCGCGGACCGCGGACTCTGCGGCGGGTTCAATTCCTCCATCGTGCGGGAGACACGCCAGCGCATCGGCGCGCTGCGGTCGCAGGGCAAGCAGGTGTTCCTGTTCTGCGTCGGCAAGAAAGGGTACGAACAGCTGGAATGGGCGTATAAGGACATCATCGTCGGCAGCATGCGGGAACTGTACCGCAACCGTCCCGAATTCACCATCGCCGACACGATTTCCGAAGCGGTGCAGGAAGTGATCGAGCAGTACGATATCGATGTCGCTCACATCGTCTACAACCATTTCAAATCCGCCATTTCGCAGACCGTGACCATGCAGCAGGTCATGCCGATGGAAGTCAACCACGACCCGTTGGAGGATATGCTGGGCCGCGCCTCCGCAGTCTATGAATTCGAGCCGCGGGAGGACGATATCCTCGCCGACCTGGTGCCGCGCAACTTCGCCATCCAGATTTTCCGCGCACTGCTGGAAAACGCCGCCAGCGAACAGGGCGCCCGCATGACGGCGATGGATAACGCCACCCGCAACGCCGGTGACATGATCAAACGGCTGACATTGCAATATAACCGCTCCCGCCAGGCAGCCATCACCAAGGAACTGATTGAAATCATCTCCGGGGCGGAGGCGGTCTAGCGCTGTAGCGCCTCGGACTTCGACGACCCACTCATCGCAGGATAATAAAAGGAATACACATATGCCGCCAAAGAAAACAGTCAAGCAATCGCAGGGAGTCGTGACGCAGGTCATCTCGGCCGTCGTCGACGTTCGGTTCGAGGGGGAGTTACCGCCCATTCTCAATGCGCTTGAAATCAACCTGGAAGGACGCCGTCTCGTGCTGGAAGTCTCCCAGCATCTGGGCGAAGGCGAAGTACGCACCATCGCCATGGATGCGACGGAAGGCCTGACGCGCGGCGCGGTAGCGGTGGATACCGGTGCGCCGATCACCGTCCCTGTAGGGCCGGAAACGCTCGGGCGGATTTTCAACGTGATCGGCGAGGAGATCGACGAACGCGGCGCGTGCGGCGCCACCCGCACGGCGGGCATCCATGCCAAAGCGCCGAGCTTCATGGAACAGGCGACCGATGCGGAAATCCTGGTGACCGGCATCAAGGTGATCGACCTGCTGGCGCCGTACGTGAAAGGCGGCAAGATCGGCCTGTTCGGCGGTGCCGGGGTGGGCAAAACCGTCCTCATCATGGAATTGATCAACAATATCGCGAAAGCGCATGGCGGCGTGTCGGTATTTGCCGGGGTGGGCGAGCGTACCCGTGAGGGGAACGACCTGTATCATGAAATGATCGAATCGAACGTCATCAACCTGGAAGACATCAAGGCTTCTAAAGTGGCGCTGGTCTACGGCCAGATGAACGAGCCCCCGGGCGCACGGGCGCGGGTGGCGCTGACCGGCCTGACCATGGCGGAATATTTCCGGGACCAGGAAAATCAGGACGTGCTGTTCTTCATGGACAACGTGTTCCGTTTCACGCAGGCCGGCGCGGAAGTCTCGGCCCTGCTCGGCCGTATCCCGTCCGCGGTAGGCTACCAGCCGACGCTGGCCACCGACATGGCGGCGTTGCAGGAACGCATCACCTCCACTACGAAAGGTTCCATCACTTCCATTCAGGCCGTCTACGTCCCGGCGGATGACTTGACCGATCCGGCGCCGGCGACGACCTTCGCGCATCTGGACGCCACCACGGTGTTATCGCGCCAGATCGCGGAACTCGGTATCTACCCGGCGGTCGATCCGCTCGATTCCACTTCCCGCATTCTCGACCCTCGCATCATCGGGGAAGAGCATTACGACGTGGCGCGCGGCGTACAGAAAATCCTGCAGACCTACAAATCCCTGCAGGATATCATCGCCATTCTCGGCATGGACGAGCTTTCCGAAGAAGACAAGCTGACGGTGGCTCGGGCCCGCAAAGTGCAGCGTTTCCTCTCGCAGCCGTTCCATGTGGCGGAAGTCTTCACCGGCTCTCCCGGTAAACTGGTGTCGCTCAGTGACACCATCGCCGGTTTCAAGGCGATCATCGCCGGTGAATACGACCACCTGCCTGAATCCGCATTCTATATGGTGGGCGGTATGGATGAAGCCATTGAAAAAGCCAACAAGATAGCGAAGGCGGCTTAAAGGGATGACGGATTCGCTGCATCTGGAACTGGTCACCCCCGAAGCCCGCATCCTTTCGGAACCGGTCCATATGGTGGTGGTGCCGGGAGAACTGGGGGATTTCGGCGTGATGGCCCACCATGCGCCGTTCGTCTCCATGATCCGCCCCGGCAAGCTGGAGGTGTATCTGTCGGAGACGAAGATCGAGCGGTATTTCGTCGGCGGCGGCTATGCGAACGTGTCTAACAACCAATGCATCGTGCTGGCCGAATCCCTGCAACCGCTCTCCTCGCTGGATAAGGCCGCGATCAAACAGGAACTGGCGGGACTGCGTGAGGCGCTTCCCAAAACCGAGGGTGAGATCAAACGTGCCTCGCTTGAGCGCCATATCATGGAAGCGGAAACGAAACTGTTACTGATAGCGTAAGGATCACAGGTATGAAATTTTTTATCGACACCGCCAACATGGAAGAAATCGCCGAGGTACACGCCACGGGCCTGCTGGACGGGGTGACCACCAACCCGACGCTGATCAAGCAGTCGGGGCGTAACATTCTGGAAGTGCTCAAGGAAATCGCCCGGCTGGTTGACGGCCCGATCAGCGGCGAAGTGGCGGCGACCGACTTCGAAGGCATGAAGCGCGAAGGCAGTGTGCTGGCCAACGTCGCGGAAAACATCGCGATCAAAGTACCGATGACGTGGGACGGCCTGAAAGCCTGCCGGTATTTCGCCGGGCAGGGGCGGATGGTCAACGTGACGCTCTGCTTTTCGGCCTCTCAGGCATTGCTGGCGGCGAAAGCGGGCGCGGCGTTCGTCTCTCCGTTCGTGGGAAGGCTGGACGACATCAGTATGGACGGCCTCGGCCTTATCGAGGAAATCTGTACGATTTACAACAATTACGACTTTGAGACCGAAGTGCTGGTCGCCAGCGTGCGAAACCCGCTGCATGTCGTGGAATCCGCGAAAATGGGCGCGCATGTGGCCACCATTCCCTACAAGGTGATCCGCCAGCTGCTCGACCATCCGCTGACCGACAAAGGCGTCGCCGCGTTCGTCAAGGATTGGGCGGCAACGGGCCAGACGATCGCGTAAGCCCTGCGTTTATCCTTTTCCCTTGCATGAGGAAGCGCTTGGCGGCAAGGTTGGGGAGATGAAACCGGTCCTTCCATCCCCCTCCCAGATTCACGCGCAGGACGTGCTGGCATACCTGCGCACGCACCCGGCATTCCTGCGGGAGCATCCCGAAATAGTGCAATGGCTGGAAATACCAGAGGCGCAGCGCGGCGAAACGATCCTGGATTTTCAGCATTACGCGATTGCGGCGCTCAAAGCGAGAGTAAAGGAAGCGGAACAGTCGGTCAGCAGCGTGGTGCACGGCAACCATGCCCGCCATTCCCTGCAGGCCAGCGTGCATCAGGCGGCCTTAAGCCTGATGAAAGCGCGCACCCTGGAGCAGTTCCTGGAATGTATCTGCCTTGATTTCGTCTCCCTGTTCCAGGTGGACGTGATACGTCTGGTACTGGAAAGCGACGTGCTCGGCGTGATGGAGAGCTACTACCCGGAACAGCATTATTCCGGACTGGCGTTTCTGGCAACGGGAAGCTGCGGGGAACTGTTTTCGCCCGACCAGCAGGTGCGGATGGTAGCGGACAGCGCCTTGGACCATCCCTGGCTGGCGGAGATCGTATTTCAGGAATGCTCGGAACTGGCGACCTCGGTGGCGTTGCTTTCCCTTTCCCTGCCGATGGCGGACCGCATGGGCCTGCTTGCGCTGGGCGTGCGTGAGACGGGACGGTTTCAGGACGGGCAGGGAGCGGAATCCTTCAAGTTCTTAGCGGCCGCCTGCGCAATACGGCTGGATCAGTTGCTTTATGATCAGGCCGGGTTGCTGTGAAGGAGCAGATGCCGCCCGTTCTTCCTTTCACTGAGCGGCTCGCCGGATATTACCAGGCCTGGCAGGTGCGGATGCGGGACGTGGACCGCTATGCACCGCTCACTGTCATAGCGTATCGCCACGATGTTCTCTCCTTCCTGCGGTTTTTTTCCGTGTATACAGGCGAAGAAATCGACGTGGAAACACTGGAGAAAATGACGCCGAAGCAATGGCGCGGCTGGCTGGCGGAACGCCACCGCAGCGGCTTCGATGCCCATTCGACAGCGGCGGCGCTGTCCGCCGTCAAGCATTTCGCCCGCTTTCTGCAGGAAACCTACGCTGCTGAAGGCAGTCCCGTCACGTTAAGCACCCTGCTTGCCCTGCGTCCGCCGAGACGCCACGAGGTACGCCCCAAAGCGCTCCTGCAGGAGGAAATGAAACAGCTGCTCTCACGGCTGGATTCCCTCTATGCTCCCGACTGGACGGGAGCGCGGGACAAGGCGCTGGCGATGGTGTTGTACGGTGCCGGCCTGCGTATCCACGAAGCGCTGAATTTGACCGCGTCGATGGTAAGGGGAAACACCGTCCGGATCATCGGTAAGGGCGGCAGGGAACGGGAAGTGCCGCTCCTGCCGCAGGTACGCGCTTCCGTCACCCTGTATCAGGATCTCTGCCCGTATGATACGTCCGGCGCCGTTCTTTTCTACGGCGCAAGGGGGAAGAAACTGCAGCCCGCCGTCTACGCCCGTACGCTGATCACGCTCCGCCGGGCGTGTATGCTGCCGGAACACACGTCCGCCCACGCGCTGCGCCACAGCTTCGCCACGCATCTGATGGAAGAAGGCGGGAGCTTAAGGGATATCCAGGAATTGCTCGGCCATGCGAGCCTTTCCACCACGCAGCGTTATACGGCGGTGGACATGCAGCAACTCTCGAAGGTCTATCGCTCGGCACACCCGTTGCATAAGGCGTAAAACTCTGCTAACATACGGCCCTATGCAGAAAGATTCCAAATTATTCGACGATATGGCACGGATGATGTCGGGCGCCACCAACATGGTGTTCGACATGAAACGGGAAATGGAAGCCGCCATCGCCCGCCAGATGGAAGCGTTCCTGAGCAAGACTTCCTTGGTCACGCGGGAGGAGTTCGAGGCGGTCAAAGCCATGGCGGTAAAAGCGCGCGAAGAAAACGATGCGCTCCGCACCGAACTCGCGGCGCTGCGCCCGGAAAAGTCTGAGCCTTCCAAACCGGCACCGAAACCGCAGAAAAAAACCGATACGTCCGTATAAGGAGCAAGTGGCCGCCGAAAAATATGCGCTTGGCAAGTCTCCTGCCGCGGCGTATGGTGCGCCCTATGAACGACACCTCCGAAAGCCTCCCGTCCGCACCCGCCAAATCTTCGAAATACGGGTGGGATGACAATATCAAGACCATGCTCTGGGCGATCGTGCTGGCGCTGGTGTTCCGCAGTTTCTTCTTTGAACCGTTCCATATTCCCTCCGGTTCCATGAAGGACACGCTGCTGATCGGGGATTACGTGTTCGTCTCGAAATATTCGTACGGCTACGGGAAATATTCGTTTCCGCTGGGACTCGACCTCTTTGAAGGCAGGATCGGCAATTCGGCGCGTCCCGAACGCGGGGACGTGGTGGTATTCCGCCTGCCCGCCAATCCGCGCATCGATTTCATCAAGCGGGTGATCGGCCTGCCGGGGGATACGGTGCAGGTGAGGGGCGGAACGGTGTATCTCAACGGCCTGCCCGTGGATATGAAACGGGAGAGCGATTTCACCGACCGGCTTGAGGACGGAAGCATCACCGCTGTGCGGCGCTACACCGAAACGCTGCCGAACGGCAGGACCCACAGCGTCCTCGACGCCGTGCAGGGCGGAGAGAAGGACGATACGCTGATTTACACCGTGCCTGAGAAGCATTATTTCATGATGGGTGACAACCGCGATAACTCGATGGACAGCCGCTATACGGAAGAAGTGGGATTCATTCCGGAGGAAAACCTCATTGGCCGCGCCCGCTTGATTTTCTTCTCAGTCGACGACCGCACCAGTATCTGGAAACTGTGGGACTGGCCGTGGGCACTGCGCGGTGGCCGTTTTTTCAAATCCATCCATTAACCGATGCGCGATAGCTTCCACCGCCCGCAGCTCTATGATCTGGCGATGACGCACCGCGGGGTGCATGGCGAACGGAACAACCAGCGTCTGGAATTTTTAGGGGATCGCGTCCTCGGGCTGGTCATCGCCGAAATGCTGTATGACGCCTTCCCCGACGCCCGCGAAGGCGACCTCGCGAAGCGGCTGGCGGCGCTGGTGTGCGGTGAGGCGCTGGCGGGCGTGGCCCAGCGCATCGGGCTCGGTGAGGAGATGATTCTCTCCGACAGTGAACTGGGAACCGGCGGAAGAG
This sequence comes from Rickettsiales bacterium, assembly GCA_965248995.1. Taxonomy (GTDB): domain Bacteria; phylum Pseudomonadota; class Alphaproteobacteria; order Rickettsiales; family UBA998; genus CBDFKY01. The sequence continues at coordinate 9,721 of CBDFKY010000002.1, read as the reverse complement.
GTAATATATCCAACTTGGAGGATGCCTGCGAAGCGCTGATCGGCGCGCTGTATCTCGACGCCGGGCTGGAAGTGGCCCGCGAATTCATCGTCACCCACTGGACGCCGCTGATGGCCAGCGTTCACGTCCCGCCGAAAGACGCGAAGACGGCGCTGCAGGAATGGGCGCAGGCACAGGGCCTGCCCCTGCCGGAATATTGCGAAGTGGAACGCAGCGGCCCCGCCCATGCGCCCGCCTTTACGATCCGGGTGCAGGTGGAAGGTTACCCTCCGGGTGTGGCCACCGCCGCCTCCAAACGGGCAGCGGAGCAGATGGCGGCGAAAGCGGTATTGCAGGCGGAAGATGCATTTCCGCGTGACGTATGAAAATGCCATGGCCGATCCGTTAAAAAGACGCTAAGGTGCAGAAGAATCATTAGAGTGAAGGAGAAAGCGATGAGTTTGATGGACGGAATACTCGGCGGAATGGTCAGCGCCGGCATGACGGCGATGGTGACCAACCTGTTGGAGAAACATGGCGGGATGCAGGGCCTGGTGTCGCAGTTCGAACAGAACGGGCTCGGTTCCGTCGTACAGTCATGGGTCGGCACCGGGGCAAACCAGCCGATCGAACCGGCGCATGTCGAGCAGGCGCTCGGCTCGACCACGTTGCAGGATCTGGCGGCGAAAGCGGGAATGTCGGTGGAGGAACTGAAAGCCCAGCTGGCGAAAATACTGCCGGAAGCGGTGGATAAAATGACGCCGGGCGGCGTGGTAGCGGCGGCTGCCTGAGGATGGACCGTGCGTCCGCACGGCTTAATTCTTGCCCGAAGTGGCGAAATGCAGCTTGTCAAACGCTTCCCACTGTGATTGATTGATCCGGAGTAAAAAAATCCACCCCGACTGTTGCGTGAACGCATCATCCGGGAGTTTTTTAAAAAAGTGTTTGAGGAGAATTGTCGAATGTTTCGTAGAAAAGAGGAAGATATGCAGGAAGAATTAGATGTGACTGATGCAGGCGAGTCAAAGTCCGGCAACAATAATACGACGTCGGGCTACCAGCCGGCCAGCACGGCGGGGCGTGCGCCATCCCCCGCCAATACGGGCGCGTACCGCCCGCAGCAGGCACCGGGTGCCGCCGCTGCCACCGGCGGAGTAACGGGAGCCGCCGCGCCGCGACCTGCGGTCCCGCAGGCAGCGCCGCCGCAATCCATGAACTCTTCCACGGCTGCAAACACGGCCCGCCCCGCTTCTTCCGGAATACCGGCGGCGGATGTACGCCAGGCGCCCGCCGGCGGCATGAAAAACAACAAACGCATCCTGACGGTCGGTAATGATATACTGCTGAAAGGGGAGATCGCCACCTGCGACCGTCTGGTCATCGAAGGAATGGTGGATGCCTCGCTGAAAGACGTGCATACCGTGGAAATTTCCGAAACCGGTTCGTTCAAAGGCACCGCTTCCATCGAAGACGCCGAAATCAGCGGCCTGTTCGAAGGCGACCTGACGGTGCGTAACCGCCTGACGATCTACTCCACCGGCAAAGTACGCGGCAAGATTTCCTACGGCGAAATCGAGATCGAGCGCGGTGGTGAACTGACGGGCGAAATTCGCTCCGGCAGCTCGTCGGATGCGGCGAAGGATAAGAAAGCCGCGGCGTAATTCAACGCATTTTAAAATTAAAAGACCGTCTTTCTTTAGAAGAAAGGCGGTCTTTTTATATATAGTATCATTTTTCCTTATATACCCAATTCAATAATTATCCGTATGTTTGAATGAGAAGATTGAGGGATATTTCTGGTGTGTAGGATCGGTATCGTTTGATGGTGCCGAAACGTTTTTCGATAGGATTGAGATCGGGAGAATAGGGAGGCAGGAACAATAGCGTTGCCTGTCGTTGCTGAATAAGCTGTTGTGTTAAAGTAGATTTATGGAAGGTGGCGTTGTCCATAATGACAACGCTGTTAGGGGTAAGATGCGGGCAGAGTTCCTGCTCTAGCCAAGCATTAAAAACGGCAGTGTTGCAGGTACCCTGAAAGAGGAAGGGGGCAAGCATTTGCTTGCCGCACAAGGCTGCCAGGAAACTGGTGCGGGGTCTGCGCTGCCCGCTGCGTTGCCCATGCACACGCTTGCCTTTTCGGGCGAAGCCATGCGTGCGTTCGGCGGTGGGTGCGAAGGCGCTTTCATCGACATACACAAACTGCTTGCCCTGCATCCGGTAACGCCACCAGCGCTTGAGGTACGCTTTGCGTTTCTCGTTGTCGCTTTCTTTATACGTCCAGGTTTTTTTTACGACTGATGTTCAACCGCTTCAGCGCATAGCAGATCGTACTCGGCCTTACCCCAAAGTGTACCGCCAGTTCCTTACCCATTACCTCAGGTTGACATTCCACCGCCTGTTGCAGTGCTTCTATGTCCAGTTTATGCGCCTTGCGCGGACCCGGTTTCTTCGCTTCCAACCGATCACGCGTGATCCAATCAAACACACACCCATGGTGTACCCCAAACCGACGGGCAGCTTCCGCCTTACTTCCACCGCCCCTGACATACGCAACAACGCGACGCCGTAAATCCATGCTATGACTCATCATAACATAATACAATCATCCGTGTAAATTTTGAATTAACTATAATACCCCAAATAAGCTTTAGAATAACACTACTTGCATAACTTTATTAGCAGTATTAAAATTTCTATAATTAAATCTAATCCAGATTCTTCTAGAATATCTTCCATATCTCTAGATACAACGGCATACGGTTTGTTTTCAGGATTGAATAGTGTCTGAAAAAATAAACGTGATTTTGCAAAATCATAAATGCCCTTCGTTCTTAAGCCATGGGATAAAGGGATACGATATTTTTGATAAATATCATTTATTTTTTTAATATCATTTGAATCTATAACTTTATGTTTATCTAAAATTTCTAAGAATTTAGAAATATTTGTTTTATTCTTTTCAAAGTTTAAAATCTTGGCATCATAATCTTCGGCTTGATCAATGTCCAAAAGGGAGCAAGCTTCTAATAAAAACATTTCTAAAATAGAAAATGTTATGAGAAGGGCACCAAGTACAGAGCCTCCAATTAAACTACAACGCAATTCAACACAATAGAAATTTAGAAATTTTTTATTCTTCTTTAACTTATTCAGAAGGTTGAAAATGAATTCGATTTTTCTAATATCATTAGATCCAAACTGATCTTTATAAGTTCTGATATCCAAAAATTACCTAAGATATAATTTTATATACGCAGCGGATAAAGGTTAAAGGCAAATCAAACCTTTGTATAAGAGAAAGAATGCAATCAGCGTTCATGCACCAGATCAAAGGTAAAAGCGGCCTCGGTACGCGCAGCTACTTCCGCTTTCAACACTTCAGGGGCGATCTCGATCATATAGAGCCTGCCGTCTTCCCGAAATTCGAACACGCCGAGTTCGGTCACGATCATGTTGACGATGCCTTTGCCGGTCAGCGGCAGGCTGCATTCTTTGACCAGTTTGGCGTCACCGCTCGGCGCGTTATGCTCCATGATCACCAGGATTTTTTTCACGCCCGCCACCAGATCCATCGCACCGCCCATGCCCTTGATCATCTTGCCCGGCACCATCCAGTTGGCGAGGTCGGCGGCCTCCGATACCTGCAGCCCCCCGAGAATCGCCAGGTCGATATGCCCGCCGCGAATCATGGCGAAGGAGGCGGCGCTGTCGAAATACACGCTGTAGGGCAGTTCGGAAACGGTCTGTTTGCCCGCGTTGATGAGGTCGGGATCGACGGCGTTCGGCAGCGGATACGGACCCATGCCCAGCATGCCATTTTCACTCTGCAGGGTGACGTGAATCGCCTCCGGGATATAATTCGCGACCAGGGTCGGGATACCGATGCCGAGATTGACATAAAACCCGTCACGCAGCTCTTCCGATGCGCGCTCCGCCATCTGTTCACGTGTCCAGGCCATGACTACAACGCTCCTTTATTCATGAAATGCCGCCCCGCACGGTACGGAATTCGACGCGCTTTTCAAACGCGTTGCCGACGAACACCTTGTCCACGAAAATCCCCGGAGTATGGATATTGTCAGGGTCCAGCGCCTCGGGTTCGACCATTTCCTCGACCTCCACGACCGTGAAGCGGGCGGCGGTCGCCATCGGCGGGTTGAAATTGCGGGCGGTCTTGCGGTAGATGACGTTGCCGTAGCGATCCGCCTTCCAGCCCTTGATAATGGCGACATCGGCGGTAAGCGCCGTTTCCATGACGTGCGGCACTCCGTCGAAATTGCGTATTTCCTTTCCTTCGGCGATGATGGTGCCGACCCCGGTGCGGGTATAGAACGCCGGAATACCTGCTCCCCCCGCGCGGATCCGCTCGGCGAGCGTGCCTTGCGGATTGAACTCGATCTGCAGTTCCCCGGCAAGGAACTGCCGCTCGAATTCCTTATTCTCCCCGACGTAAGAAGAAATCATCTTACGGATCTGGCGTGCGTGCAGCAGGATGCCGAGGCCCGCGTCATCCACCCCGCAATTGTTGGAAATGACGGTCAGGTCCCGCACTTTGGAAAAATGGAGTTGCTTGATGGCATGTTCGGGAATACCGCACAGGCCGAACCCGCCCGACATGATGGTCATCCCGTCCTTCAGGACCCCGCTGAGCGCTTCGGCGGCATCGGCGCATGTTTTCATCATCGCGTCATCCCTCCCTGATTGCCGTTGTAATATTTATCACGAAGTTTCCCTGTCTTCTCAAGACGCAACGGGTCATTGCGCAGCCGTACGTAGCTGACGACTCGCTTGATGCCTTTCGTGATACTGGCGATATACGCGACGTTGTGCCGTTCTTCCTCATTCTGCGCGATGCCGAGAATGTATGCCACCCCGTCCACCACCTCGACGGTGTAATTGACTGAATGGATGCCTTTCGTGGCCAGCAGCCGCGCTTCGATCTGCGTCTCGATCAGGTTGTCCTGCGCATAATCCAGCAGGTTCGTCCCCTTGGGGCCGACCTCGATATTATTGATGACTTCCTTTACACCGGCGGCCAGCCAGGCGAGCCGCACCGCTTCCAGCGCCACTTCAGTGCGGTCGGTGCGGCCCGTCAGCAGCACGCGCCCTTCCTGTACCCGCACGTCGACGTCCTTCAGCAGGCCGTCCATCTTATTTTGCAGGTACAGATGATTGATTTCGGTACTGATGCCGGAATCGTCGATATTATCGCCAATCGAACGTTCCTGCGTCGAGGCCACGCCCACTTCCGTCGCTCCCCCGACCAGCAGGGCGGCGCAGCCCGGAAGAACCGTCAACGCTAGCAGTGAAGTATACAATGGCAGTTTCATGCCGCCCATTATGCCCATCCCCCGGGGCGACGCAAGCGTAAAGCGCTCTTTCGCCTTCTGGGTCTTATTCCGCTGAAATCAGGCTTTATGACCGTGTTGGAAGATACACACCGACATAAACTTTTCAAAGTAACGTTAAGATTGATTACTTGAAAATAAAATAAAAAAAGAGTATTATTAAAATATTGTTAAATATTTTCTGATTAAATTGATCATTAAACATAGCTGACGGATTTATGGCCGAACCTGCAGATGTACCACTTAACGCTAACGCTTCACAGGGCCGCGATCCCCGACTGCTCAACAACCGGGGGGCGGAAGGAAAGCTCAGACCGGATGTGGAAAACTTACCCGGCGGCGTTTATAAAGAGCTCAATAATCAAGCCAAGCGTGTGCAAAGCGACCTTCGCTTGTTTGAAAGCGTGCCCGAAAATATTCGCCAGGCCGCCCAGTTTATAAACGAAAATCTCAACGACAATATCACACCGCAGAAGGTGCTTGAGCAACATCATTTATCCTTGAGGCCTAATGAAATAGAGCAGGCGGTCGCCGTTGCCGTAAAACTTCGCACGGGATCCCCGGCCACGGCGTTCGGCGTGCCTGAGTATGTCGCTCAGGCGGCACAGGTCATCAGCAGCGGCCGCAATATCACGCCGCAGCAGGTACTGGAACAAAGTCATCTGCAACTGACTGCGCCGGAGATAAAACAGGCGTTCACCATCGCCCTGCAGCTGCATATGGAACAGGGCAATCCGCAGGCATTGACGCCACAGACGGCCTTGCCCTACGTGACGAACGGCGACGGCAAGCTCAACAACCACGTACTGCAGGCAATCGACGCGTTCGGGAAAATATTCCAGGAACGTGGCCTGGGCAGTTATGAAATGACCGGCATTCCCGGAAACGAAGGGCGCGAATGGAAGCCGGCGGCCGAGCAGATCATCGCCAGGGCGATCGACCCCGCCAAAGAGCCGGGCCGCTATGCGATCCAGATCATGGATACGCTGTATCACACCTCACCGGCGGAATGGACGAAGATAGAAAAATTGTCGCCCCGCGGGCAGGAACTGGTCATTGAAATCGCACTTAGAACGCAGGCGGCGCCGGGTTCCGCGCTGGCGATGAATGATGAGCAGGCAAGTCATCTCTATCACGAGCTTCTCAAAGCCGAACATGTGATGGATGCAAAAGGCAATATCATCAAAGGCCGCGACTTCCTGGTCTATGACGCGCTCGATACGGCAGGGGCGATGCTGGAGAAGGAATATGCCAGCAAAGGCATGAATTACGGGCAGTTGAACGGCCATCGTAGCGATCTGAATACGGAAAAACTTGAAGAATTCGGACAGAAACGTGCTGCCGGACAGAATGTGGATACGAAATCAGGATTGCATCCCTACTCCCAGGAGTTGCTTGTTAACAATGCCGCCTTCGAGCGCATACAGGCGCAAAAGGAAATAATAGCCGTCAATAAGCCGCAAAACCAGCAGATACTTGCGGAGGGTTGGGCGGAGGCGCAGCAGAATCCACCAAAAATCGGCGGAGAAGAAAGGGTGTATGGTGCGCAGGCTCCTGCCCCTCAAGCACCTCCTGTAGCTAAACCTTTTCTCACCATTCCCGGGGAAACGCGGGACGCGGCATTTTTTGAAAGACTGCAAAGGCATGATGCCCTGAAAGAGATGGAGGAGAAGCATAAGCAGTTCAAACTTGAAGATTATCAGGCACAGGCCACGTTTCAAAAACTGCAGCAGGACACGGCACATTCGCAGCAGGAAGTGAAACAAAGTGGATTCAACCGGCAGGATTATCATGACGCGGTTAACAAGCTGAACGCTGCCGAATCCTACCGGGATGAACTGAAAAACAAAGATTTCTCTTTCTTGCATGAAGAGATCGAGAAAGCGCAAGAGCTGATGAAAACCGGAGAGGAAGAGATTAAAAAACAAGAGCAAAGCGTGAAGGCGAAGAAGCAGGAACTGGAGGCATTAAAATCTCAACCACTTTCTACCGATCCGGCTGAACTGGAGAAGCAGAGACGGCATCTGGTCGATGTGACGCAGGAAATAGACAAAATAAAAGACGCAATGCCTGGAAACATCAGCGCGACTAAAGACTACGAAACGGAACGAAACGTGCTGGTCGCGGATCTCGCCTATGCGCAGGAGCAGAAAAAACTTCATCTTCCTGAAATGGATCAAGTGGTGGCGAAGCTGGAAGCGAGAGTCCTGCAGATCAACCCAAACCACGAGGCGACGCAGAAGATACAGCACGACCTGGATGCCGTCACCGCGACCCGTGAAACCTTCGCGCAGGCGTTCAAGAAAATGACGCCTGAACAGCAGCAGACTATGCAAAAGCTCAATCAAAAAACGGCGTCGCTTAAGGAAAGCCTGGAACATACTCTGATTGACCTGCCCTCTGCCGCATCGCCAGCCACGTCACCGGCACCGGCTCCTTTGCAAAATGCACAGAGCGCTCAGGATTCCGTGCGTGCCAATGCGCTGCTGCAGGCATCGAAGGCGCCGAATTTTATGGATTACACGCTCGAACTCGCGGGTCAGTTTCAATCGGGCAAGCTTACACATGTACAACTTCAAGGCATGCGGACCGAACTTGAAAAAATGCCTAACGCCCAGTCGGCTCTTCGGGGGTTGGATAGTATCGAAACCCTTGCTTTTCCAAAAGAAGTGACAGAGGGCAAAAGTGCGAGAACTCCCGGCGTGGTCCATCTGGACATGCAGGCGAGGGAGAATAATGGCGCACTGACCTCTGTGAGAGAGGGCTCGCCGACTTCTGTGAGAAAAAGCGATATCGGGACGCCGCAAGTGCCCTATACGGGGGACCAGCTGGCGGCGGAAGCGCAAAGGCAACTGGCGCAACGGCAGGCGGGAGCGGCGCAGGCACCTGCACCGTCTGCCGCGCCGCCTTCGGCCACGAGTCCCGCTGCCAAACCGGCGGAGGCGGCAGCCCCGCCACCGCATCCTGTTGAAGCTGCGGCACCTGCACCTGCGCCGGCTTTGGCGGATCCGGAAGCGATTCGGCAGTACAACGTGAAGCTGAAGGAGATAAACAGCAAAATTTCGAATACGAACCAGGGGATCGACGACATCAATGCGCGTATCATGAAGGAAGCGGCCGCGGAAGCGGCGCGTACCGGGTTGGACGTTGTCGGGCACGAACAGAAAATGATGCGCTATAAGGTTGGGCAGTATATTCCGACGGAGCATCCCGTCACGGTGGAACAGGCGGCCGCGATCTCCGTCAATAATGAGGCCCAACTGAAATACAACGGCGATATTTACCATTTCAACAAGGAGCAGATCCTTCCCAGACACGCGGAAATCATGAAGATTTCGCACAATCTGGCGGGCATCGCGGATATTGAGCACTACAACGCGGAACTGAAGAAGCTGAACGTGCCGCTGCACGACGAAGTGCTGAAAACGGAGGAATATAACCGCAGGATCGCTGCCGCCAATGAACAGGGCGGGAAATTCACCGCCCTGAAAGAGCCGGTGCATTATCAGTATGCCGAGGCGGGACAAACTTTTCAGGACGTCAAGAAAATTGCGGAATACAATGGGCAGGCCGGCACGTACAACGCGGCCGTGCTGCACCATAACGGCGAGACCGTGCAATTGAACACAAGGCTCTTCCATGCGTACGAGGAAGCGCGGGCGACGGGCAACCGGTCGCACGTCGAAGCGCTGGAGCGCGCCAGCCTGGAGCGGGGTTCGGAGCCCGCCCATGGCGCCGCCGCGGAAATGGAGGCTATGAAGGTACGCCGCGCCAACCTGGCGCACGGGCTGGAATCCGGCGGCAATGTCGGGATGGCGGCGCTCAGCCTGGGCATCCGGCTGAACGCCGAGCAGGCGTATGAGAGCGACCGGGTGGCCAAACGCATGAACGAGCTGGGCATCGGGATCGACGTTTCCAACCTGGCGGCTTCCGCGGTCATCGCCGGCAAAGCGGGATCGCCCGCGGTATTGGGAGCGCTGGAACACGCCGGCCTGCCGCTGGCCATCGCCTCCACCGTGGTCGACGTGGCGATTGCGGTGCATCAGCAGGACAGCCGGGCGGTCGCCGTGGCGATGGGACAGCTGGCCGGCGGCATCGGCGGCGGCGTGGTCGGGGCGGGTCTTGGCACGCCCGGCGGGCCGCTGGCGGTCGTGACCGGATTCGCCGGAGCGGTGGTGGGCGGCGTAGGCGGCGGCATGCTGGCCGGGGCGTCCTACGACGTGACCACGGCGCTCTCTGATTTTGTCGCGAAGCATGTCAACATTTCTCCCAGGGATCCGGTATTCTTCGACCTTCTGGCGCAGGAACAGCCCGGTATTCTGGCGAACGCTCACCTCAAGACCTTACGCGAATCCGGCCTGTTCACCCCCCAGCAGCTGGAAACCATCCATGCC
>CBDFKY010000001.1:0-7120 GCA_965248995.1 Rickettsiales bacterium | reverse complement strand
CTCACCGTGAGATCATGCCACCACAAACTCGCCACACTCGCCATCAGGCCCGTCAGCAGATAGGAAACTAAATACCTTGTCCCTGCCTAAAAATGGTTCCAGGAACAACCCGACATACAGCAGCGCATACATATTGAACAGCAGATGGAACAGCCCGATATGAATAAAGAAATTGGTCAGCAGCCGCCACCAATCCCCTCCGAGCGTCAGCGGTTTGAAAATTGGCTCCCCAGTCCAGAATGCTCGCCGTGGTCGGTTTAAAGACATCGACCCCCATGACGGCCATCAGGATAAAAATGAGGACATTCACACCGATAAGCACAAAAGTGATGAGGTGTGTCGATGGGCGCATGGACCCGAATGTCGGCTTGTTCACCGCGGGGACCTCCTCCTGCTGCACCATCTCAGGTACAGTCTCCCCCTCCTTCCCGGGAGGCTCCTGAGCCCTCGCTCCTTCCTCCTGGGCATTCGTTTCCTCTTCCGGTAAAAGGTTTTCTGGCATATCCGTTAGCTTGAGGGTTAATTGTTGCGTCTAAGATACCAATTGCCCTGAGCTGGCAGCATGAAAATTTCATTGCAATAACCGGTAAACCCACCCATATAAGACAAAATGCTTAGGAATGTCTGGTAGGAATCAGCAGTTCCCGGATGTCCACATCGAGTGCAAGAGCAATCTCCCGGAGTAATTTTAAGGTAGGCTGGAATTCATTGTTGCAGATCCTGGTTACGCTGTTGGGAGCTATTGCCCACCCTGTTAGCCAGATCTTTATGCGATATATCTTTTTCGGTTCAAGACGGTCTTGATCCTATTTATTTTAATCTTTTTTTCCATTTCTCCAGCGGTTTGAGAGGGTAAGCCAATTTAATGCATTTATTGTATAACTACCTCGCTAAATCGAAGATAAACTTCTAGGAATCAATATCTTCTAAATAATTCGAATACGTAATAGATATTTTTTGATCAGTATAAAGTATTAGAGAATAATTTTTACGTATCTTATTCAATGAACAAAAATTTGGCTGCCGCCCTATATTTAATTTAAATTTATATGCCAGGAGCGGGACTTCTCCCCCCTTCTTAATTCACGCATCTAATACCGTCCTTCCTTGTACGCACTCAGGCAACGACCGGCCATCCCACATTATACCCTGCAACAGGCAAGCCAGGATGGCAACAGTCTGTTCGAAATCAAAGAAATAGACGCCAGCAGTCTCCGGCGCAATGAACTCCTGTTCCAGCCGCACCGGAAAGACTATTATCTTTTTTTCCTGGTAAAAAAAGGAAGCAACCGCCACTGGGTGGATTTTATAAGCCATGATGTGAACCCCGGAAATCTCTATTTCACCTTACCCCACCAGGTGCATCTTAAAGAAAGAAATGCCGGCCTGGAAGGTACCCTTCTTGCTTTTACAGAAGAATTCCTTCTCCTCCAGGAGCAGACAGCCTGGAAAAAACTGCCGATCCTCCTCAACCCGGATGGCCGTCACGAGTTAAGACTTTCGGCGGAAGATATGTTTTTTCTTAATAATTTGTTCACCCAGATCCTGGCGGAATACAGCCAGCAGCAGGAATGGAAGAGCGGCATGCTCCAATCCTACCTGAAGATCTTCCTGGTCTGCCTGAGCCGGATCTACTCCCGCGATGCCAATCTGGCCCCTGCCCCTTCCAACAATAAAGGGCTGATGAAACGCCTGAACGAACTGGTCGGTGAAAATTATGACTCGCTGCACCAGGTATCGGACTATGCCCGGCTACTCAACGTGACGCCAGGTCATCTGAACGATACGATCCGGGAACAGGCCGGCAGGACCGCCACCTCGCTGATCCAGGAACGGGTCATCCTGGAAGCTAAAAGAGCGCTTTTCCATGCCGATCTTTCCGTCAAAGAGATCGCCTATAGCCTCGGGTTCGGGGACGCAGGCTATTTCAACCGTTTTTTCAAACGCCTCACCGGCGAAACTCCCCTCGGTTTCCGCACAGCCATCCGTGAAAAAAAAATAATGCCCGCGCAACACCTGCCCGCGGTCACCGGGCCTCCGCCGTCCTGACCGGCACCTCACGTGCATCCCTGATCGCCGCCTCCCCCCGCCTCATCCGCGAAAATGAACATCAACCCCTTCATCCGTCCCATCACCCCCCAGGCCGGTGGCATTATCTTTGCCTGAAAATAGTACAGCATGAAAAAGATCTTTATCACAGGCGCTAATAAGAGTATCGGTTTTGAAACGGCCAGACAACTGGGCCTCGCAGGCAACCATATTTTCCTGGGCGTCCGTTCAATCGCCAACGGAGAGGCCGCAGCCCATAAATTGAAAGGCCTGGGGGTGACGGACCTCACCGTTATCCCGATAGATATCAGCAACGCCGGTTCGGTGAGATCGGCAAAGGAGCTGGTAGCCGCGCAGACCGACCGGCTGGATGCCCTCGTCAATAATGCCGGCATCCTGGGCCGGACTCCACAGACACCTTCCTCCATGGATCCCGAAGCGATCCTCGAAGTGTTCAACACCAATTTCTTCGGCACGATCCGCACCACGCAGGCTTTCCTGGATCTCCTCCGCAATTCGCCCGCGCCGCGCATCGTAAATGTCACCAGCGATCTGGCATCTCTTACCAGGCACAATGATCCCAGCTGGAAATACCACGCTTTCAAAGGCGCCGCCTATGGCCCTTCCAAGACCGCCCTCAACGCCTACACCGTGGCCCTCGCCTACGAACTGCGCGACACCGCATTCAAAGTCAACTGCGTCAATCCGGGTTATACCGCGACGGATTTCAATAATCACCGGGGAGAGAAAAGCCCGGAAGAGGCAGCCCGGATCATCGTCCGTTTCGCCACCCTGGATGCCGGCGGCCCGACCGGCAAATTCTACAGCGAAGATGGCGAAACACCCTGGTAGCCTTCTCCTCCGCCTCCCGTCCCTCCCCGCAGCCCGCCGCTACCGGCCTCCCAGCAACCCACCACTGCCGGCCTTCCCCCCGCCCCACCACAAATATTTTTTAATAAATAAAAAAATAAATGTTATTTTGACAAGAATTGCCAGCGGACAGCCCTTTCCGCCTGTAAAGAACGAATAATTTCCTGACGAACAGCCATATGATGAAAAAGGAACAATACGTAATAGGAGTGGATTACGGCACGGACTCGGTGCGGTCCATTATAGCGGATGCCGGCGATGGCCGCGAAGTCGCATCGGCCGTTTTTTATTACCCCCGCTGGAAAGAGGGCCTTTACTGCGATCCCTACCAGAACCTGTTCCGGCAACATCCCCTGGATTATGTCGAAGGGCTCGAACAGACCATCCGCTCCTGCATCGCACAGGCCGGCCCCGCCGTGGCCCGCCATATCAAAGCCATCTCTGTCGACACGACCGGCTCTTCCCCCGCAGCGGTGGACGAAACAGGCACTCCGCTGGGGCTGCTGCCCGGTTTTGAGCACAACCCCAATGCGCTCTTCGTCCTGTGGAAAGACCATACTTCCGTCCGGGAAGCTGCCGCCATCAATTCGCACGCGGAAAAATTCGATACCAATTATCTCCGCTTTGTCGGCGGGGTCTATTCTTCCGAATGGTTCTGGGCCAAATTGCTGCATATCCTGCGCGAGGACGAACAGGTCCGGAAAGCCTGTTATTCCTGGGTGGAACATTGCGACTGGATCCCCTTCCTGCTGACAGGCGGCAAACATATCGCCGACATGAGACGGGGAGTCTGCTCCGCGGGACACAAGGCATTATGGGCAAAAGAATTCGGATCCAACGGCGGCGGTCTGCCCCCCGATGAATTCTTTTCTTCGCTGGATCCCCTGCTGAAAGGATTCACCAGCCGGCTTTTTACCAGGACCTATACCGCCGATCAGGCTGCCGGCAACCTCTCTCCCGAATGGGCGCAGCGCCTGGGCCTGACGACAGCCATTATAATAGGAGTGGGCGCCTTCGACGCACATATGGGCGCGGTGGGCGGCCAGATAGAACCCTATCACCTGAGTAAAGTAATGGGCACGTCCACCTGCGATATGCTCGTCGCTCCGCTCAGTGAAATGGAAGGCCGGCTGGTCAAAGGCATCTGCGGACAGGTCCCGGGCTCCGTCATCCCCGGCATGATGGGAATGGAAGCAGGCCAGTCGGCATTTGGAGACGCATACGCCTGGTTCAGAAATGTACTCGCCTGGCCCCTGCAGCATATCCTGGCGCAATCGCAGCCGGCAGGGATCGATCCCGCCTCTCTCCAGGCGATGATAACGGAGACGCTGGACAAAATAATTCCCGAACTTAGCAGGCATACCGCCGGCACGCCGCCCCGGGAAGGAGACGAACTGGCCCTCGACTGGCTGAATGGACGCCGCACTCCGGACGCCAACCAGATGCTGAAAGGCGTTATCTCCGGTCTGAGCCTGGGCAGTGATGCCCCCAGGATCTTCCGGTCCGTCGTGGAGTCCACCTGCTTCGGCGCCCGCGCCATCGTAGAACGCTTCCATACACAGGGAGTCCCGGTCAAAGGGCTGATCGGGCTGGGCGGAGTCGCCAAAAAATCGCCCTTCATCATGCAGATGCTGGCCGACACCATCAATATGCCCATCCGTATCCACGCCTCCGAGCAGACCTGCGCCCTGGGCGCCGCCATGTTCGCGGCAACAGCCGCCGGCATCTATAACAAGGTGGAAGACGCCATGGATGCCATGGGACAGGGCTTTGAGGTCGAATACCGCCCCGATCCGGCCCGTGCTGAAATTTATGACGGCAGATACCAGAAGTATGGCGAACTGGGAAAGTTCATCGCGGATCATACCCAGCTTGCCGGCTGACGAAACGATTATGAGCAAATACAATCATATACAGGAAGCCGCTTACGACGCCAACAGGCAGTTGCCCAGACTGGGACTGGTCATCTTTACATTCGGGAATGTCAGCGCCCCCGACCGGGACCTGGGCGTTTTCGCCATCAAGCCCAGCGGCGTCCCCTACGAAGATCTTTCACCCGATAAGATGGTTATCGTGGACTTCGACGGCAAGACCGTGAAAGGCAAACTGCGCCCTTCCTCCGATACCCTGACCCATGCCGTATTATACAAACACTGGGATAAGATCGGGGGCATCGCGCACACCCATTCCACCTACGCCACCGCCTGGGCCCAGACACAAAGGGACATCCCGCTGTACGGCACCACCCATGCGGACCATAACACCGTCGATATCCCCTGCGCACCGCCCATGGACGATGAAATGATCCGGGGAGACTATGAATACCAGACGGGTTTCCAGATCATGAATGCCCTCCAGTCCAGGGGACTGAGCTATGAGGAAGTGGAAATGATCCTGGTGGGCAACCATGCCCCCTTCACCTGGGGGAAGACGCCGGAAAAAAGCAGTGTACAACAGCGCCGTGCTCGAATCCCTGGCGCAGATGGCCTGCCTGACCGAACAGATCCGGAAGGATGCGCCCCGGATGAAAGACTCCCTGATCAAAAAACATTTCGAGCGCAAACATGGTCCCGGCTCCTATTACGGCCAGTAGGGCACACACCCCGCGCCGGATACACTCCTGCGGGACCCGCCTGGCTCATCACAGAACTGACAAATAACTTAATACTATATAATGATCAATTTAAAGAAATCCGAGGTCTGGTTCGTCACAGGCAGCCAGCACCTGTATGGAGAAGAAACCTTACAGCAGGTGGCGGCTCATTCCCAGACGATTGCGAAAGCCCTCGGTGAAGCGCCCCAGATCCCGGTCCGGGTCCTGTTCAAGCCCACCGTCAAGACGCCGGAAGAGATCTACCAGGTATGCATGGACGCGAATAATTCTGCCCAATGCATCGGCATCATCGCCTGGATGCATACTTTTTCTCCCGCCAAAATGTGGATCGGGGGACTGAAGGCGCTGAAAAAACCGTTGCTTCACCTGCACACCCAGTTCAACCGCGACATTCCCTGGAACGAGATCGATATGGATTTCATGAACCTCAACCAGAGCGCCCATGGCGACAGGGAATTCGGGTTCATCATGAGCAGAATGCGGCTCAACCGGAAAGTGGTCACGGGCCACTGGCAGGACCCCGCCGTATTGCAGCAGCTCAACGCATGGACGAGGTCGGCGGCCGGCTGGCACGACTGGCAGGGCGCTCGCTTCGCCCGTTTCGGGGATAATATGCGGCAGGTGGCAGTCACCGAAGGAGATAAAGTAGAGGCGGAACTGAAATTCGGTTACTCCGTAAATACCTATGGCATCGGAGACCTCGTGAAAGTGATCGGTGAGATCAGCGACGCCTCCGTGGATGCGCTCGCTAAAGAATATGAAGAAAAATATAAAATGGCCAAGGCCCTTAAGAAGGGAAGCGAACGCCATTCCTCCCTCCGGGACGCCGCCCGGATCGAACTGGGCCTGGAGGCCTTCCTGGAGAACGGAGGATTTTCCGGCTTCACCGACACCTTCGAAGACCTTCACGGCATGACACAACTGCCGGGCATCGCCGCCCAGCGACTGATGGGCAAGGGATACGGTTTCGCGGGAGAAAGGAGACTGGAAAACGGCCGCCCTGGTGCGCGCCATGAAAGTGATGGGCAGCGGCCTTCCGGGAGGCAATTCCTTCATGGAAGATTACACCTATCATTTCGATCCCGCGGACAGCATGGTGCTGGGCGCGCATATGCTGGAGATCTGCGAATCCATCGCCGATGGAACGCCCGTCTGCGAGATCCATCCCCTGGGAATAGGAAGGGAAGGCCGACCCGGTAAGACTCGTGTTCAATTCCGCTGCCGGCCCTGCCATCAATGCCTCGGTGATCGATATGGGCAACCGCTTCCGCATGCTGGTCAATGAGGTCACCGCCGTGGCGCCTGTCCACGAACTGCCCAAACTGCCCGTAGCCCGCGTATTATGGAAGCCTTTCCCCGATATGAAGACAGGATGCACGGCCTGGATCCTGGCGGGAGGCCGCCCACCACACCCGGCTACAGCCAGAACCTTACCTCGGAACACATGCGGGACTTTGCCGACATCGCTGGCATCGAATTCGCGCTGATAGGCCAACACACGGACCTCCACCAGTTCCGCAATGAACTGCGCTGGAATGAAGCATATTACCGATAAAAATACATTCACCGAATCTAACGACGCTTGCA